>NZ_JADAXF010000020.1:0-4275 GCF_019837435.1 Bacillus sp. 16GRE42
CGCGTACAAAGGCAGTATTAATTCAAAAGAACCTCTTACAGTATTCTTCCGTAAAGAAGGCTGGATTGATATTGGTGGGAATCGTTGGACACCAGAGAAACACTTTGACATTGTAGATATTCGATAAAAACAACTCTGTTAAGAGTTGTTTTTTTATTCTTAAATTTTTATAGGAGAAAGAAGGCGAATGGAAATGAAAAAAATTGCAGATTTATCTCATCACAATAATTCAATAAATTGGGCTGCAGCTAGTAAGGAGCTAGACCTTGCTATTATACGTGTACAATATGGATCTAGGACAATTGATAAACGTTATAAAGAGTATGTGCAAGGCTGTAAAGACTATGGTGTCCCATTTGGGCACTATGCTTATGGATGTTATGTAAGTATTCAGGATGCTATTGTAGAAGCAAATGATTTTATGGCGCGCGCTGATAAAGAAGCAAAGTTTTTAGTATTAGATGTAGAAGATGACACATTAGCAAGTTGTGGAGCGGCTAACTTAGCAAAAGCTTCGCAGGCATTTATTGATACATGCCGTGCAGCAGGTTGGAAAGTAGGTCTATATGTATCACACCACATGTATACAAGCTATGGACTTAATACTGTGAATGCGGATTTCCTTTGGATTCCACGTTATGGAAATAAACCAGCGTATAGTTGTGATTTATGGCAGTATACAGAAACAGGTAGTCTTGCAGGCGTAACTGGTAATGTAGATTTAAATTATTTAAACAGTGAAAAATCTCTTGAATGGTTTACAGGTAAGGGTGGCGTTGTTGGTACACCGCAACCAGAGGGGATTGGGTTCGCAAAATCAATATATTGGGAAGGATATGGTATTAACTATTACGATGGACCACACGGTAACTATCTTGGGGACTTTACGACAGCAGCAGAAGTATTATACTGGGATGCGTACTGGGGAGAAGATAATGATGTTTGGTTAGATCTAGGTAGAGGCCGTTGGGTAAAAGCAGAGCATTATTATTGGAGACCCTTTAAGGCAATATCAAAATTTCCAGAAGGATATGAAGTAAGCTATTGTGATGGAATTAACGGCGCATACAAAGGCAGTATTAACTCAAAAGAACCTCTTACGGTATTCTTCCGTAAAGAAGGCTGGATTGATATTGGTGGGAATCGTTGGGCACCAGAGAAACACTTTGACATTATAGATATTCGATAAAAGGTTTAGGTCTACTCGTTTGAGTGGCTATTCGTTTTGGGTTCTGGCTAAGACCGGGAATAAAAAATGGTACTGTTGTCCTGAACTAAGTTGTTCTCATGCCTTGATTCAAGAAGGAATTGAGTAGATCAGTAATCAGTTTGTTTAAAGACTGCATAGATATTGAAACTATTCTTTATAAAGACATTAAAAAGCACGTATTTAAGTTAACAAAGAGCAAATCATTGGAGATTTTGGAGTAGTAATTTATATCTAGCTTAGACAATGGTGTATGGTTCAAGTGAAAAATCAATAAAAAAGATAGTGTAATCACAAATAAATTAAACACATTAGAAGATATTTTTAAACGTATTAATAGAAGATCTCTAAGTAAAATTAAAAACTGAAGAATTAACAAAAATACAACTGAAAAGAAAACAAAAACGGAGCAGCTATAAGCTGCTCTATTTTTGTTTTTTAGGGGGAGAGAACAAGATGACAAATCCTATCCAAAATAAACATCCAGAGGACAATCAATTACAGAGCCAAATTATCAATCAAATCATTCCTATCTTAGAGAAGTTAGTTATGCAATTCATTCAAAATCCAACTCCGAATGAGGATATGATGCCAGGTAATGATAATAAGTTTATGGAAATTGATGATGTTGTAGACAATTTAGTGAATGCTGGGATTATTACCGCTAGTAATTTTAATGTTAACGTAGAGCTATTTAGAGGTAGTCCAATTACGGTTTCCATTGTTAAAGCAGGGGATCCAGTAGTAGAAGTTCCTGCAGAAGTTGATGTTGGGGGTTCTATCGAGGGACATATAGATGAGAAAGATAAAAAAGGAACTAAATAATGAAACATAAAGCCAAGCATATTGTAGTGTAGGATTTTTTATTTTAAAGCAAATAAGAAGTGGGAAAGAGGTGGAAATATGGATGGTTTACAAGAGGTGAAAGGGGATGTTCACGAAATAAGGCAAGATATTAAAGACATACGATTAGAGATTAGAAGTTTAGAAATGCGGACAACAGGTAATGAAAAAGACATTATTAATATTAATAAGCAATTAGATAAGATTAGTGCTAATACAACATGGATCTTACGTCTTATTATTGGTGGAATAATTGGAGCGGCTCTGACTTTCTTCTTGAAAGGTGGCGGTATGTAATGATTGAAATTACGGCAATGATTGGGGTTGTTGTAGGATTATCACAAATTGCAAAAACAAATGGATTGCAAACGAAATATATCCCGATATTAAATTTGACGCTTGGCATTGTGCTAGGTGTTTTATTTTTGTCTCAAGATATCAAAATGAATATACTTCAAGGAATGATTATCGGATTGTCAGCAAGTGGATTGTTTGACCATACAAAAATTATGAAAAAGGATGACAATGGGAAATGAAAAAGAAATACAAACATATAATTCTAATAGGAAGACATTTTATATACTGCTAGTGAGAAGTATATGAGTGTGAAGTAATAGTAAAACCGACTCATAAGGAGCCGGTTTTTTAATTTATTTTTTTGATGCCCTATAACCGGCAGATTTTGCGTCGGCTTCTGAACAAAACATCTCTTCAGCTTTCGTTTTATCATAGAACTGTTGACCAGGCATATGATAAATTTTCTCGCCCCTACTATTTTTATTGCCTTTGATAGTACAAGTACCATTTTGTTCTATTACTTGATTTGTTTTGGGTTGAGTAGCAGCTTCTTGTTTCTTTTGTTGCTCTTGTTGTTTCTTCAATTCTTGTTGTTTTTGCTGCTCGTCACGTTGTTTCTGAAGTTCCTGCTGTTTTTTTTGTTCAGCTTCTTGTTTTTTAAGTTCTTCTTGTTTCTTTTGTTCCTCTTGTTGCTTCTGAAGATCTTGTTGTTTTTTCTCGTCTTCCTTTGATTCCTCAGATTTCTTTGTTTCTTCTTGTTTAATAGTAGTAGCGGCTTTGTCGGATTTATCGTTATCCGAGTCTTTAGCGCACGAGCCAATTAAAATAATTAATAAAATAATAATACCTAGGCACCCAAAACATCCGCACCCTCTGCGCTTTTTTTCTTCTTTTTCATTAATTGCTTTTGCCATCCTAATCCCCCCCTTAAGTATTCTAAATTTCAATATACAGTATAACAGATGTTATAGGGGTATTTTACAAAAATAATGGATATTCGATTGGTCGTAAGAAAAGAGCTAATCCTTGTATAGAATTAGCTCTTTAATATTTATCATTTTAGCCAAGAAGACTCCTTCCTCAAGGAACGCGAAGTGAGTAGGTGGGAGATGAATGATGAATTGGCTTCGAACAAGGGATGGCAGGAAGCCATCTTAATTGTTCGACATACAGAAAGTGTTACTTTAACTATCTGCCGAATATATGTTTGGTTTATAATAGTTATATACCAAAATGGAGGTGAATGAAATGATGATCAATAAAGCCTATAAGTTCCGTATCTATCCAAATCAAGCACAAGCAACTCTAATCAACAAAACGATTGGTTGTTCCCGCTTTGTATTTAATCATTTCCTATCCTTATGGGATCACACATACAAAGAGACAGGAAAAGGCTTGACCTATGGTACATGCTCTTCCAAACTTCCTGCCAGGAAAAAAGAGTTTGTTTGGCTAAAGGAAGTGGATAGTATTGCGATTCAGTCGTCTGTTCGCAACCTTGCGGATGCGTATACACGATTTTTCAAAAAACAAAATAGTGCCCCGCGTTTCAAATCCAAGAAAAATAACGTACAATCTTATACCACAAAACAAACAAATGAAAACATTGCCGTTGTAGGAAACAAAATAAAATTGCCAAAACTAGGTCTTGTTCGATTTGCCAAAAGTCGTGAAATAACAGGACGTATTGTAAATGCTACAGTTAGACGAAACCCTTCTGGTAGATATTTTGTATCACTATTAGTTGAAACAGAAGTACAAGAACTTCCGAAAACACATTCTTACATAGGAATAGATGTAGGACTAAAAGATTTCGCTATTTTGTCAGATGGAAAACCCTATGAAAATCCGAAGTTTTTCCGATCATCAGAAGATAAGTTGGCGAAAGCACAACGTGTCCTTTCTAGAAGAATGAAAGGATCTTCTCG
>NZ_JADAXF010000021.1:0-3657 GCF_019837435.1 Bacillus sp. 16GRE42
GTGCCATAAAGCACGATCTGTTCCGCGCGCGAAAACTTCAAGGCGTCCATCAGCATTTTTCCCTACTGTTAACATATCAATAGTGCCACCTAGAGATGCCCAATCACTCCAACCGTTGTTGGGAGCTGTTTGCCATATATGCCATAGAGCACGATCTGCTCCAATTACAAATACTTCTAAACGTCCATCAGCGTTTCGTGATACGACTGGTGAATCGATTGTGCCACCCAGTGACCCCCAATTACTCCAACCGTTGTTGGGAGCTGTTTGCCATATATGCCATAAAGCGTTGTCTGCTCCACGTGCAAATATCTCTAAACGACCAAATGTAGTTTCATCAAAATCTATTCTTTCTTTTTGTTCCATTGTTATATGACTTGTATTTGAATACATTGTTGGCCAATGTGTGGTAGAGGGTAAGAAATCTTCTGGATTTAAAAAACATGTGGGTTCTTCTTGATATTGACGAATAGAATAAGGAATAAACTGATTATAATAATACATTTATACACTTCCTTTTAATAGGTAATAATACCGAAAATATTAATCTAGATATTTTTATGAAAAGGAAATTTTGATGGTATCAGCTATTATCCATATTATATAAGCCTAGTTTTCAAAAAATATATTGTAAGTAAAAGTCATAATAATTTATGGGAACATTTGTTTTTTATTTGTATCATCGATTTATGTATACTTTATTCATATACAGTTGACATAACGTCCTATTATCGGTAGCAAATAAAAAGTAAAATCTTTTTGATATCAAGGATTTTGCTTTTTATTTGTTTATCATCCTATGCATGATTTTATACATTATGAAGATGATGGGGTTTTTCAGGTTTATTAATGTCCTGTATTAGTACAAAAATTTGTATAAAATCTTGTATAAATGAAAACAAGTGATACGTGAATTATTAGGAAAAAGGGTATATCATTGCTATAGCGAATATATTTTTGAGGTGAAATGCTATGAAGACGTTTTATAGTCCTAGTGATGTGGCGGAGCAATTAGGTATTCAATCATCTACGTTACGTAAGTATGCAGACGTGTTAGAAAAAGAGGGTTATACCTTCATAAAAAATGAGCGTGGGCATAGGAAGTATAGAGAAAGTGATGTAATGGTATTCCGTAAGGTTATAAACCTAAAGAACGATACAGATATGACACTAGAAAATGCCACAAAGCAAATTGTATCATGGCATCAAGGTGTTGAGGTGTTACCATTGGATCGATATGAAGTTGAGCGCTATGAAGAATTGGATTTCAACGCTACAACGCTACAGACGATGATTCAAGATCAAAAAGAAGTTATTGAAAAACAAAATGGATTGCTCCAGGAATTAACTAAACGATTAACTGAGCAAGACCAGCGATTCATACAAAGAGAATCAGAGTTATTAAATGCTATACAAGCGATACGAGAATCCCAGGTACTTATAGCGACAAATACTAGCGAAGATATGAAGAAGAATCAGGGCCGTGATGAAATGCTCATGCAAACAATAAGGGAAGTCCAGGAAGTTAAGAAGATGATTGCAGCAAGTAAAGATAAGAAATGGTATCAATTTTGGAAATAATTAAATGAGAGTTTTATGCGTTTATGTGGGTAAAGTCATTATGAGGAAGGGCATACTCTTAATCTAGTGATTCATGCAATAAAAAGTGTAGGACGGAAAATTTAGTTTATTATTTAATTTAAAATAATAAACTAAAAAATATATTTTTATTAAAATATAAAAATAGTTAATTCTAAAACTCAAAAGTTACCGTTTAAACGGTAACTTTTGAGTTTTAGACATTTAAACGGTAACTTAACTTTTTTTATCAAATATTATATAATATTCAAATGGTGGTGAAATGTCAATGGATTCATTCAAAAAAAATTTAATTGTATTAAATCCTTCAGATTCTTGTGTATGTATATCAATGGATGTTGTTAAATCAGAGGGTTATCCAAATAAATCGGTGATAGAAAATAAACTTATGCGTATTGCTAATTCTTTAAATCGTAAGTATTTGAATTATTTAGTTGTTCCATTTCAAGTTAGACGTGGAGATGAAATTATAGGAGTTCTTTCATCTTTTAAAGAAGGTTTTAATGTATTTCGTTTTATTAGAAAATTAGCTTGGAAATATGAAATTGAATTATATTTTGGCCTTGGTTTTGGTACACTTGATACTGGATCTATTATTGATGTTAATCGTATAAATGGTAGTGCTGTAATAAATGCGTTTAGAGCTGTTGATAAATATTTGAAGGATACAAATAATATTAATGATTTTGTATATCCTCAAAATAATCAACATGTTACATTTTTTGCTTTAGGGAATGAAAATATTCCATATCAAGCTATAAATGCATTAGTGTATACAATTTTTACCGAATTAAACAAATCTGAAAAACAAAAAGAATTGATAAAGCTGATGGAGTTGAATCCATCAATGACTTATGAGGAATTAGGAATAGAACTTGGATACACTAGTAAAAATGCTAAAGTAAATGTAGCAAAATTAATTAGTCGTTCTGATTATTATTTATATCGTCATATGCAAAAAGATTTATTAGATTTATTAAATAAACTTCAAAAACAATTAGGTTAGGTGGATGGATTTTGAGTGAATTAGTATTTTCTTTAATTTTTGGGCATTTTTTAGCTGATTATTTATTTCAAACAGATAAGATAAATAAAGGGAAGGAGAGTTCTAATAAAAAAGAAAAGCATAAAGCTTTGTTTATTCATGTTGTTATACATTTTATTACGTATGTATTAATTGCAGTGTTTATTGGTCAATTTTCTTTTGTTGTTTTTGGAGCAATATTGTTAATTTGTATTTTTCATTTTTTTACAGATATAGGGAAAGAAGAATTCAAAAAATATCCAAATGTAAATTCTTCTACTTGGTCTTCGGTATTTATATATATATTGGATCAAATTTTACACATTATATTTATTATATTTTCCCTTCGAATTTTAAGTTTAATTACTTATGATTGGAATGATATTTTAAAATTTTTAGGTTCTTTTTTGTTTAGTGGTTCTAGTGGGAGTGTTAATTTTTCTACTATTGATAAAATTACGGCTGTTGGTTCGGTTATTATGTTTAATACTTATTTTTGTGCCTATTTATTTGAAATAATACTTAAACCTTTTAAACCTAATGCTGATAATTTTATTGATTCGACAATCGAACATAAATTAAATTTAACGTATAAAGATAATAAGCTTTCAGAAGAATATGTAATTGAAAAAACTAATATACAAAATCATTATCAAGAACCACCTACTAGAGTAGGGAAATACATTGGTATGATTGAAAGACTTGTAATTATGTTTTTAATAGGGGCTCAGGCTTTTGTAGCTATTACGTTTATAGTTACAATAAAAGCTCTTACTAGATTTAAGCAATTTGATGATAAATGTTTTGCAGAGTATTATCTTATTGGTAGTTTATTAAGTGTTTTATTTGCTATTATTTCAGGTTATTTATTAATTTTAATAGTTAAATAGATAATGTAAAAAAGACTAATTAATTAATTAGTCTTTTTTACATTATCTATTTAGATTTTAAATGAATCTAAAATATTATCTTTTTCTTCTTTATTGATACCGATATATTTTAGTGTAATTTGTGGTGTGCTATGATTTAGAATT
>NZ_JADAXF010000022.1:0-2939 GCF_019837435.1 Bacillus sp. 16GRE42
TTTTAGTTTGGTTAAGTTAGAAAGGGCGCACGGTGGATGCCTTGACACTAGGAGTCGATGAAGGACGGGACTAACGCCGATATGCTTCGGGGAGCTGTAAGTAAGCTTTGATCCGAAGATTTCCGAATGGGGAAACCCACCATACGTAATGGTATGGTATCCTTACCTGAATACATAGGGTAAGGAAGACAGACCCAGGGAACTGAAACATCTAAGTACCTGGAGGAAGAGAAAGCAAATGCGATTTCCTGAGTAGCGGCGAGCGAAACGGAACATAGCCCAAACCAAGAGGCTTGCCTCTTGGGGTTGTAGGACATTCTATACGGAGTTACAAAGGAACGAGGTAGACGAAGCGACCTGGAAAGGTCCGTCGTAGAGGGTAACAACCCCGTAGTCGAAACTTCGTTCTCTCTTGAATGTATCCTGAGTACGGCGGAACACGTGAAATTCCGTCGGAATCTGGGAGGACCATCTCCCAAGGCTAAATACTCCCTAGTGATCGATAGTGAACCAGTACCGTGAGGGAAAGGTGAAAAGCACCCCGGAAGGGGAGTGAAAGAGATCCTGAAACCGTGTGCCTACAAATAGTCAGAGCCCGTTAATGGGTGATGGCGTGCCTTTTGTAGAATGAACCGGCGAGTTACGATCCCGTGCGAGGTTAAGCTGAAGAGGCGGAGCCGCAGCGAAAGCGAGTCTGAATAGGGCGTTTAGTACGTGGTCGTAGACCCGAAACCAGGTGATCTACCCATGTCCAGGGTGAAGTTCAGGTAACACTGAATGGAGGCCCGAACCCACGCACGTTGAAAAGTGCGGGGATGAGGTGTGGGTAGCGGAGAAATTCCAATCGAACCTGGAGATAGCTGGTTCTCCCCGAAATAGCTTTAGGGCTAGCCTTAAGTGTAAGAGTCTTGGAGGTAGAGCACTGATTGAACTAGGGGTCCTCATCGGATTACCGAATTCAGTCAAACTCCGAATGCCAATGACTTATCCTTAGGAGTCAGACTGCGAGTGATAAGATCCGTAGTCAAGAGGGAAACAGCCCAGATCGCCAGCTAAGGTCCCAAAGTGTGTATTAAGTGGAAAAGGATGTGGAGTTGCTTAGACAACTAGGATGTTGGCTTAGAAGCAGCCACCATTTAAAGAGTGCGTAATAGCTCACTAGTCGAGTGACTCTGCGCCGAAAATGTACCGGGGCTAAATACACCACCGAAGCTGCGAATTGATACCAATGGTATCAGTGGTAGGGGAGCGTTCTAAGTGCAGTGAAGTCAGACCGGAAGGACTGGTGGAGCGCTTAGAAGTGAGAATGCCGGTATGAGTAGCGAAAGACGGGTGAGAATCCCGTCCACCGAATGCCTAAGGTTTCCTGAGGAAGGCTCGTCCGCTCAGGGTTAGTCAGGACCTAAGCCGAGGCCGACAGGCGTAGGCGATGGACAACAGGTTGATATTCCTGTACCACCTCTTTATCGTTTGAGCAATGGAGGGACGCAGAAGGATAGAAGAAGCGTGCGATTGGTTGTGCACGTCCAAGCAGTTAGGCTGATAAGTAGGCAAATCCGCTTATCGTGAAGGCTGAGCTGTGATGGGGAAGCTCCTTATGGAGCGAAGTCTTTGATTCCCCGCTGCCAAGAAAAGCTTCTAGCGAGATAAAAGGTGCCTGTACCGCAAACCGACACAGGTAGGCGAGGAGAGAATCCTAAGGTGTGCGAGAGAACTCTGGTTAAGGAACTCGGCAAAATGACCCCGTAACTTCGGGAGAAGGGGTGCTTTCTTAACGGAAAGCCGCAGTGAATAGGCCCAAGCGACTGTTTAGCAAAAACACAGGTCTCTGCGAAGCCGTAAGGCGAAGTATAGGGGCTGACACCTGCCCGGTGCTGGAAGGTTAAGGAGAGGGGTTAGCGTAAGCGAAGCTCTGAACTGAAGCCCCAGTAAACGGCGGCCGTAACTATAACGGTCCTAAGGTAGCGAAATTCCTTGTCGGGTAAGTTCCGACCCGCACGAAAGGTGTAACGATTTGGGCACTGTCTCAACCAGAGACTCGGTGAAATTATAGTACCTGTGAAGATGCAGGTTACCCGCGACAGGACGGAAAGACCCCGTGGAGCTTTACTGTAGCCTGATATTGAATTTTGGTACATTTTGTACAGGATAGGCGGGAGCCATTGAAACCGGAGCGCTAGCTTCGGTGGAGGCGCTGGTGGGATACCGCCCTGAATGTATTGAAATTCTAACCTACGGGTCTTATCGACCCGGGAGACAGTGTCAGGTGGGCAGTTTGACTGGGGCGGTCGCCTCCTAAAGTGTAACGGAGGCGCCCAAAGGTTCCCTCAGAATGGTTGGAAATCATTCGTAGAGTGCAAAGGCATAAGGGAGCTTGACTGCGAGACCTACAAGTCGAGCAGGGACGAAAGTCGGGCTTAGTGATCCGGTGGTTCCGCATGGAAGGGCCATCGCTCAACGGATAAAAGCTACCCCGGGGATAACAGGCTTATCTCCCCCAAGAGTCCACATCGACGGGGAGGTTTGGCACCTCGATGTCGGCTCATCGCATCCTGGGGCTGTAGTCGGTCCCAAGGGTTGGGCTGTTCGCCCATTAAAGCGGTACGCGAGCTGGGTTCAGAACGTCGTGAGACAGTTCGGTCCCTATCCGTCGTGGGCGTAGGAAATTTGAGAGGAGCTGTCCTTAGTACGAGAGGACCGGGATGGACGCACCGCTGGTGTACCAGTTGTTCTGCCAAGGGCATAGCTGGGTAGCTATGTGCGGAAGGGATAAGTGCTGAAAGCATCTAAGCATGAAGCCCCCCTCAAGATGAGATTTCCCATAGCGTAAGCTAGTAAGATCCCTGAAAGATGATCAGGTTGATAGGTTCGAGGTGGAAGCATGGTGACATGTGGAGCTGACGAATACTAATAGATCGAGGACTTAACCATATAATATG
>NZ_JADAXF010000023.1:0-2443 GCF_019837435.1 Bacillus sp. 16GRE42
AACTCTCCAATAAAGTTAGTTTGTCTAGCATCTAAAAATAAAAATTGACGTTTCACATTGTTTGTTTCGTTCAGTTTTCAAAGAACTACTTGGTCGCTCATTTGCGACTTCCTTATGTTAACATCTTCGTTAGTTAATGTCAACTAAGTTTTTCATTTCGTTTGCCGCGTTCTGCGTTATTGCATCGGCGACTTGTTCTATATTACACCTCTAACCCTTAATCGTCAACATGTTTTTCTAAAAAACTTCATTTTTTTAAAAATCCTATTTACGTTATTAATTTATCTATTTATATACCTCTTCTATAAGAATAGATAAGCAACCCATGAAACGCTCTATGGGTTGCTATTCCATCATAAAAACTATTGTTCTTTTGAAGGTACAGAACAACTTTCATCCGTACAAGACATATCGCTTCCACCCTCTGAAGAAAGCTCTTGTAACTTAGATGCAGGATTCTCTTCTTCCCAAACTTGCTGAAGTGCACCGACAAAAGTTTCAAGTGGTTGCGCACCTGAAATAGCATACTTTTGATTAATAATAAAATAAGGTACTCCTGAAATTTGATATTGCTGAGCAATCGCTTCATCAATTCTAACATCATTTGCATATGCACTTTTATCATTAATAACACGTAAAGCTTCTTGCTTATCTAAACCTGAAGCTTCAGCAATAGTAGCAAGCGTATCCACATCACTTAAATTTTTCGATTCAGTGAAATATGCAAAAAGTAGATTTTCCGTAATCTCTTTTTCTTTCCCTTGATCCTTTGCAAATTTAGCAAGACGATGCGCATCAAATGTGTTCGTCGGCTTCATCTCATCAAAATTAAAACTTAACCCCATACTAGCTGCATGATTGCCTAATTGTATATTATTACGCTTAGCTTCTTCAATACTAATCCCATACTTTGATGCAAGTACTTCATTAATACTTGTTCCAGAATAAATTGGAGCATTTTGATCTAATTCAAAACTTTTAAACTCGACTTCAACATCCTTCTTATGCGGAAATTGCTCTAAAGCCATTTCTAATCTACGTTTCCCAATATAGCAAAATGGGCATACAAAATCTGACCATACTTCAATTTTCATAGAAACACCTCATTAACATGTAGTTTTCAATTATTGTAGCATTGGCAATAAGGAATTCAAAAATTTATGCTTCAAACCTTATATACCACAAACTAAAATGAGTTTTTAAATAGAAAAAACGATAATCAAAAGTATAAAAACACTTCCTTCTGATTATCGTATATACAAATCTAAAACAATCTAATTACGCTGGAATGTATCTCCCCACGAACTTCCATACGGTATTCCAATATTTATTCGAATCTACCTTCTCGGCTTCTCCATGTCCAGCACCTGGAACAATTAATTTCTCTTTTTCTACTTTTGCAGCATTATATACTTCATCTAACATTTCATAGGGAACGAATGTATCAGCATCCCCATGAATAAATAGCATCGGTGTTTTACTTTTCGCTACTTGTTTTACAGCTGAAGCTTCTTCTAAATCATATCCAGCTCTTAATTTTGTAACTGTATTTGCCGCATTCATAACAGGAAACTTTGGCAAATGGAATAAATCTTTTAGTTGATACGTAAATTCATCAATAACAGTTGAGTATCCACAATCTTCAATAATAACTTTAACGTTAGAAGGTAACTCTTCACCTGAAGTCATCATTACAGTTGCTCCCCCCATTGAAACACCAAAGAGTGCTATTTCAGCATTAGGGTCTTTCTGTACAATTTGTTGAATCCACATCAAAATATCTTTACGATCGTGCCAGCCCATCCCTATATAATTGCCTTCACTATTTCCATGCCCACGAAGATCTGGCGCTATGACGTTATATCCTTCTTCATAAAAATTCCGGATATATTTCGTCATTTTCAATGCCTTACTATCATATCCATGAACTACAATTGCCCATTTATGGCTAGATTGTTCATTCATATATTCATAACCTGTTAATTTCAACTTATCAAAAGAATTTATGTGTAGTGTATTAGGTTTATGATTTGAGACAAAGCTCGCATCCTTTTCTTCATTTGTAGCGAACATACCTCCCGATGCATTCACTGTTTCCACTAAGTGAGGATTATCCTCCAAAAATTCTTTCTCTTGTTTCGCATTCAACGCATAATTATAAAAATAATTCCCGACTAACATATAAGTAATTGCTAGAAGAACTAAAACTACTATAGTAATTACACCTATCTTTTTCATATTATCTCCTTTTTCAAAATTAAATCTTCTTATATTCAAGTACTCAAAAAAACAACTGCACTATTTTAACACATCAACAGATTGCTTCTACAAAAAATAAAATAAAAAATCTTAAACTACACATCAAAAATGATGAAAGAAAATGAATATGAGAGGGTCAAAAGAATAAGGATTACTTACTTGAGGCTGATAAGAAGTTTAAAAC
>NZ_JADAXF010000024.1:0-1476 GCF_019837435.1 Bacillus sp. 16GRE42
TAATAATCTTAAAGAAGAAAAAAGATGAAATAGAGACTATTTAAAATGAATTTTGAACGATAATGCCATAAAAGATAATAAAGTAATACATTTAAATATTAGTTTAAGGTAAGAATTACCTTTTTGTATTAATTGAGCCGTGGAATGACTAAAATATTTTACTTTTTATATGAAACCGTTATGTGGAAAATAGCTATTTTAGTTGTTTTTCATTTTTAAAGGATTTTACATAAGAAAAAATCTATAATTAAGATAGTTAACATATATTTTTTGATGGGTGTGGGGGATTATGAAAGAAATATGCATGTTATTAGTGGCTGTTATATTATGGGGGACAGCCATTGCGCCAACAAAGTGGGCATTAGAATCTATTCAGCCATTTACTTTGTTATTTATTCGCCTTTTCTTAGCTGGTGGAATTTGTTTACTATTCTCATTTAAACAATTAAAAAGATCAGTTGTACATAAACAAGTCCCGTGGAAAAGAATGAGTTTACTATCTTTTACTGGTGTAGCTGGGTACTTTATGTTCACATCCTACGGTATTTCTTTAACGAGTGGATTGCATGTTAGTATTATTGATGCTGCTTTACCTTTAGTTACAATTCTTTTTTCAGCGTTCTTTTTGAAAGAAAAAATTCAGCTTAATTATTGGATCGGTATTGTATTGGGGGCTATCGGAGTACTTCTTATTACAATTCCATCTAGTAATGTCGATCAAGAAGTATCTTTAATAGGAGATATCCTTATTTTATTAAGCACGTTCTTATTTGCTTTCTATACAGTATTGCTGAAACGACCAAAACAAGAACAGTATCTATCAAACAAGGTTTTTACAACATTAACTTTAATTATTGGAGCTGTTATTCTATTACCATTTGCAATGGCAGAAACTTTTTATTACGGTCTTCCAAAGATTGAAACGTGGAAGGTTGGACTAAGTGTAATATATCTTGTTATTGGGGCAACAATTTTAGCGTATTGGTTTTGGAATAGAGCATTAGAGACAGTCTCGGCATCAGTAAGTGGATTATATTTAAATGCGTTACCGTTAATAAGTATTGTTGCTTCAATTGTTCTATTAAATGAATCTTTGACGTGGAGAATAGTAATAGGTGGTAGCTTAGTTTTATTCGGAGTGATATGGGCGGATAAACGTAAATTAATTGATTTATTTATATCGGGCGATCGAAATGTTAAAGAGAATGAAGAATGTTAAAGTGTATAAGAGTATGTATAGAGTGTTTAATGAAAAGGACGCCTTGTATGTAATAGGATGTCCTTTTCATTACTTTCATTGAATGAGAGAAATTAAATAACTGAAACTCATATGGAAAATACCTTTGGAATTATTTTTATTATTAATTGAATAAAAGGTATTGACGATTAGAGTATAGAGGTGTAATATAGAACAAGTCGCCGATGCAATAACGCAGAACGCGGCAAACAAAATGAAAAACTTAGTTGACATTAACT
>NZ_JADAXF010000026.1:0-883 GCF_019837435.1 Bacillus sp. 16GRE42
AGCATACAAAGGAAGTATTAATTCAAAAGAACCTCTTACAGTATTTTTCCGTAAAGAAGGCTGGATTGATATTGGTGGGAATCGTTGGACACCAGAGAAACACTTTGACATTGTAGATATTCGATAAAAACAACTCTGTTAAGAGTTGTTTTTATCTTTAAACGGTGTTTTAGGTAAGAAGAGTTAGCTATATAGAATAATAGCTTTCGATATTTTTGGCTAATTTCAGTGACATTTAACTTATGGTTACAAGATGGATATTTTAATAGTAGATAACAATAGGGAAATGTTCTGTTTTGTTCATTTTGAGGTTGGAAAACCTACAATATATTTAAAAATAATAAATATAGACAATATAGAAATAGAAAGGAAGATTTATATGGCAACATTTATTTATCCAACAGATACAACGAGAGTAACAAGTGGTTTTAGGGGTGACAGACCAGATCATCATGGGATAGACCTTGCACAAGCAGGTTATCATCCAATTTATGCAGCAGCTGGCGGGCAAGTTAGTCGTTCTTATTTTTCAACTAGTTACGGCGAGTGTATTATGATTGTCCATAATATTAATGGAGTTACATGGGAAACCGTATATGCTCATATGCGAAGTGGCTCCCGTACAGTTAAACAAGGTGATTATGTTACACAAGGACAAACAATCGGGGTTATGGGAGAAACAGGAGAAGCCTATGGTCAGCATTTACATTTTGAAATGCATAAAGGCAGCTGGAATATGAATAAGAGTAATGCTGTGAATCCGTTAGACTACTTGGGAAAAGGTGGTGTTGTTGGTACACCGCAACCAGAGGGGATTGGGATGGCAAGATCAATATACTGGGAAGGATACGGCATTAATTACTACGATGGACCACACGGTAAA
>NZ_JADAXF010000027.1:0-613 GCF_019837435.1 Bacillus sp. 16GRE42
TCTTGCAACATAGCTATATCTTTTGTTTGTTTATAGAACCAATAACCGAAGGTTTTGCGCATGGTATGAGTTCCGATGGATTCTATACCGGCAAAATCTCCGGCTTTTTGCAATTGTCGATAAGCCTGGATCTTACTAATAGGTTGATCTCCTTTTCGTGAAGGGAATAGCCAGGTACTTTCTAGTGTTTGTGCATACGAATAGACTTCATCAAAGATAGAAGTAAGATTAATTATACGTTCTTTCTTTGTTTTTCCTTCTTTAATTTTAAATTCTTTTCTCTTTTTCCGTTTTAGTTTTACTATGGTTTGTATTTCAAGTTGGAGTAGATCACTTACGCGTAGTCCGGTATGTATGCCAATAAGAAAGAGAATATAGTCTCGTTCGGAACAATGACGTTTGAGGGCCCATTTCATATCTTCGATCTGTTCTTTTGTTCGGATAGGTTGGACATCAATAAGATGTGGTTTTTTGTTCATGGATTTTTGACCTCTTTATTTATAGTATTTTGAATGTATACTTTTGTTGTGTATTTTGAGGATATCAGTGGATTCAGTGGTAAGTCAATGTTTAAGGGGAATCGAATGTAAACTAATATTGAAAAGTTTACTTT
>NZ_JADAXF010000028.1:0-609 GCF_019837435.1 Bacillus sp. 16GRE42
TTGAGTTATTTTATTAAAAGTGCGGGTGAAGGGAGTCGAACCCCCACGCCAAAGGCGCTAGATCCTAAGTCTAGTGCGTCTGCCAATTCCGCCACACCCGCATATTTATTTAAAATGGTGAGCCATGAAGGATTCGAACCTTCGACCCTCTGATTAAAAGTCAGATGCTCTACCAACTGAGCTAATGGCTCTTAATGGCTGGGCTAGCTGGATTCGAACCAGCGCATGACGGAGTCAAAGTCCGTTGCCTTACCGCTTGGCTATAGCCCATTAATTAAGAATGGTGGAGGGGGGCAGATTCGAACTGCCGAACCCGAAGGAGCGGATTTACAGTCCGCCGCGTTTAGCCACTTCGCTACCCCTCCGACATATATGGTGGAGGATGACGGGATCGAACCGCCGACCCCCTGCTTGTAAGGCAGGTGCTCTCCCAGCTGAGCTAATCCTCCATTTTGCCTGGCAACGTCCTACTCTCACAGGGACAAGGTCCCAACTACCATCGGCGCTAGAGAGCTTAACTTCCGTGTTCGGTATGGGAACGGGTGTGGCCTCTCTGCCATCATTACCAGACTATATTCATTTAAGACAAGAATTATTTTAACTTATTTG
>NZ_JADAXF010000029.1:0-442 GCF_019837435.1 Bacillus sp. 16GRE42
TATCTTCTACTGCACATTTGTTACGAAATGTACCCCTATTGAAAGAAAGTATAGCTATTATTGATTCATCTAAAAAACATTACTTCCAACCATTATGGAGTTTAGTTGGGGGAGGAATTGTTTCAAAGGAATGTACGATGCGTGATCAAGAATCACTTATTCCAAAAGGAGCAACGTGGATTCCTAAAAGTGTTATTAAGTTGTTTCCAGATCAAAATAAGATACTTTTAGATGATGGAATGCTACTTGAATATGAGATTCTTATTGTAGCAGCCGGTATACAAATAAATTGGGGTGGTATTAAAGGCTTAAAGGAGTCTATTGGGACTAATGGGGTTTGTAGCAATTATTCTTATAAATATGTTGATTCTACTTGGAAAGAAATCGAAAAATTCAAAGGAGGAAATGCGATTTTTACCCACCCCAATACTCCTATTAAATG
>NZ_JADAXF010000003.1:0-791229 GCF_019837435.1 Bacillus sp. 16GRE42
CAGAAGGTGACATTGTAAAAGTATACAATGTAGCGAAAGATGGAGAAGTAAAAGCAACATCAGAAGCAGTAGCTGACGGTGGAAAAGAAGCAACAATTAAAGTGAAAGACTTATTAGAGTCAACAGGTGGAACAGTGTACGTAACTGTGACAAAACCAAACAAAGATGAAAGTAGCCGAACAGCAGTAAAATACGCAACAGAAGTATCAGAAGCTCTAAAAGCAAACAATATTGTTGTGCTAAACAATGATGGTGAAGATGATATTGTAAGAGTAACAGGGTTAGCTACAGGTGATGTTGTAAATGTTTATGACGCATTAACAGAAGGGAAAAAACTAGGCACAAATACTGTAGGAGATAAAAAGACAGCAGTAAATGTAAAAATCAAACAACTAGGGGAACAGGCAGGAAAAGTTTATGTTACTGTCACAAAGAATAATAAGCTAGAAAGTGCACGCACAGCAAAAGATTATATTGCGGAGTAAATGAATAAATAATTTTTATAATTATTGATAAAAAAGCATCGGGACATTTCTGAAAAGAAAATACCTGGTGCTTTTTAATTTTCTTTGAGAGATTTTATAAAGAATAAGAAACTGAATGATTAAGAATAATGGAGAAGAACATAGGCGTATCTGAAAGCAAATATTTTAGGTTTCCTAATGTTATTTCTTTTTTATATATAAAGATGTTTTAAATTTAGGCATAGATTATTATTTCTATTAAATCATACTTGTAATTTAATTTTTTTATTGGTTACTCTAGATCATGTAATTTATATTTTTAGGTAGATAGAGATTATAAATATATACACTTTGATAAAGAAGTGCTTAAAAGAGAAGTGAGATAGGAGAAGGTTAATGGAATATAAAATGACTAGATGAATGAAAAAATAGTAAGGGAATTTGGTTTAAGAAGGCATATTGGTCATTATATGAAAAACAATATACCTTTTTAATTGTTATATAATTTTTGAAAATTTTTGGTAATGTTATAACTGTTTGTGGGACGAAATTTGCTTATTGTTGTTTATGATAATAATTTATATTTCACAAAATCACTAAAGTTTTTGGCTTTATAAGACCTATCTATAGGTGAAAAAGAATACAAGGATATGTTTTGAGTATTTGAGTGTCTAATATGTAATTGAAGCCGTTGTATCATTACATTCATTTTAGTATGGTGATGTTGCATTTCTTGGAATGCAATATTTATTTTTGTAATTGCTTTACTAGCCTCAGTCTTTGTTGTGATTTTAAGAGTACTTTTTACTAAAGAGGTTACCTTTTTACAGCCCTTTCCGAATGAGAAAGCCCATCGCCTTTAGAAATGGGATGAAAGTGAGGTTGGATACGGAGTATCACTAAAAATCGTAAGGTTTGTGGTGCTTTAAGTATCCAAAGTATTGGTAGTTTCTTCGAGTATTTTTTGTGATTTTTCGAAAATAACTGGTGCACTGTAACTATAATCATTTTGTAATTTGTCCACGATACAGAAGAAAGATTTTTTAAAATGCAAAAGTAGAAGAATGTTTCAAAGTGTTGGTTGAAGAGATATGTAAAGAACTTGATATTATTATTGCAATAGAATGTGTTAAAGACCACGTTCACTTGTTTTTAAATACACTGCCAACACTTAGTCCTGCTGATACAATGTCAAAAATAAAAGAAGTGCCATCGAAACGTTTGAGAGAGGAATCTCCTCATCTTATGTACTTGCAAGGTTTATGGGTGTGTGCCTACTTTATTTCTATTGCTAGAAATGTATGTCACAGACCATAACAGTTAAAGTGAAATTGCTTCCCACAAAAGAAAAAATTAGCTTATTGGAACAAAGTAGCCGTGAGTATATCAAACTCATGAATATGCCTGTATCTGAAATAGTTGAAGCAAGGGAAAGCACGAGAAAAAGTACAAGTGTCAACGTGGGTTTGAGACACATCGTGATATCGTTGAGACAATGAATATTCGCTACGCAACTGTGATTGATGGTAACAGCCAAAATCAGCCTAAGCACTTATATGGTCTGGTTTAGGGGGCAATAAGATGCTCTCATCTTGAAGGTTGTCCAAAACAGAAATGGACTGCGAACGTTTAGTTATTCAAGAATCCCACCCGTAAATCAGTAAATACGTAAGGGTTTGGCTTGAGACTTTAGTCGTGGGAGCCTTAATTAATGAAGAGAATAATAGGGCTTGTTGTAGGATCGAGTTTGTTATAAGTAAGTGAGTTGTTTGATTAAAAGGTGTTTTATTAAGAGAATTTATGGGGAAATCAGACACTTTTGTTAGCGCGACTAGTAGATTGTAAAGTATGGTTTCTTTTTTTGTGTATTATCTATTTTTGTAGAAGAACTATCTGGGAGTTTGTTCGATATAATTGATTGTTGAGATATATGAATTTTACCTTTATATGATGGTAGAGCCTTTGTAATAATTGAATGTATACCAGAACGTAGGAGTACATCTTTTTAAACATTGTAAAAAATACATCTCTCAGTAAGGAGAGATGTATTTTAGTAGAAATCAAATGGATTATTGTAATAATTTACTTACCATTTGTGGAGTTTGGTTTGCTTGAGAAAGCATGCTGATACCAGCTTCGTTCAAGATTTTAAACTTAGTCATTTCAGACATTTCTTTTGCCATGTCAGCGTCTTCGATTTGAGAAGCTGAAGATGCCATAGTAGATTCTTGGCTCTTTAAGTTATTAACATTGAAGTCAAAACGGTTTAATGTTGCACCAAGAGTAGCACGATTTTCAGCAACTGTTCTTAAGGCGTTATCAATAGCCTTAATTGCCTCAGTTGCACTTGAAGCGTCAGATGCCTGTGCAGCATCATCAGCATCCGCAATTGTATCTTCCCCAATTTTTACAGTGTCTTTTTGAAGTGATAATCCCTCTAATGAAGAATTTTTTAATTGAATTTTTAATTGTGTACCTGCATCAGATGAATCGATTGTTTGAATAGCAACTTCTTTATCATCTTTTAATAAAGATTGATCATTAAATTGAGTATTAGTCGCGATGTAATCAATTTGATCTTGTAATTCAGCAAATTCTTTTTGTAAAGATGCTTGGTTTCCTTTGTTGTTAGAACCAGTTGCAGATTGATTCGCAAGATCACGCATACGAAGTAAGATGTTAGATACAGAGTCTAAAGCTGAATCTGCTGTACGGATTAATGACATACCATCTTGTGTATTACGAGCAGCAACATTTAAGCCACTTTCTTTTGCACGCATACGAGTTGCGATAGCTAAACCAGCTGCATCATCGGCTGCACTGTTAATACGTTTACCACTTGATAAACGATTCATTGCATTATTCATTTTGTCTTGGTTTTGGCGCATATACTCTTGAGTACGCATGCTGTTAATGTTTGTATTAATTCTCATGTTAAGAACCCCCATTTTTTTATATTGACTTTTCTGCAAATTGAAAAACGGTAATATGCGAAAAAATCAATTTCGAGATTTATTGTAATCCCTGTCATAGCGGGTGTCAACTAAAAATTCGAATTAATAAATATAAAAAAATAACAGTTTAACAATATATTCATTTTTTTATTACAATATTATTAAAAGGATTATTGCAAACTTTAAAAAAAAACTCTAATATTAGATTATCTTTGTTTACCGAAAAGGTGATATTATGTTAGTTGGAAATATAGTAAAAGAAGTGCTTGCATATAAGAAAGGACAAATTCAGCAAAAGTTAAGTAGTCCACAAGCATTCGTTAGTAGTCGTTTTCAAGAGAAGTTGCAGAGTGAACCTGCGAAGGAGACGAAGGATACTGCGCAGCCGGTAAATGTAGAGGATATGAGTCAGCCGATACAATCTACGAAAATAGAAACGGTCGTAAATAAAACGGAACAATCTATTAATAAAGTAGAGGAAGCGAGTAAGCCTGAAGAAAAGGCTGAAACGAAGAACGTAGATGAAGTGCAAGTCGCACAAAAAGAGTTTGAACGACGTTTCCCAGAAACGAAAAATGAGGCTGCTGATACGTGGGGATTAACGAAGAAGTATAATATTCAAAAAATACGTTCTTCCAATGAGGGGAAGTATGAGGATATTATTGATCGCGCTAGCCGTACATACGGAATTCCGAAAACGTTAATTCAAAAAATGATTGAAGTAGAGTCTAATTTTAATCCGAAAACGGTGTCACATGCAGGTGCGATGGGTCTTATGCAGCTTATGCCAGCGAATGTGAAAGAGATGGGTATAAAAAATCCATTTTCACCAGCTGAAAGTATTGAGGGCGGTGTGAAAGAGTTAAGCGGTTATTTAAAGAAAAATAACGGCGACTTAGTATTGGCACTTGCTTCTTATAATGCTGGCCCTGGTAATGTGAGAAAGTACGGAGGCGTACCACCATTTAAAGAAACGCAAGGATATATTAAAAAAATATTAAATATCGACGTTTCAAAATAAGAAATTTCATATATAGAGAGAACATGAAATTTTCGTGAACATGATATGGGAGTTGGCTAGATTTGAAATTACAAGATGATATTCCGTTAACAATTTATTTTGAAATCGGAAATACGAAAAAGAAAATTGAAGATTTGCTTCATATTACGAAAGGTACATTGTATCGTCTTGAAAATTCAACGAAAAATACGGTGCGTCTTATGCTTGAGAATGAAGAGATTGGAACCGGAAAGATTTTGACGAAGAATGGAAAGATGTACGTTGAAATCGTTGAATTGAAAAGGTAGGGAAGGGGATTGTCATGAGTGGCGAAAAATTAAGCCAAGAGCAAATTGATGCCCTGCTGAAGGCGGTAAATGAAGGCGAGGAAATGCCAGCTTTCGCACAAGAAGCAGGGAAGCAAGAGAAATTTCAAGAGTATGATTTTAATAGACCGGAGAAGTTCGGTGTTGAGCATTTACGTAGCTTGCAAGCAATTGCTTCTACGTTTGGAAAACAGACGTCACAGACGTTGGCAGCACGTATGCGTATTCCGATTGAGTTAGAACCTTCAACGGTTGAGCAAGTTCCATTTACGAGTGAGTATGTGGAGAAAATGCCAAAAGATTATTATTTATATTGCGTTATTGACCTTGGTCTTCCAGAGCTTGGAGAAATTGTTATTGAGATTGATTTAGCGTTCGTTATTTACATTCATGAATGCTGGCTTGGCGGAGATAGTAAGCGTAACTTTACGATGCGCAGACCACTTACCGCATTTGAGTTTTTAACGCTTGATAATATTTTTATGCTCCTTTGCAAAAATTTAGAGCAATCATTTGAAAGTGTTGTGGCGATTGAACCAAAATTTGTAACGACGGAGACAGACCCGAATGCATTAAAGATTACGACGGCGAGTGATATTATTTCATTACTGAATGTAAATATGAAAACAGAGTTTTGGGATACGACGGTGCGCATCGGAATTCCGTTCTTATCTGTTGAAGAAATTATGGATAAGTTAACGTCTGAAAATATTGTTGAACATTCTTCAGATAAACGTAAAAAGTATACGTCTGAAGTGGAAGTGAAAGTAAATCAAGTGTACAAACCTGTTCACGTTGCAATTGGCGAGCAAAAGATGACGATGGGTGAGATTGAACAAATTGAAGAAGGCGATATTATTCCGCTTCATACGAAAGTTTCGGATGAATTACTTGGTTATGTAGATGGAAAGCATAAATTTAATTGTTTTATTGGAAAAGATGGAACGCGTAAGGCGCTCTTATTTAAAAGTTTTGTAGAGTAGGAGGATCCATATGAAGCATGAAGTATCTCCTGTGTCATTAATGGGATTAGAAGATTTTGCAGGGAAGCGAAATGAAGCAGGTAAAGCACATATTGATACTGTTTCAGACATTTCGATTGAACTTGGTGTAAAGCTTGGGAAGTCATCTATTACGCTTGGTGATGTGAAACAGTTAAAAGTGGGCGATGTTCTGGAAGTAGAGAAAAACTTAGGACATAAAGTAGATGTGTATTTAAGTAATATGAAAGTCGGCATCGGTGAAGCGATCGTAATGGACGAGAAGTTCGGTATTATCATTTCTGAAATTGAAGCCGATAAGAAGCAAGCTGCGCTTATGAAAGCGCAAAGTCAAATGCAAGATAAAGAGTAGAGGAGGAGTCATATGTCGTATATGACGACCTTATTTCAAGTCGTTTTACTGTTTGGTGCGCTCGGCTACGGTGCATATTATATGACGAAAAAGACGCGCAAGCAGCAGTTTTTTAAACAAGGTGAAAATGGCCATATTCAAGTGAAGGACGGCGTGTATTTAAATCATCAAACGAGTGCCTTTTTATTTGAAGTAGACGGCAAGCAAGTGTTCACTGTTATTAGTAATAACGGTGTACAATCTGTGCAATTAACAGGAACAGGAAATCAGTTTCAACAAGCGCTAGAAGACGCGGTGAAGAGTGAAACGAAAAAAGTAGAGGATCCATCATGAGAATAAAGAAACAGTTATCATTATTAGCCGTTATTTTCGTATTTTCTATCGTTTTTTCAATTATTTTTGTAAATCCAGCGTATGCGGCCCCGAACGGTTTTATTAATTTCGAAAATGGAAAAGAGTTTACGAGTAATTCAAGTGTACAATTATTTGCGCTCGTTACCCTTTTATCATTATCTTCTTCTATCGTTCTATTATTTACACATTTTACTTATTTTATGATCGTTCTTGGGATTACACGTCAAGGACTTGGGGTAATGAATTTACCACCGAACCAAGTACTTGTTGGACTTGCATTATTTTTATCACTCTTTACGATGCAGCCTGTACTTGGACAACTAAAGAGCGATGTGTGGGATCCGATGACGAAAGAGAAAATAACAGTAAGTCAAGCTGCGGAGACGACAGCTCCGATTATGAAAGAGTATATGTCAAAGCATACGTATAAGCATGATTTAAAAATGATGCTGAAAGTGCGCGGAGAAGAGTTGCCGAAAGATTTGAAAGATCTTTCCTTATTTACGCTCGTACCATCCTTTACGTTAACGCAAATTCAAAAGGGATTATTAACGGGGATGTTCATTTATTTAGCGTTTGTATTTATAGATTTGATTATTAGTACACTTTTAATGTACCTCGGGATGATGATGGTACCGCCGATGATTTTAAGTTTACCATTTAAAATACTCGTTTTCGTATATTTAGGTGGATATACAAAAATCGTCGACATTATGTTTAAAACGGTCGCCTGAAGCGTTTGATGCTATGTGATAGGAGTCATATAAATGAATACGTCACCAATTATAGATATTTTTCAAACCTTTTTTTACAAAGGGGTTATGATTTTAATGCCGGTTGCCGGCGTAAGTATGATTGTCGTTATTATTATCGCTGTCATTATGGCGATGATGCAAATTCAAGAGCAAACGCTGACGTTTTTACCGAAAATGGCGAGTATTGTACTCGTTATTATCATTTTAGGTCCGTGGATGTTTCAAGAGTTAACGACGCTTATTTTAGATTTATTTGATAAAATCCCATCGCTATTGCGTTCGTACTAAGATAGGTGAACTGAAATGAATATGGAATTATGGGCGGCGACGTTTTTTGCGTTTTGCCGCATTACTTCATTTTTATATTTTTTACCGTTTTTCTCAGGTCGATCGATTCCAGCGATGGCGAAGGTTACAGTAGGACTTGCCCTTTCGATTACAGTTGCCGATCAAGTTGATGTCTCTCATATCAAGACAGTTTGGGACGTTGCAGCTTATGCAGGAACGCAAATTGTAATTGGATTATCGCTTTCAAAAATTGTAGAAATGCTGTGGAATATTCCCAAAATGGCCGGGCATATTTTAGACTTTGATATCGGTTTATCACAGGCAAGTTTGTTTGATGTAAATGCAGGATCACAGTCTACTTTACTATCAACCATTTTTGATATATTTTTTCTCATTATTTTTATTTCACTTGGCGGCATTAATTATTTCGTTGCCACGATTTTAAAGTCGTTTCAATATACAGAGGCGATTTCAAAATTGCTGACGACTAGTTTTTTAGATAGTCTACTCGCAACGCTATTATTTGCGATTACATCAGCGGTTGAAATTGCTCTTCCGCTTATGGGAAGTTTATTCATCATTAACTTTGTTCTTATTTTAATCGCAAAAAACGCTCCGCAATTAAACGTTTTTATGAATGCGTATGTCATTAAAATTACATGTGGTATTTTGTTTATTGCGATGAGTGTACCGATGCTCGGTTATGTGTTTAAAAATATGACAGATGTATTGCTTGAGGAATATACGAAACTATTTAACTTTTTCTTAACGAAGTAGGGGGACGCGCATGGCAAAGGATAATAAAACAGAAAAGGCCACCCCGCAGAAGCGTAAAAAATCGCGTGAAGAAGGGAATATTGCCCGGAGTAAAGATTTAAATAATTTATTTTCCATACTTGTATTAGCGGTTGTCGTTTATTTTTTTGGAGATTGGCTTGGTTACGAGATTGCCAATTCTGTAGCGGTGCTGTTTGATCAAATTGGAAAAAATACAGATTCGACCGAGTATTTTTATTTAATGGGTATTTTATTACTAAAAGTATCAGCACCAATATTAATACTCGTATATGCTTTTCATTTATTTAATTATATGATTCAAGTCGGTTTCTTATTTTCTTCTAAAGTCATTAAGCCGAAAGCGTCGCGTATTAACCCAAAAAACTATTTTACGAGATTGTTTAGTCGTAAAAGTTTAGTAGATATTTTGAAATCACTATTTTATATGGGATTAATCGGTTACGTTGCGTACGTTCTCTTTAAAAAGAATTTAGAGAAAATCGTTAGTATGATTGGATTTAACTGGACTGCGTCACTTACTGAAATTATTAGGCAAATTAAATTTATCTTTTTAGCTATTTTAATTATATTAATCGTTCTTTCTATTATTGATTTTATTTATCAAAAATGGGAGTACGAACAAGATATTAAGATGAAAAAAGAAGAAGTAAAACAAGAGCATAAAGATAATGAAGGGGACCCGCAAGTAAAGGGGAAACGAAAAAACTTTATGCATGCGATCCTGCAAGGAACAATTGCGAAGAAGATGGATGGTGCAACGTTTATTGTAAACAACCCGACTCATATTTCGGTCGTACTTCGATACAATAAACAGGTTGATGCAGCACCAATTGTCGTTGCAAAAGGGGAAGATGAGCTCGCATTATATATACGAACGCTTGCCCGCGAACAAGAAATACCAATGGTGGAAAACCGTCCGCTTGCTCGTTCTTTATATTATCAAGTCGAGGAAGATGAGACGATTCCAGAAGATTTATACGTAGCTGTAATTGAAGTTATGCGCTATTTAATTCAAACGAATGAACTTGAAGTATAATAGCGCGGTTGGAGGAGATCTCTTGTGTTTAAGATAGATTCTGCAAGAACCTATTTTTCTATCTTTTTAGCAGCGTCATTCGTAGTGGCGCTCTTAATTCCACTTCCACCATTTATACTTGATATCGTTATCGTTTTTTTACTAAGTATGTCAGTGCTTATTTATATGCGAGCAACAAGTATTAACGAGTGGGATGAATTAAAGTCATTTCCGACGATGCTGTTATTAATCGGGATTTTCCGCGTATCGATTAACGTATCGACGACGCGAGCGATTTTGACAGACGGAAATGCGGGGCATG
The DNA here is from genome assembly GCF_019837435.1 of Bacillus sp. 16GRE42. NCBI lineage: Bacteria > Bacillati > Bacillota > Bacilli > Caryophanales > Bacillaceae > Bacillus > Bacillus sp. 16GRE42. Next base: position 9,630 of record NZ_JADAXF010000003.1, read on the forward strand.
TTATTGAAGAGTTCGGTCAGTTTGTAATTGGCGGGAACTTATTAATTGGTATCGTTATTTTCATAGTATTAATCATATTCCAGTTTATTGTTGCAAACGGTGCGTCTCGTACTGCTGAAGTTGCAGCTCGTTTTACACTTGATTCTTTACCCGGGAAACAAATGTCAATCGATGCGGATTTAAACCAGCGTATTATTACTGAAAAAGATGCACAGGCAAAACGAAAAAAATTAAATATGGAAACAGAGTTTTACGGGGCGATGGATGGTGCCGGGAAGTTCATTAAAGGGGACGTTATTTTCGGGATCGTCATTTTATTCGTAAACATTATTTTCGGTTTAATTGTCGGCATAATGCAGCAAGGAATGAGTTTTGCTGAAGCAGCGATTCACTATACACAGCTAACTGTCGGTGACGGAATCGTAAACCAAATCGGTTCGTTAATGCTTGCGATTTCAACAGGTATTATCGTAACGCGTGTATTTGATGGCTCAGCGGATACAGTAACAGAAGGTATCTTTAAAGAGTTATTAGCACATGAAGTCGTTGTATATGCGCTTGGTGGTTTATTTATTGCGATGGGTATTTTCACGCCACTACCATTTCTACCATTCGCACTCGTTGGTGGAACAATTATCTTCTTAGGAATTCGCAATAAAAACCGAATAAAGAAAGAAAAAGAAGACGAGCTTCAAAAAGAATTAGAAATGATTCAAGGCGAAGATGAGCAGCTGCAACAAGTGGAAGATTCATTCGGAGTATTTACAGATAAATATCCAATTATAGTAGAGCTCGGTTTAGATTTAGCAGCCCTTGTAAAGCAGAAGATTAACGGGGAAACAGCTCGTGATAAAGTTGTTCTTATGAGGAAGTCGATTATTACCGATCTTGGTATTAACGTTCCTGGCATTAACTTTAAAGATAATACGAGTTTTAGACCACGCGGACGTTACATTATTCGTATTAAAGGTGCGAAGGCAGCTGAAGGTGTTTTAAAATCAGGTTATTTATTAGCACTGAAAACACCGAATGTAATGGCAGATTTAGATGCAGAACCAGCGAAAGATCCAATTTTCGGTGAAGATGGATATTGGATTTTAGAGCATATGGTACAAGATGCACAAATGAAAGGCTATCAAGTATTAGAGCCACTTAGCATATTAATTACACATTTAGATGTTGTTGTTAGACGTAATCTTCATGAGTTAATTCAGCGTCAACATGTAAAAGACTTAATTAACTCGCTTGAAAATGATAACGGCGTTTTATTAGAAGAGATTAAGAAGAAAGAAATTGACTTATCACTCGTTCAAAATGTTATTAAACAACTTCTAAAAGAAGGAATTTCTATTCGTGATTTACCAACCATTATTGAAGGTATTATTGACGGAAAAGAAATTTATCAAAATCATGTCGACGGTGTAACGTCATTCGTCCGTGAATGTATTTCAAAAGTTATTTGTGAAAATGCGAAAAATCCTGACGGTAAAATATATGCGGCGCTCTTCTCAGATTCAATCGAGTTAGATGCGGATGTTGTAAATAATTCATACCAAGGTTACTTATTAAACTGGGATTTAGATCTAGAAACACGTGTTGTTGAACAAGTACAGCGTGTCTTTAAACAAGCTCGTTTAATGGGAAGAGAACCAGTATTATTAACGCGTAGAAAAGATTTCAGATTTGCGATTGTAAGACTTCTTGAGCGTTATCAAGTAGAAGCGCAAGTACTTTGTATTAGCGAATTAGCACCGGAAATTGTTGTAGATCAAATTGCCTATATTGAATAGTAGGGGGTGAAGTAATGGAAAGTACAGAAAAGAAAGAAGCGTTAATGCGAATAAAAGCAGCTTCGAAAAATGAATTGTATCGAAAGTTATTTGACCAATATGGTACAGATTATTATTACGTTGTCGATGAAAGTGTAAAACGAAACATCCCGTTTTTTTGGAAAAAGAATTATGAAATGTTAGTTGCTTTTCCAGAGGATAAACAGGAAGAAGTGAATGAAGCCACAGCTCAATTTCACGAACAATTAATGGATGTTGTAAATGATCCTTCAGAACAAATTGTGAAGGCGAACGGAATTCAATCGGTACTGCACAATTTAGAAAACGTGACGACTTCTATGTCATATGCGGCGATGCAAACAGGAAATAGTGAAGAATGGACAAGAAAGAAAGAGAAACTATTAAAGCTGTTTGAAAAAGGTATCGTCGTTGTGAAACAGACGGAAGAAACGAAAGTAGCGAAAAAGCAAAAAGCTGTGAAAAAAGTCGTTCCGGTCAAGAAAGAAGAAATTGTTGTAAAAAAAGAAAAGCAAGAATCTGTACCGTTTATTATTCAAAAGGTAATTCGGATGCTAGAACAAAACGATGTAGAGCAATACTTCATTCATGCATATGCTGAAAAGTTAAAAGTAAAGTTTGAGAATGCGACGATGATTACAGAAGAAGAAGTGATCGGATACATATTGGAAGATATGAGATCTCATTTCAACACGGAAAACGTTTTTGAAAAAGAAGTGCAAACAATTGCATTAATCGGTCCAACTGGAGTTGGAAAAACGACGACACTTGCGAAAATGGCATGGCAGTTTCACGATAAGAACAAAACGGTCGGTTTTATTACGACAGATCATTCGCGCATTGGAACAGTACAGCAACTGCAAGATTACGTCAAGACAATTGGATTTGAAGTAATCGCTGTACGTGATGAAGCTGCAATGACAAGAGCGCTTACGTATTTTAAAGAAGAAGCGCGCGTCGATTATATTTTAATTGATACCGCCGGAAAAAATTATCGTGCGTCAGAAACAGTAGAAGAAATGATTGAAACGATGGGACAAGTAGAGCCAGATTATATTTGCTTAACGTTATCAGCTTCGATGAAAAGTAAAGATATGATTGAAATCATTACGAATTTTAAAGATATTCATATTGACGGTATCGTATTTACGAAATTTGATGAAACAGCAAGTAGTGGTGAATTATTGAAAATTCCAGCAGTATCATCAGCTCCAATTGTATTAATGACAGACGGACAAGACGTGAAGCAACATATACATATCGCTACAGCTGAACATTTAGCGAAACAAATGTTGCAAACATCATAGAAGAGAGGTGAAGAATAAGGCAACTGCCTTATTCAAACGATTATGAACGGTCTTTATATAGGTTCTATGGGTATGATGAATTACATGCAGCGCATTAATGTTCATTCGAATAACGTTGCAAATGCTCAAACGACAGGATTTAAAGCAGAAAATATGACTTCTAAAGTATTTGATGTACAAGACACATATCGCCGCGGAGATGGGGCTGTGACAAATATCGGTTCGGTCGATTACGCTGTAGTACCAGCTGCAACGCATGTGAACTTAGTACAAGGAAATATACAAATGACAAATAGTGATACAGATTTCTTTTTAGATGATGGAACTGCTGGCACAGCTTCGTTTTTCGTTACATCTAAAAATAATGAAACGTTTTTAACGAGAGACGGTAGTTTTACATTAAATAGTGATCGTTATTTACAAACAACTTCAGGCGCTTTCGTAATGGGAGAGAATAATGAACGTATTCGTATTCCAGAAGGAGCAAAAGTAGCTGTACAAGCAGACGGTACGTTATATGATGCAGTGACACAAAATGATATTGCTCGCCTGCAAACAAAAACAGTAGGTGCAGAAGCGAATAATCGTCTCGTACAAAGAGAGAACAAAAGCTTTACACTAGCAGAAGGAAACATTGCTGATTTACCGAACGGAGCAGGGACTGTAAAAAATCATATGCTAGAAAATTCAAATGTAGATATGACGAAAGAAATGGCTGATCTTATGACTGATCAAAAAATGATTTCAGCGTCACAACGTGTTATGACTTCATTTGATAAAATTTATGAAAAAGAAGCGAATGAAATATTGAGATAAGAGACTTCCCATAGCGGAAGTCTTTTTTTTTATTATTGCTTTTATTACAGTTACATCATAAAATGATAATGATTATCAATATCATTTTATCTATTTTCATAAGAATGGAATCTCATCATGGCAGTAATAATTGTTTAACTAAGTGAATTAAAAATAAGGGGATGGTGTGTATGTCTACAAAGAAACAACTTTGCATTGGATTATGTTTAATTTCTAGAAAGAAAGAAGATTGTATATTTGATTCGGGAATTGATGAACAAGTAGAGTTAGCACTACAGGCAGAAAAGGCTAAGTTAGATTTTGTTTTTAAGGCAGATTATTTAGTGGCGCACCCAGATTTAATTGCTCGTAATAAGGGAAATGTCATTTTAGATCCGACGTTATTGTTTACTGCTATTGCTTATGCAACAGAAAAAATTGGAGTCGTTACGACTGCTTCAACGTCGTTTTATCCACCATATATATTAGCGAGGCAATTACAATCTTTACACTGGATTAGTAACGGCCGAGTAGGGTGGAATATTGTTACATCCATTGACGGCGCTGAAAACTTTGGTGAGGAAGGTATGCCATCATCTGAGGAACGATACGCGAAAGCGGCAGAATGTACAGCGTTAGTAAGAAAACTTTGGGGGAGTCACCCTAATGAAGTATTGAAAGTAGATAACCCTGATGTGATTAGAGAGATGGTAAAGCCTATTGAGCATAATGGTGAATACTTTAAGGTGAAAGGTCCACTTAATATTCCGCAGCACATTTCAGGGGAAATGCCATTATTTCAAGCGGGTGCTTCAGAGTCAGGCCGGAATTTTGCTGCTTCTGTTGCGGATGCAATTTTTGCTGCAACGCCGGATTTAGAGTCAGGAATGGAATTGCGTCAAGATTTAAGAAGAAGAGCAGAACAGCATGGCCGAAAGCAAGATGATATACGTGTATTGCCTGGGTTATATTTCTTTATAGGTGATACATATGAAGAAGCGTTAGAAATGCATAGGCAAGCTCATCAACACCTCACAAAAGATAAGAGATACTCGTTACTCGAAATGGTTCTCGGACTAAATGCGAGAGGGATTCCGCTAGAAAGTAAGATTACGGAAGAGATGTTGCCAAGCCGTGATCAAACTGTTCGCAGTAAAACACACGCTGAATTATTACGCAACTACATTATTAAAAATGAACCAACTGTTGAACAAATACTAGAACGACCAGAAGTTGTTGGCTCGGCTCATTGGGTTGCGGTTGGTACAGCGCAAGACGTTGCGAAACAAATTATGGATAGGTTTGAGGCCGGAGCGTTAGATGGATTTATTGCTATTCCAGGAGGACCGCCAAAGTCACTAGATCTATTCTTTAGTGAAGTTATTCCTTTATTTGTGAAGGCCGGTGTATTTAGGGAAGAGTATACAGGCTCTACTTTACGGGAGCATTTGCAGGAGAATCTATCAAATACGTTGCAACTAAAATAAGTGAAATAGTATGTAGAAAAAGCCTTTTGATGAAAGGCTTTTTATTTTTGAGTTAAATTTCAGAATTATCAATTGACTTTACAGTTCTGTTTTTTTATATTAGTAGGTATACTAATAACTACTAATATATATGTATCGTTTTGAGATGAGAGTTATATAGAATGTGAGGGATTGCCGTTGGATGAAATAATAAAGGAATTACAAAAGTTAGGTTTTTCCCAGTACGAATGTAAAGCGTATATTGGATTATTAAAACATTCCCCAGTAACTGGGTATGAAGTGAGTAAACAGACAGGAGTACCTCGTTCGATGATTTATGAAGTGCTCGGTAAATTGATGGATAAAGGAGCAGTGCATATCGTTCCTACTGAACCAGTGAAATATGTACCAGTACCAGCTACGGAGCTAATGTATCGAATGCGAAAAGATTTTGAAAAGTCCTTTGAATTTTTAGACCGGAAATTAAATTGTTTAGAACAAGAGAGACAAATAGATGTAATTTCGCATATTCGCTCCAATGATCGTGTTGTAAAAGAAATATGCAATATAATTAATAGGGCAAAGGACGAGTTATGGATTTCGGTATGGGAAGATCAAGTGCATGAAATTGAGCCATATATTCGTCAAAAGGAAGAGGAAGGTGTACATATATTTTCAATCTTATTTGGCGCTCCAAACACAAAAATAGGCGCGACGTTTCACCATAATTATATGACGCCCCACGTTGTTGAAAAGAGAATGGGTGGTCATTTAACTGTTATTGCTCGTGATGGAGAGGAAGTATTAATTGCGAACTTCTCAAATGATAGCACTTCATGGGCCGTTACAACGTATGACCCAGCTTTAGTTCTCGTTGCTACAGAGTATGTGCGGCACGATATTATGGTTGAGGAAATTACGAAGGAGTTTGGAGCGGATAAGTTAGATACGTTATGGCGTAAAAATATAGATTTAGTTCATGTCGTAACAGGAAAACGAACGATGGAAGGAATGGAGGAAGATACGAATGAGTAAAGCTCAAGCACATGTAGCTTTGCAAAGCGATGATACATTTCAGCAAGGAGTAAAAGATTGTTTGCCGACTGTATTTGGTTATTTGAGCATCGGTATAGCAGCTGGTGTAATTGCAAAAACAGCAGGTTTTTCCATCATTGAAATTGCGTTTATGTCCACTTTAATTTATGCAGGTTCTGCCCAATTTATATTAGCTGGTATGTATGCAGCCGGTGCTCCTGCTTCAGCAATCATTTTCACCGTCTTTTTTGTTAATTTACGCCACCTTCTAATGAGTGCTGCCCTTGCTCCGTATTTTATGAAAATTCCTCTATTTAAAAACTTAATCATCGGTTCGCAAATTACAGATGAAACTTTCGGTGTTGCAGTGCAGCAGGCAGCGCAAAAAGGATATTTAGGTGAAAGATGGATGATCGGGCTTAATGTAACAGCGTATTTAAATTGGATACTTGCTACTATTATTGGCGGGCTGTTTGGTGAGTGGATACCAGATCCGCATACATACGGGATGGATTATGCATTACCAGCAATGTTTATCGGATTATTTGTTCTTCAGCTCATAAGTAGTAAACCGAAACTAGCAATTCATCTTACTGTTGCAATTGTAGCGATTATGATCGCATACGTTTCACACTTATTTATGCCAGATAGTATAGCGGTTATTATCGCAACATTATTAGCTGCGACGATTGGAGTTGTGATTGAAAAATGGAAATGAGATTGGACGTACTATTACTTTTACTAGCAGCAGGAGCTGTCACACTCGTGCCACGTATTTTACCTCTACTCGTATTTAGTAAACTACAAATTCCAGAATGGGGTTTAAAATGGTTAAATTACATACCCATTGCGATATTAGCAGCACTTTTAGCACAAGTATTATTTATGCATGAGACGATGCAGTGGGATTACCTTATCGCAGCAATCCCAACATTTCTTGTTGCAATATATACTCGTAGTTTATTAGGTACAGTATTAACGGGAGTGATTGTGATTATTTTGTTACGTTTCTTTTTCTAAAAAGGATTACGCTCATATAATAGCGAAAGGTGTAATAACATGAAAGATATAGGGGTGGTGTTATGATACTTTTAACGATAGGAGCAATTTTGTTAACGTTGTTTATTTTCTTTATTATCGGCTTCATTACGTTTATGATGTTTGTTGATAAGGCGACACCTCAAATATATTATACACCTTGTGAATCAGTGACAGTGAAAGCTAAAGGTAAACATAGAAGGAAGAAAAGTTGAAAGTTGGCTTTTCTTCCTTTTTCTATTACATCCCCGAAAGAACTAACAACAATAACCCAAATAGAAAACTAATAACGGAAAGAAAACAGATACATATGGAGAACACACGATTATTTCTCCATTCGCGCCAGAAAACGATACATCCTAAAATACAAAGAAAAAACCAAATGGGCAAGAATATGAATTCGCTAACTTTCTCGGGAGGTAACGTATAAAAAGTTGTTGAATATAAGATCCAATTTGTAAAAAATAAAATGCAAACGATAATAGATTGTAAGTGGGGGTGTTTGAAAAACTCCCCTTTTTTTACAGTTATAAAAATGATAGTTAGTGCTGCGAAAAAGGCAATGAATATGAAAAGAAGTAAGAGTAATGTAAGCGTTATTTGGATTTCCTTTATAAGATTGTTTTTGCAAGAAATGCATCTATTACATTGTATGCCTGCTTTGTAGAGTTCGCTCTATATTTTTCAGTGTACGGATTTAAAAAACCATGTTCACCGTGTAGTTGTTTTATTTCTAATAAAGGATTTTTTTGTTGCTGCAATGTTTGAATGAAAGAGGATACTGAAAAACTAACTTCTTTTTCAGGGAAAATAAGTAAGGTAGCGCATGTAGGTTTTATATGAATATAGTCACGTATACGGGAACCGTAACATCCGATAATAAAATCTATTTTCGGATTGTTACTGCATAGCCATGAGATGGTAGCGCCAACACTAAAGCCGATAAGTCCAATATGTGAATAATTACTTGAAAGAGTATTGATGAATTCTTTAATTTGTTCTTTTCCATCATCAAATCCAATATTATTTACAAAATGTTGATATGCTTTTTCTTCATCACTATAATGAAATGCATGTTGCGATTGTAGAAGATTAGGACAGAATACATCTATATGAGATGAAGTGAAGTGGTGGGTAACGTGATGCATATGGTCGTTCACACCATAAATTTCATGAACAGCAACGAGAGCTAATTTTTTCTCCATCGTTACAATGTACCTCTATGAAACTTAAATTCTTTCTCAACAAGGCAAATACGCAGGTGGAAGTTTTCATACCATTGCTCACGGCCTCTTTTTTTCGCTTCTTTATGTAAGGCGTTCTTTTTCCAATTTTCAATTGTTTCAAGTGATTCCCAATAAGAAATTGTAATGCCGAGGCCCGAATTATCTCGTGCACTTTCTACACCTAAAAATCCAGGTTGCTGTTTCGCAAGTTCCTCCATTGTTTCGGCAACGGTACTATAATCTGTTGTATCATTTGATAAACTAGAAGTGAATATAACTGCATAATAAGGTTTCTTTTTTTCTAAATCAGATTTCATTGTCTGTCCCCCTTAATGTATAGTACAAATAATTAATCCATAGTTTGTATTCTAGCAGGTCACAAAAAGAAAAGAAGTAGAAAATTCTTATTTTTTCATCCCATGTAAAATAGAAGATAGAAGAAATTTATAATAAGTAATCTAAAGGATGAAAAATGCCACTTCAAAAGTCGAAGTGGCATTTTTTATATTTCCTCTAAGCTATTAACTGGAACTGTTAATTCGCGTCCTGGGTTTTTAACTTCATATATGCGGGCGGTTTCATTGCTTTCGTCGACGTGTTGAATCGTAACAGGCATGCCTTGAAAACTGACATTAGCTTGCTCCGCTGACACAGAAAGCTCTTTTGCACGTTGAATATTCATTTATATTCCTCCCATCATTATTATCTTTGCTAAAAAAGAGGAATAATATACCATTTCGAGACATTCTTAAAGTTTTTGTATTGTTTGTAATGTTCCTTTAATAAATGAAGAGAAGATGGAATCAGGATAGCTATCTATCGCTTGAACTGCTTCTTTTGCTTCTTTGAGTGCAGCTGTTTTATCTTGAAGTTCTATATAGCAAAGAGCACGATAAGATCCAGCCGTTAATAACCACGATTGATCAAGTGGATGACTCATATAATCTGGTATAGTAGCATGTTTTAATGTTTCCAAAGCGTCCTTATAACGTTTTAAGCCATACAAAGATTTTCCTTTTTCAATATAATACAGTCCATCGTCTTGAAAAATTGGTACATCTTTTAGTTTTTCTCGGAATTGTTCTAAATGTTCTAATGCAATTGTATATTCATTCGTAACGGTATTGTAGTAATAAGCTTTTAATATATGTATATTTGCAGCGGATAAAGTATCTTCTGTAAAAATGGCAAATTGCTCAGATTTTTTTATGTAATATAAATATCTTTCTTTATCAGTTGTAATGATTTTTTGATAAGATAAAATACGGTAAAATTCATCTGTTTTATAATACACTTGGTGTTTTTTTGAAAATGCAAGTGCATCTAAAATGACTTTTTCACATTTTTCATAATTGCCATATGCGAGTAAAATAATTGCTTCTTTTAAATATAATTGTATATGTGTAATAAGATCCATTTCTAAATTCTTCGTTTTATATTCATCGCGAATTTTGGTAATCAACTGTAAACATTCTTTATATTTTTTCCGTTTGTAGAGCATATAGTAAAACAGTAGTTTCGTTTCAGTGCTTTCTCGATATAAAGTATATTTTTCAAATATAGAAACAGCGGTTTCAACGTAAGATTCAATATTATAATCGTTCATAATAGCTGCTCCTGTTAGGAACTGTTTATATAAACGAGCCGTATTTATAGTAGAAGATAGCTCTTTTTGAACAATCGGTAGTAGAGTTTCATATACTTCATCACATTTATTTTCCTTTATGAGTTGCTCCATTTTTGTAATGAGTTCTACAATTTCATCATCGTCTTCCTCTAATAAAAAGCTCGTTTCACATTCAAGTTTTTCAGCAATATATTGTAATGTTTTCATGGAAGGTGTAGCTTTTCCGTTTTCAATTTGACTAAGCATACTTTTTGTCAGTTCCGAACCTGCCAGCTCTGTTTGTGTAAGTTTTTTTTCTTTTCGTAATGCCTTAATTTTTTCGCCGAGAGTTGCCATATTATTGCTCCTTTATCATTAAAAAGTTAAATTGTATTTAACTTTTTGTTGTAAAAATTGGAAAGTTGATTATATAATAAGTTTAACACAATTTAACTTTTAAGGGGAGAAAGTCATTATGGGAGATATAAGTATAGGACAACATGATACAAGAATGAAAGTTGCAACGAGAAATATTATTTTGATGATGATTGGAAAGATGACGTCTTTATTAGGGGCAGGTATTTATACATTCGCAATGGGGTTATACGTATTAAATACAACTGGTTCAGGGATGGGGTTTGCTATTACGCTCGTTTGCGGATCACTACCAAGGATGATCTGTGGTCCGATTGCAGGTGCTGTAGCTGATCGTGTGAATCGAAAATGGCTTGTCATTGGCACGGATTTATTAAGTAGTGTAACGATGCTTATTATGTTTATTCTTGCTACTATATTTGGACCTTCACTTCTTTTTATCTATATTTCAGCAGCATTATTATCAATTTGTGCAAGTTTTTATTCTGTTGCATTAACTTCGTCTATTCCTAATTTAGTAGATGCGGGGCGTATTCAAAAAGCGAGTGCTTTAAATCAAACGGCAGCTTCTTTATCAAATATTTTAGGGCCAATTATTGGTGGAGTTGTATTTGGTTTCTTTTCAATTAAGTCGTTTTTTTTGTTAAATAGTGTTACGTTCTTTTTAGCAGTTATTTTGCAATTATTTATTGTATTTGATTTATATAAAAAAGAAGTGGCTGAGAGTAAAGAGGATTTCTTGACGAGTATAAAAGAAGGGTTTTCATATGTAAAACGACAGCATGAAATATATGGTTTAATGAAAATAGCATTGTGGGTAAACTTTTTTGCGTGTGGGCTAACCGTTGCACTTCCATACATTATCGTCCATACATTGCATTTATCTTCAAAGCAACTCGGTATCGTAGAGGGAATGTTAGCAGTCGGGATGCTAATGGGTGCGATTGCTTTATCGGTGCGTAAAGAAGTGAATAATCCGTTTCGTTCTATTTATACTGGGCTGTTTTTGTTTGCGGGTTTAAGTTTATGTACAGTCTTCCCATTGGTAGTTACCATTTCAAAAGGGGCAAGTTTTATTTACTATATTGCTTTTATGATGTTAACGGGTATAGCAATTATGATTGTAAATATTCCGATGCAAGTACATATGCAAAAAACGACAGATCCGAGCTACTTAGGGCGTGTGTTTGGCCTACTTGAAACAATTGCTACTGCAATCGCACCACTCGGTATGATTGTATATGGATTATTATTAGATATGTTGCCAACTAGCATTGTTATGATGACGATAGGCGGAGGTTTATTGTTAGTTGTATTAGTTGGAGTAAAGCAACATATGGGGAAAAAACAAGTAGGTGTGTCGGCTTAAAAATAAGAAAATAATAAAAATTCGACTTATCATTATAAAAATGACCAAATTAGTATTTTAGTTTTTGAAACTCTTTTTCATGTATGTTACAGTATAGTGAGCAGGCAAAGAAAAGGAGAAAACATCATGAAAAAATTAAGTTTTGTTATGCTTTTTCTGTTAGTCGTAATGGCTGGATGTAGTAATTATGACACATATATAGAAACAGGTATGCAATCGTTGAAAGATGAAAAATATAGTGATGCAACGATGTGGTTTGAAAAAGCGGAAAAAGAAAAGTCAGGAAATGAAGCAAAATCATATAAAGAAATGGCCGAGAAAATGGATCACGGAGCAACAGCATTAAAAGATGGTAAGTATTTAGAAGCAAAAGACATTGCAAATGAAGTGTTGCAAATGAAAAAAGACGATGCACTTGAAACAGCTGTAACATCAAATGCAGAGAATATGCTTCAAAAAGCAAAAGATGTGGAAAAGAAAGTAAATGAAAGAGTGGCAAAGCGGAGAAAGGTAGAAGAAGAGGGAATTGATAAACTGATTAAAGCGGTCGATAGTATAGATGACGTGAAAGAAAAAGAGAAGAAAGTTTCAGAAGCATTAGATAAGGCTGAAGAGGCGCAAGCAAAAATTGAAGCGAAGAAAAATAAATAGAGTTATAGTTTGAAAGGCTGTCGTGTATAACGACAGCCTTTTAATTTTTTGCGGCATAAGAAGTGATGCTATGTAGTAAAAAAGAAATAATTTTAGAATTCCATCTGTCCTCATGATGAATCGTATAAATGTTACGTTGAAATTCAAATCCAGGGATGGGTATGTAGCGTAGTTCATTTCGTTGTATTTCTTGTTCGATAGCGAGTTTAGAAATAAAAGCAATGCCATTACCATATTTTAAAATTTGTTTCATCGTTTCTAATGAATCTAATTCAATTTCAGATTGGAACGTAATGTTATGAGCTAACGTCCATTTTGTAAGTAAATCTCTCGTTGTAGATGGATTACGATGCAATAATATACGTTCCTTTTCGATATCTTGTAGTGATACATTTTCTTTTTTTGAAAAATGATGTTCTTTGGAGAAAGCAAGAACAAGTGTATCAGGCATTACATTTGTCTGTTTTAAAAGGGATTCATCAAACGGTGCTGCAGAAATTACCCCGAGGTCAATTTCATGATTTTGTAGCATCGTTCGAATTTCAGGAGCTGTTTTTACCATGAGTGTTATTTTTATATTTGGAAATTCGCATTGAAATTGGTGAATAATTTCTGGTAAAAGATAAGTCGCTGGTACATAACTAGCGCCAATTGTTATAGCGCCTTTATGAAAATCTTTAAACTCTTGCGTGACCCGCCTAGCTTCTTTCATAAGTGCATCTATTTTACAAGCATAATGATGCAATGCCTCACCAGCCTCCGTTAAGAAATATCTCCCGGATCGTAATTCAAATAAAGGTACACCGAGTTCCTCTTCTAAGCTTTTTATATGGAATGTAATAGTAGGTTGTTTAACACCAAGTTTTTCTGCAACAAGTGTAAGTTTTTTATATTTCCTAATAAGCACTACAATTTCTAATTTTAAGAGATTCATTATGAATTGCCCGCCTTTTTTATTTTAACTATAGAAAAAATCTATAGAAATAAATAGTTTATTAGAAGTTTTTTAATTTAATCTTTACAGTACATTAACATTCAGTATAAATCTTCCAGATAGAATGAAAGCAGGTTAAGAGTGAGGGGAGAGAGGTGAAACGATGGATATTAAAATTCATGGATTAGAAAAGAAGTTTGGAAAAACGCAGGCGTTAAAACCGTTACAAATTGTCATGAAACAAGGTGAATTCACCACACTTTTAGGACCTTCGGGATGCGGGAAAACGACTTTACTTAGAATGATTGCAGGACTTGAAGAGCCAGATAAAGGTGAAATATATTTTGGAGATAAGTGCATGTATTCTGGTGCGAAAAAAATAAAAACATCTCCTCATGAACGTAATATCGGTATGGTATTTCAAGATTTTGCTTTATGGCCGCATATGACTGTATTTGAAAATGTTGCATTTGGATTAAGGGCTACAAAGCAAACGAATCACTTACGAGAAAAGGTAGAAGATGCGATAAAGCGAGTTCGTCTGCAAGGTATGGAGAAAAGATATCCACACGAACTTTCTGGTGGACAGCAGCAACGTGTTGCATTTGCTAGAGCGATTGTAACAAAACCTCATTTTATTTTGTTTGATGAACCACTTAGTGCACTCGATGCAATTTTGCGTGAAGAAATGCGCTTAGAGCTTATGGATATCGTTCATTCTATTGGTTTAACGGCATTGTATGTCACTCACGATCAGACGGAAGCTATGTCAATGTCAGATCAAATTATTGTCATGAAACAAGGAGAAGTATTACAAAAAGGAACGCCAGAAGATATTTATGTGAAGCCGTCTCATGAATTTGTTGCAAAATTTGTTGGTAAAGCAAATTGGCTTGTAGAGGGTAAACAAATGATTCGTCCAGAGCATGTGAGCTGGACGAAAAATGAAGTGTGCGAAATGTATACAGGTGAAATTCAGCACGTTACATATGTAGGAGAACGGTATGAAATGAAAGTAAACATGGGTGCACTTGGAATATGGACAGTTTATCACAATAGTAAATTAAGCATCGGTAAACCAGTATTGTTATATGTGCCAAAAAAATGTATTCATCATATAGGGGGAGAATCGTATGAAGAAATTCAGTTCGCTTAAGTCTTTATTTGTATGTACTTTATTATTTTCGGCTGTAGTAACAGGGTGTAGTTCAAAGACAGGCAATGTAGATGCAAAAAGTAAAACTACGAATGAAAAGAAAATTGTTGTATATAGTGCAGGACCAAAAGGATTAGCAGAAAAGATTCAAAAGGATTTTGAAAAGAAAACAGGTATAAAAGTAGAAATGTTTCAAGGAACAACAGGTAAGATTTTAGCGAGAATGGAAGCTGAAAAGAAAAATCCAGTCGTTGATGTAGTCGTACTTGCATCATTACCAGCGATGGAAGGATTAAAAAAGGATGGACAAACGTTAGCTTATAAAGAAGCGAAACAAGCTGATAAGCTTCGTTCTGAATGGTCGGATGATAAAGGACATTATTTTGGATATAGTGCTTCAGCATTAGGAATTGTGTATAACACAAAAAATGTGAAGACAGCGCCTGAAGATTGGAGCGATATAACAAAAGGGGAATGGAAAGGAAAAGTGAATCTTCCGGATCCAGCACTATCAGGTTCAGCTTTAGACTTTGTAACAGGTTATGTGAAAAAGAATGGAAAAGATGGATGGAATTTATTTGAACAGCTTAAGAAAAATGAAGTTACAGTATCGGGGGCAAATCAAGAAGCGTTAGATCCAGTAGTAACAGGTGCGAAAGACATGGTCATTGCTGGTGTTGATTATATGACGTACAGTGCAAAAGCAAAGGGTGAACCGGTTGATATTGTTTATCCAAAAAGCGGAACAGTTATTAGCCCACGTGCAGCAGGGATTATGAAGGATAGTAAAAATGTAGAAGATGCAAAAGAGTTTATTGATTATTTATTATCAGATGATGTGCAAAAACAAGTTGCTAAAGCGTACTTATTACCAGGCAGAACAGATATAAAAGCTGAAAATAGACCGAATGTAGAAGAGATTCCGGTATTAAATATTGATTGGAAAACAGTTGAGAAAGAACAAGATGAAATCGGAAAACAATTTAAGAAAGTATTTCAATAAGATGGTGATTACATGGTAAATCGATTCGTATCAGTAAGACAAGTTGGAATGACGGTAGCGTTGTTGCTTGTGGCGATGTTAATCGTCATTCCGCTTTTCCTCATTTTATTTTCTAGTGTATACGAAAATAGTAGTTGGAATTTTTTAAAGCCTTTTGAAGTGATGCAGAGTGGTGGATTAGCGGGGATTTTTCTAAACTCGATGCTTTTAGGTGTACTTGTAGTAATAGGAGCAACCATATTTGCATTTCCATTAGCGTTTATTATGAGTAAAACAGATGTTGGAAAGTATAGTAAGTTGGATATTATTTTTATGATTCCATTTATGACACCGCCGTATATTGGATCGATGGGCTGGATTTTGTTCATGCAACCGAACGGCTATTTCGAACAGTTTTTTCCGATGCTAAAGACGATTTCATCTTCGTTTTTTAGTTTAGGCGGCATGGTTTTAATTATGAGTCTGCATTTATTCCCATTCCTTTACTTCATGTTGAAAAATACGTTACTTCAAATTGGGAGTAGTAAAGAAGAAGCTGCAGCAGTTCATGGTGGAGGCTTTTTCTACCGTTTAAGAAAAATAATATTGCCATTATTAGTATCAAGTTATGTAATGGGTGCTTTACTCATTTTCGTAAAGACGATTGCTGAATTTGGAACACCGGCTACATTCGGACGAAGAATAGGATTTCATGTGTTAACATCAGAGATTCATAAATTTATCTCGAGTTGGCCGATTGATTTTAGTAGTGCAACAGCATTATCTTCTTTATTACTTAGTGCATGTATGCTCATTTGGTATATGCAAAATGTATTGAATCGAAAGTACTCATATGCAATGGTTAGTGGAAAAGGTGTGAAATCTAAAAGGTATACATTGTCTATATTTACGCGCATTGTAGCATGGGTTTATGTAATTGGTTTATTAATCGTATCAATTGGAATCCCGTATTTTTCTATACTGATTGCTTCATTATCGAAATTAAGAGGCGACGGCTTACAGGTAAATAACTTTACAACGAGCCATTATGAAGCATTATTTACAATTGGCTCTCCAGGATTAGAAGCTTTATGGAACAGTTTTCTTTTTTCACTTATAACAGCGATTATTGCTGCTATGATTGGAGTATTTTTGGCACTTATGATCCGAAAGGGCGAAAAGTCTTCTGAAAAATGGCTTGATATGTGCGGTATGTTACCGAATATGGTACCAGGAATCGTGATGGTTGTAGGGCTTATTTTATTCTGGAATTCACCCTATATGCCCCTGTCAATTTACAATACACCAGTCATGGTTATCGTAACGTACGTCGTTCTTTTTTTACCTTATACGGTGCAGTATGTAAAAGCATCGCTTGGGCAAATTGATGATTCTCTTGTACAGGCAGGAAGTATTTTTTCTGGAAATTATATTTATATTTTTAGAAAAATAATATTACCTCTTATTATCCCGGGAATTCTTGCTGGATGGGCGATGACATTTACAATCTCGATAAGAGAATTAGTAGCATCTCTTCTCGTATTACCTCCATCAGTAGAAACGTCAGCAACATTTATTTTTGCTCAGTTTGAACAAGGAGAAGTATCTATTGGCATGGCAATGGCTGTCGTTTCCGTTGGACTTACAACAATATGTTTATTACTTCTGCAACATATGGAGCAAAAACGAAAAGGGGTAGCATGATGAGGATAGAAGTATGGGGAGGAGCGGGAGAATACGGTCGTTCCTGCTACTTCGTAAAAAATAAAGAGACGAAAATAGTATTTGATTGTGGTATTAATCGATCATATGAGGATAGTTATCCAAAAATAGATAGGGAAGTTGTACCGTTTTTAGATGCAGTATTTTTATCACATATTCATGAAGATCATACGATGGGCTTACCTTTATTAGCGAAGTATGGATATAAGAAAAAAATTTGGACGACTCGTTATACGAAGGAGCAACTTCCCGCTTATTATGAAAAATGGAGAAACTATAATTTGACGCAAGGATGGAATGTACCTTATAACGACCAAAATGTTAAAGATTTAAATTATGTATATATTGATGAGATTAGTAATCCGAATGAATGGATACAGATTACACCTACATTGCGTTTTCAATGGGGGTATAGTGGGCATGTATTGGGGGCTGTTTGGTTTTTAGTGGACATGAGTCATACATATGTATTTTATTCTGGCGATTATTCAGCAGAGTCTAACATACTAAGAGCTAATTTACCTGAGAAGTTGCGCGGCGATATAAAAGTCGCAATCGTAGATGCCGCTTATCATACTGATGATGTTTCGCAACATGAACGAATAAATGAACTGTGTACAGAAATTGAACGAGTTGCGCAAAAGAAAGGAATAGCATTATTGCCATTGCCACCGCTTGGTAGAGCGCAAGATATCGTATTGTATTTATATGAAAAGTATAAAGAACTTCCCATTATAGTAGATCAAGAAATTTTGGATGGATTCCAAGAAATGTTCGTATATAAAGATTGGCTCAAAAATAATGAAGAACTTGAACGGATCCTGGAGAGTTTAAAAAGAAACATAATCGTTATGGATCATGACATCGGTACGCAAAATAGTTATGGAATAGTTATAATGAGTGATGCGAATATGCAAACGAAACGAGCGCAGTTATATTATGAACAACTGCGATATGAAGAACGACATTCCATTATATTTACTGGACATATTGCTAAAGGGAGTTTTGCAGACAAAGTTTTGAAAGAACGTGTAGGTAAAGAATGTAGGGTGAAGCGAGTTCCATATAAAGTTCACCAAAGTATAAGAGATGTGAAAGAGATGTTAAATACATTATTACCAGAACATACGGTGTTAGTACATGCTTTGAAAGGGGATACGGATCGATTACAGAAAAAGCTTAGCACGGCAGGGTATGAAAATGTGTATTCACTTACTATGGAACGTATAGAAGTCATTTAAAATGCAAAGGAGATAGGTATATGAAAAAAGTATTTGTATTCGTAAGCATTTTATTTTGTTGTTTCCTTTATAACGTTAAGGAAGGGTTTGCTGCCAGTCCAATGACACCTAGTTTTGAAGTGAAGTTATTATTAAAGCCAGAACAAGTATTAGGTTACAACAAAGAAATGAACCAAGAGATATTAGAACATTTTCAGGCTGGTACAAATTATGAAAGAATACAAGTGCAATTTTTAGATACAGCAAATAAAAATTTAAATAATGAAGGGTGGTTTGCGAGAATTCGAAAGAAAGAATTTAGTAAAGATTTTGAGCTAACATATAAAAAAAGATATCCTATTCAAAATGGTGTAATTCAAGATGCACTAGAAGTGGCTAAAAAGGATGGATTTGATAGTAAAACCGATAACTATGAGGCGGAAATAGATTGGGGATTTGAGAAGAAAACGTTAAGTATTTCAAATAAGAAAAC
This sequence comes from Bacillus sp. 16GRE42, assembly GCF_019837435.1. NCBI lineage: Bacteria > Bacillati > Bacillota > Bacilli > Caryophanales > Bacillaceae > Bacillus > Bacillus sp. 16GRE42. The sequence goes on from NZ_JADAXF010000003.1 coordinate 28,813, forward strand.
CTACAGTGCTAAAGGGTATGGAGTACTTGATTTACCGAACGAACGAGCCGCTCAAAACATGTTAATAGAAAAGTTGCCAGGGAAAATGAACAAATGGTCGTATACGAATTGGGGAGAAGAAATGCTCAAGAACTCTCGTATTTACGGTCCTGTATTAATGAAAAGGTATACAGGGGAGTTTGAAAATATAAAAACGAATATTGAAGTTTGGCCACTAAGTAATACAGGGAAAATAGAAGATGATTTCGTAATAGAAGTGTCGTTTAAAACAAATGAGGAAAGTATTGCAACAAAACAAAGAGAATTATTAATGAAGAGATTAGAACAAAAAGGATGGTTGTTACCGAAAGATAGTTTGAAGACAGAGCTTATTTTTCAGTGAATAGTAAAAAGGAATCCGTATATATGGATTCCTTTTTCTAATATATGAGTATTAAGCTAAATCAGCTGACACGAACATATCATTATTTTGAAGGTTTTTAGAGCGTAAACTATAAGCAACTACCTTCTTTTTATGTTGCTTTACAACATCAACATGCTCTTCATGACTATAAATGTAAAAGATAAAATCTTTTTTACCACGTTTTTCATTGATAATTAAAGGCGTGCCCTCATTGTGTGGTGGTGCGTAATAGCGATCTAAAAATAAACCTTCGTTAAAATCATGAATAATTTTGGATTTTTGTTCGCCTTCTAAGTTATTTCCATTAATTGTAACAGTCACATTCTCTTCTTCAAGTTGTGGATGTGTCTCGTACTTGCTAATAATGGATTCAATAACAGAGTTGGGAAGGCTAGAAACGATAATTTTAAATGCCCCAAATACAATTAACATTACAATAAACCAAGTCGTCATAGTATATCATCCCCTTTATCCCACAGTAACGGTCCGTAAAAGCCCGGTTGGTGCGGGCTAATAATCAGTGTGGGATAGATCCCCCATACTGACTAAAATTTCACTTTATCCTATTTAACAATATAACTCATATGGTAATAGTACATATGGTGAAGTTTTGTATAATTTGTGAAAAATATGCCATTTTTACGAACGAAATATTAGAAAAATCAATTTTGTTACAAAAAGTTGAAATCGAAGTATTTTAAAAGAAAAAGGTTTATAATAAAAATATAACTACTAACAACATTACTAATTATAAGGAAGTGTAACTATGAGTACTGTAACAATCGTATATGGTATTATTCTTTCTACAATTATTGGTTTATTTATTGTCGGGGTTTCACGTTATATTCATAAATGGAAAGAAGGCGTTGCGAAATTAAATCACATTGAAGAAGAACTTAGTGATTTAATGTTACATCATGGCAAGTAAAAAGTTTATTTTTTAACTAAACAATGTGAAGAATATCACAAAACATGCTCTCATCATGAAGGCATGTTTTTTTGTTATGTGAATGATAGGCACATTCATACATTTTTTCCATAGGATACAGTGTGAAAGTAGAAATGTTCGGAGTGGAAAAGAGGGATAAAATGAGTAGTTCAGGTTATGTTCCAGATAATAAAAATTTAAAGAAAAGTTCAGGAACTCCAAACCTTTTCTTTGATTCGAGAAAAAATGTCTTTTTTAAAAGGGATGATAAAAACGTTGCATATGAAGTTACGTCAACACAGTTACCAGCGATGATAGGAGGAGCGTTTGTTGATTTATTTATGACAAAAGGGCATATGCGGGAACCGCATTGGCATCCGAATGCGTGGGAATTAGATGTTGTTGTATCAGGAGAAGCAGTTACATCCATTTTAAATCCCGAAACGAATCAATTGCAAAATTATCATATAAAGGCGGGGCAAACTGTCTTTATTCCAATGGGATGGTGGCATTGGATTACAGCGATAACAGAAGAAGTACAATTACATTTGTTTTTCAATAACGATCAGTTTGAAACAGCAGAAGGATCAGACATACTTAGATTAACACCGCCAGAAGTATTTCAAGCTGCATATGGTGTAAGTGCAGAAAAATTAGGAAAGGATCTTTCGCCAATTAAGGAGTCAGTTGTAATTGGTCCTCCTAACTCAAATCGACTAAATAGCGTTAAAGAAAGTGACGACTCAAATATAGTTGTTACGTTAAATGGACACATAACATCATGTGAAATAGAGTAACTCTTTCATTTTTTAGGAAGAGTTACTCTATTTTGTATAATTTTGTATTTTGATTCGCTATAATATATTATATAGAAGGGGATTTATAGAGGGGGCATATTGTGAACATATTAAAGATTATAGGAATTGTTGCAGGAGTCATTATAGTAGCGGTTATAGCTTTCTTTGTTATTATGAAGTACTATTTGTCAAAAGAAGATCCTGATTACGTATTAAAGTACATAAAAGAACATAAAGATGATAAAACATGTTCATTACTAATTAGAAAAAATGGGGAAATATTAACATCTATAAATGAAAATGTAAAATTGTCATTAGCGAGTACGGCAAAAATCGTAATAGCAGTTGAATTTGCTAAGCAAGTGTCAGAAGGAAAGATAAGCCGTGATGAACAAATTTCATTGCAGGAGTTAGAAAAATATTACGTTAAAAACACTGATGGTGGAGCGCATCCTGACTGGTTAGAAGATGCCAAAGCGAGAGAATTAGTGAAAAATGGACAAATCGCCTTAGAAGAAGTCGCTAAAGGGATGATTCATTATAGTTCTAATGCAAATACAACATATTTGTTAGATAAGCTTGGAATAGAAAGGGTAAATGAAAGTATAAAAGAATTAGAGCTTACTAGTCATGACAAATTCTCTTCGTATACTGCTGCACTATATATGAGAGGGTATGTAGAAAAAGAGCTTCATGAGCCAGAAAATCAATCATTAGAAATGATACGTAACATGTCAAGTGATGAGTATAATAAACATGTGTTACAAATTCATGAATGGATGAAAGATGAAGAAGAATGGAAAAAACGGGATATCCCATTAAAAGTAGATATGGAATTTCAGCGAATTTGGTCAGATCGATTAGTGGGTGCAAACGCTAAAGATTATATGAGTATAATGGAAAAGATAAATAGTAGAAAGTATTTTCCAAAATCAATGCAAGAAGAAATCGAGAATATTTTCAAAGGAACAGTTGATAATAGTAAGTTAGAATTTGCTGGTCAAAAAGGTGGATCTACCGCATTCGTATTGACAAAAAGTTTGTATAGTACAGATAAGAAGGGGAATAAGGTAGAAGTTGTAATTATGTTTAATGGTATAGAAGATCAAGTTGCATATCAAAAGCTAAGAAATAATATAGATTATTTTATTCAAGATGCTATAACAGATGAAGAGTTTAGAAGGAAATTATAATGGAATAATTTTATTATGTAAACAAGGACGCTTTTTAGAAAGTGTCCTTTTCTTTTTATAATACAGGATTTCTTATTTGTTTCATTGAATATAGATTGAAAATAAGAAAGGAAGTTGAAAAATGACGACAATATATTTCGTTCGCCATGCCCACTCTACATATACAAAACAAGAACGGGAACGGCCGTTATCTGAAAAAGGGCATTGCGATGCAGAGAATGTAACACGCTTGTTAAAAGGTAAACATATCGATGTTGTGATCTCTAGCCCGTACAAAAGAGCAATTCAAACTGTGCAAGGAATCGCGAATACATATAATATATCGATACAAATAGAAGAAGATTTACGTGAAAGGTTATTAAGTACAGAGTCGGTACAGGATTTTGATGATGCTATGGAGAAAGTGTGGGGAGATTGGAATTATGCATACGAAGGCGGAGAATCAAATGATGTAGCACAAAGACGCGCTATAATATGTATGCAAAGTATATTAAAAAAATATAAAGGTAAGAATATTGTAATAGGTACTCATGGGAATATTATGGTATTACTAATGAATTATTTTGATTCGAAATATGATTTTCAGTTTTGGAAAATCCTTCATATGCCTGACGTGTATAAATTAACTTTTGATAATAATTGTTTCAGTTCTGCTGAAAGAATACAGTCTACAGATTATCAGATAAATAATTTGTAAAAGTTTATCAAAAAAAGAGGAAAGGGAGAAGTTATTGTAGAAGTATGACTTTGTAACATAAAAAATTTGTGTTAAAGGAGGCTGTTTACATGTTTGAGAAAGAGAAAGAAGGGCTTATTGAAGTTCAGAACGTATTTGAAATTGTACCAGCAGATGGAGCAATTATTGGTATGGCAACGGAAGAAGAAATGGAAATTGCTGCTGAACTAGAGCTGCAGTACTATGCCCATTCTCGTTTGTTAGAAGCAAATATTCAGTTAGACGGTTCCTCCTACAAAGAGTTACTTCAGGAGTTCCAGGAGTACGAAAGAAAATCAATGAGCTTTTGGCGAGCGATACATAAGCGTTTAGCTGTGCCGTGGGCATGGGTATTACGTATTGACGTTGCGAATGGCCCTATATATGTAAGTAATGGGAATTCGTATTATGAAGAAATCGATGATGAAGAAGATTATGAATAGATAAGTAAGGAAGCAGCGTTAGTTGCTTCCTTTTTTTATTTGCAAGGGGTGAATTGCTTCAATAATAATATCTGGTCGATCATTTTCTATTCCGTGACCAGCATGTTCGGCAAGTATATATTGACTATTTATTGAGAGTTGTAGTTGTTCATGAATCAGTTCTTGCCACATTGCTTCTAGTTGTGTGGCTTCCTCTTTTGGCATGCCATCCTCAGTCAACTGAGTAATAGAATATTGAGGGTCTCTACCGATAACGATTAAAGGTGTTTCTAATGTTTTATATAACTCTTTTATTAAGCGAGCACAATTTTTCCACGCACATAGTTCAGAAGCTGTCGCTTTATATAATAGAGGAGAGGTAGAAAATTCAATGTACTGTCTTGGTTGATCAACGAGTATAGGTTTTAGTTCATTATAAAGCATATCTATATCCATTTTGGAGTATGTAATATATTTTTGAAACCACATATTATCCGAATCCGTTTGGTCAGAAATTGGTAAATGAAGTTCATCTAATCGGTGTAAGTTCATAGAAGTAGAATCAACTAAAATAAGTGCTTGCAGCTTATCTTCATGTAACATCGCAAAATGTTGTGCACATAAGCCTCCATAGGAATGACCGATTAGAATGATAGGTTCCTGAATAGCAAGTTTATGTAGTAACATATGAAGTTCGTTTGTCGCTTGTCTTGTAGTACGCGAATAATCTCCTAGTTCACTTTTTCCGTAACCTGGGCGATGGTATGAAATGACTGTAAAATGTTGTGAAAGTTTTTCTATAATAGGGAGCCAATCATAAAATGAGCAACACATTCCGGTCTGAATAACTACCGTTTGTTTACTACTTCCTTTTATATATACTTCTATAGTTTGCCCCAGTACCTCTACAAATTTATAAATAGTAAACCCTCCTAACTAAGCTTGAAATAATTTTTGACAAGCAAAAACGATACACCAAACCCCAATTCCGAGTAGGACAGATGCACTAAGTGAAAACGAATTTTTCAACCCAATATAGACGATAAATAATAGTAGTGCGGATGCAGGAAATCCGTATAATACGCCTATAGCAAATTGACTTAATTCTTGTTTGTTCCCACCTTCGAAAGAAATCCAAAATAGGCTTAGTAAACTAACGAGTGGAAGGGCAGCAATAAAGCCGCCTACCGTACTATAATGTTTGGCGACTTCAGTAATCACACCGATAATAAGTGCCGAAACGATTACTTTAACGAGGAAATGCATATTGTGCCTCCTTCGCTAATAACGAAAAGGCTTTTTCAATTAATTGTTGTTCTTCTTTTGATAACTGTGATTCTAATATTTTTATCTTTTCTTTATCTAGTAAAGTATGCTTTTCTAATACTTCAATGCCGTCTTTCGTTAAAGTAAGGTTTACGACCCTTTCATCTTGTTTATTTCTTTCTTTCATGATAAATCCTTTTTGAATAAGGCGCTTTACGTGTTCAGACGCTGTGTTATGAGAGAGACTAAGCTCAGTAGCCACTTTTCCAATTGTTATATCTTTCTCACGAGAAACGATTTGTAAAATACGAATGGCTTGGTGGGAAAGGTTGTCTTCATATTCATATCGTAAGTGATAATAAATACTTTCCCAATGTTGATTGATGTCTTTCATAATGATAAATCCCCCTATTTTTATATCGCATAGTAAGATATATTCGTGAGAATAGAAATAAAATCCTTTTATTTGGATGGAAAATGTTGAAAAAGTTTATTTTTATTGAAATATAAGGTAATCTATGTGTAAAGGTATACATTTAGCAGGAGAGAGGATGATAGCTGTGAATACATTCAAATGGATGAGTCATGAACAGATGTATGTAGATGAAATACATGTTGAAAAATGTGGTCCTCTTTCAGTCGGCGTATATGGGGGAAATCAAGAAAGTGATGCATATGAAAGAGGAGATGCGGTGCTTGCTTGGTGGGATCCTGAATTACAATTTGAATTTGTTATGATTTTTGATACACACCACAAAACAAAAAATATAAATTATATAATAGAAGCGATTTCAGAAAGAAAAGAGAAACTAAAAGAGCTATTCTCATACCCAATACATTTAGCTTTTCATCATACACATATGTACTTATTAGCGTTATTTACAGATGAGCTGTTTATTGAAAAATGTGATCAAGATGATGAGGAACTTGCATGCTTAATTTGTTTACGAAAAGGTGAATTTTTATATTGGCTATCAGTTGGTGATTGCTTCGCATATTTATTCCATTCTGAGAAAACGAAGAATGGTAAAGGGCGGTTAAATAAACGGAAGAATTACGAATATATCGGTAGGAAAAATATTTTCGCAGCAAATACACCTTGTTTTACGTCAGGTGTAAGGGGATTAGAAAAAGGAATGAATCACATCGTCATGGCAACGGACGGTATTTTAGAGTGTGATAAACGAAAATTTGATGATGATCAATCTTTAGTAGAAATATTGCACGACGGAAGTTGCTTACAGATTGAGCCAGTATTAACAAATGTACTGCAGTGGAAAGGTAGAGATTGTGCCACAATTATTGGGTGGTCTATTGATACTGAAAATAAACAATGTGCTAATTAATATAAAAGGAGTTCAAGGTTTTTATCCTTGAACTCCTTTTTGTTAAGCAATATGAATATGATACGTTTTCAACCATTCATTTACTTGTAGCATATATTCCATAGCACTTCTTGCTTCAAAATTGTTAATTTCTTTATTACTTTCATCGGCAATGGCAAGTAATGTGGAATGATTAATAAGTGAGAAAATAGGATTGTTTTTATTACTGCACAAGTCGAGTGATAAATGACGGATTGTTTGTAAATAATGTGGATCTTGTGAAGTTGGATAAGCACTTTTTCTTCTATTGCGTACATCGTCAGGTAAAGCAGGTTGCAGTGCTCTACGTAAAATACCTTTTTCAATATTATCAATGCTTTTTATGTTGAAAGGAACGTTCCATAAATATTCAACTAATCTATAGTCGCAAAACGGTACACGAACTTCAAATCCTACAGCCATACTCATACGGTCTTTACGGTCAAGTAAAAACGGGAGAAATCTCGTTAAAAATAAATAAAACATTTGACGTTGTTTCGCGGATTTTTTATTTTCGCCTTCAAGAGTAGGTACTTCAAGTATCGCTTCTTGGAATCGTGTATCAATATAGTTTTCTAATTTGCATTGGTTACTTACTTCATTTAGTAGAAGAGGGGAAGTGTTTTTCCAATTTGTTAGCCAAGGAAATTTATCGACAAATAGTAAATCCTCTTGATGAAACCAAGGGTACCCACCAAATACTTCATCAGCAGATTCTCCGGATAAAGCTACAGTTGCATCTTTTTTCATTTCGCAAAATAGTAAATATAGTGAAGTTTCCATTTCGCCAGCACTCGGTAAATCTTTTGCACGGAGAGGAACGAATAAGTGATTTGCTAATTCTTCAGCATTCACAATAATGTCATGATGCGATGTCCCTACATGTTCAGAAACGCGTTTTACCCAAGGGGCGTCTAAACCAGTGCGAGCAAATGTCAGCTCGAAATCTTTGGCGCTATTTACAAAGTCAACGGAATACGTATGAAGTGTTTTATTTTCAGCGGCAAATTCTTTCCCCGCTAGTGCAGTAATACCGCTAGAATCTAACCCGCCCGATAACATGCAGACAAGAGGAACATCGGCAATTAATTGTCTTTTTACTGTATCTTGTAAAATAGATAAAATATGTGATGATGTATCTTCAGTACAGTCTGTATGAACTTTACTTTCTAAATTCCAATACTTCTTAACTACTTTTTTATCACGTGTAAACGTTATAGAATGTCCAGCACGCACTTCTTGAATATGTTTAAAGACGCCACATCCTGGAGTTCGAAATAAGCCTAATCCAAATATTTCGCTTATGCCATTTGCATCAATTTCAGCAGGAACAGATGGATGAGCTAATAATGCTTTAATTTCAGATCCGAAAATAATGCTGTCATTTCTTTCAGTGTAAAAGAGTGGCTTTACGCCTAAATGATCACGTGCTAAAAACAACTGTTGCTTCTGATCATCCCATAAGGCGAAAGCGAAAATTCCGTTTAAATGTTGTACGCAATCTTCTTTCCATTCTAAATAAGCATGTAGTAACACTTCTGTATCTGAATGCGTTTCAAATGCATGACCACATTTTCGAAGTTGCTCTCTCAGTTCACGGAAATTATAAATTTCTCCATTATAAGTAAGAGCATACGTATAATCACCAGCACGAAATGTCTTCGGCTGTGTCCCGCCTTCTGGATCAATAACAATTAAACGCCGGTGTGCAAAAGCCGCACGTGGTGAAAACCAAAATCCTTCAGCATCAGGACCACGATGCTGAATACTATTTGCCATCTCTTCTAAAATAACATGTTGTTTTGAAAGATCTTCCTTCCAATCGACCCAACCTGTAATTCCACACATACACATCTCATCTCCTAATTTAAAATAGTAGATTAATGAAATAAAATGTACATCAAGTTAAAAAGTCACTACATAAATAGTGTACTACATGAATTAAAGGGCAGACTTGAGAAAATTTTCTTGTAATACATAGTTATGTGAGACAATGGCTTAGGGAAAGTATTCCATAACATACAAAAAATAAAAAAAGATGAGAGAAAATATTTTGTAAGACGTTATATAGGGTGTAAAAGCTTTTACAAAAAAATAAGGGGAATCGCTACATGAAATCAAATGAGAAAAATTTTATAAAAAGATTACAACGGCAAAAAGAAGATGCACTAGAATTCGTTGTCGATACATACTTACCACTCATAAAAGGAATAACGCACAAAGTTCTTATTCCAGTTCAAAATGATGGACTCATAGAGGAATGTGTAAACGATATATTTCTTTCCATTTGGAATAACGCAAATAAATTTCATGGAGAGCCGAGTGACTTTAAAAAATGGATTGCGGCGATTGCGAAATTTAAGGCGATTGATTATTATCGGAAAGCGACTAGGAAAGTAGAAATTATTTCAGATGAGTTTCATATTAGTACGGAAAAGTCAGCGGAAGATGAATTAATCGTTATGGAAGATAGGGAAGAGTTATTGAAGCTTATTAATCAATTAGAACCGTTAGATCAAAAGGTGTTCATTATGAAATATCTTCTCGGTATGAAGACAGAAGAAATAGGAGATAAGTTAGGGTTAACTCGGGCAGCGATCGATAATCGTGTGTACCGTGGAAAAAAGAAACTACAACAAAATGCTACGAATATTAGTTTTGGAGGTAGTGCAATATGAAAGACATTTATGAACTATTAAATGACATTGATATAGATGAAAAAGAACTTGAGGAAATTGAGGCTTCTGAAATTGAAAAAGAAAAAGCGAAGCGCAATGTAAAACAATCGATACGTACGAAGAAAAAGATGAAAAGTTGGAAAAAAAGTGTCGCTGCTGCATCTATTTTAGTAGGGTTATCAGTTGCAACGCTTGGTATCGGGTTTCCTACATATGCCGGGGGATTGCCAATTGTAGGTGACATATTCCGATTTTTAGATAATGGTAGAACAGGGTTATATGAAAATTATAAAGAATTTTCGACTGAATTGAATATGATGAGAGAGAGTAATGGGGTTAAGGTTACAATTAATGATGCTGTGTTCGATGGTAGAACAATTACAATCACATATTCTATTGAAAGCGAAAAAGATTTAGGAGAGAAACCGTTCCCATTTGGAAGTCCGCAAGTGATGGGCTTTGATGGCGGAGGAGGTAGTTCGGACGTTACAAAAGTTGGAGAGGGAAAGTATGTAGGTATGACTACGATGAGTGGTCATGGTAGTGAAAGGTTAGATGTTGCAAATGTTTGGTGGGATATAGAGGCAATTGAGTTGGATTATGAAGGTAATGCAATAAAGGGGAACTGGAATTTCGCGCTTAGTTTAAAAGCAATGGATAGTAAAGAAGTAAAGGTTAATAGGGTTTCTGAAAATGAATTAATAAAAGTAAATATAGACAAAATGGAAGTAACCCCGATGTCCTTTATCGTTTTTTATAATCAAGAAGAAACTAAGGCATTACGAAGTATATGGGATAGTGCGGATGTTGAGTTAGAAATAAAAGATGATTTAGGAAATCATTATGCTGGTGAAGGAAATGGCGGAAGTAGTACAGTAGCAGAACCCCATAAAAGTAGTTGGAGTGCTACATTCCAAAAGTTAAACGAAAATGCCACAAAGCTTATCGTTACACCTCGTGTGCACTTGCGAGTTCATACACCTGAAAATCATGGTGGAGTGGAGTATGTGAATGGAAAAGAGAAGAAAATTGAAGTGCCGAAAAAAGAAGCGAAGAGTAAAGATATTGTTCTAGATGATATCGTAATTGATTTAAAGAAATAGAAGAGAGACTGCCTAAAACCGTTAGGCAGTCTTTTTTCGTTAAGAACTAGCTACAAGTAACGCATGCGGATGCTGCGTTTTATACTCATCTTTCCAAGGAATGTTTAGTTGTTCCCACGATTCGCCGCTATCATTGGATTGAAAGATGCCATTGTTATTTAAAGTGTAAAACGTATGTGGTTCTGCTGGATTTGTTGCAAACATTGAAATGACTGTACCAATTGCAGATGGTAGACCTTGCTGCACTTGCTGGAAAGGAGAATCTTTCGTTTTACGATAAATATAAGATTCATAAGGAATACGATGATGAGCGAGGTCAGCACTCGGTGCGGCAGAAACGAGGATTGTATCACAATCAGCCGGATCGATAGCCATGCTATATAGATAATGATGTTCAAGTCCTTCACTGCATGAGATCCAGCTGTTTCCACTGTTATAACTTTCAAGATATGCACGATCAGGTCCGCCCATAAATCCGTCACCACATGATGCATAAAGGCGATTTGGAGCGTCAGGGTGCATAAGCAATTGATGAGCATCGATAGGAGCACCAAATTTTTTATCAATCCAAGTATGCCCTCTATCATTACTTTGAATAACAGCACCAGCTTCAATTGAAACATGGATTGTATTTGGGGTGTTTGGATCAACTGTAATCCAGCGTACGTGATGGGTGAAAGGTCTAGGCGGAAAAGCCCACGTATAAGAAGATAATAATGATTTCATATTTTTAAGTTCAGTCCACGTTTCACCACCATTTTCAGAACGGAATAAAGCGCTCGGTTCTGTGCCTACATAAACGACGCCATAGCCGTTAACTTGCTCATTTGAGCTTATCGTTATAGAAGTAATCGAAGAATGTAAAATACCATCTTCTTTAGGGAAATCAAAGTAACGATATGAATCTCCAATCGGTCTCCATGAATCCCCACCATCGTCACTTAACCATAAACCTCGTCCAAATGTGCCGCAATATACACGGTTCTTTTGAAATGGATCAACAGCAATACAGGTAGGTTGCATATTTTGTAAGTGATACGCTGTTTCAAAGTGACCATATTGTTCTTTCACTACAACAAGTTCACGCTCCATACAGAGAAATAAACGTTTCATTTTAGTAACCTCCTTAGAAATTCTTTCATTAGTAAACAATATGAAGCTGAAAAGGAAGTAGTCTTATTTTTTGTTGAGAAAAAGGACTTGTTTGAAAAATAGCGAAGTGTGTAGATAGAGGAAGCGGGCGTTTATGGGCAGTTAATGGGGGATAAAGATAGGGAATGTGTTTCATACTAACATACAGATATTGCACTTAAAGGAGCATTCGTATGGGACATTCACATGATCACGGTCATTCAAAAAATAAAAAAGCGTTATTAATTGCCTTCTTATTAACGACAAGCTTTATGATTGCTGAAGTTATTGGGGGATTTGTAACGAATAGCTTAGCACTATTATCTGACGCGGGGCATATGCTAAGTGATGCAGTATCCTTAGCGCTAAGTTTACTTGCATTCAAGCTTGGAGAAAAAACAGCAACAACTGCGAAAACATATGGGTATAAGCGAGTCGAAATGTTAGCGGCATTATGTAACGGTGTCGTTCTTATTGTCATTTCAGTATACATTTTTATTGAAGCAATTCGCCGTTTTAAAGAGCCAGTTGAGATTGCTAGTAATGGGATGCTCATTATTGCTGTACTTGGTCTGCTTATTAATATTTTATCAGCTTGGATATTAATGAGAGGCGGAGATGTGAAGGGGAATTTGAATTTAAGAAGCGCGTTCCTACACGTATTAGGCGATCTATTAGGATCAGTCGGAGCGATTATTGCTGCGCTATTTATTAAATTTTTCGGATGGACTGTTGCTGATGCGATTGCTAGTATTCTTGTGTCTATTTTAGTCATTATTAGCGGATGGCGTGTAACACGTGATACCGTTCATATATTAATGGAAGGTGCACCCCAACACATAAATGTTGAAGAGGTAAAAAGTACATTATTAAATATTACGGTTGTAAAAGAAGTTCATGATTTGCACATATGGTCTGTCACATCTGATTTTCAAGTATTAACTTGCCATTTGATTATTAAAGGTGATGAAACGCAAAATGTATTAAAAGAGGCTACGGATGTATTAAAGGAGAAGTTTCATGTAGAACATGTCACCATTCAAGTAGAAATAGATGGTGAATTTAATCATAGTGAGACAACTTGCAAAGTATGAAAGAAAAAGGATAAGAAAATGTGTCATAACATTTTTCGCACGGCATACATATATATAATGTGGCCACAAATACTTTGTAAGGTAAATATTTCATGAAATTACTTTACTTATAAAGAGTCATCTTTTATAATCAAAAGTGGTAATTGATAAAGATTATCATTTTCAATGATCGTGGAAAGGAGTTTTTTAAAAGATGAGTAGTCAACTCCGTTTTGCTGTTGAAAATCGTAAGAGGCATTTAATTGATGAGTTAATTGGAGCAGGTGTGTTTAAAATTCGCGACCGACAATTATACGAGCTGTCTTTAGAAGAATTGGAAAAAGAGTACGAAGATATGGAAGATTATGCAGATATTCAGGCATAGCTATATAGATTAGTAAAAGGTGAGCTGGTTACGATTTTGTGTAACCAGCTTTATTATTATTTCGTAGAAATTATTTTTGATATTTCTTTCATTGGACGGAGCCAGTTTTGAGACATCATTTGTTCCATTTGTTTTTCGTCCTGCTTTTGCAATGCTTGAATGATAGAGTGATGTTCTTCAATAGATTGACTTGCTGGAACAAAGTTTTGGAAAAATAAATATTCAAGGCGTAGAACATGAAGTTGCATATTTCCTAGAAAGGGTTCAATATATTGGTTTTTAGCAATAGAAGAAATTGTATTGTGAAATTGTATATCTAGTTTTAAAGCTTGTTTTGCGTTTTTCTTCTCTATAGAGCGCTGAAAATCAGCATTTATTTCAGAAAGTAGTTTCAGATCAGCGTCTGTAATGTTTTGAAGTGCTTGCTTTCCTATAATAGAGTGAAGACCAGCCATCGTTTCATAAATGATAGGAATGTCGTCTAACTTAATAGGAGCAATTTTTGTTTTTTGCCCAGGTACCATTTCCACTAATCCAGAAAGCTCTAATATTTGAAGTGCTTCTCTTACAGGTGTTCTGCTTACTCCTAGTGCTCCAGCCAATTCCCCATCATTAATTTTTTCATCAGGCTGTAAAACACCTTCAATAATCCAATCTTGTAATTGATTTAAAACGAGTGATTTTGCCGAAACTCTTCCTTGTTTTTTATAATTTTGAGGGATGGGCATAGTGAATTCAATCCTTTCGTTGTATATTTTCTTTTTTCTCATGAACAAACTTTAATTCCTGTTTCCCTTCATCCGGTTTTTGACTTAAGATGAGCACCATTACAATGACACAAAAAGCCCCTAATAACTGAAAAGATTGAAAGGGTACGTGCAATATAAGTACAGAAGAAATAATAGCCGCGAGTGGTTCAGTACAACCGAATAATGTTGTTTCTTTCGGAGTCAGGTATCGTATGCTGTCTAAGTATAAATAAAATGCAATCAGTGTCCCGAAAATGACGACAAATGTTATGAGCGGTAGGGTACTTAGTTTTACATATTTCATAGTCGATAATAAAATGAATTCGTTTGTAGAAATAAAGTGTAGAATCGTAACGCCAATACCCCCAATAATCATGCCCCATCCAACGATAACAGAGGAAGACCACCTTTCTAGTAATCCCTTTGAATATAAACTATAAAAAGCAAGAGATAATCCAGATAAAATACCCCAAATAATAGCTGGTGTAGAAACAGCCAAGTTATGAACAGACCCGTTTGTTAGTAAGAGAAAAGTGCCTACTAATGAAAGGGTAATGGAAATGAAATCAATTTTTGATGGTCGAACGTTCCATTTGAAAAGTAAGTATACAGTGATGAATATGGGAGCTAAATATTGCAATAATGTTGCGACAGCGGCATTTCCCTCTTTAATAGAAGCGAAGTACGTGTACTGTACAGCAAGCATACCGAATAGGCCAAACAATATCATTTTAGTAGCATCAGATCTTTGTTTCCATATGCCGAATATTTCTTTTTTTCTCGTTCCGAATGATGAAATAAGGAGCAAGATAAAGCCTGATATAAGCAAACGAATTGTAACTAACCATTCAGTAGAAACATTTTCATATTGAAAAAGTTGTTGTGCAGCTGTCCCGGACAAGCCCCATAAACAAGCACCAATTACAACCATAATGATTCCTTTTAAACGATTTGGATCCATACTGTATATAGTCCTCCTTTTAAAAATATATATCGGATACAATATGCAATATATCACAGAAAGAAACATTAATAAATTGAAATTTCTTTCTTAATGTAAAGTGTTATTCAAATTAAAGAAAATTTGTTAAATAAGAGAACGATAAAATAAAAAGGCTTCTGTTTACGGAAGCCTTTTTATTTTAGATTATGAAGTGTAAGTAAAAGCCGGAATAGGATCAACAAATGTATTCCACTTTTGTTCCATTTCCTTGTCTGTTAATAGACAATCATCTAATGATTGTTCAATCACAGAATGATTCATATCAATACCGATAAATACGAGCTCAGTTATTCGATCTCCATATCGCTCGTCCCAGTTTTTCAATACTTCGGGTTCTTCTTTAATAATTTGATTTCTTTCAGTTTCAGGTAATGCGGCTATCCATTCACCTGCTCCTTGAATTGTAATAGAGGAACCTGCTTGAGATAGAAGCCCTATCATATTATTACGAGATGCGAGCCAGAAAAAGCCTTTCGCTCTTACAACATCTACAGGCCATTTTTCTAGCCAATTCATAAGGCGTTCAGGATGAAAAGGGGATTTACGACGGTATACAAAGGAATTGATACCATATTCTTCAGTTTCGGGTGTATGATGTTCACTATTTAGTTCTTGCATCCAGCCCGCCGATTGACTCGCTTCCTCATAATTAAATAAATTTGTATTTAAAATTTCTTGCAATGGTACATTGCTAAATGAAGCTTCAATAATTTTTGCACCGGGATTTAATTTTTGTAGTAAATGATGAAGTTCTACCCTATCTTCTTTTTCTAGTAAATCAATTTTATTAAGAATAATGACATTCGCAAATTCAATTTGGTCTATTAGTAAATCAATAACTTCTCGAGTATCATTTTCATCGATAGCCTGTTTACGGTCTAATAAACTTTCACCATCTGCAAAATCATCCCAAAATTTATTTGCATCTACAACTGTAACCATCGTATCGAGGCGACAATTTCTCGTTAAATCGATATTAAGTACTTCGTCAGTATAAGTAAATGTTTGGGCAACTGGAATCGGCTCACTTATACCTGAAGCTTCAATAACTATATAGTCAATATCACCGTTTTCAACAAGCCGACTCACTTCTATCATTAAATCTTCTCGTAGTGTACAGCAGATACAACCATTTTGAATTTCTACTAATTTCTCTTCCGTACGTGAAAACCCACCTTTTTTTATAAGCGATGCATCAATGTTTATTGCACTCATATCGTTAACGATAACAGCCACTTTTAAGTTGCTCTTATTAGCCAAAATATGATGTAGTAGAGTAGTTTTTCCAGCTCCTAGAAACCCACTTAATACAGTGATAGGTACTTTTTTCATAAAATGATCTCTCCTTTAAATCGTAATGATTACGTTTTATATTAAGTGATAGAAAAGAAAAAATCAATAATAAATCATAATGATTACGATTTAAGAATAGGAATAGACTATAAAATTTGTGCTGTAGTAGTGTAGGGCATTTGGACAAGTATACAATTTAATATGAATAAAGTGGGGGATAATGTTGGTCTTTAATAGAGTTTCAAAAGAATTAATAGGAATAGCCCTTATTTCTATTTTTCTTTTTTTATTATTTTTTGTAGATTTTACAAGTCTAGCAAATTTGCACAAAAGTATGCCACAAGAATGGTTGAATGTGAATACCGTGTTTTTAAGTATTATATTCGAAGCAATACCTTTTATTTTATTAGGGGTAATTGTTTCTTCACTCATTCAAGTGTTTGTGACGGAAGATATGATTCAAAAAGTAATGCCGAAATCAAAGATTGTTGCAATGATTCCAGCGGTATTTGTCGGAATCATTTTTCCGATGTGTGAATGTGTCATTATACCAATTGTAAGAAGACTTATTCAAAAAGGACTCCCTCTTCATGTAGGAATTGTAATTTTATTGAGTGCACCTATTATGAATCCGATTGTTCTTTTATCTACCGTATATGCATTTCAAAAAAATGATGTAATTGTATATGCACGCTTTGGGATAACGATTTGTGCGGCGCTATTAGTTGGGCTAATTGTGTATTATGTCTATCGCGGGAACAATATTTTAAAAGATATAGAGGATCCGGTTCAGAAAAAAGAAAAAAAGGGCTGGGGGAATGTTGTGAATCACACTGTAGATGAGTTTTTTGATACGGGTAAATATTTATTGATTGGTGCTTTTTTTGCGAGCGTATTTCAAACGTTTTTTGATCGAAATGTACTTGATGCAGTGGCCCATAATGAAGTAATTTCCCCAATTATTATGATGGGATTTGGTTATGTTTTATCCATTTGCTCAGCAGCTGATGCATTTATAGCGGCATCTTTTGGACATGTCTTCTCTGTAAAAGCACTTCTCGCATTTCTTGTGTTTGGACCTATGCTTGATATGAAAAATACATTAATGCTATTTGCTTATTTTCAAAAGAGATTTGTATTCTTTTTGATTGGAATTATTATTTTATCGGTGTACACAATCGTGCAAATTACAACGTTATAGGAGGTGGGAAACAGTGGAGGAACAGGAACAGAAGGCCTATCATCGCTATATTCGTGGCATTATTTTAATTGGTTTAGCGATGCTCTTATTTAAACTACTTGTAACAGGCAATATTTATAATTTTATCGCTCCAAAAATGATTAAATTTACGTATATAGCTTTTGTAGTGATTTTACTTCTTGGTTCTTTACAAGTTTGGAGAGATGGGGGAGAAAAACGGGATGATTGTAATTGTTGTAAGCATCATACAGCATTAAAATCAGGGATGAAAAGTTTCTTTGTATATGTTTTATTTGTTGTTCCGATTATTAGTGCTTTTCTATTTGGAAGTGTAACAATTGACGGAAGTTTAGCGGGAAAAAGAGGTATGAATCAAAGTGTACAGGCGAGAGGTATGGAAAAGAACGAAAAAGGGGGAATACAGGCAAATTCTGTTTGGAAAGAAAGATTAGTTGATCAAGATGAAACCTCGAATTTAAAAGTGATTAATCAAGTGGAAGAACAATTAGAAAAAAGTATGTTAGGACAACGAAAAATACAAGTAGAGGATAAGGATTATGTTCAAACAATGAGTATAATTGGCCAAGAGGTAAAAGGGTTTAAAGGGAAAGAAATTACATTCTCAGGGTTTATATATAATGATAAGGATGTGACGGGTGATAAAGCGGTAGTGGCGCGATACGGCATAACTTGTTGTATTGCGGATGCATCAGTCTGGGGGATGATTGTTGCAGGGGAAAACGTAAAAAAGCTCCCACAGGAAACATGGGTGAAAATAACAGGTTTGTTGGACGAAACGACATATAAAGGAACACTATTTCCACTTGTAAAAGTAAGTAAAGTAGAGAAAATTAATACGCCTGCAGATCCGTATGTATACGATGCTTTACCGCAATAAGAAAGGAATAATAATTCATATTTTTATGAAATAAAATCATAATTACAATGATAAAAAAATAAAGATAAGAGTAATTTGGTTTGTTAAAAATATGTGTAGAAGGAGAAATGTGATGAGCTGGGTTACTCATAAACCAACATTTGAATTTGATCAATATAGTCCATATATTCGAATGAACTCTGCGTGGGTGGGACATTTAAACTTCGCTTATGATTTAGTAAGATTTGAAAAACCAGAAATATTAGTTGAGTTAGGTACACATTTAGGAGCTTCTTTTTTTAGTTTTTGCCAAGGGGTAAAAGATGGAGGAGTATCTACAAAATGCTTTGCTGTAGATACTTGGGCAGGAGATGAGCACACAGGTCCATATGGAGAAGGTGTTTTTCAAATAGTGAGTAAATTCGTGAGCACGAGTTATCCTCAAATAGGGAATTTAATTCGGTCTACTTTTGATGAGGCTGTGGATCAGTTTCAAGATGGAACGATAAATTTGTTGCATATTGATGGCTATCATACGTATGAAGCAGTTTCTCATGATTATAAAACATGGTTACCGAAACTTGCGAATAACGGTATCGTGTTATTTCACGATATTGAGGTGAAAGATCGAAATTTCGGCGTGTATAAATTTTGGGATGAGGTCAAAGCGAAGTACCCTCATTTTCAGTTTGAGCATTCATATGGGCTCGGAGTGTTATTTCCGAAAGGTTGTAGTGATAAGTTTGTGGAAATACTTAAAAATAAAGAAGAAATACAAAATATGTATAAATAAAAGTGGAGCATGCATCATTTTAATGATGTGTGCTTTTTTGTGGGGAAAAATGGTAGTCCTTAAAAGGTGAGGATAATAGTAAAAAATTTGTTATGGCAAATATTAAAAAAGTTATTTATGGATTGTTCTATATAAAAAATGTAACATTTTTTATATTTTCCATTGCGAAAAGTAACATCTACTTTTACAATAGAAAAGGTGTTATATTATACTGGAAAAATAAATCGAAATAATATGAAAATTTTGTTTTGTCTTCGCTAATTGTATATTACATACATGTAAGACGACACACGTCATGTTATCGACTTGTAAGGAGAGAAAAAAATGAAAAGTGTAAGATTACCATCGATGCTAGAAATCATAGTTCTTTTATTACTATTTCTTGCTGTTGTCTTTTCCTTCCAAACGATTTTTGATCTCCCAATTCAATTAGCGCTATTTATTTCATGGTTTTTAGTAATTGCGCTTGGATTAAGATTAGGATTTCGTTATCAAGAATTGCAAGATGCAATTACGAAAGGAATTTCTAACGGATTAGAAGCAATACTGATTTTAGTTGCAGTAGGTGCTTTAATTGGAACGTGGATTGCTGGTGGCGTAGTACCAACATTAATCTATTATGGATTAGAATTTATTCACCCTAGCATATTCCTATTAGCAACATTAATCATATGTTCGATTACTTCTATCGCAACAGGAACATCATGGGGAACAGTAGGAACAGCGGGTATTGCTATGATGGCGATTGGTGAGGGACTTGGATTACCACTTCCGCTTGTTGCGGGTGCAGTTCTTTCAGGAGCTTATTTCGGCGACAAATTATCACCACTTTCTGATAGTACAGTTCTTGCAGCTTCTATGGCGAAAGTAGACGTTATTGCTCACGTTCGAGCTATGCTCGTATTAGATGTTCCGGCTTATATTATTACTAGCATTATGTTTACTGTAGCTGGTTGGATGTATGGCGGCGATAATGTAGATTTGAATCGAGTAGAGTTTTTAAAAGAAGCTTTATTAAAGCAATTTGATATTAAAATATGGATGCTTGTTCCGGCGGTCATTGTTATTGTTCTATTAGCGATGAAGAAACCGTCTATGCCGACAATTGCAATGGGAGCTTTAATTGGTGCAATTTGGGCAGCTCTTTTCCAAGGAATGAACTTTGGAGAGGCGATTGGAACAGCGTATAACGGATTTTCAATTCAATCTGGTGTTGAGTTTGTTGACAAGTTATTAAACCGTGGTGGAATTAACGGTATGCTTGGATCAGTAGCCGTTATTATTTTCGGTTTAGGATTTGGTGGATTACTTGAAAAACTAGGTGTTTTAAAAGTAATCGTATCAAAATTTGAGAAGAAATTAAATTCTGCAGGCAATGTAACATTGTCTACATTAATCGTGGCATTCTTAGCAAATATATTTGGTTGTGCGATGTACGTATCACTAATTTTAACACCGAAAATTATGGAAGATAGCTATGATAAATTAAAAATAGACCGACGTGTATTAGCACGTAACTCAGAAGTAGGTGGAACGTTAACTTCAGGTATGGTTCCATGGTCTGATAATGGTATTTTTATGGCTGGTATTTTAGGTGTAGCAACATTCTCATACGTTCCATTTATGTGGTTAAGCTTCGTATCATTAATTTTAGCAGTTATTTACGGATATACAGGCAAATTTATTTGGTATGTAGGTGATGCCGATAAAGGAAAGCAAGCATCATAAAATAAAAAATCACCTTCTACAATATGTAGAAGGTGATTTTTTTATTTTGTAATAGGAGTTGAAGAAGTTATCTCGACCTCATATTTAGCAATTTTTTGTTGTATCTTTTTTAAGTTTTTTTCAGTGTCTTGAATGAGTTGTAAGACATTGGTCTCCTGTTGTTGCATTAATTCCAACCGTCGAAGGATTGTAGATTCTCCCTCCATAGACCAGTCGATAAATTGTTTTATTTTTTGAATGGGCATACCGGTGTTTTTTAAGCATAAAATCATCTCTAAATATTTCAGTGCTTCTTCATCAAAAACTCGATCTCCTTTTTCATTTCTTTTAAGAAAAGGGAACAGTCCTTGTTTATCGTAATAACGTATTTGAGAAATAGTTAAGAGGTGCATTTTGGCGACTTGCCCAATTGTATAATACATATCGTTCATCCCTTTATTACCAAGGTATAATGCCATCTTTATTTAGTATTTTACCATTATAGTTTGTTTCACTTAATGCATATTTAATAATAATTTTAGCACTTTCATTAGTCGTATGGCCACCTGGGGAATTTCCATTTAGGTCAGTAGTTGTAAAACCAGGAGTTACTCCGAAAATTTCTGGACCGTTAGTGCCAAATTCTTTGCTAAAAGCTAATGTTAAAGCATTAATAGCTGTTTTTGAAGAATTATATCCTAATGTATTAATCGGGTGTGTTTCACCACTAGCAAACATTGTTAGTGAGGCCATGTCAGTTGTTACATTAATAATTTTACTGTTACTTGATTTCTTTAATAATGGTAAAAAGGCTTGCACCATTTGGAATGTTCCAAAAAAGTTAACCTCAAATCCTTGGCGTAAAGTTTCAATATTTAATTCACTAGGTATCGTATGGAAGTCGAGTGCTATGCCTGCATTATTGATTAATAAATCTAAGTGGTCAGTCGTTTCATGGATTTTTTTGATTGCTTCTTGAATGGATTGAGCACTAGAAATGTCTACTTGAATATAGGAAACGTTTGAAACATGTAAAGATTTTACCGCTTGTTGTCCAAGTTGTTTATTACGAGCACCTAAAAATACGTGATAGTCTTTTTCTGCTAATTGACGAACCAGTTCATATCCGATCCCTTTATTCGCACCTGTTATGAAAGCATATTTTTTCATTTTAAATTCCTCCAGTAGTGTTATAGTAGGTTACAATGGTAAGGATACAGCCTAAACTTAAGTTTAGGTCAAGAGGAATTTTTGAAAAAAATATTGAATATTTGCATATATATAAGTGAGAATTCTTATCATTTGATTGAAAGTCTGTTAAAATGAGAAATGTAGGTATTTTATTTTCAAGGGGATGAAAAAATGGAGTACAGAATTGAAAGAGATACAATAGGAGAAATAAAAGTTCCAGCTGATAAATTATGGGCAGCACAAACGCAACGTAGTAAAGAAAACTTCCCGATTGGAACAGAGCAAATGCCGCTTGAAATTGTAAAAGCATTTGCCATTTTAAAGAAGAGTGCAGCACTTAGTAATCAAAAATTAGGAAAGCTATCAGAAGAAAAAGCAGAAGCAATTGTGGCAGCAGCTGACGAAGTGATTGCAGGGAAATGGAATGAACATTTTCCACTTGTCGTATGGCAAACAGGTAGTGGTACTCAGTCAAACATGAATGTGAATGAAGTAATTGCAAATCGAGGGAATCAAATTTTGAAAGAGAAGGGATCTGACGTACATATTCATCCGAATGATGATGTGAACATGTCTCAAAGTTCAAATGATACATTTCCAACAGCGCTTCATGTAGCATGTGTAATCACAGTAGAAAATCACGTATTACCAGCAATTACGAAATTAAAAGAAACATTAGCAGAAAAAGTAACTGCATTTGAACATATTATAAAAATTGGTCGTACACACTTACAAGATGCAACACCGTTAACATTAGGACAAGAAATTAGCGGATGGCATCGTATGCTTGAAAAAACAGAGCGTATGATTGCAGAGAGCAATACATATATGAAAGAACTTGCGATTGGTGGTACTGCAGTTGGAACAGGTATTAATGCTCACCCTAAATTTGGTGAGATGGTGTCAGAGGAAATTAGCCAATTTACAGGTAAGCAATTTATTTCTGCGCCAAATAAGTTTCACGCATTAACGAGCCATGATGAAGCTGTATATACGCATGGTGCATTAAAAGCATTAGCAGCTGATTTAATGAAGATCGCTAACGATGTGCGTTGGTTGGCAAGTGGTCCACGTAGTGGTCTAGGAGAAATTATTATTCCGGCAAATGAGCCAGGAAGCTCTATTATGCCAGGTAAAGTAAATCCAACGCAAAGTGAAGCGTTAACGATGGTTGTAGCGCAAGTGATGGGAAATGACGCAACAATTGGATTTGCTGCGAGTCAAGGTAATTTTGAGTTGAACGTATTTAAACCTGTTATTGCATATAACTTCTTACAATCCGCTCACTTATTAGCAGATGCAATTGTTTCATTTAATGATAATTGTGCAGTTGGTATTGAAGCAGATGAAGAAGTAATTAAAGAGAATGTAAATCGTTCATTAATGCTTGTTACAGCATTAAACCCGCATATCGGATATGAAAATGCAGCGAAAATTGCGAAGCATGCTCATAAAGAGGGCTTAACGTTAAAAGAGGCAGCACTGCAATCTGGATTACTAACAGAAGAACAATTTGATGAAATTGTCGATCCGAAAAAAATGATTGCTCCGAAAGAGTAATAAAAAGCCAAGATTCTATGTTTAGAATCTTGGCTTTTTTGATATTTATTTGTAGGTCTTCCATTTGTATTACTGCAAGTACCAAAATATATTATTTGTTAGCAGGCATATTCAATACTTTCATCTGTGGACAGTTTTCTTTTAAGAGTGAAAGGAAGTTTTCTTCTTCTTGAGGTACGAAAGTTGTCACAGAGTCAAATAAATTGTAATGGATTTCTAATTGCTGTCTAGTCCATTGTTTTGAATGAAGTTTTTTACCAGAGTATGTAACGTGACGAATTTCTTCAAATGGAATTTCAGTACGCAATATGAAACCATGTTTTACAACAAGAGATGATTCCGTTACGTTGTAGTAAGAAAAATAGAATGAAGAAAGATTTACGATATTTATAAACATCATGAGAGTGAAAAAAATAGAATTTTCATTTTGGAAGAATAATAAAATGAAAAAAATTATAAATAATATAATAAAAATGAAGTGAAAAGGATTTTTTTTCGCTTTAAATTTCAAGTTAATCACCTCGGTATACTTGTTCTTTAACTAAATTAAATCACAACATCGCGATAAAACGTGTAAATATGCAGAATTGCATGTTCTTTCGGCTTATTATTCATGTAAAATTTCTTGATGGGATAAATTTTACATGAAGTTTTGTAATAGTGGAGTGGCATGAAGTGACTTACAAGAATCGAAAGGTAGCGTTAGTCATAATTAGTTGTATGATGATTATGGGTAGTTGTACTAATAAATTTGTTGAAGATGGAAACGGAAAGCATGTATTCGTACAGGGAAGTAAAGTTTTAGTAGAGATTGTAATTAGAATATATAAAAGATAAAAAGGTGTTTTCGTATACGGAAACACCTTTTTTGTATTTAAAATTGAATGCTGAAGTTTTGGAATGAGTGAATACCAGTTCCATGTTGAACTAGGTTGTTATTACTTAAATATTGAATAGCATATTTCACTTCTTTCAATATAGCAGGTGAAAGACCGAGAGTATGATGTGAACCGTAAATTTGATTAATAGGTGAGAAATTTGTAATTTTGTTTAACAGTAAACCAAAGGTCGTGCAGAATAGTCATGTTTTGTTTCATATCCTATCGTAATTCATTTATTAAATACATTCGCTTTTCATTGTTTTAAGTCTTTTTTTAGTTTGTTTAATAGATTTTTTTATAAAAGTTTATAAAATGGGTAAACGGAATGTTGAAATGTTTATTTATGTTATGTTAAGATGGTGAAGTGATAACAAACGTTATTGTGATTTGTTTAGTCTTTAAATAAACGTTTTGGAGGAGTGTTTAGTGTGAATGATATTTCAGAGAAGTTTTGGGATGCGTCGGTTGAGGAATTGAAGAAAGGGTATGTGTTTGAAGCGGAAGCAGAGGAGTATATTTGTTTAGCTTGTGGAGAAGCGTTTATTAAGGGAGTTATTTATCAAGATAATCAAGTTTTGTATGAAGCAGAGAAGTTTGTACAATTGCATGTGCAAAATGAACATACGTCTATGTTTGATTATTTATTAAACCTTGATAAGAAGTATACTGGTTTAACTGATTTGCAAAAGAAAATGGTTCAGTTTTTTCATATGGGGCTGAATGATAAAGAGATTGTAAACGAGATGGATGGCGGAAGTACTTCGACCATTCGAAATCATCGATTTACACTTCGAGAGAAAATGAAGCAAGCGAAAGTGTTTTTAGCGTTAATGGAACTATCAGAAGAAAAATCAAAAGTACAAACGAAATTTGTACCCATTCATAGAACAGCAACGATGGTAGATGATCGCTACAATATTACGGAAGAAGAAAATAATGAAGTATTAAAAGCACACTTTACAGAAGGATTAGATGGACCGCTTTCTAAATTTCCGAAAAAGCAAAAGCGTAAATTAATTATATTACGCCATTTAGTGACGAAGTTTGATAGTAATAAAAAGTACACTGAAAAAGAAGTAAATACTGTCATAGAAAGAGTATATCCGGATTTTGTAACTTTAAGAAGATATTTAATCGAATATGGGTTTTTAGATAGAACAGCAGATGGAAGCCAATATTGGGTGAAGTTATAATCATACGGAAAAGAATATGCATAGAAGCACATTATTATAACAAATATACAAAGAGATAGAAGTTGAAAAACAGATTTTTAATAAAAGGAGAAATGAAATTTGAAACC
Organism: Bacillus sp. 16GRE42; assembly: GCF_019837435.1. Taxonomy (NCBI): domain Bacteria; kingdom Bacillati; phylum Bacillota; class Bacilli; order Caryophanales; family Bacillaceae; genus Bacillus; species Bacillus sp. 16GRE42. Next base: position 54,826 of record NZ_JADAXF010000003.1, read on the forward strand.
ACCTACAGATAACAATAAAGAAGGTGCGGAGTCACATAAGTTAGAAAGTGAGAGTAAACCGATTTGGAAGTCGATGTCCATGTTTTTAGTACCGTTACTATTAAGTAATGTACTACAATCGATTGGACAATTATTCGGTATGGTAGTAGTAGGAAGATGGCTTGGAGTGAATGATTTAGCAGCCATCTCAGCATTCTTCCCGCTATTTTTCTTACTCGTTTCATTTGTAATTGGTATTGGTTCAGGTAGTTCGATTTTAATTGGTCAGGCGTTTGGTGCTAAAAACGAAGATCGTTTAAAAGCGATCGTTGGTACGACACTGACATTTACCTTTATTATTGGAGTTGTGCTGGCGATAATAGGTAGTGTTTTTGCGATGGATATTATGCGCCTTATGGGAACGCCAGAAAATATTATTGATATAAGTGTTCATTATGCGCGTATTTTATTTATATCGATGCCAGTCTTATTTTTATACTTCGCATACACAACATTTATGAGGGGTACAGGAGATTCTAAAACGCCATTTTACTTTTTAATTGTAAGTACAGCGCTAAATATGATCTTATTACCGATTCTTATTTTCGGATGGTTAGGAGCTCCGAAATTAGATGTGTATGGAGCAGCCTATGCTTCTGTTATATCTACAGTTATTACGTTTATTGTCATGTTAGTGTATTTAAAGAAGAAAAATCACCCACTACAATTAGATAGTACGGTAAGGAAATATCTTCGCATGGATGGGGAGTTATTAAAGCTATTGCTACGACTCGGAATTCCAGCGAGTATTAATATGATATTAGTTTCATTATCTGAAATTGCGGTAATCGCGTTTGTAAATCGTTACGGTTCGGATGCAACAGCGGCATATGGCGTCGTGAATCAGGTTGCAAGTTATGTACAAATGCCAGCAGTTAGCCTTGGTATTACAGTTTCTATTTTTGCAGCGCAATCAATTGGTGCAAATCAATTCGATCGACTGCAGAAAGTTGTGAAGGCCGGGATTATTATGAACTACGTCATCGGTGGTGTGCTAATATCTCTTATTTATTTGTTCTCAAGAGACATTCTATCACTATTTTTAACGAGTCAAACTACAATTGAAATTGCTCATAGCCTCGTTATGATTACGTTATGGAGTTATTTAATTTTCGGGCATGCGCAAATTATTAGTGCGACAATGCGAGCGAGTGGTACAGTATTATGGCCAACTGTTATCGGTGTTGTATCAATTTGGCTTGTTGAAGTACCTGTAGCGTATTACCTTTCTTACCATACAAGTCTTGGCATAGAAGGGATATGGATTGGGTACCCAGCAGCATTTATTGTCAGCTTAATATTACAGTATGCATATTATAAGCTTTCATGGCAGAAGAAACGAATTACACGACTAGTGAGTTAAATCATGCAAATGTCCCTAAGCTATTATACTTAGGGACATTTTTTGTAAGTGTAGGTTTACAAATAGCTTTTTAAAGTGATATCAAAATGTTGTCTAATGAGCTTGTTATCACTCATATAAAACTCCCACGCTTTTTCAGGTTCACCGATAATTTCAAAAGATTCTTCTGTAATATATAAAGCGCAATTATCCTCTAGTGCAATTCCTTCTATATTACCTTGATGATTTTGTAAAAAGGAATGGAAGGCGTTCATTCTATTTAATTGATTATAATGTGGACAAAACCTTTTGTTAACAATCCCCCAACCGTTACACTCTATATAACCAGAACCTTCATAATCGGATCGGATACTAGATGTGAACCAGCACATAGCACCGGCGCTATACCCCGCAATGAGCGTTCCTTGTTGCAAAGCAAATAATAATTTTTCATCTAGTTTATGTTCTTTCCATTGTGTAAGCATGTGAATATAGTTCCCGCCACCGAGATAAATTAAATCAGCAGACTGAATCATTTCGTCTATTTCATATTTAGAAGGTGTATCAGCTATAGTACGTAAAATTTGTACTTCACAGTGTAATTGTGTTTCGAACGTGTCCAAAAATAGCTTTATATAGCTTTCATCATCATGACTAGCTGTAGGAATGAATAATACTTTTGGATACTGTTTATTTGTTAATTCTATAAGTCGCTCATTAATAGGCGAGTGATTTGAATCTTGTAAATCACCGCCACCAATGACAGCTAATTTCATAGTAAAGCACCACCTAATCATTTTTGTTATATAAAAGTTCGATAGAAGAGAGTAACATTCCTTCTATCATGTAATGAATAAGTAGAAAATATAGTTTAAGTATATCGGAATAGTAAAGGTAGTGAGAACTTTATAGAAAAATGAATTTGAAACAATTTACCCCGATATTTGTGGGCTGCCCGTAAAAGCCTGATTGGTGAGGGCTGATAATCAGTGGGGATGAACAAAACCCTCATTGATTAAAATTTCACTTTATCGATATATAATACTTCATACTATTGTTTCAAAATATGGAAACAATATGTTTAAATGGATATAACGAAGCATTAATTCAAATTGAATTAGTGTTTATACTTTAAAAAGGAGTCGGAAATAATAGAGATTTCACAAATCGTTTTTTACTTTTAATAGGAAGTTGTATTACAATATGGTAAAATTATTTCAATATATTTATTTAATATAAAAATACAAAAAGGGAGCGTGAAAAAGGTGGATTTTCGATTTGAGTTTGCAGCGAAGGTGAAAGAATACTTAGATGATGAGAAGGATGAAAAAATAATAAAAGATGGACATAGAGATATAATTTTTCACTATTTATATGCGTTAGAGGCTGAAATTGGCGTTGTTAAAAATCCTAATTTTACTTTTTTTACATCAGGAAGACGTTCACATATCGTATTAGAAAATATTGAATTTAAAACAGAGGTAAATGTAAAAAGTAACATCATAGAAATTACAAAAATAGTGGATAATGTCGTTATTCCTTTAGATACTATCGTAGCAAAGGATCGGGAATTATTTGCACTTGGGCGCAATGAGAAGTTTAATGTACAAATATTAGAGCAGTATCTCTTTGAGACATTTGGAGAGAAATTAGGTTTAAAATGAATGGAATGGCCTACGTATTTATAGGTAGTGAATTTTAGTGTATATCATTTTTGTTTGACCTTTCATTTAATTTATACTACAATTCGTAGTGTGAAAGGAGCCACATTATGTTTACTCAAAACTACAAGTTAAATGAGCAAGGATTAAATCACTTTTTTGGACCACTTGAAGCGAGAATTATGGAGATCGTTTGGTCCACCGAGGGTATTACGATTAAAGAAGTGCAGCAGAAATTAAGTGAAGAATCACCTGTGAATTTTAATACGGTCATGACAGTTATGAACAGGTTAGTAGAGAAATTCCACTTAGAAAAACAGACTGTGAAAAGAAGTGGCATATATCGTACTGTACAAACAAAAGAAGAATTCTTATCCAATCAAACGAAGAAGATGACACAGGAATTGATGGGGGAATTTGGACATTTAGTTGTAAATCATATGCTAGATGAGTTAGAGCAGGCTGATCCGACTTTAATAAAAAAATTAGAAGACAAATTGAGTCAGTTAAAAAAAGAGGATCAATGAAATGAAATGGCAAATGCGTAAAATCGTATTGTTAGCAGTAATTGTTAGTACCCTCTTTTTCAGTATGTTAGTGTATTACGTTACATATCCATTTCTGTTTCAAAATAAGGCGTTCTTTCTTTCAAATTTTTGCTTGTTTCAATTAGAACAACATATGAAGGAATTATCGCTCATTCGTATTATAATTGCTGGATTACTATTATTTACAGTACTCATAGTATGCAAAAGAATTTGGCGACAATTTTTCTATAGTCAAAAATTACAAAAAGTACTTATCCCTTTCATTCGAAAAGGAAAACAAATATATATATTGCCGACCGCGGAAGTTGCGGCATTTACAATTGGGTTATTTCGTCCGAAAGTTGTCATGTCAGAAGGCATGCTTCAAGCATTTTCAGATGAAGAAATGGATGCGATTATTTTCCATGAAGAATATCATCAAACTAATCGAGATCCATTAAAATTATTTTGTTTTACGTTATTAGCAGAAGGAATGGTGTACATCCCGATATTAAAAGGGTTATTGCAGCGCTATCATGTGTATCAGGAGTTAGCAGCAGATAAATATGCAATGCAAAAGATGAAATCTTCATTCGAATTAGGTAGTGCATTATTAAAATTAATTAAAATAAAGACAATGGAAAATCGATGTGTGACAGCTTCATTTGCAAAAACAGCAATAAATTTACGAATCGAGCAAGTGTTAAATGAAAAAGTTGTTAAGCTCAATATTCCGTTGCATACGAATTCGGTATATGTAACATTAGGTTTATTCTGTATGTCGATTGTACTTATTGTCGGAGAGTGCATATAGCCTCTTTTTTTTAGAATTAACACTACTCATTGTAGTGCTATAGGGGGAATAAAATGAATGCAGCAGATTTAACAATTTGGCTTGTAGCTGGGGCAGGGGTATTGTCATTTATATCACCATGTTCTTTACCGCTATATCCATCTTATTTATCATATATTACAGGTGTGTCTATTCAAGATTTAAAAGAGAATCGTGGAATTATGCAAAAATCAGCGATTATACATACCGTATTTTTTATGATCGGATTTTCGGTTATATTTTATGCGTTAGGTTTATCGGTAAGTTGGATTGGAATAACATTTTCATCTAACCAAAAATTGATTCAACAAATTGGTGGGATTTTTATTGTTTTGATGGGACTGTTTATGACAGGTTTGTTTCAACCTAAGTGGCTTATGGCAGAGAAAAAGGTACAATACAGAAGTAAATCGACTGGATATATTCGCTCGATTTTAGTCGGTATGACATATGCAGCGGGTTGGACGCCATGTGTTGGACCGATATTTTCAGCTGTACTCATGCTTGGTGCGACAAATCCTGAAGGGGCACTTCTTTATATTACTGCGTATACTCTTGGGTTTGCGGTTCCGTTTTTCGTGATGGCATTCTTTATTGGGAAGGTAAAATGGATTGTTACATATGCCAACGTCATGATGAAAATTGGCGGTGGAATGATGATTGTAACAGGGGTTTTATTGTATACAAATCAAATGACGAAAATTACCGCATTCTTTATTCGTCTATTCGGTGGATTTAAAGGCTTTTAAAAATGAGGAGGAAGAAAAGTGAAGAAGCTAATTGCGATTATAATGGCCGGGGCATTGATTTGGGCCGGAGTTAATTTTTATAATACAAAAAAAGAAGAAAAAGAAAGAAAAGCAAAACAAGCGGAGTTACAAGAAACAGAAGTATTACCACAAGTAGGATTTAAAGCGCCAAACATAACGTTAAAAGGGTTAGACGGGAAGTTGTATTCGTTAAATGATGCAAAAGGAAAGCCATATCTTATTAATTTTTGGGCATCATGGTGTGGCCCATGTGAAATGGAGGCACCTGACTTAGTTCGTATGTATGATAAATATAAAAAGGATGTTGAAATTTTTGCGGTAAATGCGACAATTGGAGATCCAGTACAAGAAGCGAGTGCATTTGCAGATCGTCACGGATTTAAGTTTCCTGTTTTACTAGATATGGACGGAGTAGCTGGATTAGATTATAAAGTATTTTCGTTACCAACAACATTTTTTGTTAATAAAGATGGAATTATCGTAGAGCAAGTACGAGGCGTATTACCTCCAGATCAATTAGAAGAGAAATTTAAGAAATTAATTGAGAGTTAAAGAGGGGATTTCATAGTGATGGAGTGGATCGTGAGGTTACAATCCGTATCTCTTATAATTGGAAGTCTATTTGGGTTTATGTTGATGAAACGAAAGATGAAGAACGAAAGTGTACCATATGAAAAAATGATGGATGCAGTAACAAATGCTTTTCTTATCATCGTATTTGTATGGAAATTTGCACCGGCAATTTTAAATCCAGTATGGGCTTTTAGGTCGCCAGTGCAGGCACTATTAGCTGTAGGAAGTATGCAGCATATTATAGCAGGATGTGTAATTGCGAGTGTATACATTGTTTGGAAAAGTAAAAAAGGACAATTTTCGCTTCGTATTTTACTTGATGCATTACCTATCGGACTATGTATGAGTATTATTTTTTATTTTCTATTCAACCACAAAATAGGTGTACAAACGACATTGCCTTGGGGTGTGAAAATATATGAATCTAAATTTTTATATCACCCTATTTTCGTATACGAGATCATTCTCGCCCTTTGTATAATCGGCTTGTTATGGATGAAAAATGAAAGGCTCGGAAATGGAAAGAATATAAGTGTTTTTCTAATTGTTGAGGGGTTTGCTCATATCATTATTTCACTTGTTAGTGAACAAAATTCGGTTCTATTTGGTTTATCAGCACAGCAAATAATGAGCTTTTTTGTTATTAGTTTAGGAATTTTGTTGATACCGAAAAAATAAAAAGGTAGCCACGTATGGAGTGTGTCCGTACGTGGCTACCTTTTTATTATATATTAAAAAATTGGAGGAGTAACAGAAAATAAAACAATGGCATTTTTCTCGAATTGATTTATCCATTTATGTTTTAAATAAGCGGGTATTTTTACGCTATCACCCGTTTCTAATATGTATTTTTCTTCATTTAAATGTAATGTGATTTTCCCGTCTAATACGTATGCTAACTCTTCACCTTTATGTTCTAGTACATTTTCTGATGAAGCTGTATTCGGTGGAACAGTCATAATTGCTGTTGCTAAATTTCCTGTGAAATCAGGTGATAGCATTTCATATGATAAATTATCGATAATCATTTTTTTTCGTTTATGAGAACGTACAATTAAATCGTCTGTATTTGTATCTTCCAGTAAAAAGCTAAATGTTGGAACATCTAACGCTTTAGCGAGTACTTTTAATGTTTGAATAGAAGGGTTAGCAGACCCACGCTCAATTTGACTTAACATAGATGGTGTTATACCTGCCATCGTTGCTAGTTCTTTACTCGTTAAACCTTTTTCTTTTCTTTGTTTTTCAATTTTTTTACCGATATCTATATTTTCCATGATAAAAGCTCCTTACTAATTATTAAATTATATTTAAAAAAATTAAATTAAAATTAACTTAAGCGAATAATTTATGTTAAACTATATTTAAATTAATTTAATTATAATTTATTGAATCGTAAGCTACAAGGTTATGAGGAGGAAGAGAAATGAAGGGAATAGAGAAATTAAACGAGGAATATCCACTATTAAATAAATTAATCGCAACAGAAGAAGTGTTTTGGGTAAATCCGAACATGGAAAAGTATGAAACGGCAATAAAAGATTCCCCATTGAATGAAGAGAATGTAAAAGATGCGGAAGAGAGGTTAAAGCGTTTTGCACCGTACATTGCGAAAGTTTTTCCGGAAACGAAAGAAACGGGCGGCATTATAGAATCACCTTTAGTGAAGATACCTACTATGAAACAGTCTTTAGAGAAAAATTACGGGAAACCTATATTAGGTGAATTACTATTAAAATGTGATAGCGGGCTTCCGATATCAGGATCCATTAAAGCTAGAGGTGGCATTTATGAAGTGCTGAAGCATGCGGAGAAATTAGCTTTGCAGCATGGAATGTTAACAGAAGAACATGATTATTCCATTTTAGACAGTGATACATGTAGAGAGTTTTTTGCGAAATACTCAATTGCGGTAGGTTCTACAGGTAATTTAGGACTAAGCATTGGGATTATGAGTGCAAAACTAGGTTTTAACGTAACTGTTCATATGTCAGCAGACGCAAAAGAATGGAAAAAAGATTTATTAAGAAGTAAAGGTGTAGAAGTTATTGAATATGAAGCTGATTATAGTAAAGCAGTAGAAGAGGGGCGTCAGCAAGCAGATGCAGATCCTAGCTGTTATTTTGTAGATGATGAAAACTCACATGATTTATTTTTAGGATACGCAGTAGCAGCATCGCGTTTACAAAAGCAATTAAAAGAGTTAGAGATTGTAGTAGATGAAGAGCACCCTTTATTTGTTTACCTTCCGTGCGGAGTAGGGGGCGGACCTGGCGGAGTCGCATTTGGTTTAAAGTTATTGTATAAAGACAACGTGCACTGTTTCTTTGCGGAGCCTACGCACTCTCCATGTATGTTACTCGGTTTAATGACAGGACTTCATGATAAAATTGCCGTTCAAGATATAGGGATTGATAATGTAACAGACGCGGACGGACTAGCGGTAGGAAGACCGTCTGGATTTGTCGGTAAAACGATGGAACCATTTTTGAGTGGAAATTACACAGTAAGTGATGAAGAGTTATATAGATTGCTAAAAGAACTAGCTGATACGGAAAATATTTATTTAGAGCCCTCTGCGCTAGCGGGAATGATAGGGCCAGTGAAAGTGTGTAAAGAAGATGAGTATTTACAAAAGAAACAGTTAATGGAGAAGATGAAGAAAGGTACTCATATTGTGTGGGGAACTGGCGGTAGTATGGTTCCAGAAGATGTGATGAATGGGTATTATAAAACAGGTGAGTCATTAACAATATTAGAAAAATGAGGCTAATTGTGGCCTCATTTTTTATTTATATGACATATGTATTATTATAAATTCTTTGTTATTTTCGCATTAGTTCATTATAGTATAGATATAAAGAACGAATAGCAAATAAATATAACAAAAAGCATTATTTTACATAATAAGAGGATGTGTATACGATGTCATTACAGACTAAATATATAGCGGGTATTTCGCTTGGGGTTATGGGAGTAGGTTTTGCGGCTTCTATCCCGTTTCAAGGAACGGTAGCAGGTGAGATTATACAAGGGGGATTTGAAGCTGGATTGGTTGGCGGACTTGCGGATTGGTTCGCAGTTACAGCATTATTCCGTCATCCGATGGGAATTCCAATTCCACATACAGCGTTATTACCTAAAAACCGTAAACGAGTAACGAAAGGGCTCATTCATACGTTAGAAAATGAATGGCTGACGAAAGAAAGTATTACGAATAAAGTAAAAGAAATGCAGTTAGCACAAATGGTATTGCAAATTGCTGAAAGAGAAATGCAGTCTGACGCTGTGAAAAAAGGAATTGTAACGATTGCGGAGAAAGCGATTGTTACGATAGATACGGAAAAATTAGCGGTTATTATTGAAAAAGAATTAAAAACATATTTGCATACCATTAATACAAGTAACATATTACAAGTGCTTGTTGATCAATTAGTTGTGCAAGAATATGATGAAAAGACACTTGATTACATTTTAGTAAAAGTGAAAGATTGGACAGCGCAAGATGAAGCGCGTTATCAGCTCGGAAGCTTAGGTATGAAGGCGATGGAAAACATAAAAGTAGATGGATTTTTACAGTTTACTTTGAAATCATTTATGAATATTGTAGATGAAGATAAAATTGGTGGTATTTTGCAGAAGTTTATTATTAGCAATATTAACAGCTTACAAGATGCAGATAATAGCACAAGACAACTTATATTAGCGAAAATTCGTCAAGAAATTATAAATGTAAAAGAAAATGAAGCGTTACTACAAGAATTAGAAAATTGGAAAGAAAAATGGATTGCCAATTGGGATGCTACTGACAAAATTAAAGAGATGCTGGAGCAAGTACAACAAAGGGCAATTACTTTTGTGAAAAATGAAGAATTTACGGATAAATATGTTATGCCATTTTTACAAAAACAAATGAATAAAATAAAAGAAGATGAACAGATTGTTCAAAAAATAGAAGAGTGGTTACAAAAACAAGTTGTCACACTGGTTGAAAAGAATCATTCGAAAATCGGAAAACTTGTACAAGAAAATCTTGATAAGTTAGATGATAAAATGTTAATTGAAATGATTGAAAATAACGTCGGTAAAGATTTGCAATGGATCCGAGTAAACGGAGCGGTTTGCGGATTTATGATTGGATTAGTATTAGAAGGAATTAAAGCGATTATATGAGAAAAACCTTCCACAATTGTGGAAGGTTTTTTATTTTTCAATAATACTCATATTTATATTATAAGCTTTCTCAATATTTAATTTGTACGTCCCATTTCCTGTTTTAATCGAATTTTTATACCAATGTTCTTGCTCGTTGAATTCTGGATTTTCTTCTGAAGAATTATTTTCTTTTTTCGTTAAATCTTCAACTTGTTCCCAAGGTGTGTTTCCATGTGCTTCTTTTTTGTTTGTTACGGCGATTAAAGATACATCGCTTTCTTTCGTTAAATGAACAGATACATTTGAACTTTCTTGTACAAACCAATTATTTTGTAATTGACCTGGATAAAGGGATAGCTCGTTATTTGAAGCACGAACTTCTACATTTTTATTTTGCGGAAGAACGAGTGTCGGTTTGACCTGTGGTGCTGAATTCCATAACGTATGTTGAACTGGTAATGATTTTAAAGTGATATACATCGTTTCCCCAGCTGTTTGAACTGAAAGAAAATCTTCTTGTTTTAAATTGAGTTTTTCATTAGCTTTCGTCGACATTTCATATGTTCCAAGAAGGTGAATTTGATTTGTATTATTTCCCTCTATTGTTAGAGGATAATGCCCTGCATCCACTACGATTTTTTTGATAGATTCAGGTATATCAAGTTGTTCACTTGGAATATTACTCGTTTGGCGAGTTGTATGAATAGAATGACGAACTTCATCTAGTAATCCAGTGGATAATAAACAGTAAAAAGCAATTCCGACGCTTCCTAAAACGCCGATAAAGAAAATACTAAAAATATCATATTTAATAAAGGATTGTTCCTTCTTAGAAAATAGAAGGTATAGTAAAATTTCCACGCCAAGTATGACAAGTAAAACAGGCCACCAAGCTGTTAAGGAATCTAATACCTCAGTACCTTTTATAACTGAAAATAGTAAGAAGCAACCTAATGAAATAATAGAAAGCCCCATTGAAAATGTTCCAACGCGCCATGTTCTCATTCTTGTGTACCACCTTTGTTTTCTTTATTTCCAACTAACAATTTAAAGCCGCCACCAATTAAGAGGAGTGCAACGATAGATGTTTGGAAATAGCGATAATACAGTTCGCTAAGATGAATGTTAAATATAGTTGCAAAGTAATCATTCAAAATAGGAAGGACTGTTTGATCTAATAAATAATAACCACCAAGTGTAATTAACCCAATACCGATCCATCTTTGATGATTGATAAAATAATCAATGATAGGTTCGTCATGTACACGTTCTTTTCCATACTTTGCAGTTTGTTGTAAAGCGTCAAAAAAGCTATAGAACCAAATGATTGGAACTAAAAATAAAAACGCTGAAAGTCTTAATAAGTCGAGTAAATATATAGAAAGTAAAAAGGCTGCCATAAGCTGAAGGCCCCGGCGTTGTAAGCCTAAATACATATGTCCTGCTCCGGGGAACATCGCTAAAATAGAAGCGAATGTTTTATTCTTCTTTCCTTGTTCACGATGCTCTTCAAACTCTTCGAAAATAGTACGATCATCTAGTTGCTCGCCACGTTCTTTTTTCTGGAGTTGCTGAACAACATCAAAGAAATTGTAAATCCATAAAACAGGTAATGTAATAAGGAAGATAAGGAAACTTTCTTGCGATGTTAAAAGTGCAACGAAAATAATCATACTTCCGATTCCTGTGCAAGCTACTAAAAATGTAAGTCCACGTTGCATAAGTCCTAATTGAAAATGTCCAAGTCCAGGGATGATGGATAGGAGAATGATATAAAATCGTTCGCTTTCTTTAGAGGACTCTGTAAATTCTCCTGCAGCTTGTTTTTTCGATTGGTTAATAATAGTGATAACTAAATCTAATAAATTGATCGCCCATAAGACAACTAGTAAAAATAGAGAAAGAAAAGCAATATCACGCGCACCTAATGCTATTGTACAAAATGCTGCAAAGATAAATAGAAATACAGCCCCTCCGCTATATAAAATAAACCGTCCAAATTTCTTTAAATATAAATGTCCAAGCCCGGGAATTAGCCCTAATACAAGTGCTAAAAAGGGATTTTTATTCATGCTTTGAACCTCCGTCCTTTTTTGATGTGTCTACCGATTTGTTTACAATTTGTTGTGAGATAGAAGACTCGTTATGTTTTGAAGATTTCTCGAAATTTGATGTCGCTGTGAAAATATATTGGAATAAACCACTTACCATAAAAATAATTGTAGCCGCAGTCGCAATTATGTAGTGAATAATGGTGCGCTTTAGTGAGTTTGTTTTTATATTTTCATTAGGTTGTAGCGTTTCAAAATTAATTTGCGTCATAACTTCGTTCGTAAATGAATCATCATTTATCATTGGAAGGTTTTCATGTTGTTCATCGATACTTTCCATATAAAGTGCTAAACAATGATCACATTCATAAAGGTGTTCTTCCATAGATTCACGTCCATTGCTTTCTATAAAATCTAAAGTATAATTGCGCCAATCCTCTTTTGAATAATGCATCATAGAAACTCTTCCTCCTTCCAATGTTTTTTAATCCATTTTCTTGCCCGGTACAGTTTCATTTCGACTGTTTTCACTTCGATGTTTTCCTGTAAAGAAATTTCTTGATAACTTTTTTCTTCTAAGTAATGTGCGAGAACGACGTCACGGTAATTTTCGGGAAGTTCTCTCAGTTTTTGAGCAATGAGTAATTTTTGCTCTTTCGTCAATAATAAAGCCTCAATATTATGAGAGGATTTTATATTTTCCCCAGTTTCTTTACATAAGGAGAGTTCTTCGTTTTCTCTAGCTTTCTTCCTTTTATAATCAATAGCGTGATTGGTGGCAATACGTGCCATCCACGTTTTTAATCCGCGAAATTGATAATTTGGGAGAGAGGCGTGAATTTTTAAGAATACTTCTTGTGTAACATCTTTCGCATCTTCTTCATGTCTTAAAATAGAAAAGATAACTTGAAAAATATAATGACGATATGTTTGCACAAGGATACGAAAAGCATGTTCGCTTCCTTGCTGTGCTTTTTCAATTAATTGTTTTTCCTCAATGGGTCTCTCCCTCCTTTTTGACGCATTCTATTATATAGACGTAAGAAACGATTGGACACCCTACACATGTTGTAAAAAAAGAATAATATATTTTTAGGAAGGAAGCTATATGAAAAAGGTGTGAAAAAATGGTAAAAAGAAGTATATAATGAGCAAGTGGGAAATGTTACGTGAAGAAAGGATGTGAATGTTAGTAGGGGAAGGTCCATACTAACAAACATGAAAATTAAAATATTAATAGCGGATGATAATTCTTTTATTAGAGAAGGCATGAAAATTATTTTAAATACATATGAAGAGTTCGAAGTAGTAGATACTGTGAATGATGGGAAGGAAGCGGTGGAATATTGCAAAAAGAACGACGTTGATATCGCTCTTTTAGATGTCCGTATGCCAAATATGAACGGGGTAGAGGCAACGAAATTTATTTGTGAAGAAACGGAAACGAAACCACTAATTTTAACGACGTTCGATGATGATGAATATATTTTGGACGCAGTGAAGAACGGGGCGAAAGGTTATTTATTAAAAAATAATGATCCAGAGCGTATTCGTGATGCAATAAAAGGAGTATATAACGGTCAAACTGTTATGCAAGATGTAGTGCTTGATAAAATTAAGAGCAATTTAATGGAGAGCAAAGAGGATGAATGTAAAATAGATACAAGTCTTTTTACAGAAAGAGAACTTAGTATTATCGCATTAATTGCGAAAGGTTTCTCGAATAAAGAAATTTCAAAGCAACTTTTCATATCAGAAGGAACGATTGCTAATTATATTACATCAGTTTTAGGGAAAACTGGACTTGAACATCGTACACAAATTGCGATTTATTATTTAACAGGGAAAGTAGATTAAAGATATGGAATTTTGGTTAATTGTAAGTAAATTAATTGTCTTTATATATATTGTGTTTAGTTACATTTATTTAAATGTTGCGAACTTACCATGGATTATACTTGCTTTGCTTTTATATCTTTCTGTAAACGTGCTAATCTCTATATTTAAAAAAGGTACGCACAAAAACATATTAACTTCTCTGTCAATTGGAATAGTTATATTATTCGCATGGAAGATTCATCCGTTTTTTATTTTGTTTTTACCATTGAACTTATATGAAATTATATTTCGTTATATAGAGAATAAATGGCTGATCTTTATCATTATGATGATTCCTATTATCTTTACCGATGAAAGTATTCGAATGACATATGGATTAATTGTTGCATTTTCTTTCATTGTACTAACTATGGCAGAACGGTATATATCGCGTGTATTAAAGCTTGAATCACAAAATGATAAGATGCGAAAAGATATGCAGCGGTTGACGAAAAGTTTACATGAAAATAAAGAGTACATAAAGCAATCAGAGTATACATTTAAGTTAGAAGAGAGAAATCGGTTGTCACAAGAAATTCATGATAAAATTGGCCACTCGATGACAGGGGCGCTAATTCAAATGGAAGCAGCAAAGAGATTAATGGGGATAGATAAAGAAAAATCTGCCGAGTTATTACAAAATGCAATTCATATTTCAAAAGATGGAATTGAAAGTATTCGAGTTACATTAAAAAATATGAAGCCACCAACTGAGCAAATTGGCATTCATCGTATGAAATTATTCATAGAGGAATTTGCCGGTAAGCATGAAATAAATATTCCTTTCGTATATAAAGGGAATTTAGATATGATTTCACCGATTCAGTGGAAGATTATCGGTGAAAATGTTACGGAGGCATTAACTAATGCGATGAAATATGCTGATGCGACAGTCATTTCAATCGATATTCATGTACTTAATAAGATGGTGAAAGTACAAGTGAAGGATAATGGAAAAGGTGCAGCTCTCGTTAAGAAAGGTCTCGGGATTATGGGGATGGAGGAGCGAACAGCATCAGTAAACGGAAAAATTATTGTAGACGGAAGAAGTGGTTTTTCAGTAACGATGTTGTTGCCCATATAGGAAATTATGACGAGGATGAATCATCTCATATGAAAAAAGTGAATAATCTCATGTGAAAAGAATGAACTTCTGCACTGAGCAGGTTCATTTTTTTTGTTTATACTAAAAGCAGAGAAACCGAAATAGGGGTGAAATGATGAATACATTAGAAATTAAAAATTTAACGAAAAAATTTGGTGATTTCATCGCGGTAGATAATATGTCTTTATCTATTAAAGAAGGAGAGATATTTGGCTTTTTAGGATCAAATGGTGCTGGTAAAAGTACAACGATAAATATGATTGCTGGGTTGTTAAGAAGTAATGAAGGTGAAATTAGCATATTAGGAAAAAATATAAAGAAACATAATCGATTTGCGAAGATGAATATCGGTATCGTTCCGCAAGATATTGCGATTTATGAAGAGTTAACTGCCTATGAAAATGTGAAATTCTTTGCTGGACTGTACGGGTTAAGAGGAGCTGAGCTAAAAGCGAGAGTAGAGGAAGCACTTCAATTTGTAGGGCTTAGTGATAAACATAAAAGTTACCCGAAAAACTTTTCTGGCGGGATGAAACGAAGACTGAATATCGCTTGTGCGATCGCTCATAGACCGAAGTTAATTATTATGGATGAGCCGACAGTTGGAATTGATCCACAGTCAAGAAACTATATCCTTCAGTCTGTTCGGAAATTAAATGAAATGGGAAGTACTATTATTTATACGAGTCACTACATGGAAGAAGTAGAAGAGATTTGTTCTAAAATAGCAATTGTAGATCACGGTAAAGTGATTGCAGAAGGAACGAAAGAACAGTTAAAAGCGATTATTACTGATACGAAAGACATTTGGGTTGAAGTGAAGTCAGTAGAAAATTTAGATGTAGAAAAGTTAAAAGAGATAAACGGTGTGAAAGCTGTTCAAGTTGAAGAGAACGTAATCAAGGTAAACTCGGATGCAGGAGTAAATAATTTAAATAAAATTATTCAGCATTTCATTAATCATGACATTGAAATTCGTTCGTTAGAGGAGCAGGCCCCGGACTTAGAAACAGTATTCCTTACGTTGACTGGAAGAAACTTACGAGATAAATAAAAGGTAAATGAAGAAAAGGTAAAGGGAGGTTCATCAATTGAACATCTTCAATATTGCAGTTATGCATATTAAAAGAGATTTCAGGGACGTAAGAACTTTAGTTTTTATGTTAGCATTTCCGATTGTACTAATGCTTGTGTTAGGAACAGCGTTAACGAATGCATTTGATAGCGATAGTCAAGCGATTAAAGATATACAAGTGCTCTACAAAGATGAAACGAGTAGCACATTTTCTCAAACGTTCGAAGCATTTACGAAAGAAGTCGATAAATCGGGTATTCATTTTAAAAAAGCTTCCGGCAGTATAGATGGGAAAGAAGAAGTGAAGCAAAATAAATATGCTGCTTATGTAGAATTAAATAAAGATGGTGCGAAATTTTACGGAAGTGACAAAAGTAGTATTGAGGGAAGTATTGTGGAAGGCATGCTTACAACATTTATTGATAAGTACAATGTAGCGGCCGAAGTTGCAAAAGTTGATCCTAGTAAGGTGGGCACGGTTATTTCAAGCGGAAATCATAATGATTATATAAAAGAAACATCTTTACAAGCTGCACAAAAGCCAGGTTCTATGGATTACTACGCGGTTGTAATGACAACGATGATTGCATTATATGCTGCGATGGGAGCGAGTTCTTTAATTCGAGGAGAACGAATACGTAAAACAGGAGATCGTCTCATTGCTGCACCTATAAGTAAGGCTGAAATATTCATTGGAAAAGTACTTGGTAGCCTAGTAGCAAATGCTCTGTGCATATTACTCGTCATGTTATTTAGTAAATTTGTTTTTCAAGCGAATTGGGGCGACCATCTTGGAATCATATTTCTTATTTTATTAACACAAATTTTTCTAGCAATTAGCTTCGGTTTAGGAATTGGATATATTACAAAAACACCGGAATCATCTAGAGCGATTATTATGGTTATTGTGCAATTAGCCTCTATTTTTGGTGGTGCATATTTCGTAATAGAAGAAAATTTCGTTACGAATTTATCACCATTAACGTGGGCAAACACAGCTGTTATGAAAATTATTTATGCAAATGATGTAGGAGCAGCACTACCGGTAATATGTTTAAACCTTGGCATTTCAGCACTCTTTTTATTAATTGCAATTATTGCATTACGTAGACGGGAGGGGCTATAGTATGAAAGATATTTTATGGCTCATACAAAAAACGTTATCTGTCCTTTTGAAAAATAAAAAAGGGTTATTCATTATTATTAGTTTGCCGATAATCGGAACACTAATCTCCTTCTCGATGTATGGGAATATGGGGCAAGGGACGTTAAATATCGGGGTTATTAATAAAGAAAATCAATCTATAGCAAATGATACGGTGAAATTTTTAGAAGGATTAAATCATGTAAAGGTAAGTAAAATTAAAGAATCTGAAGTAGAAGATAAACTCACTTCCAAAAAACTTGATGGAGTTATTACATTAGATTCTGGTTTTTCAAAAAGTGTTCGAGAAGGGAAACCAAATCATATTGAAATTTCATCGATTAAAGGTGATCAAGTAACAGGATTTATAAAATCATATTTATACAATTATATTGATAATGTAGCAGCTATTAGTAAAGTAGCAGGAACAGATCAAAGTGCATTTGATACTATGTACGCAGGATATCAAAAAGGTTCATTTAAAATGAAAACTGAGACGCTAGAAGATACTTCGAAAAATAAAGATATGACAAACCAAACGATGGGTTACCTTATTATGTTTATGCTATTTTCAGCAGCGAACTTATCAGGTTATATTTTAAAAGAAAAAGAAAATAGAACGTATTTTAGACTCTTATCAACGCCGATAGATGGGAAGAAATTCATATTATCTAATGTCGGGGTAAATATGCTGCTATTAACAGTACAAATTCTGATTACAATCTTATTCCTAACGAATATTTTTCATATAAATATCAATATGCCTTTCATAGTGATGATTGGTGTACTCATGCTATTTGCTTTAATAGCGATTGGAATATCGTTAGTCCTTGTCGCTTTTTCGAAAAACTCAGCATCAGCAAATGCACTGCAAAATATGATCATTGTACCGACATGTTTACTGGCTGGATGTTATTTTCCATATGACATTATGCCGAAAGCAGTGCAAAAAGTAGCTGATTTTCTTCCACAGAGATGGCTATTAGACACAGTATCAAAACTACAACAAGGAATTCCGATTTCAGATTTGTATTTAAATATTTTAATCTTATTTGCCTTTGCGGTAGCATTCTTCTTAATTGCTATTTATAAGTTTGGAAGAAATAATGATGCGAGAAACTTTGTTTAATATGAAAAGGGTGTGACGTTAAGTCGCATCCTTTTTTGTATGAAGCATGAAATCTAAATTTGAATGACAAAATAGAAAGGTGGAAAGAAAATGAGCGGAAGGAAATCAAAATGATTAAAAAAATATTGCGAGTTACTTCTATTGTAATTACTATTTTCGTTTTTGTTTTAATTTGGATGCATATTGACGTTACGCTCGGAAGAAAAATGGAAGTCGGGAAAAATATGCCGACAGAGTACGCTCCTCATTATAGTGATTTTCAATTATATGTAGAAGGAAAGTCATTTTATAAACAGTTATTTACTGATATAAGAGAGGCGAAGCAATCTATTTACACGTACTTTTTTATTTTGTCGGATGATAAAAGTAGCCATACTTTTTTAAACTTATTAAAAGAGAAGGCAAAAGAAGGAGTAAACGTCTATTTATCAGTTGATCGCATTAATGATTTATCATTTGAAAGAAAGATGAAAAATGAATTGCGGGAAAGTGGTGTGCATTTTACATATAGTAGAAAACCTGAATTGCCATTCGGATTTTATTCACTTCACCATCGTAATCATCGCCGTATTACGACCATTGATGGCGAGATTGGCTATACGGGTGGTTTTAATATGGGAGATGAGTACTTAGGAAAAGATAAACGATTTGGATATTGGCGTGATTATCATGTGCGGCTTAGAGGAGAAGGAGCGAAAGATTTAGAAGAGCAATTCGCTTTAGATTGGAAACGAGATACGAAAGAACATATAAAAAGAAGTACGAATAAAGCTAGTAAAGGGAACACATTACATACGATGACTAACTATAATGGACATTACGTCGCTGAAAAGTATATCGAATTAATAAAACAAGCGAAGCATTCAATTGTCATTACAACACCTTATTTTATAGCGAAAAATAAAGAATTTATGAATGCTTTAATGGAAGCGCAAAAACGTGGTGTCACAGTGAAAATACTTTGGTCATATAAACCAGATATTCCTCTCATTAAAGAGGCAGCGTATCCTTATATTCGTCAAGCTGTTAATAATGGGATTAAAGTATATGGTTATAAAAAAGGAATGTTTCATGGAAAGTTAATGCTGATTGATAATGAACTAACTGTTATCGGTACAACGAACATAACGGCACGTAGCTTTTATATTAATGATGAGATGAACTTGTATATTCACGGTGGGACTATCGTATCAGAAGTGAATGAGGCGTTAACAAAAGATTTTCGTGATTCAAAAGAGATGACGAAAGAGTTTTTTGAGACGTTATCGTTTTGGGAGCGGTGTAAGGAGAAATTAGCAGGATTGGTGGATTTTTATTTATAAAGGTTAATGGAAAAGGGTGTCTTTTATAGACACCCTTTTTAATGAGAAATCATTAGTTTTCATGCATAAGCAATGAAGCATCATCATTAATCAATGTCCCCACATGCTCACCTAAGCAAATTCTTTTCATAACTCCAGGCTCATCAAAGTTAAAGACGTGTGCTGGCAAATTATAATCACGGGCAAGTAATAAAGCGGCTTGATCCATTACTTGTATGTTTTGCCTAACGATGTCGTTATAGTTTAGTTTTCTGTACATTTTTGCTGATTTATTATGTTTTGGATCACTAGTAAAGACGCCATCTACTCCTTGTTTTGCGACTAATATAGCGTCACTATTCATTTCAATGGCTCTTTGGACACTTGGATAATCTGTCGTAACAAATGGTTGCCCGTTACCACCTCCAAAGATAATGATATAACCGTTATCTAAATGATGTACTGCGCGTAGGCGGATATATGGTTCAGCTACAGCATTAAACGGGATGGAAGTCATAACGCGTACTTCTTTATTTGTTTTACTTGTTAAAACGCCGCGTAGCATTAGACTGTTGATAATTGTACCTAACGTACCGATATTATCAGCTTCTACACGATCAATTCCCCATTCTTCAGCTAAATGGCCTCTGAAAATGTTACCGCCTCCGATGACAATAGATACCTCGATACCTAAATCAACAATGGATAAAATCTCGTTTGCGATATGTTCTAATCTTTTGGAGTTAAAGCTATTTCCGGTTTGATCGGCAAGTGCACCGCCGCTTAATTTAATTAAGACACGTTTATATGGCCTCATAACAATTCCCCCTATATAGATCGCAATAAAAAAGGAACAAAGGCAAATGCCTTTGTTCCTTTTTTAGAAAATGAAAAAGAAAAGAAGAAGATAAGACGAATTTTTGTACATAATTTTTCATATCATCCACTCCTTTTCATTTCGATTTGTTGTAAGTATATATCTTTTTGATTATACGAAACAATCTGATTACTTATCAAGTATATTTTATTTCTTTTTAATGAAAAGGTGTCAATGAAAAAGAAAAGAAAAATTTTCGAATTTTTTGTGACGAACTTGTAGGTTTTTGTATGATTTTGTAGGTTCGCCTATAAGATGTGTGAGTAAGCTTTTATAAATACGAAATGAAAGCGTTCGCATGAAGGGGATGAACATAAATGAAAAAATTCGGATTGGCAACACAAATTTTTGTCGCGCTTGTTTTAGGGATTGTAGTAGGGGCAATCTTTTATGGCAATAAAACGGCGATTTCTTATATCACACCAATTGGGGATATATTTATTCACTTAATTAAAATGATTGTAGTACCAATTGTTATTTCAGCATTAATTGTTGCGGTAGCTGGTGTAGGAGATATGAAGAAGCTTGGGAAACTGGGCGGTAAGACAATTCTTTATTTCGAAATTATTACGACGATTGCTATTTTAATGGGATTACTTGCGGCGAATATATTCCAACCAGGTACTGGCGTTGATATGAGTAACTTACAGCAAAGTGATATTTCTTCTTATAAACAAACAGCAGATGCTACAGAGAAGAAAGGTTTTGCTGAGACAATTGTTCATATTGTACCGAAAAACGTATTTGAATCGATTGCACAAGGTGACTTATTACCGATTATTTTCTTCTCAGTATTATTCGGTTTAGGAGTTGCGGCAATTGGAGACAAAGGAAAGCCCGTCTTTAACTTCTTTGAAGGTGTACTCGAAGCGATGTTTTGGGTTACAAATCAAGTTATGAAATTTGCACCATTTGGTGTATTCGCATTAATTGCAGTTACGGTTGCAAAATTTGGTGTAGCAACACTACTTCCTTTAGGAAAACTAGTGCTAGCTGTATACGTAACTGTTATACTATTCGTTGTGATTGTATTAGGTATTAATGCACGAATGGTTGGCGTAAACATTTTTACATTAATGAAAATTTTAAAAGAAGAACTTATTCTTTCATTTACGACAGCAAGTTCAGAAGCTGTTTTACCTAATATAATGAGAAAAATGGAAGAGTTCGGTTGTCCAAAGGCAGTTGCCTCTTTCGTTATTCCGACAGGTTATACATTCAACTTGACTGGATCGGCTATTTATCAAGCGTTAGCGGCATTGTTTGTTGCACAAATGTACGGTGTGCACATGTCACTGACAGAGCAAATTACGTTATTATTCGTTCTCATGTTAACATCCAAGGGTATGGCGGGAGTTCCAGGTGCATCGTTCGTTGTTGTATTAGCAACGTTAGGTTCAATGGGATTACCACTAGAAGGTATCGCGTTAATTGCGGGAATTGACCGCATTTTAGATATGATTCGCTCATCTGTCAATGTATTAGGAAATGCATTAGCGGCCATTGTTATGTCGAAGTGGGAAGGCGAATTCGATAATGAGAAAGCAAAACAATATGTAGAAACAGTCAAAGAAACAAAAGCAGCATAAGAAATCGTTAAGGAGTGAATAATCATGGAAACATTAACTGAAGTTAAAAATGGTGTTCGAATTGAAAAAGATTTTTTAGGTGAAAAAGAAGTGCCAAACTATGCGTACTACGGCGTACAAACAATGCGTGCAGTAGAAAACTTCCCAATTACAGGATACAAAATCCATGAAGGCTTAATTAAAGCATTCGCAATTGTAAAAAAGGCTGCAGCGCTTGCTAATACAGATGTAGGAAGATTGGAATTGAACAAGGGCGGCGCGATCGCAGAAGCCGCTCAAGAAATTCTTGATGGAAAATGGCATGATCATTTCATCGTAGATCCAATCCAAGGCGGAGCAGGTACTTCAATGAATATGAATGCAAATGAAGTCATGGCCAATCGTGCTCTTGAATTATTAGGAATGGAAAAGGGAGACTATCATTATATTAGTCCAAATAGTCATGTAAACATGGCGCAATCAACAAACGATGCATTCCCAACGGCGATTCATATTGCAACATTAAATGCATTAGAAGGCTTATTACAAACGATGGGTTATATGCACGATGTATTTGAATTAAAAGCAGAGCAGTTCGATCATGTTATTAAAATGGGTCGTACACATTTACAAGACGCTGTGCCAATTCGTCTTGGACAAGAATTTAAAGCGTATTCTCGCGTACTTGAACGTGATATGAAACGTATCAAGCAATCACGTCAACATCTATATGAAGTAAATATGGGAGCAACTGCAGTTGGTACAGGCTTAAATGCAGATCCAGAATATATTGAAGCAGTTGTAAAACATTTAGCTACAATTAGTGAACTGCCACTTGTTGGTGCAGAAGACTTAGTAGATGCAACGCAAAATACGGATGCATACACAGAAGTATCAGCAGCACTAAAAGTATGTATGATGAATATGTCTAAAATTGCGAATGACCTTCGCTTAATGGCATCAGGTCCACGTGTTGGCTTAGCGGAAATTATGTTGCCTGCTCGTCAACCAGGTTCATCTATTATGCCAGGGAAAGTAAACCCTGTTATGCCAGAAGTAATTAATCAAATTGCGTTCCAAGTAATTGGTAACGACCATACAATTTGCCTTGCTTCAGAAGCAGGACAATTAGAATTAAACGTTATGGAACCAGTACTTGTTTTCAACTTACTTCAATCTATTAGCATTATGAATAACGGTTTCCGTGCCTTTACAGATAATTGCTTAAAAGGAATTGAAGCGAATGAAGATCGCTTAAAAGAGTATGTTGAGAAGAGTGTAGGAATTATTACAGCCGTGAACCCTCATATCGGTTATGAAGCAGCAGCTCGCGTTGCGAAAGAAGCAATTGCAACAGGTCAATCCGTTCGAGAACTTTGTGTGAAAAACGGTGTACTGTCACAAGAAGACTTAGAGTTAATTCTAGATCCATTCGAAATGACGCACCCAGGGATTGCAGGAGCAACTCTTTTAAAGAAAAATTAAAAGAAGAGGGGGGACAATCCCCTCTTTTTTGTTTACAATATAGAAATGCTATATATGAATAGAGGTAGGGATGTTATGAGTAAGTTTACAGTAGCTTCTAATGGTTCATTAGAAACGACATTAAGAGGAGTAGAAGTATTATCGACACCACTTTTAAATAAAGGGGTCGCTTTCACGCAAGAAGAGAGAGAAGAATTAGGTTTAAAAGGGTTATTACCGCCAGCAGTTTTAACATTAGAAGAACAAGCACGCCGAGCGTATGAACAATTTTGTTCTCAGCCGGATGATTTATTAAAGAACGTATATTTAACAGCGTTACATGATCGAAATGAAGTATTATTTTATCGTATATTAACAAATCACTTACGTGAAATGTTACCAATTGTATATACACCAACAGTCGGTGTAGCAATTCAAAGGTATAGTCATGAATACCGTAAACCGCGTGGTGTGTATTTATCAATTAACGATCCGTCGGGTATCGAAGAAGCATTCGCCAATATCGGTGCAACAGCTGAAAACATTGATTTAGTCGTTGTAACAGATGGAGAAGGCATACTTGGAATTGGTGACTGGGGTGTTGGTGGTATAAACATCGCAATCGGGAAATTAGCTGTTTATACGGCCGCAGTTGGTATCGATCCTAGCCGTGTATTACCGGTAATTTTAGATGTGGGTACAAATCGTGAGGAACTATTAAACAATCCATTTTATATTGGAAATCGTCACCCTCGTATAACTGGTGAAGCTTACGATGAATTTATTGATACATTTGTACAAGCAGTGAATAAACAATTCCCGAAAGCACTTTTACATTGGGAAGACTTTAGCTCTCGAAATGCACGAAAAATTTTAGATAAATATCGTCATGATATTTGTACATTTAATGATGATATTCAAGGTACAGGTGCAGTTTCACTTGCTGCTGTGTTATCGGCAGTGAAAGTTTCGGGTGTACCACTAAGTGAACACCGCGTTGTTGTGTTTGGTGCTGGTACGGCTGGAATCGGTATCGCAGATCAAGTTAGAGATGCAATGGTCCGCGTTGGCGTATCAGAAGAAGAATCATATAAGCGTTTCTGGTGTATTGATCGTAACGGGTTAGTTACAGATAATATGGAAGATCTTCTTGATTTCCAAATTCCATATGCAAGAAAAGAAGCGGAAGTAAGTGAGTGGAAGAAAAATGATATGATCGGACTTGCTGAAGTTGTGAAACATGTAAAACCGACAATTTTAATCGGTACATCAACTGTTGCAGGTGCATTTAAAGAAGAGATTATTAAAGAAATGGCTTCTCACGTAGAAAGACCAATCATTTTACCAATGTCGAATCCGACGCCACTTGCTGAAGCAAAACCAGCTGATTTAATCGAGTGGACAGAAGGAAGAGCATTAGTTGCAACAGGAAGTCCATTTGAACCAGTTACATACAACGGTGTAACGTATGTGATTGGACAATCAAATAATGCACTTATTTTCCCGGGACTTGGTCTTGGAACAATTGTCGTACGTGCAAGCGTCATGACGGATGGAATGTTTGCAGCAGCTGCTGAAGCAGTTGCAAGCATGGTAGATACAAGTCAGCCAGGAGCACCTATCTTACCAGAAGTTGAAGAGTTACGTAATATCTCGGAAATGGTTGCAATTGAAGTAGCGAAAGTTGCCGTTGCAGAAGGTGTTGCTAGAGAGAACTTAAGTGATAACGATATCAAGATTGCAGTGAAAGAAGCAATATGGGAGCCGGAGTACCGCCAAATAAAAGCGGTAGAAAAGGTTAGAATATAGAAATAAAGCCCGTTTATTATAATAAGCGGGCTTTCACTTTTATTGTCGAAAAAAGTATAGGAAGTGGCACCTTTGAATTGGAATCAATTATGGAAGAAAGATATATCCCTTTTAATTATATTAATGGTTGTTGTTCCGATTGCTGGAGAGCTTAATTTTCATCCTTTTAACGATACGTTTCGCGTTAGCTTTGGGACACCGCTTTTCTTCTTTTTATTACTATTTTTAAGAAGAATACCAGCAGCGGCTGCAGGTATTCTTGTCGGTATATGTGTCGTTTTATTCCGTGTATGCCTTGATTGGATCATGCAAGGTTCATTTCATATGACAGAATCATTTTATTTGCGCTATGCTGTGTTCTTTTATTATTTTATTTATGGAAGTCTTTTTTCACTTTTTAGGGTGAATAAGTTTCATCAGAAACCAATTGTTATTGGGTGCCTTGGAATTACAATTGAAATTATCGCAAGTATGTCAGAACTTGCGATTTATCATATGGTAGTGCTCGGTACAACAATAACAGTTTCTGAAGTGAATAAATTAATTATTATTGCTATTTTCCGTAGTTTCTTTGCACTTGGCTTTTTAAATATGATGATTTTATATGAAACGAAATTAAAAGAGTCACAAGTCCGAAAAGAAAATGAAAAAATGTTAATGCACCTTTCAAATTTATATGTAGAATCTGTTCACTTGAAAAAAACGTTACAAAATGCAGAGTTGATTACACAAGAAGCATATCAACTATATCGGAATTTACAGACAAGCGATGATTCTAGCAGTAAAATAGCATTGAAAATAGCGGGAGAAGTACATGAAATAAAAAAGGATAATCAAAGAATTTTTGCAGGGTTATCTAAACTGTTATTAGATAAAAATGTGGCTGAGTATGTAGAAGGTCATGAGCTTACAGAAATGATCGTAAGAATAAATGAGAAATATGCTGAAATGCTAGGGAAAGATATACGTTTTTCTAAACATATAGAAGGTGAACACGCTGCATATCACGTGTATACAGTGCTATCAATCTTTAATAACTTAGTTGCAAATGCAGTGGAAGCAATTGAAGATAGAGGTCTCATTCGTATTAAGTTATATAAACGAGATCAACATGTAATCTTTGAAGTAATTGACGATGGCCCTGGTATTGCACAAAAGTATAAGAAATTAGTATTTAAGCCAGGGTTTACTTCCAAGTATGATCAAACAGGAACACCGTCAACAGGTATTGGACTTTCTTACATACACGAAATGGTTACAGAGCTCGGCGGAGAAGTAAGGTTAGAAGACAATGAAACTGAAAAAGGGTGTAAGTTTATCGTTTGTTTACCGGAGTGCAGTTTAAAGCGGGAAGGGGAATAGGTTTGTTTTATTATATCGTAGATGATGATGAAGTTTTCCGTTCGATGCTTTCGCAAATTATTGAGGATGGCGATCTTGGGGAAGTAATTGGAGAATCGGAAGATGGAGCGTTTATTGAAGCAGAACAGCTAAATTATAAAAAAGTAGATATTTTATTTATTGATTTACTAATGCCGATGAGAGATGGCATTGAAACAGTTCGCCATATAGCATCTTCGTTTTCTGGGAAAATTATTATGATTTCCCAAGTTGAATCGAAACAGCTCATTGGTGAGGCGTATACACTTGGTGTGGAATATTATATTACGAAACCACTAAACAAAATAGAAGTAGTATCTGTTGTACGAAAAGTGATAGAGCGTATTCGTTTGGAACGTTCTATATATGACATTCAAAAATCATTAAATAATGTGTTTCAGTGGGAAAAGCCGCAAATGCGTAGTGAAACAGTGCAAGAAGGAAAAAAGATATCAGATTCAGGACGCTTCTTACTAGCAGAACTCGGTATTGCGGGAGAGAACGGAAGTAAAGATTTACTTAGTATGCTGGAATATTTATATGGACAAGAAAAGGCGCAAACATTTGAATTTGGATTTCCTGCTTTAAAAGATATCTTTCACCAAATAACATTAAAAAAATTAGATCATATAACTTCGGATGCAGATATAGATAAGGAGAGAAAAGCATCTGAACAACGTGTAAGAAGAGCAATTTATCAATCCTTGAATCATTTAGCTTCCCTTGGACTGACAGACTTTTCAAATCCGAAATTTGAAAGTTATGCTCCGAAGTTTTTTGATTTCACTGTAGTTAGAAAGCGGATGACAGAAATGACAAAGGATGAAGTAGCAACTTCTGGCCATATACGAATTAATACGAAGAAATTTATTCAGGTGCTGTATTTTGAAGCGAAACGGTTGATGGAGATAGAGTGAAGAAGGTGCTTATAAATAAGTACCTTTTTTTGTTAAATCTATATTTTATATTTTCTCGTTGAGCATGTAAAATGTTAAGTAAGAGAAAATGGTTTTACATTAAGGAAGTGTCAAAACAATGAGCTTTACATTAAATAAATCGATTATAAAAGAAGTATGCGGAGAGACCTCATATAAAAGAGGCGAAGCTTATTATAAAGCAAATAAAGTAATTGTGAATCATTATGATGAAACGAAAGAAATTTGTGAGGCGACGGTAAAAGGGAATGAAGATTTTCATGTTACAGTAGAAAAAGCTAAAAAAGGTGATGTAGTTGCGAGATGCAGTTGTCCTTCATTAGCGTCTTTTCAAACGTACTGTCAACATGTTGCAGCCGTACTAATACAAATAAATTATAATCAGCAAACGGGTGGCATGGGCTCTGTTAGTAGCAGAAGTGATCAATTAACAAACGGGATGTTTCAGTTGTTTGCAGAAAAACCACTGAGGCCCAAAAGTAAACAACACCGTTTTGATACACGTGAAATATTAGATGTGGCGTTTATCTGTTCACCAGTAGCAACGAAAAGCGGTGGGGCCCTTCTTGGAATTCAGTTAAAACTTGCGAAAACATATTTTATAAATCAGATTAGAGAATTTCTTTCTAAAGTGGAGAAAAGAGAGACTTTTCATTGTTCCAATGAATTTACATACACGCCAGATGTACATAGTTTTAAACAAGAAACGGACGCGATTATACAACAACTCATTAAAATATATCATAACGAAAAAATGTATGAAGATGCACTAGAAGTACATGCGAAACAAGATGAAAGTATGATATTCATACCGCCAGCTTCGTGGAAAGATATGCTCTCTTCACTTTCTAAAGTTGAGTATGTACAACTGAAACAAAATGAACAACAGTTTCAGGGCTTACAAATTTCAAACGGTTTATTGCCATTACATTTTGAGTTTACGAAAGGAAATAATGGTGGATTCACACTTCATATAGACGGCCTAAATCGTGTTCAAGTTATGGAAATGTATAACAACGCTCTTTACGATGGGAAATTATATCATTTACCTATGGAAGATTGTATGCGACTTATTGAATTGCAAAAGATGATGAATCGCTCAAATAGCAATCAGTTTTATATTCCTGAAAGTAAGATGGAACATTTTGTAGCGAAAGTTGTGCCAGGATTAATGAAACTTGGAACGGTACGAATTGATAAAGTAATATCAGATCGTGTTGAAACGCCGTCGCTAAAAGCAAAACTGTATTTAGATCGTGTGAAAAATCGTTTGTTAGCAGGTCTTGAATTTCATTATGGAAACGTCATGATCAATCCGTTAGAAGAAGACGGACAGCCGTCTGTTTTTAATCGTGATGAGAAAAAGGAAAAAGAGATTTTAGACGTTATGAGTGAAAGTGCCTTTGCGAAAACAGAAGGCGGTTACTTTATGCATAATGAAGAGGCGGAGTATAACTTTTTATATCACGTCGTTCCGTCGTTAAAAGGATTAGTTGATATTTATGCGACGACAGCAATTAAATTACGTATTCATAAAGGGGATACAGCACCACTTATTAGAGTGAGAAGAAAAGAAAGAATTGATTGGTTATCATTTCGTTTTGATATAAAAGGAATACCGGAAGCAGAAATTAAAGGTGTATTAGTCGCTCTTGAAGAGAAACGCAAATATTACCGATTAGCGAATGGTTCTTTATTATCACTAGAGAGCAAAGAGTTTAATGAAATTAATCAGTTTGTAAAAGAATCGGGTATTCGAAAAGAATTTTTACACGGGGAAGAAGTGAATGTTCCGCTTATTCGGAGTGTGAAATGGATGAGTGGACTTCACGAAGGTAATGTTTTAAGTTTAGATGAATCTGTGCAAGATTTAGTTGAAAGTATTCAAAATCCGAAAAAATTAAAGTTTACAGTGCCGCAAACTTTACATGCTGTAATGAGAGAGTATCAAGTATACGGATTCGAGTGGATGAAAACACTTGCCCATTACCGTTTTGGTGGTATTTTAGCAGACGATATGGGGCTTGGAAAAACGCTGCAAAGTATTGCTTTTATAGATTCTGTTTTGCCTGAAATTAGAGAGAAGAAGCTGCCTATATTAGTCGTTTCTCCGTCATCTCTTGTTTATAATTGGTTAAGTGAATTGAAAAAATTCGCTCCGCATATTAGAGCAGTGATTGCAGATGGAAATCAAACAGAGCGGCGAAAAATCTTAAAAGATATAGCGGAATTTGATGTCGTAATTACGTCATATCCATTACTGAGAAGAGATATAAGATCGTATGCAAGGCCATTTCATACACTGTTTCTTGATGAAGCACAGGCGTTTAAAAATCCTACAACGCAAACTGCAAGAGCGGTAAAAACGATTCAAGCTGAGTATCGTTTCGGACTAACGGGAACGCCTGTCGAAAATTCATTAGAAGAGTTATGGTCTATCTTCCATGTCGTATTTCCGGAATTATTACCAGGAAGAAAAGAATTCGGTGATTTAAGGCGCGAAGATATAGCGAAGCGCATTAAACCTTTCGTATTAAGACGATTAAAAGAAGACGTATTACAGGAGCTTCCAGATAAAATAGAGCACTTACAGTCATCGGAGTTATTACCAGATCAAAAGAGGCTTTATGCTGCTTATTTAGCGAAGTTAAGAGAAGAAACGTTAAAACATTTAGATAAAGATACGTTACGTAAAAATAAAATTAGAATTTTAGCTGGTTTAACGAGACTGCGACAAATTTGTAATCATCCGGCTTTATTCGTTGATGATTATAAGGGGAGTTCAGCTAAATTTGAACAACTGTTAGAGATACTAGAGGAATGTAGAAGTACTGGTAAGAGAATTTTAATCTTTTCTCAATTTACGAAGATGCTGTCTATTATTGGTCGTGAGTTAAATCGTCAAGCGATTCCATACTTTTATTTAGACGGGAGTACACCATCACAAGAACGTGTAGAGCTATGTAATCGATTTAACGAGGGGGAAGGGGATCTATTTCTCATTTCTTTAAAAGCTGGTGGTACGGGTCTTAACTTAACGGGTGCCGATACGGTTATATTATACGATTTATGGTGGAATCCAGCTGTTGAACAACAAGCAGCAGATAGAGCATATCGAATGGGACAAAAAAATACAGTACAAGTTATAAAATTAGTAGCCCACGGAACAATTGAGGAAAAAATGCATGAACTGCAAGAGAGTAAGAAAAATTTAATCGCTCAAGTGATTGAGCCGGGAGAAGAGAAATTATCATCAATCACGGAGGAAGAAATTCGAGATATTTTAATGATTTAATATAAAAAGCTATGCCTTCAAATGTATGAGTGCATAGCTTTTTTGTTGTAATAATTATATTTTGTTTTGTACAAAGTAAAGAAATCAAATGTTATTTAAATTACTTCTTTGTACCTTTACTTTTGTATGGCTTTGCAGCTGCCTTTTTCTTTGCACTTGATTGCCAACGATTCCATCCTTTACTTCCTGTACCTTGCCCTACACCTTTTTTCGGTTTTGCTTTCGTTTTACTCATATGATCACTCCGTTATATAAAAATCTTATTTGATAATAGTCAATGATTTAGAAAATACTCTTTATAAATGACTATGATTACTTTAAGTAAAAATAAACTGCTTGAATGCTATAGTATAACATGAATTTGCAAGTAAACTGAAAGGAATTACAAAGAAAATGAAAATAATACGAAATACTGCGGATTCTATATTTCGAACGATTACATTACTTGTTGTGTATATGTTAGTCTCGGTTAGTGAAACGTTTTTTGGATTGACAAGGCAAAAGAAGTGAAGATGTTATATTGAAAACAATCAATAAAGCCGTAAAATAAAGAATTGAAAAATATTTTTAAATTTTTGTTGACTTTCTTTATTTTTTGTATAGAATAATCATTAATAAAATGTTTCAGAGATGTGACAACAAAACGACTATGAAAGGACGAGTAGTAGTAGGATGTAGTCTAAGCGAGTCAGGGGTGGTGTGAGCCTGATACGAAGCCTATTATGAAGAACCTCCTGGAGTTGCTAACCGAAATCCTTTACAGGAAAGTAGACTTAGCCGGGAACTTCGCCGTTACAAGAAGAACAGTATCGAGATATTTCATCTCCGTATTGTATAAGTGAGCAACCTCTGTTGCTAATTTGGGTGGTACCGCGGAACCAAAGTCTTTCGTCCCAGTTTTTTGGGAAAGAAGGGCTTTTTTTGTTGGCTTCTTTTCACAACATCCAAACATTTTAGGAGGAAACCACCATGTATCAATCATTAATGACAGTAAGAGAGACTCAAATCGCAATTAAGGAAGTTAAAACATTTTTCGAGGATCAATTAGCAAAACGCCTTGAACTATTCCGCGTATCTGCACCATTATTCGTAACGAAAAAATCAGGATTAAACGATCACTTAAACGGTGTAGAACGCCCAATTGAATTTGATATGTTACATTCAGGAGAAGAATTAGAAATTGTTCACTCACTAGCGAAGTGGAAAAGATTCGCATTACATGAATACGGATATGAAGCTGGTGAAGGTTTATATACAAACATGAACGCAATTCGTCGTGATGAAGAACTTGATGCAACACATTCCATTTACGTTGACCAATGGGATTGGGAAAAAATCGTTCAAAAAGAATGGCGTACTGTAGACTACTTACAAAAAACAGTACAAACAATTTATGGAATATTCAAAGATTTAGAAGACCACTTATTTGAAAAGTATCCGTTCCTTGGAAAGTATTTACCAGAAGAAATTGTTTTCATCACTTCCCAAGAACTAGAAGATAAATATCCAGAATTAACACCGAAAGATCGTGAACATGCAATTGCGAAAGAGCATGGTGCAGTATTCATTATCGGAATTGGTGATGCACTTCGTTCAGGTGAAAAGCATGATGGACGCGCAGCTGATTATGATGATTGGAAATTAAACGGTGACATTTTATTCTGGCACCCAGTATTACAATCTTCATTCGAATTATCATCAATGGGAATTCGTGTTGATAGTAAATCACTTGATGAGCAGTTAACGAAAACAGGTGAAGACTTCAAACGTGAGTATGATTTCCATAAAGGTATTTTAGAAGACGTACTACCATTAACAATTGGCGGTGGTATTGGACAATCAAGAATGTGCATGTACTTCTTACGAAAAGCACATATCGGTGAAGTTCAATCTTCTGTATGGCCTGACGATTTACGTGAAGCTTGCAAGAAGGAAAACATTCATCTGTTTTAATAGAAGAGAGAGGATAACTCAAAGAGTTATTCTCTCTTTTTTATTGTGTAAACGAATGGTTTACAGTGAATTTTACCAATAGTTTCTTTCTTTTTTATCTCCTATTATGTAATAATTTGTTAAAGGAGGGGACGTTATGAGCTTAGGACAACAACTTAAAAAATTAAGAGAATCAAAAGGATTTTCACAAGAAGATGTTGCTAAAAAAATTGGTGTGACAAGGCAAGCTGTGTATAAATGGGAACATGATAAAAGCTGTCCGGATATTGATAATTTAATTTTGCTTAGCGAAATGTATAATGTTACGCTCGATGAGTTAATAAAAGGGAACCGAAATTTAAAAGAGAAAATACATATTGATGAAGATGAGTATTTTGAGAAAGAGAATGAGTTTGGTTTTTATATTGGGTTTGGTTTGCTAATTGTGAGTGCTTTCGTTGATTATGAAGGAATGCAAGAGATCTTATTAGGAATAGCACTATTCATGATGGTTTTTTACTCTGACGTGAAGAAAGTTATTTTGAATGAGTTCAGATCGTTTTTTAAAAGAAAAGATATATATGATAAAAAGTGAGAAGAGCTAGTTATATTTCTTAGGAAAGAGTATAACAAGTAATTGAATTGTTTTATAATGATTTCGGGATGTTGATAGTATGTTAAAAAGCTCAAACAAGTATAACCCCGTTTTAAAGCTAGGACGGGGTTGAAAATCTAAGTTTTATTAATCAAGAAGTTCTTTTAAATATTTTTATTTCAGTAAAGACTTCTTATAAAACATTACTTACTTGTTACCGAGTTGTTCCGCTAAACCGATTAAAATTCCTTCGGTTCCACGAATGTAGCAGAGTCGATATGAGTTCTCGTACTGAACTACTTCGCCAACGAGTTGAGCACCATGCTTAATCAGTCTCGATACCATTTCGTCAATGTCTTCGACAGTGAACATGACGCGCAAATAACCGAGGGTGTTTACAGGAGCTGTCCGGTGATCTGCTATAGTAGATGGTGTGAGAAATCGAGAAAGTTCAATTCGGCTATGGCCATCTGGGGTCACCATCATAGCAATCTCCACGCACTGAGAACCGAGTCCGGTTACGCGACCAGCCCATTCACCTTCGACAGTAGCTCGCCCTTCGAGTTTTAATCCAATCTCTTCGAAGAAAGATATTGCGTTATCAAGGGATTCTACAACGATGCTGACATTGTCCATTCTTAGTAATCTGTTGTTTGCCATAGTCTTTATCTCCTTATATGTATAAATTTATTATTTAATTCTCCCCATAATTATACTAAAATCTCTTCTAAATAAAAAACACCTTGTCACAGTGTAGGGAAATGTGACAAGGTGTTTTCAGGTATAGTATATAACATCTTGTTAACGAACAACACTTCGAAAACCTTCTACTACTGAGATACGCATGAACTTTATTTCGTGAATGCTATTATGTTCAAGTAGTTTCAAGAATTTGATACTGTAATTGCTATTCGATAGAATAACTTCGACTTTCCCACAAAACAGTCCTACCCTGTTTCTATTTATATAGGAAGAAAATAGATTCATATAATTTGTTTTAAGTGTTACTAGTGGAAATTAACTCATCTGCACTAAAGGCTCAATTTTTGCCATAAATGATTGATGCAGCGCCTCAACACCTGTTACTAAATGAAGGCGGTCAATAACGACAGATACTTTAATTTCTGATGTACTTACCATTTTAATATGAATATCTTCTTCTTTTAAAGTAGTGAACATATTCGCAGCAACTCCTGGATTAGAGACCATACCAGATCCTACAATGGATACTTTTG
Source organism: Bacillus sp. 16GRE42 (assembly GCF_019837435.1). Lineage (NCBI taxonomy): Bacteria > Bacillati > Bacillota > Bacilli > Caryophanales > Bacillaceae > Bacillus > Bacillus sp. 16GRE42. The sequence continues at coordinate 89,498 of NZ_JADAXF010000003.1, forward strand.
CTAAATGATTTTCATATTCTACAGATTCATAGTGAAGTGTTTCTTGATTTTGTTCCAATACCTCTAATGTTTCTTTTAAATCATTAGAATGGATTGAGAAGGAGAGGTGAACAGTTCCTTCATTTGTAATACTTTGAATGATGATATCTACATTAATATGTGCTGTTGCCAATGTAGAGAAAACTGTTGAAAGTGCACCTTGTTCCAATCCTTTCATTGTGACGCGTGTAATATTATCTTCAAATGCAATACCTTTAACGATTGATTGTTGTTCCATGTTACATTCTCCTTTTACAATTGTTCCGTTTTCTTGTTCCATACTTGAGCGAACTTCTAACATGACATTATGATTTTTAGCAAACTCAACAGCACGCGGGTGTAATACACCAGCACCGAGGTTTGCTAGTTCTAGCATTTCGTCATAAGAAATTTCATCTAATTTATAAGCATCTTTTACAACTCGTGGGTCCGTCGTATATACACCGGTCACATCCGTGTAAATATCACATTTTTTTGCTTTCAGTGCAGCAGCTAATGCAACAGCAGTTGTATCAGAACCACCGCGGCCAAGCGTTGTAATTTCATGGTTTTCGCTGATTCCTTGGAAGCCAGCTACAATAACAATCGTGCCTTCAGTAAGATAAGACTGAATTCGATCTGTATGAATTTCAGTAATCCGTGCACTACTATGTACAGATTCTGTCGTAATACCAGCTTGCCATCCAGTTAATGAAATTGCGTTATAGCCTTTTGCTTGTAGTGCCATCGTTAATAATGAAATAGTCACTTGCTCTCCTGTTGATAGAAGCATATCCATTTCGCGTTTACTCGGATTTTCTGAAATCGCGTTAGCAAGTGCTACGAGTTCATCTGTGCTTTTTCCCATTGCTGAAACGACAGAGACGATGCTATGTCCTCGTTCATATTCTTCAATAATTAAATTTGCTACATGTTGAATGCGCTCAACGCTTCCAACAGAAGTGCCACCAAATTTTTGTACAATCGTTTCCATTACGAATTCCTTCTTTCATCCATTTTTAAGAATAGATTAGGACATATATAGATCCCAATATTCCTGTAGTTACCAGAGAAAAACAAAAAACACCATCTCAAATAAGTGAGGATGGTGCTGTTACAGGAAAAGGGAAACAGAAAACGGAGCTAATAAAAAAACCGCCAAAAAAGGAATACCATAAAAATGATATCTCTTTTTTGTAGATAGCTCTTCATACATACACTTCTGTACATATGACAGTTCTGTTTCTATTCGAAAACAGCCCCAATCGATAAATGCAGAGAAAATTATCGATTTCGGCAATACTTCCTTTCATCTAATTTCATAGACATCTCTGTGTCTCCATTAGAATAATCATAAGTATCGCAACCTCTATCTCACGTTTTAGGCGAGAGTGTTTGATTTATGAAGTTGTTGGTAACATTTATTTTATAATAATTTAAATTTTTCGGGGAATCAAGTGTTTTGTATAAATTTTAAAAATTCTTTCTTTTCTTGAAGGAGTTTGTGAAAACTGTAGCAAAATAAATTCATAGCATGTACATTAAATTTATAGTGCATAGGAGGTGGAAGAATGAAGGGGAAAAAGCCTATTTATGTTTCGGCAGAAATGAACACAACAATGGAAAAAATATGGGGATATACACAGGAACCAGATATACATACAGAATGGGATGCTCGCTTTACTGAAATTTCGTATTTAGAGAAAAAAGAAGGAGAACCGCAGAAGTTTTTATATAAAACTAAAATTGGATTTGGACTTGAAATAGCTGGTGAAGGGGAATCGATAGGTGAAATAAGAAAAGAAACGGGTGAAAGAATTTCTTCTTTAAAATTTTGGACAGATAATAAATTATCACTTATTCAAATAGGGCGTGGTTATTGGAAGTATACACCGCGTGAAGAATACATTCATTTTGAGACGCAATATGATTACGATACGAGGTTTGGTCGTATAGGAAATGTAATAGATTTCTATATGTTTCGTCCGTTATTAGGCTGGGCGACTGCTTGGAGTTTTGATGCGTTAAAATTATGGATAGAAAAGGGACTTCATCCGAGATTACTAATTAGAAGAACGATGACATATTGGCTCGTATGTTTTTTATTTGCTTTTGTATGGATGTATCAAGGAATAGTGCCGAAACTATTGTTTACTCATTCAGAAGAAGTAAAAATGCTATCTGTGATGATTGGTTCAACTGAACATAGTATTTTTGTACTTAAAATAATTGGATTACTAGAACTTATTTTTGGTGTCATATGGTTGTTGCCATTTCAAAAACGAAAAGTATTTATCGTACATATTTTTATGTTAATAGCCTTAACGATAGCGGCGGGTTTTACGAATATCGTAAGCTTTACAGAGCCGTTTAATCCAATTACATTAAACGTTCTACTAATGGGGTTATCAATTGTCGGTTATATAAATAGCACGAATTTGCCAAGCGCAAAAAATTGCAAGAGGAAGAGAAAGGGATAATGTATGGCTAATATGTATGAAAGACTATTAGGGGATTCTTATAAAAAGCTTCATCCAAAATTACAGAAACGCTATGAAATTACAGAAGAAAATAGCTTTACTGGAGAAGGAAATATGGATGAAATTTACGGAGGTTCTTTTTTCGTGAAATTGATATTAAAAATTGCATCGAAGTTTAGAATGTTTTTCTCTGAGCGGGGGAAGGAAGTGCCATTTACAATACATAATACCGCTGAGCGAGATGAACATGGAAATGAACTTGTGCGGTGGAATCGTACTTTTTATTTTCATAATAAAAAAAGATATTTTAACGCCGTTATGCAGTTGGATGAAGAGAATAATGAAATTGTAGATTATTTTGGTGAACCGCACATACTTGTTTCTACGTTGGATTTTCATATTGATGAGGTGGGGGCAATACATATTTCTTCAAAGAAACAATGGTTCTACATGTTTGGAAGAAAATGCCTGTTACCTAGATTTTTATACGGAGAGGCCAAAATTGTGGAAAGTTATGATGAAACACTACAATGTTTTCGAATTCATGTACAAGTACGCAATCCGTTAATTGGTTCATTATTTTCATATAAGGGAACATTTGTGGAGAGGAAATAAATGTTATGAAAAATATAATAGTTGGGCTTGCTTGTTATATTATTTTTCTAATATGTGAGTGGTCAAATATAAACCCAGTGGAAGCAATTATATTATTATCTATTTTGTTATTTATACCGATGTCATTTTGCATCATTGATAAGAAAACAAGAAATGGATCGTATGTATCTTTTTATAAATTTGTATCGCTGTTATATCCAATCGCAGCAATTAGTGCAACGTTAGCTTTCGTAACAAATCACTATTTCTTTGCGATACTTTGGTTTGTATATACAGGAATTATTGCGTTATTTGGTGTAAGTAGAGTGCTAGAAAGAGGATGGAAACAGTTAGAAGAGACAGCTATTGATAGTGCGTTTATTTATTTGTTTCTAGGTGGTTTTTGGTTTTTTGCTTCAGTAGCAAAGCTTTCCATTATGCACTTTAGTTCTGACATTGTTTTGCTTACCGCTGCACACTTTCATTATTCGGCATTTCTATTGCCGTTATCAGCTGGTTTAATTGGGAGAAAAAGAGAAAAAAGAAGTAAAGTATATGATGCTATTATGTTTGTCATCGTCATTTCACCTATGACAGTTGCAATAGGGATTACGTACTCAAGAGTATTTGAATTTTTTGCAGTGTTCCTATATTTATGTGCTATTTATGGTTATGGGATTTATGTTTGGCGCACGAAATTTAATGCTATCAGTGCAAAGATTCTCCTGATCATATCGTCTAGTACACTCATGGTAACAATTATGTTTTCACTTATATATTCGTATGGGAATTTGAAACATGTACTGATGATTACAATTGCTCAAATGGTTTGGATTCACGGTGTTGTCAATGGAATTGGAGTAGCGTTACCAGCATTTGTCGGCTGGATGATTGAAAATAGTGCCCCGAATTATAAATATTACGGGAAACCAATGAGCGGGTTAAGAGGAAATGCGACAGTTGGTGAAGCATTTTTACATAACAGAAATTTAATAGATAGCAAGGAATACAAAGGTTTAGTTGATAAAATGAATGATTTTCATAGTGAGGCATTTGACGTGACGAAGATTCCTTTAAGTATTACTCGTTTTTATGAAAATACAAAAGAGTATGAGTTACAATCGCATATTAAGTGGGCTCGTTGGTTTCGTCCGGTTGCATTTTGCTATGAGAAAATGAGTAAGCGTGTAGGACAAATACATTTAGGAATGGGCGGTAAGTGGGAAACGATGCATGGCTCTATCGTTGGGATAATAGATGAGAAAGATGGAAGGGAGAATGTAAGGGCTTGGCTAAGAAAAAATGAAGCAGGAGAATCTATTTTTGTAGCTCTTTACTCAAAGCACACATATAAGAGCGAGACATATATGAATATTGCATTACCTTTACCATATTCGAATATGACGGGGGTTTTAAAATTATGTAATAAGAGTAATGATTTCATTATTACTAGTAAGTTGAGAAAAAATGGTAAGGGGGATGAGGGGATTTATTTACATACTCGTTTCTTTACAATACGTTTACCGTTAGCAGAGACTTTTATTATGAAAGAGTGCACGGATCAACTACTAGAAGCAAATCATAGAATGTGGATATTTGGAGTTAAGTTTTTAGAAATTGATTATGAGATTAAGAAAATAGAGAAGAAGTAAAAAAACTTGGAGAGATTCCAAGCTTTTTTTATGTATGCGTAATTGTCATAGTAACTTGTTTATCTAAGTCTCGGTCCCAAACGCGTTGAATTTCAAACGTAACTTTTTCAAAAAATAATGGGAATCTTTCTTTAAACCAATCTTGCATAGGAAGATTTAATGCTGTTTCGATTGGTACCCATAATAATTCGCCTTCAGGAGGATTCAAAAGGAGTTCACCTTCAAATGAATCTGTCCAATAGTTAAATACCATATATCGAACATTTTCTTTCGGATTTACGTATTCATCTAATCCCTTAAAAGTTAAATTTGAAACAAGTAATCCAGTTTCTTCTTTTACTTCTCGTTTAGCAGCTTGGACGATACTTTCTGGAAAATCTACTTTACCGCCAGGAGCGATATAACCAGGGAATCCTAGATGATCGGGGCGCTGTATTAGCAATACTTTGTTATTACGCTGAATCATACACATTGTATACATACGGTGTTCTATATCTTTCCAATCCTTGCTCATGGGAACCTCTCCTCTTATAAAATAAGAATCTTATAGTTTTTAACTATAGTTATATATGACAAAAAATACAATAATAATACAAATTTATACAAATTTCAATTGACTATTACTAATTTTCAGAACTATAATTAGTCTGTTATATAAATACATTGTACTTGAGAGGGGAATATATTCTATGAAAAATAGAATAATTGCAGCAGGATTAATTGCAGCTAGTATATTAACTTATTCATCTAGTAGTTTCGCACAAACAAAAAAATTTCCAGATGTCGTAGCTAAACATTGGGCAGAAGATTCTATTTACTATTTAGTAGATAAAGGTGCAGTTACAGGTAACGATAAAGGAATGTTCGAGCCTGGAAAAGAAATCACTCGTGCAGAAGCAGCTACAATGATGGCTAAAATCTTAAACTTACCAATCGATAAAAATGCTAAACCATCTTTCGGTGATTCTCAAAACGATTGGTACACTCCATTCATCGCAGCTGTAGAAAAAGCTGGTGTTGTTAAAGGGAAAGGCCCAGGCGTCTTTGACCCAACTGGGAAAATTGACCGAGTTTCAATGGCATCTCTTCTTGTAGAAGCTTACAAATTAGAGTCTAAAGTAAACGGTACTCCAGCAACTAAATTCAAAGATTTAGAAACATTAAACTGGGGTAAAGAAAAAGCTAACATCCTAGTTGAATTAGGCATCTCTCTTGGTACTGGTGAGAAGTGGGAGCCTAAGAAAACTGTAACGAAAGCAGAAGCAGCACAGTTTATTGCAAAGGCTGACTCACTTAAAGTAGGTAATCCTTTAGTAGAGCAGATGATTATTATTGATCCAGGTCATGGAGGAACAGATCCTGGGAAAGCAACACAAGGATTACATGAGAGTGATATTGTATTAGATACATCTAAAAGATTACAAAGTTTAATAGAGAAACATACTCCATTCCGTGTGATGTTAACACGTGAAACAGATATTCGTCTTGGTGAAAAACAAGGAGAAGACCTTAAAAATCGTGTGGATTTCGCGAAAGAACATAATGGAGATATTTTTGTAAGTATCCATGCAAATGCTTCTCAAAAACATGATGGACATGGAACAGAAACTTTTTATTATAAAGGATCTGAAAAGAAAGAATTAACTGAGCGTGAAAAAGATAGTTATATGTTAGCTGATAAAATACAAAAGCGATTAGTTAAAGCTCTAGATACAAGAGATCGTGGTGTGAAACCAGAAGACTTTTATGTACTAAGAGAAAATGAGATGCCAGCAGTACTAACGGAGCTAGCATTTTTAGATAACAGCGCGGATTATGAGAAGTTAGCTTCAGAATCTGGAAGACAAATAGCTGCTGAGGCAATTTATGCGGGTATTTTAGATTATTATGAGTGGAAAGGTTTTGATGTTTCAAAATCTCGTTTAACGAAATAACAATGTTGATTGTTAAGTCCATCGTCTATATAGAGGTGGGCTTTTTATGTAAGTTTTTGTGATTTTATATCGGAATAAAAAGATATATCGTATTATGCTGATTATGAATAAAATAAAGGTAGATTAGTTTATTTTTATCACGTATACTTTTACTGTTGACTAATTAAGAGTTTGTTAGTTTAATAGGGAAAATTATACGATAAAGGGAGGCAAGTTAACACGGTACAAGCATATAGAAAACGTGTTAAACAATTTATGAAAAAAGTTATTTCTAATGTGTTAGCAGTGACAGTCGCACTTCAAGTAGTGCTGGCTCCAGCAACTTCGTTTGCATCTACAAAAGAGTTTCCAGACGTTCCGAAAAATCATTGGGCACTTGAAGCGATTACTGATTTAACGTCAAAAGGGGTTATTGCAGGTTACGATAATGGTAAATTTGGCTTTGGAGACGTTGTAACTCGTGAGCAAGTAGCAGCATTAATGTATCGCGCATTAAAACCAGAATTAAAAAGCGATTATAAAAATCCATACTCTGATATTAGCGCAGGAACGACGATGTTCCCAAAAGAAATTTTGGCATTAACAGATATGGGGATTTTCGTAGGTGATGGTAAAGGGACGTTTAGACCGAAAGAATCATTAACTCGTGCTGAAATGTCTGTTATTTTGCAAAGAGCATTTAAATTAGAAGTAAAAGCACCACATACATTTAATGATATAGATGCAACACACTGGTGGGCAAAAGAAGCAATTAGTGCATTGCAATCCAATGGTGTATCGGTAGGGAATGGGCTTGGAGGATTTGATCCATCGGGTGTATTAACACGTGAAAGCTATGCACAATTATTATATAAAGCGATGCAAATTAAAAATGATGTTCCTGTTGAACAGCCATCGTATATTAATTTAGACGTAACTTTGCCATCTAACGTAACGGCACTAGAGATTGATAATTTCATTAAAAAATCGCATTCGGATAGTCCACTTATTGGAACTGGTAAAGATTTTATTCAAGCACAAAATGAGTACGGTGTGAGCGCACTATATTTAGCTGCACATGCAATCTTAGAATCTGCGTACGGTAAATCAGAAATTGCATATCGTAAACATAATTTATTTGGTTTAAGAGCATATGATCGTGACCCATTTGCATATGCAAAATATTTACCGTCATATAAGGAAAGTATTTCTTACAATGCTGATTATGTAAGGAAGAACTACTTAGAAGAAGGTGCAAATTATTTCAGCGGTTACACATTACCTGATATGAATGAAAAGTATGCAACAGATAAAGAATGGGCTGGCAAAATCGCTAATATTATGGAGCGTATTAAACCGTTTAACAAGAAAGATTATGAAAATGTAAAACGATTACCGAAAAATCCTAATACATTAAATGTAGAGGCATTAGGAAAAGACATTCCATATAAAGATTATGCAAAAGATGCAACAGGTACTGTTCAATTAGTAGGCTCTTACTATCAAGTGCCATATCCATTTGGCTATACAATTAAGAGTGTACCGAATGTTACACAAAATGAAGTTGGAAAATTAGAAAATGGTAAGAAAGTAAATGTATATCGTGAAGATCCAAACGGTTGGGTAGAATTTTCATTTGAAAATGCTCAAGAAAAGTATTGGACATTGAAGAAGAACTTAAAATTATAAATAAAAAAGGTGTTTTCATTTATGAAAACACCTTTTTTATATTTTTACCAATAATTTAACAGTTTCATATATAATTAAAATTATTTAAGATTGAATTTTCTGTTTTATAATCGATATTAACTTAATTTGAAAAGAGGAGAGAGGTATGCAAGGAGAAATACGAACAGAGAAAAATGTAAGTTATATTGGTAAATTGTTATTGCCGGTTAAAGTGTCACCATATATTAATATTTTATGGATTGGGCAATTATTTTCGACTTTAGGTAGTTCGATAACGATGGTTAGCTATTGTCATAAGTGGCGAGATAACGATTATAACACTAGTTATATTAGTACTTGTAACAATGGGAGTAGCATTATGTGTACCAAGTATTCGACGAGTTGATTGATGATATAAGGGAAAGGAGAATAACTTATATGATTATAGAAAACTTGAACGATATAGTAGCAAAGGAATTGGTCAGCCAATACACTTTGCAGGAAAAGGTCTTTGAAGCAAAAAATTTCACAATCTATATCGCCACCCATAGAGAAAATAAGCTAACATATAATCAACTAGTATTAGTAAAACATCTTTGTAACGAAAAGCCTTCCGTACATATTTGGGACAAGAAAATTAGTACGGAAGCAACAGAACTAGAAATCACAAAAGAAGTAACAGAAGCGATTCAATCTGGTTTTGTAAATGAAGAATAAGCCCTAATCAAATTAGGGCTTATTCTTCATTAAACACAAATGTTTGTTTCATTTGTTCCCCCTCATTTACCGGATGACCGTTGTATGAGAAATTTTTTTCTTCCCAAGTAATGACGACTTTAAAATTATGGCTATTAAAGTCTAAAGGGAATACGATGTAGTCAGAGCTTGTTTGACTTTTAGAAACGTTGCTATTTAACGTAGTAGGATTAAAAGTAGCTTTAGAGGTAGGAGTGTTATCAAGTATTTCCACTGATACATTTGATACATCATTACCGATGTTTTTTACGAGTAAACTATATGTATCATATACACCCTGTTTTGGCTGCACTGCTTGCTTGTTTGCGTTATGAGATTTGTCAATTTCGATATACCACTGTTTAGACTTTGATTCAATTGGTAGTGAGTGAAATGTGTATGCACTAGCTTGTATTGGTAGTGCGAAACAGATTAGTGCAAAGAGAGAAAATATTTTTCGTTTCATCTTTAAAGTACTCCCATTCTGTAACGGATTTATTTGTTATTATCTTCTTTTTTTGAGAGGGTATACCATAATTCAATTGTAAAAAAATATAGTCTCTCTTTGTGAATAAGATGGAGATATTTCTCTTGGGCTAACCAATCGACTGCAGCAATTGCGTGATGGATTGGAACGATGTATTTATTCATAAAAGGGAAACCGTATGTTGTTTCCTTAATTCCCGCGAAAGTCATGCAACTCATGACTTTCATTTACATTTTAAATGCAAAAATTGGTTTTAATATTCCGTTAAACACATCTTATATGGTAGGTGCGGTTATTACCGTTATGTTAACTGCTGTATTCTTTATAAAAGCTGTGAAAAATAAAAATGAGAATATTGAAGTAGATGTGCAATTAGAGAAGGAAGCTGTGTAGAGATTTTTCTACACAGTTTTTTCTAATGTGAAAAAATTTCCAATAATATGTTAAAATAACATTGTCATACAACAAGGGGGATTTGTTTTATGGAAAATGGATATCTTGCTAAAGTAGATGTAACGAAAAGAATTGAATCGAAATCTAAGTACAATAAGAGACTAGAAAAATATCAAAGGCGCTTATTAGCATTGCAGCAAATTGTAAAAGAAGAAAAAATTGCGGTTATGCTCGTTATGGAAGGCTGGGATGCGGCTGGAAAAGGCGGAGCGATTAAGCGAGTGACGGAACATCTTGATCCGCGCGGGTTTCAAGTAAATCCAATTGGAGCACCAGCACCTCATGAAAAACGGTACCATTACTTGCAACGTTTCTGGCGAAAACTTCCTCAGTACGGGCAAATTACTATTTTTGATCGCTCATGGTACGGACGTGTGTTAGTGGAGCGTGTTGAAGGGTTTGCTACAAAGGAAGAGTGGACGAGAGGGTATGATGAGATTAATGATTTTGAAAAACTATTAACAGATGATCATTATATAATCGGGAAGTTTTTCTATCATATTAGTAAAGATGAACAATTAAAGAGGTTTAAAGATAGAGAGAACAATCCTTTGAAAAGATGGAAAATTACAGACGAAGATTGGCGTAACCGTGAAAAGTGGGACGAGTATGTTGAAGCAATGGAAGACATGTTTGAAAAAACAAATAAGCCAAATGCGAAATGGGAAATTATCGAAAGTAATGATAAATTGTATGCTCGTGTGAAAACGTTAAAAATCATTATTGCATTAATTGAGGATTATTTCTTAGAGCATGGTATAGAATTACCTTCGTATTATTATGAAATGAAAGAGGGTAAGACAGAAGGTTTTGAAGCTAATCAAGATGAAGTTGTAAAATAGTACAAAGTTTGTATATGAAATATAAAGTAGAGCTACCCTGTAATTTTGAACAATAAAATTACAGGGTGTTCTTTTATTTAGAAACATTTTACAATTAATAGAATAGGGTATATAATCAATAATCATATTAATATTGTTAATATGATTATTGATTATATACTATGTGGGGGTCTTATTTTGAAGGGAAGAGATGTTGTTTTAGGTTTATTGATGGAAAAAGAATTGTCTGGTTATGATATTAAAATTGTGTTCGAAGACGTATTTACTCATTTTTTTGATGGGAGTTTTGGAATGATCTATCCAACGTTACGACAGTTGGAAAAAGAGGGGAAAATAAAGAAAGAGGTTATTATGCAAGAAGGGAAACCGAATAAGAAAATGTACTTTATTACAGATGAAGGGCGTGAAGAGTTTTATCAATACATGCAAACAGATGTAGAGAAAGATGTTTTACGTTCAGATTTTTTAATGAGGATGTATTTTGGTAATTATAGCGATGACAAGGCGATAAAAAAATGGATTGAGGACGAAATTGAAAGGAAAGAGGTATACATTGCGGATCTTCGTTTGAAATATGAAAAGTGGAGAGAAGGTATTACTTTTGTTGAGGAAATTTCACTCGATTTAGGTATTGCATCATATAGTGCTCAAGTAGAGACATTGAAAAGAAAACTAGAGCAACTAGAAGTAAAAAAACACAATAAAACAGAAGAATGAAAAACACGTTCATAATAAATAAAGGGGTAGATGAACATGGAGCAATCAAAGGGTATTAAGATTGTCTTTTTAATGTGCTTAGGTATATTTCTTTGTATGATTGATACGACAATTATGAATATAGCTTTACCGGCCATACAAACGAGTGTAAATACTTCATTAGAAAAGATGTCTTGGATATTAAATGTTTATACGATGACGATTGCAGTACTAGCCATTCCACTAGGACGGATAGCTGATATTTTTGGGAAAGCAAAGATGTATATTCTTGGTTTGATAATTTTTGGTGGTGGATCAGTGCTTTGTGCTTTTGCTAATACGGGCGATTTTCTCATCTTTTCTCGTTTTATACAAAGTATTGGTGCAGCAATTTTATTTCCGACAAGTATGGTAATCGGCGTTTCAGCAATGCCATTAGCAAAGAGACATGTTGCACTTGCAATTTTAGGGGTAACACAAGGACTATCAGCTGCAATGGGACCAGTAATAGGTGGAATTATTACACAAAATTTCGGTTGGAGATGGGTGTTCTTCATAAATGTTCCTATTTGTATTCTTGGAATCATTTTATGCTGTATTATGCTGCAAATAAAAAATGAAGAACGTATTATCTCAAAAATAGATTGGGTAGGACTACTATTAAGTAGCACAGCAATTTTTTCTTTTACTCTCATATTAGTAAAAGGCAATACATGGGGATGGCAAAGTAATATTGCTTTGTCTTGTTATGCAATTAGCACTATTTCTCTTATTCTATTTGTTTTAGTAGAACGAAAGATTCATAATCCAATGGTGAATTTAAAGTTATTTCAAGATCGAATGTTTGTCGGAGCGTCTATCGTTGTCATATTAAGTAATTTATTTTTAATTGGAGTTACTGTATTGCTTCCGACGTTCTTGACGAAAATACAAGGCCGAACGGAAATTGAAGCAGCTTTTTTAGTGACACCTATTTCAGCAATGATATTTTTTGTCTCACCAGTTGCAGCAACTTTAATTAAAAAACTCGGAAAAGTAACTATTATTTTGTCAGGCTTTCTTGTTATGGGTTTCTCTTATTATTGGTTGCAAATGATTGATGTTAATTCAACGAATATTGAAATTATTATTCCATGTATGATATTAGGTGTTGGGTATGGTTTAGTAGTAGGTCCAATTACAGTTTTAAGTGCTTCTTCGTTTGAAGGGGAATTATTAACCGCTTCTCAAAGTGTTGTCTCGATGTTGCGGCAAGTAGGAATTGTATTAGCAGTTGCAATATTTGTATCTAACTTAACGCACAATTTAGCTGTAAATAAAGAGAATGTATATCGTTATGCAGAAGAAAAATTGCATAATATTCATGTGAGTAGTGCCCAGCAGGCTGAGATATTAGAAATAACAAAAGGAAAAATAGAGAACCAAAGTATAGAAACAAATGTAGAAAAACATCAAAATGAAACATTTGTAGGGTTAAATAAAGAGAAAAAAGATGCATTAATTCACCAAAAAGTGGATGAAGTATTAAGAGAAATTCCAGTAGAATATAGAGATGTAAAAAGAGAAGAAGTTATGAATCAAGTGACAAAAGAAGTTGAAAAACAAGAGGAAAGTATAAAGAAAGAAGTACTCGCATTTTCGGATGATGTGAATCACTATGCTCAAAATCAGATGGCAATGAGTTTTACAGATTTATATAAAGCAAGTGTGCCGATTATCTTAGTTTTTGCTTTAGTAAGTTTGTTATTTTGGGAAGGAAAGGCTTTGAGTAAAAGAAGGGAAAAAAGGATAGTAGGGGGATTGTAAGGGAAATAGGCTAAATATGAATTTCACCCTAATTATTGAAAGTTGGTTATTAACAAAGGAAAGAACTCCATGGACGAAACGTGAATGGCGAAGTTCTTCCCTTTGTGCTTATAGGCATATGTGTCACTATCATTTAAGTATTTACTCTCATTCATTATCAGCCAAAATCAAAGATGAACTGAATAGTATGAATAAGTATTTTTACATACAATGAATAGGTACGTATCAAGTTCAAATATAGGATGCATAATATTATTTTTATAGGATTCTACATAAGTTTTCAAGGGGGGCTTTATAATATGTCTATAAAACATATAAATCTGGTGACAAGATTTTTTATAGAATTATTTGCTCTTGCATCACTATGTTATTGGGGCTTTCAATTTTTTGGGGATGTATATGGGAAATATGTTTTTGGTATTGGTTCACCACTACTTTTTGCGATAATATGGGGGCGGTTCATTGCACCTAAAGCATCATTAAAATTGACAGAACCATATAGGTTTATGTTAGAAATCATATTGTTTGGAGTTAGCTCTGTTGCTCTATATACTGTTGATCAAATAACCTTTGCTATTATTCTTGCAGTGTTATTTATAATAAATCGCACTTTAATCATTGTTTGGAAACAATAAATTTACTACGGTATCTATATAAAATCATATGTTATGTAGTTTTTTTATTATATTATTTAACTTTAATAATACAGAAGAGTAGTGTTAAAACTTAGGGGATTATTATTTGAAGTGGAGGAGCAATAAAATATGAATAAATTTAAGAGTTATAAATTGGGGATTTTGCTGTTCTATAGTACATTAACAAGGGGGATTAGTTTTATAGAGAGGGTGAGGAAATGATAGATACAGCAGATGCTTCAATAAGTAATCATATATATACAGAAGAAGAACAACAAAAATTATACAAAAGAACATTACTAATCGTAAGTATTTCACAAATGTTCGGTGGAGCAGGGTTAGCTGCCGGAATTACAGTAGGTGCACTTCTTGCGCAGCAAATGCTTGGGACAGATGCATATGCAGGGTTACCAGCTGCTATGTTTACAATGGGATCTGCGGTAGCGGCTTTCTTTGTTGGGAAGTTATCACAAAAACATGGTCGTCGCATAGGGCTTGCAGGAGGTTTTATAGTAGGTGGAATAGGGGCTATTGGAGTTGTGGTGGCAGCTTTAACAAATAGTATTATTCTTTTACTAGTTTCTTTACTTATATATGGCGCGGGCACAGCTACGAATTTACAAGCACGTTATGCTGGAACCGATTTAGCGAATAAGAAGCAAAGAGCAACTGCTATTAGTATTACGATGGTAATGACGACCTTTGGTGCAGTCGCAGGTCCAAATTTAGTAGGTGTAATGGGAAGGTTTGCTCATTCAATTGGAATTCCTGAACTTGCTGGTCCGTTCATATTATCGGCAGCAGCATTTATACTAGCTGGTCTTATTCTATTTGTTATGCTTCGTCCAGATCCGTTACTTATTGCTAATATGATAGAAACATATAAACAAGAGCATACATATAAAGGGCAACCAGTAATAGAAGAAGCAACAGAAAATAAACGAGGTATTACAGTTGGAGCTATCGTAATGATACTTACGCAAATCGTGATGGTTGCGATTATGACGATGACGCCAGTTCATATGGGACACCACGGTCATGCTTTAAGTGCAGTAGGTCTTGTAATTGGTTTTCATGTAGGTGCAATGTATCTTCCGTCTCTCGTTACGGGAATGTTAATTGATAAAATTGGCAGAACTACGATGAGTATAGCTGGTGGAGTGATTTTACTAGCAGCAGGTGTCATAGCGGCGATAGCGCCAAGTGATTCTTTAATACTATTAATTCTTGCTTTGTCTTTACTTGGATTAGGATGGAACCTCGGTTTAATCAGTGGTACGGCTCAAATTGTTGATGCAACTATACCTTCCACACGTGCAAAAACACAAGGGAAAATAGATGTGTTTATTGCGCTAGCTGGAGCTTCAGGTGGAGCGATGTCAGGAATGGTAGTGGCAAATTCAAGTTATGCGGCATTGTCATTAGCTGGAGGAGTTTTAGCTTTCATGCTTATTCCTGTTGTGATATGGACTCGGACAGGTAAATAAAATTAAGATAGTAGAAGCAGCGTTCAAAGGGAGGTAATCAATCTTTGAATGCTGCTTTTTTGTAGTTAGTTGTATAAAAGAAAAATGTTAGTTTAAATCCCACTCCACAATAAGCCCTAAATGAGTAAGACCACCACCAAACCCGTATAGTAAAAGTGTGTCTCCGTTATTTAATTTCCCTTCTTTTCTAGCTAAATCTAGAGCGAGTGGAATAGAAGCTGAAGATGTATTCCCCATGTATTTTACACTCGTTAAAGTATTTTGAATTGGAATTTCTGTTTTCTCACAAATAGATTCAATCATTCGTAAGTTAACACTGTGTGGTATGAACCAGTCTATATCATCTATTTGCATATTGGCGGTATGTAATAGTTCTTTTATACCTGCTGGTACCGTACGTGTTGCCCATTTATATACTTCTCTCCCATTCTGAACGATTTTTTCATTTGTTTGTAGTGGTGTACCATTCATAGTAGTAGATAAGTTTGTTCTGTATAGATGAATGCCACCAGCACCATTTGTTCCCATATGAGCAGCGATAAAGCTTGGTTTGTTTTCATCTCTTTCTAATAAAATAGCTCCAGCACCATCACCGAATAAAATACAGGTCGTTCTATCGGTGTAATCGGTAACTTTTGATAATGTCTCTGTCGCTACGACAGGTACTTTTTCATGTGATCCAGAAGTGATTAAGCTATTAGCTACGTGTAGTCCATATGTGAAACCGGCGCAAGTTGCATTTAAATCAAAAGCTAGTGTATGGGGGATGTTGAAGTGTTGTTGTATTTGACATGCGACACTAGGAAAAACATAGTCAGCAGTTGTTGTAGCGACGATGATACAGTTGATATCTTCTAAGTTCTTTTTAAATGTTGTACATAAATTTTCAATTGCGTTAATGGCTAAGTGTGAGGAGTATTCGCCTTCGCTAGTAATCCTTCTTTCCTTTATTCCTGTTCTTTGTACAATCCATTCATCAATCGTATCGATCATTTTTTCTAAATCATTATTAGATAATATTTGATTTGGAACATGAGTACCAATTGTAGTAATACGGGATTTAGAATGCATGGGAACATCTCCTAACTTTTATTTTTATAACCGGATACTAATATCAGGTTATAAAAATGTCAATAAAGACTTTTGTTGTATTGAAACGATAATGCTTAACTTACTATGAAGGAATTTGGTGAGTGTTGTAAAAATAATATACGAGAAGTTTCAAAAATTGATAATGGGGGGAGTTGAGCTCCTTGAAAAGGATTTTATACATGGTTTCTGTTGTCATTATTTATAGCTTTATTCTTATTATTTTTCCAGAGAAATCTCATGCTTGTGATTGTGTTAACGTATCAGCAAAAGATGCATTTCAAAAAAACGATGTAGTGTTTGAGGGGAAGGTAATTGAGGTTGGAAGGAAAGAAGGGGGTGGAATTGAAGTATTATTTGAAGTGAAGGGAATTTGGAAAGGGACAACATCTTCGCAAATTATTGTATATACAAATGGTGGTGATTGTGTGTTTCACTTTGTAGAGGGAGGAGAGTACTTAGTATATTCTTCTCAAAGAGGATCAGACAAACAATTATACACACATAGTTGCAGTAGAACGAAGAGATTAGATGAGGCAGGGGCGGACAAAGTGGCTTTAAGTCAAATTGCAAAAGAGTCTGTTCCGACGAAGAAAGTGGATTTGAAAGGAGAAATGGTGAGTGATTTAAGTTGGTGGCAAGTTGTTACTCTTTCTATAGGTCTGTTACTGATAGTAGCTCTTGTGATTTTTATTGTAAGAAGAATGCGCAAAAAATGACGATTAAAGTAAAAATACAAAGATTTTCTTTCTGTTTCTATAGGTGGTTTAATCTTGTGAAAGCGAATTACTTATGCTACACTTTATGTAACTTAAAATGAACGGAGGGGCTTCCTTTGATCTTAATCAGATTACGTCTCAATACTTTGTGCCAATAATTGAATAGCGCTCAAAGGCTCTGTCTGTGTACAGAGTGAACGGGATTGGTCTGCCTATTTTAAAGGAACCCTTTATTAAGCTTATATGTGAAAAAGAGGGAGGGACGAATACGCCCTCTTTTTGTTTTGCCTTTATAAATAGAATGAGATCGTATAGGTGAACACTTATTGTGGATGCGTTATATGATCATGGGACTTTTTGACTATGAGATAGGATGAAAGTATAACTTTCTTCTATTTCTTTGGTGAACCCTTATCCGTTTACGAAAACACAGGCAGTAACCTGTGTTTTTTATTTTACGTAATCGAAATGGAGGAATAAATATATGGAAGAATTATTACAAAGAGCAGTTTTAGTTGGAGTGAATTTAGGTAATGAAGATGATTTTGCATATTCAATGGAAGAGCTAACAAACCTTGCAGAAGCTTGTGATGTAGAGGTAATTGGGCAAGTGACGCAAAATTTACAACGAGTAAATCCTTCCCATTATATTGGAAAAGGAAAGATTGAAGAAGTAGCAGCGTATGTAAATGAAGTAGATGCGAATATGGTAATCTTTAACGACGAATTATCTCCTTCACAAATTCGAAATTTAGAAGCGGATTTAGATTGTAAAGTAATTGACCGTACCATATTAATTTTAGATATTTTTGCGCAACGTGCGAAAACGAAAGAAGCACAGTTGCAAGTAGAGGTAGCGCACCTTCAGTATATGATGCCTCGTTTAATCGGTCTTCGTGAATCGTTAGGAAGACAGAGCGGCGGAGTTGGTACGAAAAATAAAGGTGTCGGTGAGAAGAAATTAGAGTTAGATCGTCGTAAAATTGAAGAACAAATTTCAGTTTTAAATAAAGATCTAGAAGCACTTGTTGCCCAGCGTCAAACGCAGCGAAAGCAACGTAAGAAAAATGAAGTACCAGTTGTAGCATTAGTAGGCTATACGAACGCCGGAAAGTCAACGACGATGAATGCAATGCTTGAAATTTACAATGGTACTGAAGAAAAACAAGTATTTGAAAAAGATATGTTATTCGCGACGTTAGAAACATCTGTACGAAATATTGATTTGCCAGATAACAAATCATTCTTATTAACAGATACAGTTGGATTTGTAAGCAAATTACCGCATCACCTTGTAAAAGCTTTCCGTTCAACATTGGAAGAGGTAGCTGAAGCAGACCTACTTATTCACGTTGTAGATTACGCAAATCCAAATTACGAACAATTAATTGATATTACAAATGAAACGTTAAAGAAAATTGGAGTAGAAAATATTCCAACCATTTATGCTTATAATAAATCAGATATGGTAGACGTTGAAATTCCGAAAGTACAAGAAGACCGGGTTTATTTATCAGCGAAGAAACATGTTGGGATAGAAGAGCTTGTCGAAATGATTCGTTCACACATTTATAAAGAGTATACGAAGTGTGAAATGTTAATTCCGTATGATCAAGGACAGGTAGTTTCTTATTTCAATAATCATGCGCACGTTTTATCTACAAGTTATGAAAACGAAGGTACGAAACTAGAAGTAGAATGTAAGACGAGTGATTACGAAAAGTATAAGCGTTTTGCGATTTAATAAAAAAGGCGATCCTAATATATGTTAGGATCGCCTTTTTCTTATTCTGTAATAGAAGCCCACTTATAAGAATAAATTCCTGCAAATGGACGAATAACAACATCTTTTACTGTTGGACGTTCTAAATATACAAGTCCTGATTGGAAGATTGGAGCGATAGCTGCATCATCTTCCAGTAATATTTTCTCAGCATCTTGGAACGCTTTCCAACGTGCTGGTAAATCAGTTGCTAAAGTAGAGCTCGTTTTCTCAATTAATTCGTCGTATTGTTTGTTTGAATAGCTCATTTTATTAAATGGTCCATCTGTGACGAACATATTTAAAAATGTTGTAGGATCAGGATAATCTGGTCCCCATGTAGAAAGTGAAATTTCAAAATCACCATTTCCTTCACGATCTAAAAATGCTTTTACTGGAAGTGGCTGTAATGTGATTTTTAATCCAGGTAAGTTTTTCTCCAATTCACCTTTTAAAAACTCGCTAATTTTTTTATCGTTAGACTCATCAGTTGTTATGATTGAAAGAGAAGCGTTTTGTAAATTTGTTTCTTTTTTCGCCGTTTCCCATAGTGTTTTAGCTTCTTTCACATTTGTTTCTACTTTTACATTACTTGTACTGCGAAAATCTTTGTTATCAGGTCCTTTTACGAATCCTTTCGGAACGAATGCATTCGCAGGTATAGAACCATTATTTAAAATCGTTGTTGCGATTCCTTGTTTATCAAAAGCGAGCGAAATAGCTTTTCGAGCATTTTTGTTTGCTAATAAAGGATTCTTTTGGCTAAATCGGAAAAACGTCATAGAAGGACGTTCCATTTTCTTTAAGCTCGGATCTTTTTGATATTTATCAACAAACTCTGAATTAATCGTAATTCGGTCTACTTGTTTGCTTTCAAATAAATTAACGGCTGTGGAAGTATCTTTTACGATATTTACATTAATTTCATTTAACTTCACATTTTTATTATCCCAGTAGTTCGGGTTTTTTGTCATTTTATAACTTGTATCATGTTTCCATTCACTTAATTGGAACGGCCCGTTATAAACTACATTTGCAGCTTCAAGTCCGTAATTTTTCCCTTGTGCTACTACAACTTTTTGGTTTTGAGGATAAAATGTTGCAAATCCCATTAACCCTAAAAAGTATGGAACAGGGTGTTCTAACTGTACTTCAAGCGTTTTATTATCAATCGCTTTTACACCAAATGAATCAATTGGTAATTCTTTTTTATTTA
This sequence comes from Bacillus sp. 16GRE42, assembly GCF_019837435.1. NCBI lineage: Bacteria > Bacillati > Bacillota > Bacilli > Caryophanales > Bacillaceae > Bacillus > Bacillus sp. 16GRE42. The sequence goes on from NZ_JADAXF010000003.1 coordinate 109,750, forward strand.
TTTTTTCTGCATTTTTAATATCGAACATAATATGTGCGTATTCAGAAGCAGTTTCTGGATTTATGGCACGTTTCCATGCATATTCAAAATCATGAGCAGTCACTGGATCACCATTTGACCATTTGGAGTCGTGTAATGTAAATGTATATGTTTTTCCATCTTCGCTCAGTTTGTATGATTCAGCTGCTGCAGGAACAGGTTTATTGTCAGGACCAGGCATATATAATCCTTCCATTACGTTGTTTAATGCAGCGTAAGAAAACCCATCAGTTGCGATAGATGAATCAAGTGTAGAAATTTCCCCAGCTTCTACAATGTTTAATACTTGTTTTGAAGATTCTTTTTTCTTTTCTCCGGTAGTTGTTGCCTCTTGTTTTTGACCACATGCTGTTAAAAGTATAGATAATGTGATTGAGAGTGCAACGATTCCTTTAGATTTTTTCTTCATAGTTGTCATCCCTTCCTTCATCTCTGTCCTAGTATAAAAGAAAATATAGAAAATTTCTATAAATAAATCCGATAAAACTTATAGAAAAAATATATTATTTCTATAAGTGATATTTCTGGAAAAAGAAATGAAACCAGTATAGAATATAAATGTTTCAAAAGTCAGAATTTATTGAGGTTAAAGTTTTACTTTATTACACTTGCTGTAATAAATATATATATTGTACAGGAAGGAGAAATACACGTATGCAGGCAGTTTCGCAAAAAAACACTGTTGAAACACCGACGATATATCGAATACTATTTGCAATTAGTTTCGGTCATTTTTTAAATGACTCGATGCAAGCAGTTGTGCCGGCATTGTTTCCTATTTTGGAAAAAACGATGAATTTATCCTATATGCAAGTAGGGTGGATTGCGTTTGCATTAAATATGACGTCATCGATTATGCAGCCGTTTTTTGGTATGTATTCGGATAAGAAGCCGTCACCATTTTTATTACCACTCGGTATGTTTTCGAGTATGCTTGGGATGATTGGACTTGGGTTTGCACCGAACTTTATTATTGTTATTATTTCTGTTTTATTTATCGGATTAGGTTCCGCAGTCTTTCATCCAGAAGGTGCTCGTGTTGCTTATATGGCAGCTGGTGCAAAACGGGGTTTAGCGCAAGCGATTTATCAAGTGGGAGGAAATACAGGGAATTCCCTAGCTCCTATTTTTACAGCGTTAATTTTCGTTCCGCTCGGCCAAATTGGTTCTTTAGGTTTTACAGCATTTGCAGCGGTAGGAATTGTATTATTAATTTTCGTATCAAATTGGTATAGGAATGAATTAGCAACTGGCGCTGTGAGAAGAAAAAAGAGGGCTGCGCTTGAGGCGGAAAATGCGATTGTAAGTACACATATTAAATTTGTTATTCTACTTCTTGTTTTTCTTACCTTTGTACGTTCTTGGTACGGTGCTGGTATCGGGAATTTTTATCAATTTTACTTAATTGAGCATTACGGTTTATCTATAAAAAATGCCCAGTATTTCGTATTCGCATTTATGATTGCCGGTGTATTAGGAACTTTCTTTGGTGGACCGTTAGCAGATCGATTTGGAAAGAAAACAATTATTGTATTTTCAATGCTAGGTTCGGCACCACTCGCCCTTTTATTACCTCACGTTTCGCTAGTGTGGGTTGTACCGCTATTTTTATGTATCGGTTTTATTAGTTCAAGTAGTTTTAGTGTAATTGTTGTTTATGCGCAAGAGCTTGTTCCTGGAAAAGTAGGGATGGTATCTGGATTAATTGTAGGGCTTGCGTTTGGACTAGGAGCTTTAGGATCTGTAGTACTTGGGAAATTGGCTGACATATATAGTCTACAATTCATTATGTTACTATGTAGTTGTCTGCCATTAATTGGACTTACTTCTTGGTTATTACCAAATGATAAGAAAACGATAGAATAGGGGATGCACTATGAAATTATGTGAAAATGTTACAGAATTAATAGGAGATACACCTGTCGTCCGATTATCTAAATTTATTCCAGAAGACGCAGCAGATGTGTATGTGAAACTAGAAATGTTTAATCCATCACGCAGTGTGAAGGACCGCGCTGCCTATAATTTACTGCACGTTGCAGAAGAGCATGGTCTCATCAAACCAGGAGATACAATTATTGAACCGACAAGCGGAAATACAGGAATAGGCTTAGCAATGAATGCAGCTGCGAAAGGGTATAAAGCGATTTTAATTATGCCAGACAATATGTCAAAAGAGCGTATAAATTTATTGAAAGCATACGGAGCAGAAGTAGTTTTAACACCGGCAGAACAAAGAATGCCAGGAGCAATTGCGAAGGCGTTAGAACTGCAAAAGCAAATACCAAATAGTTTTATTCCGCAACAATTTGAAAATCCAGCAAACCCGAATATTCATCGTTATACGACTGCACTTGAAATTTATGAACAAATGGATGGCGAGCTTGATGCATTCGTAGCAACGGCAGGAACTGGTGGAACTATTACAGGTACTGGGGAAACGTTAAAAGAGAAACTACCAAACTTATATATTGCAGTAGTAGAACCGAAAGGATCTCCCGTTTTATCAGGCGGTGTTCCAGGTCCTCATAAACTAGTAGGAACAAGTCCAGGGTTTATCCCGAAAAATTTAAATACAGAAGTGTATAACGAAATTATTCAAATTGCAGACGAAGAGGCTTTAACGACAATGAGAAACTTAGCAAGACAAGAGGGGTTATTAGTTGGACCATCTTCTGGAGCTTCTGTTTATGCAGCGATTATGATAGCAAAACGATTAGGCGCTGGTAAAAAAGTTTTATGTATTGCACCTGATACGGGAGAACGGTATTTAAGTATGGGATTATTTGAATAAAAATGATAGAAACCCCTTAATGGTGAAATAGCGCTATTAAGGGGTTTGTTGTAGGTAGTTAAGAGAGGGGAAGTACAATGAAACTATTAAAACCAACAAATGAACATAGTGAACAAATTATGGAGTATCGGGAAGCGTTTTTATATGCTGACGAACAACCACACGGCAGTAGTTCTTTACATAATTTTGATTCTCTCCATGAATGGTTTGAAAAAGTGAGTAAACAGGAACTGGGAGAAAACTTACTAGGTAATCGAGTACCATCTAGTCAATTTTTAAGTGTTGAAAAAGGGGAACTTATAGGTTTTGTGAATATTAGACAACGATTAAACGAAGAATTATTGCGGGAAAGTGGTCATATTGGATATAGTGTTCATCCGAATAAACGTCGCCAAGGTTACGCGACAAAACAATTGAAACTCGCATTATATGAAGCACGAAAGTTAGGGTTGCAGAAAGTGTTAATAACTTGCAATAAAACTAATATTGCTTCGGCTAAAACGATTCAAAAGGTTGGCGGTGTGTTAGAAAATGAAGTAGTTTCTTCTCATAGTGGGGAAATTGTTCAGCGTTATTGGATAGAAATATGATTTAGTGGAACAGTGAAAAGGAAATATAATGCGTCATATCGAAGTAGATAAATGAAAAAGTAAGAGTAAGAGTGTACTGCAATTTTAGGGGGAAATGAAGTGGTATTAAAAGAGAAAGCAATAGAAATGTCGGAGATTTATAGGAGAAATCCGAAGATTGAAGCTGTTATTTTAGCGGGTTCAGTAGCTAGAAAGTTAGAAGATGAACATTCAGATATAGAATTACATATTTTATGGTCAGCACCACCAGAGGACGAGGATCGTAAAGGGCCTATTAATCATATTGGTGGAACAATATTGTCATATCATCCTTACGAGGAAGAAGAATGGTCGGAAACATATTTGACAAAAGAGGGAATTAAATTAGAGATTAGTAACTTTTTAACTGAAACAGTAGAGAAAGTGATTTTAGGTGTGGTGGATCAATATGATATAAGTTATGAAAAACAATGTATTGTCTCATCCGTTCATGATGGTGTTAGTTTGTATGGAGAAGAGAAAGTACAGGAATTAAAAGATAAAGTGGTATCATATCCAGAAGACCTAGCGAAACGGATGATTTCAGAAAATCTTTGGTTAAGCAATCGCTGGCATAATCGCGAGGCTCTTTTAAAACGAAAAGATTGGCTTATGCTTTATGATGTTATTTGTGAAGTGCAAAGAAATATATTTGGGGTCTTATTTGGTCTAAACCGAATGTATGTGCATCATCCTGCATTTAAATGGATGCCGAATAATGTGGAACGAATGAGTATTAAGCCTGAAAATTTATATGAGCGTATGGAGAATACGTTAATAGGGAAACCGGAGTATAGTGTACAGGAGTTAGAGGTGTTAATCGAAGAGCTATTACATTTAGTAGAACAACATGCTCCAGAATTACATATTGTTGAACAACAAAAACATATTCAATATGCGAAGTAGAAAAGAAGGGATGTAACAATGCGTTACATCCCTTCTTTTTATTTGATTAATTTACCTAGTACGGGTAATCGCTGAATCCTATCACCGAGAATATGTGAAGCAAGTCCGCTTGTTAATACGAATAAAAGGTAAACAAGTCCTCCTGCGACGCCACAAATACATACAATAAGCAGTGATTCGATATAAGATTGTCCAGGAATTAACCATTTTAAAATTGCTTTTAATGCGATTACAACAGCAGACATTGCTGCGGAATAAATCGTAATAAGAAATACTGTTTTTGCTGTTTCGCCAATTTTAAATTTCGCAAACTTAACGATGCAGTACAACATAATAACATTGGAAACGAGGTATCCAAGAATTGTTCCCATTACAGCACCGTGTCCGCCAAATAAATGTAAGAGCGGTGTATTTACTAAAACTTTAACGAGAATACCGGCTGAGAATGCAATCATTGTTTTTCTTTGATAATCGATTCCTTGTAAAATAGCTGCTGAAACTGTGAAAATCGCACTTAATATAGCAGAAGGTGCAAATGAAATTAAATATTGTGATCCACCAAGTGCAATTTCAGGATTTACATAAACCATACGGAATGCATCGTGAGCGATGCTAGCAAGACCGAATGCAGCTGGGATAGTGAAGAATAACAAGACTTGAAATATCTTTGAAATTTGTTCTTGTAATTCTTCTAGTTTCCCGCTTGTATAAGATTTCGTTATAGCTGGAATAATCGTTAACGAGAATCCAGTTGCAAGTGAAGCTGGAATCATAATTAACTTTTGGGCATAGTTCGTTATATAAGCGAACACTGCATTCGCTGTTTCTAAAGGCTCGCCCATCGCTCTAAGGACATCAGCTACAGTATATTGATCTACTAACGTATAGAGCGGGATTGCAATACCGACAAATACAATTGGGATTGCATATCGAAGTAATTCCATATAAATATTTTTTAATGGAATATTTGATGCCCTTGACTTTAATTCTCCTTCGGGAGGCTTTAATCTATTATATTTTTTCCAGTACAACGTTAAAATTGAAACGCTGGCAATCGCTCCGATAACAGCGCCAAACGTAGCAACTGCAACAGAAGAAGCTACGGAACCCCCTAATAGTTTTGAGACGATAAAACTACCAACTAAAATGAAAACAACGCGTGCAATTTGTTCTACGACTTGAGAAACGGCACTTGGTTTCATATGTTGAAAACCTTGGAAATAGCCACGTGTAACACTCATAGCTGGTACGATAATAAGTGCGAAACTTAATGCTCGCATCGTAAGTGTTACATCGGCGATAAATTGTGGATCTGGCGTTTTCGAGCGAATAATAAATTGTGATATGTATGGTGCCCCAATAAATAAAATTAAAAATCCTAAAAAGCCCATAAACAGCATTAATTTTACACTAGAGTTGTATAATTTTTTGCTTGTACTATAATCACCGAGCGCATTATGCTTTGCAACAAATTTGGAAACGGCAATAGGAATACCAGCTGTTGAGAAGCTTAATAAAATACCGTACCAAGAGTATGCATATCCATATAAAGCGACCCCTTGTGTTCCGACTAATAGTTGAAAAGGGAAGAAGTATATAAAACCTAATATACGTGAAATCATTGTTGCACCACTTAATAAAGCAGTACCTTTTAAAACTTTTGAAGTAGACAAAATTCTTTCCTCCTACTCGTGCTGTCTTGCATTTATCGTATACTACTATAAACCTGTTAGAGAAGTTAATATAGTATGGAACATAAATATTCTAATATTATTCATTTAAAAGTCATATTTTACATTTTTTAAATAGAATGTAATACATAAAAATTCAAAATATAAGTTGACACTATTTTTAATGTGTGATAAAAATGATAGTAATCAATTCGGAAAATAATATTTGGGCAATGAAAGGGTATAGTAGTGAATATCTCCCTATTTCAGAGAGCTGATGGTTGGTGTGAATCAGTATATAGATTATTCATGAAGTTCGTCCTGGAGCATCTTTCATAAATCTCATATTTTGAGGAAATGAAAGACGGTAGTTTATACCGTTATCAAATAAAGTGGTGAAGATTGTTTCACAACTAGGGTGGTACCGCGATATTTATCGTCCCTACGTATTTACGTAGGGACGTTTTTTATTTAGGTCCTAACTTTGTTGTGGCTTCATAACTAGGGTGGTACCGCGATAATTTATCGTCCCTACGTATTTGCGTAGGGGCGTTTTTTATTTAGGTCCTAACTTTGTTGTATCTTCATAACTAGGGTGGTACCGCGATATTTTTGTCGTCCCTACGTATTTACGTAGGGGCGTTTTTTTATGATTAGGGAGGAAGTGAACGTATTAGAAAAGAGTATTGATAGAACAATATAAATACTGAACTGAAACAAAGAAAAAGAGACAGAGAGGAGATTAACAAATGAATTCACAGCAATGGACATCAAAATTAGGTTTCGTATTAGCTGCAGCAGGTTCAGCAATTGGTCTAGGGGCGATTTGGAAATTCCCATATATGGCCGGCATCGGAGGAGGCGGGGCGTTCTTCCTTATTTTCATCGGTTTCACATTATTAATTGGTTTACCGCTATTATTAGCTGAATTCGTTATCGGAAGAAGTACACAAAAAGAGGCTGTTGATGCGTATAGAGAAATTGCACCAAAAACACGATGGCCGTGGTTAGGGAAATTAGGGATTGTAACTTGTTTCATATTACTTTCTTTCTACAGTGTTGTAGGAGGCTGGATTTTATTATACTTATGGAATGCAATTACAGGTAGACTATGGGAAGGGAATGGGGCATACGAAGCTACGTTTGGTGAAATCATTTCCAATCCGTATTTAGCAGTTGGATCACAGCTATTATTCATCTTTATTACTATTTTCATCGTAAGTAAAGGTGTACAAAATGGTGTTGAAAAAGTAAATAAATATTTCATGCCAGCATTATTCGTTTTATTCTTTGTATTAATCGTTCGTGCCCTTACATTAGACGGCGCAGGAGAAGGCGTTCGTTTCTTCTTACAACCTGATTTCTCACATGTAACATCAGAAGTTATTTTATATGCGATGGGTCAATCATTCTTCTCATTATCGGTCGGTGTAGCAGTAATGGTAACATATAGTTCATACTTACCGAAGGAAGAAAGTTTACCGCGTTCAGCATTTTCTATCGTAGCTTTAACATTAGTAATTACATTACTTGCAGGACTTGCAATTTTCCCAGTAGTGTTCGCATTTGGTATGGAACCATCTCAAGGACCGGGGCTATTATTTATCGTATTACCAGCTATTTTCAGTAAAATGGCATTCGGAAAATTATTCTTCATCGTTTTCTTATTACTATTCTTCTTTGCTACTATTACATCAGCAATTTCAATGTTAGAAATTAGCGTTGCATCTTTAACTGCAAAAGGTAAAGGGAAACGTGAAAAAATGGCTTTAATTGTAGGATTATTAATCTTCATTGTTGGAGTACCATCAGCATTATCATTTGGTATATTAAGTGATCTGAAGATTTTCGGAAAGACAATCTTTGATTTAGCGGACTATGCAGTGAGTAACGTACTAATGCCACTTGGTGTTTTATTAGTTTCCATCTTTGTTCCTTTAAAAATGAAGAAAGATGTATTAATGAAAGAGCTTGGTGTAAGTAAAAATAAAGGCTATAAACTGTTCGTATTATGGTTATTCTTACTTCGCTTTATCGCACCAATTGCGATTATTATCGTATTCTTAAATGTACTTGGCATTATTTAAAAAGAAAGGTAGCGTATCGCTCTATGATACGCTACCTTTTTATCCCGTATTAACGGGAAGTAAGACCCCCGCCTCAAAACTCAGCGAAAGTGAAGAATTTAGGTGGAGGATCAACTGCCCGTAAAAGCCCCCACTGATTAAAGTTTTACTTTATTTTGCTCTTTTTTGCAGTTCGTTTACTGTTACGAACTGATAGCCCTTCTTAGATAAAGAGTCTAAAATACCTTGAATGGTCTGTAAATTTTCATTAGCCCCATCATACATAGAGTGTAATAAAATGATAGAACCTGGTTTTACATTTTTATTAATATATTCAATTTTATCGGACGCAGATTTATAAAAAGTATCAGGTTCCAGGTCCCATATGATTGTTTCGATATTATTTTTATTTAAATAATAGGGCAGACCAATTAGCTTTTTACCGTTAGGTGGTCTAAAATCAATTTCGCCTGTATATCCTGTTTGGCGGATTAATGCATTCGTTTTTTCTATTTCTTCTTTAATAAAAGAAGGTGTTTTAAAAACCATTCTGTTATGAGAGTATGTATGGTTTCCAATTTGGTGTCCAGATTGTACGATATTTTCTCCTAACGATAAGTTTTTCTCTAGTTCATTTCCGATTAAAAAGAAAGTAGCTTTTGCATTGTATGTATCTAGTAGCGGTAATATTTGTTTTACATTGTTCGTAGGGCCATCATCAAAAGTTAAAGCAATCACTTTTTCATTTGTTTCTACTCGGTTTGTTAAATCTCCAAACAATTGAAAACTTCTTGCGTTCATCAATTTGTATGTTCCGAACAATGCTACAGTAATAATGAATAATGTAACGATTGTAATGATTATTTTCTTTTTCATAAAGTAACCTCACTATATTTTTGGATTGGACTAAAAAGTATTATATCAAACTAAGTAATTTCATGCTTTAAAAAGGATGTGGATGCAAGGGGAAGGGATTTATCATATAATAAAATGCAAAAGGTATATTAGGAGGTGTTTATATGGCGATTACAATTCAATTGCCGGACACTGCAGCGTCTCATGCAAAGCCAAGTATGGAAATGGCGATACTTTGCGTGAGGTAGAAAAGTAATATACAATCGCCTAAAATGAGCTCGTATCATTTTTTTATATTTGGCTTTGCACCTTATTGAAATGAACCATAAAAAATAAGGGGCGAGCAGAAATGAAATACGTTAAAGCTGCGACGGTTTTACCAGAAAGTTTAATTACTGAAATTCAAAAGTATATACAAGGTGAAACAATTTACATTCCAAAACAAGAAACGAAACATTATAAATGGGGTACACGATCTGGAGGAAGAAAACAATTAGATGAAAGAAATAAAACAATTAAAGAAGCGTTTAAAAGTGGAGTTTCCATTCATCAACTTGCAGAGGAGCATTTTCTTTCCGGAGAAACGATTAAAAAGATTGTGTATTCTAAATGAAAATAAAAGAGTCTAGTTCAATTATAAAATTGAACTAGACTCTTTTTTTCTTTGTATATATTGGATATATTGGTTTTAAATGGGAATGATAATAGTAAAAGTGAATCGTGATTGTACGGCATAGAAATGTGAATAGGAATAAAAATGTTATATTTCATATGACAGAAAGGTGACTACATATGAATCATTTAGGACAAATAACGATAGAACTGTTTGTTGGTTTTTTTGTTCTATTGGTTGCGACTAAAATATTAGGGAAAACACAAATATCTCAGTTAACGCCATTTGATTTTATTTCTGCCATTGTTCTTGGGGAATTAGTCGGAAATACGATATATGACCCTGAAGTGAGAGTATGGTCTATTTTATATGCGGTACTTGTATGGACAGTGTTAATTTACGCAATAGAAGTGATAACACAAAAATTTAGGGGGACAAGAAGGTTTTTTGAAGGATACCCTTCTATTATCATTCGAAATGGACGTATTGACAGAGAGCAATTAAAATCGAATCATTTGGATATTAACCAATTACAACAAATGCTAAGACAACAAAAAGATATATTTTCAATCCGAGAAGTTGAGTATATGATTTTGGAACCAAATGGAAACATAAGTGTATTGAAAAAAAGTAAATATGAATCTCCCACTATAAATGATTTAAGTTTAAAACATAAGCCTGTTTACTTACCTATTTCATTAATTAGTGATGGGAAAGTAGTGAAAGATAATTTGAGGGAAGCAGGTTTTGATGAAGGATGGCTTTATAAACAAATAAAGCAAAAAGGGATTACTAAATTTGAAGATGTATTATATGCAGAATGGAAAACAGATGATGGCTTCTTTTGTCAAGAAATGAAGCAGTAGAACATAATTGATGTATGTAATATTCGTTTCTAAGTTATCTTTTACATATCAAAAAGCTGAATCTATGTATACAATAACACTAGATCAACAATTTGTATGGAGTGATAAAGATGGAAGCTTTTATTAGAAGTGATCAATACAATTTTATAAAGTCACAAGCTTATATTTTAGCAAACGGGCATGCAACGGCAAATGATAGAGGTGTAATTCAAGCGTTAAAATCACTAGCGATTGAAAAGATAATACATGTATTTGAGAGTTTAACGGATGAACAAAAAGAGTTAATTGATACGGTATTAACAGTTCAAAATAGAGAAGATGCAGAATCGTTTTTAATGAAAATAAATCCGTATGTAATTCCATTTCAGGAAGTTACAGCGCAAACATTAAAAAAATTATTTCCTAAAGCGAAAAAATTAAAACTTCCTGATATGGAAGAACTGGACATGAAAGAATTATCTTATTTAAGCTGGATTGATAAAGGGTCAAGCAGGAAATTTATTATAGCGAAAAATGATAAAAATAAGTTTGTTGGTCTGCAAGGAACGTTCCAAAGTTTAAATAAAAAGAGTATTTGTTCATTATGTCATGGACATGAAGAAGTAGGGATGTTTTTAGTTGAAATTAAAGGTGATGTACAAGGAACTTTCGTTAAAAAGGGAAACTATATTTGTAAAGATGGTGTAGCTTGTAATCAGAATATGAAATCTCTTGATAAATTGAACGATTTTATCGAACGATTGAAGAAATAAAGAAAAAACCTCTAGTATTTAAACTGGAGGTTTTTATTTTTTGAAGAAGTAGTAATAGGCTTCTTTTATAGCTGTAAATTTATAAAAAAAGTCGGGTCATTTATAATGAAATTAGATAAAAATATCTATTTGGATACAGTTGCTTATATGCAAGGAGGTAAAACATGAATTACGAAGAGATATTAAAAGTGAAACGGTGGCCTAAAGGTACGATAGCGGCAGGTCGTGGTCATACAGTTGCTCTTAAATCGGATGGCACAGTTGTGGCAGTGGGGCGAAATAAAGAAGGAGAATGCAATGTAAGCCGTTGGTGTGATATTGAAGCAGTCGCAGCGGGCAATGTTCATATGGCGACGAACACGGGTAATGCTCATACAATCGCTCTGAAAAGTGATAATACTGTGGAAGCGGTGGGGTGGAATAAGCATGATCAATGTGATGTAAACGAATGGCATAATATTGTATCGGTTGCGGCGGGATGGCGTCGTACCATTGGACTTAAACCGGATGGCACGGTAATAGCGGTGGGGCGAAATAAAGAAGGAGAATGTAATATAAGTAGCTGGAGAAATATTGTGGCGGTCACGGCGGGTGATTGGCATACAGTCGGTCTTAAATTGGACGGCGCAGTGACGGCAGTGGGGAATAATCGATATGGCCAATGCAATGTAAGTGAATGGCGTGGAATGGTGGAGTTGGCCGCAGGTTACCTTCATACTGTTGGTTTGAAAACGGATGGAAAAGTGATGGCGGTGGGTAATAATAAACTTGGTCAATGCGATGTAGGCAGCTGGAGAGATATTATGGTAATAGCAGCTGGTACGAATCATACAATCGGACTTAAATCAGACGGTACCGTGGTGGCAGTAGGCTGGAATGAGTATGGTCAATGTAATGTAAGTGATTGGCGCGATATTGTAGCGGTAGCAGCTGGTTGTGCGCATACGGTCGGTCTTAAATTAGATGGCACGGTGGTAGCAGTAGGTGATAATACATACGGTCAATGCGATGTAGGTAGTTGGCGCAACATTCGATTGCCTGGCAAATAGTTAATGTACAACAAATCATTAGTAATATTATTCTATTTTAGGAGTAATTATGGAATAGAACATGTACATAAGAGTCCCTTTTCAAAAGGGGGTCTTATTCTTTTCCGTAAAATGAAGGTCTAAATGGAGTTTTTAAACAAATCTTATTTCAAAGCTACAGTAGAAGAGATAAATAAGACATAGGAGAGCTGAAGAAATGCTTAAAAAGTTTTTGCTTTCTTTACCGGATGTTTTACTTGTATGCGTTGTTCTCTACATAACATACAAAACTACTTTTAGTTTTGGACAGACATTAGTAATTTCAATTGCAATCGGAATCATTGGTGGTCTTGTTATAAGAATTTGTATGGATGTATTCACGTATATAAGATGGACAATTAAACAGAGGAAATCTTGAATATGTTGTATTGCTATTAGGAAGGAATGAAATGACTAAGAAGAAGAGTAGAGTGAAAAATGAAATCGCACTTTGGACATTGACAGCGGTTGTTCTCATCATTGCATGGTACTTTTTTCAAAGATAAAAATGCATCGTACTTAAAAGGTACGATGCATTTTTATTATTTTTTTTGCCAATTTTCTTTTATAAAGTCTTCACGGCCAGATTCTTTTTGCTCAGTAGCATATTTTTCTGGGTTCTTTTTATAGAAATGTTGATGGTATTCTTCAGCCTCATAAAAAGGTGCAGCCGGGCGAATTTCAGTTATGATTGGCTCTTTAAACATACCGCTTTCTGCAAGAGCTTGTTTTGATTTTTCAGCAAGCTCTTTTTGCGTTTCATTATGATAAAAAATAGCAGTGCGATAAGAGGGACCACGGTCAAAGAATTGTCCGCCATCATCAGTTGGATCGATTTGTGGCCAATATAAATCTAGTAATTTTTCATATGGAAAAATAGAAGGATCGAATGTAATTTGTACAACTTCTAAATGACCAGATGTACCAGCTTTTACTTGTTCATATGTTGGGTTTTCTACATGACCACCTGCATAGCCAGAAAGTACTTTATGAATACCAGGAAGTTCATCAAATGGCTTTACCATGCACCAAAAGCAACCGCCTGCGAAGGTTGCGAGTTCGTATGTTTTTTCGGACATTGTTGTAATCCTCCTAAATATATATGTTTTATATAGTATTATACAATCTTTTTTATTACGCAATAAAAAAGATTTAGAAGTAAAGAAAAATTGAAATATATTTCTTTATAAAGTCTTTAAAATTCCTTCAAAGTTTCTTTTTTTCTGAGTGTTATGATGTAAATCGAAGTGAATATGTGAGGTGATAGGCAATGAATCCACGTATGAAAATTAATAGTTTACAACAAAAAATGAAAGAGAGACTAATATGAAAAAGGAATTTATACAAAGCGATTTAAGAAATATATTGATTGCGGCATGCTTACTATTAGGGTTAGTTATTTTTGGATATTTTTTAATAAATAATTACCCAGGTACAAATGAAAAAAAGAAGTTAACAGATGCAACATCTACTTCAGAATCAATTACATCTATTGCTAATTCAGATGCCAAAAAAAGGGTTACAAAAACTTTTAATATTACGGCGAAAGTAGCAAGTTTAGATTTGGGAGATGGGAAAAAGGTAGATGCATGGACCTTTGATGGAACATCACCGGGTACTCAAATTCGAGTTAAACAAGGTGAACGTATTGTTGTAAATTTGAAAAATGAATTGCCAGAACCGGTTACAATCCATTGGCATGGATTAGATGTTCCTGCGGCGGTAGACGGTGTTCCAGGTGTTACGCAAAATGCTATAAAACCAGGTGAAACATATACATACGCATTTAATGCTAATCAGGTAGGGACATATTGGTATCATTCACATCAAAAAAGTGCAATACAAACGGAACGGGGACTATTTGGAACCATTGTTATTGAACCGAATAAACCAGCTGTAAAATATGAAAAGGATTATACAGTGGCGATCCATGAATGGAAAACAGGAGCCATAAAAACCGGTAAGCATAATGGCGAACAAGATAAAGATTGGGATAGCTATCCTAGCAATCATATTCGAAATGAAAAGGCGCAAACTTTAGAAGGACCGTTAATGATGCCAAGTAATGATCAACTCAAAGATTTATCTGATGGAGATGATTACGATGTATTTACATTAAATGATACAAGTGAGGGACTACGATTGGATGCAAAACCAGGTGAAACAGTACGCCTTCGCTTAATTAATGCTGGGAATAATACGCATTTAATGACATTAGTTGGGGCGCCATTTCAAATTATCGCATTAGATGGTCGTGATATAAAAGGTGGGGACGAGCTAGATAAAGCAATTCTTCCGATGGGAGCTGCACAACGTTATGACCTTGTTTTTAAAATGCCGGAAACAACGAGTGTAAAACTTATTAATGTGGATCCATCTAAGAAAATGAATCGAATGTTAACGGCGACTATTGGGAACGGTTCTTTGCCGAAAAAACCTATTGATATAAAGAGTTATCCATGGTTTGACTTTACGAAATATGGAGAAAAAGAAGTTGGCAAGTTTACGATAGATTCAAAGTTTACAAAGGTCTATGATATGGATTTGGCAGAAGGTGTGAAAGATGTAAATGGACAAGAAAAATGGGTGTATACGATTAATGGAAAGACATCACCTGATATTCCACCCATTAAAGTAGAGAAAGGAGATAAAGTTAAGATTCGCTTTAAAAATAAGGGAGAAGAAATTCATCCAATGCATTTGCATGGACATACATTCCAGGTTATTTCTAAAAATGGTAAACCAATGGAGGGAAGTCCGATTTACTTAGATACAGTTAATGTTTTTCCGGGAGAAGAATATGAAATTGCTTTAGAGGCAAATAATAGTGGACTATGGATGGTTCATTGTCATCATCTCGTTCATGCGGAAAAAGGAATGCATACGATGATGAATTATGAGGGGGTAACTACTCCATTTTCTACCGGAGATCACTCAGGTAATCATCCAGAATAATAATACGGAGGTTTTCATGCTTTATAGAATGATAGTATTTATTTTAACAAGTGTAAGTATATTTTTATTTTCTCATAGTAGTGTATTTGCTCATACAAGTGTTGTAGGAGCCACCCCTAAAGAGGGGGAGGTTCTTACAGTACAACCGGAACAGATTATTCTTGAATTTAGTGAACCAGTTACAGGAAATGTAGTCAATATTGAACTGCTAGATCCAAGTGCAAAGAGAGTGCAAGTATCAAAGGTTGAAATATTAGATAACCCCAAAAAAATAAAAGTGAAATTACCAAACTTAAATAATGGTACTTACACAGTAAGGTGGTCTATGATTTCTGCAGACGGACATCCGAGTGAGGGAGGCTATCCCTTTTCAATTGGAGAAGAATTACAAACTAATGTAGTGGTAGAGGGAAATGCGAGTGGGAGTGGCTCAGTATTTTCAGATGTTATGATAGTAACACTACGCTATATTGTAGAGGGAATGATTTTAATTGGAGCAGGAGTAAAGTGGATCGATATGTTTGTAAAACGTTATAGATTACCTTCCATATTGCAAAGAATGAAGAATATGAAAAAGATTTTCTTCTCTATACTTGTAGTAGGATTAATAGCCGAATTAATAGTATATAAGTCAGTTATTCCGAAGGGAAGTTTACTTATTCATTCGCCATTTTCAGTTATTATTATGATTCAACTGCTATTATTAGTTCTTATGTCTTTACAGCATATGGGGAACGAATGGTATGCGCTAGTTTGGGGATTTCTTGTTGCGAGTTTTTCTTTCACAGGTCATGTATGGATTACGAATCCAAATTGGGCAGCAGTTATAATTAGAATGGTCCACGTTATGAGTATTGCAGTGTGGCTAGGAGCACTTATTTATTTAGCTCTTGTTATAGCGTGGACAACATTATACAAAATTACATTTGATCAAAAGCGTTTCCGTAAACATTTTAGTATTATTGCTGGTATTTCATTTATTCTAGCATTTCTTTCTGGGGAATTAATTGTGTTTTTACAGACGAGGAATTGGGTACTTTTTAATTTTAATTCAATATGGACGAACCTTTTAAATATAAAGATTCTTACTGTATGTATAATTACAATTGTAGCATGGAGACAAACGAAAACATGGGGTAACGATATTGGAACAGTTAATCGCCGTTTATTGCTCTTAGAAATTGTTCTAGCTATACTCGTATTATTAGCTGGTATTTGGATGAGTCAAGTTTCGTTTCCGGTGAATTCTGTAACAAGCTAAAATTATAATGTTCATAGGAGTTCTGTAATGTCAATCCGTATTAGATTGCTGTTGTCGTATGTTGCGATGGTAATTATTCCAATCGTTTTTTGCGGTATAGCAGTTATTTTAATTAGTGTTACTTTATTTGGTGATATTCGTATTGCAAAAGCAATCATTGGTCTTAATCAAAATAGTCATTCTCTCATTGATAAAGAGCAGGAGGGAGCTATTCGTACAAAAGAAGATGAAGATGATATTTTTAGTAGGTTGAAAATTCTTTCATCGTATGCTCCAGATAAATTGGAGGATATAAATTTTTTAAAGGAAACTGATAAAGAATTAAACGATAATCAAGCAGGATTACTAATTCGAAAAAATGATGAGCTTACATATTCATCCCCATATTTTAAAATCTCTTCGTTTGATAAATACCTACCCGCATTTGAAACGGAAGGACAAAGAAAGGGAATGGATGTGAAAATAGAGGGTAATTCTTTTTACTATAAGCAATTTGATTACTACGATGAAGAGAAGGATAAGGTTAGTATTTTTGTATTTGAGTATGTAAATCCTTTAGAAGAAATGATTAGAGAATTTTTCCCGTATTTCGTATTCTCTTTAATACTTGGGTTAATTATTACGAATGGAATATTAACATATTTTATATCACGGAGTATTATTAAACCATTGCATTCATTAAAGCAGGCAACGGAAAGAATTCAAAAGGGTGATTTAGATTTTCAAGTAAAGCCACTTGCGAAAGATGAAATAGGTGAATTAAGTTTATCGTTTGAAGAGATGCGTGGCAGGTTGAAGGAATCGGTCGAGTTGCAAATGCAATATGAAAAAAATCGTAAAGAGTTGCTTTCAAATATTTCTCATGATTTACGGACGCCAATTACGGCTATTAAAGGTTATGTACAAGGAATTAAAGAGGGTATCGCTCGAACTCCAGAACAATTAGATAAATATTTAACGATTATTTATCATAAAGTGTTTGATATGGATCAATTAATTGACGAGCTTTTTCTCTTTTCAAAACTTGATTTAAAAGAGGAACCGTTTCAATTTGAAGAGGTTGAAATTAATCAATACTTATCTGATTGTATAGAAGAACTACAGCTTGAATTACAAGATAAGGGAATTGCAGTGAGATGGGATGCTCAAAAGGATACTTCTATTTTGGTAAAAGGTGATCGTGAAAAATTACGACGCGTTATTACAAATATCATTTGGAATAGTGTGAAGTATATGGATAAAGAAGAGGGCTATATAGGAATTCGCATGACTGAATCTATTGATTATGTAACGATTTACATAAAAGATAATGGGGTAGGAATAGAAGAGAAGGCGTTGCCTCATATATTTGAAAGGTTTTATCGTGCAGATTATTCTAGAAATTCTAAAACAGGTGGAAGCGGACTTGGTTTGTCAATTGCACATCAGATTATCACACAACATGGTGGTGATATTTGGGTAGAAAGCAAAAAAGGTAAAGGAACGACGCTGGCATTTACATTACAAAAAATCAATTAGAAAAAGGAGAGCATCTTGAAAAGAATTTTAATTATTGAAGATGAAGCAATTATAGCAGAGTTAGAAAAGGATTATTTAGAGGTTGCTGGGTATACAGTAGATATTGATTACTCTGGCGAAAAAGGTTTACAAAGAGTTCTTCTGGAGGATTATGACTTGTTAATTTTAGACATAATGTTACCGGGAATAGATGGATATGAAATTTGTAAACAAGTTCGATTGAAAAAGGACATCCCAATACTTATGGTATCCGCAAAACAAGAGGAAATCGATAAAATTAAAGGGTTAGGTTTTGGAGCAGATGATTATATTATAAAACCGTTTAGCCCGAGTGAAATGGTGGCACGTGTAAATGCTCATCTAGCTCGTTATGATCGTTTAACAGGAAAACGAGAACAAATAAAAGATGAAATTCGTATTCGAGGATTGCTTATTGATAAATCGGCCCGACGTGTATTTGTAAATGGAACTGAGGTCATGCTAACAGGAAAAGAATTTGATTTATTAACTTGTATGGCAGAACATCCAAATCAAGTATTTAGTAAAGATCGTCTCTTTGAAACTGTATGGGGGATGGATGTAATTGGTGATGCAGCAACGGTTGCTGTACATGTGAAAAATATTCGTCACAAAATTGAACTCGATCCATTCGATAAATCATATATCGAGACAATTTGGGGAGTAGGGTATCGTTTTACACAATGAAAAAGGCCAGCAAAAGTGCTGGCCTTTTTTTGCGTAAGTAGATTAAGAAATTACAAACAAGATCCTCCGCTCACATCAATTAATTGTCCAGTAACCCAGCGGCTGTCTGGAGAAGCGAGAAATGCCGCGGTATCGGCAATATCTTCTACTTCACCTAAGCGATTAAAAGCGGAAATGGTAGTAGCGTACTGTTTCATCATTGGGTCGCTCAAGAGTTCCGCATTCATATCTGTTTTAATAAATCCAGGAAGTATTGCATTCACTGTTATTCCTCGTGCTCCGAGCTGTTTTGCTAGTGTGAAAGTCATCGTATTAATAGCGCCTTTCGTCATACTATATGCAACGAAATCAGGTAAAGAAATACGAGTGGCAGCGGATGAAATATTAATAATTCGGCTATTGTCACGTAAACGAGATAGAGCTTGTTGGATGATAAAGAATGGTGCTTTTGCATTTACTGAAACCATTCTATCAAAAAATTGTTCAGTCGTTTCTTCAATAAAAGCACCAGGACCAATTCCAGCGTTGTTTATTAAAATATCGAATTTAGTACTACCAGTTCTTTTTTGTAATTCGTTATCTAAAGAACTATAAAGGGTTTCTACACCATGTAAAGATTCAAGGTTTGCACCGATAGAAAAAGCAGATCCGCCATTTGATTGAATTTCATAAACAGTTTCTTCAGCATCTTCTTTTCGATTTCCGTAATGAATAGCAACTAATGCACCGTCGTTTGCTAAACGTTTTGCAATAGCACGTCCAATTCCTCGGCTTGCTCCTGTAACTAATGCCACTTTTCCTTTTAACATAGTTTTCTCATCTCCTCAAAAAATTTTATATGTTATTAAGTTGTTTTTCTTTATGTAGTAATGCGAACATACTTAAGTAATATATGAGTATGTGTAAGAAGTTCATTCCGATTTTGTTTTGAGAAAAAATAAATAAACTTCTCTTGAATTGATTGAATTTTATTTTTTTTCGGAAAAACATGTTGACAATGAAAAGAACAACGTCCTATAATACGTTTAACAAATAAAAGTTAATTAAGAATTTTCCAACTTCATATGTTACATATGCAAAGAAGAGGAAAGTAGATGGTTATGATCGTTTCAGAGAGCTGCTCCTAGGCTGTGAGAGTAGTAACAATCGAATCATTGAAGATCACCTCGGAGCATCGCTTGCGAAAGGGAAACTGAGTAGAGGGCGACGGCATCGTCTCCGATAAAAGGACGGGGGTCTAATTGGACCTACAAAGCTTATATTTCGCGAGAAGTATAAGGAAGCTGAGTGGTACCGCGAAACTCTCGCCTCAGCAATCAAAGCTACTAAATTGTAGTAGTTGATTGCTGAGGCGAGAGTTTTTGTTTTAAAAAATCGAATAAGAGAATGCGTAGAAGAGGAGAGTAAATGATAAAAATTGTTTCAGAGAGCCGCCTAGAAGCTGTGAGGGCGGTAACAATTTCATCATTGAAGATCACCTCGGAGCACTACTTTTGAAACTAGTAAAAAGTAGCGGAGTTGTTTCCGATAGAAAAACAAAAGTCTAATTGGACTTGCAGAGCTTATATTTCGTGAGAAGTGTAAGGAAGCTGAGTGGTACCACGATTCCCTCGTCTCAGCAATGGATTGCTACAAGTATGTATGTAATCGATTGTTGAGACGAGTATATTTTTAAGGTTTATATACTGAATATTCTGTTAAAAATACTCATCTCAGCAATCGATATAGAAATAGATTGCAAAAATAGAGAGAAAAAAAGAGGAGCGATGTGAGATGGGAAACCAGTACATTTATATGAATGGGGAATTTGTAGAAAAGGAAAAGGCAGTTGTTTCAGTATATGATCACGGTTTTTTATACGGAGACGGTGTATTTGAAGGAATTCGTAGTTACGGTGGAAATGTATTTTGTTTAAAAGAACATGTAAAACGATTATATGAATCGGCAAAATCTATTTTACTTACAATCCCATTGACGGTTGAAGAAATGGAAGAAGCGGTTTTACAAACGTTGCAAAAAAATGAGTATGCGGATGCTTACATTCGTTTAATTGTTTCACGAGGAAAAGGTGACTTAGGGCTCGACCCTAGAAGTTGTGTGAAACCGAGCGTTATTATCATTGCAGAACAATTAAAGTTATTCCCTCAGGAATTTTACGATAATGGATTAAGCGTTGTATCTGTTGCATCAAGACGTAATACGCCAGATGCACTAGATCCACGCATTAAGTCAATGAACTACTTAAATAACGTACTTGTAAAAATTGAAGCGGCGCAAGCAGGAGTGCTAGAGGCACTTATGTTAAATCAACAAGGATATGTTTGTGAAGGATCTGGAGATAATGTTTTCGTTGTGAAAGATGGAAAAGTGTTAACACCTCCTTCTTATTTAGGAGCGCTAGAAGGTATTACGAGAAATAGTGTTATCGAGCTATGTGAGCGACTTAATATTCGGTGTGAGGAAAGACCGTTTACTCGTCATGACGTATATGTAGCTGATGAAGTGTTTTTAACAGGAACGGCAGCAGAATTAATTCCGGTTGTAAAAGTTGATTCAAGAGAAATAGGAGATGGGAGACCGGGAAGTGTAACGAAACAATTGACAGAGGAATTTAAAAAGTTAACGAGAGAAAGAGGGGTACGTGTTCCAGGACTGGCGGAGAGCTTACTGTAGATAGGGAGAGGAGTTAATTAAAATGGAGCAGCATACAACATGTGAGAAATTACAGTGTGAAAATGTGACAGGTGCCGGACACGTTATTCAATGTTTGAAAAATTTAGGTGTAACGACTGTTTTCGGTTATCCGGGCGGAGCGATTTTGCCAGTATACGATGCGTTATACGGAAGTGGTTTGAAGCACGTTTTAACTCGTCATGAACAAGCTGCCATTCATGCGGCAGAAGGGTATGCGAGAGCTTCTGGAAATGTCGGGGTGGTCTTTGCTACCTCTGGACCAGGGGCGACAAATTTAGTTACGGGTTTAGCAGATGCTTATATGGATTCGATTCCTTTAGTTGTTATTACAGGGCAAGTTGCAAAACCTCTCATCGGAAAAGACGGATTTCAAGAAGCAGATGTTATCGGGATTACAGTACCTGTTACGAAGCATAATTACCAAGTTCGTGATGTGAATCATTTATCACGTATTGTACAAGAAGCTTTTTATATCGCCGAAAGCGGGCGACCGGGACCAGTATTAATTGATATTCCAAAAGATGTTCAAAATGAAAATGTAACAAATTTTTATAATGAAGTAATTGAGATTCCAGGATACAAAATAGAGCCTATGCCAGACAGTAGGAAGCTTAGAGAGGTGGCTAAAGAAATTTCAAAAGCAAAACGCCCACTTCTTTATATCGGCGGAGGTGTCATTCATGCAGGTGGATCAGATGAACTCATCCAGTTTGCGAGGGAGAATCGTATTCCTGTCGTTTCCACTTTAATGGGAATAGGTGCATATCCGCCGGGAGATTCGTTATTTTTAGGAATGCTCGGCATGCATGGAACGTACGCTGCAAATATGGCAGTAACAGAATGTGATTTATTACTTGCGTTAGGTGTTCGCTTCGATGATCGTGTAACAGGAAAATTAGAACTCTTTTCTCCGCATTCGAAAAAGGTACATATTGATATAGATCCTGCGGAGTTCCATAAAAATGTAACTGTGGAATATCCGATTGTTGGAGATGTGAAAAAAGCATTACACATGTTGTTACATATGCCGATTAATACACAAACAAAAGAATGGCTTACGAAAATCGAGGAGTGGAAAGAGGAATATCCTCTTTCTTACAATCAAAAAGAATGTGAGTTGAAACCACAGCATGTTATTAGCCTAGTAAGTGAATTAACGAACGGTGAAGCGATTGTTACGACAGAAGTAGGACAACATCAAATGTGGGCTGCGCATTTTTATAAAGCGAAAAACCCACGGACTTTTCTAACATCTGGCGGACTAGGAACGATGGGGTTTGGTTTCCCGGCGGCAATTGGTGCTCAGCTTGCAAAAGAAGAAGAACTCGTCATTTGTATTGCAGGCGATGCTTCTTTTCAAATGAACATTCAAGAACTACAAACAATTGCTGAAAATAATATTCCTGTAAAAGTATTTATTATAAATAACAAATTTTTAGGGATGGTAAGGCAATGGCAAGAAATGTTTTATGAAAATCGTTTATCAGAGTCAAAAATCGGATCGCCAGATTTTGTGAAAGTGGCAGAAGCTTATGGAGTGAAGGGATTAAGAGCGACGAATTCAACCGAGGCGAAACAAGTGATGTTAGAAGCAATTGCTCATGAAGGTCCTGTCGTAGTTGATTTTTGTGTAGAAGAAGGTGAAAACGTATTTCCAATGGTTCCGCCAAACAAAGGGAATAACGAAATGATTATGAAGAGGTGGGAAGAATGAGCCATACTTTTTCACTCATTATTCATAACGAGCCAAGCGTCTTATTACGTATAAGTGGGATTTTTGCTCGGCGTGGTTATTATATTTCTTCTTTACATTTAAACGAAAGAGATACTAGTGGTGTTTCTGAAATGAAACTCACAGCAGTTTGTACTGAAAATGAAGCGACATTACTTGTTGATCAGTTGAAAAAATTAATTGATGTACTGCAAGTAAATAAATTATAGGGAGTGTATGGAATATGAAAACGTATTATGAGAAAGATGCAAATTTAGAGTTATTACAAGGGAAAACAATTGCGGTAATTGGTTATGGATCTCAAGGTCATGCGCAGGCACAAAATTTACGTAATTCTGGTGTGGAAGTTGTAGTTGGTGTTCGGCCTGGTAAGTCTTTTGAAGTAGCAAAAGCAGATGGATTTGAAGTAATGTCTGTTTCAGAAGCTGTTCGAACCGCGCAAGTTGTACAAATGCTATTGCCAGATGAACAGCAAGCACATGTGTATAAAGTAGAAGTAGAAGAGAATCTCCGTGAAGGACAAATGTTACTTTTCTCACATGGATTTAATATTCACTTCGGACAAATTAACCCGCCAAGTTACGTAGATGTAGCGATGGTCGCGCCAAAAAGTCCAGGTCATCTCGTTCGGCGTGTATTTCAAGAAGGAAATGGTGTTCCGGCATTAGTAGCAGTACATCAAGATGCAACAGGAACAGCATTAAGTTTAGCTCTTGCGTATGCAAAAGGTGTAGGCTGTACACGTGCAGGCGTAATTGAAACGACATTCCAAGAAGAAACAGAGACGGATTTATTCGGTGAGCAAGCAGTGCTTTGCGGCGGGGTAACGGCACTTGTGAAAGCTGGTTTTGAAACATTAACAGAAGGCGGATATCGTCCTGAAATTGCATACTTTGAATGTTTACATGAATTAAAGTTAATTGTTGATTTAATGTACGAAGGTGGTTTAACGAACATGCGCCATTCTATTTCCGATACGGCAGAGTTCGGAGATTATGTAACAGGGTCGAGAATTGTTACAGATGAAACAAAGAAAGAAATGAAACGAGTACTTACAGAAATTCAGCAAGGTGAATTCGCGAAGAAGTGGATTTTAGAAAATCAAGCTGGGCGACCAACGTATAATGCGATGAAAAAAGCAGAACAAAATCATCAGTTAGAAAAAGTAGGAGCAGAGCTTCGTGAAATGATGAGCTGGATTCACGCACCGAAAGAATTAGTAAAGAAATAGAATAAGAGATTATAAGTGAAAAATACGTAAGAGGGGATTTGACAAGATGAGAAGTGACATGATTAAAAAAGGTTTTGATAAAGCGCCGCACCGTAGTTTATTAAAAGCAACTGGTTTGAAAGATGAAGATTTTGATAAACCGTTTATAGCTATCTGTAATTCTTTTATTGAAATTATTCCAGGTCATAAGCACTTAAATGAGTTTGGGAAACTTGTTAAAGAAGCAGTGCGTGCAGCAGGTATGGTTCCATTTGAATTTAATACAATTGGAGTAGATGACGGTATTGCGATGGGGCATATCGGTATGCGTTATTCGCTTCCGAGTCGTGAAATCATAGCAGATTCAGTAGAAACGGTTGTAAATGCACATTGGTTTGATGGTATGATTTGTATTCCAAACTGTGACAAAATCACACCCGGTATGATGATGGCTGCACTTCGTATTAACATTCCAACTGTATTCGTTTCAGGTGGTCCGATGGCGGCTGGAAAAACATCTAAAGGAGAAGTTGTCGATTTAAGTTCTGTTTTTGAAGGAGTAGGAGCTTATCAATCTGGTAAAATTTCAGAAGAAGAATTAAAGGATATTGAAGATCATGGCTGTCCATCTTGTGGTTCTTGTTCCGGTATGTTTACAGCGAACTCTATGAACTGTTTATGTGAAGTATTAGGTTTAGCTCTTCCGGGTAACGGAAGTATTTTAGCCATCGATCCAAGACGCGAAGAATTAATTAAACAAGCAGCAGAGAAATTAAAGATTTTAATTGAAAGAGATATTAAACCGCGAGACATTGTAACGGAAGAAGCAATTGATGATGCGTTCGCACTTGATATGGCGATGGGCGGTTCAACAAATACAGTGTTGCACACATTGGCGCTCGCGCAAGAGGCTGGATTAGATTACGATATGAACCGCATTGATGCCGTTTCAAGACGTGTACCACATTTATGTAAAGTAAGCCCTGCTTCCAATTGGCATATGGAAGATATTGATCGAGCGGGCGGGATTAGTGCAATTTTGAAAGAGATGAGCCGAAAAGAAGGGGTACTTCATCTAGACCGAATAACGGCTACTGGGCAGACGTTAAGAGAAAACATTGCTCATGCAGAGATTAAAGATAAGGAAGTTATTCATTCTCTCGAAAACCCTCATAGTGAAGAAGGGGGATTACGTATATTAAAAGGAAACCTTGCGAAAGATGGGGCAGTTATTAAAAGTGGGGCAACAGAAGTAAAACGATTTGAAGGACCTTGCGTTATTTTTAATTCACAAGATGAGGCGCTTGCGGGCATTATGCTTGGAAAGGTTAAGAAAGGCGATGTAGTTGTTATTCGCTATGAAGGACCAAGAGGCGGCCCTGGTATGCCGGAAATGTTAGCACCAACATCAGCGATTGCTGGTATGGGATTAGGTGCAGATGTTGCGCTATTAACGGATGGTCGTTTTTCTGGAGCTTCACGTGGTATTTCGGTAGGGCATATTTCGCCAGAAGCAGCTGCGGGCGGAACGATTGCACTTCTCAAGCAAGGGGATATCGTTTGTATCGATGTTGAGGAAAGATTGTTAGAAGTAAGAGTTAGTGATGAAGAATTAGATAAGCGTAAAAAAGAATGGAAACGACCAGAACCGAAAGTGAAAACTGGCTGGCTTGGACGTTATGCACAGATGGTAACATCGGCGAATACAGGTGCAGTTCTAAAAATCCCGAATTTTGATTGAGCCAATTTAAAAGAGATAAGGATGATATGAAATGGTGCAGAAGGTAAAGGAGAGAGTGAAAATTGAAGATATCTTAATGGCTCATAATTGCATGAAAGATATCGTTATTAAAACACCGTTACAACGTGATACAGTTTTATCTGAGAAATATGATTGTGACGTTTATGTAAAAAGAGAAGACTTACAATTA
This sequence comes from Bacillus sp. 16GRE42, assembly GCF_019837435.1. Classification (NCBI taxonomy): domain Bacteria; kingdom Bacillati; phylum Bacillota; class Bacilli; order Caryophanales; family Bacillaceae; genus Bacillus; species Bacillus sp. 16GRE42. The sequence goes on from NZ_JADAXF010000003.1 coordinate 135,992, forward strand.
ATTCGCTCTTTCAAAATCCGTGGTGCGTACAATTTAATTCAAAGTTTATCGAAAGAACAATTACAAAACGGTGTTGTTTGTGCAAGTGCAGGTAATCATGCACAAGGAGTTGCTTATACGTGCAATTTATTGAAGATTCCGTCAAAAATCTTCATGCCAACAACGACGCCTAAACAAAAAGTATCGCAAGTACAATTTTTCGGTGGTGATTTTGCAGAAATTGTATTAGTTGGTGATACATTTGATAGCTCTTTCCAAGAAGCGCAGCGCTATTGTGAGGATAATAGAATGACGTTTGTTCATCCGTTCGATGATTCGTATGTTATTGCTGGTCAAGGAACAGTGGCAGTTGAAATTATGCATGATATGGAGAAACCAGTTGATTATATCTTTACAGCAATCGGCGGTGGTGGATTAGCATCAGGTGTTGGTACATATGTTAAAGGTGTTAGTCCTGCTACAAAGATCATTGGTGTAGAGCCAATGGGAGCTGCATCTATGAAAGAGGCTTTTCTTCAAAATGAAAATGTCGCATTGGAGAAAATAGATAGTTTTGTTGATGGGGCAGCTGTTAAAAAGGTAGGGAAGTTAACATTTGAAACTTGTAAAGATGTAATTGATGATATTGTTTTAGTACCAGAAGGAAAGGTTTGTACGACGATTTTAGAACTGTATAAGAAAAATGCAATTGTAGCTGAACCGGCTGGTGCACTATCTATTGCAGCGCTTGATTTATATAGAGATGAAATAAAAGGTAAAACAGTTGTATGTACGCTAAGTGGTGGAAATAATGATATTGATAGAATGCAAGAAATGAAAGAACGTTCGCTCATTTACGAAGGGTTAAAGCATTATTTTATCATTGAATTCCCGCAGCGTTCAGGTGCGCTAAGAGAATTTCTTGATAAAGGGTTAGGGCCAGAAGATGATATTACGCGCTTTGAGTATATTAAGAAGCATAATAAAGAAAATGGCCCAGCACTAGTCGGAGTAGAGTTAAAACATAAAGAGGATTATGAGCAATTAATTACTCGTTTTAAAGAAAATAATATTCAATTTATGGAGCTTAATAAAAATCCTGTTTTGTTTGATTTACTTATTTAATAGAAGGAAAGAGTTAGCACCCAAATAAAAAAGATAGATACAAGCGGGGAAATATAATGCTTGTTCTATCTTTTTTAAAGTTAAACTAGATACTCATTAAATTCAAGAAGAATAAAGCTAGCTAACCAAAAAAATATCGCAATGCGAATAATTACATACATTGTAAATTCAAAGGGAGTAAGATTTCGCTCTCGCTTTATTTTTTTAAATAGTCTCACAGAATAAAAGGAACATAAAAGTAGGATTGCTATAGACATTTTATAGATGTTTTCTAAGAGGTTTATATTTTCTAATAAGTCTTTTAGCATATTCATCACCTATCCTCTAATGTATGTTACAGAGAAATTTATCTTGCGCTGTCTAGTTGCGTTTATTTTTTATTTCCCCTGCTTCATCAATTTCTACGTCAGTTGAAATCGTTTGTAAATATTGTAGAGCTTTTTTCTTTTCTTCCTCATTTACAGGGGAAACTTGGTTGTTGCGAATGATGTAAGGATTGAATGACATTTGGACATCCTTTCCTTTAAAAGTTAAAGTTAATACGCCAGTTTCGGCGCTTTTCCCGCTCACATAACTTGGGAATAAAAAGTTTCCTAATGAGTAAGCGATAGGAACTTTATTATAATACTCAAATCCTTGTAGCCAATGTGGGTGACTTCCGACAATCGCGTCAGCTCCTGCTTCAACCATTTTAGGTACATATTGTTTTTGGTATTCTACCGGACGATTGGATTTTTCAACGCCCCAATGCATATAGACGATTAAATAGTCTGCATCTTTCTTTTGCTCTTTAATTGTTTTTGTTACAAGATTTAAATCATATCCGTTCGCAACGCCAGGTTTGTCACGAGCTACCCAATTCGTATCAGGCATAAATCGAACGAAGGAAAGAAATTTGAACTTTTTCCCTTTTACAGTAATTTCTCGTGCGGTATAGGCATCCTTTTCATTCTTTCCGGCTCCAATGTATGGGAACTTTAATTTTTCTACGTGAGAAATCGTGTCTAATAATCCATCTTGCCCATAATCAAGTGTATGGTTATTCCCGATATTTACGATGTCATATCCAGTGTTTTTTATAGCTTGTAGTGTGGATGGATCACTTTTAATCCAAAATAGTTGCCCAGGTGCTTTTTTTTCTCTCGTTGTAAATGCTGACTCTAAATTAACGAAAGAAATATCAGCTTTTGTTATTTCTTCTTTTACATGTTGGAATGGATAATCAGCCCCGTTTTTTTCGATTACAGGACGTAATTGCCAATCGAACATAGTATCACCAGAGAAGGTGAGTGTAATTTCCTGATCTTCTATTTTCTTTTCACTTGTTGAAGCGGTTTTACTAGATTTGTTTTGCAAATCGGGTTTGTCTTTCGCTTTTGAAGTAAAAGAGTAGTTAATTAATAAAACAATTGGTGTAATGCAAAAGGCTATTAACAGAAATCGTTTTAGTAAAGTTTTCATAAATACCGTCCCTTTTGAGTTTATACCGCAATTTGTGGGCAGTAAAACTCGCGCTAGTTAAAGTTTCACTTTATGTATAACTACAAAAAATTGCGGTTTATGTAGTGAAAAACATTTGTTAATATTCTCAATATTAAGTTAACATATAGATAACCTGTAAATCAATGTATAAACCAAAATATAGAAATAAAGAATTCGAAGGGTGAAGAATGAGAAATGGTTATATTAGGAGCAGTTGTAAATGGGGTTTGTATTATATTTGGTACTTTACTAGGTAAATTATTTAGTAGAATTCCAGAAAGTATGAAGGGAACAATTATGCATGCAATCGGTTTAGCGGTTACTGTGCTTGGACTTCAAATGGCATTGAAAAGTGAAAATTTTCTTGTTGTCATACTAAGTTTAGTTATTGGTACCGTCATCGGGGAATGGCTACAATTAGAGGGGAAATTAAAACAGTTAGGAGATTGGCTAGAAAATAAAGTTGGATCGAAAGGGAAAGGGAGCATATCAGAAGGTTTTGTAACAGCTACTTTAATTTTTGCAATTGGTGCGATGGGGATACTTGGTGCACTCGACAGCGGGATTCGCGGCAATCATGATATTTTATTTACAAAGGCGATTATCGATGGATTTATTTCTATTATATTAACGACAACTTTAGGAATTGGTGTAGTATTTTCGGCGATTCCAGTTATTTTATACGAAGGAGGGATTGCGGTTTTTGCAACACAAATTAATAGTTTGGTCCCGAAAGAATTAATGAATCAATTTATAGTGGAAATGACAGCTACAGGTGGTATTATGATAGCCGCTATTGGATTGAACTTACTTGGTATTATTAAAATTAAAGTGGCAAATTTACTGCCAGGTATATTGGTAGTTGGAATAATTGTTTCACTTATTTATGGTTACGGTTTAATAGTAAAGTAATAGGGGGTGGAGATACATATGGAGGAGTATAAATTTACAAAACGTGTTCATAACATATTGAAGATTGCAGCAGAAGAGGCAGAAAGTAATATCATTCAACCAGCTCATCTGCTTATAGGCATGTGTAAAGAAGGTGCTGGAGTTTGCAGCGAGTTGTATATGTATTTGTTTCGTAACGTGGGTACGGATTTTTTAGAAAAACTTTCATTACGAAAACAATACGATTTAACGGATCAAGAGTATAAAAAAATAGGACAATATAAGGTATCTTATAAGGTGCTAGAAATTTTACAAATAGCGAAGAAATTTATGGAACGTTTTCAGCAAGTAATAATGAATGAAGGGCATGTTATATATGCACTATTTCGTGTAAATACGTTTATTGAAAATGCACAAATACAAAGAGATATATTACATATTATAGCTGAGCCAAGAGATTTAGCGGTTGATCTAAAATGTTTTGTTCCTACTTATAATGATTTAACTTGTACTGTTAGAAAGGCTAGCTCTTCTGATTTCGAAAAATTAGCAAGTTTTGTTGAGGCGGAATTTGGTGAACGTTGGCTGCATTCGATAGCGTATGGATTTCGTACATATAAAGATAATTTACCTATTTATATAGCAGAACAAGAAGAAGCGATAGTAGGCTTCGCTTGTTATGATGTAGTGAGAGGAAAGAAGGGATTGTTTGGTCCAATGGGCACAGCGAAACAAAATCGAGTGAAAGGTGTAGGGAAGCAATTGTTACATCGTTGTTTACATAGTATGAAGCAAGAAGGATATGAATACGTAATTATTGGACAAGCAGGTCCGATTGAGTTTTATGAGCGAAATTGTGATGCGCGTTTAATACCGTTAGAGAATAAGTAACCAACTCCATATAGGGGAGTTGGTTTTTTTATGAAAATAATGTAAAGATGTAGTGGTTTTTACTAGAAAATAGCGGGTTTTGTAGTAAATCTTACAAATAAAGCAAATTACTAAACTTTTTACAAGAAAGGGTGTAGAATGGGTATCTAAAGAAAGAAGGTGTGAAAATGGCCAGCTGGAAACGAAATTTAATGATTTGTTGGCTAGGTTGTTTTACCACTGCAGCCGGTATGAGTTTAGTAATTCCTTTTTTATCTTTTTATATTGAGGAATTAGGAGTAACTGGCACTTCTAGTATTGCACAGTGGTCGGGACTTGCATTTGGTATAACATTTTTAATGGGTGCGATCGTATCACCAATATGGGGAAAGCTGGGTGATATACATGGACGGAAATTGATGCTTATTCGTGCGAGCCTAGGTATGGCGATTATTATGACGCTTATGGGATTTGTAACGGATGTGTATCAATTAGTAGCACTAAGATTTTTAATGGGAGCAGTATCTGGTTTCCTTTCAACGGCGATGACATTTATTGCAGCAGAAACTCCGAAAGAACATTCAGGTTGGGCAATCTCCACAATTTCAACAGGTGGCGTGAGCGGTTCTTTACTTGGCCCATTACTTGGTGGTTATTTGTCTGAGTTAATTGGAATGCGCCATGTTTTTCTTGTTACAGGAGCTTTTTTATTCCTTTCTTTTCTCATCGTTTTTTTCTTCCTACATGAAGAGAATCACTCCGCTCAAGCAAAAAAAGTACAACAGAAAAAAGTATGGACGATGGTTCCAGCAAAGCATTTAATTATTAGTTTATTTGTAACAACATTTATTATTCAACTTGCGAACATGTCAATTCAACCTATTATTACATTGTATGTAAAGAATTTAGAAGGCCCAGGAACAGCTCATATTGAAATGATTGCAGGCGCAGTCATGTCTGCGACAGGTTTAGCGATTATTATGGCAGCTCCTAAGTTAGGTAGATTATCAGATCATATCGGTCCTCAAAAAACGTTAGTTGTAGCGTTGTTTGCTGCAGGAATTATTTTTATTCCGCAAGCATTTGTAACCTCAGCTTGGCAACTATTAATTCTTCGCTTTTTATTAGGTATTGCACAAGCAGGACTATTACCTTCCGTACAAACTCTACTAAAACAACATACACCAACCCATGTAACGGGAAGAATATTTGGGTATAATCAATCGTTTCAGTTTTTAGGAAATATGATTGGACCAGTACTTGGTGGACAAATTGCAGCACATGCGGGCTTCCAATATGTTTTCTTTTCTACTTCATCACTATTATTTATTGCGTGCATTTGGGTTTATTTTCACAATAAGAACGAAGAGGTATCAGAGAAACGACATTTGGAAGTTAGTTAACTAAGTGAATGAAAAAGAAAAAGGATGAAGCAACGATTGCTTCATCCTTTTCTTTAAAATTGGAGACAAAGATAGCTTAATGTACCAAGCTCGTAACTACGGTGAATGACTTCACCGTTATTATCGCCACTTCCCATAGCGATAAATAAAGGAACAAAATGCTCTGCTCTTGGTACTGCTAGTTGTGCATGAGGGGCATTTTTCTCCCAATTAAATAATGCATCTTTATCAGTAGTCTGCATATGTTTAATAATCCAATCATCAAATTCAATTGCCCATTGTTCGGGTGTCGTTTGATTCCATTTTAAAGCTCGTAAATTATGAACGGTAACACCGCTCCCGATTACTAAAATATCTTCTTGCCCAAGTCCTTTTAGTGCTTCTCCAATTTCAAATTGTTCTTTTGCAGGAAGGAATGGATTGACTGATATTTGGACGACAGGAATATTTGCTTCTGGATACATGCGGTGCAAGAGTGTCCATGAGCCATGATCTAAACCTCTCGTCATATTATGATGGACTGGAATACCTTTGTTTTTAAATTTTGTTTCTAACATAGATGCAATGTTAGAAGAGCCTTTCGCACGATATTTAATTTCATATAACTCAGGAGGAAAACCTCCAAAATCATAAATTGTTTCATATTCGTTATCTGATGAGGAAATCGTTAATACTTCACTTTCCCAGTGAGCAGTAAAAATAACAATTGCTTTCGGTTTATATGTTTCTCCAAGTGTTTTTAAAAAACTTGTATATTCTGTATCTTGAATAGCAAGCATCGGTGATCCGTGTGCTAAAAATAATGATGGCATCATAATAGAAACCTCCCAAAAATATAATAATTACTTTATGTAAGTTACTATATAATTTTATTTTAAATTCGTCAACATAATAGTTATAGAGCTAATTGGAAAAGTGCAGTATTTGTCATAATGAAAGCAATTGCATATAATACATAATAAGAATAATGAATGGATATTCATTTTTTGATATACATAATAGAGTTGGGGGCTGACGAAATGAACGTACAGGAAAGTTTCGTTACGGCATTGGATGGATCGGAAATTTATTTACGTAAGTGGCTACCAGAAAGAGATCCGCGAGGGATTATTCAAATTGCACATGGTATGACAGAACATGCAGGTGTTTATACAGACTTTATTGCTGCTTTATTAGAAGCAGGGTATGGTGTTTATGCGCATGATCATAAAGGTCATGGGAAAACAGTGAAAAGAGAAGAAGATTATGGTCATTTTGAACCAAATGTAGGTTGGAATGAGGCTGTGTCTGATGTTATTTTTGTATCAGAAACGATAAGAAAAGAGCAGACATGCCCGTTGTTTTTACTTGGACATAGTATGGGTTCTTTTTTATCAAGACGTGCTGTACAACTTAAAGGTGGATTATATGATGGATTCCTTATTTCAGGAACTGGTGGGAACCCGGGATTCTTAGGAGTCATTGGTCATAAAGTAGCGACAATCGAGATGAAACTACGCGGGGCAAAAACGAAAAGTCCGATGCTAAACTTTTTATCTTTCGGAAATTTCAATTCGCACTTTAAACCAAATCGTACGAAATTTGATTGGTTATCTTCAGATAATAATCAAGTTGATAAATATATTGCGGATCCTTTATGTGGATTTATTTGTACAACAAGTTTTTATCGTGAATTATTTTCTGGGGTATTAGAAGTAAATAAACTAGAAGAGTTTAAGAAAACACCGAAAAACCTTCCAATACATATTTTTTCAGGAAATCGTGATCCTGTTGGGGATATGGGGAAAGGTGTAAAAGAAGTATATGAAAATTATAAAAAATGTGGCGTGAAAGATGTAACATTGCGTCTATATGAAAATGGAAGACATGAAATGTTCCATGAAGTAAATCGAGATGAAGTATTTCAAGATTTGATTTCTTGGTTAGATGGACATATTGTATGAGAAGAAACCTCACTTTTTTCAAGTGAGGTTTCTTTAAGGAGACGGAGGAATAGTTATGAGTGAATTTGTAAATAAAGAGTATATAGAAATAGATTTTCAAGATGTTTTGATTAAAGAAGAGGAATTGAAAAATTGTACTTTCATAAAATGCCGTTTTAGAGGGATAGATGCATCGGAAGTTTCTACTGAAAATTGTAATTTTATAGAATGTGATTTTACCGGTGCTCTATTTAACGCTTCTATCCATCAAGGAACTACATTTGCGAATTGTAAGTTTGTTGGTGTGAATTTATTCGTATCGAAGTTTGAAGAATGTAAAATGACTGGCTCTGATTTTGAAGAAGCGAATTTAGATGGAATAACTATAATATCGGGCGATTGGTCATATACGAATTTAAGGTTCGCGAACTTAAGTAAACAAATGTTAAAGGGTATACGTTTAATTGAAGCTGACCTATATGAATGTAATTTAGAAAAAGCAGATTTACGTGAAGCAGATTTAACAGGTGCACAATTAGGTAAGGCGAAACTTAGTGGTGCAGATTTAAAAGGGGCGGTAGTTGATAGAATTGATTTTACAAGTTTTGATTTAAAAAATGTGAAATTAGATATAGCGCAGGCAGTTGCAGTAGCAAGATGTTATGGGGCTAAGGTGAACTAAATAATCTGTAAAACCGTTCAAATTGCTGAACGGTTTTATAAATCATAATAGTAGTATAATAGTAAATGAGGTGTTAATAATATGGAAGATAAAACATTAGGTATACTACTAGATGTTGTTGGGGAATTATTTTCAGATGAAATATCAATCGCCGTTTCAAATACGAAAGAATATATTTACTATCGACCAAGCAAACGAATTGATTTAAAGATTAGCACCGGAGATCCTATTAAGGAAGGGACGATTGCTCATAAAGCAATGATAACGAAGCAAAAAGCCTCTGAGTTTATTAACCGAGATGTTTTCGGTATTCCTTATCATGGAATGGCCGTACCTTTTTCAAATAATGGCAAGATTGAAGGTTGCGTGACGGCAATTTATCCCGCTTTAACGGATGGTAAGTCGGTCGTTACTTTAAAAACAACAGACGGCTGGGTTCCAGTTCCTTTCTCAAAGGTCATGTATTTAGAAGCTAAAGATAAAAAGACGTATGTGAATTCAGAAGAGTTAACAGGAACACATAAGTACTCGCTACAAGAATTCGAATACTTGCTGCCGAAAGATTCTTTTATTAGATGTCACCGTTCTTTTATTGTAAATGTTAATCATATTAAAGCGATTTACCCTGATACGCATTCTACTTTTTTACTTTCTATGGATAACGGAGAGAGGGTACCAGTGAGTCAATCATATGCTAGCTATTTTCGTAAGCTTCTAGGATTCTAAATGTTTCTGCTTTAGAACCTAGATTCGCTGTTTTATCTGAATTTTCGGCATTGTGTAAGAAAATTCCTATTTTGATACTGTTAATGTGTAAAATAATTATGAATATTCATTAAGAGAGGGATTACATATGGAGAATAATTTAGATAGAATTAGGGATCAACGTTTAAAAGATCGAGTAGTTACACCTGAAGAAGCAGCTTCATGGATTGAAAGTGGAATGACTTTAGGTTTAAGTGGATTTACACGCGCTGGGGATGTAAAAGCAGTCCCATTTGCACTTGTAAACCGAGTGAAGAATGATAAATCTTTTAAAGTGAATGTTTATACAGGGGCTTCCTTAGGTTCGGATGTAGATAAATTATTTGCTGAGGCAGGAATTTTAGGGAAAAGATTGCCCTTCCAAGCTGATGCGACTATGCGAAAAGGAATTAATAACGGAGACTTTTTATTTGTGGATCAGCACTTATCTCATACAGCAGAGTTACTCCGTGCTGACGTTATGGATATAGATGTCGCTATTTTGGAAGCGGTTGCGATTACTGAAGATGGCATGATTATTCCAACCACTTCAATTGGAAATTCCTTAGCATTCTCCTTACATGCTAAGTCCATTATTATTGAAATGAATATGGCTCAATCTACGCAACTAGAGGGGCTACATGATTTATATGAACCAGGTAAACAAGGGGAAAGACTCCCAATTCCGCTCGTAAAAACGGATGATCGAATTGGAACAATCGGTATTCCGATTGATGCTGAAAAAGTGAAGGGAATTGTGTTTACGAATCAACTGGATTCGCCATCGACAATTGTTCCTCCAGATGAAGAAACTGTCATTATGGCACAGCATTTAATAGAGTTCCTTCGAGAAGAGGTTAAAGTAGGTCGATTAACAAATCGTTTAGCGCCGTTACAATCTGGAATTGGTTCAGTTGCTAATGCAGTATTGCACGGTATGCTAGATTCGGAGTTTGAAAATTTAGAAGTGTATTCTGAAGTTTTACAGGATGCGGTCTTTGATCTAATGGATGCTGGGAAAGTCAATTTTGCTTCCTGCTGCTCCATCACGCTTTCTGAAGAGAAAATGCAACAAGTATTTTCTAACTTTGAAAAATATCGTGATAAATTAATGATGCGCCCGCAAGAGATTTCTAATCATCCTGAAATCATTCGTCGCCTTGGATTAATCTCGATTAATACTGCTTTAGAATTAGATATATACGGAAATGTTAATTCTACTCACGTTTTAGGTACAAAAATGATGAACGGTATTGGTGGTTCTGGCGATTTTGCAAGAAATGCGCGTTTAGCTATCTTTGTTACTAAATCGATTGCAAAAGGCGGCAACATTTCAAGTATCGTTCCTTTCGTTTCGCATGTAGACCATACGGAACACGATGTAGATGTTATCGTCACTGAACAAGGGTATGCGGACTTAAGAGGACTAGCGCCAAGAGAAAGAGTGGAACTAATTATTGAGAATTGCGTACATCCAATGTATCGTGACCAGCTAAGAGCTTATTTCGAAGAAGCACAAACAAGAGGTGGACAAACCCCTCATGTTTTAGAAAAAGCTTTTTCTTGGCATACGAATTATGCTAAAAATGGAACAATGCTTGAAGCAGTAGTAGAAAATATATAGTTATGTAGTATAAAAATAGTAAAACAAATGACTCTCAATATAATATGCCATAAAGGTTAAAAGAAAAAGAACGTCAATTTTCAGGAATGGCGTTCTTTTTCTTTTCAAAAATTGTTACCTATAATAAAGATTTATAAAAGTAATCTCTTATTTACGGAAATAAGAGGTTTTTTAAATTACTTTTCGAATCATTTTAAGAGTTTATATATTGAATGTGAGGAGAAAGAATCATGAAGATAAGAAAAGCGTTATTAAGTGAAGTAAATGAATTAAGTGAACTCGCACTACATTCAAAAGCAACGTGGAACTATAGCGAAGAATTCATACTTGCTTGTAAGGAAGATTTAACAATTACCGATGAGTACATAAAAAATAATTTTGTATATGTTTTAGAAAACGATAATACGATGATTGGATTTTTTTCATTTTTACGTAATGAAAATGCTCTCGATTTCCTATACATTCATCCTCGTTACAAAGGGAAAGGGTACGGGAAAATACTTTGGGAGTATGTAATAGAAAAAGCAAATGAACTAGGAATAAAAAGTTTTACAATTGATAGTGATCCGAATGCAAAAGGGTTTTACTTGAAGATGGGAGCAAAGTTAATCGGGGAAACACCATCAACGGTTTTTAAGGAGCGATTACTGCCTCTTTTGAAATATGATGTGTAAAACAATTAATAGTAGGAGAAGCTGAAAATGGATCATATAAAGAGAAAAAGAATATATGAAGCACTAATAAAATCGTGGTCGATTGAAACGAGTTCAAAGTGGACAAGTGAAAATCCAGCAAAGGGACAGTGTGGTGTAACGGCTTTAGTCATTCAAGATATATGCGGAGGGCAAATCAAGAAGACAAAAATAGGAGAGGTGTGGCACTTTTATAACTGTATAGATGGGAAGAGGCTTGATTTTACAGGGGCTCAATTCAATAGAGAAATGGATTATATGGATGAGAAATCAAATCGGGAAGAAGCATTTGCGGATACAAATGAAAAACAATATAGCATTTTGAAGGAAAAGATAATGAAAGAATTCAAATTATCTTTTGACTCTTAATCTTTAATAAGTTACTATAATGGTGGTAACTTATTAAAGGGAACTTCATAGAGTTGAAAGGGGAAATACTTTTGAAAACAACTTATGTAAACGCTACAATCGTAACGATGAATGAACAAAACGAAGTGATAGAAAATGGATATATCATTGTAGAAAATGATCAAATTATAGATGTAAAGAGCGGAGAATTCGCTAATGATTTTGAAGTAGATGAAGTAATTGATATGAAAGGAAAGTGGGTTTTACCAGGGCTTGTAAATACACATACACACGTTGTAATGAGTCTCTTAAGAGGTATTGGCGATGATATGTTATTACAACCATGGCTGGAGACGAGAATTTGGCCACTTGAAAGTCAGTTTACGCCAGAGCTTGCGGTTGCTAGTACGGAATTAGGATTACTTGAAATGGTGAAAAGTGGTACAACATCATTCTCTGATATGTTTAATCCAATTGGAGTAGATCAAGATGCAATTATGGAAACGGTATCAAAGAGTGGGATGCGAGCTGCTGTTTCAAGAACTTTATTTAGCTTCGGAAAGAAGGACGATGAGAAGAAAGCGATTGAAGAAGCTGAAAAATATGTGAAGCGTTACTATAACGAAAGTGGTATGTTAACTACGATGGTTGCGCCGCATAGTCCATATACATGTTCTACAGAACTGTTAGAAGAGTGTGCTCGTATTGCAGTAGAAAATCAAACGATGGTTCATATTCATCTTTCGGAAACAGAGCGTGAAGTACGTGATATTGAAACACAGTACGGAAAACGTCCAGTAGAATATGCAGCAAGTTGCGGTTTATTTAAACGCCCAACAGTTATTGCACACGGTGTAGTATTAAATGAAAATGAGCGTGCATTTTTAGCAGAACATGATGTTCGAGTAGCTCATAACCCGAATAGTAATTTAAAACTAGGTTCTGGTATAGCGAATGTAAAAGCGATGCTAGAAGCAGGAGTGAAAGTAGGAATTGCAACAGATAGTGTGGCATCTAATAACAATTTAGATATGTTTGAAGAAATGCGTATAGCGACTTTACTACAAAAAGGTATTCATCAAGATGCAACAGCATTACCAGTTGAAACGGCTCTTACACTTGCGACTAAAGGAGCTGCTGAAGTAATCGGCATGAAACAAACAGGATCACTTGAGGTTGGAAAGTGTGCCGATTTTATTACGATTGATCCGTCTAATAAGCCGCATTTACAACCAGCAGATGAAGTGTTATCACACCTTGTATATGCCGCTAGTGGAAAAGATATAAGCGATGTAATTATTAACGGAAAACGTGTCGTTTGGAATGGTGAATGTAAAACGTTAGATGAAGAGCGTATTATATTTGAAGCGAGTCGTTATAAACGAGGTTTACAAAGATAGGTAATTATATGTAGTTGAAAAAGCTATCCTTTTTTAAAAGGATAGCTTTTTTCTTGAACGAATAAATATTCAAAAGAATGTCGCATCTTTCTGTTCATATTTCTGCTATAATATATAACGCTTTATAATATTTTATACTTAAGGAGAACAATTCATGAAGCAAAAAAAGAGCCATTTAATGGTAATGGCACTTGTTACAACTTTATTATTAACAGCTTGTAATAATAAAGCGAATAAAAGTGATGCAGAAGCTAAAAAACAAGTGTTAAATGTAACAGTATCAGAAGAAATTCCTTCTCTTGATACTGCGAAAACGATGGATGGTACATCAGCGCACGTTATGCAAAACATATTTGAAGGTTTGTATGTATTAGATGATCAAGATCAGCCTATTCCAGCGGTAGCAAAATCGTTTAAAAGAAGTAAAGATGGTAAAAAATATACATTTGATTTGCGTAAAGATGCAAAATGGTCAAATGGAGACAGTGTGACAGCAAATGATTTTATGTTTGCGTGGAAACGTGCAATTAAACCTGAAACAGCATCTCAATATGCGTACATGCTCTTTCATGTGAAAAATGCGAAAGAAATTAATAAAGGAACAATGCCTCTTGATACACTTGGGGTTAAAGCAATAAATGATTATACGTTAGAAGTGGAACTCGAACAGCCAATTCCGTATTTTTTACAGTTGTTAGCACTGCCGATTTACTTACCACAGCATGAATCATTTTTGAAAGAACAAGGAAAGAATTATGCATTGGAACCTAGTAATCTCATATATAACGGGCCATTTGTATTAGAGAAGTGGAAGCATGAACAAGAGTTTCAATTAAAGAAGAATGCTACATATTGGGATCAAAAGAAAGTGAAATTAGACGAAATAAACTTTCAAATTGTAAAAGATACAATGACGGTTGTTAATTTATACGAAGCTGGTGATTTGGATCGAGTGCCTATTAATTCTCAATTTGTAGACAAGTATAAGGGAAGTAAGGACTTACATATGTCGAGCGATTCAGGAATTGCTATGCTACGTTTTAATGAAAAAAATAGTGCGTTAGCAAATAAAAAGGTGCGTCAATCTATTTCATTCGCGTTAAATAAAGAAGATTTCGTTGCTCACTTTATTAATAACGGGGCAAAACCTGCAAGCGAACTTGTACCGGCTGGTCATATAAATGAAGAGACTGGCAAAGATTTTAGAAAAGAAAACGGAGATCTTTCTTCATATGATTTGCAAAATGCGAAAAAGATTTGGGAAGAATCGAAAAAAGAGCTTGGAGTAGAACAAGTAAACCTAGAGTTTTTAACGTTTGAACAAGATAATGCAAAACGTATAGCAGAATATATAAAAGGTGACTTAGAAAAGAATTTGCAAGGATTAACGATACAAATTAAACAACAGCCATTTAAGCAAAAATTACAGTTAGAACAAACAGGAGATTACGATATATCTATGGCAAATTGGGGACCGGATTATAAAGACCCAATTAGTTATTTAGAACTCTTTACGACGGATAATCAGAATAACAAAATGAATTATTCTAACCTTCACTACGATGAATTAATAAAGAAAGCGAAAAGCGATTTTGTACTAGATCAAAAGAAAAGATGGGAAGCATTGCAAGAGGCCGAGCGTATTCTGCTAGAGGATGCTGCAGTTGCACCGCTTTATCAAATGGGATCAGCCTACGTACAAAAGGATTATGTAAAAGGAATTGAGAAGCATCAATTTGGTGGTGTTTATACGTATAAGAATGCTTATATCGCTAATGAATAAATACAAAAAACCTTACTTTTTAAAAAGTAAGGTTTTTTTAAAGAGTACATGGAATAAGGGAATACAGTACAAATCAGCATAAAAACAATCTCTTGTTGTAACTATGTTTGTTTTTAATTATATAAAAAATATTAAATTATATATTTTGTCATTGATATACTTAAAAGGTAAATGAGGTATTAAGATGAATCGATAGCGATGTTTGTGTATAATTATTTGAGTATTATAAAAATAAGGGAGCTTAAGTATTTGAATTGAACGGGCTTTTTCTATATGAATTAATTGGTATGTATAATACTTGGGGATATTAATTTGGGAATCTAGGGGGATCCTTTGAAGCTAGAAAAAGCAGAGTCAAATTCCATGTACCATTAGGTCCTGATGTAGGTTTATGGGATTTGGTTTAGAAGTTAATGTTAAGGAATAAAGGGGATAATTAGTATGAAAAAGAAAATAAAAAGATTTAAATATTTTATGGTTGTATTAGCCTGTATTGCAATTTTGGGTACAATTTTACCTAATGCATTAGATCCAAATGAAACATTAGCAGGTAACATCTCAGTTGCAGTTTTTGGTACAATGGGTACTTGTTTATTATTTTCTATTACTTATTTTATTATAAAAACAGTTATTTTAAGAGGTGGGAAATAAGATGGTACAAAATTTAGAGTTAGAAATTTAATTCATATACATAAAAAAGGAGAATTTCTATGAAATTACTACGTTTATTTATGATTCTCACTCTTGTTGTATTGTTAAGCGCATGCAATACAGCAACACAAGTCACAAAGGTTCAAAAAAATGGCGAAACGACTTTAAAAATTGGTTCGTTGCAAGGGTATTACGATGTGCAAACGATTAAAGCTGAAAAAGGAAATGTGGAAATTCCTTATGAAGCAGCCGTTGAAGAAGGTACGATTTTATTGCAAGTTACAAAAGGTGATAAGGTTATTTATGAAGAAGAAGTCACTTCTCAACAAGAAGGTCTGCTTTCTTTTGAAGCGCCAAAATCCGGATCATATGATTTAATTGTACGAGTGAAGGGTGAAAAAGAGAAAGCAAAAGAAATTCAAATACATACTAAGCTATGAAAAAATGGCAAGTGGAGTGCACCCGCTTGCCGTTTCTATTTTCGGTTGATTCTATCACAACAAATGTTTATTAATGTAAGAAATGCTTCGCTGCGTCCTGCTGTTTATTCCGCCGAAATTCCTGATGAAGTTAAAATAAGAGATGAACAAAAGAATGTGTTACAAACTTGGCATGTTAGAAACGAAATTGATAACTCTCTTTTACATGATAAAAAGACTCGGTTTGATGCATTTGTATTTGAAAGAGATATAGATGGTAAAGGGGGCATAAGGTGATAATCTTTTTAGAGAAGATATCCCAGACCATACTACTGAAATTGATTATATATGGGGGTAAATAAGGTGAAAAATATTGAGATTCTAAATAAATACATTGAAGGGTTTTCTAATATTCTCCCTACGTGGTTAAAGTATCTAATCGAGGCAGAGGAGATACATCAAAACTATGAGAATGTACAAGTACTTGGTGAATTAAAAACAGATGCGGTGTTGTACTATGTACACCGTACGCTGCAAGTGTTAGATGGATTGTCTTTAGATGAAGAAGCGTATCGCATTATTGAAAAAGTACTAACGTATAGTGAGCTTGCAAAGGTAGGCTCTTTAAAACAGCGAGAGAAATGGAAGAAGAACGGAATCAATCTATTGGTACATAACGAGGGTTCTGCTGATATCTTTAGTGATATTCAGTTTATCGAATATATAGAGACAAACTTAAACTCTACTGAGTATTTGTTTGTTCGAGATTTAATTAGAACACATGGATTAATCGGGCAGTATATCCGCGGAGAGGCTCGTTTGAACTCTCATATTGATTTAATTGACACATATAAAGAAGAATACGGAGACGTTAGGTTAAAGGAGATTCTATACTATCTTAATCAATGTATTATTGAAGGTGTATCAAAATCTTTGTGGAGCGAAGTAAAGAACGATGTGAAGATTACAATTGATGGGCTATTTGATGGTTATGTGGAGCCATTTACTTCTCGTGTACATAGACTCACGCCAAAACATAAGGAGTCAGTATTTGAAAAAGATATAATTATGGGGAGCGAGAAGAGAAACGTTCAAACATTTTTATCTGATAAGGATTTGTGGTATGTAGAACCGTCTATGCATGCCCTTAGCTTCGAGGATATTTGGACAGTTTTTGTTATGTTAAAGAACGAGATAGGAACTAGAAAGGTTCAACATATCCATTTCGAGAAATTGATGCAGCAGTTGCACTATGATTTCAAAGGTGAGAAGAAGGACAATGTGTATCGTAAGCGGGTTATTGAGAAGTATCTACGGGAGTACCGTGAGAACGAGAAGCCGGATACAACACATGTTTCTTTTGAGATTAAAGTCGATGAAGATATGAAGACTGCGTATGTGTCGTTTCAGTTTTCTGCTGTAGGTGAGGCGTTAATCATCTTCTGTGTAGAGGCAGAAAAGATAGATATGATGCATGCTCGAGCAAATGTACTGCTCTTTGATTTCTTCGGGTTACGAAAGGACGCATATGATAGATTCCATAACGAAGAAGTGTATTTGGAACATATGAATAGTTCGGCTGATGATAAACGAATTATTCTTGATTATATAAAGGGAGATACGGTTGTAGATGTTGGAGCTGGTGGTGGTGTTATGCTAGACATGATTGAAGAAGAGACCGAAAATAAACGAATCTACGGTATCGATATTTCCAAAAACGTGATTGATACGTTGAAAAAGAAGAAACAGGACGAAGGTCGTTCTTGGGACGTCATTAAAGGGGATGCAATCAACTTAGGTAGTTCGTTTGATAAAGAATCGGTTGATACGATTGTATATTCTTCTATCCTTCATGAACTGTTCTCTTATATCGAGTATGAAGGGAAGAAATTCAATCATGAAGTAATTAAAAAGGGGTTACAGAGTGCTTACGAGGTGATAAAGCCAGGAGGTCGTATTATCATTCGTGATGGCATCATGACTGAAGATAAAATGTTAATGCGTGTGATTCATTTTAAAGATGCAGGTGGAATGAAGTTCTTAGAGCAGTATGTCCGTGAATTTAAGGGGCGTATAATCCAGTATGAGGTACTTGCAGACAATACAGTCAAAATGCCTGTTAACGATGCGATGGAGTTCTTATATACGTATACATGGGGTGAGGATTCCTTTGTTCACGAGGTGCAAGAGCAGTTTGGAATCTTTACGCCAAACGACTATAAGGATTTCGTAAAGGGTATCTTTGGAGATAAAGTAAACATCGTTCAAGCTATGAACTATTTACAGGATGGATATACACAACATCTTAGCGAGAAAATCGATTTTAAAGATGAGTCTGGGAATGCGGTTGTGCTACCGGATAGTACGTTCTTTATGGTTTTAGAAAAGAGGTAATGATATTGAAAACTTATAAAAAGTTTAGTTTGTGGGTTTCGATATGTTTGTGGAGGATCTCGTTCTAAATCATATGCAATGACGGGAGATTACATGGAAAGCGAACCTTTCTGTGTATACATTCCAAAAGCATTGCGAAAACAGAAAAAGAACGTAAAAAAGGGACATGAGTAAGAATATGCTCATGCCCTTTGTTTAGATTATATAATTTATTGTACTTCGCATCAGTCGTATGATGATCTAAGAAATGAAAAACGCTCGGTTTCCCATCTTTCGTTAAAAATCCACTATCTTGATTCATTATGCTGAAACGAGTTTTTACGTATAATTTCTATTAAACTCATTTTAATAAAGAATAATAATTTGTATCATATGGGATATCATCTTGATACATATAATTTTTTAGAACGCCTTCTTTTTCAAATCCTAATTTTAATAGCACTTTATTGGAAGCCTCATTTTCAAGAAAGACAATTGCCCCAATCCGCTTTAAGTGAAGTGTGTGGAAACCGTATGATATAACGTCAGAAACAGCTTCCGTCGCATATCCTTTTCCCCAGTGTTCAGGGAGAAAGGCATAACTTATATTAGCTCGTTTATGCTCAGAAGACCAATCGTGAAAACCAATGGTACCAATGAGTTCTTTCTTGCCTTTTAATTCAATTCCCCACTTTATACCACTTCTTGCATTGTAACTCAGCTTAAAGTTATGAATGACTTGTTTCACATGATCAACATTTTGTAATGGTTTTTGGCCATAATAGCGCAGTACGTCAGTATTAGAAAAGCATTGTAGTATACTCGGTGCATCTTCTTCGGTAAGTTCTCGTAAAATGAGTCGGTCGGTTTTTAATATAGGAAACATACTTTCACTCCATTTCTTCTGAAACTAGAATGTGTTGTTATTATATAATTTAGTCTGAAAATAAAGATTATTCAAGAGGGAAGTATGGTTTTAATTTGTGATAAAATTGATTGTGGAATATATTTCAAAAAGAGGTTTGTATATGGAGAAAAACTCAATTTTAATTGTAGATGATGATCAAGATATTGTTCGATTTGTTAACGCGAATTTAATGCAAGAAGGTTTTAAAGTTTTTAGTGCTCATAACGGAGAAGAGGCTTTAAAAATAATAAATAATAACAGTATTCAACTTGCTATTTTGGATATTATGATGCCACATATGGATGGGATAGAATTGTGTAGAAGGATTAGAGAGAAACATAGTTTACCAATTATGTTTTTAAGCGCGAAATCATCGGATGTAGATAAAGTAATTGGGTTTAGTACTGGGGCAGATGATTATATTGTGAAGCCGTTCAGTACAATTGAATTTATAGCGAGAGTGAAAGCTCAATTAAGAAGGTATACATATTTCAATCAAAATGCTGCCCAAGTAATAGAAATGAAAATAAACATTAGAGGGTTAGAAATCGATGAAGTGTCGAGAACAGTAATGTTATATGGAGAAACAATCAATCTTACGAAAACTGAATATGATATTTTGTACTTAATGGCCGCTGCAAAGAATCGTGTGTTCACTATTGAAGAAATATATGAGAGCGTTTGGAAAGAAAGAGCCTATGAAAGTAATAATACAGTAATGGTTCATATTGCAAGATTAAGAAATAAAATTGAAGCGAATCCAAAAGAGCCGAAGTTTATTCAAAATGTTTGGGGAGTCGGATATAAAATTGAAGATTAAATCATTACAAGGCATTAGAGCTAAGTTTTTTATCGCATTCATATGTAGCATTTTGTTAGCAACTGTAAGTATAATAGCGTTTCAAATTGTAGTTGGAAATATATATAGTCATATTACTGGATTAGAGGAAAAATATTCATTGTTATATTTAATAGCTTTTTTAACTTTTACTACAATATACTTTGCATTCATGACAAAAACAATGATGAAAAGGTTATCTGAAATAAATAAGAACGTGAAAGAAATAAGTAATGGTAATTTAGAAATACATATACCTATTTCAAAAAATGACGAGATTGGTGAATTAGCAGCGAATGTTAATAGAATGGCTAAAAGTTTAAAAGAGTCTATCGAAAATGAAAAAAAATCGCAGGAAATGAAAACTGAAATGATTAGTAATATTTCTCATGACTTACGAACACCTGTAACATCTATAATCGGTTACGCGGACCTGTTAGGAAATCAGCTTCATTCAAATGGAGAAGAATGTGAACAGTATGTAAGTATATTAAAGCGAAAAAGTTATGAATTGAAAAATCAAGTAGATGATTTATTAGAATATTGTCAAATAAATTATAGGGAGATTGAATTAAATAAAAGTGTAGTAAATATGAAAGCGTTCATTGAACAAATCATGATTGATTTTGTACCATTACTAGATGATGCCGATATGAGCTTTTATATTAACGGTGATAAGGAGTTACATGTGGAAGTGGATGTAGCGCTTATGGTGAGGCTGTTCGAAAATGTAATTAATAATAGTATTATGTACGGGAAAGACGGAAAACAGATTTTGATTCAAATTTCTAAAAGAAACATGAATGTTGAAATAGAAATTGAAAATTTTGGACAATGCATTCCGAATGAGAACCTTCCTTACGTTTTTGAGAAGTTTTATCGTGGTGAAAAATCACGTAGCTCTCATACGGGTGGAAAAGGAATGGGACTTGCAATTGCGAGAAGTATAGGGGAACTTCATAAAGGAGATATCACTGTACGTAGTAACGATAAAGAAACGGTTTTCACTATCGTTTTACCGCAGTATAAAGAAATGTAAGAAAGTCGTAAGTATTTCTTTTGTATGTCGTAATTTTCACTTCGTATCATGTAGAACAAAGATATGAGAGTGGGGATACAACATGTGGAAGAAATATGTATTAGTAATTTTAGTTGCGTTTTTAATTATAAGTTGGAGTGTAGTTTATTTAGCTAATGGTGTTATAATAGTCATTTTTTGGTGGATTATACAAGCATTTAGTTTAGTATCAATCTTTATTTTGATAGGTTCAGTATTACTATTTGTGTGGAAAGGCATTTTCAGAAAGCGAATAGATAGAACGCTACTCTTCATCGTTCTTTTCTCTATAATTGGAGCTTGGCCTTTAGGGTGGTTTGCTAACATAGGCGGACTTGCTTACCCAGCAGATGTACATTCTATGAGCCCTAAAATAGTCGTTCGTTTTCCTTTAAATGAACGAGCACTAGTGGGCTGGGGCGGCGATCGGTTAGAAACGAACTATCACGTTATCAAACCAAATGAACGATGGGCGTATGATATTCTTATTCCGCCTGCTGAAGTGAAAAGTAGTATGTTAGAGGATTATGGAATATATGGGGCGGAAGTAATGGCACCAGCTAATGGAACAGTTGTATCAATCAATAATGATGAAAAAGATATAGTTCCGGGATCGGATGATTTCCAGTCAATGGCGGGGAATCATGTTTATTTACAACTAGACGAATCAGGGACATTTATGGTTCTGGCGCATTTAAAGAAAGACTCAATTAAAGTGAGGGAAGGACAACATGTAAATGAGGGAGAGGTTCTTGCTCAAGTCGGTAACTCAGGAAGTTCAAGTGAGCCGCATTTACATATACATCACCAAAGGCAGGATCCATCCAAGGTGAGTATATTTTTCTCGGAAGGATTACCACTTTACTTTCGAACTGAAAAAGGTGCGATAATGCCAGAAAGAGGTACATACATAAGTGGTAATGAAAAAAGGTATTCCAGTTTTATTGGAATACCTTTTTTCATTATCCTATAAATGTTTGATACAGTAAGAAAATATTTAAAATGATAACAAGTGCAGCAATAATCCAAGCGAAAAAGGTTGTTATGCGGTGGTTAACGAGTGCACCCATAATTTTTTTACTGCTTGTAAACATAATAAGTGGTACTAATGCAAAAGCAATACCGAATGATAAGACGACTTGGCTCATGACTAGAGCGTAAGTTGGATTTACTCCTAAAGCGATAATAACTAAGGGTGGAATCATTGTAATAAAGCGGCGTAAATATAACGGAATATGCATTCGAATGAATCCTTGCATAATAATGTCACCTGACATTGTACCGACAGAAGAGCTAGATAGTCCTGCTGATAAGAGCCCAATTCCAAATAAAGCAGCCGATACTGGACCGACTAAAGTACTGAACTGGTTAAAAGCAACATCAAGATCTTCAACATGCAAGCCATTTTTAAAGAATAGTGCAGCAGCAACAATTAACATACTCGCATTAATTGCTCCAGCGATAACCATTGCAATAATGATATCAATAAATTCGAAACGGAAAATCTTTTTCTTTTGTTCGTCAGTTGTTCCAACCACGCGGCGTTGTGTCAATGCAGAATGTAAATAGATTGCATGTGGCATTACTGTCGCACCTAATATCCCTGCTGCAAGTAATATACTGTCTACACCTTGGAATTTCGGAATAAATAGTCCGGAAAGAAGGGGACTTAATTCTGGTTTTGCATAAAAAACTTGGATTCCAAATGCTATTACTACAATAAAAATCATCCCTGTAATAATAGCTTCTAGTGGGCGAAATCCTCTGCGTTGAAACTCAAGAATAATAAATGATCCGACTGCTGTAATTAAAGCAGCTGGTAACATAGGAATTCCAAATAATAAATACAATCCGAGTGCTGCCCCGATAAATTCAGCTAAATCTGTAGCCATAATAACGAGTTCACCTTGTATCCATAAGCCGATAGACACAGGTTTTGGAAAGTGCTCGCGAGCTATTTCAGGTAAATTATTTCCCGTAGCAATTCCTAATTTAGCTGATAAAGTTTGAATTAATACTGCCATTAAGTTAGAAGCGAATATAACCCATAATAGTAAATATCCGTATTGTGAACCAGCTGCGATATTTGTAGCAAAGTTACCAGGGTCAATATAAGCTACGGATGCGATAAAAGCGGGTCCTAAAAACGGTAACAGTCGTTTCCAGCCTTTCGTTTCGCCACTTAAAGCTAAGTGTGCGGATTGAACAGTTGTACTTTGAGAAGGGACTTGTTCATCTTTTGATATATCTTTATTCATAGTAGTTTTCCCCTTTGAAATGTTAACTTGATGAAATTATTGTAAGTATTCTTATTGTTTATTTCAATACATTTAGATGTATTAGATGATATTTTTATTTGAACACAAATGTTTCCTTAGTGCAAATTATATGCCTTGCTGCAATAGATGGTGTCGTGTTATAAAAAATTGGGAGTTTATGGTGTGATGACGTGGGGAAACATAATGAATTAAAGGGCTATTTTTGAAATTTATGTGAACATAAAGCCTATAATACAGCATATTAATTGATGGAATTGCATTTGTATGATATATAATATATTGGGATTACAACTTAACCATAGTGTTTTGATGTGTAATCTTGTTTTTTATTTTTGTTAACTTATAGAAAATAGTATAAAGAGAAGAAAATGGGATGCATAAAACTTTGGATACATTTTCTTATTATATATGTTTTGATATGAACGTTAACTTATACATGATTTTAAAAATTAGATAGGTGGTAGAAATACATTGGCAACTACAAAACCATACAGAGTATTACTATATTACATGTATACAACAATTGAAAACCCTGAAGAATTCGCTGCAGAGCATTTAGCATTTTGTAATTCACTTGAATTAAAAGGAAGAATCCTTGTAGCTAAAGAAGGAATTAACGGAACTTGTTCTGGAACTGTAGAACAAACAGAGAAATACATGGAAGCAATGAACAACGATCCACGCTTTGACGGTATCGTATTTAAAATAGATGAAGAAGAAGGGCACGCATTCAAGAAAATGCACGTACGTCCTCGTCCAGAGTTAGTGACACTTCGTCTAGAAGATGACATTAACCCACACGAAATAACTGGAAAGTATTTAGAGCCAAAAGATTTTTATGAAGCAATGAAACAAGAAGATACAGTTATTATTGATGCACGAAATGATTATGAGTTTGATTTAGGACACTTCAAGGGTGCAATTAAACCAGATATCGAATCATTCCGTGAATTACCAGATTGGATTAGAGAAAACAAAGAAACACTTGAAGGTAAAAAGATTTTAACATACTGTACAGGCGGAATTCGTTGTGAGAAGTTTTCTGGTTGGTTAGTTCGTGAAGGTTACGAAGATGTAGGTCAGCTTCACGGCGGTATTGTAACGTACGGCAAAGACCCAGAAGTACAAGGTGAGCTTTGGGATGGACAATGTTACGTGTTCGATGAGCGTATCTCTGTACCAGTAAACCAAAAAGAGCATGTTATCGTTGGTAAAGACCACTTTACAGGTGAACCTTGTGAGCGCTATGTAAACTGTGCAAATCCAGAATGTAATAAGAAAATTTTATGTTCTGAAGAAAACGAAGCAAAACATTTACGTGCATGTTCTCATGAATGTCGTGTACACCCACGTAATCGTTATATCGTGCAACACGAATTAACTGAAGAGCAAGTAGCTGCTGCATTAGAGAAAATCGAAGCAGGAAAGTAAGATAAATTAGTGTAATAAAAAAGTACTCCAAATTTTATTTTGGAGTACTTTTTTTACTATGCGGTACTTTTTTTGTCAGTTTTTGTCGGTAAGTCGATAGAATTTAAAAATCGCTAATAAAAATTTCATTTACTGAAGCGTACCACGTATTTGTAATTTGAAAATAACCTTCTTTACTTCTTATCATCTTTCTCTTTCACAGCAGAAAGTACAGTTTGTTTTACCCATGATTTTCTTCGTTTATGTTGTAGACTCCATTGGTATAAACTTTGCGCGCCTAAAATAAATGAAATGACTATGCCGCTGATTGCTATTAAAAGTGCGAAAAATTCAAGTGGCGACGAGATTTTGTTTGAATCGGTGTTTCTTAAAAGATCAATCATAGTAAACCCTAACATTTGGCCTACTACAGAGTAGAGCGTTAAAATTAATAGTAAAAGGCTATCTTTTTTAGAAGCGACATTTTCTTGATATTTAAACAAACTATCGAGATTTTGTTTTGCATTCGAGTAAAGTACTTCAATATTAAATAGTTTTCTTAAGCGGAAAAAAATATCTTCACTCTGTGATTGGGATACTAACTCTAAAGAAAAGTAATTCGCTGTAAATGAATTGATTGAATAAATTAATTTCTCTATTTCATTTGTATCTTGATCAATGTTTAGTTCAGCATAAGCGTTTGCCATCTTTAATAAAACAACTTTATGAAATAGATTTAATAACAAAGCGTAATAAAACTCTCCGTACATTTGACTAGCAAGTTTAGCGAATTCGTGTTCATCCTCGTTTGTTATACATGTGAAAATATGTTCTTCCATAATAAAGTAGCGATTAGGAGCCCATCTTTGATAAGAATGTTTTGTTAAATAATCTTGAATATAAGGAACATTATTTGCGCTAATATAGGGCTTGCCATTGTCTGTTAATCCGGAAAGACTGGAAGCTCGGTATACATCGATTACATGAAGGTCTGACTTTTTGTTTATGGATAATAAAGTTTGTACATACATTCGTTGATCTTCAAAGAAGGGGAATGTTTGAAAGTAAGAACTCCGCAATCTCTTTTTCTCAAAGAAGTCTGTTAAGCCATGAAATAAATCGCCGAATATGAGCTTCTCTACTTGTGAATATTGTTTTCCGTTACATTCAATACAGATAGTTTCAGTTGTATCATTTTTAGTTTCAAGGACACGGAAGCGGGCGGCAAATTCGATTGCTTCTGACAATGTCATGTTTGGAGCGGTTTCTACTTCTGTCCGAATTGTTAAGAAGCCAAGCTCATAAGGACAAAGTGTTACGTCAATAGAATGAATTTTGAATGGAACGGAAATCAAATTTGTTGTTAAATGTCCAGTTAAGTTAAGGTCTTTAGAATAGCGCTGCAATCCTTTTTGGTGCTCTGAGTGAGGAAATAGAATTTTATTTGTAAATGAAAGATAGTATGCTTCCATATTTTGATGTGAAACTTGAAACTTTCCGTAGTATGTATTTTCATTTTCAAGATGATCGAGTCGAAAAGGGCGAAAATCATTTTTCTGTAAGAAAGGGAACATATTTTGTTCATATCCGGTTTTAAAAGAAAACGGGAATATAAATTGAAATATAGCTGTTGCTACATCTTTTTCCTCGATTGTCTGTATTGCCTCCATTTACATTGTTTCCTTTCATATATGCTATAAAAACAACATGCCCAAATTTATTTGAAAATAACCACTGTTTTATACTTGATTAAGAATGAAAATTCAGCTTATTTAGTAGAGGACATGTATAATGTTATGTATACTACATGTTATAAAATTGTATTTTGAAAAGGGGGATGTTGTATGCGTATTTTAGTATTAGGAGCTGGTGGCGTCGGAGGATTTTTTGGTGGCCGATTAGTCGAAAAAGGGGAAGATGTTACGTTTCTTGTTCGTAGTAAAAGAAAACAGCAATTAGAGGAAAAGGGACTTGTTATTCGTAGTGTGAATGGGGATTTTTCCTTCCAACCGAAATTAATAACGAAAGAAGATCGAACTTCTCCATTTGATGTCATTTTATTTTCAACAAAAGCGTATCACTTAAACGAGGCGATTCAAGATTTGAAGCCGTTTGTAGGTGAAAATACTGTCATCATTCCATTGTTAAATGGTATTGCTCATGTATCACTATTACAAAAAGAATTTGGTGAAGAGAAAGTGATTGGCGGTCTATGTTTTATCGAGACGACGTTAAACGATCAAGGAGAAATTGTACAAACTAGCGCTGCCAACAGACTTCTGTTTGGAGAAATGAAGTTTCAAGATTCAGAGAGAATACAGCATATTGCTAAAGCATTTGCAGGTACGAAATCTAGTTTTGTTTTAAGTGAAAATATTACGCAAGATATGTGGCATAAATATTTATTTATTACTGTAATGTCAGGTGTGACAACATTAATGCGTGCACCAATAGGACCGATTCGTGAAAGCGAAGGTGGACGTGATTTTATTCAAAACTTATTTGAAGAATGTGTGCAAATCATGAGATATATAGGGGCACCAATTAAGGAAGATATTGCCCAGGAACATATGAAAACAATTGATAAAATTTCGTATGATATGAAGTCATCGATGCAGCGTGATATGGAAAAAGGTTCGTCCATTGAAGGGAAGCACATACAAGGATACTTACTAGATGTAGCAGAACAGTTTTCTATGGAAGCACCATTATTGGGTGCGGTATATCAAAATTTAAAAGTGTATGAAGAAATGATCTTTAACAAATCAGCAATAGAATTGGATGTATGAAAAAATAAAAAAGAAAGCAATATATAAGTGTATTGCTTTCTTTTTTTATGACAACTTATTTATTTCTTTTCGTTCTATCTGTCAAATTTATTTCCTGTTCACGTTTACCGTATAATTGATTAATTTCATTTGCTAATGCATCTAAATAGGAATCGGAAAAAATAGGCTTCTTTTCTTTAGACATATGGGTCTCCTTTATCGTTTTTTAGTATTCATTATGTATATTTACCAGCGGATTATGCGCAATCATTTTATTTTTTTCTTTTTCAAAATTTTTGTTTACATTTTGAAAATAAAGGAGTATTATAATCCACAGTTTCAATTTTCTAAATCGCTGAAACCGCATGGTGCGGGGGACCCGTTCTTATGGATTAGTACTTAATCCAATGGGGTGAATCCTTGAAAAAGGTAGGGCTACTCATAGGCCCGAATCCGACAGCTAACCTCGTAAGCGTTATATTGAGAAGGAAGGTGGAGCTTGTGCGACAAAAAATATAATGTCTACAAGTCTATTTCGTTATGGCTTGTAGACATTTTTGTTTTCTGAAGAAATTGTTTATCCGCTGTAACTAGCAGAATCGTTCGTACAAAATTATTGGAGAGTGGACAGCATTGGTTTCATCTATTAAAAGGTTTTTAATTGGAAGACCGTTAAAATCAACTGAGTTAGGAGAGCAAAAGCTTAATAAAACGAAGGCGTTAGCCATTTTATCTTCTGACGCATTGTCATCGGTTGCATACGGACCAGAGCAAATTTTAATTGCTTTAGCAGGTCTTGGAGCGATTGCTTATTGGTATTCAATTCCAATCGCTGTTGGGGTATTAGTGTTATTGACAGCCCTTATTTTATCTTATCGTCAAATTATTTTTGCTTATCCTCATGGCGGAGGCGCGTATGTTGTATCAAAAGAAAATTTAGGGATGAATCCAGGGTTAATAGCTGGAGGATCTTTATTAGTCGATTATATTTTAACTGTTGCAGTAAGTGTGTCCGCAGGTACAGATGCGCTCACATCAGCTTTTCCAAGTTTACATGCACATAATGTAATCATTGCGATTATATTTGTTATATTGATTACTATTTTAAATTTAAGAGGGGTAACGGAATCAGCTTCCGTTTTAGCATATCCGGTTTATTTATTCGTTCTAGCACTATTTATATTAATTGGGGTAGGGATATACAATATTTTAACTGGTCACGTTTCACCGACTTTACACACGCCGATTGGAACGCCGGTTGCGGGAATTAGTTTGTTCTTACTGCTACGAGCATTTGCATCGGGTAGTTCGGCTTTAACAGGTGTTGAGGCAATCTCTAACGCAATTCCAAACTTTAAGGATCCTGCACCTAACAATGCAGCGAAAACATTGCTTGCAATGGGTGCATTACTTGCCGTTTTATTTTCAGGAATTGTCTTTTTAGCTTATTATTACGGAATTAATCCAAGTAAGGAAGTAACAGTTGTTTCACAAATTGCTGAACAAACTTTTGGACGTAATTTCATGTACTATTTCATACAAGGTACAACTGCTTTAATATTAATTCTTGCTGCTAATACAGGTTATTCTGCATTTCCACTATTAGCAGTTAACCTTGCAAAAGACAAATTTATACCGAGAATGTTTACGATTAGAGGAGACCGCCTAGGTTACTCAAACGGTATTATTATACTTGGGATAGCTTCGATTATTTTAATTGTAGCTTTCCAAGGGCAAACAGAACATTTAATCCCGTTATATGCAGTAGGTGTATTTATTCCATTTACACTTTCTCAAACGGGTATGGTATTAAAATGGCTTCGTGAAAAACCTGAAGGATGGGCTTTGAGATTAACGGTTAATTTAATTGGTGCAGTTATTAGTTTTATCGTAATGAGCATGTTCTTTTTAACTAAATTTGCACAAGTTTGGTCAATCATTATTTTCTTACCTGCCATCATCTTCTTGTTCCATAGAATTAAGAAGCATTACGATGCAGTGGGCGATCAATTGAGTTTAAAAACTTGTGAACCACTTGTTCCAATTGAGGGAAATGTAATTGTCGTTCCTGTAGCGGGCATGACTCATGTGGTGGAAAATTCATTGAACTATGCGAAGGCTCTTTCTGCAGATCAAGTTATCGCTGTATATGTTGCTTTTGACAGAGAGGAGGAAAAGAAATTTGAAGAGAAATGGAAGAAGTGGCAACCTGAAGTAAGACTTGTTACCTTACATTCTCACTATAGAAGTATTATTCAACCGCTAACAAAGTTTATTGATACAGTGCAATATAAAGCGAGTGAATCAAATTACCGAGTTACTGTCGTTATACCACAGTTCATTCCGAAAAAAGGTTGGCATAACATTCTTCATAATCAGTCTAGTTTACTCATTCGTGCGTATTTACTCTATAAAAGAAATGTTGTTATTACAACAGTTCCATATCATTTGAAAAAGTAAGAAGATTTTTTAAGGATAGCTTTACGAAAGTGAAGCTATCCTTTTTGTGTATACGCTATGCATAATTGCATATGAACCTAAAAGATATATTGATATAATTTTTATATCTATAAGTGAGTAGGAGTTTTTGTTGTGATATATGGATATTTCAATTGAAAAAGTGAAGTGGATTATATTTTGAAATAAGGACAGGAAAGCTTGAAAATAAAGGGAATGAAAATACTTCTTTACGATAGATAAATAGCTGTGTTTAAATGACCTTACAGTACAAAACTTACATGAAAACAAAACGAAATTTCATATTTGCGTACGTTATTTAGCTTAAAATGAATAATATTTTTATGTAATATATTCACTGTGTGAATGTGGAAATGGCTATGAAATAGAAATTTTATACAATGTTATTCATACTAATCACATATGAAATGTTTTAGAACGATAAGTGAGTACTGTAGCAATAAAAGTTGGGAGAGATGGTTCGTATATGAATCACGGTAAGAACGTTCTCTATTTTAACCATCTCAAATTACGTGCAAGAAAATAGAATAATAAAATGCGATAGTAATAGTTGCTAATACATAGGAGGAGTTAAAGTGAAAAAGACTTTAATTACAGGGTTATTGGTTACAGCAGTATCTACGAGTTGTTTTATTCCTGTAAGCGCTTACGCTAAGGAGGGGCAAACAGAAGTGAAAACAGTATATGCACAAAATGTAATTGCTCCAAATACATTATCCAATTCAATTAGGATGTTAGGATCACAGTCACCACTTATACAAGCATACGGATTAGTTATTTTACAACAGCCAGACATTAAGGTAAATGCTATGAGTAGCTTAACAAATCATCAAAAGTTTGCAAAGGCAAATGTACGAGAGTGGATTGATGAATATAATCCGAAGCTAATCGACTTAAATCAAGAGATGATGAGATATAGTACTAGATTTAATAGTTATTATAGTAAGCTCTATGAACTAGCAGGAAACGTAAATGAAGATGAACAAGCAAAAGCAGATTTTACAAATGCATATGGAAAATTACAATTGCAAGTACAAAGCATCCAAGAGAGTATGGAGCAAGACTTATTAGAATTAAATCGATTTAAAACGGTATTAGACAAAGATAGTAGCAACTTATCACTTAAAGCTGATGAAGCAATAAAAACACTACAAGGATCAAGTGGAGATATTGTGAAGTTAAGAGAAGATATTAAAAGAATTCAAGGGGAAATTCAAGCGGAATTAACGACTATTTTGAATAGACCTCAAGAAATTATTAAAGGTTCTATTAATATCGGTAAACAAGTATTTACAATTACAAATCAAACTGCGCAAACGAAAACAATTGATTTCGTTTCTATCGGTACTTTAAGTAATGAAATTGTAAATGCTGCAGATAGCCAAACGAGAGAAGCGGCTCTTCGCATTCAGCAAAAGCAAAAAGAGCTATTACCACTTATTCAAAAGTTATCACAAACTGAAGCAGAGGCAACACAAATTACATTCGTTGAAGATCAAGTAAGTAGCTTTACAGAACTAATCGATCGTCAAATTACAACTCTAGAAACGTTATTAACGGATTGGAAAGTTTTAAACAATAATATGATCCAAATTCAAAAGAATGTTGAAGAAGGCACATATACAGACAGTAGTTTACTTCAAAAACATTTCAACCAAATTAAAAAAGTAAGTGATGAAATGAATAAACAAACGAATCAATTTGAAGATTACGTTACAAACGTTGAAGTACATTAAGCAGAAAAATAATTAGCGATATAGGGAGAGAAGAAAAATGACAAAAAAACCTTATAAAGTAATGGCTCTATCAGCACTTATGGCAGTATTTGCAGCAGGGAACATTATGCCGGCGCATACGTATGCAGCTGAAAGTACAGTGAAACAAGCTCCAATTCATGCGGTAGCAAAAGCTTATAATGACTATGAAGAATATTCATTAGGACCAGAAGGCTTAAAAGATGCAATGGAAAGAACGGGTTCAAACGCTTTAGTAATGGATCTGTACGCTTTAACAATTATTAAACAAGGGAATGTTAACTTTGGTAATGTATCGTCTGTTGATGCGGCTTTAAAAGGGAAAGTAATTCAGCACCAAGATACAGCTAGAGGAAATGCGAAGCAATGGTTAGATGTATTAAAGCCACAGCTTATTTCAACGAATCAAAATATCATTAACTACAATACGAAATTCCAAAACTATTATGATACTTTAGTCGCTGCGGTAGATGCGAAGGATAAAGCGACTCTTACGAAAGGGTTAACTAGATTATCAAGTAGTATTAATGAAAATAAAGCGCAAGTAGATCAGTTAGTAGAAGACTTAAAAAAATTCCGAAACAAAATGACGTCCGATACGCAAAACTTCAAAGGTGATGCAAATCAAATTACATCTATTTTAGCTAGTCAAGATGCTGGAATTCCGCTTCTGCAAAATCAAATTACAACGTACAATGAAGCAATTAGTAAATATAATGCAATTATTATCGGTTCATCTGTTGCAACAGCACTAGGCCCAATTGCAATTATCGGTGGTGCAGTAGTTATTGCTACAGGTGCAGGAACGCCGCTAGGAGTCGCATTAATTGCAGGTGGTGCAGCAGCTGTAGGTGGTGGTACAGCTGGAATCGTATTAGCGAAGAAAGAGCTTGATAATGCACAAGCTGAAATTCAAAAAATAACAGGACAAGTTACAACTGCTCAATTAGAAGTAGCTGGGTTAACGAACATTAAAACACAAACGGAGTATTTAACAAATACAATTGATACTGCAATTACAGCGTTGCAAAACATTTCAAACCAATGGTACACAATGGGATCAAAATACAATTCTTTACTTCAAAATGTAGATTCAATTAGTCCGAATGACCTTGTTTTCATTAAAGAAGATTTAAACATTGCGAAAGATAGCTGGAAAAACATTAAAGACTATGCAGAAAAGATTTATGCTGAAGATATTAAAGTAGTAGATACGAAAAAATCTTAATCAAATACGAAGCGTTAGAGCGTTACGTATTGATGAAGGGTTTGAAGCTCCTGTTCAGTTGTGAGCAGGAGCTTTTTATCCCCTTATAAAGAAAATAGGTGAAAAAAATGCAGAAAAGATTTTATAAAAAATGTCTTTTAACGTTAATGATTGCTGGGGTGGCAACGAGTAACGCATTCCCTTTACATCCTTTTGCAGCAGAACCAAATGCAAAGGTGCTACAAGAAAATGCGAAAAACTATTCTCTCGGACCAGCTGGATTCCAAGATGTTATGGCGCAAACGACATCGAGCATATTTGCAATGGATTCATATGCAAAATTAATTCAAAATCAGCAAGAGACTGATTTGAGTAAAATAAGTTCCATTAATAGTGAGTTTAAAGGAAATATGATTCAGCACCAAAGAGATGCAAAAATTAACGCGGCGTATTGGTTAAATTATATGAAGCCTCAAATTATGAAAACAGATCAAAATGTTATTAATTACAATAATACTTTTCAAGCGTATTATAATAGCATGCTAATAGCGATTGATCAAAAGGATAGCGTAAAGTTAAAAGCGGATTTAGAAAAGTTGTATGCGGATATTGTAAAGAATCAAAATGAGGTAGATGTATTATTAAGGGATTTGAAAGCTTTTCGCGATAGAATGGCGAAAGACACAAATAGTTTTAAAGAGGATACAAATCAATTAACAGCGATATTAGCAAGTACGAATGCTGGTATCCCAGCTCTAGAGCAACAAATCAATACATATAACGATTCAATCAAAAAGAGTAATGATATGGTCATTGCTGGTGGCGTACTTTGCGTAGCACTAATTACATGTCTTGCAGGTGGACCGATGATTGCGATTGCGAAAAAAGATATCGCAAATGCAGAAAGAGAAATAGCCAATTTAAAGGATAGAATTTCTGGCGCACAAGCAGAAGTCGCAATTTTGACAGATGTAAAAAATAAAACAACAAACATGACTGAAACAATTGATGCAGCAATTACAGCACTGCAAAATATATCAAATCAATGGTATACAGTAGGGGCAAAATATAATAATTTACTGCAAAATGTTAAAGAAATCAGCCCTGAAGAATTTACCTTCATAAAAGAAGACTTATATACAGCAAAAGATAGCTGGAAAGACGTAAAAGATTATACAGAAAAATTACATGTAGGTGTGGCGAAGTAAACAGTGGACTAGTTCCGCTGTTTATTTTTTATCCTGTTTTTTGTGAGAGTTGGACTTGTAATTTGATATTTAAATTTGTCATGTTTTTTATTCATATAGTTTTAGGGTAATGTTTAATCAAATCGATACTAATATACTAGATAAACTTCTGATCAAGCTTTTTATATGTAATGTTTTAATGAAAAAAGTTATACTGTAAGCAAAACTAAAAATTGGAAAGGAAATACTAGAACATGGAAAATTATTTGTTATTTATCCTTACAGCACTGTTAATCATAATAATGCCTGGTCCTGGTTTTGCACTAGTTACAAAAAACACTATCTCGCATGGTAAAAATGGTGGGATAAAGACTGTTTTAGGAACGATATCTGGAATGATGATTCATACAATAATGGCCACGCTAGGACTCTCTGCCATCCTAATGAAATTTGCTATGTTATTTACATTTATAAAATATGCTGGGGCTTTTTATTTAATTTACTTAGCTGTAAAGTCAATTAAAAGTGCCTTATATAAAAAAGAAGCTATGTCAGGTTCAGTAGAAATGGACTCTAAGGATATTGGAGCAATTAAAAGCTTTAGACAAGGATTTACTACGGCAATTTTAAACCCAAAAACTGCTGTGTTTTTCCTTAGTTTTTTACCCCAATTTATTGTGAGTAATCAAAATCATTTCCTTCAATTTCTTTTATTAGGAGTCACATTTACGACTTTGACAGCAATATGGTATTTACTTTATATCTCACTCATACGTCAATTAAGAACTTTTCTAAGAAAAGAAAGAGTGAACCGTACAATAGAGGGTATTACGGGCGCAGTATTATTAGTATTTGGAGTGAGGTTGTTTTTCCAAAAATAAATAAGTAAATAAGAGAAATAATCAATAGTGGTTATTTCTCTTATTTACTTATTCTAAAACTACCATTTTACAATTGATTTCATACCTTCATACAAATTTTACACACGTATCTAATTTGAACTTAAAAAATAAGTTCCTCAATAACCTGACCGGTTTGCTTTATAAGAAAAAATCTTACATTATGAGGGTCGGGCTGATAATCGGTAGGGGGATGGACAAAAAACCATTGATTAAAGTGTCATTGCATACATTAAGTGAAGTAGCAGTATAGGCGGATAAAATTCGGTAGTCGAAATTTCTTGCATAAAGCTGTATAATGCTTGTAACGAAAAGGAAATACAGGAAAGGATATGTAACGAGTTGCTATGGATAAAGATAAACAACAATTAAGCGTTGAAGTTGCAAGGTTATATTATCAGTCAGATTATAGTCAGCAAGAAATTGCTAACAAATTAAATATTTCAAGGCCGACTATCTCTAGACTATTAAAGTACGCGAAAGAAAAAGGATTTGTTCAAATTAGTATAGCCGATCCATTTGCTGATTTAGATAACGTTGGGAATTTACTAAAAGAAAAGTACAACTTGTTAGAGGCACATGTCGTATTTTCTCCAGTGCCAGAATATGCAACGATTACAGAGTATATTAGTAAATATGCAGCTGAGTATATGGGAAAGACGGTTAAAAATGGTGATATCGTTGGTGTAAGCTGGGGAATGACGATGTATGAAATCGCTAGAAAAATTGTACCACAACATGTAAAAGGTGTAGAAGTTGTTCAGTTAAAAGGTGGTATTAGTCATTCAAGTGTAAATACATATGCGAATGAGACTATTGCTTTATTTGCAGATGCTTTTCAAACGACGCCAAGAAATCTACCCCTTCCAGTTATATTTGATAATGCAGTGACAAAAGAATTAGTAGAGCAGGATCGACATATTCATCACATTATCGAAATGGGAAAACAAGCGAATATTGCTATTTTCACTGTAGGAACAGTGAGAGACGAAGCACTATTATTCCGATTAGGTTATTTCGATAAGGATGAAACGAGTTTACTCAAAAAACAATCGGTCGGTGACATTTGTTCACGATTCTTTGATGGGGACGGAAATATTAGTAGTGAAGAAATTAATCAGCGGACCATTGGAATTGAGCTAGAAGAACTGAAATTAAAGAAACGCTCTATTTTAGTTGCTGGTGGTAATAGAAAAATAAAAGCAATTGATGGTGCGTTACGTGGCGGGTATGCAAATGTATTAATTATAGATCAGCATACAGCGAAGGAATTGTTACATTATCAAAAAGATTAGAAATAAAAGGCTTTCTCAAGATTTTAATTTTGAGAAAGCCTTTTATTTTACTATGTATGAATTATGGGAGTGTTTTTGAATACAAATTGCCTTTTTAAAAATAATTATGGATATTGAGATACATACTACCATTGTTAATATAAAAGTTTTCATTTTATATATGAAGTGTTTCTTAGTTAGAATGCGCTTTATTTACTACAAGAGATTCCTTCTAAAAAAGAATGAACAAAATTTCAAAAGTATATTTACATTTGTTCAACTAAGAGTTAGAATGAAGTTGTTAAAAGATATGAGGAGTGAAGATAATGAATATTGCAAAGTTAATTGACCATACAATTTTAAAAGCTAATACTACAAAAGAAGATGTTATGAAAGTAATCGAAGAAGCAAAGGAATATAAATTCGCTTCTGTTTGTATTAATCCTACATGGGTAAAGCTAGCTGCTGAAGAATTAGCTGGACATGGTGTAGATGTTTGTACTGTAATCGGTTTCCCATTAGGAGCAAGCACGACTGAAACAAAAGCTTTCGAAACAAAAGATGCTATCGCAAAAGGTGCAACTGAAGTTGACATGGTAATCAACGTAGGCGCTTTAAAAGACGGTGACAATGAGTTCGTTGAAAAAGATATTTATGAAGTAGTACAAGCAGCAAAAGGAAAAGCTCTTGTAAAAGTAATCATTGAAACTTGCCTATTAACAGATGAAGAGAAAGTACGCGCTTGTGAATTATCAGTAAAAGCTGGTGCTGACTTCGTAAAAACTTCAACTGGATTCTCAACTGGCGGAGCAACTGCTGAAGATATCGCATTAATGCGTAAAACAGTAGGACCAAACGTTGGTGTAAAAGCATCTGGTGGCGTTCGTACACGTGAAGATGCAGACAAAATGGTAGCTGCTGGAGCTTCTCGCGTTGGAGCAAGTGCTAGTGTTGCAATCGTATTAAATGATGCAAAAGGTGCTACAGATAACTACTAATCATTAATGAAGTCAAAAGCAATAGATACACAAAATAAAGTGTATCTATTGCTCTAACAATTGAAAAGAATGTAAGCGGATACGAATGGGAGGAGACGGCTTATGAAATACTTAATTGGTATTTTTGGCCTCGTATTGATTTTAGGTATCGCTTGGCTTGCTAGTAATAATAGAAAGAAAGTCAAATATCGCCCAATCATAACGATGGTTATATTACAATTCATTTTGGGGTTTTTATTATTAAATACAAGTGTAGGGAATGTATTAATTAGCGGAATAGCAGATGGTTTTGGAGAGCTATTAAAATATGCCGCTGACGGTGTGAATTTTGTATTTGGTGGATTAGTAAATCAAAAAGAGTTTTCGTTCTTTTTAAGTGTATTAATGCCGATCGTATTTATATCAGCTTTAATAGGTATTTTGCAACATATTAAAGTATTACCTATTATTGTGAAATCTATCGGTCTAGCATTAAGTAAAGTAAATGGAATGGGGAAATTAGAATCATATAACGCTGTTGCTTCTGCAATTTTAGGACAATCTGAAGTGTTTATTTCAGTTAAGAAACAATTAGGCTTATTGCCAGAGAAAAGAATGTATACATTATGTGCATCTGCAATGTCTACCGTTTCAATGTCTATCGTTGGATCGTATATGGTGTTATTAAAACCACAATATGTTGTAACCGCTTTAGTGCTTAACTTATTCGGTGGTTTTATTATCGCTTCTATCATTAATCCGTATGAAGTTACTGAAGAAGAAGATATGTTAGAAGTACAAGAAGAAGAGAAAAAGACTTTCTTTGAAGTATTAGGAGAATATATTATAGACGGATTTAAAGTTGCGATTACAGTAGCAGCTATGTTAGTCGGTTTCGTTGCACTTATCGCATTCATTAATGCAGTATTTAAAGGTGTAATCGGTATTTCATTCCAAGAAATTCTTGGTTATGTATTTGCACCATTTGCATTTATTATGGGTGTACCTTGGCATGAAGCAGTTAATGCCGGAAATATTATGGCAACAAAATTAGTATCAAATGAATTTGTCGCTATGACAGATTTAGCACAAGGCAACTTTAATTTCTCAGATAGAACGACAGCGATTATATCTGTATTCTTAGTTTCATTTGCAAACTTCTCTTCAATTGGAATTATTGCAGGGGCAGTTAAGAGCTTAAATGAAAAGCAAGGGAATGTAGTCGCAAGATTTGGTTTGAAATTACTTTTCGGTGCAACATTAGTAAGTTTCTTATCAGCAACAATCGTTGGCTTATTATTTTAATAGATTCATATCATATAAAAAGGAATGGTGATTGTAATGAGAATGGTAGATATTATTGCAAAAAAACGTGATGGCAAAGAATTAACGACTGAAGAAATCAAATTCTTTATTAATGGATATACAGACGGAAGTATTCCTGATTATCAAGTGAGTGCACTTGCAATGGCAATCTTCTTTAAAGATATGACAGATCGTGAACGTGCAGATTTAACGATGGCAATGGTGGAGTCTGGAGAAACAATCGACTTATCAGCAATTGAAGGAATTAAAGTAGACAAACATTCAACTGGCGGTGTTGGTGATACAACAACATTAGTATTAGGACCATTAGTAGCTGCTTTAGATGTACCGGTAGCAAAAATGTCTGGTCGTGGTTTAGGACATACGGGCGGAACAATTGATAAATTAGAAGCGGTAGAAGGATTCCACGTTGAAATTACGAAAGAGCAGTTCATTGATATTGTAAACCGTGACAAAGTTGCTGTTATTGGACAAACAGGAAACTTAACACCTGCAGATAAAAAAATCTATGCACTTCGTGATGTAACAGGAACAGTAAACTCGATTCCTTTAATCGCAAGTTCAATTATGAGTAAAAAAATAGCAGCTGGTGCTGATGCGATCGTACTTGATGTAAAAACAGGTGCTGGCGCATTTATGAAAACAGAAGAAGATGCAAAAGAATTAGCACATGCAATGGTACGTATCGGAAATAACGTAGGACGTCAAACGATGGCTGTTATTTCAGATATGTCACAACCTCTTGGCTTTGCGATTGGTAACGCTCTAGAAGTGAAAGAAGCGATTGATACTTTAAAAGGTGAAGGTCCAGAAGATTTAACAGAATTAGTACTCGTATTAGGTAGCCAAATGGTTGTACTTGCGAAAAAAGCAAGTACATTAGAAGAAGCTCGTGAAATGTTAATTGAAGTTATGAAAAATGGAAAAGCAACTGAGAAATTTAAAGAGTTCTTAAGCAACCAAGGCGGAGACAGCTCGATTGTAGACAATCCAGAAAAAATGCCACAAGCTAAGTATGTAATTGATGTACCTGCAAAAACTTCAGGTGTTATTTCTAACATTGTTGCAGATGAAATCGGTATCGCTGCTATGTTACTTGGTGCTGGTCGTGCAACAAAAGAAGATGAAATCGATTTAGCGGTAGGATTAATGTTACGTAAAAAAGTGGGCGATGCAGTAAAAGAAGGCGAGCCGTTCGTAACGATTTATGCAAATCGCGAAAATGTAGAAGATGTAAAAGCTAAAATTTATGAAAACATTTCTATCGCTGAAACAGCAGTGGCTCCTAAATTAGTTCATACAGTTATTACTGATTAATCATCATTACATTTACTTTGAGGAGGAAATAATATGGATAAGAAAAAATATATCGAAGAAGCAAATAAGATGTTAGCAAAAGCATATATTCCGTATTCGAAATTTCCTGTTGGTGCAGCATTAGTTACGAAAGAAGGTAAAATCTATACTGGTTGTAATATAGAAAATGCTTCTTACGGTTTATGTAACTGTGCAGAAAGAACAGCGATCTTTAAAGCAGTATCAGAAGGGGAGCGCGATTTTAGTTACTTAGTTATTACAGGCGAAACGGACGGACCAATTTCACCATGTGGTGCTTGTAGACAAGTAATTGCTGAGTTCTGTGAACCGACAATGCCTGTATTACTAACGAATGTAAAAGGTGATGAAAAAGAAGTAACTGTTGAGCAATTACTTCCAGGTGCTTTCTCAATAGAAGATTTAAAATAAGTTGAAAAGCCATTCCGCAATTATTAATTGTGGAATGGCTTTTTTATTTTCAAAAATTGAATGTAATATTTTGTTCATATTCCATTCATAAACTTTGCGTAAAATGATTGCAGTGAATATAGAAAGTTTACAGCAGGAGGAATAAAATGAAGAGATTATATAATGCAGCATTCATTTACTTAATTATCGGTTTATTATCAGGAGTATTTGCAAGAGAGTATACGAAAGCACAAGGAATTAAAGGATCCACAATGTTGCAATTGGTGCATACACATGTATTAGTGCTCGGTTTCGTATTCTTTTTAATTGCTTTAGCTTTATGTAAAGTGTTTCATGTACAAGAAACAAAGAGCTTTCGTGCATGGTTTGTTGTTTATAATGTAGGATTAATTTTTACTATTGCTACAATGCTATGGAGAGGTCTACTACAAGTAAATGGAACTGACTTTAACGGTTTAAGCCATATGGCTGGATTAGGTCATGTTATTATAAGTATCGGGTTCGTTTGGTTTATGATTTTGCTCAAAAAGTCATTTAAATAGATAGGAGTGGAGAATATGATAGCACTTTTATCAAGTATTATAGCGGTTTGTATGGCTGTTGGAGTAATGTTTCTTCGCTTTAAAGCAGCGAAAAAACCGGTAACGAAAAAGAAAATTATATTACCGCCAATTTTTATGAGTACCGGCGCAATGATGTACTTCTTGCCGGAGTTTCGATTAACATCGTTAGAAATAGTAGAGGCGATTAGTATAGGACTTATTTTCTCTATATTTCTTATTAAAACAACTAAGTTTGAAATAAGAAGCGAACATATATATATGAAACCGTCAAAAGCATTCATATTTATTTTAGTCGGGTTATTGGCTGTACGAGTAGCGTTAAAATCATATTTAAGTCAATCAATTGATTTAGCAGAGTTAAGCGGAATGTTTTTCTTGCTCGCATTTGCGATGATTGTATCGTGGAGAATTGCGATGTATCGTTTATATGTTAAATTAGAAAAAACAATAAAAAGAGCTGGAATTTCTAAATAGGAATTCCGGCTCTTTTTATGTTTTATACGATTGTTTGTTTAGCTTTGATTTCATTTGCTTAATTTTAAACGTATTTGAGCATCTTGTAATGCGGCTGGTGTAACGTTAAGACCATGTTGATCAACAATTTTTGTGTTTAATAAAATGGAATCTAAGCTTCCACGAAATGTTTTTGTATAGTTTTGACGCAATATTTGTTGTGCTTGTTTTTCATCAACTGTTAATCCAGATGCTTTTTCTTTTTTTGATAATTCGTTAATACGGAATAAAATGTTTTTCATTTCTTTCACCTCTAATTTTAAATTAAATTAGTTACTTACTAATTTATAGTTATTTTAACTTTTTTATATGAATATGTCAAGAAGGGTAAAAGAAAAGTAGACACCCGTATTACAGTAAGTGGGTGTCTACAAGGAAAATATAAAGCTTAGCTTAATTCATGTAAGTGACTAACAAGTTTTGATGTTTTAGAGAAGAACGGTGAATGATCAGCTTCTAAAGTAATAACCTTCGCGCAAGGAGTTTCTGTATTCATTCGGCGCTGAAAATCAATTGGAATCGCTCTATCTAGAGTTGTTTCAATATAAATGCGATCTATAGTTCCGAAGTTTTCTTCAGAAATTTTTAGCTCTTGTTGAAACGGTCCTAGTGGCTGAGGACGCATTTGTTTGAAAGAAGATTCTTTAATAGCTGCATTTTTTGTAGCATTTAAAAATGTTTGTTCAGTCAACTCTGGTATAAGTTCTGCAGTCATGTCATTCTCATTAATTGAGAATTGTGGACCAGCTTCACCATCTAATTTACTACCAAGACTTTCTCCGTTTTGTGGTAAGAATGCGCAAAGATATACTAATTTATCGATTTTATTTGGTATAAGTTCAGCTGTTTGCGTGATTACAATTCCACCCATACTATGTCCAACAAGAATAACTTTTTCATTTTGTTGATTTATAGTAGCTGTTACTGCATTAACATAAGAATCTAGCGTTATATTTTGTGATGGAGTCATATCTTTTCCACTTCCAGGTAAGTCTAGTGTAACAACTGTATGTCCGAAAGCCTTTAGTTGAGGTTTTACTAATTCCCATGCCCATTCACCTTGCCATGCTCCATGTATTAAAATGTAAGTACTCATTTAATCAACACTCCTCTAATGTTTATATGCTTTATTTTTTCGTAATATTGATGGTGTATAATTAGTGTATCTGAAGTGGTTTGATAAATATAATGAAGGATATTTATAGATGATATAAATATCTTTTATATAAGGAGAACAGAATGAACGTTTTTGATTTTAAAGTTTTTAAAAATGTGGCTCGGTTGAACAGCATTAGTTTAGCAGCGAAAGAATTACATATGACACAGCCCGCTATAACTCATATCATAAACAAATTAGAGAAACGATATGCTTTAACTTTATTTGATCGCTCTAGACAAGGAACGATGTTAACTGAAAATGGAAAGGAATTTTTAGTTTGTGTAGATCGACTTCTAATGGAGTATGAAAACCTTGAAGAAACAGTTTTACAATTAAAAAATAGAAGCTTGTATAAGATTGTACTAGCTACGTATCCTTCCGTTACTGTATATTGTTTGGCGGAGTGTATCCAACTAGGTAATATTGATCAAAGTCAGTACGTGCTTGCAGTTCGAGAAGGAAGCTATCAAGAAGTATTAGATTGGCTGTCTTCTGGAAGTGCTGATTTTTCTATTTCTATAAAAGAAAATTTAATACCAGGATTTCATTATGAAGTTATTGGTGAAGATCCTTATGTTATGGTTTCTTCAAAGACTATTCCACCTAACCTTACTATTAAAGAGTTGAAAAATTATCCTTTTATTATGCCGCTTTCTGGTTGTAAAGAAGTACTTGAACCATATTTGATGAAAAATGAAATAACAGTTAATAAAGTGATGGAGTCAGAGTCAATTAGCTCGGCATTAGCACTTACTTTACAAGTTAACGGTATAACAATCGTTCCGTTATCAGGAATGCATAAACAAATCATTCATGACTTTATCGTGCAACCGATAGAAATTAAAATTCCACGACAACTTATTATGCAATGGTCACCTAAAAAAGAGAATGATCCGCTGTTCTTAGAATTTGTTAAGAATTTACTAAATCAACTACAACAAAAGAAAAAATGATACAAAAGGTAAGCTCATTTCACTGAAGCTTACCTTTTGTATATATTACCAATAAAGAGTAGTATCATAAAGTCCGATGAATATCAGAAGAACACCGGTTATAAGCTGAATAATTTTCCCTATTTTTCGGCTCTTTTTCAATAATGCTCCGTTTAATCCGAGGTAGAAGATGATGAACATAAGGACAACGATTGGTAGAGCAGTTCCTATTGAAAAGAATGTC
The DNA here is from genome assembly GCF_019837435.1 of Bacillus sp. 16GRE42. Lineage (NCBI taxonomy): Bacteria > Bacillati > Bacillota > Bacilli > Caryophanales > Bacillaceae > Bacillus > Bacillus sp. 16GRE42. The sequence continues at coordinate 179,898 of NZ_JADAXF010000003.1, forward strand.
GGAAACAAGTACCCATAATTAGATGATAAAGATAAAGGGATTAACGTTCCGAAAAATAGAACGAACATAGTTGGACAGAAAGCTAACGAAAAGAAAAATCCAAGTAAAAATGAGCTGACTTCACTTTGTTTTCGTATAAATTTGATCGAGAAGAAATTTCTGCTCTTTATAATACCTGCCAACATTAACCCCATTAAAATTAATAAAGGTCCAATTATTTTTCGTAACCACGGGAAGTACAAAGTTAATATTTGCTGAAACTCTTTTCCTAAGAACCATACGAATAGTCCAAGCGTTGTAAAAGCTATTATTTTTCCTGAAATGAATAACAATATATGTTTCCATGCATGTCCCTTTTGTAAAGATTGATTGCCATAAAGTGTAATAGCGCTTATGTTTCCTGTTAATTGGCAAGGAGCAAGGGTACCTACTACGCCAAATAAAAATGCAAATAAAAGAGGTACTGATTTCGTAGCATTCGCGACATCCATTAAAGGAGACATGAGTTGGTAGCTCCATTCACTAATTGTTGAAAACACGTTATATTCACCTTTCTAATTAAATTGGAATGCTCCCTCTTTCGTAATCTGCTTCCACATTTTACCCTCATCTGTAGAAATGAACACATTTGCTTTCATTGTAGCAAATACTATTTCAGCTGAATTTTGAGGGTTTTGTGATATGTACATAATTGTATCTTTAGAATCTAAAGATGGAGTTTGTAGGTTTGTTTCTTCATTTGTAGCAATTGATTTCTTCGTTATCATTTGCTTATTGATAGGGGCGTAAAAAACATCTTCATTACTTAATGTAACTGCTGTCGATTCAAGTGATGTAGACAATAGTTCAAATGTATTTCCGTAATCTGTAGATAAGTAAACACCATCTTTAGCACTTACCGCGACTACACTAGATTGATCAGGGTGTACGGAAAAGGAATGAATTGTACTTGAAAGACCTTTTAACTTACTATTTTTCCAATCTTGTCCGTTGTTCGTACTGAAATAAAAACCTTGTTGTAATTTAGAATTTGGACGCTCATTGTATAAATAAATTGCTTCCGTATTATATCCAACAGCAAGGTTGTGAAAATCAGATTCTCCATAAAACGCTAGCTTCTCCAGGGTATTACCGCCATCAGAACTTTTCATTAATCCTAAAGGATTTTTTAAATTTGCACCTGGTTCAGGATGGCCGCTGGCAAAGAATCCGTTCTTCGTTGCCTGAAACCCCATATAATCATGTAGCTCAGTCTTAGTTTCAAGCCATTTTCCATTTTGATAAACTTTTATCCCGCTATGAGTGGCGATAGAAACCCCAGGCATATTTCCTGCATAGCCAATTCCGTGAATGTGCTCGATTTTTCCAAATGTAGTTTCCTTATAGAAGTTTTGCGGAATTGTATTTGCTGTTTCTGTATGTTTTGGCTGAGATTGCACCGTGTCTTTCTTCACTGGTGCTGTTTCGGCGTTGCTAGAACATCCTGTAATGAACAATAAAGAAGTAATTGCTAGTCTTGTTGCTACATAATGTTTCAAAGTAGTAGCTCCTTTCCTATATATGAGATTTTAAGTATATGGAATAAATGTCAAGAAATTGTGGAGTGGTATGCATAATTTCGATTGTAAGTGGCCCTAGTAATGAAAAATTTCCTTTCACTATGAGTACTATTAATTGACGAAAAATTATAACAATAATAGAATGAATTGTATTGGGTAATTAGATTTACCAGTATACATAGAACGCTAGGGGGAATATTATGAAATCAACATTTTTTGCTCAAAATAGAGAACGATTAGTAAACACATTACCAGATGAATCTATTACTATTTTATTTGCTGGACAAGCACCTCATATGTCAGCGGATGCACATTATAAATTTGTGCCGAATCGAAATTTTTACTATGTAACAGGAATCGAGGAACCAAATGTTATTTTCATGTTGAAGAAGTTTGGAAATAGTGTTGAAGAAACACTGTTCATTGAAAAATCGGATCCAGTCATGGAAAAATGGGTCGGTAAAACAGTTTCTAACAAAGAAGCAGAGAAAATTTCAGGTATAAAGAAAGTTGTATATTTAGATAGCTTTGAAAAGACAATTTCAAATATACTTTTTACAGAAAATGTGAAGCATCTATATTTAGATTTAGAGCGTCGTGAGTGGAATGGTACGGAGACCAAAACGCATGCTTTTGCTAAACATGTAAGAGAACAGTATCCACACGTTTTAATTGGTAATGTATATCCGAATATTTGTGAATTACGAGTGTTTAAAACAGAAGAAGAAGTTGAAATTATTAAAGAAGCAATTTCTGTAACGAAAGAGGGCATTTACAACGTACTTAAGCATGCAAAAGCTGACATGATGGAGTATGAATTAGAAGCTCAGTTTGATTTCACACTGAAATCATCTGGCATTAAGCATCATGCATTCAATACAATTTTGGCAAGTGGAAAAAATGCTACAGTTCTTCATTATGAAGACAATGATGCACAAATTCAAAATGGTGATTTAGTACTGCTAGATTTAGGCGCTCAAAAAGACTACTATAACGCTGATATTAGTTATACATTCCCGGCAAATGGAACATTCTCTAGTCGCCAAAAACAAATGTATAATATTGTATTAAAAGCATTGAAAGAAACAACGGAACTCATTAAGCCAGGAGTAAAGTTTGCTGCATTAAATGAGCATACAAAAAAGGTACTAGCAGAAGAGTGTAAAGAAATTGGCTTAATTCAAGAAGACGAAGAGTTATCAAAATACTATTATCATGGTGTTAGCCATTTCCTTGGTTTAGATACGCATGATGTAGGAACATATAAAGATAGAGTGTTAGAAGAAGGTATGGTAATAACAATTGAACCTGGTCTTTATATTGAAGAAGAATCAATTGGAATTCGTATTGAAGATGATATTCTTGTAACGAAAGACGGACATGAAAACTTGTCAAAAGATATTATTAGAGAAGTGGAAGAGATTGAAGCGTTTATGAGAGAAAATAATGTGAATGTAAAAGAAGATGAAGTTGTTACGAAATAATGATCGGGAAAGACGCTCAAGTTTGAGCGTCTTTTTATTTTGTTCATTTTAAACCGCGATATTTCCTCGAAAAGCATCTTCAATTATATTCCAAATGTCAATGTATTATATGTTGATCATGCCCGGACGAAGGTGGGGGAGTATGATCTGGGAATGTCACGAATACGGCAACGATAATTACCACACTAATTGATAGTAATAACAAAAAACGCCGTTGAATAAAAGTAGAAAAAGTTTCTGATAAAAGTTGAATCATACATGACATAGTTATTGTTATGGTAAGTAAAAGACTAATAAACAGTATACTATGAGCTTGTTGAGCGTTTAACATTTCTGTAATCATTGCTCCCATCATACTTGCCATTAATCCAGAGAACATTCCTTCTAAAGCAGTAAATAGGTGAAACCGTAGACCGACTAAAAAACCGATACAACTACTAATTAAAATCGCAAGCAAAGTAGAATATAGTAATTCACCTTTAAAAAGAATACCTAAATAAAAACCGATACTTAAACCCGTACTCATACTAAAAGACATAATAAATACCATATACTCCATTAGGGTACCCTTGAGTTTAGATATATATGATGTAATAAGAATCGAGATACAACAAAGTGTTAAGGCGGTTAATGTGTAAGCGAACATTATGATACCTCCCTGTCCTATCATTCATTTCATCATATGTTCATATGGAGAGTACTTATGCTTATTTATATCTGCATATTATCTGCACAATTTCATAAATGTAAGCAAGAAGGCTTCTGATTTTTTGGGACGTCTTTTTAATTATGAGCATGTGAATGTAAGAGTTAAATGAAGAGTTTCTATTGTGAAGCCATAAAGAATAAGCGTATAATATTATAGGTCTCCCATTTGCGAGACAAACCGCGAATGATAAATAAGATTGTTGTTTTATCATCGCCTCTAAACAGATAGACAATGAAAGTAACACTGGAATACAGATAGGGAGTTATAAAATGAAATTAATTATTGCCGAGAAACCAGATCAAGGTTTGGCTCTTGTTTCACAATTTAAATATCGCCGGAAAGATGGATATTTAGAAGTAGAAGCGAATGAGTTATTTCCAAATGGAGCGTACTGTACATGGGCAATTGGTCATTTGACGCAGTTATGTAATCCAGAGCATTATCACGCAGAGTGGAAAAAATGGTCACTTAATACGTTACCGATGATTCCAGAGCGTTTTCAATTTGAAGTAACAAAGTCGAAGTATAAACAGTTTAACGTTGTGAAACAGCTGTTACATAATCCGGGGGTAACAGAAATTATTCATGCGGGCGATGCTGGGCGTGAAGGGGAATTAATCGTACGAAACATTATTAATCTTTGCAACGTGCAAAAGCCGATGAAGCGTCTTTGGATTTCATCTTTAACGAAGCAAGCTATTTACCAAGGGTTTAAAAACTTGCTTGATGAATCAGATACAATTAATACGTACTATGAGGCGTATACAAGGTCATGTGCGGATTGGGTCGTTGGTATGAATGCATCGCGTGTCTTTAGTATTTTGCTAAAGAAAAAAGGAATGAACGATGTATTTTCAGCTGGTCGTGTACAAACACCGACACTTGCATTAATTGTAAAGCGTGAAAAAGAAATAGAGAACTTTAAGTCAGAGCCATTTTGGGAAGTGTTTGCAACCTTTAATATAGAAGGAAAGAAGTATGAGGGGAAATGGGAGAAAGACAATGAATCTCGCTTACAAGACCCTGATATGGCAAATAAAATTGCAGCATTTTGCCAAGGGAAACCGGCCGTAGTAAAAGAAATGAAAACGGAGCGTAAAGAGTTTCAGCCGCCGTTTTTATTTAATTTATCAGCACTGCAAGCGACAGCTAATAAAGCTTTTAAATTTTCACCGAAAAAGACGCTTGATATAACACAAGCACTATATCAAAAAGGGATAGTTTCTTATCCGCGTTCGGATTCTAACTATGTTACACAAGGAGAAGCAGCGACGTTCCCTGATATTTTACAGAAGTTAAGTCAATTTGATGAATATAAAGGTTTATTACCAGCTCCAGTTGAATCGATTATGAATAATAAGCGTTATGTGAATGAAAAAAAAGTTACAGATCACTACGCTATTATTCCGACAGAGCAAGTTACAAATCCAAGTAAACTATCAGGTGATGAAAAGAAAATTTACGATATGATCGTAAGAAGACTGATTGCGGCGCATTATGAAGTAGCAATCTTTGACTACACAACGATTACAACTCTTGTAGACGAACGTGCTGAATTCATTTCAAAAGGAAAACAGCAAATTCAAGAAGGTTGGCGTAAAGTTATTTTCCAAGACGATAAAGATGACGAAACAATTCTTCCAATTGTCGCAGAAGGTGAACAAGGAAAAGTTGTAAAGGTGAAAGTGAAAGAAGGAAAAACACAGCCGCCGAAGCGTTATACAGAAGGACAACTTATTACGTTAATGAAAACGGCCGGTAAGTATTTAGAGAATGAAGAGCTGGAGAAAGTATTAAAGAAAACAGAAGGTTTAGGTACAGAGGCAACGCGTGCAGGTATTATTACGATGCTGAAAGACCGTAAATATATAGATGTGCAGAAGAACCAAGTGTATGCAACCGATAAAGGGAAAGTATTAATTACCGCAATAGGAGACAAAATATTAGCTTCACCAGAAATGACAGCGAAATGGGAGCAGCGCCTTGCGGAAATTGGTGAAGGCACAGCTTCACCAGCTACATTTATGGAACAAACGAAAAAGCTATCAGCTAAAATTATTGAAGATGCGGTAGAAATGTCGGAGAAATGGGATTTCACTGGATTACATGTTGAATCAATTGAACGAAAAGGATCGAAATTTACAACAGGTAAAAAGGTAGGTAGCTGTAAAAAATGTGATGGCGATGTGATTGATAAGTCAACGTTTTACGGTTGTTCTAACTACAATACGACGCAATGTGATTTTACCATCTCAAAGAAAATATTAAGCAAAACAATTTCGCAAAAAAATATGACAAAGCTCTTAAAAGGTGAAAAGACCGATTTAATTAAAGGCTTTAAAAAGGGCGAGAAAACATTTGATGCGAAGTTAGAGTGGAAAGATAATAAGATGAATTTTGTATTTGAGAATTAAGTGGTGTCAATAAATAAAAAAGTTCTTTCTTGAGTAAAAGCTTCTGTAACAGACTAGGTTTGAAAAAATATTTATAGAAAAGAAAAAGCATGACAAATTTATGTCATGCTTTTTCTACAATTAGTCAAGCTATATTTATCTGGAACATCTGGGTATGAAGGTGCATTGTATATGGTGGAAACAATTTTCCACCATATTAATTTAATATAGCTTGGTCCAATTGAAGTGTCCAAAAGGAAAAATTAATTAGACTGGGGAACAATTAACTAGGCTAGAGGAAAATCAGAAGGAAATAATTTTCCGTTAATTCTGTTAAAATTCTGATTTGAACATTAAATAAAATCTCATGAATGGAAGGCTTGATTTCAAAATAAATTATATGAATGGGAGTGTTGTAAATTAGGTAGAAGTATAAATATTAACAAAGAACATGTTTTGAATAAAGCTACGTATTTATTCTGGAAAAAGGGTTATGAAGCTACATCCATTTCATATCTTTTCAACATAGTGACCTAATACATAACAATTGAGATAATTATGATAAATACTGTCTTTAGCTGGTTATTTGTAAATTCTAGGAACTCTCTGACCCAAGTTACAAGCAACTTCATACGATATGGTTCCTAACATATTTGCCACTTCATCTAATGATATGAAATAATCCCCTTGACCTCCATAAACTACCACTTCATCACCAATATTTACATCCTTAATATCAGTAACATCAATCATACAAAAATCCATACATATTCTACCAAAAACAGGAGCTATTTGTCCGTGTATAAGGACATAAGCCGTTCCAGATAATCGCCTCGAATACCCATCTGCATAACCAATTGGAATAGTTGCAATAATTGCTTTATCTCTTTCAACGCTAGTTGCTCCATATGATACGCCATCTCCCTTCTCAAGTGTCTGGATATAGATGACTTTGGTTTTTAACTGCATTGCTTGTTTAAGATTAACTTTTGTTTTATTCACCTCTTTAGATGGATAAAGGCCATACATTGAAATACCAATACGAACCATATCGTAGGTCATATCTGGCATTTCTATTGTTGCAGCACTATTGGCAATATGAAATATGGGAATAGAAACTTTTTGTTTCTCCAATTCTTCCAATAACCTTCTCCATCGGTTCTTTTGCTTTTCTGCATACCGTATGTCGGCTTCATCTGCGGTAGCAAAATGCGAGTAGACTCCTTCTAGATAAAGGCCATCCATTTTTGACACGATATGGATAAAATCACTTGCTCCTTCTGCTTGAAGTCCCAATCGTCCCATTCCTGTATCGACTTTGACGTGAACCTTTGCCTGTTTTCCTAAGATTTGCCCAGAATTTGATAAAGCTTCTGCATGTTCCATATCAAAAATTGATTGTGTTAAATCCCAATAAACAACATGATTCGATGCTGATGGAGGTGTGTATCCAAGTATAAGTATAGGTGCCTGAATATCTGATTTTCGTAGTTTAATAGCTTCTTCTAAACTGGCCACCGCTAGATAATCCACTCCACTATTAATCGCTTTTTGGGAAACCTCGACAGCACCGTGCCCATAACCATTCGCTTTTACGGTGGCCATTATTATTGTTGAGTTAGGTATTATTTTTCGAAATTCACTAATATTATGTGAAATATTACTAAGGCTAATTTCAGTCCATATTGGTCTATACATCATTTCCCCCCACTTTAGGTGAATTTTCAATGATCGTTTCAAGTAGCTCATTAAACCGATTGCCCACTGATTGTGAACTTTTTAAGAGCAGACTTTTTTTCGTCTTCCTAGGGAATTAATTAACTTCCAACACATAAGGGAGACTATACAGGACGGCCGTCTGTAAGCTTAAAGGCGTTAAACACTATATTCATACCATTGCTAAAATTTTTACATACCTGCACTAATCCAAAAAGGTCCACACAATAAGTATTTTTACGGTCTTATGGTAGGGTGTGGAACCACTATGATAGATGGTAGCTAGAAAATATGATGGTGGGTCATCCCCCTTTAGATTAATTAAATTCAAATAAATTGTATAAGGAGTTATTCTATTAAATGGCCCAATTGTTAAATAACATGACCAGCATTTTTTAAACAAATTTATTATGTTTTAAAAGAATTTATTGTAAATTAAAATTCTTTTTTATCTCTGGACATTTTCATTTTCTCTTACATTTTGAAACTTTGAGTTTTGTTCTTCATCTTAAATATGTGTTAGAAAATAAATTTAGTAATAAAAGAGCTACTATTGCTAAAATAAAAATGTTAACGAGCCTATATCAAGGGTTGAAACCAGAAGTAGCGAAATACTTAGAAGAAAAAGTCTACTTTCATAATAAACAAATTTCTAATGTGGTAAATAAAATGTGATTATTTTAAAAGATACTGATTCATAAAAGAGTAGTAAAAAGCAAATCGAAGTTGCTGTTATCTTATTTAAAGTGGATGAAAATATATAAAGGAAGATTAGATATTTTAGGATTGCTTAGAGTTTATTTTTGGCTAGGAAACTTATATATTTATCATTACTATTTCGTGAGTCATAAGGTACATTTTACAATTTACAGGTGAAAAAATATTCCTTTATAGGTGAAGGTACTTTTTATGTCAGGTATTTTAATTTTAAAAAACTATGAAGCATAAAAATTCGGAAGAAAAAGTTCTTTACTTTGGGACAAGTGGTTTCAACAAATAAAAAAGTATGCCAATTAAACTGTACCCTATAGAGTAGACACTGAAAAAATCTATTTTATAGGGAACTTCTTTTATATAAAGGGAAAATAAGGAATTAGAAAATGGAAATAAGCAATTAAGAGCACAACCGAAAGTAGCTTACACTAATATTTGTGAAAATATGCAATAAAAATATCGTATGAATTAATAAAAATTTATTGTAAAACGATAAAAAATATATTAAAATCAAAAACATAATAAATAAGTGTGGTGCTTTTTATGGAAAAGGTAACAACTTTATTTTTTAATTAGAGGAGGTATAAATATGGACATTAACAATTTGATTATTGAAAATATGGATAATCCTCATGAGTTGGAGAGAATGTATAGAAAAGACCCGAAAGCTTTTAAAAAGTCATTCTCACAAGCATGGGATAAAAATCCTGATTCTCAGGTGCTAGCTGCTTGGTATGAAAGGTTGCATTTCAAGGAGACGGCAGATAAAGAAAAAATATCGCTGTTTCAAAAAGGTTTCTTATTCATGGGCATGTTAGCTATTCTAGCTGGGCTAAGCACTAGAATCATTTTCCACTTTGTCGAGCAGGAAGCAATTGCTCCAATTAACTTGGCTTTTGGTGTAATTCCCTTTATTGCTGCTTATTTTATTTACAATAATACTCCGAAAAAAAGTATTATTTATTTCCTTGCAGCGTTGTTCCTAATTGCCGGGTTGTATCTTAATATGTTGCCATTAAATTATAAAGACAGCAGTATCCTTGCGTATTTACATCTTCCTATATTGTTATGGGTCTTATTGGGACTTGCGTTTACGGGAAATGAATATTCAAAAGGCAGTACAAGATTAGCTTATATTAAATTTAATTTAGAATATTGTCTTCTCTACGCGAGCATGGCAGTGAGCGGAATGATACTAGCAGTATTCACCATGAAGTTATTTAGCTTTGTTGATTTGGATATAGGAGAATTCTATTTTAGTAATGTTGTATTATTTGGAGCTGCCGCTCTCGCTGTAGTGGCTGCATACTTAGTATCATTGAATCTTAAACTTGCTAAAAATATTACACCATACATATCTAAAATTTTTAGTCCTCTCGTCCTGATCACATTGTTTATTTATCTTATAACGGTAATTTGGGTCGCGAAAAATCCATTCTTGGATCGTGATTTCCTAATGGCCTTCAACGTAATACTCCTTGGTGTATTGGCTGTTACTATATTTTCTATCGTTGAGAGTGATTCAGACGAGAAAAAGAGCATTTCAGATTATATAAATTTTGCCTTAATTGTTCTGGCGCTTATTATTGACACTGTCGCATTATCAGCCATCGTATTCAGACTTTCTTCTTACGGGATTACACCTAATAGACTTGCTGTTTTAGGCGTAAACATACTGATTTGGGCAAATCTCATTTGGATTATGTTTTCCTATATGCGTTTTCTACAAAACAAATCAGGACCGACAGCTATTCAAGATGCTGTTACGAAGTATTTGCCAATCTACGGACTTTGGGCAGCTTTCGTAATATTTACTTTTCCTATAATTTTTAATTAGAAAGACATAGTAAATGTAACGACAAGCTAATTTTCTATCACGTATAAAATCCTTAGAGTCGATAATGATCGTTACTTCTATAAGTTCTCTAAAATAAAAAAACGTCCCAAAGTAGGACGTTTTTTTATTATGTATATTGCTTTTTTTTCTTAATAAGTAATAACACTTGTGACACACAAGCAAGTACTGGTAGTTCTATTAATGGTCCAATCACTAATGCAAGTGCAATAAGAGGTTCGTCTGGAAAAGCTGTTACAGCAATAGCGAGTGCAACAGGCGAGTTTCTTGCTAATGTTGTTAAGCTTAGACTAACTGTATCTTTATAAGATAAACGCATCATGCGTCCGATAAATTGTCCAAGTACAAAATTAATGATGAAGAACAATAGAACAGGAATAAGTAATAGTAAAACAACATTCATATTTTGTAGTAAATATTTACCTTGTGATGCAAACATCGCTACAATTGCTAAACTTAAAAATACAATTTGCGCAGAGCTGAAAAACGGAATGAGTTTATTCTCGAGTGTTTCAGTTTGTTTCATTTTATACATAATGAATTTTGTAGCGTGTGCAAGTACAAATGGTAAGACGATTACGATAACAATACTTTCTACTAAAACAGAAACCGCTACAGTCTTCATGACACCAGCAAATAAAAATAAATAAATGGGAAGGAGTAGTACTTGCAAAATTAAATTTACAGGCAAAATGGCAGTAGAAAGTGCTACATTTCCTTTCGCTATTTCAGTAAAGATTAAGTACCAGTCTGTACATGGAGTAACCATTAACATAATAAATCCAACCCAAAGTGCTGGATGGTCGGAAAGAAATAGTGCTCCTAATCCCCAAGCGAGTAAAGGTGTCCATAAAAAATTAATAGTAAGGCTCGTTCCAGCAAATTTTAAATTGCGGAATCCATTTTTTATTTCTTTCAATGGAATGCTGAGGAATAATCCATACAGCATGAAAAATAAGAAGGGGACAATAAATTGCTCTGAATACATATGTATCAAATGAAATTGTCCGAGTACGATGCCGCATGTAACAGCAAAAAGAATAATAAAAGTTTGAATCTTTTCTATAGTGCTCATGAGTAAATCCTTTCTAAATATGAATTGCCCTCTCTACATCCATTATACAAACAATAAAGTTACAATTGGTGTATGAATTGTATTGTGGTCATTATTTTTAATCCGAGATATTATTTTTTATTTAAAGTTACTTGACTAAAGTAAGTTACTGTATTACAATCACTTACATAAGGTAATTAAATAACAAAAAGTTTTTTGTGTTTTTACTTAAGGTATCTATTGGAACTTTTTACTAGAATAAGAATTTTTATGATGATGAATAATGAATATGATAAGAAAGTTTAGGTGAAGAAAGTGGGATTATTTAGCTCATTATTTGGTAAAAAAGAAGAAAATACAAAAGTAGAGGGGAATAAAACAATGTCAAAAGTATTATTTGTAAAAGCAAACGATCGTCCGGCGGAGCAAGCAGTTAGTTCAAGAATGTATGAAACATTTGTAAGTGCTTATAAAGAAGCGAACCCAAATACAGAAATTACGGAGTTAGATTTATTCGCATTAGATCTGCCGTATTACGGAAATATCGCGATTTCAGGTGGATATAAACGTAGTCAAGGAATGGAGTTAACAGCAGAAGAAGAGAAGGCTGTAGCTAAGGTAGATCAATATTTAAATCAGTTTTTAGAAGCTGATAAAGTTGTATTTGCGTTCCCACTATGGAACTTCACAGTGCCAGCACCATTAATCACATATATTTCATACTTATCTCAAGCTGGAAAAACATTTAAATATACAGCAAATGGCCCAGTAGGTTTAGCTGGTGATAAGAAAGTCGTTGTATTAGGTGCGCGTGGTTCGGATTATTCTTCAGAACAAATGGCTCCTATGGAAATGGCGGTTAATTATGTAACGAATGTGCTTGGGTTCTGGGGAATTACAAATCCAGAGACTGTTGTAATTGAAGGGCACAATCAATATCCAGATCGTTCACAACAAATTGTTGAAGAAGGTTTAGAGAACGTTAAGAAAGTAGCGGCAAAATTTTAATTGATAGTAAATGTAAAAAACCAACATGGATGACCATGTTGGTTTTTTAGTCTATTTCTATGTTAAAAAATGTATATTTATAAAATAAATGAAAAGTTTGAAAATAGTATTGCAAAATATTATATGACAAACTATAATAAGTTCAAGAATAGTTGATAGTCGAATTGAATATTCAGAAAATTCAATTAGTTAAAAATGGAAAATGAGATAAGGAAATTTGAATGGGGGTTATATTATGGCGAATAAAGTACCGTTTTCGTTCATAGTAGTTATTGGATTAATGTTATTTGCACTATTTTTTGGAGCAGGAAATTTAATATTCCCGGCAATGCTCGGTCAATCGGCAGGAGAGAATGTATGGATTGCTAACGCTGGATTTTTAGTAACGGGTGTTGGATTACCACTACTAGGTGTACTGGCATTTGGTTTTTCGGGTAAAGATGATTTACAGTCATTAGCAAGTCGTGCTCACCCAGTATTCGGGATTGTGTTTACAACAGTTTTATACTTAGCGATTGGCCCGTTATTTGCAATACCAAGAACAGGAAATGTTTCTTATGAAATTGGTCTTAAACCGTTTATGCCAGAAGGATTAGGTTCTACACCTTTAATTCTTTTCACAATTGTATTCTTTAGCATCACTTGTTTTTTTTCGCTAAATCCTGCGAAAATTGTCGATATTGTTGGAAAAATCTTAACGCCAATTAAGTTAACTTTCATTGGTATTTTAGTAATCGTTGCTTTTATACATCCGATTGGAGATATGCAAGCACCAGTGGAAGCTTATACATCACATGCATTCTTTAAAGGATTCCAAGAAGGATACTTAACAATGGACACGCTTGCATCATTCGTATTTGGAATCATCATCATTAATGCAATTAAAGAAAAAGGTGCAAAAACGAAAACACAGATTATGATCGTTTGTGCAAAAGCGACAATCATTGCAGCATCTATTTTAGCAATTATCTATACAGCTCTTTCTTATATGGGTGCTTCAAGTGTTGCGAAGCTTGGACATTTAGAGAACGGTGGAGAAGTATTAGCGAAAGTTTCTAACTACTATTTCGGATCATATGGTGGAGTATTATTAGGATTAATGATTACAGTAGCGTGTTTAACAACTAGTGTGGGACTTGTATCAGCATGTTCTTCATTCTTCCATAAGTTATTCCCAAGTGTTCCTTACAAAGCGATTGCCATCACGCTATGTGTATTTAGTGCAATTGTTGCAAACGTAGGATTAACACAATTAATCGCAGTTTCTGTTCCAGTACTAACAGCAATTTATCCACTAGCAATCGTATTGATTTTCTTAACATTCTTCCATTCATTATTCAAAGGAAGAGCTGAAGTTTATCAAGTGAGCTTAATCGTAACATTTATCATCAGCTTATTCGATGGATTAAGTGCAGCTGGAGTTAACATTGAAGTAGTAAGCCGAGTGTTCACTAAATTCCTTCCGATGCAAGAAGTAGGATTAGGATGGATCTTCCCAGCGATTATCGGTGGATTTATCGGATATGGCATTAGCGTTTTAAAAGCAAAAAATCAAGTTCAACCAGCTAGTGCGAATAAGAAAATAGGTTAAATAAAAAAGTTATAGAACTTGTTTCTATAACTTTTTTTGTTACTATTGATAAGGATAGAAAAAATAAAGTAGTAGGGGAAATAAAATGAAAAAAACAATTGATCATATCGGCATCGCAGTTCGAGATATAAATAGTACGATACGTTTTTATGAAAATGTGTTACTAGGAACTTTAATAGATCGTTACGTAAGTGAAGCTCCTGGTGTGGAAAGCGAAGTAGCCATTCTTGAAGTGGATGGAGATAGAATTGAATTACTTGCACCGACGAATAATACGACATCTCCAATTGCCCGTTTTATTAAACAAAAAGGTAAAGGTGTTCATCACGTTGCGTATCGTGTCGATGATTTAGATGTGGCTCTAGAAGAGTTAAAAGAACAAGGTATTCGGACATTAGAGCATACACTTCGGATTAATAAGCACGGTAGAAGATTAATATATCTTAACCCAGCGGATACAGAGGGAACAATCATTGAGTATTGTGATTATCCGGAAGAGAAGTAGAGGAATTTTATGATTGAAAAAGGGTGTTGCGTAATTGCGTGACGCCTTTTTAATTTGTGTATTTTCTTTAGGTGGAACATCCTGCTATAGAGTTCCTTATATTTAATGAGGTTAAATTCTTAGGATGGGAATATAGTTTAGGAAGTATATGTAAGAAAAGTATAGTGATGAAAAATAAGTGAAGTGTGAAAGTAATAAGAAGGCTAGAGGCATAGTTGCTAATAGAGTGCATTTTCATTATAGGGGTACCAAAAAGTGCCGCTGCTCATGGGTATGTTGTGAAATCGAACCCTACTGAAAATGAAATGTTGAAGAAGCGCTAACTGTTGTGAAAATTAAATGCGGTGAGGCTATAACATTTATCATCAGTTTATGTAATAGATTAATTGCAGCTGGAGTTAACATTGAAGTAGTAAGCCATCTGTTCACGATGCAGGTAGTAGGGTTAGACTGGATTTTCCTCGCGATTATCGGTGGATTTATTGGGGAGGGTATTAATGTTTTAGGAGTGAAAAATCAAGTTCAACCAGCAGCTAGAGAGAATAAGAAAATAGGTTAAGTAAAAAAAGGTTATAGCATTTAATCCTATAACCCTTATATATAGAATACATCATCATGGCAGTTTATATTATAGGTAGTTGTATGATAAATGTAGGATTCATATTAGTAGAGAAAGCTAGTAACTGTAGACTACGCTTTAAATGAGAGCATTTAAAGCGTAGTTTTTTAATCATTCTCTTTGCAGAGGAAGAGTGCAGCAGCGAAAAGATCCACCAGATTTTATAATCTCTCCAAAGTCAATTTCAATAACCTCATAACCTCTACGTCTCAGTTCGTTATTTGTTTTAGTATTACTGGGTAAACTAATAATCTTTTCATTGCCTAAAGATAATACATTGGTTGCTAAAGTAAATTGCTCTTTTTTAGATACCTCTATTAAATTATAACGATCTGATAACATGTTTAGTGTACTATTACTAAATGCATGTGGATATATTAAAGCTTCTTCCTGTGAAATGATATTAAAAACACAATCTAAATGTAAAAAATCTTTGGAAAAAGGAACGGGAATTATTTCATAGTGTGTGAGCAACTGTTGAAGTTTTATTACAGAGTTAAATAACGTTCGATTGCTTACGCCAATATATACAATATCTTGATCGATAATGACGTCGCCGCCTTCTATATGACTATTAATACAATCTATATAAGTAATATCTTTTTCTAATAATATTTTCTTGAAAATTTGCTCTTCTCCTTTACGAACTTCATTTTTCATGTTAGAAATGAAAACAGTTTCCCCTACAGTAAAACCGATATCTCTCGTGAAAACTTGTTCGGGAAAGCGTACTTCAGGAGGTAGCATTAAAGTGTGTATTCTATTTTCTTTAAGTATATCAATAAATTTTGAGTATTGTTCTCTCGCTAGATTTACATTAAAGCCTAAATTGATAAAATATTTTTGGGTCTTGTTTATACCGCTAGAAATATTCATATATAATGGTTCGCATAGTACAACTTTTTTTAACGTACTATATTCACTTGAGCAATATGACTTTAAAATACTCATTCTAATAATCCTCCAATATAGGTGATTTTTAAATTGTTATACGATGATTGAAGCTTAAAATATTTTTGGATACAGAAGATAAAACGTAATAAAATATGAACTTAAAAAAGATTGAGCTTATAATAATTTAAGTGATTATTATAAGTTATAGTTTTCTGTATTTTCAGTTTTTTATAACGCCGGGTGTATCATTGTTCTAGAAAAAACGTAAAATAATTATAGGAACTCAGAATAATCTAGTATCTTTATAGATGAATTGTTTATCTGTTCCCAATCTGTATAACAAACCGCGATAGTGTAATTTTGCTCTAACCGATTTAGGTAGAAATAAAATTGACTAAAAGTGGAATTAGTGTTCCGTAATGTTATTTTATTTTGGGACCAATCGTCCATATTGAAGCCGAAACTATCTAATGGATATAGAAGTCCTTTTCCGATCGCTTTAACAAATGATTCTTTTAAAGTCCAAATATCAAAGAAAAACGATAACTGTCTATCGTGAGGAATATGCTGAAAATAGTCAAGTTCTTCTTGAGTAAAGCATAGTTCGGTTATGGAAAAATCTATAGGTTGAATTTTTTCAATGTCTACACCAATTCTTCCATTTGAAGTAAGTCCACATATAATCCATTCTTCAGAATGAGATAAATTAAAATCCCCCTTCCAACCATGATATTTATTTAAAAAAGGGCGGCCTGCTCGATCTCTGTTTATAGAGATAGCATCTGCAGGTATGAGTAAAATTTTTTCTAAACATTTTCTGATGCATAGATGAGCTAATAATGTTCTTTGTTGATCTTCTAATTTATGAAATCTTAAAATTCTTTCCCTTTCATTTTTAGGTAATTTTGTGAGTTTCAGCTCTATGTCTTTGTAGGGTAGTAAAATTCCTAATTTAACTGCAATAATTTCTAAGTAACTATCAATTTTTTTCATAATGACCTCACTAACAATATAAATAATAGTCTCAAGAGAATTTAAATGTATAATTAATTTTATTATTTATCAACTACCATTACATTATAGAGAGTGATATAAGATTTATTGAGAAATCATGTGAATTATATTAAGTGTTATTGTATAGCTATTTTGAAGAAATGAACAAACTTATGTTTTATTTTTTTTGAAGTCAATTCAATTATTAAAAAAGTTTCTCAAGTTTTGTTATGTATTTTAGATTGCTTTGAAAATTAAATGAAGTTACAATTAATCCTGTTTAATAGTTGGAAAAATCAGAAAAATAAAAGGGGATTGGGTAAGTGATAATTTCTGGAGAAATAAAAGAATTTATAAAGAATTATGATGATAAATTACCATTCTCAGGTGCGATTTTAATTCAAAATAAAAAAAAGATCTTTGAAGATGGATTTGGATATGCGAATAGAAGTGAACAAATTTTTAATACATCACGTACTCGGTTTGGTATGGCTTCTGGGTGTAAAATTTTCACTGCAGTGGCAATATGTCAATTAGTTGAAAAGGGTGTTTTAACTTTTGATACCTGTTTGAAAGAGTGTTTAGAAGACCCATTCCCACATTTTTATGAAGGTATTACAATTCATCATTTATTAACTCATACTTCGGGCATACCAGATTATTTTGATGAAGAAGAAATGGATGATTTTGAAGATTTATGGAAGGATACCCCAATGTATTCTATTAAATCTCCTGCAGATTTTCTGCCTATGTTTCAAAATTATCATATGAAGTTTAATCCTGGAAGTAAATTTTCTTATAGTAATGCAGGTTATATTTTACTTGGTTTGATTGTAGAAAAATTGACAGGGATGAAGTTTGCAGAATATGTAAAAGAGCATATATTTCAAGTTTGCGGCATGTCAGATTCAGGATATTTCCGGATGGATCAACTGCCGGAAAGAACTGCACTTGGATATATAGATAATAAAGATGATAACACTTGGAGAACTAATATCTATTCGGTCCCTATAGTTGGTGGGCCAGATGGAGGGGCTTTTACAACAGTTTTAGATTTAGGAGAATTTTGGAATGGATTATTTAATGGGAAACTCTTAAATAAAGAGTACACTAATCAGTTGTTAACTCCTTATGTGAAAAATAATAGTTTACATTATGGATATGGTGTTTGGATTTCAATGGAAAATGATGAGATTCTCAAATATTTTGTATTTGGATTTGATCCAGGTGTGAGGGTTCATTCATCTGTAAATGCAAAGTCTAAGATGCAACTCCATATTATGTCTAATGTAGAACAAAATGTAGTTCCTATTAAAAATGGGATTGATAAATTAATTTCTGGAAAAAAGATTTAGTTTTTGAGATTCATGGATGTTTTTTGATACCTACAAAATAAAAAAGGATATGAATATTTAACTAAGAGTTAATCTGCTTATAAAAACTGTTGGATTGTTCGCTTTAAAGGATTAATTAGAGTATAAATTTTGAGAGCCTAAGGGTGTTTGTTAAGGATTTAAATGAAGGATTCCTGATATAAATCAACAGCATTAATTTCTATATAAAGGAGTTAATAATATGATTAGAGGAACTACCGATTTAGGGGAAAGTCAAAAGAAAGAGTTAGAGAAGCATCGTTTTTCGAAAGAAATCAACTTGGAAATTCGCGAATTACAAAAAACCAACAATTGGTATAATTTTTTTGCTATAGGGTTGGATTGGGGTATTGTGTCCTTAGTAATTGCATTGAATTATTTTATCCCTACTATGTGGATGTATTTAATTAGTATTGTTATCATTGGTAGCCGTATGCGTGGCCTTGATATTATGATGCATGAGTCAAGTCATCGTATGCTTTTTAAAAATCGTAAATTAAATAAGTGGGTTGCATGTTTCTTTGCTGCTTATCCGATAATGATTTCTTATAAAGCATATTGTAAGAGTCACATGAATCACCACAGGTATTTATGGAGTGAGATAGACCCTGATAAGCAAAGGTATCAAATTGTTGGGTTAGATAAACCGACTAAAAATAAAATGAAATTTTTTATTCAGCATTGCTTAAAGCCTTTGTTCTTAGTACATGTGCCGAATTATTTGATTGGAATGATCAAAGTAACAGCATATGCAAAAGAGGAACCTAGATTTGATCAAATAATCAGGACTCTATATTGGGGCGCTATCATTATTTGTTCAATTGTTTTCGGTTTCTGGCAAGAGTTGATTTTATTTTGGGTAGTTCCGTTTTTAACAACTTTTCAAATGTTAAAATATTGGGCTGAAATGGCCGAACATGCAGGACTAGAATCGGAAAATGAGATATTTGCATCAAGAAATTCTTTTGGGAATTGGTTTGAGCGCTTTCTCATTCATCCTCATAGAAACTCATACCATTTGGTACATCACTTGTTCCCTGCTGTTCCACACTTTAACATAAAGAAAGCTCATCTTATTTTAATGAAAGATGAAGAATATCAAAAAGCGCATCATTGTACAGGGTTCTTTTTTTCCACTGCACCAGGATTCTCCTCTGTAATAGATGATATACAAGGACGGATACCATTTTGGAATAAAGTGAAAGGGAAATAGATCATTATACGTGTTGTGCTACATAGGCTGTATGGAAATTTAATGGTTTACCAAAGATAATTCCTGATTGCACCCTAAAATATAAATGGGAGCTAGATTAATAAAAAAATTGGGAGATGTTAGGTGGCTAATTAAGTTCTATAGAGCCTTTTAAAATTTAGTAAATAATTTTGATTCATAGGAAAGGAGAGTATATGAATAACACGATGCTTTTTTGTTTTCCTTATGCTGGTGGATCCGGTTCGATATATAGTAAGTGGAAAAATTACTTACATCCTAGTATTGAATTGAAACCAATTCAATACGCAGGAAGAGGTAAAAGATTTCAAGAAGATTGTTATGATGATATGAATCACGCGGTTAACGATATATTTGAATATGTATATAGAGTTGTAGGTAATTGCGATTACGCGTTTTTTGGTCACAGTATGGGAGGGCTTATCGCTTATGAACTTTGTAAGGAAATAGAAAGTAGAAATCTTAATGCTCCTGTGCATATTTTTCTATCAGGTGTAAAACCGCCTAATTTTATTAGAGAACAAAAAGTGTCTAACTTACCAGAAAAAGAATTTAAAGATGTGATATTAAATTTAAATGGTACTCCAAAAGAAGTTCTTAATAATCAACAGTTAATGGATATGTTTATACCAATTTTAAGATCTGACTTTAAAGTGATAGAAGAATATAAATTCAGTAATGAATTGTACAAGTTAAATACGTGTATTACTGCAATGTACGGTAAGATGGACGATGTTACTGAGGAATACATGGAAAAATGGTGTGAGTTTACTTCGAGAGATACTGTTGTTTATGGCTACCCAGGAGATCACTTTTTTATTAATGAAAATTACATTGATATTATAAATCTTATTAATTCAACATTGGTTGGGAGAGGAGATTATTATGAGCAATGATGTTTATAATACAGATTTGTTAACTAAAGAGGAGAAATTTTGGTTGGATCAACTATCAACGGATTTAGAAATGAGTAGTTTTTTAAATTTTAATAAAAAAATTGGTGTGAAAAATCAGGGAGAAAAAGTATTTACATATAGATTGTCAGAAAACATATCACATAAAATTAGTGAAATAAGTAATCATTCTGAATATGGAATATTTATCATTTTGATTGCTAGTGTGAAATATTTACTCTCAATATACACGGATAGTAAAGATGTTTCTATTGGAACGCCAGTAATTCAATCAAAATCTGGCACAGCATATTATGATCATCTTTTGATTATAAGAAGTAATATCCATAGTAATATGACATTTAAGGAGCTTCTATTAAAAGTACAACAAAACATTTCAGAGGCAAATAAAAATCAGAAAGTATCGCATAAGCGATTAGCAAAACTTTTAGGAGATGAGAATGCAAATTCTAATAAACTGAATCCTCGTACAGTCATACAGTTTGAAAATATTCAACATAATATTTCTAATCATTATACAAATGCAGATACCGTCTTTAATTTTAAATGGCATGGAGATAAAATAGAGTGTTGTGTCACTTGTAAAGAAAGTGTAGAAGACTTGATTGGAAGAGTTATAGATCAACTGACTCATTTGTTAAAAGTGGTAGTAGCTAATCCTAGTATAAGGCTCTCTGAAATCGACATTTTATCCAATGAGAGAAATCGTATTCTAAATGAGTTTAACAACACAACATCAAGTTTTCCTAAGGATAAATCTGTTGTTGATTTGTTTGAATTTCAAGTAGCTAAAAGTCCACATAAGCTAGCAGTCTTTTATCAAAATCAAAATTTAACTTACGAGGAATTAAATAGAAAAGCAAATCATATAGCACATAAATTAGTTGAATTAGGAGCTAAAAAAGATTCTGTAATAGGAATTATGTTGGATAGATCGCTTGAACTTCCAATTGGTATATTAGGTGTTTTAAAGGCAGGAGCTGCATATTTACCCATTGATCCAAACTATCCAAATGAACGAATTAATTATCTCCTAAGTAATTCTAATGTAGATATCATATTGAAGTACAGCAATAATGAATTTAATTTTATAAATGAAAACACTAGATTTATTGATATAGATACAACTTTAAGAGACGGTACACCTATAGAAATGAGTGGGAATTTAGAATTGAAAATCCCATTAGAGAGCTTAATGTATGTTCTTTATACATCTGGAAGCACTGGTGAACCTAAAGGAGTTATGGTGAAAAGAAATTCATTTATGAATTTGCTCAATTGGTATACCAATGAATTTGATATGAATCCAACCGATAATGTATTATTAATTGCCCCAATTAGTTTCGATACAGCACATAAAAATTTATTTGCTCCATTGATAAAAGGCGGGCGATTGCACCTTTTTGAGTCAGGTATGTATGATTACAATAAAATGTCTGATTATATAAATGTTCATGAAATTACGAGCGTTAATTGTACCCCAAGTGGTTTTTATCCATTGGTTGAGTATAATGAGAGAACTAATTTTAGTAGGTTAATCACGTTGAAGCGTATTTTTTTAGGTGGTGAATCGATAAATTGTAAAAAACTCAAACCTTTAGTTAAATCAATAAATTTCAAGGGCGAAATTATAAATACGTATGGTCCCACGGAATGCACGGATTTAGCCACTTTCTATAGAATTAGTAATCAAGAGATAGAACAATTGAAGGTGATTCCAATCGGAAAGCCTCTTAATAATGTCGAAATATACATTGTGGATCAAGAAATGAATCTTGTACCTATTGGTGTAACGGGAGAACTGTGTATTGCTGGGGTTGGATTGGCACGTGGGTATTATAATGCTCCAGATTTAACGAGAGAAAAATTTGTAGAGTTTCCGAAAATTACCGAAAAAAAAGTTTATAAAACAGGCGATATGGCAAGGTGGATGCCTGATGGGAATATTGAATTTATTGGAAGGAAAGATAATCTTACGAAAATAAGGGGGTTTCGGGTAGAAGTTGGGGAGATAGAGACTTGTCTTATGAAGCATCCAGATGTAGATGAAGTTGTTGTTGTTGCAATCGAAGATACTTTCGGTACGAAAGTATTAAGTGCTTATTTTGTTGCCAATGTGCATATAACAAACTCAGAATTAAGAAATTTCCTTATTAAAAGTTTGCCGAATTTCATGGTGCCAACCTACTTCACTCAACTGAAAAAAATGCCACTCAATCAAAACGGGAAAATTGATCGTAAAGCATTGCCAGTGTCCAACTTGGATCCAGTATCAGACTTCGACTATATTGCACCAGAAGGCGAATTGGAAAAAAAGGTTGCACATATATGGAGAGATGTTCTTAACATTCAAAAGATAGGAGTGTATGATAATTTTTTTGAGTTAGGTGGGCATTCTTTAAATGCTGCTTCAATCATATTGAAAGTTAATCAAGAATTTGACGTGAATATACACTTGAGTGAAATGTTTAAAAAGCCAACTATAAAAGAATTTACAACTCTAATACTGGATGGGGAACAACATAAAAGTTCAATTATATTACCTGTTGAAGTAAGAGAATCCTATCCTGTTTCATCACAGCAAAAAAGGCTATTTATTATGTGGCAACTTAATCGTGATTCAGTAGCTTATAATTTACCGTCTGGGACAATTATAGAGGGTGATCTCGAATATGATATGTTGGTGAGAGCTTTCCAACATCTTGTTGATCGTCATGAATCTTTACGTACATCGTTTTCATTCATCAATGGACAAGTGGTGCAGTATGTACATCCTACATTAAAGGTTATTGTTGATATCGTGGAAGCATCGGAAGAAGAATTAATGGAGTATGTACATGGGTTTGCTACACCTTTTAATCTGGAACAACCGCCTCTATTTAAAGTTAAAGTTATTAAAATCAGAGAAAATAAGCATTTACTGTTAACTGATGCTCATCATATTGTCTTTGATGGTATATCGATGGACATAATTATGGAGGAATTTTATGATAGTTATTTAAATAAAGACTTACCTCCGGTTAAATTACAATATAGAGACTACGCAGTATGGCAGGGAGAATTTTTTCAGACTGATGATTTTAAGAGCAAAGAAAAGTATTGGCTAAACATATTTAAAGATGAACCTCCATTGTTAGAGTTAAATACAGATTATCCACGACACCCGGTGCAACTTTATGATAGTGATTATGTACCAATTATGGCGGGATACGATTTGACAAAGCGTTTGAAAAGGATAGCGAAGGAGAATGGGACAACCCTATATACGGTGCTACTTGCTGCTTTAAATGTATTATTTTTAAAATATACGGGTCAAGAAGATATTACGATTGGTACCCTTACAGCTGGCCGATCTCGTCCAGGTTTGGAACGGATTATTGGTATGTTTGTGAATACGGTAGTAATAAGAAATTTCCCATGTTGCAAAAAGACATTTCTGAATTTTCTGAACGAAGTGAAGGATAATACAATAAAAGCTATCGATCATGAAGAATATCCATTTGAATTGTTAGTAAATGAAGTTGATGTTTATCGAAATACAGGGAGAAATCCAATATTTGATATTATGTTTTCTTTGGATAATGATGAGTATTTCTTTAAGGATACAGGGGGGATCACTTTACGTAAATTCCCATTTGAAAGTAGTATGACTCAATTTGATATGTTCATTCATGTATTGGAAATTAATGAAGATATGCATTTTAAGTGGAAGTATCGTAAGGATATATTTAAGAAGGATACAGTACAAAGATTAGCAGAACATTTTATTTATCTACTTGATGAGATTACCAAAAAGATGGATATACCATTACAAGATATCCAGATGATGTCTGAAGCAGAGATGAAAACCGTTCTTTATAAATTTAATAATACGACGGATGAATATTCGTATCAAATGACGGTGCATGAGATATTTGAGCAGAAAGCGAAAGAAAATCCATCAGAAAATGCCATCGTATATAAAGAGATGACACTAACGTACTCTGAGCTGGATGCAAGGGCAAATCAACTGGCCCGCACTTTAAGAAAAAAGGGAGTGCAAAGAAATAGCGTTGTTGGACTTATTGTAGAGCCTTCCTTAGAAATGGTCATAGGAGTTCTCGGTGTGCTAAAAGCAGGAGGTGCATTTTTGCCGATTGATCCCGCTCTTCCAATAAATAGGATAAAATATTTTTTGGGAGACAGTGATTGTCAGTTGGTTCTGGCCCGAAATAATATGAAGGAACGCTTTACTTTTGAACAGGAAATAATTAGGTTGGATGATGAATTAAACTGTAAAAAAGATGGTTGTCATCTTGAAAGCATAAACCAGCCCGACGATTTGGCATATGTAATTTATACCTCTGGAACAACCGGTAACCCTAAAGGGGTTATGGTCGAACACAAAAATATTGTGAATCAGTTGAAAGGACTCATTCAAAAATTAAAATTTAATCAAGAAATGAATCATTTATTACTGGCGAAAATCACATTCGATGTTTCTGTTCAACAAATTCTTCTCCCGATTCTCTCTGGGGGGAGGTTATATATTCCTGAGGAAGAGCTAATCGCTGAGCCAAGAAATATGTGGAACTTTATTGAGAGAAACAAAATTAATGTCTTGGGAGCTGTACCTACCCATTTGAAAGTGTTGATAGATAATATTGTCACAAGTCAATCTCTTAACTATGTTCTTGTAGCCGGTGAGGTCTTTACAAAGAGTCTTTATAATCAATTAAAGAGTACTGTTAATGCAGAGATGATTATTAATCTGTATGGTCCAACCGAGACGACGATTTTTTCAACATACTATATTTGTCATGAAAATGAAGAGAGTTCGAGCATACCAATAGGTAAGCCTCTAAGTAACTATAGGGCATATATTTTAAATCAAGATTATTATCCTGTACCTATTGGTGTGACTGGGGAGTTATATATCGCTGGAGCAGGTGTAGGAAGGGGATATATCAATAAGTCAGATTTGACAGATGAAAAATTTATGCCTGATCCATTTATTCCAGGTGAGAAAATGTATAAAACGGGAGACCTTACAAGGTGGCTCTCTAATGGGGACATCGAGTATATTGGAAGGGTTGACCATCAGGTAAAGGTTAAGGGAGTCCGAGTAGAGCCAGATGAAATAAAAACCCATATTTTAAATCATAAATCTATTGAGAATGCAATTGTTGTTGCAAAACAAAATCAAAGTAATGAAAGCTATTTGTGTGCGTATCTAATTGCAAACCAAGAGGTTACCAGTACAGAATTAAGGAATTATTTGAGGAATAAGTTACCTGAATATATGATTCCTTCACATTTTGTGCAATTAGAGAGTATGCCTTTAACGAATAACGACAAAGTCGACGTAAGGGCCTTGCAAGAAAGGGATGATGAGAATTATATATCGTTAGGTACTACTTATATAGCACCTGGAACGAATCTAGAAAAAATGATAGCGGAGATCTGGAAACAGGTACTTGGGGTAAATCAGGTCGGTATTTATGATCATTTCTTCGAACTTGGTGGGAATTCACTGAATATTATTCAAGTAAATGAACGGTTGAAAAATGATTTGAACATTGACATAACTGTGATGATGCTATTTAGATTTCCTACAATTTATTCTCTATCCCAGCAATTAAAGATGACCGCTGAGAGCAGGGGACAGGAAGAAGTGAACTCAAATAGAGTTCAGGTAATAAAGGAATCAAAAAATAGGTTGAAACAGAGACGTCAAAGAAAGAGGGATTCGAATGAATGATAGTGCACAAGAACCGATAAGAAATGGTATAGAGATTGCTATTATTGGAATGTCTTGCAGATTTCCTGGTGGAGATACTATAAATGAATTCTGGGAAAATTTGAAGAATGGTGTAGAATCGGTAACTTTCTTCACAGATAAGGAGTTACAGACAGGAGGAATTGATCTAGAAACGATCCAGAGTTCCAATTATATAAAGGCTGGTGGGGCTATTACAGGAACAGAATGGTTCGACAATAAATTATTTAATTACTCACCTAGGGAATTAGAGGTAATGGATCCACAGCTGAAAATTTTGCACGAGTGTGCTTGGGAGGCATTAGAGAGTAGTGCTTACTTTCCGGATACCTTTAATGGTTTAATTGGTACTTATATTGGAGCAGCAACAAACTTATATTGGTTAGAAACGGTATATCATGGAGCGAAAGATTTTATAAAAGAAGCGGAATTTTTAAATGGTTCTCAATTTTTCGGCACCAGATTATCACATAAATTAAATTTGAGAGGTCCTAGTTATACAGTTCAAACTGCATGTTCATCTTCGTTGGTTGCTGTGCACTTGGCATGTCAAGCGCTATTAAGTGGAGATTGTGACATTGCTTTGGCTGGAGGAGTTTCACTTACATTACCTGAGAAAAGAGGATATTTATACAAGGAGGGTATGATTCTTTCACCAGATGGGCACTGTAGACCTTTTGATGCTAATGCTAGAGGAACGGTCAATGGAAATGGAGCGGGAATTGTTGTTTTGAAGCGTATGGAGGATGCGATTGCCGATGGAGATTTCATCCATGCTGTTGTGAAAGGATCCGCAATAAATAATGATGGCGCTGATAAGGTTAGTTTTAATGCGCCAAGTGTAGAGGGACAAGCTGCTGTTATTAGAGCAGCCCATCACATGGCCGAGGTAGAATCTGAAAGTATATCATATGTAGAGGCTCATGGTACGGGAACAATGCTAGGTGACCCGATTGAGGTTGAAGCTTTGAAGTTGGCATTTAATACAGAGAAGAATAATTTTTGTGGTATTGGATCGGTTAAAGGGAATATTGGACATCTTGATAACGCTGCAGGTATAGCAGGTTTGATAAAAACTGTAGTTGCTTTGGAGCATCGCATGATTCCACCAAGCATTAATTACGAGAAAGCAAATGAAAAAATTAATTTTGGTAATAGTCCATTTTATGTACAGGATACATTGGCGGGATGGAAGAACCGAGAGTTTCCTTTAAGAGCGGGAGTAAGTTCATTTGGTATGGGGGGAACAAATGCCCATGTTGTACTTGAGGAACCTCCCCAAAGAGAAGCTTCGGAGCGGAGCAGGAGATATCAATTGCTTTCTTTTTCTGCACAAACGAAAAAATCTCTTGAAGAGCAAACTAAAAGGTTAGCTGAATATTTAACTCACAACAATAATGTGAATTTGGCTGATGTAGCTTATACACTTTTAAATGGAAGGAAAAATTTAAAATATCGAAGAGCATTAGTGGTTTCGGATATAGAGGAAGCGAAGCAAGAATTTTTTAATCAAAATTCTGCTAAGGTTCAAACTAATCTTTGTGATGGCGGTAGTAAGCAAATAATTTTCATGTTCCCCGGGCAGGGTGCGCAATATGTAAATATGGGATTGGATTTATATAAAGAAGAGAAGAGATTTCGAGATGAAGTGAATCTTTGTTGTGAGATTTTAGAAGAGATTAGTGGGGTCGACTGGAAGGAAGTCTTATACCCAAAGGATTTGGACGTTAGAATGAGAGATGATATAAATCAAACCTCTAATACTCAGCCTGCAATATTTATTTTTGAATACTCATTAGCAAAAACACTAATGGAATGGGGCATCTACCCGGACGGCATGATTGGACATAGTATAGGGGAATATGTGGCTGCTTGTTTGGCGGGAGTGTTCTCATTAAAGCAAGCGCTTCAGTTGGTGTATGAGCGGGCGACCTTAATGCAACAATTACCTAAAGGAAGCATGATAAGTGTAATGGCTTCGGAAAATGAAATTTTACCACTAATGAATCAAGATGTATCTATTGCCGCAGTGAATAGTCCAATATCATGCGTAATCTCAGGTTCTGATGAGGCAATCTATACTTTTGAGGGGGAATTGATTAGGGACGGTTTTCAGTTCAAAAAACTTGCAACCTCCCATGCCTTTCATTCATCCATGATGGACTCAATTTTAGATACCTATGGAAAGAAGTTAAAAGAAATTAATTTCCATGACATTAAAATACCATTTATATCCAATTTGACAGGAGAATGGATTACGGAAGAACAAGCAAAAAGTGCAGATTATTGGGTGAATCATCTGCGACATGTAGTGAAATTTTCTGAGGGCGTTAAGCATCTACTATCGGGTACGGAAAATGTTTTTGTAGAAGTTGGACCAGGTAGAACATTAAGCAGTTTTGTTAGACAACATACTCAAGGAAAATCTATATGCCCGATTGTAAATACTGTAAGGCATCCAAAAGAAAAAACTTGTGATGACAAGTACTTGCTTCAAAGTATTGGTAAGTTGCATATTCATGGCGTGAAGATTGAGTGGTCCAAGTATTTTTCGCAAGAAAGAAGATATCGTGTTCCGCTCCCTACGTATCCTTTTGAACGGCAATTCTTTAGCCTGTCTAAAGATATTGAAATGGAAGAGAGTTCCCCTTTATCGCAAAGCGACTATGTAGAAGAGCTAAAGAGGAATATTGTTCCGAAAGATGATAAACAGCGGAAAATTATAGAATCATATAAGAGAGTTACGGGAGTAAAACAAGTTAGTATCCATGATGATTTCTTTGAATTAGGAGGTAGCTCACTAACGGCTATCAATGTTGTTTCGAGCTTGCAGAAGGATTTTGATATTTCTATTAATCATTTATTTGAATACCCTAGAGTTTCTGATCTAGCGCAACATATGACATATAAAAAGGAGAAGACTATTCCAGATGCATTAGCAACTTATCTGATTGCTAGAGGAGAAAGGCATCGGTTGATGGAGGAGAAGGTAAGAGGAGACATAGCGATAAGAAGTTTATATGATGATAGAAACAAAAAGTATTACGAAATCAACCTTTCTTGCCAAGTCAGTTATAAAGAAGTTCTATTGACAGGAAGCACGGGATATTTGGGTGTTTACTTATTACATGATTTATTAACTGAATTAGATTGCAATGTACATTTAATTGTAAGAAGTGACAATTGTATACAAGCAGAAAATCGCATTAAAGAAAAAGTTTGCTCTTATTTTGGAACATCTTTTTATGATAAGTATAAGAAAAGAATTTTTGTATATAGTGGCGATCTGACAAAAAAATATATGGGCTTAGATCTGCCGAACTATCAATATTTGAGTGAAACAATCCAATGTATTATACATTCAGCAGGCAGTGTTAGTCATTATGGGAAATATGAAAAATCCTATGAAGCAAACGTTCTAGCCACGAGAAATGTAATTGATTTTTCGCTTAAGGGAGTAAAGAAAGATGTGAATCATATTTCTACATTAGCTGTAGCTTCTGGTGTGGTAAAGAATAACGAAGACATATTGTATACGGAGTATGATAATGATTTAGGGCAAATTATTGAAAATCCTTATCCAAAGACAAAGTTAGAAGCTGAAAAGATTGTACTGGAAATGAGGGGTAAGGGAATAAATGTAAATATTTTTCGAGTGGGAAACATTGGTTTTGATTCTAAAACAGGAAGGTTTCAAGAAAACATAGAGCAGAATGCATTATACTCAATGATGAAATCATATATAAGAATTGGATTGGTTCCAGAAATGGAAAGAGATATAGATTTTGCATGTGTGGATGATGTTAGTCAGGCAATTATTAAGTTGTTTAATAAAAAAGAATTAATGAATGAGACTCATCACATTTTCAATCCTAACTATGTAAGCTTATCAGCTCTTTTAACAACGTATGGATTAGACATAGATGTAAAAGAAACTTCAATTGATAAATTTATAGATTATATCTTTGATGAAAAGCAATTTAATCAATATGCATCAGATATATATAATTTACAGCTGCATTGTATAGGAGATGAATTGAAAACATTTAATGATGTCGAACAAACATTGTTCCATATAATGGGGGATAAAACGAATATGCTGTTAAGAAAAACGGGTTTTGTATGGAATAATATTACGGATGAAATGACGAAAAAAATGATTAGATATGGTCAAAAAGTGAATTATTTCGAAAAACATTAAATATAAAGTGGTGATAATTTGAAGTATAGAGAATATTTTTCACTAACTCATCCTCAACAAAGGATTTGGTATATGGAGAAAATTAATCCTCATCAGCCATTGCATAATATTGGGGGAACAGTAAAGATACAAGGAGAAGTGGATTTTGTTTGTCTTGAGAAAGCAATTAATTATTTTATAAAAAAAAATGATGGAATCAGGCATCGATTTGTAGAATCGGATGAGAAGGTTCATCAATATGTGGAGGAATATCATAAATATCAAGTTCGATATACTATTTTTAATAGTCAGAACGATTTAGATGCCTGGGTTCAGCAGGAAGCTGCAAAACCTTTCGATATCAATGAACAAGACTTATTTGATTTTGCTTTGTTCAAGTTACAAGATACTAAAGAAGGGGGATATTTCGTTAAGGTCCATCATATTATTTCTGATGGTTGGTCTATGAATCTTTTAACTGAACAGATTTGTAATGCATACACTCAAATTTTGAAAGGTGAAAAAATAACAGATCAGCTTAATAGTACCTATATGTATTGCCTTGAGAAGGAAGAATCCTATTTAACTTCAAAAAGATTTATGAAGGATAAAAATTTTTGGAATGAGAAGTTTAGTAAGCTCCCAATTGTGAAGCGGAAGAACGAAGTAGATTGTGCAAAGGCAAATAGAAAAACATATTCTTTAACAAGTAATCAATCGGATGAAATTAAACAATTTGCTACTGGCATAAATGTTTCTGTGTACGCATTCTTTGTTGCCCTATATTATATTTACTTAAATAAAGTAAATGGGCAGGATGATTTAATTATTGGAATGCCTGTGCTTAATCGAGCGGGGAAAAATGAAAAAAATATTGTGGGGATGTTAACAAGTACTATGCCATTTCGTCATACTGTTGATAGTAAAATGACAGTCTTAGATTTTATAAAAAGCATTAATCGTGAATTGGTTCGCTGTTATTATCATCAAAAATATCCATATGATGTATTGGTGAAAGATTTGGAATTAAAGAAAAAGGGATACGGTGATTTATTTGATACATGTATTAACTATTACAATACAAAACTTCCTACTGAAATTAATGGTACACCAATAGAAAATGAAGAATTTTACAATAGGAATCAGATTTATTCAATTCAATTGATTATTCGAGAATGGTCTAGATTAGGAGGATTTAATCTAGATATAGATT
Organism: Bacillus sp. 16GRE42; assembly: GCF_019837435.1. NCBI lineage: Bacteria > Bacillati > Bacillota > Bacilli > Caryophanales > Bacillaceae > Bacillus > Bacillus sp. 16GRE42. The sequence goes on from NZ_JADAXF010000003.1 coordinate 211,661, forward strand.
ATAAGGATCATATGTATACAGAAAAGCAAATTGAACAAATGTATCTTGGAATCAGTCATTTACTGAATCAGATGTTGGAGTCGCCTAATAAAAAGTTGATGGAATTAGAAATTTTACCAGAAGATATGTGGGATAAGTTGGTATATGAATTTAATGCAACGAATAGGGAGTATCCAAAGGACAAGACAATCCATCAGCTTTTTGAAGAACAAGTAGAAAGGACACCAGATAGAGTTGCGATTTGCCTGGAAGATAAGGAACTTACGTATCGTGAATTGAATGATAGATCTAATCAATTAGCGAGATATATATTAAAGAAAAATGTAACAAAAGGTACAGTAATAGGAATATCAACTACGCATTCTCTAGAAACAATTATTGGAATTTTAGGAATTTTAAAAGCAGGAGCGGTATATTTACCTATTGATCCACAATATCCATCTGAACGGGTCAATTATATGCTGCAAGATTCAGATATCAATATTCTGTTCACTAATTTTGATATTTCGCATCAATGGGATCTTTCTTTGTATGCGGTTGAGGTTATCCATATAAATGCAGCTCATATTTATATGGGAGATACTTCTAATATTAAAAATAGAAGTGAGCCGACTGACCTTGCTTACATCATATATACATCGGGTTCTACGGGAAACCCTAAAGGTACAATGATTGAACAGAAAGGATTGGTTAATTATATTTCTTGGGCAAATCAAGTATATGTAGGCGCAAGTGAAAATGAAGTTTTCCCATTGTATTCATCTCTTGCTTTTGATCTTACTGTTACAACTATATTTACCCCATTAATTAGTGGTAATCAGATTATTATTTATCCTGCTGATGCAAACGAATATGTATTATATAGGATATTTAAAGAAAAAAAAGCAAGTATTATTAAATTAACTCCATCTCACCTTTCTTTATTGAAAGATTCAGACTTTTTCGGGTGTTCAATTAAAAAAATTATTGTTGGTGGAGAAAATTTAACAGTAGACCTTGCCGCAAACATACAGAAAAAGTTAGGTAGAGAAACAAAAATATATAATGAATATGGGCCCACAGAAACAGTTGTAGGATGTATGATTCATCAATTCGATATTGAAAAAGATAAAGGGGTATCTGTCCCTATTGGTGTACCTGCACAAAATATGAAAATATATGTGTTGGACTCCGATCTTCGCCCAGTACCAATGGGAGTTGTTGGAGAAATTTATATTTCTGGGGAAGGTGTTGCAAGAGGATATTTTAACAATCAGGATTTAACAAGAGAGAGATTTATTGTAAATCCATATTCGGCAAAAGAGCAGATGTATAAATCGGGTGATTTAGCTAGATTTATTGAAGGAGATAAGATTGAGTATTTGGGAAGGAAAGATGATCAAGTAAAAGTTCGTGGGTTCCGCATAGAACTAAAAGAAATCGAAATAAACTTGCAAAAATATCCGAGCATTAAGGAAGTGGTAGTGATTGATCAAGAGGATTATGATGGAAACCGCTATCTTTGTGCCTACTATACTGAGAATGCTAAGGTGAAGACATCCGAACTATTTAGATTCTTAAAAGAGATCTTACCAGTTTATATGATTCCTTCGTATTTTATTGTGTTGAAAGAAATACCGTTGACGTTTAACGGAAAGCTGGATAGAGAGGCCTTGCCGAAACCTGAAGTTAAAATAGAGAAAAAAACTGAAGGTGAGATAGAAAGTGATTTAGTAGGTATTATACGTGAAGTATTAAATGTTGAAAAAGTAAGTATAAGAGACAACTTCTATCACCTAGGCGGGGATTCCATTAAAGCAATTCAAATTTCTTCTAAGATACGTGAGAAAGGAATTAAAATAAAAACAAAGGATATTTTGGCTAATCCAGTTATTGAAGATATGATTTTATATTTAGAAATGACTAGCACAAAAGAGCAGAAGAGTAATCAACAATGTGTTGGTAGTATTGAAACGATACCATCTATCTCATGGTTTTTTTCGCAAGATTTGAACAATATAAACCATTATACACAGTCAGTGTTAGTCAAAGTAAAGGATGACGTTGAGGTTGGCATACTTGAATCGGCATTTAACTTATTAGTTTGTCATCACGACGCTTTTCGCTTGAGTTACCGGATGGAAACGAAGGAATTATTTTATAATCAAAATAATTACAATAAAAAAATAAAAATAGAATCATTTGATTTATCTGAATTATCAAAAACAGAGCAAAGTATTCGTATTGCTAGTATTGGAGAAATATTGAAATCGAGCTTTAATATTGAAAATGAAATTCTTCTTAAAGTTTGTATATTTGATTTAGGTGATTTTGGTAAAAGACTATTGATGACAGCTCATCATTTAGCTGTTGATGGTATATCTTGGCGAATTATTTTTGAAGATATAAATCAATTATATAAACAGATAGAAAATAAGCAGAAAACTTCTTTGCCGCCAAAAGATAATTCGGTACAGGATTGGGCAATTGAGTTAAAGAGAATGAGTAAAAAAATTCCAGAATCAGAAAAGCGATACTGGGAGCATGTATATCAATATGAAGAGAATTCATTTCATGATTTTGATTTAGGATTGGATCGTATGGAATTTTGCGAGAAAATGATTAAGAAGTTAACAGAAGAAGAAACTATGCAGCTGTTACAAAAAGCAAATGAAGCTTATCGAACAAAAGGTAATGAACTAATGATTATAGCGCTATCATTGGTAATGGCTAAGTATATTAAAACAAATGATGTGATTATTGAAATTGAAGGGCATGGGCGTGAAGAATTAAATGATGAAATTGATGTATCGCGAACTATTGGATGGTTTACGAGTCTATTTCCAATTCGGTTACAATTTGAGGATGTAGATATATCACAACAAATTAAACAATTAAAAGAGCAATTGCGTAGCGTTCCAAGTAAAGGTCTAAATTATGGAGTTTTAAAGTATATTTCGAAGGAATTAAGTTCCGAATCTCGAAAATATGTTCGTTTTAACTATTTAGGTGATTTTAATGCTACATTTTCCAATGGAATTTTTGAATTTGCGTATGAAAATTCCGGTCAAGATAACAGCAATAAAAATGAGATAGATTGTTTGCTAGATATCGTTGCGTATACAGTAGATAAAAAGTTGAATTTGTCGATTACGTATAGCAAAAACAAATTTAAACAAGAAACAATATCGCAATTTTTCATGGAGTATATGAATCAATTGAGAGATTTGATTCAACATTGTTGTCAGAGAAAACATGCTGAATTCACCCCATCTGATTTTGAAACGGCAAACCTCTCGAGTGAAGATCTTGAAAATATATTTAATATATGATATTAGAGAGGAGTCATTCAATCATGATGAGAGTAAAAATTGTTTTGATTACCCTTGTAATATTATTAAATGTACAGATGCTATTTGGGATTCAAATAGCAAATGCAGAGAATGATAGAATGTTTACGGAAAACGATAAAGAACAACTAGACTCGCTTATAAAAAAACAAATGCAAGAAGCCAAAATTCCTGGAATGTCAGTGATAGTAGTCAAAGGTGATCAAGCTGTATATAAAAAAAGTTTTGGCTATTCAAATCTTGAGACAAAGCAACGTGTAACGGAAAAAACATTATTTGAAATCGGTTCGAACAGTAAGGCGTTTACAGCTCTCGCAATATATCAACTTGTTCAAAAGGGGTTAATTGATTTAAAGGACCCTGTTAGCAAATATTTGCAGTGGTTTCAAATGATATATGAAGGTAATTATAAAGGACAACAACTTAATAAAAATGTTGAAATAACTCTTGAACAGCTTTTATATCATACGAGTGGGATCCCTTTTCATACCATTGGGGACATACCTATCTCAAATGACAATGATGCGTTGGAAAATACAGTTAGAGAAATATTAAATCAAAAATTGGAGACATATCCAGGAGAGCAATTCAATTATGCCAGTATTAACTACGATATTCTAGGATTAGTTATACAAAAAGTTACCAATCAATCTTTTGAACAATACGTTCAGAATAATATATTAAACCAATTTAATATGGGTAATACTTTTTTGTTTAGAAAAGATGTCGCTAAATATGATATGTCAAAGGGATATAAAATAGGTTTTTTAAAGCCTATAGAGTTTAATGCACCTATTTATCGAGGAAATACACCCGCAGGTTATTTTATCTCAAATAATGAAGACATGGAAAAGTGGCTTCGTATGCAGCTTGGGATATATGGACTAAGTGATGATCAGCAAAAGGCAATTTATAGTACACATATACCAAACAGATCAGTTCCACCATCTGAGGATGGCTCTTCTTATGCCGGAGGGTGGCAAGTTTTTCAAAATGGTCCTGGTGAAATATCACATGCAGGAAGTAATCCGAATTTCTCTTCTTTCGTTGTATTTCATCCTCAAGAGAAGTTAGGAGTTGCGGTGATGGCTAACATGAACTCCGATTACACTCAAAATATTGGCCAGGCTATTATGGACACACTTGTGGGGGAGAGTGTGGTGACAAACGGTAAAGATACGTATAAGAGTATTGATGCCTTTTCTGTTACTGTACTTTTGTTTATGGTTCCTTTTTCAATTATTACTCTATACTTCATTTTCATAGTTATGATTCAGGTGTATAAGAAAAAAAGGAAGTTGGAAAAAAATAAATTTAAAAGTATTTGTATTCCCTTTATAACGTTTCTATTTGCGTTCTTAGCTGGGTATGCCCTTTATAAAATTCCATTTGTATTTTTCGGGAGACTTTCTTGGGATTTTGTTAATGTTTGGTTACCTATCAGTATGAGTTTTGCGGTATGGGCTACTTTAATTAGTATTGTACTGTTCTGCCTATATTTATCTTTAATAACTGTTTTTCCTTTGCATAATAAGAAAAATTTTTTTTCGATTTTTGTGTTGAGTGTAACCAGTGGTTTTGGAAATGCGATGATTATTTTTATTATTAATGAAGCTTTAACTAGAAGTAATTATTCAAGCAACAATAGTTTGTTTTTATATTTTTTGCTAGGAATTATTACTTATGTATTAGCGCAAAAATTGGTACGGACGCAGTTGATTACCATTACGAATAATCTGATTTATGAAAAAAGAATCCAGTTAATTAACGATATATTAAAAAATCCTTATGAAAAAATTGAAAAAATAGAGTCAGAAAGAATTCAAACCACCTTAAATAATGATACAGAAGCTATCAGTAATTATGCTGCCACCATCATTACTGGTTTGACTGATTCAATTACACTTTTATGTTGTTTGGTTTATTTGGGAGTAATTAATGTTTATGGACTGCTTGTTTCTATTGCAGTTATTTTGGTTGCAGCAGGTATGTATTATGTAGCTGGAAAATCAGCTAATAATCTTTGGGAACAAACAAGAAACATCCAAAACACTTTTTTTAGATATATAAACGATCTCATTGGCGGTTATAAAGAGTTAAGCATAGGAAAGTCAAAACGAGAAGAGTTTGGACAAGGGATGCAAGAGAGCTGTGAGGATTATAAGGATAAGCGGATTCAAGGTGGTCTTAAGTTTGCTAATGTTTTTATTATTGGTGAATTGCTGTTTGTTATGGTAATTGGGGCTGTTACATTTTTATTTCCGCTTTTATTTAAAGGGGTACAGAGTGAGTTTTTAAGAAGCTATGTTTTTGTTTTTCTTTATATGACAGGACCTCTACATAGTATACTCAATACGATCCCTAATGCGATTCAAATGAAAATTAGTTGGAAGAGAATAAATGATTTTTCAAGGTATTTAAAAACCGAAACTAATAAGACAGACGTAAACAGTACTTTGATACCTCAAAGTAAAATAAACATGGAGATTAAAGAGGTAGTATATCAATACGAAAGTGAACATGGAGAAGCTTTTCAAGTTGGGCCAATTAATTTTGAACTTAAATCAGGAGAGGTTGTATTTATAACCGGTGGCAATGGTAGTGGTAAATCAACTCTTGCTAAACTAATTACAGGTTTATATTCTGCAAATAGCGGAAACATATTTGTTAACAATCAAGAAATAAATCAGGAACAGTTAAGAGAGCTATATTCCGCAATATTTAGTGATTTTTATTTGTTTACAAAAGTCTATGGTATTGACTATAGCTCAAAGGAAGAAGAAATAAAAAAATATTTGAAAATATTACGTATCGATGAAAAAGTACAAATTCAAAATGGAGAATTTAGTACAACTAAACTTTCAACAGGACAACGAAAAAGACTAGCACTATTAATTAGCTATTTAGAGGATAAATCTATTTATCTATTTGATGAATGGGCGGCAGATCAAGACCCTGAATTTAGACATTTTTTCTATACAGAACTATTGGCTGAATTAAAGGGAAAAGGAAAAGCTATCATTGCTATTACTCATGATGATAGGTACTTTCATATCGCGGATAAAGTTATCAAGATGGAAAGAGGAGAAATTATAGAAAATATGAAGAAGCATAATTATTTAGATTCATTTGATTGTCTCAAGGAGGAGCTCAATGATGATAAAATTGGATAAACAAAATTTGGAAGATATTCTTGGTTTAACACCAATGCAGGAAGGGTTGTTATTTCACTACTTAAAAAATCCTCAAAGTGATGAGTATTTTGAACAGATATGTTTGGGGATTTTAGGTAGTGTTGATGCAGGATTGTTTACGAAAGCTTGGGACGCGGTTGTCCAAACAAATGAGCAGTTACGTACACTATTTCGTTGGGAAAAAGTGAAAACTCCTGTTCAAATAGTATTGAAAGAACATACCCCTCATATTAAAATAATTGATCTTACACACAAGAGTGAAAGTGAAAAAAATATTTTACTAGAAGAGATAAAAGTTAAAGATCGTGAAAAAAAGTTTGATCTTCGAGAAATACCATTTAGGGTTACTTTGTGCATATTAGCAGAAGAAAGACATGAAATGATTATAAGTAATCATCATATTATATATGATGGCTGGAGTAATGGAATTATTTTAAAAGAATTCCTAAACGCATATCGATGCCTTAGTGAATCAGAAACTTACAATCTGCCTACTAAAAAAAAATATAAAGATTTTATTAAATATATTCAAAAACAGGATAAAGAAAGTCAGAAAGTATTTTGGCAAGAGTATTTAAAAGGATTTAACTCGCAAAATAGTTTGGAAGTAACAAAAAAGAAACATAAATCAATTCGAAAAGATCATCAGTATCGCATTCAATTTTCAAGGGATAAGTTGGAAGGATTTGCGAAGGGAAATGAAGTTACTCTTGCCGCCCTTGTTTATAGTTTATGGGGAATTGTGCTACAAAAGAATCATAATATCGATGACATTATTTTTGGCGCAACTATTTCGGGTAGAGCAGGAACATTTAATGGGATTGAAGAAATGGTAGGCCTATTTATAAATACAGTTCCATTAAGAGTTAAAAAGGATTCTGGCGAAACATCTATAGAACTTATCAAAAAGTTAAATAAGACATTGCAGGATTGGGAATTGTATGGGACATCATCTTTAGTAGATATAAAAAAATATAGTGAATTGGATACGGAAATCGATCTTTTTGATACTATTGTTGTTTTTGAAAACTACCCTTTAGATCAGACGATACTGACAAACAAAAATAGAATCGCTTTGAACTCATATTCCACCTTTGAAATGACTAATTATGGCTTATCTATTAGTATAAGTTTGCACAAAGATATTGAGATATGTTTCAGTTACAACGAACAATTATATGAATCATCTAAAATTGAGCGTTTAGCTCAACATTTTACTAAAATTGCAGAAGCAGTCATAAAAAATCCTCATAAAAAAATAGAAGAGATTGATATCGTATCTATTGAAGAGAAAAAACAAATCCTTTTGGAATTTAATAATACTCGTAAAACATATTCACATCAGTTGACGATTAGTCAGTTGTTTGAGCAACAAGCGATGAAAACCCCGGATAATGTTGCGATTGTATATAAAAATAGGACTATGACTTATGAAGAATTAAATAACATATCCAATAACTTATCAAATGAACTGCTTAGAAAAGGAGTGAAAAAGGGTGAGATTATTGGAATCATGACGGATCCATCAATTGAAATGCTAATAGGGATAATTGCTATTTTAAAAGTCGGAGCTGCATACTTGCCAATTGATCCAGAATATCCAGAGTCAAGGAAAATGTATATGATACAGGATAGTCAAACAAAGTTCATATTGACCAGTAAGGATGTAATTAATAAAAACGACTATGTAATTGGAAAATTCAACAATGAGTGTGTTTTTATATTGGATAATAGTAGAAAATTTTCGGGTGAGACTCTTCTACCGAAAGTAAACCTTAGTCCGAATGATTTATTTACGGTTTTGTATACTTCAGGTACTACAGGAAAACCTAAAGGTGTAATGATAGAAAATCGAAATGTTGTTAATCTTGTTCAGTGGTTTGGAAAAACATTTAATATAACGGAAAAAACAAATCTATTACAACTAACAAATTATGTGTTTGATCCGAGTATTGAGGATTTTTTCGGTACATTACTTTATGGAGCGACATTACATATAGCCGAAAAGAATTTAATTTTAAATAAGAAGCATTTTTGTGATTATGTTGATCAACATGAAATTCATATTATTAATTTCATACCGACTGTATTAAAAGAATTATTATGTCATGATCGCAAATTACAGAGTTTACACACAGTTATTTCAGGGGGAGAAAGACTAGAAGAATCATTAAAAGATGCACTGATTGATAGAGGATATAAATTATATAATAATTATGGTCCAGCAGAAACAACAGTGGATGCTTTAAGTGTTGAATGTTCAGAAAATACCGTCTCTTTAGGGCGGCCGATTTCAAATGTTAGATGTTATATATTAGATAAAGATAAAAATATTAGTCCAATAGGTGTTCCTGGTGAGTTGTATATTGCTGGAGACGGTGTAGGAAGAGGGTATTTGAATCTACCAGAATTTACAAATGAAAAGTTTATGAATGATCCCTTTAATCCAAATGATCGTATGTATAAAACAGGGGACTTAGGAAGATGGCTTCCAAACGGAGAAATCGAGTTTCTTGGAAGAGAGGATCATCAGGTGAAAATCAGAGGGTATCGGATTGAACTTTCAGAAATTCATAATTTAATATTAAAAAGGAACTACATTGAAGATGTTGCTGTAATTGATTGGGAAATTAATAATGGGAAAAAAGTTATCTGTGCATATATCGTTTCCCATGTTCAGGTTAACATGGAGGAACTTAAGGGATTTTTAGCAAAAGAATTACCAGATTATATGCTTCCATCATACTATATTCAGCTAGAGAGTCTGCCCTTAACTTCAATAGGAAAGCTTGATCGAAGGAACTTACCGGCTCCTCAAATTCATACTTATAAAGGTTACGTTGCTCCAAAAAATAAAGTTCAAGAAGAACTAGTAGAGGTATGGTCTGCAGTATTGGGTCTACATCAGGGGGAAATTGGTATACATGATAACTTCTTCGAGTTGGGAGGAGACTCAATTTTAAGTATTCAAATAGTAGGTAAAGCGCTTCAAAAGGGTATAGAGATTACCGTGAGTCAGATGTTTGAGAACCAAACGATAGCAGAACTGGCGGATTGTATTGCAGATATTAAAGAAAGCTATAGTGAAGATCAAATAGAAGAACCTGAGACTGGAGAAGTGCTTCTTACACCGATTCAAAAGTGGTTTTTTGAGCAAGATTTGGAAAATTATCATCATTGGAATCAATCTGTGCTATTGGAAACACGAGCAGGTATAAATCCGAATTTGTTGCATGAAAGTTTTCGTATACTTACAAATTATCATGATAGTTTTAGGCTCCGTTATTATCAAAGGGCTGGAGAATGGATTCAAGTTTATTCAGAGTCCGATGAGAATGTGTTATTTGAATTACATGATTTTAATAATAGTCATATGCATGAAATTTTATCAAAATTGCAGTATGAATTAAATATTACAGATGGTCCATTAATTAAAGTTGCATATTTTGATTCTGGGGATCAGGAAAAAGGAAGGTTGTTTATAACAGTACATCATCTTGTAATAGACGGATATTCATGGAGACTTATGCTGGACACTCTACAGATGATATATGAACAGCTTACAAATAGTGGATCTGTTCAACTTCCAGTGAAAGGCCTCTCTTTTAAAAAATGGTCTGAGCATCTCTATGAATATGCTTATTCCAATCAATTAAAAGATGAACTTGCTTTTTGGAAGAACAATGTCTCTTCTTCTGTAAATACTATACCTATTGACATGGAAGGGGGGAGAAATGATGAAAAATCTGCTCGTACACTTTCTTTTATGTTGACGGAGAAAGAAACAAAGTATTTACTGCATGACACGTATCAATTATTTAAAATGAGAATTGATGATATTCTGCTTTCCGCACTTTCTAGTACATTAGCAAATTGGAGTGGTGAAACACTAGTTGATTTGGAGGGCCATGGTAGGAATCCTTTGTTAAAAGAGTACGACACTTCAAGAACTATAGGATGGTTTACTTGTGTATATCCTATTGTTATGGGCGACATTGAAAAAGAGAAGGGCATAGCAGAAATATTGAAGCAAGTAAAAGAGCGGTATCGTGCTATACCAAATGGTGGAATTGGTTATGAAATTTTATATTACTTAGCAGAGAAAGAGATGCAAGGGCAAATTTCGTCTAGGAAAAGGGCACAAATAAGCTTTAATTATTTAGGACAGTTCGAACAAGCAATTAAAAAACAGCAGTTATTTAATATATCGGATGTGAATACAGGACCAACCCGTGATTTGAATGGAATTAGAAGTCACTTGCTTGAAATTGAATGTATGATCGTTGATAAAAAATTATGTGTAGAATGGAAATATAGTACGAATAGTCATTTAGTTGAAACCATTCAAGGCTTGGCAAAGGACTTCGTCAACAATTTGAAGGATATAATTGACCACTGTCAAACAAAAGAAGGTACATATTTGACGCCTTCAGATTTCCCACTTGTCTCCATAGATCAAAAGAAAATTGATGAATGGCTTGAGGTATATAAAAATATAGAAGATATATACATGCTTTCACCTGTACAACAAAGTATGGTTTTTCATCATATCTATTCACCAAAATCGTCAGTAACTGTGGAGCAAACAATATTTTCAATAAAATCAAAACTAGATATTGAGATATTTGAAAAGGTTTGGCAAAAACTTTTAGATAGACATGAAAGTTTAAGAACATCATATCATTGGGAAGGACTAGAAGAACCTGTACAGATTGTTCATAAAAATCTGAAAATCCCTTTTCAAGTTTTAGATTGGACAAATGTTTCGAAATCTGAAGGATTGCAAAAGTTAGAACAACTTATTGAGGAAGATCGTAAGAAGGGATTCGACCTTTCAAAACCACCAATTATGAGAATTTTGGTCATTAAGCAAGACGAGTATGCCTATGATGTAGTATGGACGCATCACCACCTTCAGTTAGATGGTTGGTGTAATAGCATCCTCTTTAAGGAACTGGGTCAGTGTTATGAAGCGTTATGCGTTGACGAAAAGATAACATTTGGACATGTATATTCATTTAAAGATTATATCGACTGGTTACGTAGGCAAGACAAGAAGAAAGCGGAACAATTTTGGAGAACCGAGTTAGATGGATTTAAAACACCTATACGATTCAATAATATTTTTCCTGCAAAAAATTCAAATCAGTTATCTGCTTTTGGAGATGTAGTATACGAAGTGTCTGAAGACAAACAGCAGATAATTCAAGACTTTACTAGAAAGAATCGGATTACACTAAATACTATGATTCAGGGGGCTTGGGCAATTCTTTTAAATCGCTACTCCCAAGAAACAGATATTATTTTTGGGGTAACTTCATCAGGGCGTCCAGCTGAGTTAGAAGGTTCGGATTCAATAATTGGTTGCTTTATGAATACTCTTCCTTTTAGGGTAAAGATAAATAAAAATGTAAATTTGATTAAATGGCTTAAAGATGTACAACTGAAGCAGGTTGAAATGCGTCAATATGAATATACCTCACTCGTTGATATAAGAAGTTGGATTGATATGCCAAGAAGCTCTGCCTTATATGATTTGTATGAGAGTATTGTAATTGTTGAAAACTATCCATTCGATGTGAAATTGAAAGACGGAATTGGTTCATTACAAGTGAAATCAGTACGTATAGATGAACAAATGGATTATCCTTTGGTTGTTTATTGTAATCTACAACCAAAGCTTCAATTGAAGCTACTATTCAATAGTTCCTTTTTAAATGAAACAGAAGCAAATCAGATACTTTCACATTTAATCAATATTTTGTGGGAAATGCTTGTTAGCGAAGATGGTAAGTTAGAGAATATCTCAATGATTTCTGAGAAAGAACTTACACATATTTTAAGTGATAATAATTCTACTTCATTGGATTATCCTAAGAATCAATGTTTCCAGGATTTATTTACTGATCAAGTAAAATTAAATCTAAACAAACCTGCTGTTATACAGGGGAATGAAAGTGTATCTTACACAGAATTAGATATACTTTCAAACCAGTTAGCGCATAAGCTCATTAAATTAGGAGTAGGGCCTGAAATACCTGTGGGAGTGTATGTTGAACGTTCACCTAAAATGATTGTAGGAATTTTAGCTGTTTTAAAAGCTGGTGGAGCTTTTCTACCTATAGATATGGATTATCCTGGCGAAAGAATAAATTTGATGTTGAAAGATGCCCAAGTACCTATATTACTCACCCAAAATAATTTACAGTCGAAGATTAGAGATTATCAGGGGCATACTGTTTGTCTTGATATAGAATGGGATTCAGTGCTCGAAGAACCAAAAAACCAACCGAGTGTTAGAATTGAACCCCAGAATTTGGCATATATCATCTATACTTCGGGTTCTACTGGTCGACCAAAAGGTGTAATGATGTCTCATGAAGCAGTTGTAAGCCACTCCATTGATATTTGCAAACGTTATGAGCTGACACCGGAGGATCGTGTTCTTCAGTTTTCTTCGATAAGTTTTGATATTTCACTTGAACAGATTTTTACAACACTAGCGGCAGGAAGTTCTCTTGTTTTGCGTGATAAGAATATATGGACTCCTTATCAGTTTTCTCAGAAATGTGTTGAACTTGGACTCTCAGTTGTTAATCTACCTACAAATTATTGGGGCGAAATTGTACAAGAATGGTATACAAGACCAGAAATAATTCCAGATAGTAACCTCAGACTCGTCATAGTTGGTGGGGAACAAATGCCAGCGGAGAAAGTAGGGATGTGGGAACAGTTACCTTTAGAAGATATTATTTTGTTAAATGCATATGGACCTGCTGAAACGGCGATGACAAGTACTTTATATGAAGTGTCTGGAAAAGGAACTAAAAGTGCCGACTTAAAAGTTATTCCCGTGGGAAAACCACTTGCTAACAGGCGCATTTATATCCTTGATGAGAACATGCACCCTTTGCCGATTGGAGTGAAGGGGGAAATATTCATAGGTGGCATACCTTTAGCTAGAGGTTATATTAACAATTCTAAGTTGACGAAGGATAAGTTTATTCGAGATCCGTATTATCATAATTATGGAAAAATGCTTTATAAAACAGGAGATATGGGGAAATTACTTTGCGATGGTAACATTGAGGTTCTGGGGCGGAAGGATGACCAAACAAAAATACGAGGGCATCGAATTGATATAGGAGAGATTGAAGTTGTGTTAAACAAATGTGATAACATAAAAAACTCTATAGTTGTCGTGAAGAATGGAGTAGCAAATGATAAGTATCTTGTTGCATTCTATGATTCCCCCTCGCATGGTACAAATAATCAATGCAGTATAAGGGGGTTTTTGCGGAAGAAACTTCCTGAATATATGATTCCTTCTTATTTTATTCAACTAGGAAGTCTTCCGCTCAGTCCGAATGGAAAAATTGATCGGAAGTCCCTAGAAAATATGGAGATTAAAGTAGAGTTTGATGAAGAGTATCAAAAACCTTATAATATGATACAACAAAAACTTGTAAGTATTTGGAGAAAGATACTGGGGATTGATGGTGTAGGTATTAATCATCATTTCTTTGAAATTGGGGGACAATCATTAAAAGCAATAACACTTGTTTCTGAAATTCATAGGGAATTTGAAGTTGAACTTCCACTTGGAAATATATTTGCATTTCCTACTATTAAGGAATTGGCTGTAATCATTGAAGAAATGATGGGGAAAAAAGAAACATATGAAGCGATTCGTTTAGCACCACCACAGGAGTATTATGAAGTCTCTCCAGCACAAAAAAGTATGTATATTGTTAGTCAATTGAATGATGCATCTACAAACTATAATATTACCGGAGCAGTATTTCTTGAAGGGGAAGTTAATATAGTACAGATAGAAAAGGCATTGCAAGCTTTAATTAATCGCCATGAAAGCTTGCGAACATCATTTAAACAAGTACAAGGGAAAATAGTTCAAAAAATCCATCAAAATCCTGAATGGAATATGCAACACTTGTATGCAGATGAACAAAATTTTGAGAGTGTTGTTGAAACATTTATTAGACCATTTGATTTAGAGAAAGGGCCCTTGTTCAGAGCAGCAATTGTGGAGGTGCTACCATCATCGAAATATTTGCTTGTTTATGATATGCACCATATTATATCCGATGGTTTATCAATGGGAATTTTAATTAGAGAGTTTGCATCTCTTTATCAAAAAAATAATTTGCCAGACGTAAGAATTCAATACAAAGATTTTTCAAACTGGCAAAACAAAATGATAGAATCCGGGAACTGGAAACTAAAAGAACTGTACTGGCTTGAAATATTTTCAAAAGAAATACCATTACTCAATTTACCAACTGATTATCCAAGATTAGATGAGCCAATGTCTGAAGGTGATGTAGTTCAAGTTAATTTGGATGCATATTATACATCTAAATTAAATGAAATCTCAAGCCGAAAAGGAGCTACTCTGTACTCATTATTACTTTCGGCATTCAATATACTATTGTTTAAATATAGCGGACAAGAAGACATTATAATTGGAAGCCCGGTAGCAGGAAGACTGAATTCTGAATTAGAGAATGTGGTAGGTATGTTTGTTAATACACTTGCGCTCAGAAATTATCCTACTTCAGAGAAACGGTTTGAGGATTTTTTGAAAGAAGTTGCAAGCCACACACTTCAAGCTCTCGAACATCAGGAGTATTCATTTGAGATGCTCGTTGATAAGCTACAATTGCAAAAAAA
This sequence comes from Bacillus sp. 16GRE42, assembly GCF_019837435.1. Classification (NCBI taxonomy): domain Bacteria; kingdom Bacillati; phylum Bacillota; class Bacilli; order Caryophanales; family Bacillaceae; genus Bacillus; species Bacillus sp. 16GRE42. The sequence continues at coordinate 226,875 of NZ_JADAXF010000003.1, forward strand.
TGTGAATCGTCATCCTCTGTTTGATGTGATGTTTGCTTTTGAAAATGTTGATGCAGTAAGGGCGGAAATAGGTGATTTTGAAATTAAACCGTACGAGTATACGAATCGTACATCTAAATTTGATATAGAGCTGAAAGTAACTGAGCAGGATGGACAACTTCGTTTTATATTTGAATATAGTACAGGTTTGTTCCGTAAAGAGACGATTGAACGAATGGCGGAACATTTCGTTAAAATTATTGATACTATCATAGAGGACATTACTATTCCAATTGAGGAAATTGATCTAGTAACCATGAAAGAAAAAAATAGAATAGGTGTTTTTAATAATACTGATACTTTGTATCCAGAAGAAAAAACGATTAAACGTATATTTGAAGAACTGGTGGAAAAACATCCGAATCGTACTGCTGTAGTGTTTGGACAGAGAACGATAACTTATAAGGAATTAAATGATAAAGCAAATCAATTAGCTAAACACTTGATAAAGAAGGGGGCAGGAAGTGATACAGTAATCGCTTTATTAGCTGAGCCTTCTATTGAAATGATCATTGGACTATGGAGTATTATTAAAAGCGGGGCAATTTATTTACCTCTTGATCCGGAGTTTCCATTAGAACGAATAAATAGCATGATTGAAGACAGTGATACAATTCTTCTTTTGACCCAGTCTCACTTAGTAACTTCTAATGATTTTACTTGTGAGGTTATGGAATTGGAAGATAAGAGCTTATTTTTTGAATGTCCTTCAAATATAGAGGAAAGAAGTACAGTTGATAATCCAATATATATTATTTATACATCTGGTACCACTGGGCTCCCAAAAGGGGTACCGATTAAGAATCAAAGCTTGGTAAATTATATTTCATGGTTCACACGAGAAGCAAGTATAACGCATAGGGATAAAACACTACTATTATCTTCCTTCGCATTTGATTTAGGATATACAAGTTTGTATACAGCTTTATTAAATGGGTGTGAGTTACATTTAATTCCAAAAGAACATTATATGCTCCCAGAAACCCTTATCACATATTTGAAAGAGAAAAAGATCAGTTATATAAAACTGACTCCTTCACTATTTAATTATTTAGTTAACCATCGTATGGTTGAAGATTATGAGAATTGCATGGCGCTAAGGTTAATCGTATTGGGCGGTGAAGAAGTGAAGTCAGCTGATATTAGTAAGTTTAATAGGGTGTATCCGCAAACTGTAATTATGAATCACTATGGACCTACAGAAACTACTATTGGCGCTCTATTTCATAAATTTAATGCTACTGATTTTGACCTTGTATCCAAGGGAACGGTTATTGGAAAACCAGTAGATAACACGAAAATATTCATTTTGGATAGAGGTCAAAAACTTGTTCCACTTGGAATGGCTGGTGAAATTTGTATTGGGGGAGTAGGAGTGACAGAAGGTTATTTGAATCAAATTGATTTAAATAGCGAAAAGTTTATTACGGTTTCACCTTTGGGAAATGAAAAAATCAAACTCTATAGAACGGGAGACTTAGGGAGGCTCACATGCCATCAAGAAGTAGAATTTCTCGGAAGAATCGACAATCAATTAAAAATTCGAGGATATAGAGTGGAGTTAGAAGAAATAAATTCAGTACTGTTGCAACATGATATGATACTTGATGCAATTGTTGTTCCAAAAAAAGATAAAGAAAATAATAATATACTATGTGCTTATATTGTGTTGAAAGAGAATGAGAATGGGTGGGGAATAAGGGAATACCTTTCAAGTAAGATTCCTTACTACATGATGCCCTCTATCTTTATTAAGTTAGATAGAATTCCTTTGACTCCAAATGGTAAGCTAAATGTTAAAGCACTCCCAGAAATTAAGGATGAATTATTGATAAAAACTAATTATGAACTGCCTGAGGATCCAATTGAAAAAACTGTTGCACAAATGTGGGAAGAAACTCTTAATGTTAAGCAAATTAGTATGAATGACTCGTTTTTTGAAATGGGTGGAAACTCATTGTCGTTAATGCTTTTAATGGCAGAAATTCATAAAAAGTTTAGTGTAGATATATCGTTAAGAGAAGCGTTTAAAGCACCAACAGTAAGAGGTATAAGTAAGCATATAAAGAAAAGATCTGAAAATAAGTATGTGTCATTACAACCTGTGGAAAAGTGCGAATATTACGACCTTTCTTCAGCCCAGAAAAGGATATATACACTACAACAGATGGAGGGGATTGGAACTAGTTACAATATGCCAAGAGCAACCTTACTAGAAGGTGAAATCAATCTGGATAAATTGGAAAAAGCTTTTTGTGAGATTGTAAAGAGACATGAGGCATTTCAAACATCTATTGAAGTAGTAGATGGTGTGCCTAAACAACGAATTCAGGGAGACGTGGATATAGAAATTAGTTATTCTGTTTTAGATGAACATTTATGTTCTAATCTATCAAGGAAGCTGAATGTCGAACTGGAAAATATAATTGATGAATTTATTGAACCTTTTGACTTAAGTAAAGCACCTTTAGTAAGAGTTAAGATCATTCGCTTAAGTAGTCATAAACATGTGCTTTTAACAGATATGCATCATTTGATTTCAGATGGATATTCAGTCAATATTTTACTGCAGGAGTTATCGGAATTATATCAAGGAAAACTGTTACAGGAAAACCCTATTCAATATAAAGAATTCGTTTATTGGCAGAATGAGTTTTTAAAGACAAGTGCTGCAAGTATACAAGAAAAATATTGGTTAGATGTACTTTCAGGGGATCTTCCAGTATTAGATATGCCTACGGATTTTCCTAGACCAATTATACAAAGTTTTGAAGGAAATAGTTTTATTTTTGAAGGAGGAAATGAATTAAAGCAACGTTTAGACAATTTAAGTTTAGAAACAGATACGACATTGTACATGATTTTGTCTGCAGCTTATAGTATTTTGTTATCAAAATGTTCCTCGCAGCACGATATAATTGTAGGAATGCCTATTTTAGGGCGGACACATTCTGATTTGAAAAATATCATTGGTATGTTTGCAAATACTATTGCAATTAGAAGTTTCCCTATTGAGAAAAAAAGCTTTACAGAATTTTTGTCAGAGATTAAAGAACAGTTAATTAAAGCGTATGATAATCAAGATTATCAGTTTGATATGATTATTGATAAGTTAAAAATTAAGAGAGACTTAGGGAGAAACCCTATATTTTCTACAATGTTAGCTTTTCAAGAATCTCAAATCAATGAAAGTATAATGGGGAATTTGAAAATGACGCCTGTTGAATATAGAAATAAAATTTCGAAATTTGATTTAACCTTATTTGTAGAAAAAGGAAAAAAAGAGTTGTTTTTTGAATTTGAATATGCGAGTAGTTTGTATAAAATGGAAACCATTAAAAAATTAGCGGAGAATTTTTTAGGTATCTTAGACGCGATTAGCTCAAATAAGGAAATAAAATTAGAAAATATTAAGATTGAAGGGTTAGTAATCGAGAATACAGAAATTGAAAATGTCAAATTTAATTTTTAAGCTAGATAAGATATTTTTTATTGAGGCTATTCCTAATGCGATACTTTAGGAATAGCTGTTTTATGTAAATGGATTCTTTAAATATATATGAAAAATAAAAGGATATATTGTATAGAAAAGATTGGCTTTTAATTATAATTAAAACGATGATATAGAAGTAGCGATATAAAGGGAGCCCTCTATCATGGAGAGACTTAAAGAAGTGTTTTGGGGATAGCGGTATCGCAGTAGTACTATATGTTTTTACGAAAAGGTGTTACGTAATAACGTAACACCTTTTTATTTATGTATTTCACATTTTCTTCACAAATGATTCACGATAACTTTTCTTCTTCAGGAACTTACATAAATATATTTTATGATATAATAACAATCGACTTTAAAAATGTAAGTTGTATCTATGAAGATAGTTACTATTTTATTAGAAGTTTAGAGGTGAGAGAGAAATAAAGAGTTCTACTGTATAGAAGTTTATATTTAATCAGGTTAATATTTCTTCAAGTAATCGACTTGGGAAGTAGATGTAATGAAAATAGAGCGATGAGGAAGAAAGAAGTGAAATGATTGTGAAAGTAATGAGAAGGTTAGGGGCATGGTTATTAATTGCATGCGTGCTTATCATAGCAATACCGAAAAGTGCATCTGCTCATGCGTACATTGTGAAATCAAACCCTGCTGAAAATGAAACGTTGAAGAAAGCACCAGCTGTTGTGAAAATTGAATTCGATGAGGATATACAAGTTTCACATTTTAATACATTGTTTGTAAGAGATACCTCAGGTACAAGAGTAGATCTAAAAGATGCTTATATCGATAAGAAAAATAAAAAAATATTAGAAGCAGGGTTAAAAGAAAATTTGAAAAACGGACTCTACTCTATTCAGTGGAAAGTGATTTCTGCTGACGGGCATCCTATTCAAGGGGTTATTCCGTTCCGAATTGGATCAGCAGAAGCGGGAGCAGACGATATACAAGTAGAAGAGATGGGGTATGTCCCGCAAATAGATATGATTATGGAACGTGGAATTCTATATACAAGTTTCTCACTATTTATAGGCGTGCTATTCTTTAATCTTATTATGTATAAAGGGAATGCAACCTCGGTTCGGTCAAGAAGTAAAAAAATAATATGGATCTCATTAATTGGCATATTCATTAGCTTACTATTCACTCTACCACTGCAAGCGAAAATAAATGCTGATGTTTCATGGTTAGAAGCATTCCATCCTTTACTATTAAAAGAAACGTTACAACTTTCTGTTTTTAGTTACGTATGGCTCACTCAAATGGCTCTTATTAGTTTGCTTATAATCGTTACGTATTTTGCGATGAAGCGCGAGAAGCTGTCATCGTTTAAAGTATGGAGCATTCCAATAGTATTGTTTATCGGGATACTTGTTATGAAAGCCTTTAATAGCCATGCATATGGTTTGAGGTTTAAAGATATTGCTGTCGTTATGGATTTTTTACATTTATTCGCAGCTTCATTATGGATTGGTGGTCTATCATCCATTATTCTTCTTTTACGTAAAGAGGATGATAAGTGGAATATGTATTGGGATATGATTAAGCGTTTTTCACCGTGGGCAACAGGTGCTGTCATCGTGATTTTAATAACAGGTCTTTTTAACAGTACATTCTTTATTCCAACAATCCATTCGTTATTTGATACGAAGTATGGATTAGCTTTATTAGCAAAGATACTTTTATTCATTTTCATGGGGATATTGGGAATTGTTCATTATGTGAAAGGGAAAATGAGAGCGGAGCAACGATTAGGCGCTACGGTGAAAGTAGAGTTTATCATTGGAATTATCATTTTCGTCATCGTAGCTTTTATGACAAACGTACAAACACCACCGATGCCTCCTACGGGACCTTTTACAGAGAGTAAGCAATTAGATAATGGGTATGAACTTACTTTACATGTAAGTCCTAATAAAGTAGGACAAAATACATTCCATATTACTTTAAAGGATGAGAACGGACAACCTGTTACCGATATGGAGCAACTTATTTTAACTACGCAATCATTGGATATGAACATGGGAAAAGGTTCATTTAAAGTTTCGGCCGTTTCACCAGGAGAATATGAAGCGGAAGGTATGTATATTAATATGATAGGAAACTGGAATATAAAAGTGCACGGATTAACAAAATCTCTTGATAGCTTTGATGCGGATTATAAATTTATAGTAGGCGGCAGGTAAAGAGAAGGTATAGATAAAAAGGAGCGAATAGAAAATGAAACGTATAAAAAAATTTGGCACAACAATGATCGCAACAATAATTGCAATGGGGATTTTTTCGTTACCTGTTAGTGCGCACGTCACTGTGAAACCAGAAGCTTCGGACGTTAATTCTTGGGAGACTTACACGATAAAAGTACCAGTTGAGAAGAATGTAGCAACGACAAAAGTTACATTAAAAATACCGTCTGGAGTAGAGTTCCAACAGTATGAACCAGTGCCAGGATGGAAAGTGGAAGAGCAGAAAGATAATGCCGGAAAAGTTAAAACTGTAGTATGGGAAGCAACAGGAGAAGGGATTTTACCTGGTCAGTTCCAGCGATTTACTTTCGTCGCTAAAAACCCTGATAAAGAACAAAAAATAGCTTGGGATGCATATCAACAATATAAAGATGGAGAAATTGTTGAATGGACAGGCGATGAAAAAGCTGAAAAACCACATTCACTTACTACAATTGCAAAAGGTACGTCATTAACAGGAGAACATGGTGAAGTGTCTAGTGTAGAAAAGAATGAAGGCACTAGTAATATGCAAGTAATAGCGATTGTCTTATCTATTTTGGCGATTGTATCGTCGGTTGGTGCGTGTGTTTTTGTAGTACGTCGTAAAAGGTAAGTAAGATTGAAAGGTCTCATCGTAAATAATGAGACCTTTTTTATTAGGTCTATGGATTAGAAGGAATGAGGATATCGGCACTATTATAGCCACTCTATAATGAAGTTTATCGATGTCTGGAATTTAATTGACGATTATGAAGTCTTCCGGCAGGATATCATGTTCGAGCCAGTTTTCAATTATAGTATTAAATAGTATGGGATTTGCTAAAGAGATTACATGACCAATTTCAGGAATGATAATACCTGTGCAATTCGTATTATTTTCAAGGATTTCAGTCATTGAGTCCTTCATAATTCTTTTTTCTTTGTCTCCAACAGTTACTAATATATTACTATTAGCATCTTTGAAACTTTTTTGTATTGTAAACGACATATTTTCTTCTAATATCCTTACAAATGTATTTTTGTTTATTTGACAACTGTCATGATAATAGTTATCAAGCTGTGTTTCATCTATGTACATTGATTTTGCTTGTATTTTGGAAAATCTCTTACTCTTTATTAAGAAGTAGGTTAAGCTAAGAGAGCTTATTAATGTTTTAGCGAAAGGAATTGGTTTAACTAATGCGCTATTGACCATAGCATATTGAATTAAGTTTGGTTTCATGCTTAGCATAGCAATTAATACTTGAGCGCCTAATGAAAACCCAATTACTATAACAGTCTTCCCTTGTCCTTTTTCTTCAATTAGTTCTATGATTTTTTCAGCACTAAAGTTTATTGAGAAATGATCTTTACTTCTGTTTTTTCCTTGCTCAGGTAAATCAGGAACAAGGCAGTGAAAGTTAGTAAAATGTTTAATTTGCTTGTCCCACATCCATCCACTGACTCCGCCCCCATGAATAAAAACCATAAGTGAAGAGCTTGAATCTCCAAATTCTTTATACTGTAAAACCATATAATTCCCCCTTATGATTAGAATTGTTAGTTCATCCATGTATAGTAGAAGTAATATTTTTATTACTTAAGTATTATCATACAATAAGAAAGAGCCTACAAATAGTAGGCTCTTTCTTATATTTATTTCACTTCAACTTGCTGCCCTACAGTAAGCGTTTTTGGCTTTATATTTACGAAACAAATACTTACCACAATAAATAATAGTCCGATGAATAAGCTAATAGTAATGGCCTCATGTAAGAAAATTGAACTTACAATAATAGCGATTAATGGAATAAGAAATGTATAAGCCCCAACTTTACTTGCTTCACCAGCTCCAACAAGAGTAAAGTATGCAAGCCATCCCATTGCAATAACAAAGAATGAAATAAAGAGTAGTACGCTAACAAATGGTATACTCCAAGCGATACTAGACCAGCTTTCAAACTCTGAACCAAATCCAATTAAGCAAAGCCCGCCAATAATGAGCTGAAGTGTTACCATCCAAATGGAATTAACGCGGTGCCCAGTCTTCTTAATAAATACTGTTCCAAGTGCCCAGCCAATCGCGCATCCTATCGCGAGAAGGATTCCGATAATAGAAATATGTCCAGTTAAACTACTAGAGCTAATGACACCCACGCCAATAAATCCAAGAACAAGCCCAAAAATTTTTAAGCCGTACATAGATTCTTCAAGCCAAATCCATGAGAAAATGCCGAGTAAAACAGGTTGTAGAAATACAATGGCGGAAAATAACCCAGCGGGCATATATTGAAGGCCTACAGTTTGTAATCCGTAAAATATAATGATGTTAAGTAAAGAAGAAATAACGTATAAATGCCAAGTTTCTTTTAAGTGTAACTCTTTGTATTTCGGTAATGCGAAAAGGAGTAAAATGAATCCTCCAATTAAAGTTCGAACGCCTGCAAATAAAACGGGTGGTGTATAATGCAGGGCAAACTTAGATAAAGGCCAATTGATTCCCCACATGAAAACGAGAAAGGTAAGGATTATGGCCGTCTTAGTTCGAGAAAGCTGTGTCACGGTAAGACCTCCTTGTTGTTATTCATTTCACTATGATATGATATCGACTGTAATAAATAAAATGAATCTTTTTTATGGGGAGTATAAGTGAATAGTTATGACCATTACACAACTGCAAGTATTAATAAAAACTGTTGAGTTAGGTAGTTTTACGAAGGCTGCTCGGGTGTTAAATATGACGCAGCCAGCTGTAAGTCATGCAATTTCAAGTATTGAGTCAGAGTTAGGAGTTATGATTCTTATACGTGATAAACGAAAAGGGCTAATCGTGACGGATGTAGGAAACAGAATTCTTGTGCATATTAGAGAGATTTTGAACGGTGTAGAGAAAATTGAGCAAGAAGTTGCGATGGAGAAAGGACACGAAGTTGGGACGATTCGAATTGGGAGTTTTCCGAGTGCCTCTGCACATTTCTTACCCAAAATGATAAACCTTTTTAAGGAGAAGTATCCGAACTTAGAAGTCGTTCTTTGTGAAGGAACGATTAAAGAAGTTGAAGATTGGTTAGTATCGAGGGTTGTTGATATAGGAATTGTTATTTTGCCTAATAAAGAGATGGAGATTGTCCCATTAACGAAGGGGAAAATGGTTGCTATCTTAAGAGATGATCATCCTCTTTGTAAGAAGGACTCTATTACAATTAGTGATTTAGAGAATGAACCGATCATATTATGTAAGGGTGGATACGAACCACCCATTATTGATATGTTTAAACAAGCAAACGTACCACTTCGGGCTGAGTATGTAATATCAACCGTTACTACAGCTTTAAACATGATTCAAGAAGGGCTAGGTATTGCAATATTAGCCGAATTATCTTTAACGAATTTACCACAGAATGTGCAAACGAGAGAATTGGAACCACAAGTATGGAGAGAAATTGCTTTAGCTGTTCCTTTATTAAAGGATTCCTCAATCGCTGTGCAGCTATTTATTGAAGAATTTCAAGCGCTATTTGCAGAATAAAAAGAGGTGTCTCAAATATCATAATGGGACACTTTTTTATTTGCTTATAAAAAATCTATGAAAAGGATTGACTTATCTTTTCGTTGTAACTATAATGATTACATCAGGGTGGTGATCACGATGAAAATTAGTAGCCGCTTTTCTATAGCTGTTCATATTTTATCTATTTTGAAAAACAATCCATCTTCACTTTGTACTTCAGACTATATAGCTGAAAGTGTAAACACAAATCCAGTAGTCATTCGTAAAATTATGTCGTACTTGAAACAAGCTGGTTTTGTATATGTAAATCGCGGTCCAGGTGGTGCGGGATTATTAAAGGATTTACATGAAATCACATTGTTAGATGTATACTATGCAGTAAATGTAGTCGAAGAAGACAAACTATTTCATATTCACGAGCAACCAAATCCAGATTGTCCAATTGGAGCAAATATTCAAGCGGTGTTAGAAGTTATATTAATACAAGCGCAATCCGCGATGGAAGAAGTTTTGAGAAATATTACGATGGGGCATTTGTTTGAAATTTTGCAAGAAAAAATGAATGCTTAAATCATATTTATATTTTTTTGTTATCAATGTAACTGATTTGATTACAACTATAAAGGTAAGGTGTAAAAGTATGACTGTAAAAATGAAAGTATACTCAGATTTTATATGTCCATTTTGTTTTTTAGCAAAAGGTCCATTAGATGAAGTAGCGAAAGAGAAAGATGTAGAAATTGAATGGATGCCATTTGAATTACGTCCAAGTCCATATTCAAAAATAGATCCATGGAATGAGCCAGAAAAATTAGGCTCATGGGATGCTTTTATTCTTCCAACTGCGAAGAAGTTAGGAATCGATATGCGTTTGCCACGTGTTTCTCCGCATCCATATACACATTTAGCTTTCGAAGGGTGTCAATTTGCGAAAGAACGTGGACTAGGAAATGAGTATCATCACCGCGTATTCACAGCATTTTTCCAAGAAGAGCAAAACATTGAAGATATTGATGTTTTAACAAAATTAGCGGTAGAAGTAGGTCTTCCTGAAGCTGAATTTAAAGATGCGTTAGTAACTCGTAAATATAAAGAAAAGCATCAAGAAGCAATTCAGCATGCATATGATGAAGCGAATATTATGGCTGTTCCAACTGTCATGATTGGAGATGAAGTCATTCAAGGGCTAGCTAGTAAAGAAACGCTACAAAGAGTCATTGATAAAGAAATTGAAAAGGATAAAACAAATTCATTTGAAGGTATGCAATGTAATACAGATGGATATTGCTAATTCGCTTGTTATGAAATAACAAAATAAATTATAAAACAAATATTTGGAGGAATTAAAATGTCAGCAACTACAACAAACTTAAAAGAAGCAATTGTGAACCGTCGTTCTATTCGTAAAGTAACAAAAAACGATGCAATTACGAAAGAAAGAATTGAAGAAGTTTTAAAAACAGCGTTACACGCACCAACATCTTTCAATATGCAAAGTGGTCGTATGGTTGTATTAATGGATGGAGAGCATGAAAAGTTTTGGGATATTGTTAAAGAAACACTAAGAGCTCGCGTACCAGCAGAAAACTTTGAAGCGACTGTAGAAAGATTAAAAGGTTTCCATACAGGTGTTGGGACTGTGTTATTCTTTGAAAATCAAGCAACAGTAGAAAAAATGCAAGAAAATGCACCATTATATAAAGATCAGTTCCCATTCTGGTCTCATCAAGGAAATGCAATGTTACAACATACTGTATGGATGTTATTATCGGCTGAAGGAATTGGTGCATCATTACAACATTACAATCCAATCGTAGATGCTGAAGTGAAAGAAACTTGGAACATTCCAGCAGAGTGGAGTTTAGTAGGACAAATGCCATTTGGTGAGCCAAATGAACAACCAGGAGAAAGAACTTTCTTACCTACTGAAGATGTAGTGAAATTTTATTAAGAAATTTAATGTATAAAAAGTTAAATAAAAGGAGAGTACATATTAGCCATATATGTACTCTCCTTTCGTATGCAATGTTAAACTCTTACTGCAAGAACGATTTCCTTCATATGAATTGAAGTTTTTCCGTACAATTAAAAATCTGTTATGTTTATTGTTTTGTAATGACAGTAAACATCCCCGTCATGTTTGGTGAGTAATCCTTAAAATCAAATTTTTCATAGAACGATTCTTTACCTTGTGATGCAAATAAACCGACAAACGCCTTATCAGGGGCATTCTCATGTAAGTATGCAGCTAAACGATACATGATTTCTTTCCCGATACCATGTTTCTGATAATCTGGATGAACTACTATATCTTGAATATAGAAATAGATAGATCCATCGCCGACAATTCTTCCCATGCCGATAATTTGTTCATTATCTTTGACTGTGATGCAGTGAATAGAATGCTTCAGTGAAGTTTCCGCCACTTCAAAATTCATATAATTAGACCAACCAACAGAATCACACAAATATTTATACTCTTGTAGAGTTGGAATGTTATGTTTAAACTCATATGTATTCAAAATATATCCTCCAAGTCCTTAAATTCAACAAGTATATAAATTCGACATTTTTTTGTCTTTTCCTCTTACGTAATTGCCTTCACCTATTGAGTTTCGTACAGTTTCCTTATTTATATTTGTGTTAATTTATAAGAGTTTAGGGGAAAAATATAAGAAATAATACAGTAGAAAGGGAAGTGGAAAAATGAATGATGAGAAAAAATATACAGTGGTAGGTACTAATGTTGAGGAAGTAAAACGTTTAAATAAAGATTCAGGATTAACGTATAATCAAGTGAAGGAATTATTAGCGAAGCAAATGCAAAAAAGAATGAATTAAATTGAAATTCTTCATTTTTTCATTTAGCATTTTAATAAGAGAGGGTTATAAGGATAACTCTCTTTTTCAATACAATTTAGCAACTTTTAGAGCGGAGGAAACAGCATGAAAAAGTGGGTAAAGATAACGCTGTCAATTGCTGGGGGTATTGTCCTATTGGCATGTGCCGGAGGATATTACGTGTATAAAAATTATTTTCCAAAGGAACCTGAGCGTATCGTATATGATAAAGATAGAGTGTTAAAACCGATACATAATCAGCTGAAAGGAATCAACATAGATAAAGTAAAGATAAAAGAAAAAGAGGTTGTAAATGCGACTGTGAACGAGCTTCAAAAAATGATTGATGATGGAAAATTATCATATGAAGAATTAACGAGTATTTATCTTTTTAGAATACAAGAACATGACCAAAATGGAATATCATTAAATGCTGTTACAGAGATTAATCCAAATGCAATGGAAGAAGCGCGAAAGTTAGATAAAGAAAGGTCTTCAAATAAGAAATCGAACTTATACGGTATGCCGGTTATCGTAAAAGATAATGTACAAACAGAAAAGGTGATGCCGACAAGTGCGGGCACGTATGTGTTAAAAGATTGGATTGCAGATAAAGATGCGACAATCGTGAAGAAGTTGAAAGAAGAAGGTGCTTTTGTTTTAGGGAAAGCGAATATGTCTGAGTGGGCAAATTATTTATCCTTTACAATGCCTAGCGGATATAGCGGGAAAAAAGGACAAAATTTGAATCCATACGGTCCGATTACGTTTGATACATCGGGATCAAGTTCTGGATCTGCTACAGTAGTTGCGGCAGATTTTGCACCACTTGCAATCGGGACGGAAACGACTGGGTCAATTGTAGCACCCGCGACGCAACAATCAGTAGTTGGGTTACGTCCATCACTAGGTATGGTGAGTAGATCTGGCATTATTCCGTTAGCTGAAACACTTGATACAGCAGGGCCGATGGCAAGAACACTGAGGGATGCGGCAACGTTATTTAGCATAATGGTAAGTTATGATGAAAAAGATGCTATGACAGAAAAAATGAAAGATAAAGAAAGAGTTGATTATGCGAAGGATTTATCGATAGATGGATTGAAAGGGAAAAAAATAGGAGTTCTTTTTTCAATAGATCGACAAGATGAAAATAGAAAAGAAGTAGCAGAAAAAATTAGAAAAGACCTTCAAGATGCAGGTGCAATATTGACTGATGATATTCAGTTAAACGCTGAGGGTGTAGATAATCTACAAACATTAGAATATGAGTTCAAACATAATGTTAAGGATTATCTTTCACAGCAAAAAAATGTGCCGGTAAAATCGCTAGAAGAGATTATAGCGTTTAATAAAAAGGATAGTAATAGACGAATAAAATACGGACAAACATTAATTGAGGGATCTGAAAAATCTGCTATAACGAAAGATGAGTTTGAAAAAATAGTGCGATCGAGTCAAGAAAATGCAAGAAAAGAGCTAGATAGATATTTAGTAGAAAAAGGTTTGGATGCTTTAGTTATGATTAACAACGAAGAAGTTCTTCTATCAGCTGTAGCTGGCTATCCAGAATTAGCGGTGCCAGCAGGATATGATAACAATGGAGAGCCGGTAGGTGCAGTGTTTGTCGGGAAGCAATTTGGTGAAAAGGAACTGTTCAATATGGGATATGCGTATGAGCAGCAGTCTAAAAATAGAAAATCACCAAAACTGTAAAAGGATAAACGAAAAATAGAGCTCCACTGAAATATGTTGGTGGGCTAATATGAAAAGAATCTAACAATATAAAAAGAAAAAAAGGATTCTTCTCAATTAGTAAGAAAGATTGTCTATAGAAGTTCATAAAATGTAATATATTCAATTTCCATCCATTGAAGGGGGAGGTTAAATTTTAATGAATGAAGTGAAAAATTTCTTTCGAAGTAGAGGGTTCCAACGGTGTCTCGTTTTAATAATAGTAGCGCTTGTATTATATGGATTAAAAAGTATGATCAATTTAATATTAATTACGTTCATACTGACATTTTTAATGGATCGGTTTCAACGTTTTATTTCAAAGAAATTGAAAGTGAATCGGAAAATTGTTATCGCATGTTTGTATATAATATTAGTTACTTTTATCGGCACAACATTATATAAATATTTACCTGTGCTAACGATACAAATTTCCCAATTGATTTATCAGTTTAGGTTGTTTTTTCAAAATCCACCTGATAATGAAATCATTAAATATGCACTTTCAACAATTAATGGGATGGAAGTATCAAAATATGTAGAACAAGGTGTAGATGTCATATATCAATCGATTGCAAATATAGGAAAAGTCAGTTTGCAAATACTACTTTCTCTTATTTTAAGTTTATTTTTCTTATTAGAAAAAGAACGCATAATATCATTTACTTCGAAATTTAAAGATAGTAGTCTGAAGGTTTTTTATGAGGAGATTGCATATTTTGGTGAAAGGTTTGCAAGATCGTTCGGTAAAGTAATTGAAGCACAGTTTTTAATTGCGGTTGTCAATTGTGTACTCACTGTAATTGCACTTGTGATTTTAGGATTTCCGCAGCTTCTTGTATTGGCCGTCATGGTCTTTCTACTCGGTTTGATTCCAGTTGCTGGTGTTATCATTTCCTTGTTTCCACTTTGTATTATTGCTTATAACGTAGGCGGAGTAATGTACGTTGTATACATACTTGTGTTCATTACAGTAATCCATGCTCTTGAAAGTTATTTTTTAAACCCAAAATTCATGTCTGCGAAAACGAATTTACCAATCTTTTATACATTTATGATTCTCATCTTCTCAGAACATTTCCTTGGAATATGGGGGCTTATTATAGGGATACCAATCTTTATCTTTTTATTAGATGTACTTGATGTAAACAATGAGGAACAGTTTAAAAAATAGGAAAAGATAGAAAATAACTGATGTTTTTAAGGAGCAATCAAAAAAAGCAATCCAAAATAAATTGGATTGCTTTTTTGCATACACGATTACAGAACAGGAGCCATTGTTTCTTTCAAAACTTGAACAGAGTGATCGAATTTTAATTCTTCTTCTTCACTTAATTCCACTTCTAAAATTTCACGAACACCGCCGCGATTTAATACAGCAGGTACACCGATATAAACATCTTTTTGACCATATTGACCTTCTAAGTAAGCTGATACTGTTAATACGCTATTTTCGTCGTTTAAAATCGCCTTTGTAACACGTAGAAGTGACATACCAATACCATAGTAAGTTGCACCTTTTCGCTCAATAATATGGTAAGCTGCGTCACGAACGTTTATGAAGATTTTGTCTAAATCTTCTTGCGTGTATGTGTTGTCTTTATCAAGAAGCGTTTGTAGTTTTTGAATACCAATTGATACGTGACTCCAAACAGGAAGTTCCGTATCACCATGTTCTCCGATAATATAAGCATGAATGTTGTGTGGACCAATATCGAAATACTCACCTAACATATAGCGGAAACGAGCAGAATCAAGAGTTGTACCAGAACCGATTACGCGTTCTTTTGGTAAACCAGATTCTTTCCAAGTTACGTAAGTTAAAATATCGACAGGGTTAGTTGCGATTAAGAAGATACCATCAAATCCGCTATCCATAATACTACGAACGATTTGTTTAAAGATTTTCGCGTTTTTCTCAACTAAATCTAAACGTGTTTCGCCTGGTTTTTGTGGTAATCCAGCCGTAATGACTACAAGGTCAGCATCTTTACAATCTTCGTAGCTACCTTTCCATACTCTAGTTGGAGCTGGTGCAAAAGGAACAGCATGACTTAAATCCATTGCTTCTCCTTCAGCTTTTGCCTCGTTTACATCAACTAAAACAAATTCTTCAGCTACAGCTTGGTTAATCATACAGTAAGCATAACTACATCCAACTGCTCCTGTTCCTACTAATACTACACGGTTAATACCCTTTTTCATTTCAAAATTCCTCGCAATTTCATTGATTTTATTATGTAAGATAATACGTCTTACTTCTATAGATTCATATCTAGTTTATTACATTTTATAAAAGATATTCAAGTTTTTGAAAATGTATCCGTGCAATTTCGTGCACGAAACATAGGAAGTAAGTGAACCGAATATAATGCAATAAAATCCTTTATCGAAGGGGAAAAGGGCATGATGCAGCCATTAACGATGGAAAGAATGCTTCATATTATTAATGTGGGACTCGTAAAAACGAAGAATCCAAAGCAAATTATTATTGCTGGTGCAGGAATTTCAGGATTAGTTGCAGCCTCGTTATTGAAAGAATCAGGGCATAGCATAACAATTTTAGAAGCGAATAACCGAATAGGCGGAAGAATATATACGATCCGTGAACCGTTTAGCAGAGGCTTATATTTTAATGCAGGGCCAATGCGAATTCCTGAAACGCACGAGTTAACTTTAGCTTACATTCGTAAATTTAAATTACCGTTAAATCTTTTTATAAATAAAACCGCTTCAGATATTATTTATACGAATAATATTAAAACGAGATTGAATGTGTTTGAAAAAAATCCAAGTATACTTGGATATCCAATTTTAGAGAACGAAAATGGAAAAACGGCAGAAGAGTTAATGTTAGTAGTATTAGAACCAATACTTAATTTTATAAAAAAAGATCCTAATAAAAACTGGATCATCGTTGAAAAAAAGTATAAAACATATTCACTCGGATCATTTTTAAGTGAGTATTATTCAGATGGAGCAATAGATATGATTGGGGTACTTCTAGATATGGAAGCATATATGGGAATGTCTTTAATTGAAGCATTACGTGAAATGATCTTTTTTACTTCAACGACAAAATATTATGAGATAACGGGCGGAATGGATACATTACCAAATTCATTTTTACCGAAGTTAAAAGATAATATTTTTATGTCTTATAAAGTAGAAAAAATTATACAGGAAGATAATAAAGTGATGATGCAAGTAACAAATGAACAAACGTCACATCCATTTATGGTAACAGGCGACATTGCTATTATCACAATTCCATTTTCAGCGTTACGATTTATAGAAGTTCAGCCATATCATTTATTCTCTTATTTTAAAAGACGAGCAATTCGTGAATTAAATTATATTGCTGCAACTAAAATTGCGATAGAATTTAAAAGTAGATTTTGGGAGAAAGCGAGACAATGTGGTGGAAAATCTATTACAGATTTACCTATACGATTTACATATTATCCGAGTTATGGTATTCATACACAAGGTGCAGCTATCGTTTTAGCGAGTTATACGTGGGCAGATGAGGCGTTAACATGGGATAGTCTCCCGCAAAGAGATCGTATTCGTTACGCATTGAAAAATTTAGCGGAAATATACGGTGACATCGTCTATAGTGAGTTTGTTACTGGAACATCTTTTAGCTGGAGTCAAAATTCATATTCTTGCGGCGCATTTACAGCTTTCGAACCAGGCCAAGAGTTAGAGTTATTTCCGTATATTACGCCGCCAGCTGGCAAAGTACACTTTGCAGGAGAGCATACGACATTAACGCATGGATGGATGCAAGGAGCAATAGAGTCTGGAATTAGAGTTGCTTATGAAGTAAACGAACAGTGAAGATATATTTACAAATCACAATTCTTTTAATAAAATAATAAATATAAATCGTAATTATTACGCTTTGAATACGTTTGAAATAAAGAAATGGATGGTCGATCAAATGAAAAAAGTAGAAATTCATATATTAGGTGGCTTTTTAGGTAGCGGAAAATCAACATTATTACAAAATTTATTGTTAGCGGAGAAAAAGAAGAATAGAAAAGTTGCAGTATTAATGAATGAAATTGGTGAATACTCGGTAGATACGGATATTATTGGAAAAGAGAATGTGTTAAGAGAACTTCTGAAAGGATGTATTTGTTGTACGCTAAAAGAAGAGCTTGAAATACAATTACACTCGTTATATCAGCAAGAAAGACCAGATGTCATTTATATAGAAACGACAGGTGTTGCACATCCAATTGAAGTGTTAGATGCATGTGTATCACCCATTTTAGCACCTTTCTTAGAAGTGAAATCAATTGTAGTCGTTTTAGATGCAGTAAGATGGTTAAATCGAAGAGTATTAAGTGCAAACGTTCAGCAATTACTGCATGAGCAACTGAAGTTTGGTAGCCACATTTTAATTAATAAATCAGATTTACTAACAGATGCGGATAAGAACAAAGTAATTGAAGAAGTGAAAGCAATAAACAATCATGCGAAATTGTTTGAAACAAAATATTGTAATATATCTTTAGAAGACATAGAAGAAGCTGAATTTACGAATGATGGGGAACATGAGACACTACATGTCAAACAGCATTTACATATACAAACGATGACGTATCAATTTACGAAATCGATTGATCAAGATAAATTATACGAATGGCTTTCGAATGTACCAGATAGTATTTATCGCGTAAAAGGATTTGTGAAATTCCATGGAGATAAATACCCGCACCTATTCCAATATTCGTTCGGGGTACCGACTTTATTGGAACAAGACTTCGGTTTCCCAACGAACTTGGTAGTAATAGGAGAAGGGCTAGATAAGAAACAATTGGCTAAAGGATTAGAGAAAGTGGAACTTAATTCTAATTAAGATTAAAGGAGCTGCCCCACAAGTCGTTGAAACCGACTTGTGGGGCAGCCTTTTTATTTCTTATGAGAGCTACTTGTATTCATGTTAAATAGTCACTCTTTTAGTATTTTTGTTTTCCAAGATAAACATTTACACTAGTACTAGAGTCTCTACTAAATTCAATTTTGCGACCATCTAATTTTATTGTTCGAGAGCTTGTAGTAGGATTTTTAATTAGACTATACAGATAATCTGCTTTAGTTGGTAGTAGTGTATTTAGGATTTTTTTCACCGGCTCATTTAATGCAGGATCATCACTATGAATAGACATTCTATATGCGCTGTCATCATAGGGAGAAAAATTAAAATACATAATGCCATCATATGTTCGACCAGTTTTAGTATATACATAGTTATAATCTGTTTTTAAAAATCCAGAATCAATCAGTATATTCTCAATTTCTTTATACTTATCCTCATCTTTCGCAGGAATAGAATCAGGAACAAAATAAGGGTTTACATTAATTGCGTTATACATAAACGTTGCAAATTGTTCTCTTGTTACATTCATTTCTCCGCCGTATCGATAGTTTCCAATTCCTTTTGTAATTCCATTACTATACAATGAACGAACAGAGTCTGTTGCCCAAAATTTATTTGGAACATCATAGAAAAGGTCGTTTGTTTTTACAGGTAGATGAAACGCTTTTTGTAAGATAACAGCCATTTCGTATCGAGTTAATGTATCGTCTGGTCTAAACTTGTCAGTGCTATTGTCCCCTGTCATGAGTCCTTTTTGAGCAACTGCTTTAATATTGTTTTCAAACATATGCCCATGAATATCAGAGAAATGTTTAATTGTAGATCCAGTATTTTCTAATTTTAAGTATCTTGAAATAATCGCAGCTACTTGCCCACGAGTTACATTGTCCCCAAATCCAAATTTTCCGTTGCCATAGCCACTAATGACCTTTTGTTCAGTTAAGTAGTTAATCGAATCTTTAGACCAATGTTCCTTTGGTACATCAATGAAATGTTCAGTTTGTGCATGAGCATTCGTTGCACCAAATAGTGTGGCGGTAATTAAGCCTGTTGCAAGTACATGTTTAAAATTCATTATGATTCCTCCTAAGTATGTAAAACAATATCTTCTCACTTATATCAGTTCCTTTTAAGTGATAATCACTTATCTATTATATTAGAATATTTTGTTTTTGTAAAATATGGATTTACCTTCGTAATGTTGTTTAAATATATGTGGTGTTATAAGAAGGAGGGGAGTGCAAAAAGGTTAACTGACGGGGGCGTTTATTCATTTTGATTAGGGATATGCTATAAAATTCTGATAAATTAACAGATGGTTCATTCCATGACGATGTTCGTATTCCAGCTGGTGGATCGAAGTAGGTTGCGAGCTATGATACAGTTGAGAATCGACAACATTATATTGATGTAATAGATCCTAATAGTATGAAAGAACGTCTAGACCGGGTTTCAATCCCTAATTTTGACAAGGTTATTAGGGAGGCGTTAAGAAAAAGTGGATGTACTCCTAAAGATATTAAAGTATTGTTACCACTGCATACAAAACGTTCCATGTTAATAGAATTGATACAGGGACTAGGGCTAGAAGAAGAACAAGTTGTATATTTAGATCATTATGGACATATGTCAGCGCTTGATCCTTGCATTGGTCTTCACTTTGCAAATGAACAGGGAAAATTACAGGCCGGAGATATTGCAGTAGTAGTTAGTGTCGGGACTGGGTATACATGGGCAGCGACTGTAATTAGGTGGTGAAAAATACTAGATGAATATATGATAAATGGAGGTATTTGGAAAGAGGCGGCGAATGTAAAGGTACTTCATTAAATTTTTCAAACAGCTGTGTTTGTATGATTCAAAGGAAAAGTCATAATTACGGATGGGTAACTTTGGCGTGTTTGACTCTATCAGAAAGTAAAGTATGGGGAGGATCACAATGTCGATAAAAAAACGTAAATGGCTAAGAATGGTGGCTACTGGTTGTGTGTTAGGTTCGTTATTAATAACGGCAGCTTGTTCAGGAAAGAAAACAAGTACTGAGGATGAAAAGACGATTAAGGTAGGGGTTCTTGCTTCATTAACAGGTCCATTAGAATCATATGGAAAACAAACAGTGAATGGATTTGAATTAGGGTTAGACTATGCGACGGATGGAACGGGGAAAGTGGAAGGGAAGAAGATTAAGTTTGTTGTAGAAGATACGGAAACGAAAGCAGAGGTAGCAGTTAAAAAAGCTACGAAATTATTAGAAGAAGAGAAAGTGGATTTTTTAGTCGGATCGTCTAGTTCAAGTGATACATTAGCGGTTTTACCACTAGCTGAAGAATATGAAAAAATAATGGTTGTAGAACCGGCAGTTGCTGATAGTATTACCGGAAAGAATTGGAATAAATATGTTTTTAGAACAGGAAGAAGCTCTTCGCAAGATGCGATTGCAGGAGCAGCTGCAATTGCAAAAAAAGATATAAAGATTGCGACGTTTGCCCCGGATAATGCATTTGGCCGTGAAGGGATTGCAGCGTTTAAAGCTGGAGCGAAGAAATTAGGTGCGAATATTGTAAACGAGCAATATGCAGATACAAATTCGACTGACTTCACTGCAAATATTCAAAATATCATTAGCTCAAAACCAGATTATTTATTTATCGTTTGGGCGGGGGCAAACTCACCTTGGAAACAGTTAAAAGATATGAATGTGGAAGCACAAGGTATTAAAATTTCTACAGGTGCACCAGATATACCGGCATTAAAAACGATGGATGCGTTAGTAGGAATGCAAGGTTTTTCTGTTTATTATCATACACTCCCGAAAAATAAGGTGAATGATTGGTTAGTTGAAGAACATAAAAAACGATTTAATGGTGCGATGCCAGATTTATTTACAGCGGGTGGAATGTCAGCGGCAATTTCTATTGTAGAAGCTTTAAAGAAAACAAAAGGTGATACAGATGTAGATACATTGATTAAGAAAATGGAAGGAATGGAATTTGATACACCGAAAGGAAAGATGAAGTTTAGAGAAAAGGATCACCAAGCGATGCAGACACTGTATTCTATCACATTGAAAAAGCAAGATGGTGTTGACTATCCGGTGCCAGTATTAGAGCGAGAATTAACGATGAAAGAGACAGAACCACCAGTTCAAAATAAATAAACTGAATTTTCCGTTGATTTTGTATAAAGAGGGGGACACCCTCTTTATACGTATTTCTTTTGTACTTAAAGCTTTAAAAGGAGGGATTTCGTGACACATTTGCTAGAAACGAAAAATCTTTGCGTATCTTTTGGCGAGCATCATGTTATTAAAGATGTGAATGTAACAGTACAAAAAGGAAAGCTCATTTCCATTATTGGACCTAATGGTGCAGGAAAGACAACGTTATTTAATTTACTAAGTGGACAAATTTCTCCAACAAAGGGGGAAGTATATTTTAAAGGACGAGAGATTACAAAATTATCAATTTCGGATCGAACTCGATTAGGAATTGGTCGTTCTTTTCAACTTACAAATATATTCCCAGAGTTAACGGTACTTGAAAATGTTCGTTTAAGTGTTCAATCATTTGTGCAAGATTACTATAGTTTTTTTCCGAGTTCGGCAAAATTTAAGCAACAAGTGGGAGAGGCGAGACGTGTCTTAAAAACTGTATTACTTCAGGAAAAAGAACATGTATTAGCGAAAGATTTAGCGCATGGAGAAAAACGAAAGTTAGAGTTTGCAATGTTATTAGCTTTAAAAACAGATGTGTTACTACTTGATGAGCCGACGGCAGGTATATCAGTTGAGGAAGTACCGGCTATTTTACAAGTGATTGAAAATATTAAGAAACATCCAGAGAGTACAATTGTACTAATTGAACACAAAATGGATATGGTACTAGATTTGTCAGACCATCTTATCGTTTTATTCCATGGAGAGCTATTGGCTGAAGGTTTGCCCGAAGAGATTATGAAAGATGAGCGTGTACAAAGTGCTTATTTAGGGGGATTATATAGTGGCACTATTACAAGTGAATAATATAGAGACGTATTTAGATCAGTTTCATATTTTACAAGGCGTATCTCTTGCTGTTGAGAAAGGAACGATTACTGTACTGTTTGGAAGAAATGGGGCAGGGAAGACGACGACATTACGTTCGGTTATGGGATTTCACCATATCGCACATGGTGAAATTTATTATGATAGTACACAAGTAAATGGATTATCTACACATTTAATTTCAAGAAAAGGAATAGGGTATGTACCAGAAAATCAAGGTATTTTTCACGATTTGACAGTAGAAGAAACATTCGCTCTTGCTAGGGGTAAGGGAGAAGAAGCGGAAGAGAAAATTGAGTGGATGCTTGAACTATTTCCAGATTTAAAGCAGTTTTGGCACAAAAAAAGCGGACTATTAAGCGGAGGACAAAAGCAAATGCTAGCAATTTCAAGAGCATTTATTAATAGTGATGGTTTATTACTTATCGATGAGCCGAGTAAAGGCTTGTCCCCTATTATGATAGAAAAATTAATGATAGCCATTTTGAAAATGAAGAAGAAAACAACCGTTTTACTCGTTGAACAAAACTTTATGATGGCTAGTCAAATTGGTGATTACTTTTATATTATGGATAACGGAAAAATTGTTCATAACGGTTTTATGCATGAATTAAAAGAGGATAAGGAAATGTGTCACAAATATTTAGGAATCTCTTAACATGAATCCGAGGTGAGAAGGATGGATGTGTTAATCAATTTATTTGTAAATGGGATTTCAACAGGGATGCTCATTTTTTTATTAGCATCAGGTCTTTCACTGATTTTCGGTTTAATGAGCGTTCTAAACTTCGCACATGGTGGTTTATTTGCCTGGGGAGCGTTTACAGGTGTTTGGCTATTTAATATGACAGGTAGTTATGTATTAGCGTTAATTGGAGCAATTGCTATGGGAATGTTTCTTGGATTCATTTTAGAAAGATTCCTTATTAGACCGGTATATGGAAATCATGTTCGCCAGCTTCTTGTGACGCTTGGAGGAATGCTTGTACTTAGTGAATGTATTAAAGTATTTTGGGGGCCAAATCCAATTGGTGCTAAATTACCGTTATGGTTACAAGGTAGTTATACATTTGAAGGTATTATATTAATTAAATATCGTCTATTCGTAATTTTAATTGGGATCATCATTTATATTGCCTTACTATTATTGCTTAAAAAAACAAAGATAGGTCTAATGATCCGCGCAGGTGTAATGGATAAAGAAATGGTTCAAGCGCTCGGTATTAACGTAAAAGCGATATTTTCTTTCGTCTTTTTATTAGGAGCAGGGATGGCAGCGTTGGGAGGCTTCTTATTAGCGCCGTATTCAGGAGTTATTTTCGCCGAGATGGGTATGCAGTATGCGATTTTAGCTTTCATAGTAGTAATAATTGGAGGATTAGGAAGCGTACAAGGTTCAGCAATCGCATCTTTAATTGTCGGATTAGCTGGTGCTTTTACAGCGTATTTTATGCCGGATTTCTCACTTGCAATCAATATGTTAATGTTACTATTTTTCTTAATCGTGAAGCCAAATGGACTTGTTAGTGAAAAGGGGTGAAATGGTGAACAGCACTTCAAATCGAATTAAAGTATACTTCGGAGTATGTATGCTCATTTGTTTAAGTGTATTTCCATTCGTAAATGATTCACGGAGCTTGTTAATTTTGTTCACTCAAATCTTCATCTTTGCTATTTTTGCAATGAGTTTTGATGTATTGCTTGGATATACAGGAATTGTATCATTCGGTCATTGTATGTTCTTTGGAATAGGGGCATATGGCGTAGCACTTTTATTTGATCGGCAAGGAGTATCCATAACGAACTTTTTAATAGGGCTAGTAGCTGCAATTATCATTTCAGCAATTGTTAGTTATATAATCGGTTTGCTTTCGTTACGACTGAAAAGTCATTTTTATGCAATGTTAACACTTGCTATTTCACAGTTGTTTTTCGTACTTGCTGAAAAATGGCGTGGGCTCACTCACGGAGGGGACGGTTTTACATTTGGTGTACCAGACTTATTCCGTGATCGTTTTACGTTTTATTATGTAACACTTATATGTTTAATTGTCATTTTTATTCTGTTACGTCTTTTCACAAAATCTTCTATCGGAAAAGTATTAAAGGCAATTTCACAAAATGAACAACGTGTTGAAGCATTAGGATATAAAGTTCTTCATTATAAAATTATTGCTAGTATTGTTGCAGGAGTAGTTGCTACGATTAGCGGTGGTTTATTTGTTATCACACTACGCTTTGTTAATACAACTGTATTTTCAATTGAAATGACATTAAATGCATTATTGATGACAATGATTGGAGGCGTTGGAACGTTAATTGGAGCAATTGCTGGAGCTGGAATTATTGAATCACTGAAATATTATTTATCAGAACTAGCTACAGCGTATCCGATTTTTGAACGATGGACGATTATTCTTGGTTTATTGTACATTATCGTCTTGCTAGTTTTCCCGAAAGGATTAGTTGGAACGGTAAAGAGTTTGAAGAATATGAAACGGAATAAGAAGGAGAAAAGTGCAGAAGTGGAGCAAAATGTGTGAAAAATCAATTGTATAGAATATGAAAATCCCTCTTTTAGATTCGTAAAGGAGGGATTTTTATTGGTGTATGTAATTAGTTTATAGCTATTCTAT
This sequence comes from Bacillus sp. 16GRE42, assembly GCF_019837435.1. Taxonomy (NCBI): domain Bacteria; kingdom Bacillati; phylum Bacillota; class Bacilli; order Caryophanales; family Bacillaceae; genus Bacillus; species Bacillus sp. 16GRE42. The sequence goes on from NZ_JADAXF010000003.1 coordinate 252,272, forward strand.
TAATTAAATAGTTCATCAGGGATTTGTTTTAAAGAGTGTTGATTCGTAAAAAAATGAACAGCTAATTTCTCAATTGGAAAATCTTCAATTGGTACCAATGTATCATTTCTAATCGGCAAAAAGGCTATTCCTTTTCCATCCTGAATAAACTCTTCCATAAGCGAATAAGAATCTAATTGTTGAAGTTGACGCTGAGATAAATTATTTTCTTTTAAAAATTGTATTGTCTTATTTCTAAAAGGGCACCTTTTGTCATTACTAACGAAGAAGAGTTCCTTTGAATAGTCAATGGTAGGCGTTTCTTTCGCTTTTAATAAGCCTACAGAAATTGAAGCAGTAAATACTTTTTTAAAAGCTGCGTCGGGATCATCCTCGTAAGTAATGATCATATCAACTTTTTGTTGTTGCAGTAATTTTTGCAAATGACTACTATTTTCTACATATATTTGATAATTCCTGAAATTTTCTTTAATGCGCTTACTTACATAATTAGTCAAAATAGATTGTGACGTCGCGATTATATAAGAAGAACTACTCGTTTTAATTTTATCTTTCGCTTCTTCTACTAGAGTTAATATTTGATTCGTGTAGTCTAATAAAATATCACCAGAAGGTAACAAGGATACTCCTTTGTTATCTCTATGTAGTAAAGGCGTTTCTAATTCTTGTTCTAATTTTTTGATTCGCTCAGTTACGTTCGGTTGAACATATCCTAACTCTTTCGCAGCTTTACTAATAGAACCTTCGCTGGCTACAGTTTTGAATATAATAAGATCATTTATGTCCATATATCACAGCCCCTTATTTGATATCATTATAAATGATATCAAATATAATTTATACCTATTTTACGTTAGTCAATCATCGGTTTATCATTGTGTATATAAGATTGAAAGTGAGTGATAAACATGATTGGAATGCAATATAAGGTCATTTTGCCAAAGGATTATGACATAGAGATTATTAAAAAAAGGGTAAAGGATAATGGATATAAAACGGATGGTTTTCAAGAATTGAATTTCAAAGCATATTTAATTACTGAGACAGGTAAGGATGGGAATTTCTATAACTGTTATGCACCTTTATATATTTGGAATGGCCATGAAGGAATGAACAAATTTATCTTTGAAGGGTATTACGATAATATTTTACAATCTTTTGGGTGGCAACAAATAAATATAGGTGTTCCATTAGTTGTTAATCTAAGTGATGATTTTAAGAAAAGTAAATATGCTGTTGAATATGTAGGGAGTATTTCTCAAAGTAATTCACTGAGGGAGACTCAATTAAAAACTATGAATGAATGTGTACAAAATATAGAAAAGTGTTTAGGAAATGTAATGATTTATAATTCAGATAAATGGAGGTATAGTCAGTTAAGTTTTTATGAAGAAAAGCCTGAAATGGTAACAAATAAAGGTGTTACAGTATATGAGATTTTGCACATTTCACGATGAAAACTTGTTGAAGTTAAATTAGGAAAAAGGAATGAAAATGTATGCCTTTTGTGAACGTTTATTATCATGAAAATATATTAAATAAAGAAGAGTTGAAAAAGATAGGTGAATGTATTCATCTGTCATTAATTGAACATTTTAACATCCTTGAAAATGATTTTTTTCAAATGTTTTTACCTTATCAACAAAATCACTTTTTATATAATCCATATTATTTATTAGAAAGAGGAGAAAAGAGAACAGAGAAGATGATTTATGTTTCTATTACATGCGGACCGGGAAGAACGATAAAACAGAAAATGAATCTATATCAGTCGATATCCTTGAAGATTTCTGAATGTTCTAGTATAAAAAGTGCAGATATTTTTATTACGCTAAATGAGACATCTGCTGAAAATTGGTCATTTGGTCAAGGATTGACACAATTGGTAAAAGTGAAGGGAGAGTGAAATGATGAATGAATCAATCAATTAAATATTGTATTCAAGAGAGAATGAAAGAAATGGCACCTGCATTTGCTCATTATAGTGAAGAGATATTGTTCGAGGAAGTGTGGCGGGATGACACTTTAACATTAAGAGAAAGAAGTTTATGTACAGTGTCGGTATTAATCAGTCTTGGTCATACAGAACAATTACCATTTCATTTGCGACTGGCCAAACAAAATGGAATTGGAGAAAATGAAATGATCGCATTAATAACACATATGGCTTTTTATGTTGGTTGGCCCAAAGCAGTGGGAGCTTTAAATATAGCAATGAATGAAATGAATGAAATGGAAAGTTAAGAATAACGATAAGAAAGAATTCATTTAAATATGAATTCTTTCTTATCGTTATTTATGCAATACTCTAATGAGATTATTTTTCACTTTTTCTCTTGCTTTTTTATCACTTGCGTAGTAAAGTGATAGTAAGATTCACGATAGGAAGTGATCAAACATGCGTGATAATACGATAGGGTCATTAATATGGTTACGCTTAATACGATTTACGAACCAAAGTAATCAGATGTCAAATGAGTTTTTAAAACGGTTTGATTTAACGACAGCTCAATTTGATGTGCTTTTGCAAATACGTACGTATCAGCCACTCACACAAATGGAGTTAGCTGAAAAGGTAACTGTTACACAAGGCGGTATTTCTCGAATGTTAACTCGTCTTGAAAAAGAAGGATATATTGTACGAAAACAAGATTGGAAAACGAAAACAATTAGTCTTACAGAGCAAGGGGAAGCAGCTTTAGAGAGAGCATTGCCAGAGCAACTTGCATTTCAATCATCGTTTTTTGATGATGTATTAAATGAAGAAGAGCAGAAAATATTATACGAGCTAATGACGAAAGTTCATAAGCATAGCGAAAAAAAAGAATTGCCGCAAGAGTAATTTTTTTTACACTATCAATTGACTAATCAAGTGAAAAATAATTGAAGAATATGAATACGACTGAATTAAAGGAGAGAGCAACTATGGAAAAATACCGTATGGATACAAGTAAAGGAATAGAGTTTGGATTATATTCAATTGGGGATCATGTTTTAAATCCGCATAATGGAGAGAAAATTAGTGCAGAACAAAGAATTCATGAATTAATTGAAACAGCTAAGTTAGCGGATGAAGCTGGACTTGATGTATTTGCTGTCGGTGAAAGTCATCAAACTCATTTTACAACGCAAGCTCATACAGTTATTTTAGGAGCTATTGCACAAGCTACGAAAAATATAAAAATTGCAAGTTCAGCAACGATAGTAAGCACATCTGATCCGGTACGAGTATATGAGGATTTTGCTACAATTGACTTGATTTCTAATGGACGTGCAGAAATCGTGGCTGGTCGTGGATCTCGTATTGGGGGATATAGTTTACTTGGTTATGACGTGAATGATTATGAAGAGTTATTTGAAGAGAAGATGGATCTTTTATTAAAAATTAATAACGAGGAACATGTAACATGGAACGGACAGTTCAGAGCGCCGCTTGCACATGCATCGGTGATTCCGAGAGCGAAGAATAATAACTTACCAATTTGGCGTGCAGTTGGTGGCCCGCCAGCTAGTGCGATTAAAGCAGGACGTGCGGGTGTACCTATGATGATAACAACACTAGGTGGTCCAGCTATTAACTTTAAAGGGTCAGTAGATGCTTACCGTGAGGCTGCGGCGCAAAGTGGATTTAATCCAGCAAGTTTGCCAGTTGCAACGACGAGTTTATTTTATACAGCAAAAAATTCACAAGATGCATTTAGTGAATACTATCCTCATATTAATGCTGGTATGCTTACACTGCGTGGTGGTGGGTATCCGAAGCAACAATTTACAAATGCAGTAGATTACCGTGACGCATTAATGGTTGGTAGCCCGCAACAAATTATTGAAAAAATGCTTTACCAATATGAATTGTTTGGACAACAACGTTTTATGGCACAAATTGATTTTGGTGGTGTACCACTTAATAAAATTGAGAAAAATATTGAATTAATTGCTACTGAAATTTTACCGGCTGTTAGAAAACATACAGCGAAATAATTTAAAAAATACCGAGAGTCTAATCGATTCTCGGTATTTTTTATGTATGAATTCAGTTTGAAAAAATGATAAAAAAATGAATTTTCAGTCTAGAAAGAGGGAGGGGATTTTCTATTTTCGAATAACAATATTTTGTGTTTGAATTTTAAAAATACATTTTCTTCTTGACAAAAAACTAACTGATTTCTCCTTTAGTTTAGAGGACATTTTTCTGCGTGAAAGTCAAGTGTATGAAGAGGGAAATGATTATTTTATTGATATGGAAGTAAGTCTTATATTAAAAAAATACATTTTATTAATGAGAAAAATATAATTCAAAAAAATGACAAAAGACATATTTCAGACAAAATGATGTCAATAATACGTCAAAAATCAGTTGAATTTACTATGCAGGTATATTATACAATTCGATTAACGGATAAAACACTACTGAAATAGTGAAAAGGTAAATTTTATGAGAAAGTTCTTTTGTAATGATCTTGAAAACTGAAAATTTATATTTTCTAAAAGTACATAAACAAATTTATCTTTCTATATTTCTAAGATTTGAGTTGTTTTATTCATACAACTCAATCGAAAATACGATATAAAAAATTATGAAGGAAGTGATTGTAGTATGGAAACGCTCGAATTGGCACGAATACAATTCGCATCAACAACGATTTTCCATTACTTTTTTGTTCCGCTGTCTATTGGTTTAGCTTTTATCATTGCATTAATGCAAACGTTATATGTGGTAAAGGGACAAGAAATTTATAAGAAGATGACGAAGTTTTGGACACAAATATTCCTTGTAAACTTTGCGGTAGGTGTAGTAACTGGTATTCTACAAGAATTCCAGTTTGGTATGAACTGGTCAACCTATTCACGTTTCGTAGGTGATGTGTTTGGTCCATCACTTGCGATTGAAGGTTTATTAGCATTTTTCATTGAGTCTACATTCCTAGGTTTATGGGTATTCGGTGAGGATAAATTGCCGAAGCGTGTTCACCTTTTATGTATTTGGCTCCTTTCAATTGGAACAATGTTATCAGCATTTTGGATTTTAACTGCAAGTGCATTTATGCAATCGCCAGTAGGGTATGAAATGGCAGCAGATGGACGTGCACAAATGAATGATTTCTTAGCGATTATTCAAAACCCACAATTATGGGTACAATTCCCGCATACAATTACAGCGGCAATTGCAACTGGTGCATTCTTTATTGCAGGTGTGAGTGCATGGAAAATAACAAAAGCTCAAGAAACTGAAGTGTTTAAAAAATCGTTCCGCATTTCTATCATTGTTGGAACACTTACAACTGCGCTAGTATTATTCTTCGGTCATGCGCAAGCACAACAATTAATTAAGACACATCCAATGAAAATGGCAGCAGCTGAAGCGTTATGGAATACGAGTGAGGATCCAGCGCCATTTACAGTATTTGCGAAAATTGATGCAGAGAAGCAAGAAAATTCGTTTGAAATTCAAATCCCTTATATGCTAAGTCTATTATCATTTGATAAATTTAGTGGTCAAGTAGAAGGAATGAATCAAATTCAAAAACAATATGAAGAAAAATATGGGCCTGGAGATTATATACCGCCAGTACACACTATGTTCTGGAGTTTTAGAGCGATGGTAATGAGTGGAACATTTATGCTTCTTCTAGGAGCATACGGATGGTTCTTATCAAGAAAAGATCGTTTAGCTGAAAAAACTTGGTATTTAAAATTAATGGTGTATGCAATTGCACTACCGTTTATCGGTAATACAGTAGGATGGATTATGACTGAAATGGGACGTCAGCCTTGGGTAGTTTTCGGTGTTATGAAAACGGAAGATGCTGTATCTCCAAATGTTACGTTCGGAGAAGTATTATTCTCTTTAGTTTCGTTCACATCACTATATTTAATTATAGGTGGAATTACTATTTACTTATTCGTTCGTGTCATTAAAGGACATGAGAATAAGAAAACGAAACAGGATTCTCAAAGCCATGATCCATTTGATAAGGAGGATGAGTATGTTATCTCTTAATGAGTTGTGGTTTATCATTATTGCAATTTTATTCGTAGGCTTCTTTGTACTTGAAGGTTTCGATTTCGGTGTAGGTATAGTTTCAAGGTTTTTAGGGGAAAACGATTTAGAGAAAAGAATATATTTAAATACAATTGGTCCATTTTGGCACGCGAATGAAGTATGGCTTGTTTGTGCTGGTGGAGCTATGTTCGCAGCATTCCCGCACTGGTATGCAACTTTATTTAGCGGGTTTTACATTCCGTTTGTATTTATGCTTCTTGCTTTAATTATAAGAGGGGTTTCCTTTAAATTCCGTGCGAAAATAGATAATCATAAATGGAAAGGTTTTTGGGATTGGGGTATGTTTTTAGGAAGTTTACTACCACCTATCCTTTGGGGGGGTGCAATTGCTAACTTTATGGTAGGTATTCCAATTGATGAAACGAAAAATGCTGTAGGTGGATTCTTACCATTACTACATCCATTTGCATTACTTGGAGGAGTTATGTTCCTTCTGCTATGTATTGTTCACGGATTGCAATTCCTTACTATACGTACAACTGGTAAGTTAAGAGAACGTGCACGTATTGCTGCGTTGAAAATTGCACCGCTTGCAATTATAGCACTCCTTATTTTTGCCGGATTGGGATTATGGAAAACAGATATTTTCACTGCCCATGGTACAGAGTGGATTATGGTTCCGATTGGAGCTTTTGTAGCATTATGTGCGTCAACATTATTAAATAAAAGAAGAAGAGATGGTTGGGCTTTCGTTATGACGAGTTTAACAATCATTTTACTAAGTGCGAGTGTGTTCGCCGGCATGTTCCCACGTGTCTTAATTAGCTCGTTAGGGTCAATATACGATTTAACAATTTATAATGCAGCATCAGGAGATTATGCACTAAAACTGATGACGTATTTTTCAATTGCTATATTGCCATTTGTTTTGGGAAGTCAAATATGGAGTTTCTATGTGTTTAGACAACCTGTTAAGTCAGATAAAGATTTGGAGTACTAATGAAAAGAAAAAGAGGACTTCCGTCGTATCCTGGTAGCCGGGTTTTATATGTAGTGTTAACAATCATTAGCATTTTAGAAGCTGTAAGTATTATTGCGCAAACAGTGTTTTTAGCGCGGGCTATTACGTTTTTATTTCAAGGAGAAACTGTGCAATCTTTGTTAAATGAAACGGTTTATTTTGGGATCACGTTTGCAGTACGTCATATGCTAGTGCGAATATCGCAAATATTAGTGGAACGTTTCGCTGAAAAAACAGGATCACTACTGAGAAAACAATTAATAGAGGCGTATTTCACATTAGGTCCACGTTATGTTCAAACTGCTGGAACTGGTCATCTGGTTACCTTATCGATAGAAGGTATTGAGAAGTTTAAAACATATATAGAATTAACAATTCCTAAAATGATTAGAAGTAGTATCATACCGGGGCTAATTGTACTATATGTTTTTACGCTAGATATTGAGTCTGGAATCATTTTAGTTGTAACGATTCCTATCGTGATTATATTTATGATCCTACTAGGATTAGCAGCGCAAAAGATGGCGGATAGTCAGTATGAGTCGTATCGTGTACTTTCTAATCATTTTGTAGATACGTTAAAAGGATTAGAAACATTAAAGTATTTAGGTAAAAGTAAACAGCACGAAGGAAAGATTGAAAAAGTAAGTAAAAGATATAGAAAAGCAACGATGCGTACTTTGCGAGTTGCTTTTCTTTCTTCTTTTGCATTAGATTTCTTTACGAGTTTATCAATCGCATTTGTGGCGGTCGGATTAGGGATACGTTTAATAGATGGGACAATTGTACTATTGCCAGCCCTTACGATTTTAATTTTAGCTCCGGAATATTTTCTGCCGATTAAACAAGTTGGAGCGAATTATCATGCTACGTTAGATGGACAACTTGCAATGGAGCAAATAGAAGAGATTTTACAGCAACAAAAAGAAATAGGAACGAAAGAATCAAATGTAGGTCTAATATGGAATTCCTCTAGTAACTTGAAATTACAAGATGTAAAAGTAAAGAATGATGAATCGGAAAAATCTATATTAGAGGGAATTGATTTTACTTGGAAAGGTACCGGTGCTATAGGTGTAATTGGTGAAAGTGGGGCAGGGAAATCGACGTTAATTGACGTATTAGCAGGATTTTTAACTCCTTCGGGTGGAAAGCTGATAGTAAATGGTGTGGAAATTGACGGGGCTACTCGAGAAGATTGGCAAAAGAATATTGCATATATTCCACAGCAACCTTATATTTTCCCGCTTTCATTAAAAGATAACATTTGTTTCTATGAAACAAATACAACTGATGCAGAAGTGGAAAGAGTTATTAATGAAGTTGGTCTTCGTTCACTCGTTACATCGCTTCCGAACGGGATGTATGAAAGAATTGGAGAAGGTGGACGTATGCTTAGTGGCGGGCAAGAACAACGTGTCGCTATGGCGCGTGCTCTTTTAAGTAAAAAGCCAATTATTCTATTAGACGAGCCTACAGCACATCTTGATATTGAAACTGAATTTGAAATAAAGCAAGCGATGTTACGTCTGTTTGAAGGTAAGTTAGTATTTCTTGCAACACATCGTCTTCACTGGATGAAACAGATGGATCATATTCTTATTTTAAATAAAGGGGAAATGATAGAAAGAGGAACGTATGAAGAACTTTTAAAGAATGAGGCATTACATTTTCACAGGAAAGAGAGGGGATAGAGATGAGTAACTGGATTAAACCTTATATACAGCAAAATAAAGGTAGAATGACTTTAACTATTTTCCTTGGTCTTCTTGGAGTTAGTTCAGGTGCGATGTTACTTTTCATTTCAGGTTATTTAATCTCTAAATCTGCTCTTAGACCAGAAAATGTAATGGCTGTATATGTTCCTATCGTTGCAACACGTGCGTTTAGTATAGGACAAGCGGTATTTCATTATTTAGAGCGTTTAGTTGGACACGATGTCGTACTACGCATATTAGAAAAGATGAGAACGAAACTATACAGAATAGTAGAACCGCAAGCGTTATTTTTCCGTTCACGATTTCAAACGGGCGATATGTTAGGTATATTATCCGAAGATATAGAGCATTTGCAAAACCTATATTTACGTACAATATTTCCTAGTCTATTAGCATTAGTTGTATATAGCATATTCGTACTTGTTATCGGTGCATTTGACGTAGTATTTGCACTTATTGCAGCATGTATGTTGGCTATTATCGTTTTTCTGCTTCCGTTTGTATCATTACTTTTAATGAAGCAACATCATGTTACTTTAAAACAAGGAAGAAGCCGTTTGTATCAACAATTAACAGACGCTGTTTTTGGATTATCAGATTGGCAAGCAAGTGGTAGAAAAGATGAATTCATCGATAAGTATGTAGAGCAAAATAATGAGTTGTTAAAAACGGAAAAAAGAATGAAACGCTGGAATCATATTCGGGACAGTATCATTCAATTAGTAGTGGGGATTGTAGTTATTTCAATGATCATATGGACTGGAAATGAGGCGGCAAGTGAACAGATTGCACCTACCGTTATTGCGGCTTTCGTCTTAATGACGTTATCAGTCACAAACGCGCTTATCCCTCTTTCAGATGCTATCGATCGAATTCCATCATATGTAGAATCTGCTCATCGTCTAAATAAAGTAGAAGCTAATGATGTTTTACAGGATGAAAAGGAATTACATGAGGATAAAGATTATGTTGCATCAAAACATATAGACATTGAATTAAATAATGTATCGTATCGTTACCCAGATAGTAATGAATTTGTATTGAAAGAAGTATCACTGCAAATAAAGGCAGGAAAGAAAATCGCCATTTTAGGAAGAAGTGGAACAGGAAAATCTACTTTGTTAAAATTGTTAGCAGGTGCGCTAAGCCCGTTACATGGTGAAGTTTTATTGAATAGTGAACATGCTCATACGAATCTTTTATCAAAATATATCTCTGTATTGAATCAAAAGCCGCATTTATTCGATACGACAATTGGAAATAATGTGCGAATCGGTAAACCAGAGGCTACGGATGAAGAGATATGGACAGCTTTAGAGAAAGCACAATTAGCTTCGCATATAGCTTCTCTTCCAGATGGATTGCAAACAAAAATGCATGAAATGGGAAAAAGGTTTTCTGGTGGAGAAAGACAACGGGTTGCTTTTGCTAGAACGCTAATGCAAGAGGCTCCAATTATTGTACTTGATGAACCTACGATCGGCTTAGATCCAAAGACAGAACTATCTTTAATAGAAACAATGTTTTCTGCAACAGAAGAAAAGACTGTTATTTGGATTACACACCACCTTGTAGGAATTGAACATGTAGATGAAGTTATATTCCTTGATCGTGGCCAAATTGTGATGCAAGGCAGTCATGAACAACTTCTGAAAGAAAACGAGAAGTATCGTAAGCTGTATGAGTTAGATAAAGGAATATAGTTTGAATAAGTAATAATTGTAAAATAGCTACGCCTAATGGTGCAGCTATTTTTTTGTTAAGAAATATATTCTTTTTAAGGTATAGATTTATCTCGCTATTTGCAGGGCAAGATCCGGCTGATGTGAGGAAGTTAGGCGGGAGATTAACTGTACGTAAAAGTCCGATTGGTGAGGGGGATAATCAGAAGGGATGGAGAAGCCCCCCTGATTAAAGTTTCGTTTTATTTGTCTTACATTATTTTATGATAGAAATCAAATGTATAAAAAACAGCTAATCAAATACTTAAATTATTGAATATGTATATTTTGGAGTGAAAAGTAGGATATTTTGTTATGGGCTTGCATAAAAGTATAAAGGTTTCATACGGTTTAAGTAATGTGATATTATGTCGCGTATATAAATAATATGCGAAAAGGTGGAGGGAAAAGATGGGGAAACGTTTTGAAAAAAGTGAAGAGGCGATAGAGCGAATTCCGTTGGTAAGTGTATTAATTCCTACTTATAATCGTCCTGGCTACTTTGAAAAAGCATTGTGTAGTGTATTACAACAAACATATTCTAATATAGAAATTATTGTTGGAGATGATAGCACGAATGACGAAACGGAAAATGTGTTACAAAAATACTTATGTGATCATTCAAATATTATTTATATAAAAAACAGGTCAACTCTCGGACAATTTGAAAATGCGCTAATGTTATTTAATGAAGCGAACGGTGAGTATATAAATTTTTTAATGGATGATGATATATTTCATATGAATAAAATTGAAAAAATGATGAAGTATTTTTTCAATGATTTAGATAATGAAATCAAGCTTGTAACATCTCATCGTCAAGTAATTGATGATAAAGGGAAAGAACTACGACATATTTATTCAACTGTCCGTTTATTTGAAGAGGATACGATTATAGAGGGAACAGAATTAGGAAATAGGGTAATTGTGGATCAAAAAAATTATATTGGAGAACCGACAACAGTTTTATTTCGTAAAAATGATTTACAAGAACCGTATGGGATTTTTGATAAGAGGAGGTATCTATGTAATGTAGATATAGCCTCATGGTTATCTTTATTAAGTAAAGGAAAAGCAGTATATATAGCAGAGACACTTAGTTACTTCCGATTACATTCAGGTCAACAGTTGAATGAATCTAATAAACTTATGGATGGAGTAGAGGATTTTTCACATAGTATTATAGTTGGAGAAAAGTATGGTTTTTTATCTACTGAAAAAGAGTTATATAAAGCGATAACTAATTTCCTAGACTATGCAAAAAAATTAGTTCCATCATCAATATTATATACATTAGACTACTACCGACAAATTAAGCGAAAGGAAATAAATATAGAAAAGAAAAAACAGTATCGGAATAACAACTCTCATTTACCGAAAGTCAGTATACTTATTCCTGCCTATAATAAACCTCATTACTTGGAATTAGCTCTCAAAAGTGCTTTGAATCAAACATATGAAAATATTGAAATAATAATTTCTGACGATAGTACAAACGGTGAAATTCAAGCGATGATCCAACCATATTTAAGTGAATATGAATGTATTACATATGTTAAAAATAAACCTCGATTAGAAGCAGAGAACTTTAATAAGTGTATAGAACTTGCAAATGGAGATTATATAAACTTTTTATTAGATGATGACTTATTTCATCCTGAAAAGATTAAAAGAATGATGAACTGTTTTTTTAGACTAGAAAACATTTCATTTGTGACGTCATATCGGGAATTAATTGATGAGAATGGAAAAGTATTACCACCATCAACATTGAATATGAAAATTGCAAAAGAAACTACACTTTTTAAAGGGAAAGAATTAGGTAATTATATGTTAAAAAACTTAAAAAATGTAGTTGGTGAGCCTACAACAGTTCTGTTTAATCGGAAATTTTTTGAAGGGGCTTTTGGGTGTTTTAAGGGAAAGGGTTATTCAGCTATTAATGACATTGCAACATGGCTAGATATGATGAAGAAAGGAAATGTAGTTTATATAGAGGAACCTCTTAGTTATTTTAGACAACATGGTGGGAAAAATCAAAAACAAATGCAATTTACATTAAGGGCAATTGAAGAATGGACTGAATTAATAATAGATGCATATAATAGTGGGTTTTTAAATCGTGAGCAAGATTATAAAACGTGTTTAACTCATTGTTTGGAAAATGTGGTGTCAATAATTAAGGATGCGGTAAAAAATGGACAATTAAATCAAATTGATAATGAAAAGATGGAGAGGGAATTAAATAAGTTAGTTAATCGTATATTTGAGGAAGAAGTATGCTATTGTCAATTTTGCAATCAACAATTTGAAAAATTTTCTCCTTGGCCAGAACATTATGATTTTCCAAAATATAAATTTGAGATGTGGAATAAAGATACGGGAATTTGTTCGGTATGTGATTCGATGGATCGTGAAAGGTTATATCGTGTATATATTGAAATGGAAACGGAGTTATTAAGTGGAAATGATACTATGCTTCATATTGCACCTGAAGCGAAGTTAAGAAGTTGGTTTGCCCAGTATAAAAACATTACATATGTATGTGGAGATATTGAACCAAAGGATCCATTAATGCAGGAAATTGATGTTACTAGAATTCCATATGAAAATGATACATTTGATGTAATTTTATGTGGTCATGTATTACAGCACGTTCAAGATGATGAAAAAGCGATGAGAGAGTTATATAGAGTATTAAAGACAAATGGATGGGGAATTATTCAAGCGCCAATCGTAATGAATGTAGATAGTATTATAGAGAATGAATTAATTTTAACGCCAAAATTGAGAAGATTAGCTTTTGGTCATGAAGAACATGTAAGGATTTATAATCGATCAGGATTTATACAACGATTAATGAATGTAGGATTTAAGGTGGAATTGTATAACATAGCTGAAAAACAAGGAATGAGAAGTGCTAGGAAATTTGGTTTATCTGAAACTGATGTACTCTATATTGTCCGGAAATGAAGAATTGAGGGGAATTGAAATAATTCGCATAATACGGATTATGGGCAGTTAAATCGAAGTTTTGAAGAAGCATTAACCTTAAAAAAAGAATTAATGCTTCTTATTTTAATTATAGAGCGATGTGCATCTTATTTTTAGGTTTTAAATTTAGCTGACAAAGGCAATACTGAGCCATAGTGAATGTAAAGTTGGAGGGCGAGCGTATATGTTTGATGAGGATGGGATTGTTTTAATTATGGAACCAGCTGATGAAAGAAACTTGAGGAGATTTATTTTTTCGGTGCCAAAGTCAGTGTATGAAAAAAAGGGGCTTACATTACACTATGGAGCAGCTATAGGACAAGGATATATGGATATAATTGAAGATATTATTAGCGTACACATAGAAGTAGATGTGGTAACGATTATAGGACATGTAAGAGTCTAGATAGTTATTTAAAAAAGGGTATAGGCAATTTGGCTAGAAGTTATGATAGAGAAAATTGTAGACAATTATAAAGACGAAGGGAGTCTAAAATGAAAATCAAATCAATTTTATTAGTATTTATAGTTTCAATTGGTTTAATGGGATGTTCACTAGTAGAGCAAGGAAAGAACTCTTTAGATTATGCTCAGAAAGCGACAGACTACGTAAATGAAATAAGTGCATTTGCAAATGATGCACCAGCATTAGCTGAAAAAGCCGTTAATGATAGCGAAGCTCGAAAAGAATTAGAAACGAAGCTTAGTGAAATTAAAAAAGATATACCCGCTTTCAATGAATTAACGCCACCTGATGTAGCAAAGGATCTTCATCAGCAAATCGTCGGATATAACGAAAAGTTAAACACATTAATTGATACGGCGATGGCAAAGATAGAAGAAGGTAAAGTGGATGTAGAGCAATTTAAAAACTCTGAGCTTATGCAGACGATAGATCAAGTTCGTGATTTGAAAGACAAGGTTCAAAATTTAGGACAATAATAAAAAGGCTCCGTTTGTGATGAACGGAGCTTTTTTCTGTTTTCTAATGGAAAGTTTATAATATTTTCTTCCTATAATATAAGCTTTTTTTAATTCTTCCATTTCTCTAAAATATGTATTGTTTTATTGGTTGCATCCATGTTCACTTGAACACCTATCGGCATAGTGATCATCGGATGGGTATGACAACAATCAAAGTCAGCTAGTAAAGGGATTCTTTGATTTTGCAGTACTTCCAATAATATTTCGTAAGGTTTGCGATTTGTACCACAATCATCAAACTGCTCATGTTTTCCAAGAATAATACCTGAAACTTTATCAAATACGCCGTTAACCTTAAGTAATGAAAAGCTTCTTTCAATAGTAGCTGCATCTTTTGAGCTATCCTCAATAAATAAAATATCGCCTTCTTGAATGCTTGGCATATAAGAGCTACCCCAAATTCCTTCTATTGTATTTAAGTTCCCACCAATAATACGTCCAGTAGCTTGTCCGTTTGTTACAGAAATCCAATTGTTTGGTCTAAGTTCTTTTTCTTTCGTCTTCTCTTCCCAATTAATAAATTCATCTGACCAAAATAAAGGTTGTTTTATGTTGTAAGGAAGCAATTGATCATGTAGTAATGTTTCTACAAAATATTTGTATGTATTATCTACAAAAGGCTCAAATTCTCCAAAGGAGGGAATGAGTGCTGGACCGTAAAATGTAGGGATTCCTGTTTTTGCATAAATCCCTAATAATAAAGCTGTTGCATCTGAATAGCCAATCATTATTTTAGGGTTATTTTGAAAAGCATCATAATCAATATAAGGTAATAAGGAATTAGAATTCATACCGCCAATTGTTGACATAATACAAGATACATTAGGATTCCTTATTAAAGCATTCAGTTCCTCGGCACGCTCTTGTATACTGCCAGAGCGATAATAATCATATCGACCTGTTAGGGAACCTTCTAATATGTGAAATCCTTTCTGTTGTAAATAAGATTTCGCTCGTTCAAATCTTTTTGGAGAAGTGTATGTTGCTGGTGAAGAGGGCGAATAAATGCCGATTGTGTCTCCGTATTTTAATGTTTTTGGAAGTAGCATCGTAAGAATCCTTTCTATTAAGTAGTTAAATTAAGATAATATAACATTGAATATTCTTATATTTCGGTATTTTAATTGTAACATAAATGTATTAGATGAATAAATATGCCTTTTGCCTTGACGATATAAAGTAATTATTGTTATGGTTAAACGTGAGTGTATAAAAGGTTTGCTAAAGGAGTTTTGAAATGAAGCGGTTAAAATGGGGAAGGCTGACGATCCTAGTAGTCATTATTTTAGGGATATGTTGGTTCTTATTCCAAGGAACTCAAAAGAGTGCAACAAATATAGAGGGACAACCTTTACAAGTGGCAGAACTACCTCAAACAGGATTAGCTGAAAAAGTAGTGCCACCAAAGTACATACCACCTGAAATTGATGCAAAAGCAGCTATGATTATCGATGCGAGTAATGGAGATATTATTTATCAACATAATGAAAATGAAGCTTTTGCGCCAGCAAGTATGTCTAAGATGATGACAGCGTACCTTCTATTAGAAAATGTACATAATGGGAAAGTTCGCTGGGAAGATCCGGTGAAAATGAGTGCGAAAGCGGCACAAACAGAGGGTGCGAGAATCCCAGTCCAAGTGAATGACACATTAACTGTTAAAGATTTGTACCATGCATTAATGATTGAATCAGCAAATAATTCGGCTGTAGCTCTAGCAGAACATATGGCTAAGACGGAGAAAGATTTCGTGCAGCTTATGAATGAAAAAGCAAAGCAGTTAAAAATGTCGGATTATGCTAAATTCGCAAATGCATCAGGACTACAAGAACCTGATGGAAGTGAGACGAAGATGACAGCTGCTGATGTAGCAAACTTGGCGTATCATCTAATAAAAGACTATCCAGAAATATTAGAAGTGACTCACTTACGTCAAAGTCAGTTAGCATTTAATAATATTAATGTTGTAAGTACAAATGATATGTTAAACAAAAATAATAAAGCTTTATATATAGAAGGAATAGACGGATTAAAAACAGGATTCACAGATAGCGCAGGGTATTGTTTTACGGGTACAGCAAAACAAGGTGATACTCGTATTATTACAGTTGTAATGGGAACGAAAGGTAAAACGAAGCGTTTTACAGAGACGAACAAGCTAATGTCTTATGCATTTGGCTTAGTTAATTAAGTGAAATACTGAGTTGGATCATCATATAAGAAAGGCAATTTGTTGTTACTTATTATCGGTAACAATAAATTGCCTTTTTATTTTTAGCATTAGGAAGTAAAAATGTGAGTGTAATTATTTGAGTTTATTATTGTTTGTTGATAGTCTAAAGTTAGAAACTTATTAATGATAAGTTTTAAGAGGCGAAACATGATGTATACATATGAAAAAGCCTCAAATGAAAATTGGAGGGAATTATGATGGCAAAAGATTTTTACACAGCAATTGAAGACAGAAGATCTATTTACGCGATTAGTAAAGAGCAAGTAGTTTCTGATGAAAAAATTCAAGAAGTGATTTATCATGCTGTAAAACATACACCTTCAGCTTTTAACTCTCAGAGCGCTCGCGTTGTCGTCTTGCTAGGAGAACAACATGATAAGTTATGGGATATTACGAAAGAAACGTTACGAAAAATTGTACCTGAAAATAACTTTGCATCTACCGAAGAAAAAATGAATGCATTTAAAAGTGGTTATGGAACGGTTTTATACTTTGAAGACAGTCAAGTAGTGGAAAAACTGCAAGAAAACTTTGCATTATACAAAGAGAATTTCCCAACGTGGTCACAGCAATCCTCAGGAATGTTACAATTTGCAATTTGGACAGCTTTAGAAATTGAAGGATTTGGTGCTACATTGCAGCATTACAATCCATTAATTGATGAAGAAGTGAGAAAAGAATGGGAAGTTCCAGAAAGCTGGAAACTTACTGCGCAAATGCCGTTTGGTAAACCGGTGGTACCTGCAGGTGAAAAAGAATACCAACCTTTAG
The DNA here is from genome assembly GCF_019837435.1 of Bacillus sp. 16GRE42. Lineage (NCBI taxonomy): Bacteria > Bacillati > Bacillota > Bacilli > Caryophanales > Bacillaceae > Bacillus > Bacillus sp. 16GRE42. Next base: position 269,718 of record NZ_JADAXF010000003.1, read on the forward strand.
AAAATCGTGTAAAAATTTATAAATAATGTAGGAACTATAAAAGGTGAACAGGGATACAACCTGTTCACCTTTTATAAGTAATAAGGATTTTTTTGATAGGAATTTTTCATCTGATTTTTTAATTCGTTTTTACGTGTTTCAATAGTTGATACTTTTTGTAAGGTAATAAATGAAACGAATTGGAAAAAAGCATAGTACAATTCTATATTTTTATTTATAGGATCATCTATTATGTTTTTCATAAATATACCTCCTTTTTTAATCCCAATATTTGCGGGCAATAAGACTTCCATCTTAAAATTCAATGTACCGACCTGTAAAAGTTCGATAGGTTTCAGTGTAGGGTAAATAAAATTTGTATTGGTTAACATACCACTATATATATGATAATATAAATATCCTGGAAATTCCATAGTTAGTGAAAAGTAGGTAGTGAGGTGTGTGTTTTCGCCAAATTAGAACAGGATTCTTGAAGTTAAATCTTACAAATCGTCAAATCTTTTAAAAGCGATAGATAGTATCAAAAATAGTTTTCTAAAAATATTATACTATTGATAAAAAAAGTATTTTTTGTCATGATAAGAGTATGCTTCATGGAAGGAACTTTACTAGGAAATACATTCATTGCATTGGATTAGATAAATAGAGTTTTTCAAATTGGATAGAAAATGTATATTAAGATAATGAATGAAATGTCGAATTTTCAATAAAATACATAAGAGAATTGAAAAAAACATTGCAAAAACAATAAGTTTAATGGTAAAGTTCACATGAAGTTCACACGGAATTCACTTCATTCGTTTAAAATGAACTCTGTGTGAAAAATAAAACTCTTGTTAAAAAATGGAACTTAATGAATATTTTACTTTGATAATATTGTAATGTATTAAGTTTATAAGTTTTTTTAAGAGGATAGTAGGGAAAGGAAGTAAAGACAACTTATGAAAAAAGTAATTGCAGGTTTAGCAGCAGCTTCTGTAGTGGGTGTTGCAGTTCCAGGTATGGATTCTGCTCAGGCACAAGTTTCAAATGAGGCGCTAAAAGAAATTAATGGACAAACTCAAACTCAAACGACTGTAACTGAAACAAAAAAGGTAGAAACAACTTCTGAATTAAAATACACGGTAACAGCTGATGTATTAAATGTACGTTCAGGTGCTGGTACAGGACATAACGTTATTTCTAAAGTGAAATCAGGTCAAGTACTACAAGTAATTGGACAAGAAAACGGTTGGTTCAAAGTAACTGTAAACGGTCAAACTGGTTATGTAAGTGGTGACTTCGTAACGACTGGTGGTAAAACAGGAACTACTGTTCAACAAGGAACTGGTACTTACACAGTAAACGTTTCTTCACTTAACGTACGTACAGGCCCAAGTACATCTCATACAGTATTAGGCTCTGTAAATAAAGGTAAAACAGTACAAGTTGTAGGTGAAGTACAAGATTGGTTTAAAATCAACTTCAATGGTGGAACTGGATACGTAAGCAAAGACTTCGTAACAAAAGGTGGTTCTGCTGTATCTAACGAAACAAAACAACCAACTACAAACAACAATACTACTACAGTTCAAACTGGTGGTTCTTATGTTGTTAACACTGGTGCTTTAAAAGTACGTACAGGCCCAGCTACATACAACGCTGTAATCGGTGGCGTAACAAACGGTACAGTATTAAACGTTACTGGTGCTGAAAATGGTTGGTACAAAATTAACCATAACGGCCGTACAGGTTACGTAAGCGCAGACTTCGTTAAGTTTGTAAAAGGCGGAGTAAACAACGTTACGAATAACAATAACAATAACAATAACAATAACGTTACAAATAACGTTCAACAACCAGGTAAAGACGTACAAAAACCAACAACAGGTGGAGATACATCTTCAATCGCTGGATTCGCTAGATCTTTAAATGGTTCACCATACAGAACTGCTGGTACAACACCTGCTGGTTTTGACTGCAGTGGATTCATTCACTACGTATTAAATCAAACTGGTCATAAAGGCGCTCGTCAAACAGTTGCTGGATACTGGAGCTCTAAAACAAAAACTAGCAATCCACAACCAGGTGATTTAGTATACTTCCAAAATACTTATAAATCAGGTCCTTCTCACATGGGCGTTTACTTAGGAAACGGTCAGTTCATTAGTGCAGAAACTGATGCAACTGGTGTACGAATTAGTTCTGTAAGTAACTCTTACTGGAGCAAGCACATGTTAGGTTACACAAAAGCATACTAAGAAAAAGTAGTTTTATATACTTTTCGTATAGAGAAAAGGCTTTCCAGGGAAACTTGGGAAGCCTTTTTATAGTTGAATAAATTGGGAGTGTAGTAGTTTTTACTGTAACTTCCCATTTAAAAATCGAGCGTATAGGTCATGAAAGTAGTTCGGACGAAATAAGTTTGCTGCATGTCCTGCAAGCGGTATTTCTTTATATAAAACGTTAGGAAGAATGGATTTTAAATCAAAAAGACAAGATTTATAGAGATGATCATGTTCACCCATTACCCATAGAATAGGATGGGGAAGTGATTTTAATTTAGATTTCAAATCAAATTCTAACCGGTGTCGTAATGATTGGGCAATAATTGATGAATGTAATTGCAATCCGAAACGGTAATAAATATTTCTTGAAATGACTGCGAACGGATTTGCCTTTAATATGCCACTTGGAAAAATAGTATTTGCGTATTGAGAGAGCCATTTAGAGTAATCGTCTCCTCGCTTCTCCCAAAACTTTTGAAATACGTTATATAAAAGGGAAGGGTTATTATAATGTCCACCAATATGACAAATGCTCAAAACTTTTTCTGGGTGCATTTGTGCAAAAATTGTAGAGATATAACAGCCGTAGCTTAAAGCGCAAATATGGGCCTTTTTAATGCCTTCTTTTTCGTATAAATTCAATAATTGATCTACGAGACGCTGTAATGAAAATTCGATAGCTTCTCCTTTATCGTCGCCGTGACCTAATAAGTCATAGGTAATAATGTTGTAAGAGGTGGAAAATCGTTTATGCTCTTTTTTGAAGGCACGACGATTGCCAACTAATCCATGAATAAAAATGATTGTTTCTTTTTCGGAATGTATACTTGTTTGCAAAAAGGATACTCCTTTCAATAACGGGAGATTTATATAGTATCGTAAATTGGTTATTTATAATTCACATAGAATAATATTTAGTACTAGGTAATAATATCAGATGTTTATATCTGTTGTAAAGATGCGTTTTTATGTATATTTTGTAAAAATAGAAAAAGTGTGTTTACATTCAGTTTACATTCGTATTGTATTCTATTTTTAGAAAGAACAGTTTGGTTTAACACGAGGAGATGAACAGGAATGGAAGTTAGAAATGAGATGAAGAAAAAAGGGAGCTGGAGGCAGTTTTTACGCCTTATTCAAGATACAAATCCTCCGAAAGGGATTCTTGCTTTTGCATTATTAATGAGTTTGCTTTCTACGGGAGCGAGTTTATTTATTCCGATGTTAACGAAGGGGTTAGTAGATAATTTTTCACTTTCTTCAATTAGTACAGGGCAAATTGTTGGGCTAGTTGCATTCTTTATTATGCAAACTATAGCTGCAGGATTGTCTATATATTTATTAAATTATATTGGACAGAAGATTGTAGCTGGACTGAGAGAACGTTTGTGGAAAAAGGTGCTTATTTTACCGGTAACTTATTATGATCAAAATAGAACAGGCGATACAATTAGTCGTATGACAAATGATACAGGAGTTGTGAAAACGTTAATTTCTGAGCATTTGTCAAATTTATTAACAGGCGGTATTTCAATTGTTGGATCATTAATTGTATTATTTGTTTTAGATTGGAAAATGACACTTTTACTTTTAACGGTTATTCCATTATCAGTACTCATTTTAGTTCCGCTTGGACGAAAAATGTATAAAATTTCAAAAGCACTTCAAGATGAAACAGCATCTTTTACTAGTGTATTAACACAAGTGTTATCAGAAATTCGTTTAGTGAAATCTTCGAACACAGAAAAAAAGGAATATGAAACTGGAAATAAAGGTATTGAAAAGCTATTACAATTTGGTTTGAAAGAGGGAAAAGTGCAAGCGTTAATTTCACCAGTTATGTCGTTTGTTTTAATGGCATTGCTTGTTATTATCGTAGGGTATGGTGGAATGCGAGTTTCTAGCGGTGCATTAACAACAGGAGAACTAGTAGCGTTTATTTTATATTTAGTTCAAATTATAATGCCAATGAGTCAATTATCTATGTTCTTTACACAATTTCAAAAGGCGATTGGTGCAACGGAAAGAATTAATACAATTTTAGAATATGAAGTAGAAGATCATGAAACTGGTGTGAAGGTCACAAATGCTAAGCAGCCGATCGTTCTTGAAAATGTGCATTTCGAGTATAACGAAGAAGAGCAAGTTTTAAAGAATATTGATTTCACAATTGAATCAGGAAAAGTAACAGCAATCGTAGGACCAAGTGGTAGCGGGAAAACGACGTTATTCTCACTATTAGAACGTTTTTACGAGCCAACTAGCGGTGCTATTAAATTAGGAAAAGACTCAATTACGAGTTATTCATTGCAATCATGGCGACGTCAAATTGGTTACGTTTCACAAGATAGTCCGTTAATCGATGGGACAATTCGTGATAATATTTGCTACGGTGTTGAGGGTGAAGTGACAGATGCAGAAATTGAAAAAGTAGCAGCGATGGCATATGTTGATGCATTTATTCATGATTTGCCAAACGGATACGCAACAGAAGTTGGAGAACGTGGTGTGAAGCTTTCAGGAGGGCAAAGACAACGAATTGCGATTGCTCGAGCGTTACTTCGAAATCCACAAATTCTTATGTTAGATGAAGCAACTTCAAGTCTAGATAGTAAATCAGAGTCTGTCGTTCAGAAAGCGTTAAATAACTTAATGAAAGGCAGAACAACGTTAGTTATTGCACATAGACTTTCTACTGTTGTGGATGCAGATAAAATTATCTTTATAGAAAAAGGGAATCTTACAGGAAGTGGTACACATGATGAATTATTACAGACACATGATATGTATCGTGAATTTGCAACGCAACAATTGAAAATTAAAGAGGGCGTATTATAAAATGAATCATCAGTGGGGTTTTTACTCCACTAATGATTCATTTTTAAAAGTTTTATAAAGGATGCGAATTAGAAAGGAAATGGTTTCTTTGATACCTAACATTTTAATAGTAGACGATGATCCACATATTAGAGAACTTGTTTCTGTATTTTTAGAACGAGAAGGTTTTCAAACATATGAGGCAATTGATGGACTAGATGCACTTCAGAAAATAGACGAAGTAAAAGTTGATATGGTTATTCTTGATATTATGATGCCAAATATGGATGGATTTGATGTATGTTTTGAATTAAGGAAGTACTATGATATTCCGATTTTGATGCTAACTGCTAAAGGGGAAACGTCTCAAAAAGTAAAAGGATTTCACCTTGGCACCGATGATTATCTTGTAAAACCATTTGATCCTATAGAACTAGTAGTGAGAGTTAAGGCGTTATTGAAACGTTACCAAATTACAGTGTCGCAATCGATTCAAATTGGGAATGTACTGTTAAATCGTAAAACATTTGAAGTTACAGCCGGAGAACAAACAGTCACATTACCGCTAAAAGAATTCGAATTGCTCTTTACTTTAGGTTCTAAAGCAGGAAGAACATGTTCGAGAGAGCAGTTAATTGAAGATGTATGGGGATATGATTTTGAAGGGAATGAACGTACACTGGATGTTCATATTAATCGTCTACGTGAGAAGTTTCAAGAAGAGAAATCGAAATTTAGTATTAAAACGATAAGAGGATTAGGGTATCGCTTAGAGGTAAGTAAATGAGGAAAAGAAAACGAATGAGTAAGGTGAAGATGTTGAAAGTAACGGGAGCGGTATTAGCGCTTTTTTCTTTTCTCACTATAATTTGGTCTATCGCATTTTATGTAGCAACTAGTATATTGAATGCTTTTGAAGTAAACGTATCGTCGTTTGTTGCCTTTCTAATTAGTGATATGGTCGGTTTTATATTTATTGTTCTTATCTGGACATTGATTGGGATATTAATGAGACCAAAACGAGAGGCAATGATTTGGACTATTATTGAACCGATACAAAAAATTGCAAAAGGAGACTTCTCCGTAAAAATACGAAATGAAGAAAAGTATGATGGAGAAATTGGTGTACTCGTAAAAAGTATAAATGATATGACAGATGAACTGAATGCGATGGAGAAAATGCGCCAAGAATTTGTATCGAATGTTTCTCATGAAATACAGTCACCTTTAACTTCTATAAAAGGATTTGCTAGAGCACTACAAGATAACAATCTTTCGAAGGAAAAAAGAAAGCATTATCTTACCATTATTGAAACGGAAACGACGAGATTATCTAAACTAAGCCAAAATTTACTGAAACTAACTCTTTTAGAGTCAGAGGAGTATACACCAGAAAAAGCGACTTATCGATTAGATCAACAGTTAAAGCAAATTGTGTTAAATAGTGAACCGCTCTGGGCTGAAAAAGAAATTGAATTAGACCTTGATTTAGAAAAAGTGCATATAACTGCCGATCAAGAAAGTATGAGTCAAGTTTGGATTAATTTAATTCATAATAGTATTAAATTTACTCCAAGTCGTGGCACAATTACAATTCAGTTACAAGAACATGAGAAATTCGTAGAAATACGTATTCGTGACACTGGAATTGGTATATCTGAAGAACAGAAACAACATATTTTTGAGCGTTTTTATAAAGCGGACTCTTCACGAAATCGTACTTATGGAGGAAGTGGATTAGGTTTAGCTATCGTAAAAAAGGTACTCGACCTTCATCAAGGAAAAATAAAAGTCGAGAGTGAAGAGGGGAATGGGACAGAATTTATTGTTTGTATTCCAAATTCTGAAGAGAAATAGTGTTAGGAGGATATCTTCTAACACTATTTCTCTTTAAAAATACATTTTCCATTACTGCAACTATATTGATAAGCTTTTCCTTCGTTATTCATACGGTATGAATAATCTGATTTTTTATCTTTCTTAAAGTCAACATATGCTTCTGCACCGTTTTTATCATTATCGATATCAATGAATTGAACGTAGCGTATAGAATAATCTTTCTTTTCACTTAAACCTCTTTTTTGCAGGTTTGTATGAATACCGTCTACTAACTCGTCAAACAATGACCAGTTTAAATTAAGACTTTCAAATGACTCAGTATGTCTTCCTAAAATGCCGTTGTCTTGTATTATTTTCTTATTCTTATCGTATGTATAAGAGTATGTAAAATAAGGTTCGTCTTTATATACGACCTCTGCATAATAGCCGATATTATAAATGAGAGTATATTTTCCGGTTATGCTTTGTATTTCTTTTTGCTTATAGCCTTTTATAGTATAGAGGTAGTCGCTAGTATCTTTTTCTATTACTTTATAATGTAATGGATTACCAAATATAAAGTACATAGCCAAAAATATGATACATAGCCCGACTGCAGTGAGTGATAAGAACCATTTTTTTCTTTTCATACACATGCACTCTCCTATGCAGGATTTATTTTTATTTTACATGAATTATGGCAAAAACATGAGACTTATCAATAAAAACTTTCCATAGTTACCTATAAGTAACCTACGCACATGAAAGTGCATCATTGCCTTTTTACATAAACACAGATACAATTTTAATATAATACATAACTGAGATGATTAAGGAGTGTTATACTTGGCAGAATTATTACAAGGTAAAAATGCTTTAATTACAGGAGCAGGTAGAGGGATTGGTCGTGCTGTAGCGATCGCATTAGCGAAAGAGGGCGTAAATGTAGGTCTTTTAGCTCGTTCAGAAGAAAACTTAAAAGCTGTAGCGAAAGAAGTAGAAGCAGAAGGCGTAAAAGCTGTTATTGCGACTGCTGATGTATCTTCATATGAAGAGGTAACGACTGCAATTGAAACGTTAAAAAATGGTTTAGGATCTATCGATATTTTAATTAATAACGCTGGTATTTCTAAATTCGGTAAGTTTTTAGAACTAGATGTTGCTGATTGGGAAAAAATCATTCAAGTAAACTTAATGGGTGTATACTATGCAACTCGTGCAGCTTTACCAAGCATGATTGAACAACAATCTGGTGATATTATTAACATTTCATCTACAGCAGGACAAAAAGGTGCACCTGTAACAAGTGCATATAGTGCTTCTAAATTTGGTGTTCTTGGCTTAACGGAATCGTTAGCGATGGAAGTTCGCAAACATAACATTCGTGTAACAGCTTTAACTCCAAGTACTGTAGCAACTGATATGGCTGTAGATTTAGGATTAACTGATGGGAATCCAGATAAAGTAATGCAAGCAGAAGATATTGCAGAGTTTATCGTAGCGCAGCTGAAATTAAATAAACGTACATTTATTAAATCAGCAGGACTTTGGTCTACTAATCCGTAAGGGATAAATGTATAAACAAAAGAAGGGATATTTATTCTGTAATGGAGTAGATGTCCCTTCTTTATTTTTGTTTATGAGACAGAATTTTCGGTATAATCAAATGTGAATAGTAGAAAAGTATTGAAAGGGATGGTATTTACATGAGTACGATTGAGAAATGGACGGCTGTTGATCAATATGTGAGTGATGTATTAATACCGAAAGATTCTACATTAGAAGAAGTACTTCAAGCAAACGCTGCAGCTAATTTACCAGCACATGATGTATCGCCAACGCAAGGGAAGTTTTTGCAACTATTAGTACAAATTCAAGGAGCTCGAAACATTTTGGAAATTGGTACTCTAGGTGGATATAGCACGATATGGCTTGCAAGGGGATTGCCACCTGGAGGCAGAGTTGTTACATTGGAGGCAAGTGAAAAGCATGCTGAAATTGCACGTAGCAATATTGAGCGTGCCAATTTGAATGATATAATTGAAGTGCGAGCAGGATTAGCTTTAGATTCTTTACAGCAAATCGAAAATGAGAATTATAAACCTTTTGATTTTATTTTCATAGACGCTGATAAACAAAATAACCCTACCTATTTTGAATGGGCACTGAAACTATCACGCCCTGGTACTATAATTATTGGTGATAACGTAGTACGTGAAGGAGAAGTTATTGACAATACGAGTAACGATCCTCGCATACAAGGGATACGTCGCTTCTATGAATTAATAGCTGCAGAGCCACGTGTAAGTGCTACTGCGCTTCAAACTGTCGGAAGTAAAGGATACGATGGGTTTGTAATGGCAGTCGTAAAAGAGTGATACGGTTCGAAAGTCTATTACACTTATAGTAGAGTTTAGGGGAGTGAGAGATAATGAATGAAGCAGCGCAACAATACTGGACGGAGTATTGGAAAGATGCTGAGATACCAAAATCGGTGAGTGCATGGAAATTTGGTGATACCCCAAATCGTCTTGCTAAGCAAGTAGTTGACGGAACGAAAACCGCAACTTGTTCTGCATATCTCTTCTATGAATTAAAGAATATACCGTTACCAACTACAGAGGACTACTCTGTTATTTTGGATCACGATGAAAATCCGGTAGCAATTGTAAAGACGATTGAAGTAACAATAGTACCTATGAATGAAATTACAGAAGAATTTGCAATTGCTGAAGGGGATGAAAGCTATAAAAATTGGAAGGAGATCCATGAAAGATATTTCAGAAGTAAATTGAATGAAGTGGGTCATGATTTTTCTGATGATATATTGCTTGTATGTGAACGATTTAGAAGAATAGATATAAAAAAATAGGAGGAGAGAAAATGAAAAAGATGTTTCAAAAATTATAACATGTATCGTGTACAACACAGCTAGCTCGTGGACCTCCAATATACTTGAAAATATAAGCTTATATAAAAATTGGAGGTTAGGAATAGATGAGAACTGAAAAAGACATGCTAGACTTAATTATTAATACAGCAAAAGAGGATGAAAGAATTCGAGCTGTCATCATGAATGGATCACGTGTAAATCCAAATGTGAAAAAAGATTGTTTTCAAGACTATGATATTATGTATGTTGTAAATGATATACAATCTTTTACGTCTAATCATAATTGGATACGTAGATTTGGAGAAATAATGATTGTACAAATGCCAGAAGAAATGTCATTAGTTCCAGCGGACGAAGACGGGAAATTTCCGTATTTAATGCAGTTTATGGATGGAAATCGAATTGATTTAACGCTCGTTCCATTTGATTTGATAAATAAGTTTGTTGGACAAGATAGTTTAAGTGAACTGCTTCTGGAGAAAGATGATTGTATTGATGAATTTCCACCAGCAAGCGATAAAGACTACTTAATAAAAAAGCCTACAGAAAAAGAGTTTTTAGATTGCTGTAATGAATTTTGGTGGTGTAGTACGAATGTGGCAAAAGGACTATGGAGAGAAGAACTTTCTTATGCGAAAGGAATACTTGATGGCCCGGTGCGGGATATGTTTATCGTAATGTTAGAATGGCATATTGGTATGAAAACAGACTTTACAGTTAATGTAGGGAAGTTTGGAAAGCTTTTCGAGCAATATATTGAAAAAGATATGTGGGAGCAATTTAAACGGACCTATTCGGATGCTGAATATGAAAACATATGGGAGTCATTTTTTGTAATGGGCGATTTATTTAGAAAAGTTGCGAACGAAATTGCTAACACATATGGGTATCAATACCCGCAAGGTGATGATGACAGAGTGACAGGCTATTTAAAACATGTAAAAGCTTTGCCGAAAGATAGTGCATCGATTTATTAATTGTATAAAGCAGTAAGACTGTCCTAATTATGGACAGTCTTATTTTTGTTCATGAATAATAATTTCTCTAACAAAGTGCAGATGAATCACATATGAAATTTTAGGGAGGTTTTTATCATGTATTATTTTTATTCGTCAGAAATGTTTGCCCCATATCAATGGGGACTAGAACGAGATGTTTCGTACGCCTATATGCCATATCACTCATTTTATTATGGAGACTATATAAGCTCATTGCCATACGTATATATCCCTCAAAACTATACAGTACAAATGAAAGTATATGAGCGTGGATCGTGGACACCATTTTCTTGGGTCGAAAAATATGCGTATGCATTTTCAGGGTCGTACAATAAAGCGGAAGTGGCTCTTACATTTGATGATGGACCAGATTTAGAATTTACGCCGAAAATTTTAGATAAGTTAAAACAACATAATGTGAAGGCGACTTTCTTCTTGCTTGGTGAAAACGCAGAAAAGTATCCGAATGTAGTAAAACGTATTGCAAATGAAGGGCATGTAATTGGTAATCATACGTACAGCCATCCAAATTTAGCGAAAGTAAATGAGGCGGAGTATCGTAATCAAATTATAAAAACAGAAGAAATATTAAATCGTTTAGCTGGTTATGCACCGAAATTTATTCGTCCGCCATACGGTGAAATACTTGAAAATCAATTGAAGTGGGCAACAGAGCAAAATTTTATGATTGTACAATGGAGTGTTGATACGGTTGATTGGAAAGGAGTAAGCGCTGATACGATTACAAATAATGTGTTAGGGAATTCATTTCCAGGTAGTGTCATACTTCAGCATTCAACTCCAGGCGGGCATTTACAAGGATCTGTAGAGGCGCTAGACAAAATTATTCCGCAGTTAAAAACGAAAGGGGCACGCTTTGTAACGCTGCCAAGTATGTTCCAGACATCGAAAGAGAGAAAATAAAATGGATTTTAAATCACTCGGATTGTGTCTGTTATCTACTGATTATTAGCCCACTCGTACGGGCGCCCGACTTCAAACTCACTCATTGCATTTACAGAAATTTGAGGTGGGATTCTTATTGCACGCAAATAGCAGGATAAAGAATAGGAGTCCCAAGTACTTTAAAATGGGAGTCCTATTTTATTTATAAACTATTATTTTTTAGTAATTCTTTTCCTTGTTCTACAACGAATTCATAGTATGCAAGATCATACGGATAAATATCTTCAAATGTTATCGTTATCGGTGTATTGCTTAAAACAGAAATAGCCGTAAAAGATGAAATCTCTCTTTTTAATAGTTGTAGAAAAGGAGTTGCATGTATTTTCATCACATCGTCTACTTCTTCACCTGGTGCAAATGGAAGTGTATTGATGACATTATGAAAATACATATGACAAAATTCACGATCAGTAAGATTTGAAATTTCATAATCTATTTTAAAGATTCCTTTGTATGCTAAATCGGTAGTTTGAAAGAAAAGCCCTAGTTCTTCTTCAATTTCACGAAGACCGCCAATTTGTACATCTTCATTATGCATAATATGTCCAGCTGAAGTAATATCCCATATACCCGGAGCTTCTTTTTTATTTTTAGAGCGTAATTGGAAATATAAAAACATATCTTCAGCATCTTTTTCTACAAACCAACAATGAAATGTTTCGTGCCAATCACCGTCGCGATGCACTTCATCACGTAATTTCTTCCCAAGTATATTATTTTCAGTATCAAATATTGTTAACCACTCTGTCATTTAAATTCCCCTTTCTGCCAATTATATTATACAATATTTGTATTGGATTTTGGGGAAATAAAGAAAAAGGGGTGGGTATAAGTGGGGATAGAGAATAAGGAAATAAAATCGATTATTTCAACAGAGGAAGAGTTACGAAAAATATTGGGGCGACCAAGTGAGCGAGCTTTGAAAAAAGTTATTTCATCATTAGACCATCATTGCATAGATTTTCTGTCTAAATCTCCTTTTCTAGTATTATCTACTGCAAATAAATTAGGAGAGTGTGATGCTTCGCCGAGAGGAGACGCTCCTGGATTTGTATACGTATTAAATAATAATAAAATTATCATTCCAGAAAGACCAGGCAACCGTCGTATAGACTCCATTTTGAATATTATTTCAAATCCGCACGTAGGGTTACTCTTTTTGATCCCTGGTCTTGGGGAGACACTCCGAATAAACGGCCGAGCATTCATTACAAACGATGAAGAAATTTTGCAAGAAATGCAGGCAAATGGACGCAATCCGTTACTTGGAATTGTTGTTGAAATAGAGGAATGCTATATTCATTGCGCAAAAGCTTTTATTCGTTCTAAGATGTGGGATTCAGAGTCATGGCTAAATAAAAAAGAGTTACCTTCAACAGCAAAAATGTTGTTGGAGCATGCGAAAGTGAATGCTTCAGAAGAAGATATTGCACGTTCTTTAGAAGAAAGTTATACGAAAAGATTGTATTGAAAAAAACTTTAGTAATATATTTTTAAAGGCGGATTTCTAATCGTTTTGGAATGGAATATTTATATATGAACTGTTGATTTACAAACTGGAGAAATAACGAAATAGGTAAATCGAGAGGTAGTTACATAATGTTATTGTGAAATATAATAAAATAGTATCTTGAAAATAGTTAGTAAAAATAGGCTTGCTTTTTAAAAAGTTGATAACTATAATAAGTTAACAAATAGACATGAACGAAAAGTAACGATAAGGACACGGAATCATTTTTACGGTTTACAGAGAGGGGAGCCAAGGGTGTGAGCTTCCTAACACGAGAAATGATTTTACCACCTTTGAACTTCAATAGTGAACGAGTAATCTAGTAATTATTGACGGAATCAGCCGTTATCTGAACTTGAGCAATCTAGAAGGAAATAAGTCTGGATTGGAACAAGGGTGGAACCACGAAAACACATTCGTCCCTTTCCTAGGGATGAGTGTGTTTTTTTATGGAATTAGAGATTGAAAATTAAAAATAATTAAAAAATAGTATTGATTTTGTTGTTTATACGAGTATAATGAGTTAACAAATAAACATGAACGAAAAAGTAACGATAAGGACACGGAATCATTTTTACGGTTTACAGAGAGGGGAGCCAAGGGTGTGAGCTTCCTAACACGAGAAATGATTTTACCACCTTTGAACTTCAATAGTGAACGAGTAATCTAGTAATTATTGACGGAATCAGCCGTTATCTGAACTTGAGCAATCTAGAAGGAAATAAGTCTGGATTGGAACAAGGGTGGAACCACGAAAACACATTCGTCCCTTTCCTAGGGATGAGTGTGTTTTTTTATTACTTTGAAAGGAGGTGCTGTAACATGAAACGATTTGTACGTACGGAAATAACCACCACCTGCATGATTAAAAAACAGAGCAAGGTGATTGATAGAGATAAAAAATAAAATTGTAGGAGGAGATTAGAAGATGAATAACGTTATTAATATTGGAGTGTTAGGCTTAGGTACGGTCGGAAGTGGTGTTGTCCATATTTTGAAAGAACATTATAAAAAAATTGCACTTGATACAGGGTATGAAGTGAAGGTAAAGACAGTCGTTGTACGTGACTTAGAAAAAGAACGTGATGTTTGCATTGATGGGATCGTAGTAACAAGTCATGTTGATGAAGTTCTAAATGATTCAAATATTGATATTGTAGTAGAGGTAATGGGCGGAATTGAAGAAGCAAAGCAACATATTGTTAAGGCTTTACGAAATAAGAAACATGTCGTGACAGCAAATAAAGATTTAATGGCTGTATACGGTGCAGAACTTCTTCAATTAGCGAACGAAAATGATTGTGATCTATGTTATGAAGCAAGTGTAGCGGGCGGTATTCCGGTGTTAAGAGGATTAACAGACGGATTAGCTTCAGATCAAATTGAAAAAATAATGGGAATTGTAAATGGAACAACAAATTACATGTTAACAAAGATGAGTCAAAAGGGATGGTCGTATGAAGAGGCTTTACAGGAAGCGCAAAAATTAGGTTTCGCAGAATCGGATCCAACAGCGGATGTAGATGGGTTAGATGCGGCGAGAAAGGTAGCCATTCTTGCAAACTTAGGTTTTTCGATGAATGTTTCTTTAGATGATGTGCAAGTAAGAGGGATTCGAAAGGTCGAAAAAGAAGATTTACAAATGGCTGAAAAGTTAGGATTTACTATGAAATTAGTTGGTAAAGCAGAGAAACAAGGGTCAGCCATTCATTTAAGTGTAGAACCGACTCTTTTACCAAGTCATCATCCATTATCGAATGTAAATAATGAATTTAATGCAGTATATGTTCACGGTCAAGCAGTAGGAGAAGTAATGTTTTACGGGCCTGGAGCTGGGAAGTTACCAACTGGTTCTGCTGTAGTAAGTGATATTATTTCAATCGTTAAAAATATGAATCAAGTTCCGAAAAGTAAAAGTGCGTTAAAAGAACCAGAGCCATATGAGTTACAACGGGATGAAGAAGTCGTTTCGAAATATTTCTTACGTATTTCATTACGAGATGAACCTGGGATGTTGCAAAAAATAACAGAATGTTTCGTTAATTATTCTGTAAGTTTAAAAGAAGTGATTCAATTACCTTTAAATCGCGAACTTGCAGAAGTCGTTGTTGTGACACATCAAACTTCAAAGTATCAATTTCAACGAGTACTAGGAGCGATAGAAGATGTCGCAAGTGAAATAAACAGTTATTACATTATTGAGGAGGAAAAACAATATGTATAAAGGATTATTAAAACAGTATGCTTCTAATTTACCGGTGAATGAAAATACACCTGATGTTAGCTTAATGGAAGGAAATACACCTCTTATTCCGCTATTAAATATATCAAAACAATTAGGGATTAAGTTATACGGTAAGTACGAAGGAGCGAATCCGACAGGTTCTTTTAAAGATCGTGGTATGGTAATGGCAGTCGCGAAGGCGAAAGAAGAAGGGTCAGAGGCAATCATTTGTGCATCAACAGGTAATACATCAGCATCGGCCGCAGCATACGCGGCACGCCTTGGAATGAAATGTATAATCGTAATCCCGGAAGGAAAGATTGCACATGGAAAATTAGCGCAAGCAGTCGCTTACGGAGCTGAAATCATTTCAATAGAAGGAAATTTTGATGATGCACTTAAGGCTGTAAGAAATATTGCTGCGGAAGAGCCGATTACATTAGTAAACTCAGTGAATCCTTATCGAATTGAAGGGCAAAAGACAGCAGCATTTGAAATTTGTGACCAGTTGCAAAGTGCACCAGATGTTTTAGCGATTCCTGTTGGGAATGCTGGGAATATTACAGCGTACTGGAAAGGTTTCTGTGAATATGAGAAAGAAAAAGGCTATAAGAAGCCAAGAATTCACGGATTTGAAGCGGAGGGAGCAGCTGCTATTGTAAAAGGACATGTCATTGAAGAACCTGAAACAATTGCAACAGCGATTCGTATCGGTAACCCCGCAAGTTGGTCATATGCAGTAGAGGCTGCTGAACAGTCTCACGGTGAAATAGATATGGTATCAGATGAAGAAATTTTACATGCGTATAGATTATTAGCAAAAACGGAAGGGGTTTTCGCTGAGCCGGGATCAAATGCTTCATTAGCAGGTGTAATTAAACATGTTCAATCTGGAAAAATCAAAAAAGGAGAGACAGTTGTTGCAATTTTAACTGGAAACGGCTTGAAAGATCCTGATATCGCAATTTCTTCTAATACATTAGACATTGCAAGTGTTTCAAATAATATAGAACAAATTAAAGAGCATATTAAAGGGGTGATTATGTCGTGATACCATTAAGTATTCGTGTTCCTGCTAGTACAGCGAATGTTGGACCAGGATTTGATTCAGTAGGAATAGCTTTGTCATTATATTTAGATGTGGTGGTAAAAGAAAAAGCTGATAGATGGCAAGTAATCCATTCCTTTGAAGAATCAATTCCGACAGACGATAAAAATTTAATCGTTAGCACGGCATGTAAAGTATGTCCTTCTTTATCACCTCAAATAATAGAAGTTACTGGTAATATCCCGCTTACAAGAGGTCTAGGAAGTAGTGCATCAGCAATTGTAGCAGGGATAGAGCTTGCGAATCAACTTGGTAATTTGAACTTAACGACTGATCAAAAAGTTCAAATTGCAACAAATTTTGAAGGGCATCCAGATAATGTTGCGGCTTCTATATTAGGAGGAACTGTAATCGGAGCACTTGATGGAAAGAATGTTTCGGTTATAAGAATTGAAAGTAAGGAATTAGGTGTAATTTCTCTTATTCCAAATGAAGAGTTAAATACAGAGGAAAGCCGATCTGTATTACCAGATGTGTTTCCTTTTCATGAAGCAGTTAAGGCTAGTGCAATCAGCAACGTATTAGTAGCTGCGTTTTGTCAAAAGAAGTGGGAAGTTGTAGGGGAAATGATGGAAAGAGATCATTTTCACGAGCCGTATCGTTTAGAACTCGTACCGCTATTACCCTCAATTCGTAAATGTGCAAAAGAGTTTGGCGCATACGGCACAGCGCTTAGTGGTGCAGGTCCATCTATTTTTATATTAACGCCATATGATAAACGTCAAGAAATTGCTGAACAGTTAGCGAGAGTATTTACGTCTATGAAAGTGTGTGAGCTAGAAATCGATCATAGAGGAATTACTGTAAATAAAGAAGAACATATAGAACTATAAAAAAGCTAGCATTGCTAGCTTTTTTTGTTGTAAATATCTTTTCAGTTGGCATATATAAGAAAAGTAATAATGTATAATTTAGTAAAGCGTGTATTAATTTGGAGGTGATTATATGAATAAAGAGTCACCAGAAGAAAAAAGAGAACGTGTAAGGCAAAGTGAATTGAAAAATAATCCTACCGGTTCTTTACATGATGGACTCAACAGAGCTGAAACAGGTAGTCCAGTTGATATGGCGGGTGGTATGAATTGGAAAGGTACAGCGCTAGTAATTTTAGTGCTAGTTTTAGGGTATATTATATACACTTATTTTTTTAGTTAAGAAATGCATGTTAAAGCTTCGAATTATTTGCTTTTATATTTAGTGGAGATGAAAAAACACGGTTATTGTACTACATATACTTTAAGCAGATTATAGGTGTTCATACACATTTATTTATAATACTCAAAATAGAGCTAGCATTATGCTGGTTCTATTTTTTTGCCACATTCCTGTAACAAAGCTCCTGTATATTCAGTGGTGGAGGTGCAGAAGATGAAAAAAATGATAGCAATATGTCTTCTTACAACGATGCCATTTTCGACTTTAGTCGGGTGTGATGTAAAAGGTAGCAATACTGTACAAGAGTCTAAGGTAAAGAAAGCGACCTATAAAGAGTTCACTTACGATGTAAATCCAGAGACTTTCACGTTAACTGTAGAACATGATGGTGTAAAGGAACAGGCATCACAGCCGTTACCGAAAATGAAGGTGTCGAATGTAAAAAAAGACAAGGGTCGCACATCTTGGGAATATCCAGATCAAAAAGTAAAAGTGAATCTAGAAAAGAAAAAAGATCACTTAAATATTGAAGTGGAATCGACTGGTGCAGAAAGTTTTACATGGCCGAAAGTACAAGCTGAAAATTATACACTTCCGTTATGGGAAGGAAAGCAAATTCCGAGTAATGATGAAAATTGGAAGAAGTTTTTAAAGGATGATGCATATTCATTTGCTGAATCATTTTCTATGAAGTTTTTTGCGTTAAATGGTTCGAAATATTCCATTGTATATATTGCGAACAATATGTTTAATAATGAATTGAAATTTCATTCCGATCCGAAAATAGGATTTGATTTTATACATGAATTCCCGCGTATAAATAAAAATAAAGCATATGGATTTCAATTATATGTGACAAATAATGATGCAGTCAGTATTGCTAAACTGTATAAGGATAATATTGCTCAAAAAGGTGAATTTAAAACATTACAAGAAAAAGCTAGAAAAAATAAAGAGATTGAAAAACTTTATGGTGCGGCTCATTTTTATTTTTGGAATCAAAATGGTTTGTCTGACAGTAACATAAATTGGCCGAAGATAAGAGAACAAATAAATAGTCCTGTGTTTAGTCATATAAAAGGGCTTATTCAAAAGAATAGTTCGGAGCCTGGAGAACTGAGTGTGTTTGAGCAAGTAAGTAAACAAGATTTCATTGATAAGTACCAAAAAAATGTTATTTTGCGTTATGTAAATGAAGTATTATCAATGAAGGAATTGTATAAAAAGGATATTTTCCAAAATGTTGATCAGAAGGCTAGTGAGTTATTAAACAAAGGGGTAGATCACTTATCGAAGATGGAGTTATATAACTTAAATAAGCATGTATTAAAGTCGGCGCTCGGTGATGCGGTTGAAGAAGTAAGTAAATGGGGTAAGGCAGATGGAACGGATATTATAAAGGAAATGAAAGAATCAGGAATAGACAATGCATGGATTGGGCTACCGAACTGGGAACAAGGGTATATGCAGCCTGATTTCGTGACAGAAGCTAAGAAAATAGGATATTTAGTTGGTCCGTATGATTCTTATCATTCTATTCACGAAAAAGCTGACAAAAATTGGAATACAGCTTCTTTTCAGGATTCATCGCTATATGAAGAGGCAACTGTGACGAAGAAAAATGGAGAAAAAGTGCAAGGATTTTTAGGTAGAGGGCGAAAATTAAATCCAACTTTATCTCTTCCTAGTGTAAAAGAGCGAATGAACGAGATATTACAAAATGGACCTAAATATAATTCATGGTTTATTGATTGTGATGCAACAGGTGAAATTTATGATGATTATTCGGCCAAACATATAACGACACAAGAACAAGATTTAAAAGCAAGGTTGCAACGAATGGATTATATTGCGCAAGAAAAAGGTATGGTAGTTGGCTCAGAAGGCGGAAATGACTTTGCAAGTAGCACGATTGCATTTGCTCACGGCATTGAAACGCCTGTTATTAAATGGGACGATGAAGATATGAGGAAAAATAAAACAAGTCCGTATTATGTGGGCGGATATTGGTCGCCGAATCAAAATGTTCCAGAAAAATATGCAAAACAAGTACCGTTAAAAGAAGAATATAAACAAGTATATTTAAATCCAGTATATTCGGTACCGTTATATAAATTAGTATACAACGATTCTGTAATTACAACGCACCACTGGGAATGGGGAAGTTTGAAAGTAAAAGATGAGGTAGGAAACCGAATGTTATATGAGTTATTGTATAATGTGCCTCCGTTGTACCATTTAGATGAAGTAGAGTGGAATAAACATAAACAAGAAATTACGCAGCATCTAAAAGTTTGGAATGAAGTTCATGAAAAGGCAGTAAAAGAAGAAATGACGAACTTTGCATATTTGTCAGAAGATAAATTAGTCCAATCTGCCTCATATGGAAAAGATATTAAAATTATTGTGAATTTCTCAAATGAAGAGATAGAAATAGATAAGGTGAAACTAAAAGCAAAATCCGCTTTCATTTATAATCATGGGAAGAAAACAATGTATACACCGTTCGAGAAAAAATAAAATGCAATGTATTGTTGCATTGCTGATTTTTTAGGTGAAAATTGAAGGATTCGAAACGGATAAATTTATAAATCTGTAATTTCGGATGTTGCGAAGTGTTAAATATTTGAAGTTGGAAAATAGTGACTTGCCAAAAATAAGCACGAGAGTATAATGTGAAATGGAATACATATTGGATTCATCATGTAACCTTACAAAAATGTAAGGTGTTTGAAAGGAAATTCAATATGAAGAATACTAGACATACATTATACTAGGGAAAGAGAAAGAGAGGCGAATGAAGATGAGCTCTGAATTAGAACAAAATACGAGAAGTAATAAAAAACGTTCTAAAAGAAGGTCAATAAAATGGTTCATTTTAATTCCATTTTTCCTACTTATTTTTGGAGGAGTAGGATATGGATCATTAATATATAATAAAGCAAAAGCTGTTGTAAGTGATGCGTATGCACAAATTGATAAGTCATCGAAGCGTGATAAAGAAGTTGAACCTTTAAAGGATAACATTTCAATTTTAATCATGGGTGTAGATGGTAGTGAAATGCGAAAAAGTCAATATGGTGAAGCTGTTCGCACAGATGCACTTTTATTAGCAACAATTAATAAAGATGATAAATCAGTTAAATTAGTAAGTATTCCGCGTGATTCACGTGTATATATCCCATCTAGAAAGAAATTAGATAAAATTACACACGCACACGTATTTGGTGGTGTTGAAAGTACACGAGATACAGTGGAAAGATTTTTAAATGTTCCTGTTGATTATTATGTGAAGTTTAACTTTGAATCATTCGTACAAATTGTCGATTCACTTGGTGGTATTGATATTGATGTACCTGTTACTTTCACAGAGCAAGATAGTAAAGACCAAGCGGGTATGATTCATTTAGAAAAAGGCTTCCAACATTTAAATGGAGAACAAGCACTTGCACTTGCAAGAACGCGTAAAATTGATAGTGACGCAATGCGTGGACAAAGACAACAACTTGTAATAGAAGCAATTGCAAAAAAAGCGATGTCTGTGCAATCAATTAGCAAAATGGGCTCTTTACTTGATGCGGTTGATAAAAATATGAAAACGAACTTAACTTTCGATGATATGCTTGCAATTACAAAAAATATGGCAGGATCTAATTTGGAAATGGAAAAAATGCAAATAGAAGGTACGGATAAACGTATCGGAGGTATTTATTATTACATTCCAAACGAAAAAAACGTAAAAGATATTTCGAAAAAATTAAATGAGCATTTAGGTGTAACGCCAAAACCAGTTCGAAATGAATAATAAAAAAAGATTGGCTTTCGCCAATCTTTTTTTATCGGAATGGATTTGTAACTTTTCTGTAACGATTTTTTATTTTAGAAAAATTATACTCATATGTATGAGAATATTGGAGAAGCAAAAAGTAAAGAGAAATAATGAAAATCTGTAATAAGGAAAGATATCATATGCAGAAATGGATAGGCATTATGGGAATCATTTTTATGTTGACTGGATGTAAAATGTCTGAAGCTCCAACAAGTTTAATGAGTGCTCCCGCCAATGAAAAATGGATTAATGAACTAAAAGAGCAAATAGATAAAGATTTGCCTGTTAATTATCGATTGCTTACTCCAATGTCTAATAAAGATAAACAGATGATTTGGTCAATGGATTTTAAACAAGATAATAAGAAAGAAGCCATCTTATTTTATAAATTACCGAATGAAGATCATAGCGTATATTTAGCTGTCTATGAAGAAATTGGAAATTGCTGGAAAGTAAAGTCCACGCATAGATTTGATGGTGGAGATGTAGATATCGTTGAAGTCGGTGATTTTACAGGGAACGGGAAGCGAGAGTTATTAATCGGAATTTCTGTAAGTCGTGAATCGTTAGAACATGTTATGTATGTTTTTTCGGAAGAAAATGAAGATATGAAGGAAATATATAATCGAAGTTATACGAAGTTATTCATAGAGGATTTAAATAAAAATGGACTGAAAGATATAAGCCTTGTTACGTATGAAAAAGATGAGAAGTTGACAGTTGAGTTTATGGAACAATTTAAAACTTTATCTGAAGCATCATTCGATCCATTTATAAATAGCATTCAAAGAATACAAATGGGCCGCATTTCTGAATCACTAAAGGCGGTTGTAATTGACGCAGGTGTTGGCGCTCATTCAGGGATAACATATGTAGCAAAATTTGATAAGGGTCATTATGAGGTATTGCCTATAGATGGGAAAGAAGATTTGTTCAATGAATATGTTGTAGAAAGTAAAGATGTTAATGAAGACGGCATTATTGAATTTGTTCGTACAGTGCGTCCGCAAGGTTGGGAAGATAAATCACATGGTGATAGTCCGCTTTTTGAACGTTACATACAGTGGAGTGAATCTGGAATTAAACCAATTGAAGAAAGATATATCGATATAGAAAAAGGATATTATGTGAAAATTCCTGAAGAGTTAATTGGAAAAATTACGATACCAGATGAGCAAAAGGAATCAAATTCTCAAAAGTTTTTGGAGACAAGTACAAATGAACTATGGCTTGAAGTCCATATATTTAAGCGGAAAGAATGGTTCAAAATAAAAGGATACGAAGCAACAGTTAAAACAGCTTCTCACGTATATGCTGTACCGAAACAATCACATTTTGAAAAAGTGAAAGCATATGTAAAACCGCTAGCGGATTATCAACAAGAGTAGGGAGGTGGAAATTATGCCAACAATTTTAGTTTTAGAAGATGAAATGCCTATTCGTAGTTTTATCGTCTTGAATTTGAAACGTGCTGGATTTTATGTGTTAGAAGCTAGTACGGGAGAAGAGGCGTTACAGATTTTATGTGAACATACTGTTGATGTAGCATTACTTGATGTAATGTTACCAGGAATTGATGGTTTTCAAGTTTGTAAATCCATCCGGGAAGAAAATAAGAAAATAGGTATTATTATGTTAAGCGCACGCGTACAAAATGAAGATAAAGTACAAGGACTAGGAATTGGTGCAGATGATTATATCGCAAAGCCGTTTAGTCCAGTGGAACTAACTGCACGTATACAATCGTTACTAAGAAGAATAGAAGTACATGATGAAAAAGCGAATACGATCATATCTGGCCCGTTTTCGTTAAATGTTATAGAAGAAAGATTATATAAAAGTGGACAGTTAGTTGATTTAACCCCTACAGAGTATATGATATTACAGTATTTGATGAATCAGGCTTCAAAGCCGGTTTCACGTGATGAAATTTTAAATATGATTTGGGGAACGAATTATGTAGGTGAGACGAAAGTAGTAGATGTAAATATGAGGCGGTTACGCCAAAAGATAGAATGTAATCCATCAGAACCTGAATTTATTCTTACTGTGTGGGGAAAAGGATATGTGTGGAAGGAAAGTATAAGATGAAAAGAAAAGTGACTTTATATTTTATGACGGTCATTATACTTATGCTTGTATTATTTGAAGTCGTATTTTCAGTCTCCATTTATCGATATTATTATAATGGTATTGTGCAATATATAGAATCTCATGCGAAGACAAGTACACGATTTTTCTCTGAATACAATTCCCTATACTTTATTCGTTTGCAAGAATACAGCGGGGATATAATTGAGAGCTTTCAGTTAGAAGGAACTGAATTACAATTAATTGATCGACATGGTACGATTATACAATCGTCAAGTGGACAAAAGGTAGAAGGTAAAGTAGTTATTCCGTATTCGTTACTAGAAGGAGAAATGTATCATCAAGTGACTGCTACGAAAGAAAATGTGAAACAATTAGAAGTGATTAGTCCACTTATTCATCAAGGACAAACGATAGGTGTTTTGAAATATACGACTGTTTTAACGAGTGTAAATGCAAAGATTATTGAAATTATTATGTTTACTATTTCAGTTGGAATTGTCATTTCTGGTATCGTATTCTTAATCAGTAGACGATTAGCGAATTCGTTTGTTAAACCTATCGAATCTATTATTCATGCTTCTTCACAAATTGCAGAAGGTACATTAAAGAAGAAAATTAAAGAAGATTATCCAGGTGAATTAGGTGAGTTAGCATATAGTTTAAATCATATGTCTAATAAAATAGAAAAAGCGGAACAGATGAAAAATGAATTCATTGCTTCTATTTCTCATGAAATACGAACGCCTTTAACTGGAATTAAAGGTTGGAGTGAGACGTTAAAAACGGTAGATCATTTAACAGAAGAAGAGATAAAGCAAGGCATGGGAATTATTTCAGGTGAGACAGACCGATTGATTCATTTAGTAGAAGAATTGCTAGATTTTTCAAGATTACAATCAAATCATTTTAATTTATATAAACAAAATGTACAAATGTACGATATACTAGAGGAGACGATTTGGCAATTAACTCCTAACGCTGAAGAGAAACAAATTCAATTTATTAATACGATAGAAAGAATTGAATTGATGGGAGATCGAAATAGGCTAAAGCAAATTTTCTTGAATATCGTTCAAAATGCTATTAAATATTCACATGAAAAAGGTACAATTCATATTGAAGCGACTAAAAATGAAGGACAAGCAGTGATCAAGGTGAAAGACGAAGGGATTGGAATTGCTAAAGAGCATTTACCGTATATAGAACAGTCATTTTACCAGATTAATAACAATGCTACAGGTGCAGGTCTCGGTTTAGCCATCGTTAAAAAAATGATAGAGCTTCATGGAGGCACACTTAATTTTATAAGTAAAGAAGGAATAGGAACAACCATTTTGATAAAACTCCCACTATAATACATATATAGGTCTGTTTATATAGTGTAATAAAATAAATAGATGTATAATTATATTGGGTGATTTATATATAAGATTAATAGGGAGAGGAATTCGATAGAATGGAAAAAGCTTTTAAAATTAAACGAGTAGTAGTCGTTTTAATAGCGATTGCAGCAGTAGCTATTGGGTATTTCATGTTTCAATCCATTACTTCACCAGCAAAGGCTGTTGCAAAACAAGAAAACGTAGTACAGCTTGCAAGTGAACAACCGAAAGTAGAAATGAATAAAACGGCACCAAGTCGTTTTAATGGAAAAGAAAGAAAAGTTGCTTATCTTACATTTGATGATGGCCCAGGGAAATATACGGCTGAATTGTTAAATATGTTAAAACAGCATGATGCGAAGGCGACGTTCTTTTTAATTGGAGCGAATGTAAAAGAATTTCCGGATTTAGTGAAACGTGAAAATGCAGAGGGTCATTATGTAGGTATGCATAGTATGACACATAATTTTGCGAAGTTATATAAAAATGGCGAGTATGTAAATGAAATGAAAGAAAATCAAAGCTTAATCGCAAATATTATTGGAAAATCACCTAAATTAACACGTCCACCATACGGTTCGAAGCCTGGATTAAATGAAGGTCTTCGAAATAAAGTGGTAGAGGGCGGTTTTAAAGTATGGGATTGGACAATTGATTCATTAGATTGGAAATATAACAAAATGCAAGTTGATGCAGCGGCAGCACAAATTGCTCAAAACGTATTAACAAATGCAACAAAACCACAGGAAGTTATTTTAATGCATGACATTCACCCACAATCAGTTGCTGCTGTGCCAGCAATTTTAAAAGGGTTAAAAGAAAAGGGTTATGAGTTTGAAGCTTATCATGAAGAGAGTCACTTTCCAGTGAATCTTTGGCATGATAACCGTATGTAATGGAGGAATGAACGTTGAAGTATGGAAAAGTAGCAGTAGTTGGAGCACTATCAGTAGGACTATTAACAGGTTGTTTCGGTGAAAAACCAGAAGAAAATCTATACACAGCTTTTGAAACAGCAGCGACACAAGAAAAATCATTAGTTGATGAAGCGAAGAAATTAGAGAAATTAGAGAATGAAGGTCAAGAGCTATATTCTCAAATTTTACAAGAAGGTAAAGATCATAATGACGCTGTTATGAAGAAAATAGAGCAAGCTACTGCAAATGTAGATGACCGTGAAAAAGTATTGAAAAATGAGAAAGAAATGCTAGAAAAAGCTCAGAAAGAAACAAAATCTGTTCAAGGAAATATAGAGAAGCTTGAAGATAAGAAGTTACAAAAACAAGCGAAAGCGGTAGAAGAGTCGTATAAAAAACGTTATGATGCATTCCAAAAGATGAATGAAAATTATACGAAGGCGTTAGCGACTGAAAAAGAACTGTATGAAAAATTAAAAGTAAAAGAAACGAAATTAAAAGAGATTGGTGAAAAAGTTAAGGCTGTTAATGAA
Source organism: Bacillus sp. 16GRE42 (assembly GCF_019837435.1). NCBI lineage: Bacteria > Bacillati > Bacillota > Bacilli > Caryophanales > Bacillaceae > Bacillus > Bacillus sp. 16GRE42. The sequence goes on from NZ_JADAXF010000003.1 coordinate 296,229, forward strand.
TTAACTGTGGAAGCACAAAAATCAAAAGAGCAATTTAACAATTTTACAAAAGAGTATAATGACAGTAAATTAGCATTCTACAAAGATGCAGAGATTAAGATTAAAGATCAGAAATAAAGAAGAATCTTAAGCATAATAAAAAGCCGGAGAAACATCGTTACAAATGTTTTTTCGGTTTTTTACGTTGAATGAATAGAAAAGACTGGAATTGATATCATAAAAGAGTTATAGTGAATTATTCCAAGGGAAATATTGTAAAGTAAGGAGAATGGAAATATGTCATATGAATTTTTACTCAAATTAGGTTTAGCACTCTTTTTAGGATTATTCATCGGGATAGATAGGCAGCTAAAGAATAAACCGCTTGGTGTGAAAACAAGTATGGTTATTTCTGTAGCAAGTTGTTTAATTACGATGGTTTCAATTGAAGCCGTACATGTATATTCTGTTCCAGGGCATACAAATATGGATCCAATGCGTCTAGCTGCTCAAATTGTGAGTGGGATTGGTTTTCTTGGGGCAGGTGTTATTTTACGAAGAAGTAATGATGTTATTTCTGGATTAACGACAGCTTCTATGGTGTGGGCTGCTTCAGCTTTAGGTATAGCAATTGGGGCAGGCTTTTATTTACAAGCGACGGTTGCTATGATTTTAATTATTTTAGCAATTAACGTACTTCCACAACTTGTGAAAATTGCAGGTCCGTATTCATTAAGACAAAAAGATTTATCTATAAAAATTACTGTAAAAGAGCATCATGAGTTAGATGGTATATTTAAGCAAATTAAAAATTTAGGTATGCATGTGAAACGCGTAAAAATTAAAGATATAGATAGTGGAGCATTTCAGCAACTGGAAATGGTTATTTTAGCTCCAGAAGATTTATATACAACAGAGTTATATAGTTCCCTGAAAGAGATTGATCGTGTTGTTTCAGTTGAAGTGGAAAGTAGATAATTATGATAAAAAAGAGTGAAGTGCATTCGCTCTTTTTTATTTGGATTTTTAAGGAAAAAAATTGATATAATGATGAATAACAAGGGGGGAGCAATGATGGAAATACATATTAGAAGAGCGATAAAAGATGATATACGAGGTATAGCAAAGGTGCATGTTGATAGCTGGAAAACAACGTATAAAGGGATATTTGCTGACGAATTTTTAGAAAATATAACATATGAGCAACGAGAAAAACAATGGGAAAACATTTTTCAACAAGAAGATAAATACCAATATAGATTTGTAGCAGAGACGTCAGATGAAACAATAATCGGATTCATTGACGGGGGAGTGGAAAGAAGTGGTGCATATAATTGTGATGGGGAATTATATGCGATCTACCTTTTACAAGAGTATCAAGGAATGAAAATAGGACAAAAGTTATTTCAATCTCTATTATCAGAATGTATAAATAATGATATGCAATCACTTTTAGTATGGGTTGTTACGAATAATCCTTCTAAAAATTTTTATGAAAAATTTAATCCAGAAAAAATTGATACAAAATTTTTAGAGCGAGTACAGGTAGAAGAGACAGCCTATTGTTGGAGAGATATAAATAATATTATTATGTAAACTTATTCTTTGAAAGAGGTATGCCAATTAAGGTATATCTCTTTTGTTTAACTATTTTGGATGGATTACTAATGAAAAATAGTAAGTATGTAGTTTGAAATTGAGTATTTTTTTCGTGAATTTTTAACTAGATTAAAGAAAAGAGAGAAAACAAGAAAAATTAAATTAGATAAAAAAATTCTGAAATATACTATTGAATTGAATATCGTTATCAATTAGAATCATAATTGATAACGATATTCAATTGTTGTTTATTATATAAAATTTCGATAGCTTTAATATAAAGAGGAGGACCAATATGCAGCATGCGAAACAAATCGCAGAACATGCAACATTACAAAGTTTTTTAAACTGTTATTTAAGAGAAACAGGGAGTGGAGAATGGATTATAGAGGATGAAAAAATGAAAAGTATCTTCAGTAATACGTTGAATAGAGATATAGTCCCCACATATTTATATTGTCGGCTATCGGCACAACACATTACTTTGTATGGAGAAGTTATATATAAATCAGCAACAGATCGCCATTTGTTTGGAGAACAATTTTATTATCAAATGGGAGAAAATAAGAATGTTATAAAAGCAGATTATGTTACAGTTATTACGTTCTTAATAAAAGAGATGTCTATCAACTACGGAGAAGGGACGAATCCTGCTGAACTTATGCTTCGAGTTATCCGTAGTTGTCAAAATATTGAAGAATTTACAAGGGAGAGAATAGAAGATACATCTGCATTATACGGTTTCCATACATCCTTTATAGAAGCGGAGCAATCTTTATTATTTGGACATTTAACGCATCCAACTCCAAAGAGTAGACAAGGTATTTTGGAATGGAAAAGTGCCATGTATTCTCCAGAATTAAAAGGAGAATGTCAGCTTCATTATTTTAGGGCACATAAAAGTATAGTAAATGAAAAATCATTATTGTTAGATTCTACAACAATAATTCTAAAAGAAGAGTTACGTAATGATGAGATGGTTAGTAAAGAATTTATATCGAAGTATTGTAATGAAGATGAATATTCATTACTTCCAATTCATCCGCTTCAGGCAGAATGGCTATTACACCAATCATACGTACAGGATTGGATAGATCAAGGAGTACTTGAATATATCGGTCCTGTCGGTAAGTATTATATGGCAACATCATCACTTAGGACGTTATATCATCCCCAATCAAAATATATGCTTAAGTTTTCATTTCCAGTAAAAGTAACAAATTCAATGCGTATTAATAAATTGAAGGAACTAGAGAGTGGTCTTGAAGGAAAGGAAATGCTAAATACAGCAATTGGTGAAGTGTTAGAGAAGTTTCCAGGTTTTGATTTTATTTGTGATCCAGCATTTATTACATTAAATTACGGGGCAAAAGAATCTGGATTTGAAGTAATTATACGAGAGAATCCTTTTTATGGTGAACATGCAAATGACGCTACTTTAATTGCTGGATTAGTGCAAGATGCTATACCTGGGGAACGTACTCGTTTATCGAATATTATTCATCGACTAGCAGATTTAGAAGGTAGAAGCTGTGAAGAAGTAAGTTTAGATTGGTTTAGACGATATATGAATATTTCTTTAAAGCCGATGGTATGGATGTACTTACGTTATGGTGTTGCATTAGAAGCGCATCAGCAAAATAGCGTTGTTCAGCTAAAGAATGGTTATCCGGTCAAATATTATTTCCGTGATAATCAAGGGTTTTATTTCTGTAATTCAATGAAAGAGATGCTTAATAATGAGTTGGCTGGCATTGGAGAGCGTACTGGAAATTTATATGACGATTATATTGTAGATGAGAGATTTCGTTACTACTTAATTTTCAATCATATGTTTGGTCTCATTAACGGTTTTGGCACAGCAGGATTAATTAAGGAGGAAATTCTTCTCTCTGAATTAAGATCTGTACTTGAATCGTTCCTTCCGTATAACCGTGAACCTTCTACCTTTTTAAGAGAATTGTTAGAAGAGCATAAGTTGGCATGTAAAGCAAATTTATTAACGAGATTTTTCGATGTCGATGAGTTAAGTAATCCTTTAGAACAAGCAATTTACGTACAGGTACAGAATCCGCTCGTTAGAGAAGTGGCTGTACGTTCATAAATAACGTTAAAATTTCACGTAATACAAATAATGGTATTTTTTCGTAAGGCGGGGGAGTTATGAGAGTGGACATGTATCATACGAGAATATTGAAAGCGCTTGAATCAGAAGATTACATTTCAGTACGAAGAAGAGTGTTACGTCAATTAGTAGAGTCGTTAATTTATGAGGGAATTATTACGCCAATTCGCATAGAAAACGAAGAACAAATTCTTTTTCTTATACAAGGATTTGATGAGGACAACAAAAGTGTCACGTACGAATGTTACGGAAGAGAACGAATGACATTTGGACGTATCTCTATAGATTCATTAGTAATAAGAGTTCAAGAAGAAAAACAAGAAATACAATCAGTTTCGCAATTTTTGGAAGAAGTTTTTCGGATTGTTAACGTGGAAAAAACGAAATTAGATTCTTTTATTCATGAATTAGAACAAACGATATTTAAAGATACAATTGCACAATATGAAAGACATAATAAGGTGAAATATACTCAAAAATCGTACGATGACTTTGAAAGCCATTTAATAGACGGTCATCCATATCATCCTAGCTATAAAGCGCGCATTGGATTTCAATATCGTGACAATTTTCAATATGGATATGAATTTATGAGATCAATAAAAATTATATGGATTGCAGCGCATAAGAAATATGCGGCTGTAGGTTATGAAAATGAAGTGATTTATGACAATATTTTAAAAGGTGAGATAGGCGAGCATACATTAGAAGTGTATATGGAACAAATTCACAGTGCGGGATGCGATTCAAAGCAGTACGTGTTTATACCTGTTCATCCGTGGCAGTGGGAGAATTTCATCATTCCCAATTACGCTGATCATTTACAGGATAAAAATATTATTTATTTAGGAAAATCAGAGGATGATTATTGCGCGCAACAATCGATGAGGACGTTAAGAAATGTTACGAATCCAAAGAGACCATATGTGAAGTTATCGCTGAACATACTTAACACTTCAACACTCCGTACGCTGAAACCATATTCAGTTGTGAGTGCACCAGCTATATCGAATTGGTTAAGTGATGTCGTAAGTCAGGATTCTTATTTAAGGGATAAATCGCGCATTATTTTGCTAAAGGAATTTTCGAGTGTAACGTATGATACGAATAAGAAAGCCACATATGGTTCATTAGGATGCATTTGGCGTGAAAGCGTTCATAAATATTTAAATGAGAAAGAGGATGCGGTTCCCTTTAACGGCTTATATGCAAAAGAGAAAGACGGGACACCAGTTATTGATGCATGGTTAAACAAATATGGGATAGAAAATTGGCTACGATTACTGATTCAAAAAGCGATCATGCCAGTTATACATCTTGTTGTAGAGCATGGAATCGCATTAGAATCACACGGACAAAATATGATTTTAGTTCATAAAGAAGGGCTACCTGTCCGTATTGCATTAAAGGATTTCCATGAAGGACTTGAGTTTTATCGTCCATTCTTAAAAGAAATGAATAAATGTCCAGACTTTACTAAAATGCATAAAACGTATGCGGATGGAAAAATGAATGATTTCTTTGAAATGGATCGTATTGAATGTTTACAAGAGATGGTATTAGATGCACTGTTCTTATTTAATGTAGGAGAATTAGCTTTCGTACTTGCAGACGAATATGATTGGAAAGAAGAAAGTTTTTGGATAATAGTTGTCGAAGAAATTGAAAATCATTTTAGAAAATATCCACACTTGAAAGATAGATTTGAAAGTATTCAGCTATACACTCCTACATTCTATGCTGAGCAATTAACGAAGCGTCGATTATATATGGATGTGGAATCGCTTGTTCATGAAGTTCCAAATCCATTGTATAGAGCAAGACAACTTATGAAACAAAAATCAGTTGTTACAGGGGGAAATTATGCTAATCGTTAATAAACAAGAGTATAGCAAAAGTGATTTTGATTTGAGATTACAAGTTTATGAGGAAATGGAACAATTTAAAGAAGCAGAAGGAAATAGATTTGCGCTTTGTCTGAAAGATCCATTCGATATTATTACGCTTGTGTTTTTCTTAAAAGAAAAGAAATTATCAGTATTGCTTATACATGAAGATACGCCAAAAGAAACGGCTATTGAAATGGCAAAGCGTGCAAATTGTATCGGGATATTATATGGAGAATATGGCGATTTTACGAAATTAGAAGTAGTGAACGCTTTACTCGAAGAGCCTTCTTTATTGCAATATAGTTCTGGAACTACGGGAGAACCAAAACTGATTCGTAGAGCATGGGCGGAAGTGGATACAGAAATTACGGCTTATAATGAAGCTTTAAACTGTGAAGTAGATGAAGTGCCGATTGTTATGGCTCCTGTTTCACATTCATACGGACTAATATGTGGTACGTTATCTGCAATTACGCGGGGAAGCAAACCTATCATCATTACAAATAAAAACCCTAAATTCGCCTTAAATATAGTTCGCAATACAGAAAAACATATCATATATTCAGTACCACTTATGTTACATATTATGGGGAGTTTCCCGCAAGGAACGTTTCAGTTTCATAAAATTATGACATCCGGAGCGCCTTTGCCAGAAGCATTGTTTTATAAACTAAAAGAAACGACAACATATATGATGCAGCAATACGGTTGTTCTGAAGCAGGTTGTATTAGTATATGTCATGATATGAAAAGCCATTTAGATTTAGGAAATCCACTACCTCATGCGAGTATAAGCATAGGTTCAGATGAAAATATGCCTGAAGAAATCGTAGTGAAAATGAACGATAAGGAAATTTTCACGAAAGATTTGGGGTATAAATCTGAGCGCGGCCTTCATTTTATGGGGCGCATGGATGATGTGATTAACGTTTCAGGATTAAAAGTCTTTCCTATAGAGGTAGAAGAAACGATGCTTCGACTAGAAGGTGTTAAAGAGGCAATTGTATATCGAGGGAAACATCCTGTGATGGGCGAAATAGTTAAAGCGAAAGTAATCTCTCATATTGATCCGGTTCGAATAAGAGAATGGTGTATACAGCATTTACCAGCTTATAAAGTTCCACATGAGATTGAAAGTGTAACTGAAATTCCGAAAAATAAAACTGGAAAAGTAAGTAGAAAGTTACTAGAGATGGGAGAGGTTACAACATGAGACGTGAAACATTAAAAAATGAAGTATTGAAAATTATGAAAGAAAAAATGGAACTAAAAAATGTAACGCATTTAGAAGAAACGATGCGTTTAAACCAAGATTTATATATAGATTCGGTAATGATGTTACAACTCATAGTTTACATAGAAATGGATGTAAAGCTATGCGTTCCAGAGGATGAGGTAGATCCAAAGGCATTTCTTACTGTAGGATCTTTACTTGATTTTATGGAGGAGCTACAGCCGGTATAAGAAGTAAATGTGAATAATTAACCTTTAGGAAAGTGGATGAGAATATGACTTCAATTAAAGTTCACTGTTTAGTGAGTTGTTTTTGTGAAATTATAAAAAGGCGTAGCGATATAGATTTCCGTCCATTTTATTTTGGATTATGGGACGGCGATTTTGATATAACAGAAGGCGGAATTATTTCGTATCACTCTGAAAACATTAACCATGATAATTACTTACTATGGTATGAAAAATTGTATGGTATGAAAGTGAACGAATGGTATGATCATGCAAAAGATAAAGATAGCAATGTAGAGACGTTTTTACAATTAGTAGAAAACAAGCCAGAAAATCGCTATGTCATTGTAATGGTTGATATGTCTCTATTGCCAGAGAGGGAAAATAAATTCCATCAAAAACCGTTTCCGCATTATTTAATGATATCGAAGACAGAGAAAGAAGAAGAATGGTTCATGCTAGACCCTGATTTTCGTTGGGAAGGGAATATGGAAAGAGAAAAAGTGCTTCACTCTGTTCAAGATAACCCATTTGGTGGAGGGTATTTCATTGATGTAGAAGAAATTCAGGAGCCAACAGAAGAAATGGTAGCGAGTTATTTCATAGAAACTTTCAAAAGAAATGACAATGAACTGACTATGGAGCTGAAAAATTTAATTATAAAAATGGCAAATGAAGAAGATGGGTATTCGCTTTCTGGTCTTGTAGCGGCAGTCAAACAAATACCAGTACTTGCGATTCGTAAATATAGTTATGAACATGCCTTTGCATACTTCCGTGAAACGTTGCAATATTCGGAGCAAGAGTTTGATTATTGGTGTGATCGGGTAGAGGATATTGTACAAGGATCTACAAATGTACAGTATCGAGCAATTAAAATGGCAATGACGAATAATAAAGGTATGTTATTATCAATTGTTGAAAAGTTGGATGAAATGAATGCAATTGAACTGCAAATTAAGGCTGAATTAGAGAGACAGTTTTTATCATGGAAAGAAATGAAAACAAACCAGTCTGTCTTAGCATTTTAAAAACCTAACTGAATTTAAGATAAGGGAGTTCAAACCTATGAAATATTCATTATGTACTATTTCCTTTCGTCATCAATTAATTTCATTTACTGATATTGTTCAATTTGCATATGAAAACGGTTTTGAAGGAATTGAATTGTGGGGGACTCATGCACAAAATTTGTATATGCAAGAGTATGAAACGACAGAACGAGAATTGAATTGTTTAAAGGATAAAAACTTGGGAATTACGATGATAAGTGATTACTTAGACATATCACTATCGGCAGATTTTGAAAAAACGATAGAGAAATGTGAACAACTTGCAATATTAGCTAATTGGTTTAAAACGAACAAAATTCGTACGTTTGCTGGACAAAAAGGTAGCGAAGATTTCTCGGAACAGGAGAGAAAAGAGTATGTGAATCGTATTCGCATCATTTGTGAAGTATTTGCTCAGCATAATATGTATGTACTTTTAGAAACACATCCAAATACGTTAACGGATACGCTGCCTTCTACTTTGGAATTATTAGGAGAAGTAGATCATCCGAATTTGAAAATAAACCTTGATTTTCTTCATATATGGGAGTCTGGTGCAGATCCAATAGACAGCTTCCATCGACTAAAGCCGTGGATACAACATTACCATTTTAAGAATATATCGTCAGCAGATTATTTGCATGTGTTTGAACCACATAATGTATATGCAGCAGCGGGAAGTCGAATTGGTATGGTTCCATTATTTGAAGGTGTGGTAAATTATGATGAGATTATTCAGGAAGTGAGAGATACTGACCATTTTGCTTCACTCGAATGGTTTGGACATCATGCGAAAGATATATTAAAAGAAGAAATGAAAGTATTAACAAATAGAAATTTAGAAGTAGTAACTTCTTAATATAAAATGATGTAAGAGTCTCTCATTGAAGAGACTCTTTTTTAAAAAATATAAATAACCAAAAATTACCATGTATTTAAATTGAAATTTAACACAATTTATATATAAATAAGGAGGTGATTGGTAATGGCTAGAAATCGTAATTCTAATCAATTAGCATCACATGGAGCACAAGCAGCTTTAGATCAAATGAAATATGAAATTGCACAAGAATTTGGTGTACAACTTGGAGCTGACACTTCTTCACGTGCAAACGGTTCTGTAGGCGGTGAAATTACAAAACGTCTAGTAGCGATGGCAGAACAACAACTTGGTGGCGGATATACTCGCTAATTGTAGAAGGTTATAGGAGAAAGGAAGGATTCTTCCTTTCTTTTTTTTTCAATTAATTGGTATGAATATATTGCGAACTGAATTCAAAGAATAGGAATAATACTATATTTTCCCCAATTTCTTTTGTTGTAAATGGGAAGTAGTAAAGATGTAATAGCCCTGGTGGAATGAAAAATTACGTTCCAGCAGGGCTATTATATGGTCAGAAATATACGATGAAAGGGTTCCGAAGCCAACATGTTAAAAAAAGAAAACTGTTGTTTAATTGCGCTTGCATCAGTTCCACTTGTTATGACATTAGGGAATTCAATGCTCATTCCAATCCTACCGACTATCGAAAAGGAATTACATATTTCATCGTTTCAAGTATCCATGATTATTACAATTTACTCTATTGTAGCCATTTTACTTATACCGATTGCTGGTTATTTATCAGATCGATGGGGACGAAAGATGATAATGGTTCCGAGTTTGCTGATTGCGGCTATAGGAGGAGCGATAACTGGTTGGGTATCATGGAAAGTTGATAATCCCTACACTTGGATATTGATTGGTAGAGCGATTCAAGGTATTGGTGCTGCTGGTGCAATGCCAGTTGTTATACCGTGTGTTGGTGATTTATACAAAGATGAAAAACAAGTTAGTACAGGTTTAGGAATCATTGAAACATCCAATACATTTGGAAAAGTGCTGAGCCCTATTTTAGGATCTGCTCTTGCTGCCATTGTATGGTTCTTACCATTTTGGGCGATTCCAGTTTTATGCGTAGTATCAATTGTTTTATTACTTGTTCTAGTAAAGGCAAAGAAACAAGAAGGAGAAGTACCGCCACTTAAAGAGTTTATAAAATCTATTATCTCTACGTTTCGAGAAAAGGGAAGATGGTTAATTGCCATTTTTGTATTAGGTGCAATTATTATGCTTATTTTATTCGGAATTCTCTTTTATTTGTCGACTATACTGGAATCAAAGTATGACATACATGGTATATGGAAAGGTTGTGTACTTGCCATCCCGTTACTTGTACTGTCACTTAGTTCATATATGGCGGGTAAAAAAATTGGAGATAATCAAAATGTAATGAAGAAGTGTATTTATATTGGTTTTTTAATGGCAGCTGCATCAGTCATCATTCCTTTATTTATAAAAGGGATCTATTTACTACTTCTTTGTCTTGTTATTATGGGGATAGGAATTGGTATGGCACTCCCATGTTTAGACGCCCTAATTACACAAGGAATTGAAAAGGAGCAAAGGGGGACAGTTACGTCATTTTATAGTTCAATGCGATTTATCGGTGTAGCAGCTGGACCACCTCTATATTCTTTTTTCATGAAGGGTGCTGACCATGAAGTGTTTTATGTAACTAGTATTTTCGCTGGTATTGGTGCTGTTATAGCAATGATTTGGATTAAACCAGCAAAAGATGCAAAGACGGTAAAACAGAAAACGGAACCTACTTCATAATCTGTAAGAGAATTGCATGGTGTTTTAAGGAACATGCAATTCTCTTTCGTTCATTAAGAATACATAACTTGTTTTAACATATAAAGCGCGACGCCCCAAATGATGAGACCCGAAAACTTATTTAATAATACGATTGTCTTTCCAGTTGAGTCTATTCTTTTTAGAAATTTCCCCGCTAAGGCTAAGCTTATAAACCAAATCCAAGAAACGATAATAGTTGCAAGTGTGAAAGCCCATTTTTCACTTCCTATGTATTGAATAGAATTTGTTCCGATTACACCGATTGTATCTAAAATTGCATGTGGATTTAATAACGAAACCGATGCAGCAAAAAGGATTTGCTTTTTTAATGGCATACTGTTTTCTTTTTTTATATCGTTGGAAGGGTTACTTCTCCAAATAACAAAGCCCATATATAGGAGAAAGAAAAATCCAATTATATATAACGTGTTAGTTAGCCAAGAAAAAGTAAGGAGTATAAGGGAGACACCCTGCACTGCAATCAATATGAGTAACGTATCACATATAGAGGCAGTTAATACTACAGGGGCTGCCCTCCAAATGTTTGGTTGGCTCGCACCTTGGTTAAAGACGAAAACATTTTGGACACCTAATGGAATGATAAGACCAAATGCAAGAATGATACCATGAATAATTGCTTCACTCATCATATTACCTCCTATTTTAATTCAGTATGATAGTGTATATTGTATAGAAGAAATGAAAATTTGTATCCATCCATATGGTTGGAGAGGTTACCAACCAAAAAGAATATAAGGTGATATGATGGAAAGATTCGTTTGGAAACCGAATATGTCTCTAGCGACTCCTCTGTATAAACAAATAGAAACGTATATAAAAGAAAGAATCGTTAATGGAGAATGGACTGTTGGAACGAAATTACCTTCACAAAGAGATTTGGCACATACATTCGGTGTGAACCGGAGTACAATTGTAATGGCTTTCGATGAACTAGTGGCAAAGGGATACATTGAAGGAAATGGCAGGAAAGGAACAATTGTTGTAAATAATAATGAGAATGCTTCAACGTACGCGCCCCCACCTAATTGGCAGTCTTATGTAGAAACAGGACTTCATTATCCGAATCTGCCTGCTATTCAAGAGATTAATCAAGCTGAATTTTATCCGCATGTAATTCGTTTAGGAACCGGGGAGCTCGCGCCAAGTCTTTTACCTGAAAAAAAGATGAAAGAGATTATGAATAAGCTTTTAGCATCAAAGGTGACACTTGGCTATGAAGAGCCGAAAGGAAGTCTCTCTTTAAGGGAAAAGATTGCGGACTATTTAAAAGGACATGGTATAGATGTAACTCCTGATTCTATATTAATTGTTTCAGGAGCGATTCAAGCGTTGCAACTTATTTCTATGGGGCTTCTTCCAAAAGGGGCATCCATCTTATTAGAAAAACCATCTTATTTATATTCTCTTAATGTTTTTCAATCAGCAGGAATGCGTTTAATTGGTATACCAATGGATGAGAACGGTTTACATGCATCATATATTACGAAATATAAGAAGCAATTTAATGCATCTATTTTATATACAATCCCGTCTTTTCATAATCCGACGAACTTTAGTATGAATGCGAAGAAACGAATAGAAGTGATGGAAATATGTAACGAAATTGGTTTGCCTATTATAGAAGACGCGGTGTACCAAGACTTATGGTTTGATGAGCCTGTTTCAAAGCCTTTAAAAGCATATGATAAAAACGGAATTGTACTACATATTGGGAGTATGTCTAAAGTTATTAGTCCAGGGTTAAGAATTGGATGGATTGTTGGATCTGAGCCAGTCATTCAAAGATTGGCAGACATAAAAATGCAAACAGATTATGGTTCAAGTTCTATATCCCAGCAAATTGCAGCGGAATGGTTTGCAGATGGATTGTATGATGAACATTTACAGTTTGTAAGAACTAAGTTGAAAAAACGTAGAGATTTTATGTTGCAAATGTTAGAGAAATATTGTCGTGATATAGCAACATGGTATGAACCGACAGGTGGTTTTTATATTTGGTTACATATGAATGTACCCGTTTCGAACCGTAGCTTATTCGACAAAGCTTTGAAAGAAAAGATTTTATTAAATCCAGGTACTTTGTATGATAGAAGTGCAAACCAATTTTTGCGTCTATCCTATTCATACGCAACGTTAGAAGAAATTGAAATAGGTATCAAAAAACTTGCACAACTAATGAAAAAGTAAGAGGAGAAAATAATGAAACAATACGTAATTTGCCAAATTATCAATGGAGAAAAATATTTAGCTGCTTATGCGGAGTCGAAGCAGGATGCAATTGAAAAAGCAGAATTGTTAGGATTACGAACGGGAAATCGATACACAGTTATTACTGCGGAAGAAGCTGAAGGGTTAACGTATCCTTAAGCAACGAATAATAATGATGAAGCAGGAAGTAAATAAGCCTAGTAATCTATGATATTACTAGGCTTATTTTTTTTGAAAGCGTTACGTGTTCTCGTATGAAAAATAATAGTATTATGAGTCAAGTTGACGGAAATACCGATTTGTTTTTCGGTCCTGATTTCCGTTTCTATAGTCATCAATATATTGTCTGAAGTTCCAAGATTGTAAAAACTTATTTGCGGCGTTATAACCAGAATTGTAAAGCCACTCTTTTTCTTCCTTTGTTAACTCAAAGTTTGTACTTGTAATGGATCCTGTTGGAATTGTAATTGTTCTTGCTTTTGATTCCTTATCTAAATGACGTAAATCATGGGCTTGCATCATTGTTTTAAAAAGTCCTTTGAACATGGAGATAGGCTCGTTATAATGGGCAGGGTCAGCTTGAATCTCATCTTTTACGAAATGAAATCCAAATGTTGGCCAGCGAGGAGAGGAAGGTGAGTCGAAAATCCAAATTGGGTAATTGCTTAAAATCCCTCCATCAACCATATAACAAGGTTGCTTCCATTTTGGGGTTCTCCATTTTACCGGTTCAAAGAAGAAAGGGATTGTACTACTCATTCTTACAGCTTTAGCAATAGAGAAGCGATAATTTAAAAATCCGTAGTTTGGTAAGTCATCAGGAAAGATAACCATTTTACCATTACTTATATCAGAAGCGATAATTTTAAGTTTATTTAAATCAGGTAAATCTGTAAATAAGTGAACTCCTTTTTTTCGAAGTAATTCTTCAATCCATTCTTCTATAAATATATTAGAGTAAATACCAAGAGTAGTCCATGCGCTTAATCCTTTTCCGATAAAGGGGATTCTGTCAATAAAGGTTCTCTTCGTAAATGTATTATAATCGATATCAGTTATAATCGTTTTTAACTCTGAACAAGAATATCCTGCTGCTAGGAGCGCAGCGATAATGGAACCAGCTGATGTTCCAGCTACACGCTCCCATTCATAGCCTTTTTCAGCTAACGCGCAAATTGCCCCTACATGTGCAATCCCGCGTACACCGCCTCCTTCAAAAACACCATCAATCTTCATCAATCATACTTCCTTTCGAATAAAAGATTTGAAAATGGAAAAAAAGCACGTATTGTACGTGCTTTTTTACAATAGTTTTTAAATTTACTAGCAGCCTACAAAGCCGCCCCAACAGCTAGCTCCGATGATGATTAGAAGGATAAATAAAACGATTAATAAAGCGAAACCTCCATAACCACATCCACCACAACTACCGCCGTAACCGTAACCGCCGCAACTATATCCGTAACCCATGTGGAATTCCTCCTTAAATTAAAAATAAAAATGGACGAGGGGAAAATGTACTGGAAGAAATAATGAACTATCGTGTTTGTAGGAACAATGTATACTATGCTTTTTTTAACTTGTTCGCGTATGAAGGAAGAGCCCGTTTTTTTGGAGGCTTGTTGTTTTTACAAAGAATGGAGTATAATTTTTGTGCGATGATACAAATAAGTATGTAAATATAAGGAGAATTTATGAATAAACAAATTGAAGTATTAATTGATAAATATGGGCTGACACATTTAAAAGAAGAACTTATTAATACTGTATTTCCTAGTGTGAAAGTTGTGCCAAAGCAGGAGGAAACAGTTGCGGTAGGTAGTTCGAAAATGGGAGGAGTTCCTGATTTACCATCTGCATTTGAATACCCAATGTACAAAGGAAACCCGTTACAGTTTATCGCTCAATTTAATTTAAATGATTTACAAAATGTTGGTATGGAGCACAATCTACCTAAGACAGGAATATTATACTTTTTCAGCGTTGAAAATTACTTTGAAGAAGATGTGAATCCAACTGAAGCGGGACGTGTACTTTATTATGATGTTCCTGTAGAGCAATTACGAAGGGCCGATGAATTGCAAACAAATTATAACCAGTGTGCAACTACTTTTGAACTGACATATAAATTGCCAGAGCTTTTCATTGAAGATGAGGCTGATTCAGATCGTTTCTTACAATTGCTTGAAGAGTTAATTCCAGATAACTACGATAACCATCAAATGTTTGGTGAGCCATTCTCTGTACAAGAGGAAGTATTATATGAGACAGGAGAATATATGGGGATCGACCCGCAGCAAATGACACTTCTATTCCAAATTGACTCAGATACTAAAAATTGTAATATGATGTGGGGAGATTTAGGGATGCTTTATTTCTGTATTGGAAATGAAGACTTGAAAAATCAACGTTTTGAAAATGCATGTTGCGTATTACAAACTTGTTAAGAAAAAAGGTTGTTCTTGTAAAAAGAACAACCTTTTTACAATGTTAAATATGCATAATCTCATATGACCTATACGAAAAAGTATTGTATACTCTGAAACTATACGATACTTTTTTCGTATAGTTATAGAATGTAAGGAGTGACGAGATGGGAAAGACAAGTAAGTATGTGACAGCTACCCTGCTTTGTTCAACAATAGTAATGGGAGGCTTACAGGCGTCATCTGTATCTTATGCAGCTACGAATTCAACTGTAGCGACATCACAATCAGATGCAAAGTTGTTAAATGATGTTAGAAAAGAATTAAAAAAACAGGTTGATAATCGAGAAGAAAATATTACAATCACATATAAATCAAAAGATAGAAATGCTAGAAATGTTATGGACCAATTGTATGGCGAGTTTAATAAAGTTGTAGACGCAGATGAGTATGTAAAATATAATGTAGCGTCTACTAAATATTCTATTAAAGGGTTACCAGGAAACTATACGTTTACACTGCAAGTGAAATACCGTGAATCAAAAGAGCAAACACAATATGTGAAATCTCAGGCAAAAGCAATTATCGGTTCAATTGTAAAACCAGGAATGGATGAGCATGAGAAAGTAAAAGCTATTCACGATTATGTTGTGAAACATGTATCTTATGATACGTCTTATAAAGCGTATACAGCATATGAAGCATTAGCGAATCGTTCTGCCGTTTGCCAAGGATATACGTTATTAACATATGAATTGCTACAAGAAGCGGGTATCCAAAATCATATTGTAACAGGTACAGGAAATGGACAAGCTCACGCATGGAATATAGTGAACATTGAAAACAAATGGTACCACCTTGATACGACATTCGATGATCCAGTACCGGATAAAGCTGGGCGCGTAACATATTCATATTTTAATATGTCTGACGAGCAATTAAGTAAAGATCATGAATGGGATCGTAGTAAATACCCGGCGGCAACTACAAGTTACTTTAATGAATTAACAAACAAAATAAAAGCGGATAGTTCAAAAACTGCTACGTATGAACAAATGTTAAAAGAAACAAATTTAAAATATTTGTCTGCACAATACGGAGCAGATAATTATAGTGAATTTAAGAAAAAATTACAGCAACAATTCGCTTCTAAACCAGAAAAGGTAGAAGTACGATATAAGCAATCTATGGATGGAACGATGCAAGATATAAAGAAAGTGTTAAATGAAATAAATTGGCCAAAAGGTGCAAAACGTGTATCTTATGAAGTAGCACCATATAGTGCAATGGCAGATTATTCATTAGCGACAATTACATTTACTTATTAATTAAGAAGAGCATCTTGGAAAGGTGCTCTTTTTATTATGTATCACTTTAAAAAACAGAATTGTGTGATAAAATATAAAAAGGAAGGATGTGGGATTTGAATGAATTTGTTCGAAAGTAATATTTTTACATTGATATATACTTGTTTAGTAATCGGACTTATCGTTTTGTTTTTCCTATCATTTACTTTGTTCCATAGAAGATTATTGCAAAACAGCGCTGCAAAAAAACAACATGTAATTAATATGAATAAGAAGCTAGATCGAATGATTGAATTGCTTGAAAAAGATAAGAAATAATGATAGAAGATGTATGAAAAGGGGAAGAGGATGGCTAATTATATAAAAGAATTACGTGAAAAAGTAGGTCACGACTGTGTTCTCATAAACTTTGCGGGTGGTTGTGTGTTGAATGAACATGGAGAAGTATTACTGCAAAAAAGAGGTGATTTTAACGCTTGGGGATTTCCTGGCGGTGCAATGGAAATTGGAGAATCTGCCGCAGAAACCGCGATTCGAGAAATAAAAGAAGAAACAGGTTATGATGTGAAAATAAATGAGCTTATCGGGGTGTATACAAAATATTTTCAAGCATATCCAAATGGAGATAATGCCCAGTCAATTTTAATATTCTTTTCATGCTCAATTGCCGGAGGAGAGCAAAAAGTAGACGGTGATGAAACGTTGGAATTGAAGTTTTTCCCGCTAAACCAAATGCCACCATTGTTTAATCAACAACATGAGGATTGTTTACAGGACTTACTAGAGAAAAGAGTAGGGGTGTATCGTTAACATAAAAAAGAAGCTAATGAGGTTAGCTTCTTTTTTTATATAATTTATTTCCACCAATCATCAAACATAGACGCTGGTACTTGTCTTTTATGTTCGCTCACTGTGTAACGTTTTTCAATTTTTTCTGCAACGTCAGCTGGAACTACTTTACCTTCTAAATAATCATCTAGTTGATCATATGTAATGCCTAACTCTGTTTCATCAGCTTGACCTGGTTTTTCATCTAATAAATCAGCTGTTGGCATTTTTAAGTAAAGTCGCTCGTCTGCATCTAATTCTTGTAATAGAGCGCGTCCTTGGCGTTTCGTTAATCCCGTTAATGGTAATAGGTCTGCACCACCATCTCCGAATTTTGTAAAGAATCCTGTAACAGCTTCTGCCGCGTGATCAGTTCCAATCACAAGTAGCCCTTGTTGACCACCGATTGCGTACTGCGTAACCATACGGATACGTGCTTTCACGTTACCTTTATTGAAATCTGTTAATGATTCACCTAGTACGTTTTCGTATTGATTTGAGAAAGTATCAACTGTTGACGCAATATCAAATGCAACAGATTGATCAGCTTGAATAAATTGTAATGCTAATTGCGCATCATCTTCGTCTTTTTGCACTTTATAAGGAAGGCGCACTGCGATAAACGTTGCGTTACCACCTTCATTACGAATTTCCTCCACTGCAAGCTGAGCTAAACGTCCAGCTAATGTAGAGTCTTGTCCGCCACTAATTCCAAGTACAAATCCTTTCGCACCCGTTTTTTTCACATAATCTTTTAAGAAATCAACACGTTTACGGATTTCTGTTTTCGGATCAATTACAGGCTGAACATGTAATGCTTTCATAATCTGTTCTTGTAATGTCATTATGTTTCCTCCTATTCGTATTAAAGCGGTAAATAAGTTTATATGTATATTGGCACATACTTCTATCCTTTATTATTTCGCAAAACTAACGAATATACAATAGGATGCGTGTATGAATATGAATGTAGTCATTATAATGAAACTGCTTCATTTAAGCAATTTTTTTGAAACCTTTCAATAATGTAAGGTTTTTGTCATTTGAATCGATGGAAGCTATTTCCGCATTTTACTAATATAAGAACATAGTTAGCAGAAGGGCGGAGAAGTAATATGAACATTAGAGAACTCGCATACCGGAATGTAACACGAAATAGACGAACATACTCAGCATATTTTTTAAGTAGTGCATTTGCAATTATGGCCTTTTTTGTGTACTCATTTTTTGCGTTTCATCCGGCATTAAGCGCTGGAGAATTGGGGCAGTATGTATTCGTAAGTATGTCTTTTGCACAGTCTATTATTTACTTATTTACGTTTTTCTTTATTTTATATTCGATGGGAATGTTTTTAAAAACGAGAAAGCGTGAATTAGGAATTTTAATGATGTTAGGTATGACGAAATATCAATTAAAGCGTCTTATCTTCTTTGAAAATATTATGATTGGAATAGGGGCCATTATTTTTGGGATACTTGCTGGAATGCTGTTTTCCGGAATGTTAATATTTGTAGCTCCGATGATATTAAAGTTAGATATTTCCTTAGCTTATTACATACCAATGAAAGCCATTGTTGTAACGAGTATTATGTTTTTCGTATTATTTATGATCATTTCATTGTTTAGTGCAGGAATGATTCGGAAAAATAAAATTATGAAATTGTTTAGAGGATCAGCAGAAGCGAAGCCGGAACCGAAAGCTTCCATTATTTCTTCTATATTAGCAGTCATATTGCTTAGTGCGGGATATGCAGGAGCGCTTCTGTCACACGGCGCAATGGTATTTGTCATGATGATTCCTGTTACAACGGTAGTCATTATTGGTACGTATTTGCTGTACAAGCAGTTGAGTGTCTTTATTATTAGACTATGTAAAAAAAGTAAACGTTTCTATTGGACACAGACAAATATTGTTACGTTATCAGATTTAGCTTACCGTATGAGAGACAACGCCAGAATGTTCTTTATTGTAACTATTATTTCAACTGTAGCATTTTCAGCAATAGGTACATTAGTTGGTTTCGCATCAATGACGAAAGGAATTATGGAGAGACCAATTGCGTTTCAGTATCATTCTAAGCAAGGAAATAGTAATGAATCACAACATTTGAAGCTGATTGACGAAGGATTAAAGAAGCATAGTATAGCAGCTGCTAAAGCTACTATTTCAACGAAAAGGACAGAGGAGCAGTCGCTAAGAAGCGTCATTTTCATAAAAGAATTAGATTATAAGGAGTATGCAAAGTTAACAGGAGAACCATTTCAAACTGTTGCAAATAAAGAAGCTTTATTTTTATCAGTCGATATACCAGGACCACCGATGAAAGAAAGAAAAGAAATTACTTTACCACATTTGAATGAATCTTTAAAAGTGAAAAAAGTTAATACTTCTTCATTAAGTAAAATACTAAGAGGTAACGTTTATGTAATCTCTAAAAATCAATATGACGCATTACAAGATGGATTTAAAGAGGAAAAAGATTATGTGTACAAAACAGAAGGAACGAAAGATGAAATAGAGGTTGGTAAAGAACTTACTCATCAAATGAAGACTTATGAAGAACATGCAACGTTTAGTGCAGAAGAGTATGAACAAAACCAAAGTTTACAAATCGCAGGACCAATTCTATTTGTAGGTTTCTTTATCGGTATAGTATTTTTCGTATGTGCAGGAAGCTTCCTTTACTTCCGTTTGTTTTCTGATTTGGAGGATGATACTCGTTTGTTTGAAATGATTCGAAAAGTAGGCTTAACGAGTGGAGAATTATCGAAAGTAGTTACAATTCGATTGGCACTTTTATTCTTCGTTCCAATAGGTGTTGCAACATTACATGGAGCAGTAGCGTTAACTGCTCTGGGACAGATGTTTGAGTACTCACTATTTAAAGAAAATGCGATTGTATTAAGTATTTTCGTAGGAATTCAAATTGGTTACTTTTTACTGATAAGATCCCGTTATTTAAAACAATTGAAAGAGAGATTACGCATTCGTTAAATGTGTTTTTTTAACTTGAGTACAAAATTTTCTAAAAAGAGACAAGTATTACCAAAAAGTGATAAAATGGAAAGAGCGAGGTGGAAAAACTAATAGAAAGTAAGGGGGAATTAATATGAAAGCAACAGGAGTTATTCGAAAAGTAGACGAATTAGGACGAATTGTTATTCCTAAAGAATTACGTGATGTATTGGGAATACAAATCAAATCACCACTTGAAATTTTCGTAGAAGAAGATAAAGTCATTTTACAAAAATATCAACCTTACAATGCTTGTCAAATAACAGGTGATGTTTCAAATCAAAACATATCATTAGCAAATGGAAACATTACTGTTAGTATAGATGGAGCGAAACATTTAATAAAAGAAATAGAGAAGTTTTTAAATAAGAGTGAGGTTTAGTCTTAATTTAATTTATTTTTAAAATTTCATATCATTCTTTAAAAACTATAAAAGGACCATTAAATTGGTTCTTTTATTTATCTCGTAATTTTTCGTGTCTAAAAATTACGAGATAAATAAAAGAGTAGTATAAAATTAGTAAGCTATATTGAGAAATATTTTTAAGGAAGGAAAACGAAACGAATAAAACGAATGTTACATTTAAACCTTTTCAAAAGTGGTCTGAAATGAAAATAATATATTTTCAGGAGGGATTACGATGAATAGTAGTACAGCGAATAAACAAAAAGGTATACAATTGATTCCTTTTACAGTAGATAAGGTGGTTGAACAAGTAAATGAAATTCCACCAGGTGTACAACTCATTCATGCTCCACAAGTATGGGAGAAGAGTGCGAAAGGAAAAGATATTGTTGTTGCCGTATTAGATACAGGTTGTGATGTGAATCATATAGATTTAAAGGATCGTATTATCGGTGGAAGAAATTTCACGAAAGATTACGAAGGGGATCCAAATATTTATCTTGATAATAACGGACACGGTACTCATGTAGCGGGGACAATTGCAGCGACTGAAAATGGGGTCGGTGTTTTAGGAGTCGCACCACTTGCTAAAATGTTAGTGTTAAAGGTTTTAGCGGGAGATGGTTCTGGAAGTTATGAGCAAATTATTGAGGCGATTCATTATGCTGTAAATTGGAGAGGACCTAATAAAGAAAGAGTTAGAGTCATTTCAATGTCACTTGGTGGCCCGCAAGACGTTCCAGAATTACATGAAGCAATTCAAAATGCGGTAAGGCAAGATGTTCTCGTCGTATGTGCTGCTGGGAATAATGGAGATTGTAATGATAACACGGAGGAACTGGATTTCCCAGGTGCGTACTCAGAAGTAATTGAAGTCGGCGCTGTTAATTTAGAACGGAAAATCACATGTTTTAGTAATTCGAATCAAGAAATTGACTTAGTGGCGCCAGGCGATGAAATTTTATCTACGTATCCTGAAGGGAAATATGCGGTATTAAGTGGAACTTCTATGGCGACACCGCATGTCGCTGGAGCGCTCGCATTGCTTATTAAGCAGTGTGAGAGAGAATATGGTAGAAAATTATCAGAGCCAGAAATATATGCACAACTTATTAAAAGAACTATACCTTTAGGGTATGAACGTACATCTGAAGGGAATGGATTAATAGATTTATTAAAAGAATAGCAAATACGAAAAAACATCTCATATGAATATGAGATGTTTTTTCGTATGGTTCTGTCGCATATACAAGGGAATCTAGTATTTAATTCTTTTTCATGCAACGTATATTAGAATGGTGGTTATCCCATACGTCTGTTCATAAAATTATAAAAGGTACATAAGAACTTGCATCGTAACAACGAAAACCGCTATAAGGTTAGAGGAGGTATATACGGATGATATATCAAGCTATCCAGCAGTTAATTGATCGTGCTATTGAAGTTCAATTGATTGAAAAAGAAGATGAAATATATACAAGAAATCAAATCCTTTCCTTACTTCGTTTAGATGACTTTGTAGTGGAAGCGTCAGCGCCCGCAAAGAAAGCAATTTCGGAGTTATTGGAAGAGTTAATTGAATATGCTTGTATGCATAAAGTCATTGAGGCAGTAATGGACGAGAAGGAGATTTTAGCAAGTGCAATTATGGATGTATTTATGTCCAAACCGTCCGTTATCAATTCTCTATTTTATGAAAAATACGAACAAAATCCGAAGGCTGCGACAAATTACTTCTATGAGTTAAGTAAAAACAGCAACTATATCCAGATGAAGCAAATTTCCAAAAATATAAATTATAAAGTAAATACGGAATATGGACCCATTGATATAACGATTAATTTATCAAAACCGGAAAAAGACCCGAAACAAATTGCTAGAGAGAGAGTATTGGAAAGTACAAATTATCCAAAATGTTTACTCTGTATTGAGAATGAAGGATATAGAGGCAGAATTGGACATCCAGCACGCTCGAATCATCGTATGATTCGTATGAATCTTACAGATGAAAGCTGGTTTCTACAGTATTCTCCGTATATATATTTCAATGAACACTGTATTGTATTGTCTTCAGAACACCGTGATATGAAAATTGACCGTCAAACATTTTTACGTTTGTTAAAATTTGTAGAAAAATTCCCACATTATTTCCTTGGTTCCAATGCAGATTTGCCAATTGTAGGAGGATCTATTCTAACACATGACCACTATCAAGGTGGAAACTATGAATTTGCTATGGCAAATGCATCAATCGACTTAATTTTTGAACTCACTAACTTTCCAGAAATGCAATGTTCTATTATTAAATGGCCTATGTCAGTTATTCGCTTAAGAAGTAACGACATAGAACAAATAGTAAATGCAGGGGAGTACATATTAGAGAGGTGGAAGGGATATAGTGATCCTTCTGTTCATACATTTGCATTTACGAATGATGTTCCACATAATACGATTACGCCGATTGCCCGCTACCGGAATAATATGTACGAATTGGACCTTGTTTTGCGAAACAATCGTATAAGTGAAGAACATCCGCTAGGTATTTTCCACCCTCATGCGGAAATACAACATATTAAAAAGGAAAATATCGGACTGATTGAAGTAATGGGGTTAGCTGTACTTCCGGCGCGTTTAAAAACAGAACTTCAGGAAGTGGAAAAATTCTTACTTAACATTCCAAGTGATATTCCAACGCCTCATATACGATGGGCAGAACAATTAAAAATCAAATATGAAAATCGGATACATGAACAAAATGTACAGGAGATTATAAGAGAAGAAGTGGGACGGAAATTTATACAGGCGCTTGAAGATGCTGGTGTTTTTAAACGAGATGACGAAGGGATATCGGCATTTAAACGTTTTATTCAGAAGTTAAATAAGGAATGAACTTAGTAGTGATGGTGATTACAAAATGACCTAATTATATGATAAGGGAGGTAATAATATGGAGGAGTGTGAGCATAAGCAACTACAGGAATTGAAACAGATAGGCGGCCCTATATTAATGATGTGTATAAAATGTAATCAAATAATTAAAGTGTCCAAAGGATCCAGTACAAAAATAAAGTGAAAAAGAATGAAGTGTGTATATTCCTAGTGTGTGATGAACAAAGTTCCTGCTGATTAAAGTTGCATTTTATTAAAAGAATAGAAAAAACTAAAAACATCTCATATGAATATGAGATGTTTTTAGTATGGTTCTGTCGCATGTAATACGACGTCTAATAAACCGGGAAATCTAGCATGTAAGTCATCTTCACGAATTGAAATGAAACGCTGTGTTCCTTCAATGCGTGTATACATAACACCGGATTCACGTAAAACCTTGAAATGGTGAGATAAAGTTGATTTCGCAATTGGAATGTTTAACGCACCACAAGATTGTTCATTTTTCTCTAATAGCATCGTTACAATTTGTAAACGAATTTGATCGCTAAGTGCGTATAAAACAGAAGAGAATTGAATTTCTTCTCGATTTGGATGATAGAGAGTACGCATTTTTTCACCTGCTTGTATAAGTTAATATAGTTTGCACTATAACATATAAAGTGGTATATTTCTATTGTTCGAATATAATCGAACAATAGAAATATAGGGGGAGAAAAAATGAAATATACCAAATTGCAAAAGGCAGGACTACATATTTCGAAGTTGGGGTTAGGAACAAACGCTGTAGGGGGACATAATTTATATGCTGATGTGAATGAGGAGGAAGGAAAACGATTAATAGAAGAAGCTATCCAGCAAGGGATTACATTTTTTGATACAGCAGATTCATATGGTTTCGGTAGATCAGAGGAATTAGTAGGAGAAGTATTGAAAGGAAGACGCCAAGAATTTGTACTTGCTACAAAAGGTGGAATACAGCCGTTATTAAATGGAGAGGTTTATATTAATAATGAACGAAGCTATTTAAGAAATGCTGTGGAAAATAGCTTAAGAAGATTACAAACTGATTATATTGATTTATATTATTTACATTTTACAAATCCAGAAACAAGTTACATAGATTCAATTGGAGAGCTTGCTCGTCTAAAAGAAGAAGGGAAAATTCGTGCAATTGGAATATCTAACGTAAACGTAGAGCAATTAAAAGAAGCGAATCAGCATGGACAGATAGATGTTGTACAAGCACCGTATAATATGTTGGATCGTGCTGTTGGGGAAGAACTTTTGCCGTATTGTATAGAATCAGGTATTTCATTTATTCCATACGGGCCTCTTGCTTTTGGGATATTAGGTGGTAAATATACAGAAGATTTTAAATTGAATGAAGGAGATTGGCGTCAAAGTGTAAGTTTATTTGAAGAAAATACATATAAGAGTAACTTTAAAAAAGTTGAGAAGTTAAAAGGCGTAGCTAGAGAAGAGAGTGTCGAAGTATCGCATTTAGCTTTAGCGTGGCTATTAAACAAAAAAGGAATTGATACTGTTATTCCTGGTGGGAAACGGGCGGAGCAAATAAGAGAAAGTGTAAGAGCGGTGGAAGTTTCATTGAATGAGAAGGTTATGAAAGAAATTGCATCTATTTTAGAAGATTAGTTGAGAAGAGGGGTACTTCCCTCTTTTTATCCCGCATTAACGGGCAGTAAGACACCCACCTCAAAATTTAGCGGAAGCAAAGAAGTTAGGTGGGGGATCAACTGCCCGTAAAAGCCCGATTGGTTCAACTAATAATCAGTGGGGGATAAATAAAACCCCCACTGATTAAAGTTTCACTTTATATAAAAGGAGAAGGTTTAAATGAAAAGAGTACTAGCTGTATTCTTTATGATAATGTTTATGATAGGTACAGATACTTTCTTAATTTCGCCACTTTTACCGACATTACAACAGGTGTATCATGTTTCAACTGAGCTATCAGGATGGATGGTGAGTTCATATGCTTTAGGATACGCTGGATTTGCGCTTATTGCTGGTCCTATATCAGATGGCTTAAATAGAAAAAAAGTGATGGTAATAGGAATGAGTTTTTTTGCGTTAAGTACGTTTTTATGTGGAATGGCACCGAGTTTTCTATGGATGCTAGCATTTAGATTTTTAGCAGGTGTAAGTGCAGCCTTTGTATCTCCACAAGTGTGGGCATCTATTCCGCTCCTTATAGAGAAGGAGCAAATTGTAAAGGCAATTGGAATTGCAACAGCAGGGTTAGCAATCTCTCAAATTTTAGGGCTGCCAGTTGGATCGTATTTGGCAATGATACACTACACAATACCATTCTTCATCATCGGTATATTATCAGCACTACTTGTCGTTCTTATCTATGTAGTATTACCAGAAATACAACCGGTTTATATAGGTGGAAGTAAAACAAACATCTTAAAGCGCTATAAACAATTACTTACAGATTCAAAGGTTTCACTTTCTTATTTTGCATATTTTGTTTTTCAAACTGGTAATTTTGCTGCATTTTCATTTTTCGGTGTATGGCTTTCCATTCAATTTGGTTTACAAGTTCATGAAATAGGAACAGCTATGCTTGTATTAGGGTTAGGAAATTTAATAGGGAATATTTTTGGCCCAAGAATCGTAAATAAAATTGGTTATAACCTTTCTTTCTATGGTGGAATTATATTTACAGCAGTGCTATATGTAGTACTTCCTCATGTAAAGAACATTATATTTGTGGAGCTATTATTCTTTGTTTTATTTTTTGTGACAGGAATTTTGTTTGTATTGATGATGAGGCACTTACAAAACCTGTCTAGTGTAGCAAGAGGAACAGGAGCCGCGCTTGCTAATGCTTCTATGTATATTGGTCAAATGATTGGAGCGGCAATAGCAGGACTGCTATTTGCAGCATCTCACAATTTTATACTTATAGGTAGTTTTACTGCGTTACTATATATAAGAGCTTTATTTTTGTTTAGAAAAAGTGAAAAGCTTAATGAAGATAGTGAAACAGGAATTGCATCATAAAGCCTGTATAAATATTTCGCAAATCAGAATTAATCAGAGTGTGAATACATGAATGTGCTTTTAATTACAGTGGTTACTAAAAGTATAGAAATAGTAGAAGAAATGTATTGTAACAATGTTATGAGGACTTCAAAAATAAAAAATCCCTACAAAGATAGGGATTTATATATCGGCATATAGTTCCTTGGAAAAGGATATATGTAGTTTAACATATAGGACTACTTATATTTGTGAAATAGATGTGAAAGTAATGTGAAAAATGCTGAAAAAAAAACTATTTAAATAGAGGATAATTTAGATGAGGATATGGATTTTACATAAATGCTGTGTTATATTTCTACTTATCTGTTAATAATTACATGTTTTAATTTTATTGGGGATAAAAGGGAGAGATTTAAATGCAATGGTATTTGAAAGCTCTAAAGGATTATGGGAATTTTAGTGGTAGAGCTACGCGAAAAGAGTACTGGACTTTTAGTTTATCGAATATCGTAATTTTTTGGTTATTGGTATTTTTCTCATCATTTTCAGAGGTGTTAGTTGCTATTATTGCGTTGCTATTTATGTTAGTAATGATTATACCAAGTTTTTCGGTTGGTGCACGACGATTGCATGATATTGGGAAAACAGGATGGTGGCAACTATTAAATTTTGTACCGTTTGGTAGCATTGTTTTACTTGTATTTTTTATCATTGAAAGTGAAGAAAATGACAATCAATACGGACCAAATCCGCATTCAGATTTAAAAGAAGCGATTTAATAAACCTATTATTAAAATGGTTTGCACGGGCTAATATTATATAGCATGGCAAGAAGAAAAAATTCTAAATAAAAAGCACTGTTTTAGTTAATGTAACTAAAACAGTGCTTTTCTCTTTGATTGAACTGTTGCTGCATTTTCATCATGTATGCCTGCATCTTTAATAATTCGTTGTTTTGCTTTATTTAATAGATGGTCTACTGCTTCACCAAAATAATTAGCTTCGCTTTTTGTGCGGGCTTCTCGTAAACATTTATAGTTTTCTAGCAGTTCCTCTTTTTCAGTGTTTGTTAAGAAATCTTCTATTTTCTTTTTTGTCATACGAAACACCCTTTCTTCTGACAAACGACGCAATAGAAAATATTTATTGTTTATTATAGCAATAATTTTTAAAGAAAGTATAGACTAACGTCGTAATAATTTGTCAATTTCTTGAATCTTCTCATCAGCTTTCCCAATTTGTGTATTTTTAGCCTGCTCACCACCAAGCGCTTGGTGCAGTAAGAAAGTCTGACCGGAAATAGCAGTCACAATGGATACTTTTATAATTTCTTTTATTAAGGTGACATCGAATAGAACGAGTCCAAGAAGTGCAGCTAAGCTACCAGTGAAAATATCAGTCAAAAACCCAAAGTGAAAAAAAGTTTTCAAACGGCGTGGAAGCAATAACTTGCCTTGGTTATTGATAAGATGGGAAACGAAACCAGTAATGCCACCAACGAGAACAGCAGTTAGCCATTGATACATTTCCATCGAATCCACTCCTTTTAGTGAATAAGATTCGATTCTTTTATATTGATTCCTTTTAATATTTCATAGAAGCATATTGAGAAAGTTTGTTTGGGTTTATTACGTATTCAATTTAATTATAACAGAAAAATCTGATATTTTTCAGTCTATTATATGAAGCGGTTATTCCTTAATATGAATATAAATTATCGAATAAGAAGTGTAGATGGTTATACAAAAAATATAGGGGAATTAGTAAGGATGCTGGAGCATACGAGGGCTGTAACATTACAGGAAATAAACGATCTATCTGTTGAGCAATTAGATTTCATTATGACGAGTGGAGGGAATTCCATCGGAGCGTTACTAAAGCATATAGCAGCTATAGAAAAAGCCCATCAACTTATTTCATTTCAAGAGCGCGACTTTACAAAAGAAGAATTAGAAATATGGGAAGACGCACTATATTTAGGGAAAGCGGGGAGAATAATCCGTAGTCATGAAATACAGTATTATGTACAACTTCTACAAAGTGTTCGAGAAGAATCTCTGAAGTATTTGAATGAACAAGATGATGAATGGCTTATGTCAGAAGGAAAGTGGCCTAACGGTGTAGCGTATAACCAGCACTATCTGTGGTTTCATGTGCTAGAAGATGAGGTTAGTCACTGTGGACAAATTAGAATGATGAAAAATGAAATATTTGAAAATTGTGTTAAATAAGGTAGCTTTTTAAATGGATATTCCATATAATGAGAGTAATTAAAATGAGAACGGAGTGATGTATTATGGCGAAAATAACGTATATGAATAATAAACCAAATACAAAGGTGGATGGAAAGGGCGAGACTGTATAAGTGAGCGCACGATCCTTCCGCTTAGCTTAAACTAGGGAGGATATCAATTTGAATCAAAATATTTTAGAATCATTCGGCTGGGATTCTTTTTTTGAAGAACAAGCTGTAGAGAACTTTGAAGTAGGGCGTATTTTACTTGAGCATAAACATATATATCGAATTATTTGTAATGATGGTGAATATATGGCAGAGCTGTCTGGAAAGTTTCGGCATGAAGTAGTAACGAAGGGAGATTATCCAGCGGTTGGTGATTGGGTGTATATAAAGAAAATAGAGAATGAAAAGAAAGCAATTATTCATCGTATTTTTCAAAGAAGAAGCTCTTTTTCTAGACAAGAGGCTGGTAATCGAACGGAAGAACAAGTAATAGCAGCAAATGTAGATTATCTATTTTTAGTAAATGCACTTAACCATGATTTTAACGTAAGAAGAATAGAACGTTATTTACTATTAGCGTATGAAAGTGGTGCAATGCCTGTTATTGTTTTAACAAAGAGTAGCTTATGTGAAGACGTGGAACAGAAAATTGTTGAAACGGAAGCTGTGGCAATTGGTGTTCCGATTTTCGTCGTTGATAGTTTAGAGCATACTGGTATTGAATCGTTGCAGCAATTTGTTTCTTCTGGGAAAACAATTGCTCTAGTCGGATCATCGGGGGTTGGAAAATCGACTTTGCTAAATGCACTTATAGGAATTGAAGTAGCAAAAATGGGAGATATTCGTGAGGAAGATAGTAAAGGAAGGCATACGACAACTCATCGTGAATTGTTCCGATTACCGAGTGGTAGTTTAGTTATTGATACTCCGGGTATGAGGGAACTGCAGCTTTGGGAAGGTAGCGATGCAATTCAAACAACATTTTCTGATATTGAAAAATTAGCAAAAACGTGCCGTTTTAGGGACTGTAAGCATGAAAATGAGCCAGGATGCGCAGTGCATCATGCAATTGATAACGGAATTGTTACGATAAATCGTTTGCAAAGCTATAAAAAATTACAAAAAGAACTGGCGTATTTTATGAGAAAACAAGATGCTGTTCTTGCAAGAGCAGAGCGTGATAAGTGGAAAAAGATTTCTAAACAGCATAAAAAAATGTAAAAAGCCAAAGGGTGGTTCCCTTTGGCTTTTTTTTGTATTTGTAAATTTTATAATAATATTATTCAAATATATAGACAAAGGGAATTTAATTGTTTAAACTTTACAAAGTATTCATCGTAATAGATTATGAAAATAATAATTTAGGGATGGGAAATGTTTAGAACTCGCTAGATTTAACTTTTGAAATTGAAAAGCAGGAGGTTTGTAATGGGTAGACTATTAAATTGGTTTCGTGATATGAAAGTAGCAAAAAAACTACTAATTTCGTTTTTTATCATTTTAATTGCGGCTGTCTCTATTATTGGAGGTATGTCTTATCAAACAGCTAAAAAGAATTTTGAATCACAAATTACGAGCAGTGCTCACGACAATATAAAAATATTAGATAATTTAATCAATCAAATGATTGAGGCGAAATTTAATGATGTGAATAACTTTGCACGGGTGATTCAAGGTAATATGTATCAAGGGGATAATCAAGAAGAATTAAGAAAGATGTTATCTCAATATATCAATTTGAATAAAGATATTGAACAAGTATACGTTGCTGGGAATGATAAGAAATTTGTGCAAGAACCAAATATACAAATGGCAGCAGACTATGATCCAACAGAACGTTCTTGGTATAAAGATGCAGTGGCAAAACAAGGTGGTATTGTAATTACTGAGCCCTACAAAGCGAAGGGGAATGGACATATTGTCGTAACGATTGCAAAACAAGTAGAAGATAAAAACGGTGTTGTAGCGGTAGATTTAAGTTTAGAGAATTTATTAAAAACAACAAAGTTAATCAATATTGGTAAAAAGGGATATGCTTTCATTTTAGATGGGCAACAAAAAATAATTGCACATCCTCAAGAAAAATCAGGGGGAAAAGCAGCTGATTCTTGGGCGAAGAAAATTTATGAAGATAATCATGGCGCTTTTTCATATATGTATGATGGCAGCGAAAAACAAATGGTATTTGCTACAAATGTAAAAACAGGTTGGAAAATCGGTGGGACGATGTACTCAAATGAAGTAATTGAAGCTGCGCAGCCTGTATTTTACAATATGTTAATCGTTATGTTCATTTCATTAGTTATAGGTGGGTCACTTATTTATTTTGTGACACTTTCTATAACGAAGCCATTAAAGAGATTAGTTATTACTTCTAAAGAAATAAGTGAGGGAGATTTAACGCAAACAATCGAAATTCATTCTAATGATGAAATTGGCCAACTTGCAAAAGGATTTAATGAGATGACAGATGCATTGCGAACGTTAATTGGAAGAATTAATACTTCGGCCGGGCATGTTGCAGCAGCATCAGAAGAGCTAACGGCAAGTGTAAGACAAGCGAGTGAAGCGACTGAGCAAATTACAATGGCAATGGATGAAATATCGAGTGGGGCAACTACGCAAACGACAAGTGTAGAAAATGGTGCAATGTTACTATTTGATGTAACAGAAGGAATTCAGCATGTAGCAAATAGTTCATCATCAATTAGTACGGCTTCTGCTCATACTCGTGAAAAAGCAGAAGATGGTGGAAAACTAGTCGGAAAAACAGTAAATCAAATGCAGTCTATTGCAGAATCTGTTTCACAATCAGATGAAGTTATACAGTTGCTAAATAATAAATCAAAACAAATTGGTGACATACTAGAAGTCATTCAAAATATTGCAGATCAAACAAATCTTCTAGCTTTGAATGCGGCAATTGAAGCTGCAAGAGCAGGAGAGCATGGAAGAGGATTTGCAATTGTTGCAGATGAAGTACGTAAATTGGCGGAGAAGTCTAGCGAATCTTCTAGTGAGATTAGTAAATTAATATGTGAAATACAAGATGACATGAGTAAGACGGTAAAATCTATGGGTCATGTAAATGAAGAAGTTCAATCTGGACTTGTTATTGCGAATGAAACGAAGCAAAACTTTACTGAGATTTTACAATCTACAAATGAAATTGCAGATCAAATTAAAACGATGGTTGAAACGGCTAATGGGATGTCAAAAGGTGCAAATGAAGTGTCTATTTCAGTAGGTCAAATTGCAATGACAGCACAGAACAATGCGACGAGTACTCAAAACGTTGCAGCATCAGCAGAAGAACAACTAGCGTCCATTGAGGAGATTAGTTCGGCGGCTGGTACATTATCTCAAATGGCTGAAGAGTTACAAGGGTTAATTGAAAGATTTAAAGTGTAACAGAGGACAGACTACTCCAAAATAGCAGTATGCGATTTTGGAGTAGTCTGTTTTTATTATGTAACATGAAATGGGATAGAGAGTATTTTTATGATGTTTAAAGGTATATCATGTATAATATTTGTCGAAAAATAGAGGTATTTGTTAACTTTGTGTATAATTATAGTCATATAAAATGCAAATAAAGGAGATTACTATGGGAGGTTATTGGGGTACCAAAAGACATTCTTGGCTTAGTTATGTCTCGTTTTGGTTAAGTATTTCATTTTTTATTGTCTTTTTAATTGAAGTGTTTATTTTAAAAACACTTTCGAATAGTTCGGTGCAAATTGTTAAATATTTTTATTTTATACTTGTACCAGTAAACATCTTTCTTAGTTTAAAGTTACTCTTTAAGAAGAATGAAAAGAAAGCATTACCTATTTTTAGTTTCATTGTATCATTATTATTTACAATTTTAATACTAG
This sequence comes from Bacillus sp. 16GRE42, assembly GCF_019837435.1. NCBI lineage: Bacteria > Bacillati > Bacillota > Bacilli > Caryophanales > Bacillaceae > Bacillus > Bacillus sp. 16GRE42. Next base: position 329,251 of record NZ_JADAXF010000003.1, read on the forward strand.
TATTAGCGTTAGCAGCTACTGGGAAATTCTTTTAAGGAGAGTGATATAAGTCACTCTTCTTTTTTGTTGTTGCAAGCAAATAATAAGTGGAGGATGGACAAAAAGTGGATTTGCTTAAGTGTGATATTATTTGAAAGCTATAGAAGAGTATTAAGAAATGAAATAGGAGATAACTCACACCGCAATGAAGAGAATCAGGTATTTTATATGCATCTATGAAGCAAATGAATACGGTAAAAACGGCGATATATGGTACAATACATATGGAAAGTGATAGAGATAAAGGGTATATAAAATACTCATCGTTTTTTAGTAAGAGAGGGGTTATCTTATGCTATACGAGGATTTGATGACATTATTTCAAGCAGCTCCGAAAGAAGAAGGTAGAGGCGGCTGGAAATATATAATCCAGGAACGAAATGATAAATATGAAATTGTTGATGAAATGTTGAAAAATCAAATGAGTGTTGAAGTGTATTTTAATGAATATGATGAGGTGAAAATCACTTTATATAAAGATGGAATGCCTATTTCTATTATGCAAAGAATTGCGATTTCAAAAGTTGAATTAGACGAAGATGAAGAAGGGATTCAATTCGTTTTAGAACGTATGCCTAGTCGGATGATTCGCTTGCAATTAAAGCCATATTTAGCACTCGAAATGGGGCCGTACTGGGAAGTATGCGATGATTGTGAATGAACATAAAAGAAGCATCCAATAACATGGATGCTTCTTTTATGTTTTTTGAAGTTGTTTAAAAGCAATAATTGGCAGTAAAATGATGCTGACCCACCCGATTATAGGGTATAGAATGTGGAGTAATTCACTGTAACCAATGTAACTAAAGCAATAACTAATTAGTAAAATGAAGAAAATAATATTGTTACTTTTCCATCCGGTGATGGATTGCATTTGTTTTGTCATTCCGAACACATTACCAACTAAAGTTGTGAACACTTCACCGAAAATGATAAGAACAAAGAAAAAGTGAAAAGTTGCATTGAATTTTCTTATGACTTCAGCCATTGGGATATTATATTGATAAAATTGATCGACTGATAAGATAGCTAAATGGCTACATAATAAAATTAAAGAAAGTCCTGCACCGCCTAAAATACCGCCCCATAAAATGGCCTTTCGATCTTTTACTTCACTGGCTAACGGGACGAGAACGCTTTGGGCGAGAGAAAGATTTAAGGCGACATATGTAATAGGACTAGTAATCCACTTCATATTCCAGCTTTCTGCAGGAATAGTGTCACTAATAGAAGTTGTACCGTGAAAAAAAGTTGTAATAGCAAGTCCGATAATAAAAATCATCATAATAGGTACGACAAGTGTATTAACTTCAAAAACCCCTTGTAACCCGCGACTACCTATAATGAGACAGGCGATCAATATAATGAAAATACCAAGTTGTCTTGGTAAACGAAGTTGCTCTTCAAATACCGCCCCCGCTCCTGATAACATAACGCTCGTTACACCAAATAATACGAGTAATAATAGTGTGTTTACAACATTGCCAAATACATCCCCAAATAAATATTTGTTAAATTCTTGCGCTGAAAATGCACCAATTTGTGATGAAAGTAACATCATCTTTGTGCCAAGCCAAATAAAAAAAAATCCACTTACACATATGCCAATTGTTCCATATAATCCGTTCACTGTGAAAAATTCAACAATTTCTCGTCCAGTAGCAAATCCAGCTCCAACGACTGTTCCAATATAAGTAGCAGCGACTTTCTTTGCCACTTGCCATTGTTGATTGTCCATGTTATCCCTCTTTCTACTACGATGAGCTTGATTTACTATTATGCATATGTATGAGCTTGGACAATTAGACGTATGAAGTGTTTGAAAACATACATGAATTAAAAGATATTAGGGAAGTATTAAAGGTGTTAAAACTTTGTTACATATGAGCCAATCGTTCGAAAGGATAGGAAATGTATGGTAACATGTAACTAGGTTATTAAAAGATAAACATTATGAAATGATAAGAGGAGTGGATTGTATGAGTACGAAAACAAATGTTGTTGAAGTATTAAACAAGCAGGTAGCAAACTGGAATGTGTTATATGTGAAACTACATAATTATCACTGGTATGTGACAGGACCACACTTCTTTACGTTACATGAAAAATTTGAAGAGTTTTACAATGAAGCTGGAACAAATATTGATGAATTAGCAGAACGTATTTTAGCGTTGGAAGGTAAACCGCTAGCGACAATGAAAGAATATCTTGCAACATCTAGTGTGAATGAAGGGACAAGCAAGGAATCTGCAGAAGAAATGGTGCAAACATTAGTGAATGATTATTCTGCACTTATTCAAGAATTAAAAGAAGGTATGGAAGTTGCTGGTGAAGCTGGCGATGAAACATCAGCGGACATGTTGTTAGCGATTCATACAACATTAGAACAACATGTATGGATGCTAAGTGCGTTCTTAAAATAAATATAAGTATATAAAGAAAAAAGGCATTGAAAAATTCTTTCAATGGCTTTTTTTGTAATTTTTCAGTTTTCTTTTATGCTATAATATAGTAAAAAGGAGGCGATGCGATGTTTCGCTTTTTCAGAACTGGAAAAGAAGAGCGTGAAATTACGAAAGATGAATTAGAACAAGCGATGGCTAAGTTTCTAGAAAAGAATGCTAATATTGTTTATACAGTATTAGTAAATGATGATTATACAGTAAATTATGATTTGTTAAAGCCGTATTTACTTGCATTTCCAACAAATAGTTTTCTTATTACGAAGGAAACGCTTGAGGTATTTGAACATACAGAAGAAAACCTAAACCTAGTTAAAGAAATTGATATCGTACAAAAAGCAGTAGATCAGTACGTAACAGAAAAAGAAATGTTTCCAATTGTTGAAGGTAGTGAAGAGCGTCTTATATGCGGGATGAAATTAGGACCGTATTTAAATCGTATATTAAAAAGAGATTTATATATTTCAGAAAAACATTATTTAGTTTCAAGTAAACCAGACAGAAAAAAACAAAAGAGTGGGTAGATGTATGGAAAACAACAATAAATATATTGTTGTCTTTTTTTGTTTATAAAAATATTGATTTTTCAGTCTATTCAATTTTATACTAAACTTATTGGACGAAGGGGAGTAATGATTAAGTATTGTTAGCTTGAGTTATATACAGTGATTACAGAATGGTATAAAGGTTTGAGAACTAAATATTATAAAAGATTACGGGGGAATGGGTGTATGAAAAATAGTATGACTTACATTCAATTATTAAATGAAACGTTACATTGTTACGCAAATAAAGGAAGTTTGGAAGCATACACTTATATAATGGAGCATGCGAAAGGCATAGTGGGGAATGAGGCGCAAATATATAATTTCAAATATGCACTAGCGAGTGCAGCGGGGCTTGAAGAAGAAGCGTTACAGTTAATGAAGGAAGCTATTATAGACAATGGATTTTGGTACGGAAATGAATATTTAATTACCGACGACGATTTAAAATCACTACATAAATTTGAAGAGTTTCATAAAATGGTTCAATTATGTAAAGAGAGAGAAGAATTAGCAAAGAAAACAGAACGAGCAGACGTGAAATTTATAGATGGTAAGAAAAAAGAAAAACTATTTATTGCAATGCACGGAGATCAAGAAAATATAGAAATAATAGAACCATATTGGAAAACTGTTTTGACACAAGATTATACGTTAGCTTTACCACAGTCTTCGCAAATTCAGTTTTCAGATGGGTTTGTTTGGGATGATATACATAGAGGGAAAGAAGAATTAAAAGAGCATTACGTTAATTTTAAAGAAAATCATACAGTAGAAAGTGTAATAATTGGTGGTTTTTCTGCTGGTGCAAGAGTAGCTTTGTATACGATTTTACAAAAAGATATAGATGTAGATGGTTTTATTTTTGTGGCGCCGTGGCTTCCAGAGATTGAAGAATGGAATGAGTTGTTAGGAGTGCTACAAGATAAAAATATAAAGGGATATATAGTGTGTGGGGAACAAGATGAAGATTGTTTCGAATGTACGCAGCAATTTGTACAATTATTAAAAGATAGGAACATTGAACATAAGTATAAAGTTGTACCTAACTTAAATCATGATTACCCTAATCATTTTGATGAGTTATTAAAAGAGGCTATTGAATATATAGAAAATGAAAACAAGAAGTAGTAAGAAAGGGAGATGCATCGTAATTGATGTATCTCCCTTTTATCATTATAAATGAAAAGCATTTGCTAGTAAGCGATAGGAATTCAATTTATCTTCAAATCGATGGGTAATTGTGACAATCATAAATTCTTCAGTATTGTACGCTTTGCTTAAGTTTACGATTTTTTCTTTCACAGAAGATGGATCACCGACGATCATACGTTGACGATTTTCTTTTATACGGAATAAATCATAAGCGCTGTATGAATAATTTTGTGCAGTTTCAATAGAAGGAGTACCAGTTGTACGCTTTCCTTGTTCTAGTAATAAGATTGATAAATCTAAACTAGAAGCGATTTTTTCTGCCTCTTCATTTGTTTCTCCGCAAATAACAAAAATAGCGACGATTGATTTTGGTTTATCTCCTAAATAGGAAGGTTGGAATTGTTCCTGATAAGCTTCCATTACTTCAGGGCCACCGTATCCGTTAATGAACTGTGCGAATGCAAAAGAAGCACCTTGTTTTGCAGCAATCATTGCACTCTCTCCGCTAGAACCGAGCATCCACATCTCAGGAGATGTTGTAATTACAGGAGTAGCCTTTAAATTTGCATAATGATGGTTTTCTGGTACTTGATCATGTAAGTACATTGCCACATCTGCAATTTGTTCTGGATATTGATCAAGTGAGACCATTTTCCCTTCTTGAAGTGCGCGAGTTGCAATTGGCATACCACCAGGTGCTCTGCCGACACCAAGGTCAATACGATTTGGATAAAGCGCTTCTAAAACGCGGAAATTCTCAGCAACTTTATATGAGCTATAGTGCGGCAACATAACACCACCTGAACCCACTCTCATACGATTTGTTTTTGCTGCAATATGAGAAATAAGTATTTCAGGACTTGAACCAGCAAGGCTGACAGAGTTGTGATGCTCCGATACCCAAAAGCGTGTATATCCGAGTTTTTCAACTTCTTGTGCAAGCGTAACTGTATGTGAAAAAGCTTGGGCTGCTGTACTACCATCTGAAATAGGTGATTGGTCTAATACACTTAATTTGATCATAGAATATACCTCTCAATCTTAATGTACATCCTATTATATATTTACTTACGAAAAATGCGTAATAAAATGCTCAAAATATAAAGTGGATAAATTCTATATTTACTTTTAACGAGAAAATCCTCGTTCATAATGATTCATTTCAACTAAATTTAAAATATATTCGTAGTTATCAATCTCAAGTTTTAGTTGTTCACGCTCTTTTTTAGATAGATGCTTACAACTAAGTTTGTTGCATAGTTGGTGCTTCTTTCCTTCTAAATATTTCTTTGTAGCGTGGTAGTCGTAAGTTTGTTTCATTTTCAACCACTCCTTCTTTGCCGTTGCTATATTATACGAAGCGTGAAGAGATGTGAAAGCTACCTCTTATGTACTTTTAGTGAATATTCCACTTGCTATGTTGTTATGTTTATAGGAATTTATGAATAAAATGCACTAAACCACTAATGCCCATTTTATGAAGTAAGGGGTGGAATTGTGCAGAAAGATATAATGTATAACATTGAGATGGATGAAGTGTTGAAAGTGATAAATCAAGGGTTAAAGAAGACGACACGTTCGAAACAAATTATAGTAGTAGGGGCCGGTATGGCTGGGTTGGTTTCGGCATCTTTATTAAAGGCTGCAGGACATGATGTGAAGATTTTTGAAGCAAACAACCGGGTAGGTGGCCGCATAGAGACGGTTAGAATGGAAGATACCGGATTATATTTAGATGTTGGGGCAATGAGAATTCCGTATTCGCACACATTAACGATGGCATATATAAGAAAATTTGGGCTACAGGTGAGCCCGTTTATTAATAGGAATGAGACGGATATCATTTTCGTAAATGGCCGGAAAACGACATTAAAACAATACGAAAAAGATCCAAGTATATTAAAGTATCCTGTAGAAATGAATGAGGTCGGAAAAACGTCTGAGGAGCTATTATTGCTAGCGGTACAGCCCATTATAAATTTTATAAAAAAGAACCCAGAGAAAAATTGGGATGTTGTAGTAAAGGATTTTGGGAGATACTCTACAGGACAATTTTTAAAGTATCATCCTTATCAATATAATACGTATTTCTCGCCAGTAACAATTGAGATGATCGGTGTTCTATTAGATTTAGAAGGTTTTTTGGAAAGGTCATTTGTTGAGACACTACGCTTTTTATACATTATGCAGGAGGAGAGTGGATTTTGTGAAATAGTAGGCGGGAATGATAGATTACCAAAGTCTTTCTTACCACAATTAGAAGAAAATATTATATATAATCAAAAATTAATGAAGCTACATCAACACAATAACGGTGTGACAGCTTTCTATCGAAACGAGGAAACTTTTGAGTATAGTAGTATTACAGGGGATTTAGTTATTATTACAATTCCATTTTCGACAATGCGCTTTGTGGAAGTAGATCCATTTGATTCTATATCTCATGAAAAATGGAAAGCAATTCGTGAATTGCATTATATGCCAGCGACAAAAATAGGAATTCAATTTAAAAGTCGATTTTGGGAAGAACAAGGACAGTTAGGTGGCAGGATTATAACGGATTTACCAATTCGTTACGCCTATTATCCAAGTCACGGAATTGGAGAAAAAGGACCCGCTATGATGTTAGGCAGCTATACATGGTCTTATGATGCATTGTTATGGGATGGGTTATCAAAAGGTGATCGTATTTATTACACATTACAAAATTTAGCGACAATATTAGGCGGTCAAGTATATGATGAGTTCATGTCTGGCATATCAAAAAGTTGGACATTGGATCCATATGCACTTGGAGGGTTTGCGCTATTTCAGGCAGGGCAAGAATCTGAGCTACAACCAGCGATTATAAAACCAGAGGGGAGATTATACTTTGCAGGTGATCATACAACGTTATATCACGGATGGATACAAGGTGCAATTGAATCTGGAGTTCGTGTAGCGGTAGAGGTAAATGGTTAAAATGTGTAAAATTCAGAAATTTCTTTACTGTATGGTTTGAGATGGATATTATTATATATAAAAGCATTAAAAGGAGTGTTGAAAGTGAATCCGTTATTATTCGATTTTCCTTCTGAATTTTATACTGATAGGCTATTTATTCGAATGCCGAAACCGGGTGACGGTAAAGCTGTATACGATGCAATTCAAGCTTCTATGAAAGAATTAAAACCATGGATGGTTTTTGCACAGAAAGAGCAAACAGAGGAAGAAGTAGAGATGAGTATTAGAAAATCGCATATTCAATTTTTGCAACGTGAGGATTTAAGATTACTAGTTTTTTCGAAAGAAACAGGTGAATTTATTGCATCAGCTGGATTGCATCGCATTAATTGGGATATACCTCAATTTGAAATTGGGTATTGGATTGATTCAAGGTTTAGTGGAAAGGGTTATATGCTAGAGGCTGCAAAAGGTATAATGGAGTTTGCTTTCACTGAATTGAAAGCAAACCGCGTAGAAATTCGATGCGATTCTTTAAATAAGAAGAGTAGAGCGATACCTGAGAAATTAGGCTTTAAGTTAGAAGGCACATTGGAAAGTGCGAGTGTAGCGGTAGATGGAAATGGATTAAGGGATATGTGTGTATTTGCCATGACTAGAAATACATATGAAAAAGAAGAGCTGTAAAGAAACAGCTCTTCTTTTTGTGTATTATGGTACAGGATGTCCATTAGAGCTTTCGAAAATTGTAAACCATTGTTGACGATCTAAATTAACTTTTGTAGCAAGAGCGGCTGTTTTAACACGGTCTAATTTACCAGATCCAACGATTGGCATCATGTTAGCTGGATGAGCAAGCAGCCATGCATACATAACTGTATCGATGCTAGTAACATCTAGTTCAGTAGCAACCTTTTGTAACGTTTCACGTAAACGTACGGCACGTTCTGATTGACCAGTAAAGATTTCTCCGCCAGCAAGAGGCGACCAAATCATAGGATTGATTCGCTTTTCTTGGCATAAATCAATTGTCCCTTTTTCGAAATGTTCAAGCTGCATCGCAGATACTTCAATTTGATTTGTAATGAGCGGGAAATCTAAATAAGAACTTAACATATTAAACTGTGAAGGTAAAAAGTTAGATACACCGAAGTGACGGACTTTTCCTTCTTGCTTTAAGCGTGAGAACGCTTCTGCTACTTCATTTGGATCCATAAATGGATCAGGGCGATGAATGAGCAGTACATCAATATAATCAGTATGTAAGTTTCGTAATGAGTCTTCCGCGCTTTTTATTATATGTTCAGTACTCGTATTGTAGTGCGCAACATATCGCTCTGGAAATTTTGGTGATGGGGGAGCGATTCCACATTTTGTGATAATTTGCATGTCTTCGCGTAAGGAAGGCTTGAGTTGTAATGCTTCTCCAAATAATCCTTCACACGTATATCCGCCATAAATATCAGCATGATCGAAAGTAGTAATTCCCATATCCATACAAGCTTCCATAAAAGAGAGTAACTCTTGCTTTGTCATATTCCATTCTGCTAAACGCCAAAAACCTTGAATAATACGAGAAAATTCTAGTGTTTCGGCCATTTGAACTCGTTCCATTATAAGTACCTCCTTGATGAATGAATCATTTTTTGAAAAGGCTTTCTTGCTACATATTATTATATAGTTACAGTGTCGTACATACAATAAATATGTTTTGCTACAAAAACGATTTTCCCTATATGCTATAATGTAAAAACATATAGCTATAAGGAGATGTACGAAATGATTCCAGTAACGATATTAACTGGTTTTCTTGGATCAGGGAAAACGACATTATTAAATCGCATTTTATCAGAAAATCACGGTCATAAATTAGCAGTGATTGTAAATGAAATAGGGCAAATTGGTATTGATAATCAGTTGATTATGAATGTCGAAGAAGAGATTATGGAGATGACGAATGGATGTTTATGTTGTACTGTACGTGAAGATTTACTAGTCGCTTTAAAACAATTACTGGACGTAAAAGCAGAAGGTAAAATGGAATTTGATGGATTAGTAATTGAAACGACTGGTCTTGCAAATCCAGGTCCGATTATTCAAACATTCTTTTTAGATCCTGTGATTCAATCTGCATACCAAATTAACGGCGTTGTAACAGTAGTAGATAGTTACCATATACATAAACATTTTGAAAAAGGACTAGAAGCAAAGGAACAAATTGCATTTGCTGATGTCGTTTTAGTAAATAAATTAGATTTAGTGGATGAAAGTGAAAAGGAAAATCTATTGCAGGAACTGCAAGGTATTAACCCAACTGCAGAGTTAATCGAGGCGACTAACTGTGATGTAGATATTCCATCGTTACTACAAATTCAAACGTTTAAAACGAAAGATACGTTACAAATTTATCCTCATAAAGAGCATAATCATCTAGAAGGGGTAAAGTCGTTTGTACTACGCGAAGAGCGACCGTTAGATTTACAAAAACTAAATGAGTGGATGTCAGCTGTCGTTCAAGAGCTAGGGGAGTATTTATATCGCTACAAAGGAATTTTATCGATTGATGGAGTAGATAAACGTATCGTTTTCCAAGGTGTGCATACACTGTTTGCTGCATCATATGATAGAGAGTGGCAAGAGGGCGAAGAACGAGTAAGTGAAGTTGTGTTTATCGGAAAAGATATTAATAAGGAATGGTTCCAAGAACATTTCGGGGAGTGTGTGAAATAAGTCTGCATATATTGCAGGCTTATTTTTTTGACTTAACTAAGTATTTTGTAGAAAAATGCTCGATTGCAAAAAACGAAGGATAATAAAAAGCCTGTTTTCACAGGCTTGTATGTTCATCTAATAGTAACTCCATTACAACACCTACAACTGGACCATCGTCATCAATATCACCATTTAAACGGAAACCAAATGACTCGTATAACCCCATTGCGAGTTTGTTGTCTGGATGTAAACTTAAATAAATTATTTTACATTCATATTTATCTTGTAAGAATTGAATGAGTATGCGAAGGAAACGTTTTGCATATCCTTTTCCTTGATATTGTTGGTCAATCATAAATCGATCTAACCATACGCTTTTGCGTTTTTCCAAATACCATCCATACATTGCATACCCTACAAGTGTTTCTCCATCATATAAACCTACTGACGTTCCGTTTCCTTCAAATAATGATTCTGCTAGAGAAAACGCATTGCTTTCAATAAATTGCTGCTGGTCTTTTGCGACGTTTAAAGCAGCTACTGAACGCCAATTTTTTTCTGTTACTTCACGAATGTGAAGAGTCATAATTCCAACTCACCTTCTAAATTAATAAAGCTTAAAAGCTAATATGGATAATTTTACTTGTTATTTTAGTCAAGTCAAGTAAGAACAAATAAAAAAGAAGCTGAATGAAATATTCAGCTTCTTTTAAAAATTTGATTAGTTAGTAGCTTCTTTTAATGTATTTACGTTTTCTTCCATTAAAGTGAAGTAATCTTTATTGTTCTTCGCATCATCTTCAGAAATAGTAGCAAGATGATTTAAGCGTAAAATTTTTGTACCTGTCTCTTTCTGAATTACGGATGCTACCTTTGGTGTAGAGAATGTTTCAAATAAAATATATTGTAGATTATGTTCTTTTACTGTTTTTGTAATGTCAGCAAGCTGTTTTTGAGATGGTTCATTAGAAGCTGAAATACCAGCGATAGCAATTTGTTTCAGGCCATAGCGTTGTTCCCAGTATCCATAAGCCGCATGAGAAACTAAAATATCTTTCGTTTTTGCATTCGAAACAGCTGCTTTAAATTGATCATCTAAATCAGTAAATTTTGTTTGCAGTGCTGCGAAATTTTTTTCGAACTCTTGTTTATGATCAGGCTGTAATTCTACAAGTGCATTTTTTATTTTTTCTGCCTGTTTCATTGCTAGAGTAGGGTCTAACCAAATGTGTGGGTCTTTATCGTGATGATGTTCATCCTCTTTATGGCCGTCTCCGTGATCATGATGCTCTTCTTCAGTAGAAGTACGCAGTTCAATACCTTTTGATGCATTTACAATTTTAACATTTTCTTTTTGTAATGCTTTTTCCATTTTTTCAGCAAATGGTTCTAATTCAGCGCCGTTATAAACGAATAAATCGGCTTTTGCAACTTGTACTGTTTGTTTTTGACTTGGTTCAAATGTATGTGAATCTGCACCAGGTGGGTAAATCGCTTCAACAGTTACATAGTCGCCACCAATTTTTTTTGCAAAATCTGCAAGAGGAAAAATAGTAGTATAAACAGTTAGCTTTCCGTCTTTCTTGGCATTACCTTCTTTTTTATTTGAGCAGCCAGTAAAAATTAAAGTGAAAATAAGTAAGAATGAAAATATAGTCAATCTTTTAGGCATGAAGTTCTCCTCTTTTCTTTTTTTACGGATATATTTTCCCCAATTATAGAAGAAAAATATCATTTTTATACAAAACGGAATAATTACGTTTTAGTTTGCGAACTTAGTATAATACATCTTTTATAAAGTTGCAATAAATAATAATCATTCCGATTTGTTTTTGTTATAAAGTTGTCAAATTTGGATGTATTATTTTTAGGAATGCATGCATATGTGACAACGCTACGTTCATATATTTGAAAGGAGGGTGTAGAGGGGGATGAGTGTTTGGGTTACTTAATGGAAGCTATTTTATTGATATTAGCGGTAGTATTACCATTAGCCTTAGTCTTAATTTTTTTAAGAAGATTAATAAGTAATTTAGGAGATGCATCAACAGTAACAAAATTGAAAGAGAAAGATGAGAAAAAAGAGTGAGTAAAGCACTATGCGTACGCATAGTGCTTTACTTGTGGTAAAATGAGAGAAGGAAACTCCTAAAAGTTGTATTTTACTGAAGGAGAGAAAAGTAAAATAAGAGGTATATGCATATATGAATAAGCGAACAGCGTTAGTACTTGGTGCAAGTGGTTTAGTTGGACAAGAGATAACGCGTCTATTACTTGAATCAGATTACTACGATTCGGTTACTATTTTTGTAAGGGAACCAATGCAATGGCAACATGAAAAGTTACAGCAAAAGCAAATAGATTTTTCGATGTTAGAGGAATATAAAGAGTTTTTTGCTGTAGATGACGTATTTAGTTGTCTAGGAACAACAATCAAAAAAGCAAAAACAAAGGCAAATTTCAAAAAGGTAGATTATGAATATACGTTACGAGCTGCTTGTTTAGCTGAAAAACAAGGGGTACAAAATTTCCTTGTTGTGTCCTCAATGGGAGCAAAACCTAAATCGTTCTTCTTTTATTCGCAAGTTAAAGGAAGAATGGAAGAGGAATTACAAAAGTTAGTCATTGGTGGTATTCACATTTTTAGGCCATCTTTATTAGTAGGAAATCGACAAGAATTTCGTTTCGGTGAACGAATGGCTGAAAAGCTGTCTCGTATCATTCCTTTTATATTTAAAGGGGCTTTCAAAAAGTATAAACCAATTTCAGCGAAAGATGTGGCGAAAGGGATGTATATCACTGCATTGCGAGAAGAAACGGGTATTTATATTTATAACTCAAATGAAATTACAACGATAGAATAAAAAACGAAAAAATGACATGTATTTAAAAAAAGTTTGAATCTTGAATGAATAGTAAATACATGTAGTTTAACAATTATAAGAAAGTAAAAAAGGAGTGGGAAGCCCACTCCTTTTTTACGATAATTTATTATGCAAATCGCATTTTTATCCCGCTATTTGTCGACAGCAAACCCCCGCGGATTAAAGTTTCACTTTATACGCCTCCAACACTCTTGATCTTATACGACAAGTGACCTCGTTTATTGCAATGCTATTTTTAGAGTCGTATTATACAAACGGATGATTTCGTGTTATAAGAATGGTTCACCTCATTTGAAAATATACTACTATTATATATCTATTGTTTGTAATGCCAATAAATCAAATAGAATATACTTTCTATTTGGAAATAATCTGTTTTTATATCTGTTTGAGTAAAACCTGAAGGGAATTGGGTTCCGAAGATATAAAAGTCCTATATGTACTATTCCGTATTTTGGGGAGATTTGCAAAAGGAGGATATACGAATGAGTAAAAAAGAAATGGTGCAAAATGGAATTAAGCAAGTGTTTTACGAAGAAGAATGGTATCCACCTTGTTCATGGCCAGCGCATCGTTCTTATTTGTAAATGATAATTAAAATTGTTGGAGTTTCAAACTAAACACACGAATTAATATGTAGAATACTACTATATCAAAAAACAATTTCTCACTTAATCTGAGAAATTGTTTTTTTCGTAATCACGATTGTGGAATTCGATTTTTAACTCTGTCACATATTCAGAACGGGAGATAAATACATAAAAAAATAGGTGTATCAAGCAAAATGTTGATTCACCTTAAAACGATATTATGAAATAACATACGTTATCTTATAGTATACTTTTTATTCTTCTAGATTCAGTAGTACATATTATTCTCGGTTTTATTTATTCGTATGGATTTTCCCCGGTGCTCGTTTGTATTGATACGGTTCTTCTAACTCAAAGCTAAGTTCATTGGCGGCTATTCTTGGGAAGTAAGGATTGCGAAGTAACTCACGTCCGATAAAAATTAAATCTGCTTCGTTATTATTTAAAATTTGTTCTGCCTGTACTCCAGTCGTAATCAAACCAACAGCCCCAGTTGCAATGTTAGCATGTTCTTTAATATGTTTAGCATATTGCACTTGATACCCGGGATATACATCAATGTGTGCCGGAACAACAGCTCCAGAACTACAATCAATTAAATCTACTCCTTGTTCTTTCATCCAGTTTGTATATGGAACGTAATCTTGAACCGTTAAACCGTCAGGATGATAATCGTTTGCTGAAATACGAACAAATAACGGTCCGTTCCAAACTTTATTTATTGAGTCAATGATTTCACGTAAGAAACGATAGCGATTTTCAGGTGAACCTCCATATTCATCAGTCCGTTTATTAGAAAGTGGAGAAAGAAATTCATTAATAAGATAACCGTGAACGCCGTGTATTTCAATAACGTCAAATCCAGCTTGTTTGGATCGTATTGCAGCCTCTTGAAAAGCTAATATGGTCTTTTTTATTTGCTGTATACTCATTTCTACTGGGATTTTCATAGTTTCATTAAACGGAATTGCGGATGGAGCGAGAGCATCCGTTTCTAATTCAGCTTTTCTTCCGGCGTGAGCAAGTTGAATGGCGGCTTTTGCGCCGTTATCATGTATAAAAGTTGTCGTTTTATGTAAGCCTTCAATTAGGCTATCATCCCATATACCTAGGTCTTTATTAGAAATTCTTCCTTCAGGTAACACGGCTGTTGCTTCGATCATAACTAAACCAACTTGACCAGCAGCTCTTGTTCCGTAATGAACGTGATGGAAATTAGTTACTTGGCCATCCTCGTTTTCTGATGAATACATGCACATAGGTGACATAACGATACGGTTTTTTAATGTAACGTCCTTAATTGTATAAGGTGAAAAAAGTTCAGAATTCATCATAGCCTCCTAGATCGAATTTTCTTACATTGTATCATTCTTGTTTTTGTTTCCCTAATAAAACGCTTATACGAAAAATTTTGTCTATTCGTGTTACAATAATTAATATGAATTGAATTGGAGGATGACATATGTACCAGGCTTATTATGAAAGTGAATTAGGCTTGCTGGAAATTACAGCGAACGATAAAGGAATTACGTCTGTTATATTTGTTGATGAGAGACAAGAAGAACATAAAAATGAAATAATAGATCAATGTATAAATGAGCTAGATGAATATTTTAAGGGGAAAAGAAAAGAGTTTACGGTCCCGCTGTCTGCGGAGGGCACATCATTTCAAAAAAATGTATGGGATGCACTTTATACTATTCCGTACGGCGTAAGTGCTTCATATTTAGATATTGCAGAGAAGGTTGGAAATACAAAAGCTGTACGGGCAATAGGAGGAGCAAATAGTCGGAATCCAATTTCAATAATCGTTCCATGTCACCGTGTAATAGGAAAGAGTGGAAAGCTTGTTGGATATGCTGGTGGTTTATGGAGGAAAGAGTGGTTATTAAAACACGAAGGTATTTTGAAATGACGTATGGATGGGAAGAGGGATTGTTTTGAAATGTATAAATTGTGGGCAACTTTGCGAGGGAGATCAGTTGAATTGTGAAAGTTGCCAGCGGACTTTGCATACTGAACAAGGTGAAGGATGCTCGCTAATAGACAAGGAATTAGAAGTATATGTAGGGAGACAATATCCGTATTACAAAAGGAAATGGGAGCTTGAGAATAAGCGGATTGCTAGGTGGAGCTGGAATGGTTGGGCTGCTATTTTCAATATAGGCTGGCTAGGATATCGTAAGTATTATGTACCAGCTGCTTTATTTATGTTGTTATTAGTAGTGTGTGATGCATTTTCGTATTATATGGGATTTAATGTAGCGTTGCCAATCATTAATATGGTGCCTCTTACGTTTTTATTACTCATTTTTATTCTGTTTGGAATGGGGATTTTTGCAAATGGATTATACTATCAATTTGCGGAAAGACGTATATACCGAATAAAAGCAAGAGAAATAAAAGATAAATCAGTTGAAAACTATCTTATCCATGATAGCGGCGGAACGAGCAAAATGGGAGCGACAATTGTTACTATTTTAGCAGTTGCTAGCATATTTTTTAGTCATTTCTTTTTTCCGACTGATCGAGACGTTATTCAAAAGGTTCGTACAAGCTCGCTTTATGAATATCCTTTCTTTTCCATAGGTGAATCTTTCGAAAATTATTTTCAAAATTCAGGTTGGATATATTATCGTGGAACGGAAGGGTTAGAATTAGTAGAATTCCAAGGATATAACGCTGGAACGCCAAGGCAAAAGGTGGCGATTCAATTTGTTGTCGATTATAAATTGGGTGAAGTGGAACCATACTCACTTACGGTTAACGGTGAATCTAAAAATGAAGAAGAGTTTTTGAAGATGATGGAAGAAATATTTAAGGTCCAAAATCCATTTGATATAGAGGATGGATTACAAGTAAATGCTATTCAACAAAGCGGCTGGAAAGAAATTTCTGACCGCTTTTTTCTATGTTTGTTAAAATAAATATTTAAAATAATCAGAATCTTTTGTATAATGAAATATATTATATAGGATTTAACTTATACATATAGATTGGGGGAAGGAAGAATGAAGAGAAAGACAACAACAATTGCTGCACTTGCGTTAACGACGAGTGTATTGGTTGCAGGATGTGGGAATGGTGAGAAGGCTTCGACAACGAAGAAAGAATCGAATAAGGGAGCAGCAGATAAGCAAGTATTAAACTTACTAGAAACAGCAGAAATCCCTTCAATGGATACGTCAAAATCAACAGACTCTGTATCATTCCGTGCCTTTGTAAATGCAATGGAAGGGTTATATCGTTTAGATAAGGATAATAAACCAACACCAGGCATGGCAAAAGATGTGAAGATTAGTGAAGATAAAAAGACATATACATTTGAATTACGTGATGCGAAATGGTCAAATGGTGATCCAGTTCGAGCACAAGATTTTGTATATGCATGGCAACGTACATTAGATAAAGCAATAGCGGCAGAATATGCATTTATTTTATTTGATGTGAAAAATGCACAGAAAGTAAATAAAGGAGAATTACCATCAGATCAATTGGGTGTTAAAGCGAAGGATGATAAAACGTTAGTAGTAGAATTAGAACAGCCAGCACCATATTTCCTTGAGCTTACTTCATTCCCTACATTTTTCCCTTTAAATGAAAAATATGTGAAAGAACAAGGGGATAAATATGCATTAGAAGCAGATAAACTATTATATAATGGACCATTTACGATGAGTGAATGGAAACATGAACGAAGTTATCAGTTAAAGAAAAACCCTAATTATTGGGATAAAGATACTGTGAAGTTAGAAGAAATTAATGTGAATATTGTGAAGGAAACGAGCACGGGAGTAAACTTATATGATAGTGATCAAGCGGACCGTGTTATTTTAAGTTCTGAATTTGTTGATAAGTATAAAAAGAATAAGCCGGATGAATTTAAAACGAAGTTAGATCCACGTATGTATTTCTTACGTTTTAACCAGAAAAATGCAACGTTTAAAAATCAAAAAGTTCGTGAAGCGATTGATCTGGCATACGATAAAAAAGGAATTGCAAATGTTATTTTAAATGACGGATCATTACCAGCATATTTCTTAGTACCTGAGAAATTTACGACAGGACCAGATGGGAAAGATTTCCGTACTGTAAATAAAAATTTCCGTGACAGCAAAGATAATGCTGAAAAAGCAAAAAAATTATGGGAAGAAGCGAAGAAAGAGCTTGGCCAAGATACAATTACAGTAGAATTTTTAAATGATGATAACGGTAGCCGTAAAAAAGTGGGTGACTTTATTAAAGAAGAGTTAGAGAAAAATTTACCTGGTATTAAAGTGAATTTGAAACAACAACCATATAAGCAAAAGCTAGAGTTAGAAAAGAAATTTGAATATGAATTCTCATTATCTGCATGGAGTCCGGACTATCCAGATCCAATGACTTATATTGATATGTTTGTTACTGGAAGCTCATTTAATGAAATGGATTATTCTAATCCGAAGTATGATGATTTAGTAGCGAAATCAAAAGGAGAACTATTAAAAGATGATAAAGCACGCTGGAATGCCCTTGCAGAAGCTGAAAAAATCTTAATTGGTCAAGATGCTGCCATTTCTCCTACGTACCAACAAAGTACGGCTTACTTAGAGAAGCCATACGTAAAAGGTATTGCGAATCATACGTTTGGTGGGGACTTCAGTTATAAATGGGCATATATTACAAAGAAATAGTATAATAAAAGATGAGTGAATTTTCGCTCATCTTTTATTTGTATAGGAGGAATTAGAGTTGTTAAAGGGAATCAATCATCTTTGTTTTTCAGTGTCTAATTTAGAAAAATCTATTATATTTTACGAAAAAGTACTAGAAGGAGAATTATTAGTTAAAGGGAGAAAACTTGCGTATTTTAATATATGTGGGGTATGGGTAGCACTTAATGAAGAAACACATATTCCGAGAAATGAGATTCATCAATCTTATACGCATATTGCGTTTTCAGTTGAACAGAAAGACTTTGAACGTCTACTGCAACGATTAGAAGAAAACGATGTTCATATTTTACAAGGAAGAGAACGGGATGTAAGGGATTGTAAGTCTATATATTTTGTTGATCCTGACGGCCATAAGTTTGAATTTCATTCAGGGACATTGCAAGACCGACTGAACTATTATAGGGAAGATAAGTCTCATATGACATTTTACTAAGGGTGGAAGAAGTTGCATGCGCTAGTAATTGGTGGAACAGGAATGCTAAAGAGAGTTTCTATGTGGCTTTGTGAGCAAGGATTTCATGTTTCTATTATTGGACGAGATAAAGTGAAATTAGAAAATGTTAAGCGAGAGAGTGCTGCGCCAGAAAGTATCACATGTCTTCCGTTAGATTATCATAATGATGACGATGTAAAGCTAGCTATTAAAAGCACAATTGTGCAGAATGGCCCAATAACATTAGTTGTCGCATGGGTACACGCAAGTGCGAAGGATACGTTGTCATTCATATGTAGAGAAGTGGATTTGTCGTCTGAAACATACAACGTTTTTCATATTTTAGGTAGTAAAGCGTCGCGTATACCCGCACAAAAAATAGGTGGTACGCGATGTAGCTACCATAGAATAATATTAGGTTTTATATTAGAAGATACATACGGGAGATGGCTTACCCATGAAGAAATATCGGATGGGGTAATAAAAGGAATTGAGAATAAATGTGATGAATGGATTGTAGGACGAGTAGAACCGTGGGAATTGCGGCCAAAATGGTAAGGGGGAATGTGAAATGAAAACAACTGTATATGTAACAAGGCACGGTGAGACGGAATGGAATGTATCGAAACGAATGCAAGGCCGGAAAAATTCTGCTTTAACTGAAAATGGTATGTTACAAGCAAAGCAATTAGGAGACCGAATGAAAGATTTATCTATCCATGCGATCTATAGTAGTCCGAGTGAAAGAACCCTTCATACTGCAGAGTTAATAAAGGGCGATCGTGATATACCGATAATAGCGGATGAGCATTTCTATGAAATTAACATGGGTATATGGGAAGGACAGACAATCGCTGATATAGAAAGGGAATACCCAGATGAAATACAATTGTTTTGGTATGAGCCACATCTTTTTCAGTCAACATCAGGAGAAAATTTTGAGTCTGTTTATAAAAGGGTAATTGAGGGGATACAGCTTCTTTTAGAAAAGCATAAAGGAGAAAGTATATTAATTGTTTCCCATGCGGCAGCGGCAAAACTACTTGTAGGACATTTTGCGGGTATTGAAATAGAAAATGTGTGGGATGATCCATTTATGCATAGTGCTAGTCTAAGTATAATAGAATTTGAAGAAGATAAAGGTGAAGTGAAGCAATTTGCAGATATAAGTCATTTTCAATGAACGTAAAAAAGGCCGCAAAACGGCCTTTTTTTGTAGGCATAAAAACTAGCAATTACGTTTTTTATACCAGAAGTGATCGAATTTCTTGTTTTTGCAAGATGGGAATTTATGTCCGCCTTTGCAATCATTCCATTTGTGTCCATTATCGTGACAGTCTCTGCCATGATCACATGAATCATCGCACGAGTGACCGTCTCTATGCGGGAAGAATTCGCATTTTTTACAGAAACTTCGTTTTGTCCAGAAAAATTTCTTTTCAAAGCGTATGCATTTTGTAACGAAAGTACAATGTTTTCTACGAGTACGTTTTGTAACTAAAACGCATTCTTTTCTACGAGTCACTTTCGTAACGAATGTCCATTTTTGAACGCGCACACGAGTACATTTTGTAACAAATGTCCATTTTTTTACGTGCGTACATTTTGTAATAAAAGTACAATGTTTCACGCGAGTACATCTTGTTCTTGGACATTTACCCCCAGTTGTACATTTACAACCTGTTGTACATCGATGATGAGAGAATTTATCATCATCGCACTCAAAAGTACTTGGATCTTGGTGTAAGAAATCCTCCATCCCAGCACTTTTGATTTCTTCAACAGCTTTTCTAATATCACGTTTCATAGAAATCCTCCTTATCATGTATTCAGGTGAAAAGGTATTCTTTTTCCTTAACATGATATGAGATATGACGTCTTTCTGAACAAGACAAGAGTGTAATTTTATATAAATGGATGATAGCGGATGTATGGACAAGACAAGGCGCATACATTGAATGAAGAGAACTGAGAAGGGATGAGAAAACATGCTACCTTCATATGATTTTTTTATTCATCCAATGTACTTAGTGGAATTAAAAAAAGACATTTGGTCAGATAGTCCAGTGCCAGCAAAATTAACTTATGGAAAAAAGAAGTATGATATTGATATCGTATACCGGGGGGCTCATATTCGTGAGTTTGAGAAAAAGTCTTATCATGTTATGTTTTATAAACCGAAAAAATTTCAAGGTGCGAAAGAAATTCATTTAAATTCTGAGTTTATGGATCCGTCTCTCATACGAAACAAATTATCTTTAGACTTTTTTCATGATATTGGTGTACTTTCACCAAAATCACAACATGTATTTATAAAAATTAATGGTCAAATTCAAGGTGTATATTTACAGTTAGAATCAGTTGATGAAAACTTTTTGAAAAATAGAGGATTACCAAGTGGTTCTATTTATTATGCAATAGATGATGATGCGAATTTTTCTTTAATGAGTGAGAGAGATAAAGATGTTAAGACCGAGCTCTTTGCGGGTTATGAATTTAAATATTCGAATAAAAATAGTGAAGAACAACTGAGTGAATTTGTATTTCAAGCGAATGCTTTGTCGAGGGAAGCTTATGAAAAAGAAATTGGGAAGTTTCTACATGTTGATAAATATTTAAGGTGGTTAGCTGGCGTTATTTTCACACAAAACTTTGATGGTTTCGTTCATAACTATGCACTATATCATAACGATGAAACAAATTTATTTGAAGTGATACCGTGGGATTATGATGCAACTTGGGGGCGAGATGTACAAGGGAGACCACTTAATCATGAGTATATTCGCATTCAAGGCTATAACACGTTAAGTGCAAGATTGTTAGATATACCTGTATTTAGAAAGCAATACCGAAGTATTTTGGAAGAAATACTAGAAGAACAATTTACGGTTTCGTTTATGATGCCGAAAGTTGAAAGTTTGTGTGAATCGATTCGTCCATATTTACTACAAGATCCATATATGAAAGAAAAATTAGAAACATTTGATCAAGAAGCTGATATGATCGATGAATATATAAATAAAAGAAGAAAGTATATACAAGACCACTTACATGAATTAGATTAATTTTGAAAGAGATTGGAACATTATCAATCTCTTTTTTTGTATAATAAAGATGTATCAACAAAACTGACTTACTATTCACTTAAAAGAGTATGGGGGATGTGGAAACATGACGGTAAAATGGATTGATTGGGTAAAACAAATACAAGCTATAGCCCAAGCGGGTTTAACGTATTCTAAAGATGTGTATGATATAGAGCGTTTCCAACAATTACGGGATATTTCCATTTCGATGATGTCACATTACACAAAGACAGATTGGGAAATAGTAGAGAAATTATTTGCAAGTGAGACAGGCTATCAAACACCAAAAGTTGATATAAGAGCAGTCGTTTTTCAAAATGAAAAGTTATTATTTGTGAAAGAAAAAAGTGATGGGAAATGGGCATTGCCAGGTGGATGGGCCGATATCGGTTATACGCCAACAGAAGTAGCAGCAAAAGAAGTTTTAGAGGAGACGGGTTATGAAGTAGATGATTTTAAGCTATTCGCTATATTTGATAAAGAAAAACATCAACCATCGCCTTCAGCAACACACGTATATAAAATTTTTATTAGCTGTAAGATTATTGGTGGCGAAAAGAAAACTAGTATTGAAACAGAAGATTTGGAGTTTTTTGGTGAGAATGAATTGCCTAATTTATCGATTGCTAGAAATACAGAAGAGCAAATTAAAGAAATGTTTGCCTACATGAAAGAACCTCAAAAAGAAACTTTAATAGATTAATCATGCTTATGCCGATAAAATTGTTGAAATGAAGATATTGGCAGAATGCGACCTTTATGTAATAATGGGATGGTATGTGAAGAAAAAAGGAGATAGAAAATAAAATGTTAGCAAGCATAATAGATCAGTTATTGCAATTTTTTGCAAGCTTAGGTTACTTTGGAGTAGCGCTAGCTTTAATGATTGAAATTATCCCGAGTGAAATTGTACTTTCGTATGCTGGATTTTTAGTAGCGGATGGTAAAATTAGTTTTGTTGGTGCAGTTATCGCCGGAACTATTGGTGGTACTTTAGCCCAAATCTTTTTATACTGGCTTGGATATTACGGAGGGCGTCCGGTTGTAGAGAAATATGGAAAATATCTACTTATTAATAAACACCATTTAGACATAGCAGAAGGTTGGTTTAAGCGTTACGGGGCAGGAGTAATCTTTTCTGCACGCTTTATCCCAGTAGTACGTCATGCAATCTCTATTCCAGCAGGATTAGCTAAGATGCCATTAAAACTATTTACACTGTATACTGTGGTTGCGATTATTCCATGGTCAATACTATTTATCTACTTAGGTGAAAAGCTTGGTGGAAATTGGAGACACATTAAAGAGTATGCATCTGATTACACACATTACATAATTATAGGAGCTGTTCTCTTTGTTGCTTTATACTTCGGTTTAAAGTATTTAAAAAAGAAAAAAGCAGCGCGTTAAAGTCAATGATTGTTCATTGGCTTTTTTTATTTGTTTCGGTTCTAAAAAAAAGGAGTTGTCCATAATGTGTAATAATAAAGCGTAGCGGAGGAATGTGATGAAAGGGTCACCGTTTATACGTGGAACGATATTTTTAACGATGGCAACGATGATATCTAAAATGTTAGGGTTTATATATGTTATACCGTTTACAGCAATGGTCGGTACGAGTGGGTACGTTTTATACACGTATGCTTATCGCCCATATACGATTATGCTCAGCATTGCGACGATGGGACTACCACTTGCCGTTTCAAAAATGGTATCAAAATATGATCAACTGAATGATTATCATACAGTTAAGAGAGTACTTAAGAGTGGTATCTTTTTTATGTTAATAATGGGAGTCATCTCATGTTTAGCGCTATATATATTAGCTCCACATTTAGCTAAACTTGTAATCGATGGAAATGATCAAACGGGGAATAGTATAACAGCGGTTACTAATAATATTCAAATTGTAAGTTTTGCGTTAATACTTGTACCAGTAATGAGTTTATTAAGGGGCTTCTTTCAAGGGTTTCAATCGATGGGGCCTTCTGCTTTAAGTGTAGTTGTTGAGCAATTTTTTCGGGTCTTAACCATATTAATAGGAAGCTTTGTCGTTTTATATATTTTAAAAGCTTCTATCTCGCTAGCGGTTGGTATTTCAACGTTCGGTGCTTTTATGGGAGCGATAGGTGGATTAACAGTTTTAAGTGCGTATTACATAAGGAGGAGAAAGCACTTAAAGAAAAAAGAGATGGCAAGTATACCGCAAACAACGAAATCTTTCTTCTCGCTGTATAAGGAGCTCTTTACATATTCAATACCGTTTGTTGTGGTTGGTTTAGCAATTCCGTTGTATCAGACGATTGATACATTTACAATTAATAAACTACTTATACAAATAGGGTATATGCAAGGAGAAGCGGAGAAGATTAATGCAATAATTGGTCTTGTCCAGATGGTTGTACTTATCCCGGTTTCCGTTGCGACTGCTTTTAGTATGTCTCTCGTACCTGAGATGACAAAAGCCTATACAGCAGGGAATGTGAAGTTACTGTACAAACATTTTACGAGGACGAATGTATTAGTAGTAGCAATTACGGTACCAGCGGCAATTGGAATGATGTTGTTAGCAAAACCAGTATATACTCTTTTATTTGGTGCCGGAAATGATCCGGAGATGGGGAGAGTTATTTTACAGTATTATGCTCCTGCCTGTATACTATTTTCGCTTTTTACAGTTACAGCTGCGATGTTACAAGGAATTAATCAACAACAGAAAACAGTGCTAGGATTAGTAATTGGTATTATTGTGAAGATAGTTTTAAATATCGTATTGCTTCCTTATTTCGATTATGTAAGTTTTATTATTTCAACATACGCTGGTTATACGATTTCAGTTGGCTTTAACTTGTGGATGCTTTCTAAATATGTTATAAAGGCAACATAAGCTTTTTAAGGCAGAGAGCACTCTGTCTTTTTCTTTGTTTAGAATATTTTTCTTATAAAAACGTTTTCAAAATAATTTTTCTATTGAAATTTAAACGTATGTTTCATATGCTGAGAATGGCGGTTCAAAAACTGTTATGTAAGAGAGGTAGATTCCTACATGTAAAAAGAATCGGGGTGATAGTATGTTAAATATTTATTTAACAGACCGAAACGGAAAACTACAAGAGGTTGAGGAAATGCAAAAGGGTTGCTGGATTAATGTACTTCATCCAACGGAAGAAGAAATTCAATATCTAGTACAAACTTTAAATGTAGACTTAGATTTCATTAAAGACCCTTTAGATGATGAAGAACGCTCTCGTATTGAAAAGGAAGACAATAATACTTTAATAATCGTGGATATCCCAACAGTTAGACATGATGAAGAAGGAAATTCGATTTATGACACGATTCCAATAGGTATGATTGTAATGCCAGATTGCTTTGTGACAATTTGTTTAGAAGAAAACCCAATTTTTGAACGTTTTATTAATCAACGTATTAAAGAATTTTATACGTTTAAAAAGACACGCTTTGCACTTCAGCTCTTATATACGATTTCTACTTATTATTTAAGATACTTAAAGCAAATTAACAGAAAAACAATCGATTTAGAGCACCAATTAAATAAGTCGATGAAAAATAAAGAGATTTTCACATTGCTAGGCCTTGAAAAAAGTTTAGTTTACTTTACAACATCATTAAAGGCGAATAAAATTGTAATTCAAAAATTAATGCGTAACAGTACATTTTTAAAAATGTATGAAGACGATCAAGATTTATTAGAAGATGTATTAATTGAAAATAAACAGGCTATTGAAATGGCGGAAATATATAGTCACATTTTAAGTGGAATGATGAATACTTTTAGCTCTGTTATATCAAATAATTTAAATAGTGTTATGAAACTGTTAACGTCTATTACAATCATTTTATCGTTACCAACGATGGTTTCTAGTTTCTTTGGAATGAACGTAAAGGTTCCATTTGAAGGGGAAGCACATGGTTTTGTAATTGTACTCATAATATGTGTAACACTATCTTTCACATTAGCATTTGTTTTTTGGAAGAAACGTTACTTTTAACGAGAAGAAAGCTGCTCTAGCATAGTTGTGTAACTGCGCTAGAGCAGCTTTTTTACTATGAAATCCAAAGTTTTGAATAGAATATAACTTATAAAATGTAATGTATATGAAAGGGGTGAATTCCGTATAAGTCTTGTCCAATTCATAAAATGGGGTTAAAATTACATATTGTTAATGAAAAGTTGGAGGAAATACATCATGGAATTGTTTCAATTACCGAAAGCATTCCTGCAAATGAATACAATTTTTATCTCCATATTGATCGAAGCACTTCCTTTTGTGCTCATTGGTGTATTTATTTCAGGATTCATTCAAATGTTTGTAACAGAAGATATGGTAGCAAAATGGATGCCGAAAAATCGATTTCTGTCTGTTTTAATGGCTACTTTTTTAGGGATGATGTTTCCGGGCTGTGAATGTGGAATCGTTCCGATTGTTAGGCGATTAATCGGAAAAGGGGTTCCGCCATATGCCGGGATTGCATTTATGTTAACTGGACCAATCATTAATCCAGTCGTA
The DNA here is from genome assembly GCF_019837435.1 of Bacillus sp. 16GRE42. Lineage (NCBI taxonomy): Bacteria > Bacillati > Bacillota > Bacilli > Caryophanales > Bacillaceae > Bacillus > Bacillus sp. 16GRE42. Next base: position 355,348 of record NZ_JADAXF010000003.1, read on the forward strand.
TTATTTGCAACATACGTTGCCTTTGGCAGTAGTATGCACATGGTATGGTATCGTTCTATTGTAGCGATTATCGTAGCAATAATCGTTGGAATTATATTATCATTTATGTTTAAAGAACATCAATTACGAGATGATCACTTCCCAGAAGTGAATCATAAGCGTCCATTACGTAAAAAAATGTGGGATGTATGTACGCATGCTGTTGAGGAATTTTTCTCGATGGGAAAATATTTAGTATTAGGTGCGTTAATTGCAGCGGCAGTTCAAACGTTCGTACAAACTTCAACACTTCTTGCTATAGGACAAGGGCCGTTCTCTTCACCAGCTGTTATGATGGGACTAGCTTACATTTTATCACTTTGTTCAGAAGCGGATGCATTTATTGCTTCGTCATTCCAAAGTACATTTTCAACAGCGTCACTTGTCGCGTTCCTCGTATATGGACCGATGGTGGATATTAAAAATATGTTTATGATGCTTGCGACATTTAAAACGAAATTTGTAATTGTCGTTACAGTTACAGTTACACTTGTTGTTTATGCAAGCTCACTACTCATTTATGCGATGGGGTGGTAGGTTATGTTTCGAGCATATATATTATTAGGTTTTACAATCTTAATTGCGCAGCTTCATATTTCAGGTAATATTACGAAGTATATCAATATGAAGTATGCCTATTTATCAAAAACAGCAGCTATTATTTTAGGATTTTTAACGATTGTTCAAATTATTATCGTTTTCCAGAAAGAACATCAAAAAGAAAAAGAAAAAGAAAAAGAACAGCACAATTGTGGTTGCGATCATAGCCATTGTGGGCATGATCATTCAAAAAATGAGAATACATGGTGGAAAAAAGCATTTTCGTACACATTGTTTTGTTTTCCGATAGTCTCAGGATTGTTTTTCCCGATTGCAACGTTAGATTCAGATATCGTTAAGGCGAAAGGATTTCATTTTCCTGTTGCGCAAGCAGAAAGTACAGATCCATTTATGACAAGGCAATTTCTAAAACCTGATACGAGCATTTATTACGGGAAAGAAGGATACCGTGGTGTAATGGAAAAGGGGAAAAAAGAGTTTGTTACGAAAGATAGTATTACTTTAAAAGATGAAGATTTTCTAAAAGGGATGGAAACAATTTATAATTATCCTGGCGAGTTTACTGGGAAAAAATTATCTTTTAAAGGGTTTGTTTTCAAAGATGACTCTTCTCAAAAAGAACAATATTTCTTATTCCGTTTCGGGATTATACATTGTGTAGCGGATTCTGGTGTATATGGTATGTTAGTAAAAAAACCAGAAGGTGTAGAATGGAAAAACGATGATTGGATTCAAGTTGAAGGAGAAATATCAACGGAATTTTATCAGCCGTTCCATGCAAATATCCCTGTATTAGAAGTAACGAAATGGAATAAGGTTGAACCGCCAAAAGAGCAATATGTATTTAGAGGAGCCGATTGATAACATCGGTTCTTTTTTGTGGACTAAGAGTTCTGAATGTTGTTAATATTAAATGTGTAGTGATAGTAAGCTCATACCGTTCTAGTGTTAATGGGAAATAGAACTCTTACCGAACTTCTTTGCTCCAGCTGAATTTTGTGGTGGGAGTCTTAATGTCTGCAAATAGCGGGTTAAATAATCAAAGAGGTGATAACAATGACTGAAGTGAAAGGGAAAACAGCGAATGAGTCTAGAGTGTTTAAAACGAGCCGAGTATTTCCAACAGATTTAAACGATCATAATACGCTATTTGGTGGGAAGATATTAGCCGAGATGGATATGGTTGCTTCTATTTCAGCAACGAGGCACGCAAGAAAAGAATGTGTCACAGCATCTATGGATTGGGTAGATTTCTTACATCCTGTTCGCTCTTCAGATTGTGTTAGTTATGAATCCTTTGTAATTTGGACGGGTAGAACTTCGATGGAAGTATTTGTGAAGGTAGTAGCAGAAGATTTAATTTCAGGTGAGAAGCGTATAGCAGCAACGTCATTTGTTACTTTTGTTGCGCTTAGTAAGGAAAATAATCCAGTTCCAGTGCCGCGAGTAATCCCTGAAACAGAAGAAGAGAAAGAATTACATCGCATTGCTGTGTTACGTGCAGAACAACGCCATATACGTAAGGCGGAGAGTAAGAAAGTAGCTACATTATTAACTTTTTGAGTTGAATATGTAGTCGTTAAAGGCACAATAACAAACGGAAATGTTTTTCATATGAAAAGCGGACACCTAAAAATAGGTGTCCGCTTTTATAGTTTTTTCATCCACATATCATATGACGATAACTACTTAGCAGAAGCAAGCAGCACCGACGATGATTAAGAGGATAAATAATACGACTAATAGCGCGAATCCATTACCATGTGCGAAGCCCATTGTTATTTCCTCCTTTTATTTTAAGATACAACATACAATATGCAAATAAGCTATCGTTTGATATGGACATATATCATGTAATGACATATTTTCTTGAATGATATTGTATTAAAAAAGGGAAGATATAGAAATAACAGTAAGTGGAGGAAGGAAAATATCCATGAAACACTTTTTCGTTGTAATCCTTTGTTTAATAGGTGTATTCATATGGATGAACATCGATGTGGAAATGGGGAAAAAAATGGCTAGTGAATATGAATTAGGACAAGTTCGATTAGGTGAATTTCAACTTTATACGAACGGTGAAGAGTTATATAAGAAATTATTTGAGGATATACGTAATGCAGAAAAGTACATATATGTCCATTTTTACATTGTAGGTAAAGATGAAATAAGCCAAGAGTTTTTGCAGTTGCTTGAGAAAAAGGCATCGAGTGGAGTAGAAGTAAAATTGTCAGTTGATCGAATAGGTGGATATAAGCTGAAGAAAAAGGTAATTCGTCAACTAAAAAACAATGGTGTCCAGTTTACGTTTAGTAAAAAACCTAAATTGAAACATTTATTCTATTCGTTGCATCAACGAAACCATAGACGCATTGTTACGATTGACGGAAAAGTATCATATATCGGCGGCTTTAACATTGGAAAGGAGTACCTTGGACAAGATCCGAAATTTGGCCCGTGGCGTGATTATCATGTAAGAGTCAATGGGAATGGTGCTACGGATATGGAAAGAAAATTTGCTGCTGACTGGAAAGAAGATACGGGAGAAAAAATGCCTGTACATGAAAGTTTACCTGAGATAGGGAATGTAAAATATCAATATTTATTTTCAGATGGAAAAGGGTTATGGCAAAAATATGGAGCGCTTTTAAAGCAAGCTAAAAAGTCTTTAATTATTGCTACGCCATATTTTGTACCAAGTAAAGAAATGATGAAAGAATTAAAAGGTGTATTAAACCGAGGTGTCAATGTGAAAATTCTCGTACCATTTAAAAGCGACGCAGTATTGTTAAAACAAGCCGCCTATCCGTATTTGAGAGAGATGAACCATGCTGGAGCGGAGATCTATCAATATCGGAATGGTTTTTTTCACGGGAAAGTAACAATCATTGATGGAGAAATTGTTGATATAGGTACAGCGAATTTTGATAATAGAAGTTTTTATTTAAATTGTGAATCAAACTGTATCGTATATGATACAAGAGTTGTTGCTGACGTATGGAGCCGATTAAAAGAAGACTTTCATAAATCAAAAAGATTTTCAGAAGAAGACTTTGAGAAAATTAGTAAGTGGAATTGGTTTTTAGCAAGAATAGCAAATGTTATAGCATCATATTTATAACATATAGACAAAAGAGAAGGGAGGCATTTTCATGGATTGTATGAAAGAATTAATGAGGTATAGTTATATGCTTATTTATAAGGTTGGGGAGTATACAGGAAAGGTAAGAGACGAAGAATTAAAGGAGCTATTACAGCATCATTTACCATATATGTTGCAAGCGTATAATGAACAAGTGAATTTTCAAGAAGGAGAGAATGTACAGCATATAACTTGTGAACCAATTTCATCTCATTTTCATGAAATGGAAAAGGAGACTGATAGTAAATATACAGGGGATGTCCATATTGCAACTTGTTATATTTCGCATTTAAAACGGTTAGCACTAAAGTTCGCTCAAGTAGCAGTTGAAGTTGCGAATCCAGAATTCCGCTCGTTTTTAGAAAATTGCTTCCTGAAAATGAATCGTTATGCCTATAGTGTATGGCAATATGTTGTGAAGAAAGAGTATAAGATTAAACATGTATATGAAAATGAGGAGTTTGCATAAGAAACTAAGGCGGAAAGATAGGCGCCTTAGTTTTTTTACTTTTCATGGAGAAAAAAAGAATAGGTGTCTGTATTTATTATCAGAAAATTTACAAATATTTACCGTTTATTTACTATTTTTCAATCTTTCCTTTAAAAATAGAGAGTAATATGGGGGTTGTACATATTCTATCTAAAGGAGGAAACGCAAATGAACAAATGGGTTAAATCATTAACTGCTATGGCACTTGCAAGTTCTTTATTAATGGTAGGTTGTAGTAAAGGTGAGGACAAGAAGAAAGAAGACGATACAACAACACAACAAGAGGACAAAAAGGATAAAGAAACAAGTGGAACTGAGAAATCTACAGATTCTAAAGAAAAGAAATAAAATAATAATAGAGCTTCCTCTTATATATGAGGAAGCTTTTTTGTTGAAAATTGATTAAAATTATTGAAAAATAGAGAAAGAATGAAAAAGGGGGAAAACAAATGAAAGTATGTATATTGGGAGCAACTGGTCGAGTAGGTTCAAACATAATAAAATTAGCATTAAAGGATGCAGCTGAAGTGACTGCATTAGCGCGTGATTTAAATAGAATAGAAATAAATCATGAAAGGTTACGAGTTATAGAAGGTAATGTATGGAATGAAAATGATATAAAGAAAGTGATAGAAGGAAGCGATATAGTAATTAGTGCACTTGGAACGGATCAAAATGGGACATTGGCGAAGAGTATGCCACATATTATAAAGAAAATGGAAGAAGTAGGGGTTCATAAGATCATTACAATAGGAACAGCTGGTATTTTACAAGCAAGAACAAATCTAAATTTATATCGTTTTCAATCAGCTGAGTCAAAAAGGAAAATGACAACAGCAGCAGAAGATCATTTAGCTGCATATAAGATACTTAGTAGTAGTAATTTATGTTGGACGGTCGTTTGTCCGACGCATTTAATAGACGGTGATGTGACAGGAGTGTATCGAACTGAAAAAGATGTATTACCAGAAGGGGGAGCGAAAATAACAGTTGGTGATACAGCGCAATTCACGTGGAATCTATGTAGTGAAAACAAATATGAGAATAGTCGAGTAGGTATTTCATATTAAAAAAACCATCCCGAAATTGGGATGGTTAAAAGATGATATAACATACAAATATGAGAATCATAATGATTTGGAGAATAGCTTTCGCTACTGTACTGCTTAAAAAACCAACTACAGTAGCAACTCCTACTAGAAAGGCGTCTTTTGGCGCTTTTTTATGCATGAGTTCTGTAATAAATACCGATAAGAACGGTATGATAATTAAACCGAATGGTGGGAAGAAGAAAGATCCGACAATGATAGAAATCATACCGACACGCTCTCCCCATTTAGAACTCCCGTATTTCTTTAAGAAATATCCATTTGCAATAAAATCAGCAATGAAAATAAATAGTGTGAAAATGACTTGAATAATCCAAAAGGAAGTTGTTAGTTCTCCGCCATTTATACCAAAATGGTAAATTAAATATCCAGCCCAGACAGCAAGGATGCCTGGAATGATAGGATAAATAAAGGCGAGAAATGAAACAATGAAACAGGCAATGATACAGATTGTTAATAATACTGTCACTTTATAACTCCTTCTTCGTGTCTAATTTATGTACCGCAATTTTTTTCACTTGATGTCCATCAAGTTCTAGAGCTTTAAATTGAAAACCGGCAAATTCAATGGAATAACCAGCTTCAATATTTAAATCAACTGCTTGAGAGAGGAGCCAGCCTCCGATTGTATCTAAATCGCTATCATCAATATGCAGGCCAAACATATCATTTACTTCAGAAATGAGCACCTTCCCATCTAAAACAGTAAGCTTCGGCGTACGTTTTTCAATCATAGGTGATTCATCCGCATCAAACTCATCTTGAATTTCTCCAATAATTTCTTCAAGAATATCTTCCATTGTTAAAAGTCCAGCAGTACCACCATATTCATCCATAACGATTGCCATCTGAACGCGATTCTTTTGTAGATGTACTAATGTTTTGCGAATTGGAACAGTTTCAAATACAGTTAGTACTGGATGTATGTAAGATTCAAGTGGTTTATGAATGCCTTTCGTTTGATCGTGAAAGACTTCTTTCGTATTGATCATACCGATAATATCATCTTTATCTTTTTCGATGATCGGATAGCGTGTATACTTTTCAGTTGCGACGATATCCATATTCTCTTCTAACGTATTTTCAGTAGATAAGCAAATCATTTCTGTACGAGGGACCATAATTTCTTTCGCGACCCGGTCGTCAAATTCAAAAATATTATTTACATATTTATATTCGGTTTGGTTTATTTCTCCGCTTTTGAAACTTTCACCTAAAATGAGTCGTAGTTCCTCTTCAGAATGGGCAAGTTCATTTTCTTTCGCAGGCTCTAAACCGAGTAGTTTTGTGAAAAAGATTGCCGTACTATTAAGTAGCCAAATGAATGGATACATAATTTTATCAAATAAAATAAGTGGTCGTGCAAATTTAAGTGTTATTGCTTCTGCTTTTTGAATGGCGAAAGACTTTGGAACTAGTTCACCTAATACAACATGGAAAAATGTAATAACACTAAAAGCTATAATAAAGGATAAAGTATTCGCCATTGTTCCAGTAATATTAATCTTTTCAAAGAGCGGTCGTAGTAAATGTTCCACAGTCGGTTCACCGAGCCAACCGAGGCCTAAAGAAGTAATCGTAATCCCGAGCTGACAAGCTGATAAATAAACATCTAAATTAGATAGGACACTTCTTGCAGCTAAAGCTTGTTTATTGCCTTCGTTTGCAAGTTGGTCAATTCGACTTTTTCGTACTTTTACAACAGCGAATTCTGATGCAACGAAAAAGCCGGAAATAAGGATGAGTACAAAGATGAGAAAAATATTTAATATGTCCAAGTGTGTTCCCTATTCCGTAGTTTGGAATAAAGATGTCACCTCCTGCGTTTATGTTATACTTTTATAATAAATCCAAACGAAAAGAATAGTCAAAGAAAAAGGGTAAATATTGGTATGTTTCTGCAATTGTTTTTGAATTTGCTGTTATTTTGTCCGCTATACAAAAGGAATAACCCCCTACTTTCAGATTATAGAGGGTTATTTCAAATTAAGGTTTTGGAATACTTCTCGTTAAAGCGTATGATTGTTGTTTAACGTGATTTGTCGTCCATAGTGTTTGAAGGAAAGAGAGTATGCAATATGGGATATACAAAAGTAATAAGCTAATTGTAACAATAACAGGTGCATTTCCGCCGGATTGAACGATAAATTGCAATAGTCCGCTTGCATGAAAAACGCATTCCATAATAACGAATGAAAGAATAATGGAACCTAGAATAGATTTGTGATTCGAAGTAAGCGCTAAAAACAATGTATCTACAAGGAAAGAAGATTGTTTTATTTCATATTCATTTGTGTTACTTAAGAAAGGAACCCACTTTTTAATTGCTTGCATAACGATAATCATGGAAGTACTACAAACGATGATAAAAGATGAGTAGTAAGGAAGCTTTATCAATTTTGTGATGTATAGGAGTAGTAATAAGACTGAGCATTGTAATAATACAGTACAAAAAGAGTAAGGTATCCATTTTAATAAAGAAGTGAACTTCTTAACCGATTGAGGTGCTTTAAAAAATAAATGGCCGATCCCTAAGCTGATAAAGAATCCGATTGCAAGAGTAAAGGTAAAACGAACAGCCGATAAAAAATATATTTCCCATATGTAAGGGAATAACGGTGTTGAATGATTAGAAGTATGAACCATTTGATTTGCTGAGAAAAAGATAGATTCGTGCATCCAATCAATCTTTGGAATTGTCATAGAAGAAAGTTGTGCGAAGTTATGAAAAATGCTTATAAAGCCAGTTATGTATGAGTATTTATGTGTAATGAATAATGCAGGAATAGGACTAATGATAAATATAATGAGAACACCAACTATAAATTTACATATATGTGAGCGCAATAAAGACATGTAATCACCTACTCTTATAATATTCAGAAAATTCTTATTCTTATTTTAGCTTTTTTTGGCGTAAGTTACAATATATTTTCTTAAAGAAGTTTAGAGAGAATGTTTCGTATTGTAGGGGATAAAAGTGAATGAAACGTGAATAAATTATGACAAGAAAATGAATAATTTTCAGAAAAGTGAAATAAATTATTTATTTTTTTCTGAAAATATAATATAGTTATGGCACAGAAAGTATTTTAACATAAGGAGGCTGTTTATGAGGATTAAAGGGAATTATGTGCCGAAAAGGGAAGTTTTATTTTGCTCAAGTTCAATTACGATAGGGGAAGCACTGGAGCATTTAAATAAAACTGGGTATCGTTGTGTACCAGTTTTAGATGAAAAAAAAGAGAAATATTTAGGAAATGTATACAAAGTAGATATTTTAGAATATAAAGGTTCGCTGGAAGAGAGTGTAGTACAATTATTAAACGATAAAGAAGGTTATGTTAGAGAAGATTCTTCGTTCTTTAAAGTATTTTTTACAATAAAAAAATTACCTTATTTATCAGTAGTTGATGAAAATGGAGTCTTTCTTGGAATTTTAACGCATAAAAAGGTTTTCGAGTTATTAGAAGATGCTTGGGGCGTTCATTCTAGTAAATATTCTGTCATGATTGGGACACAAGATTATAATGGAGCCATTCAAAAATTATCGACAGTATTAAAAAAATATACAGGTATCCAAAGTTTAATGACTTTTGATAATGATGCCTTATTAGTTCGTAGAATTATGTTTACATTAGGAGAAGAATTTAACGACGGTGAATTAGATACGTTATTGAAAGATTTAGAAGACCATGGATTTAGAGTTGTGTATGTGGAAGAGATGAAAAATCCACGTGAAGTTGAAACAATAGAATAACATACAAAAGCCATCTAATAATGTTGGATGGCTTTTGCTATGTTCGTGTATAAAATTATTTGGAAATAACGATAGGATAAAAGTTGAGATTGTAACAATATTTGTGTGAAAGAATGAAAAATGTAGATAATTTTGATTTTCAAAAAAATCAATTTGAAAATATGTTTTTATTTTTCAACTAAATATGTTACTATATGTGTGATAAAAACAAAGAGGTCTGACAACTATACTCCACGCAATACCACTCTAATGAGTTAAAAATTCAAAAAAATCAAAAATTAATAGTTAGAGTAAGAATAAGGGGAATGGAGAAATTATGGAGAAAGACACTGCTTTGTAAGGGGCATATTTTATCATCTTGAGCAGAGAGGAGGATGCATAGCATATTGTGAAAATAAAGATAAACAATGAAAAAGTGCTATGCAAATGAAAAGTATGAAGGGACGTTTAAGGCCAGGTGATACGATAGCAATTGGTTTAATGTTATTTGCACTATTTTTAGGAGCAGGAAATTTAATTTTTCCGCCAGTTTTAGGGCAACAAGCTGGAGAGAATGTTTGGATTGCTACAATTGGATTCCTAGTGACGGGAGTCGGATTACCCCTATTAGCTGTAACAGCTGTCGCGTTTGTAGAGGGGGACTTGAAAGCGCTATCTTCTAGAGTTCACCCTATATTTGCGTTTATTTTCCCATTGATTAGTTATTTAGCGATTGGACCATTTTTCGCGATTCCGCGTACGGGAGCCGTTTCATTTGAAATGGGTATGAAGCCGTTTTTATCAGAGGCAATGGTTTCAGAGTGGTATATGCTGTTTCTATTCACAATAGTTTTCTTCGGAATAACGTGGTATTTATCATTAAATCCATCTAAATTAGTGGATTGGTTCGGAAAATTCCTTACACCATTGTTAGTATTGATTGTTGCTGTTATTGTCGGAAAGGCAATTATTGATCCAATTGGAGAACCAGCTGCGCCGCTAGCGGCATATCAAGAAAATGCTTTCTTTGGTGGATTTATACAAGGATATTTAACGATGGATGCAATTAGTGCGCTTGTATTTGGAATTGTCGTTGTACAAGTTATCCGCTCTAAAGGGATACAAGAGAGTAGTGAAGTTGCAAAAATAACAGTAGTATCAGGTATTATTGCTGTACTTGGTTTAACGTTAATCTATTTATCACTTGCTTATCTTGGTTCAACAAGTACATCACTTGGTGTTTCCGAGAATGGTGGACTTATTTTAACGAATGTTGTAAATGAGTTATATGGAACAAGTGGTAAAATTTTATTAGGACTTGTTATTATACTTGCTTGTTTAACAACTTCTGTTGGATTAACATCAGCTTGTGCTGGCTTCTTTACAAACATATTCCCAAAACTTTCGCATAAAATGATTGTTACGATGGTATGTGTGTTTAGTTTAATTGTATCTAACCTAGGTTTAACACAATTAATTGCAGTCACTTTACCAGTGTTAATGATCATTTATCCAGTTGCAATCGTATTAATCGTACTTTCTTACTTCCATAAATGGATAGGGAAGCGTAATACCATTTATATTGGAGCTATTTTAGGTGCATTGTTAATTAGTTTCTTTAACGGTTTAGAAAGTGCGAACATTCAAATTGACGCGATTTCTAACGTATTACAAATGCTACCATTATATAAAGAAGGAATAGGATGGTTAATCCCATCATGTATTGGCGGGATTCTCGGTTTCTTCTTCTATAAATCAAATGAATCAAGTGAATTACAAAAGAAAGGTGCTTAGGCGCCTTTCTTTTTTTAAAAGGGAATTTTTGTGTTTTGTCTAAGTAATAATTGGGAGGAATGATAAAATGGCTAATTTTGAAGATTTTTTAGCTTTGGATTTACGAATTGGAACTGTAACACATGCAGAGGAATTTAAAGAAGCGAGAGTTCCGGCAATTAAACTTGAAATTGATTTTGGAGAGCTTGGAATTAAGCAGTCAAGTGCTCAAATTACGAAGAGATATAATCCAGAAGATTTAATTGGTCAGCAAATCGTTGCGATTGTAAACTTTCCACCGAAGCGCGTGGCTGGATTTAAATCAGAAGTACTTGTTTTAGGCGGAGTACCTGAAGCTGGTGATGTCGTATTACTTCAGCCTAATATGGAATTACCAAATGGAACAAAAATTAGTTAGTGTAAAGGCGGGGGTAACATGGATATTCGACGAGAATATTTACAATGTGCCATATCGAATTTTGAAGCAACAAAGAAACAAGGGGAACGGGTGCTTTCTCAATTATCATATGAACAGATCGAATGGTCTTCTCATGAAGCAACAAATAGTATATCGGTTATTATAAAGCATCTGCAAGGTAATATGCGTTCTAGATGGACGGATTTTTTAACATCTGATGGTGAAAAAATAGATCGTAACCGAGATGCTGAATTTGAAGGTGGTTATCATTCTAAGGAAGAGGTTCTAGCAGCATGGAATGGCGGATGGGAATATGTTTTGAAAACGATGCATGTGCTAACGCCAGAAGATTTATTACAGACGGTATATATTCGTGGTGAAGCACATACGGTCATGCAAGCAATTGAAAGACAAATTTCTCATTATGCTTTGCATATAGGACAAATTATTTACATTGGTAAAATGTTAAAAGAAAACGAGTGGGAATGTTTAAGTATTCCTAGAGGACAGTCTGCACGTTATGTAGAGAAAAAACGTTCAACATAATAATAGGAAAGAAAACGATATAAAATGGGAAATAAGAAAACCACCCAAATAATAGATGGTTCTGTAATCATAAGCATGCTGCCAAAAATAAGTCCATATATAATAAGAAAGAAATTAAAAAGCGTATTTACGGGGATAAATCGTGAGATGAATACTTGCTGTCGTTTAAAGCAATCACTGTGAAATAAATAAAAGCGGAAGTACGATGTGGCAGTAATAAGATCTTTCTTTCGCGCAATTCTTTTTTTGCATGTATGACAGATGAATGGTGGTTGCATTTCATTACGCTCCATTTTTTATTTTCGTAATAATGTAAGACAAGATTAAGTGCAAGGAGTATATTCCTATATACGCTCCTGATATAAGAAAAAATGGGTTTAGTAAAATTCCATGAATGCTTGTCATAAAAACTAAATCTTGTATTAAAACGTCATATATATTAATAGAAATAATTGTACCGAGTACATAAAGTGCTACATAAGCTGAAATATGTAACGCAACACGGATTGTAGGATGCTTAGTAAGCCAATAAAAAATAAATGATAGTACAATGGGTAATGTTCCTATTAGTAGCTTCAATTCATTTCACCTCATTAACAATATAGCCGGAATTTAGACGGTCTATTCTCTAGAGCTTGTACATAACTTGAAATAGAGAGGGTGATAGTATGAATCGAGGCTTTTTTTATGTGAAGTTCACAAGTGTACGTAAGTTAGTTTTATTTATTATTACTACAGTACTAGCGACTTTTTTTCTTATTAGTATGATGGTAACCTCTATGAAAGAGACAAAGTCAACGTATTTATATAATTGGTTAAATGAGTTATCGATGAATGGTTACATGTACGTTCTTGGGAAAGAGAATCATTATTTTACACAGGAGTATCGAAATTTAAATCAAGATTTTTCAATTTCTTCGTTTCTCTTTTCTATGGCTACGAATATTCGTTTTAACGATGTACGCAGTTTTGTCGGCAAAGAGTTACCTGGTTTTGGAAAGTACGATACAGAAATTGTTATTGCGGGTGAAGGGACAAATTATTCTAACTTACCGATAGAGTCGAGCGTTCCGCTTGAAGAAGTGGTAAAAGAACGGACTGGTGAAGGTGGACAGGCTCAAAAACCGGATACAAACAAAGAGAAAAAGCAACCGGCTCAAACGACAGGAAAAAGACAAGTTGCGCTTATTTATCATTCGCATAGTTGGGAATCTTATTTGCCGTTACTAAATTTAGCAAACGATCCAAATCCGAATAAAGCAACAAGTTCCGTTACGAATATTTCAATAGTCGGCGATCGATTTCGTGAACAATTAGAAAGTGAAGGGATAGGAGCTACTAATGACAAGACTGATGTCGGCCAAAAGTTGATTAGTAAAGGGTTAAATAGTAATAGTTCTTACAAAGTGTCACGGGAAATTGTACAAGAAGCAATGACAGGCAATAAAGAACTGCAGTACTTCTTTGACTTGCATCGTGATAGTGCTCGGAAAAATGTCACGACAAAAGCAATTGGAGATAAATCATATGCAAAGCTTGCTTTCGTAATAGGGAAAGGCAATAAAAATTATGAAAAGAACTTAAAATTAGCAACAGCTCTTCATGAGGAAATTAATAAGAAATATCCAGGAATGAGTCGTGGTGTCATTCAAAAAGGATTCCAAACAGGAAATGGTGTCTACAATCAAGACTTATCAGGGCAAGCGATATTAATTGAAGTTGGTGGCGTAGATAATACAGAGGAAGAACTAAATCGATCAATTGATGTACTTGCTAAAGCGTTTGGTGAATATTTCTGGCAGGCAGAAAAGGTGAATGGATAAAATGAAACATAAATTAGTGGGAGAGTCTGAAAAAACGTGAGTGTAAATCTTGCGTTTTTTCTTTGTAATGATGAGGTGTCACAGAATAGACAAAATTTGCCGTTGTTATGGTAATATCGAAATTTGTCAAATAATACTGGGAGATTTACAAAGGGATTTTCGGAAAATTAGAGAAAATCTTTTTACAAGGAAAACTTTTTATTATAAAACTGGTAGGGTGATAGAAGTGATTAGGGAGATCAAAATAGAAGATGCAGCACCATTTTTGCAATTAAGTAAGCAACTAGATGAAGAAACGAAATTTATGTTATATGAACCAGGAGAAAGAAAATTTACAGTCGAGCAACAAGAACAAATGATTCATCGCTTTATAGAAAATGAATATGCAACAATATTCGTAGCAGTTGAAGAAGAACGTGTAGTAGGGTTTATTTTAGTGAATGGAAATCATATTCAAAGAAAGAGACATGTAGCAAGTATTGTAATTGGTATTTTGCAAGAGTATAGCGGGCGAGGTATTGGGACGAGATTGTTTAAAGATGCTGAGAAGTGGGCAAGATTACATGATGTATGGCGTTTAGAATTAACGGTAATGGCCCACAATACAAGAGCTCAGGCACTATATAAAAAAGCTGGATTTGAGAAAGAAGGTGTCAAAAGAGCTGCTCTTATTATCGATGGAGAGAACATCGATGAGTATGAAATGGCCAAATTATTAAAATAAGAGGTCGTTATATGAAAAAAAGATGGACACTACTTGGTATCGTAGCGATGATACTCATTGTTGGAGTAGCAGGAATCAATTATAAAATGTATAAGGATAAGCAGGCTCGAGAGGTAAATGTGAATAACATATTTCCGAAAGCGAAAGAAACGATTGCGAATATGGATGGTGATATTGCGGTAATTAGTAATCCGAATTCGATGCTTGTACTTGTGAATAAAAGTAGACGCTTACCAGATGGATATAGACCGCCAGATTTAGTTATTCCGAAAGTGCGCTATTCTAGTGAAGGTGATCAAGAAAAGAAAAAAATGAGAAAAGAGGCAGCGAGTGCGTTAGAGGAAATGTTTCAGCAAGCTGATCAGGAGCGCATTTTCTTGTTTGCAGTCTCTGGATTTAGATCTTTTGATCGACAAAAAGCATTAAATACGATGTATAAAAAGCAAGATGGAGAAGCAAAAACAGCGATGTCTAGCGCGGTTCCTGGTACGAGTGAACATCAAACAGGGCTTGCTATGGATATTACATCTCAAGCTGCTAAGTTTCAGTTAGAGACAATTTTTGGTGAAACGAAAGAAGGGCAGTGGCTGTCTGAAAATGCCCATAAATTTGGCTTTGTAATTCGATATTCAAAAGAGAAAGAATCGCTTACGGGCTATCGATATGAACCATGGCACGTAAGGTATGTGGGGAACCCACAAGCTACATATTTATATGAAAATCAACTGACACTTGAAGAAGTAACGCAGTGAACAATTGAGGGGAGAGAAGGATTATGACGGTGCTATATAAGAAAAAAGTACACGCATATGTGACAAGAGAAAAAGAAGGAGTAATGCAACTGCTTGTTTTTAAACATCGTGATATACCTGAAGCTGGTATACAAGTACCAGGGGGAACAGTTGACGAAGGGGAAACGTTAGAAGCAGCAATTTTACGTGAAGTACAAGAAGAGTCTGGATTACGTCATTTATGCATAGAAAGATTCCTAGCCGATTACATCATACTTGTGAAAGAGAAAAAGGAATATCAAAAGCGGCATTTTTTCCACGTAACGTTACTAACAGATGTAAAAAATGATTGGGAACATATTGTAAGTGCCGGTGAGGAAGATCAAGGATTAGCATTTTGCTACGAATGGATTAATATTGCAAAATGCCCTGCATTAGCTGGGAAACAAGGTGAGTTTTTACATTTGTTAGATGAGGTATATGTAAAGTAATAAAAGAGTCTGAAGCGGAAATCCAATCGTTTCAGACTCTTTTTATTTTTCAGGAAATAAAAGGTTTTTACATTGGTAAGTTGAATTCTTTGAAAGGGATTGTAGTTGTATATGCGAGGAGCGGAGAAAATGAAAAAGTAATAGATACACGTTATCAATAAAAGCTTTTAAAGAAGGAGAATGAAGATGGAGATTCAGTTCAATGCACGATTACAAAAAGAATTAACAATTCATGATATACAAGTAGCGATGAAAGCTGGGCAATTAACTTCAAAAGAATTAGTTATGTATTATCTTCATAGAATCGCGAAATATGATCAAGAAGGACCAAAAATCAATTCTATTTTAGAAATCAATCCAGACGCTATCTTTATTGCAGAAGCGTTAGATTATGAAAGAAAGACAAAAGGTGGACGGGGACCATTACATGGTATACCTGTTTTACTTAAGGACAATATTGAAACGAATGACTCTATGCATACCAGTGCAGGTACGATTGCCTTGGAACAAAATATTAGTAGTGAAGATGCATTTCTTGTTACGAAACTACGAGAAGCAGGAGCAGTGATAATAGGAAAAACAAATATGACAGAATTAGCAAATGGAATGTCTTTTGACATGTGGGCTGGATATAGTGCAAGAGGTGGACAAACAATAAACCCTTACGGTACAGGTGAGGATGATATGTTTGTTGGAGGCTCAAGTACAGGATCTGCGATAGCAGTTGCTGCTAATTTTACAGTAGTATCTGTTGGAACGGAAACAGATGGTTCTATATTGAGTCCAGCTGTTCAAAACTCTGTAGTCGGTATTAAACCGACTGTTGGTCTAATTAGTCGTAGGGGAATTATTCCGCTTACTTATTCACAGGATACAGCGGGACCATTTGCTAGAACGGTAACAGATGCTTCTATTTTGCTAGGGAGTTTAACTGGGGTAGATGAGAAGGATGTAGCTACTCATAAAAGTGAAGGTATGGCAGAGCAGGATTATACAAAATATCTTGATGTTAATGGCTTACATGGCGCAAAGATTGGTGTATTTAGCAATGCACCTAAAGGTTATTATGAAACTGGTGAGTATGATGAAAAATTGTTTAAGGAAACGATTGAAGTGTTGCGTAGTGGGGGTGCGACAGTAGTAGAGGATATTAATATTCCGTCTTTTCATAGAGAATGGAGCTGGGGTGTATCGCTCTATGAATTAAAGCATAGTTTAGATAACTATCTTTCAAAATTACCTTCTACTATTCCAGTGCATTCTATTTCAGAGTTAATGGAGTTTAATGAAAATATAGCAGAAAGAGCTTTGAAATATGGACAAACTAAGTTGGAGAGAAGAAAAGATGTTCCTAATACGTTAAGAAATCCAGAATATTTAAATGCAAGATTAGAAGATATATATTTTTCTCAAGAACAAGGCATTGATTTTGCACTGGAAAAATATAATCTGGATGCGATTCTGTTCCCTTCTTATATAGGCTCCACTATATGTGCGAAAGCAGGTTATCCGTCTATAGCAATACCTGCGGGATATATGGATAATGGGAGACCGTTTGGAATTACTCTTGCAAGCAATGCTTTTTCTGAGGGGACCTTGATTAAACTAGCATACGCTTTTGAACAAGCGACAAAGCATCGGAAAATCCCTAACTTATCATGAATAAAATAAATAGGACAGGAATTCCTGTCCTATTTATTTTGTTCATTAAAGTGAAATATCTTTTTTCTCTGTTTTATCATATTTTAATAAGTTAAATGATAAACAAGCAGAGCACAATATAAGGAAAGAAGCGAGAATATAAATAGTACGAACACCGAACAGGTCGGTAATAATTCCAACGCTAAGCATAGAAAGACCAGAAGCTGTCGAGAGGATTGCACCATGAGCTGTATACATTTTTGATAATAAAGTAGGGGCTACACTAGATTGTAGTACTGTCGTTTGAGAAATATCTCTAATTTGATAACATGGCCCCATTAGAACGCATAGAAAAAGCGCAATAAACCCGCTACTTGTCATACCATATAAAAATGTAAGAATACTAAACATAAGAGAGCCTATCGCCATGGAGCGTATTAAATTGTTTTGAATGTATGTACTCATTTTCCATGCTAATATCCCGCCAATTAACGTCCCTACATAATAACTTGTATTAATATATCCCCACCATTCTTCTCCTTTATGAAGAACAGTCGTTACATAAGCCATTGTAATAGCACCGATCCAGATTGTCCCTGCGAAAGTTTCAATTAAGTCCATACATGTAACGATACGGAGAGACGGGTTTTGAAATAAGAGTCTCCAACCTTCCAATAAAGCAGCGCCTTTTGAAGAAGAAGGCTCTATTACTCGTTCAGTATGTATGGAACGTAATGAAAGGTGTAGTGCAACACACCCAAAAATCATCAAAATGTTATTCATCATGAGTGTAGAAGTAGCATCGATAAGAAGAACTATAACACTTGTAAATGAATAAGCAGCGGCTTGCGCAATTTGTGTGGAAAAGGAAAAAATACTATTTACTTTTACTAATTGTTCTTTTCGTGTAAGGCGAGGAAGGATACCGTATAATAACGGTGCGCTCCAGCCGCTACATAAAGAAATGAAAAAAATGAAAATGAATAGTGTTACAACGTTTGAGGAAAGGGCCGGGAATAATATCATTAATAAAAATAATAGAACAGTTTTTGTCCATTGTAGTGTGAAAAGTAATGAATAAGATGAAAAACGATTCATTATAAGTGGTGCAGATGTATTTGCTATAAGATTAGTTATGACTTGTGCTAATGGAAAAAGAGCGGTTAATGTAGCTGATTTCGTTGTGATATACATATGAGTTGTAATAATCATGATGTATACGATGTCAGCGAGAGTAATGCATATTTTAGAGCCTAAATAGTAAGTTAATGAACGACTTTGCAACAAGCACACCACTTTCCTAAAAAATAATATTTTAGTAGTTAAAATAATTATAAATTGAAAATTAAATTTTCGAAAGAATTTCATTTTTTTGTCGCTTTTTGAAAGGGATTTTCATATATAATGAAGAATATATTAATATAGTATTTTATTGATGCTTTTTATAACAGTGAATATGTACAATAGCTTGTAGTAAATGCCCCGGTATAAGAAAGGGCGGATAAACCATTCTTTTCTTCATATACATATAGAAAATGAGAAAGAAAGTGAGGGTTGCATATGGCTGCTTGGGTAATTTGGTTTGTAATAGCTGGTATTTTATTTATTGCGGAAATGTTGTCGATTACGTTTTACATGCTTTGGCTTGGAATTGGAGCTGTTGTCGGAGGTCTAATTGCCTTGTTTGCTCCTGAAGCACTACTGTTACAAGTTGTTGCTGGTGCGATTGTAAGTTTAACATTGACTTTCTTTACGAAAAGAATTTCAAAAAACTTTCGAGAAGCAAAAGGTTTTACTGATACAGTAGATATGCTTGTCGGTAAAAAAGGCATTGTTATGCAAGCGATTACAAAAGAAGCGAATGGTATTGTGAAGGTGGATGGAGATATTTGGACAGCTATTGCAGATGATCCAATTGATGCTGGAGAAAAAGTTATTGTTATAAAGAGGCATAGTACTATATTACAAGTAAAGAAGGAGAGTGAATAAATATGGCAGTAGCATTAACATTAACGATTATTTTCGCACTAATTGTTGTTACATTTATTGCATTAACAATTAAAATTATTCCACAGCAAAAAGTTGGAGTTGTTGAAAGATTTGGTAAGTTTCAGCGTATTATGGAGCCGGGATTAAATTTATTAATACCAATTGTAGACCGTGTTCGTGTATATCATGACTTACGTATTCAACAAACGAATGTACCACCACAGAAGGTAATTACGAAAGATAATGTACAAGTAGAAATTGATACAATCATTTTCTATCAAATTGTGGAACCAGAACTTGCGACATATGGTATTTCGAATTATGAATATGGTGTTCGTAATATTACTTCTGCAACGATGCGTCAAATCATTGGTAAAATGGAACTGGATGAAACGTTATCTGGTCGTGAAAAAATTTCAACAGAAATTCGCTTAGCACTTGATGAAGCAACAGAAAAATGGGGCGTTCGCATTGAGCGTGTTGAAGTTGTTGATATTAATCCGCCAAAAGATGTGCAAGCATCGATGGAAAAACAAATGAAAGCAGAACGTAATAAACGTGCGATCATTTTAGAAGCTGAAGCTGCAAAACAAGATAAAGTCCTTCGTGCTGAAGGTGAAAAGCAAAGTAAAATCTTAATGGCTGAAGGGGATAAAGAAGCACGTATTCGAGAAGCTGAAGGTATAAAGGAAGCAAAAGAACTAGAAGCGCAAGGGGAAGCAAGAGCGATTGAGGAAATTGCAAAAGCAGAACAAAATCGAATTGAATTACTTCGTGCAGCAGATTTAGATGAACGCGTACTTGCCTATAAATCATTTGAATCATTGATTGAGGTTGCAAAAGGTCCAGCAAATAAAGTCTTTATTCCGTCTAATGCAATTGAAACACTTGGTACTCTCGGGGCAATTGGAGAAATCTTTAAAGAAAAACAAGCGAAGAAATTGCCTTCTTCCGATACACCAAAAGAACAATAAGAGTGAAAAAGAGAAATGGGATGCCATTTCTCTTTTTATTTTTGAGTAGGATAAAAAATATTAGTCCTTTGCCATTATGGATAGGGCTTTTTTGTTTGTCACTTTTCAAAGAATTATAAGTTTAGAGTGTTTGGAATTGTTAAGTGGAATAACACGTTTACTAGACGGTTAAAAAACTGTCAAAGTAATATATTTTTGTTAAAGAAAATTTAAAATATGATATAATGGGATTTTGTGGATATTAAACAAGGGAGTGGGAAACAAGTGCAAATATTATTAATACGTCACGGTGAATCCGAAGCAGATATTTTACATGTACATGAAGGACGAGCTGACTTTGAATTAACAGAAAAGGGTAACTAACTGTTACGATTTATTTAACCAATTATAACGAAAGTTAATTAAATATATCAGTAAGCCCTGCTAGTCAAGTGATTGGCTAGTAGTGAGGGTTAACTGCGGGCAATCCCTAAAGCTGATTGAACTACAACGTGGCTAGAAATAGCGAGCGTGAATGTCGCGAAAGCAGAAAAAATCAATCAGATCGTGCAAGGTTAAATCCTAAACACTAGAACAATGGGTCTTCCGCCTCGAATCATCTAAGTCAAAATGGATAAGATGAACGTTCAACGACTATCTCGTATAACTGACGAGAGTACATCACAAGCCTATGGTGATGGAAAAATCCTCTATCTTTAAGTAGATAAACATATAGTCTGCGCTCATGTGAAAACATGAGAAGTTCATAAGAGAACTGGCTAAGGAATTGCGCCCTTAGTTGAACAAGATAAATTTTATTGAATCTATCAAACTTTATTGAAAACACCGAACATACGCGCTATGTTAGGTTCAATGAGGTGAGAATAATAATGAAATTTTCACGAGTTAGTCAAGTATCAGAATTAACAGGTTTGCATCCGAGTAGTCTAAGGAGAATGCTGGTGGAACACGCTACTATTCAGAAGAACAAATCTTTCATTAAAGGAGTTAAATTCTGATGATATTGGCGAAGAAAGTCAGACTAATTCCAACGCCTGAACAAGAAAAAGTGCTTAGAAACCATGCTGGTGCTGCAAGATTCGCTTATAACTATTGTAAAAGAATGAGTGATAGATATTATAAGCTATTTGGAAAATCTGTTTCACAGTTAGCTTTACAGAAACGATTTACAAGGATCAAGAAGCGAAAGAGATATGAGTGGTTAAAAGACATCAATGCACAAGTTCCTAAACAGGCTTCAAAAGATTTTGATACGGCGAGAAAAAATTCGTTCAAAAAGTACAAAAATGGTTCTCACACTTCTTATAAATCTAAAAAAGATTTAATCCAAGGATTTTATGCCAATTATGAAAGACTGGTTATAGGAAAGAAAGTAGTTCATATTCAGTCTATTGGAAAAGTGAAAACAAGCCAACAACTACCAAGAAACAAAAAACCATCCAATCCAAGAGTTACCTTTGATGGTCGTCACTGGTGGATTAGTGTAGGATTCCAAGAAGACTTTGAATTACAAGAACTAACCGATGAGTCGATTGGTGTGGATGTTGGTTTAAAAGAGCTGTGTGTAGCTTCTAATGGTACGAAAGAACGAAATATAAATAAAGATGCTAAGGTTAAAAAACTTTTGAAAAGGAAAAAGTTAGCACAAAGAGATATGTCTAGGAGATTTAAAAAAGGTGTAAAAATTCAATCTGCCGGATATGAAAAAGCGAAAGCTGAGCACCTGCGGTTATCTAGGAAAATTACGAATATCCGAAATAACCATATCCATCAAGCAACAGCAAAATTGGTGAAAACCAAACCAATGAGGATTGTTGTGGAAGACTTACCTATCTCAAACCTGTTAAAAAACAAAAAACTATCGAAAGCATTTTCATTTCAAAAATTAAACTTCTTCTTTCAATGTTTGTCATACAAGTGCGAGAAGTATGGCATTGAGTATGTAAAAGCTGATAAATGGTTCGCCTCAAGCAAGATTTGTTCATGTTGCGGAGTAAAATACGACCATTCAGTTCAACCAGAAGGACAGTGGAGTTTAAAAATACGTGAGTGGTGTTGTGTTGGGTGCAATAGCCACCACGATAGAGATTTAAATGCTTCGATAAATTTATCAAGATGGGTAAAATAAATGCTTGATAATAGGAGGTAACGATACTGCCTCGTGTGGAGTGTTATACCCCTCGTCTCTTCGGGGTTGCGAGAACACGATGAAGCACTAACTCGTGTAAATTTGATTGAATTGTATAGATTTAGTTAAGTTTATCGTATCGGAAGACAGCAAGTGCAAAGGCTTGTAAAGAAAGTGAAAGCAGATTTTCCACCAGATTTCATTTGGGCAAGTACATTAAAGCGTGCTCGTGAAACTGGTGAAACGTTAGCTGAAGGAATTGGATGCCCAATTCAACTAGAAGAGGAATTAATGGAGTTTAATAACGGAGTGCAAGCAGGCTTATCTTTTGAAGAAGCAAAGAAATATCCAGAGCCAAAGTTTCTTCATGACCGTTTTGAAAATGGGGAATCATTTATTGAATTTAGAATGAGAATAGAAGGAATCTTTTCTAAAATCGTGACAGAGAATACATATGACCGAATTGCAATCGTTGCACACGGTGGTGTAATAAATAGTCTATTACGTACGTTTTTCAAAATGCCAATTTCAATGGATTATTATTTTAAAATGGGAGATACGGGAATAAGCTTAATTGAAATTGATGGTGAACAAAAAACGGTGCATTTTATTAATGATACGAATCATTTGGACGGGATATAAAGACCTATGTACAAAGTAGTGTTTTTTGATGTTGACGGTACGCTTTTAAGTGAGATTGATAGAAGTATGCACGAAAGTACAAAAGAAGCAATACAAAGATTAATAGATAAAGGAATTCACGTAGTTGTTACAACAGGGAGACCATATGGCTTATGTTCGCAATTTAAGGAACTAGGCATACATACATTTATTTCTGCAAATGGTGCACATATTAAGTGTGAGGAAACAGTTATACATAAATCAGTACTTTCCAGTGAAATCGTTCATGATATCTCAGAGTTTGCAGAATTAAATGGTCACGGCGTTTCTTATTTTACTGAGGGTTTTACAATGAACGGAATAGCCTCAGATAATGAGCGTGTAATGCAAGCGCTTAGCGAGACGTTAAATTTAGGGGAGTACCCTGAAAAAAGCAAGGATTTGTCTGAAGAGATCTATTGTTTATGTCTGTATGCGGATGAAATAGAATCTCAAAAATTTATTGAAAAATACCCAATGCTTACATTCGACCGTTTTCATGGTTATGTCATAAATGTATTGGAAGATAATAAAGTATCGAAGCTCACCGCAATTCAAAAAGTATTGGATCACTTAAACATTTGTAAATCAGAAGCAATTGCTTTTGGTGATGGTGGAAACGATATTGAGATGTTGCAATATGTAGGATTAGGAATTGCGATGGGGAATGGCGGAGAAGTACTAAAAACAAAAGCTGATTTCGTTACAAAGAAGGCGAGTGAAGGTGGTATTTCCTTTGCCTTAAAGGAGTTTCGTATTATTGAAAAATAATAGCTAGTCAGTTTGAAAAATCCTGTTTTCATGACAGGATTTTTTGTTTAACAATATTCTTGCAATAAAAGTAAAAATGTGAGTATAATGAAAAAGTAGTTAGGTAAGCTAATTAATTTAAGGGAAAGGAGAGTGAAGATAAATGGGTTCAAAAAATGATTCTCTTCCTTTAGGGATTGGGCCGTATACAGAGTTAATAAAAAAGACAGCATCAGCGGATACGGATCCAATCGCAGCAAAACTTGGTTTGTTAATGTTATGGACGTCTGATAATGTTCTTGATGCTGTTGATGTAGATTTAGCTCCGCTTGGTATATCGGAAAGTAAATTAGATTTTTTACTGTTGTTTATTTTGCGTGAAATGGAATCAAATGGGGAAGAAGTGAATATGAGTCCTTCTGATATTGCGAGTCGATTAGGGATAACACGTGCTTCTGTCACTGGCTTATTAGATTGGATGGAGAAACGAGAGTTAATCGTAAGATTCCATCATTCTGAAGATCGAAGAAGACTAAAAGTGAAAATTACTCCGAAAGGAAAAGAGCTAGTTACGCACTCTTTACCAACCTTTTGGTTATCTTGCGCTTCGTTAGTTGATGACTTTAATCAAGAAGAGCGTCAAGTTTTAGAGAAGCTATTAAATAAAATGCAAGTAAATATGCAGGTGAAATTAGGTGAAGGTAGGTAAATAAGTTGATTATAAGGGTCAACTTATTTATTTGGGAATATAATTAGTATACCTTATTATATGTTTAGCTAACTTTAAAGGCAATCATACTTTTTACGATGTAATTAAAATAAGTAAGCGTACTTTAGAGGTTTTAAATAGAAAAAATCGTAATAAGGGAGTGATATTATGATGGCAATAGGAAAGAAAATAAATAGTGAAAAGAATTACACAATAATGACCGTTGTATTATGTTGGTCGGGTATGGTAGTTATGTCTAGCTTATATGTAACAATCCCTTTAATTGCACTATTTTCAGACCTTTTTAATGTTTCACTAGCGCAATCTGCAGCTACAGGCAGTATATTTTCTGTTGGCTTTGCTATAGGTTGCTTGTTATTTGGGGCAATCTCTGATAAATATGGGCGAAAAAAAGTGATCTTCATTGGATTACTTGCTCTGTCGATTATTTCGTTTTCCTTAGGGTTTGTGGATAGTATATTGTGGCTTGTTATTTTTAGGGGCTTACAGGGTATTGCAGCATCTACATTTTCTCCGGTAGCGTTAGCTTACGTTGTAGAAATATTTCCAGTAGAAAAAAAGGTTACAACAATAGGATTTGTTAGTACCGGTTTTTTAGTAGCTGGAATTGTAGGTCAGGTAATAAGTACGGTTGTTAGTCAACATTTTGGATGGCATATGGTGTTCTTTCTTCTTAGCGTTCTCTACATGATTACTGCTGTATGGGTTCATTTTTCACTTCCGAAAGGGGAGATATCTCAATCCTATACTGATATTTTGGGACCGTTTAAACAGATGGGCAAAGTCTTTACACATAAAAGCTTAGTATTGAGTTATATGATTGCGTTTGTTTTATTGATGGCTTTTGTTAATATGTACACTGTTTTAGGAAATTATTTGAGCTCTTCTACTTACAATTTAACTACAGAACAAATCCTTTATTTTCGCTTAGCGGGGTTATTTGGTATGATTCTATCACCAATTGCGGGTCGTTTAACGAAGAGGTTCGAAGTAAGGAAAGTTCTTCAAGGTGGATTGCTGGTCGCTATTTTTAGTCTAAGTGCAATGGGCTTTGTTTCGTATCTGCCTCTTCTAGTCATAATGAGTGTTTGTTTTGTAATTGGTATTGCTATATCCGTTCCGTCTTTAGTTGCTCTTGTCGGCCAATTAGGAGGGAAAGCAAGGGGAATAGCAGTTTCTATCTATACCTTTGTTTTATTTTTAGGTACTAGTATAGGACCCCTCATTTCTATTTATCTTATGAAAATAGGAAGTTATACTCAAACGTTTATTTTATTAGGAATGTTACTTTTTATTGGATTTATTGCTTCTCTATTTATTAATAATGAACGTGTATTTGATGATATGTAAATTGGATAATGAATGAGTGGAAAATCACTCAAATAAAGGAATGCGAGGATCTTTCATATGCTCGCACAATAAAATATGAACTTGCCCACGATGATGATAAAAATGTGAGAGAATTTCAAGTAACCATTCAAACCGAGAATAAGAAACACCCCAATAGGCAGTCATAACTTCTGCTAATTCTTCTTGGGAATAGGATAAAAAAGTTTTAGAAAGTAAATCGTAGCCCTGTATCATCGTTTGTTGCATTTGCGTAATTGTTTCGGGTGTTTGTTCTTTATAGAAAGTATGTAGTTGTTTTTCTGTAATACCATTTAAAATGAGTAAATCTGCATGGCAAATAAGAGAAAGATGTGCACACATTTCAAATACAGATCGCTTTGCGTGAATGGGTTGTATTTTTAAACTATCTTCATTATATTGGTTAAGCATTTGAATAGAAGTATCAACAGCAACTTGTAGTTGATGCAAGGCAGATTGTACAAACATTGTAATTCTCCTCTTCTCCGTATATAATAGTTTCTTAAGAGTATTATATCATACTCAAAATTCCGAAAATTCTAGTAGTTTGACTAGCATATTGAAAAGTATTATATTGTAAAAGGTCATATGAAACGTGAAATAGAATGGAATGCAATTATTGAGTTAGGAGTTAGACCAATGAGTTTGAAATATGGAAGAGATACAATTATTGAAATTGACTTAAATGCAGTAAAACATAATGTAAAAGAATTTAAAAAGCGTGTGAATGATGAAAATATTGCAATGATGGCTGCTGTAAAAGCAAATGGGTATGGCCACGGGGCGGTTGAAGTTGCGAAAGCTGCTATTGAAGTAGGAATAAATCAGCTTGCAGTTGCATTTGTAGATGAAGCGATAGAGTTAAGAGAAGCAGGAATTAACGTGCCGATTTTAATTTTAGGTTATACATCAGTAGCAGCGGCGGAAGAGGCAATTCAATATGACGTTATGATGACTGTTTATAGAAGTGAAGATTTACAAGGTATAAATGAAATCGCAAACCGTCTTCAAAAGAAAGCGCAAATTCAGGTGAAAATTGATACAGGAATGAGTCGTATCGGTTTACAAGAAGAAGAGGTTAAACCATTTTTAGAAGAATTAAACCGTATGGAGTATGTAGAGGTAGTAGGAATGTTTACACATTACTCTACGGCAGATGAAATTGATAAATCATATACGAATATGCAAACAAGTTTATTTGAGAAAGCTGTCAATGCAGCAAAAGAATTAGGAATTCATATTCCATATATTCATAGTTCAAATAGTGCAGGTTCAATGGAGCTTAGCAATACATTTCAAAATATGGTTCGTGTAGGTATTGGAATATATGGAATGTATCCTTCAAAAGAGGTAGATCATGCAGTCGTTTCTTTACAGCCTGCGTTGTCGTTAAAATCAAAAGTAGCTCATATTAAACATGCGAAGAAGAATCGCGGTGTAAGTTATGGGAATACGTATGTAACGACTGGTGAAGAATGGATTGCAACTGTACCGATTGGTTATGCTGATGGCTATAATCGTCAGTTATCTAATAAAGGGCATGCATTAATAAATGGAGTTCGATTACCTGTTATTGGCCGTGTTTGTATGGATCAGCTCATGTTAGACGTTTCAAAAGCAATGCCAGTACAAGTTGGGGACGAAGTAGTATTCTACGGTAAACAAGGTGAAGAAGAAATTGCGGTAGAAGAAGTAGCGGATATGTTAGGTACAATTAACTATGAAGTTACATGTATGTTAGACAGAAGAATCCCGCGTGTTTATAAAGAAAATAATGAAACGGTTGCTGTCGTAAATATACTAAGAAAAAACTGAATCGTTATGATTCAGTTTTTTTATTTTTGACAAATGAAAAATGCTCTATTTGTACCGTGTAATTGAATGTTCTTAAAACCTACAGATTCCAACGAAGAAATTATTTCTTCATCGGAATAACAAGCTTCCTCAAAAGAAAAGTCACTTCTTGTCCAAGTATTATCTATGTCATGTTGAAATAGTATAAAGTTCATTTCTGCTTTTTTATTTTCGTTATCATAGGTAGAATCAATCGTACATACATATTCTTCCACTGAAATATGAAATGAAGCAATCCAATTTTCAAGAAAACCTTTCTCCATATTCATATCAAATACAAATGTACCTTTGCTATGTAATACGGAGTAAACATTACGAAAAACATTTATTAATTCATCTAATTTTAAAATATGGTTTAAGCTATCGCCAGTAGAGATAACATAGTGAAATTGCTCATTTATATTGAAATAACGAGCATCATCGACGATAAAGGTTGCATCCGGCGCGTTTTGACGTGCGTATTCAATCATTTGAGCAGAACCATCTATACCAGTTACTACAAAAGTATTATCAATTAATTTCTTAGTAAGGTGACCAGTCCCGCAGCAAAGATCTAAAATATGAGAATGTGGTGGTGCATATTGTAAAACGATTTTTTCCAAAAGTAGATAGGAGTGTTCAGCATAATGCCCCCAATGTTTATTATAAATGGATGCGAAAATATCATAATCAGAATAAATTAGTTTTTTACACATATGTATTCACCTCAAGATTCATTACATTATAATAGTCATGCTTCGTTTTCATTTCAAAACCACATTGTGTATATAGTTTTAAAGCATTGTTATTTTTCATTTCGACGTCTAATTCAATTGTTGAAACTCCTTTTGTAATAAGGGTATGTACCATATAACTAAGAATATCTTTACCATATCCTTTACCTTGATAAGAAGGATGAACGGCGAATCCTGATAGTGTAGTAGATTGTTCTTGCTCAGAAACCGTAATCGTTCCTATCACTTTTTCGTCGATAAGGGCACTGTAAACTTGATGGGAAGGTAAATTCATCATTTTTTGTAACCATATAGCGGTATTTTCTGCTGAATCTCCAAAAGCTTTACTGGAAATTTCAATAAGATCAAGAAGTGATTCTGAAGAGGCAAGAGTAAGCTGTATAGTATGCTTTGGTGTTTTTTGTACTTCTTTTGTTTTGAACTCCATACTATATTCACTATATAAATAAGGTAACTTCATATGTTTTGCAAATTCTTTCCCGGAAATAGAATCTCCATTCGTAATAAGAAGAGCTTCATCTGCCTCTCTTATTCGTATTTCTTTTATTGCAGCTTGTAAAAGAGTAGTGCCTATATGTTGTTTCCTATAGTTCGGATGAACAAACCCTATTAACTCCAGTTTTGTCGGTCTTTCAAAGTCATACATACTTAATGAACCGATTAATTGAGTATCGTCATAAAGTAGAAAATCATTTATCTCTTCATTAGTACGAGCAGTTAAAAAGTTTATATGTAAATGTGACGAATAATCAATTTGATCGTATTCCCCGCAAATATGAGCTAAATCTTTCATTTGCTGAATTGCATTTGCTGTTAAAGATTTCTTTTGTTCAATATTCATTTCATAATCCCTCTCATTCGTATTTAAAAATAGACTGGATGACTTAGCCACTTTTCTAACTCCACGCTGCCCTGAACAGATAATAATCGGTACAAATATCGATAGGGATGTCTACATTCTTCAAGACGGGGAATGGGCATAATGGTTTCGTAACCTTGTTTAAAAGCATGAGCCTCTTTTTCAGTAAATATATATTCTAAGCCGATAAAATCAAACTCCCGGGGAGCAACTGCGTAGGCTTCTGTATCTACTAATCCCGTAATAGTTGTACCATCTGATAAAAACTGAGTAGGGTCCATATCAATTAAAACGAGCGTTGATTCCTTTGGTGCTGGTAAGGAAGAAAGTTGTGATTCAAAAGTAGGAAATGCATTTTGTATGCTTTCATTATCGGAATAAAACATATTCACAATCTCTTTACTCACATTCAAAATGTGTGATTGGAATTCATCTAGTGTAACTTGAAATGAGCCTGGTACATTTCCTATGTAATCGGTTTTAAATTTATGTATTTCTGCAAGCCCTTTTCCTAGATTGAATAAAATAGAATCTGGTTGCCCGATAAAAGATTGAACTGTGTTACCTACTAACTTTTCGGCTACAACGAACTCACGACCATTTAAAATATGTTTTTCTAATATTGCGGGGATAGGAAGATTAGTATGTGCTAGCAACAATGTATGTACAGCTTCTAAATGATGTACGTTCCTTGGGTCAATTCCAAATAGGTTTTTACATCCCCACCAAAAATCATTGTTTGGCTCTTCCGTTATTTTTGAGGAACGAACAATAACTTCTTCAGCTGCTGTTTTAACAAGAAACACATCGCTTGCATGGTCTTCATAACCTGGGTGTAAAGTTTGGACAGATAAAATAGGTGAAGTGAATAGTTGTTGTAGCATAAAAACGCTCCTTTTTCTGTAAATTCTATAAATTCATTATATAACAGAATATGTTCCAAGTGGATAATGATAGGGACAACATAGAACTTAAATAAATTTATAGTGAGAAATCAGTGTGGAAATTATATTTTTCTACTTTTGTATGAATTATCAAAATAATATTTCTGATGATAAATCTGTAAAAACACCCGAATGTAAATCTCTTATTTTCAGTAAATGAAGAGTTAAGCGCTCTTTTATAAGAATTATAATGTTGGTTATGAAAAATATTTCTCAATAATAAAATGAAGAGAAAAATGTGAAGAAATAGAATAGATTCCTTTATAATAGTTTTAAATTAATTAATATAATTAATTATTAATAATATTAGATAGGAGAGAATATGATGGCAAATGTACTCGTAATAAATTTCCCTGGAGAAGGTCATATAAATCCGACTTTAGCTATTGTAAGTGAGTTAATTCGGCGAGGGGAGACAGTTGTTTCGTATTGTATTGAAGATTATAGAAAGAAGATTGAAGCAACAGGTGCAGAATTCCGAGTGTTTGAGAATTTCCTCTCTCAAATTAATATTATGGAACGAGTAAATGAAGGTGGGAGTCCTTTGACGATGCTATCTCATATGATTGAGGCATCAGAGCGTATTGTGACTCAAATTGTAGAAGAAACAAAAGGAGAAAAGTACGATTACTTGATATACGATAATCATTTTCCCGTAGGAAGTATTATAGCCAATGTTTTAAAATTACCTAGCGTTTCTTCTTGTACAACATTTGCTTTTAATCAGTACATTACTTTTCATGATGAACAAGAATCAAGACAAGTAGATGAAACGAATCCATTATATCAATCTTGTTTAGCGGGAATGGAAAAATGGAATAGGCAGTATGGAATGAAATGTAATAGTATGTATGATATTATGAATCATCCTGGTGATATTACTATCGTATATACTTCAAAAGAATACCAGCCGCGTTCAGATGTATTCGATGAATCGTATAAGTTTGTCGGCCCATCAATTGCTACTCGAAAAGAAGTAGACAGCTTTTCTATGGAAGATTTAAAAGATGAAAAATTGATTTTCATTTCTATGGGAACAGTTTTTAATGAACAACCTGAACTATATGAAAAATGTTTTGAAGCGTTTAAAGATGTAGAAGCGACAGTCGTATTAGTAGTTGGTAAGAGGATAAATATAAATCAATTTGAAAACATTCCGAATAACTTTAAGTTGTATAATTACGTACCGCAATTAGAAATATTACAGCATGCTGATGTATTCGTGACACATGGTGGTATGAATAGTTCGAGTGAAGCACTATATTACGGTGTCCCGTTAGTTGTAATTCCTGTAACAGGAGATCAGCCTTTAGTTGCGCAACGAGTGACTGAAGTAGGGGCTGGAATAAGGATTAATCGTAAAGAATTAAGTTCTGAATTGTTACGTGAGACTGTAGAGAAAGTAATGGATGATGTAACGTTTAAAGAAAATAGTCGTAAAGTTGGAGAGTCACTTCGAAATGCTGGTGGGTATAATAGGGCAGTTGATGAAATATTAAAAATGAAAATGAATTCATACTCAAAACTTAAATAAATGTTTGGAGCACACTTACTGTAATATGTAAGTGTGTTTCTATAAATAAATTACATAAAAAATCACTGTAAAGGTGAAACTTTTGTGTATATAAACTCATATCTTTGAATCAGTAGTAAAATTACGTTAAAATAATACTAAGAAAATACATAAGTTTTGGGGGTAATGAATGAAAAGAGTATTTGAATACGTATTATTAACAATTGGATCGATTATTGTAGCGGGTTCATTAGAGCTTATTTTAGCACCTAATGGATTAGTAGATGGCGGGGTAACGGCCATTGCTATTATGGCAAATAAAGTTGCTGGATTACCGCTTTACGGAGTGTTTTTAGGACTTAATATTCCTATCCTGCTATTTACCGCAAAAGTAATGGGGAAGAAGTTCTTCATCCGTACATCTTATGCAAATGTAGTTACAACACTCGGATTAATCTATTTAAAACCATTTCCAGCGATTACGACTTCTGAACTATTAATTGTACTTTATGGTGGCGTACTGTTTGGAATAGGCGTTGGGATTGTTGTTAAAATGGGTGGAGCAATAGATGGATCAGAAATGTTAGCGGTTTGGATGAACAAACACTTTAAAGTACCGATTAGTACATTTTTACTTGCTGTAAATGCAGTTATTTTCACATTTGTAGCGATTTTATTTTCAATCGAACAAGCGATGTTCTCATTAGCAATTTTCTATATTGTTACGAAGATGATTGATTTCATATTAGATGGTATTAATCAAGGAAAGAGCGTCATGATTATTTCTGGTAAAAATAAAGAAATAGGCGATCTGCTTATGAAAGAATTGCAATTATCCGTTACGTATCTACATGGAGAAGGTGGTTTTTTAGGAGAACATAAGAGAATCATTTATTGTATTACAAACCGTTTCATTTATCCAAAAATGAAAGATCTCGTTCTCTCTGTAGATCCAACTGCTATCATTGAAGCTTCCTATTCAACAGAAACAACTGGTGTCAAACGTCCGGGAAGGGCAGCGAGATCAGAAAAATAGTGAATGAAAATAGCTCCACGTAAGTATAACTTGCGTGGAGCTATTCTTATTTAGGGAACCAGGCCTTTTTCAGTAATTGAACTACAGTTTCGATACAATTCTCTGGAATACTGCCAAAACCGAGCAATACATACGACTCATCCATTACATTATGAACAGAATCGTATGTGGAGAGAGGGTATAACTTAATACGTTCTTTTGCGGCTGCATGAATAAGTTCTTGTTCATTCATTCCGTTATGAACGTGAAGTACAATATGAAGTCCGGATTGTTCACCGAGTATATGAACGTTATTTCCCATCTCGTTTGTAATAGATTTAATTAAAGAAATATGTTTTCTTTTATATAACGTCCGACTGCGGTTAATATGACGTTCCCAATCACCATTTTGAATAAAGGTGGCAAAGGTAAGTTGTTGCAGCGTAGAAACTGTTTGTTTAAACATACCACCAAGCTCTTCATAGGCTCTTAACAGATGAGGTGGTAAAACAATATATCCCATTCGTAAAGAAGGTAAAAAAGATTTCGAGAAAGTTCCCATATAAATAACGCGTTCATTTGCATCTAGTCCTTGTAAAGAAGGAATAGGTTTTCCTATATAACGGAATTCCCCGTCGTAATCATCTTCAATAATATAGCCCTTACAATCATTCGCCCATTTTAATAACTCGAGTCTTCTAGATAACGGCATAATGATTCCAAGTGGAAATTGGTGAGATGGAGTGACATACGCTACATTGCAACCCGATTCACGTAAAGCGGAAATATGAATCCCTTTATTATCTAAAGGGATGGGGTGAACGGTAAGACCAGAACTTTGAATCATAGCAGGAATACGGTGAAATCCAGGGTTTTCGATTCCGAATTCCTTTTTTGAACCAAGTAGTTGAAGTAGTAGCCAAAGAAGAGGCTGCGTACCTGCTCCAATAATAATTTGATCAGGTGAAGAATGTACCCCGCGAGCATGATATAAATACTTTGAAATATGTTCTCGTAGAACGAGCTCACCTTGTGGATCTTCCTTAGCAAATAATTCATTTTCATACTGAAATAAAGTTTCGTGTATTGCTCTTTTCCAGTTTGTTATTGGAAAAGCTTTTTGATCAATAAGTCCTTGACTACAATCATAATCATATTGTTCGTCTTTTTTATTGTTAGCACTGTTTGACGCAATTTGCTGTTTCTTTTGAATGACATCAATATCAACTTCTGCAACAAAAATCCCACGTTTCGGTTTGCTTTCTACATACCCTTCAGCTAGTAATTGTTGATAAGCGGATTCCACTGTAATACGGCTCACATTAAGTTGCATAGCTAAATTTCTGTGAGAAGGAAGGCGTGTACCGGCACATAGTGATCCATGAGAGATTTCTCGTTTCACATATTCGTAAATCTGTATGTAAATGGGTGTTTTACTTTGTAATTGTAATGGGATAGTAAGATCCATTCGTAGACACTCCTCTTTATACTGGCCTTATAAAAAAGAATAGAACTGTCACTTAAGCTAAGGGCAGTTGTTTTCTATAATGATGATATAACATTTAGAAAATTTTATAAATAGTAAGGAGAGAGTCATAATGAATATTAGAGCAGTAGTAACAGAAGCGGATTTACATGATGTATTTCCCGTATTACAGCAGTTAAGAACAAAACTTTCAAAAGAAGAAGCAAGTTCTTTATTTCAAAAAATGAAAGAAGAAAACTATAAACTATTTTCGCTACGTAATGAAGAGGAAGAAGTTGTGAGTCTAGCCGGTGTAGCGATTTGTACGAATTTTTATAATGAGAAACATGTTTTCGTATATGATCTTGTAACTGCGGAAGCACACAGATCAAAAGGATATGGTAAAGTTCTGCTGTCATATGTAGAAAAATGGGGGAAAGAAAAAGGGTGCAGCTCTATCGTTCTTACATCTGCGTTTCAAAGAATGGATGCACATCGTTTTTATGAAAGAGAGGGCTATGATAAGGTAAGCTATTCTTTTTATAAAGAGCTATAATATTAAATAGGTTCCATGTTTAAAAATATATGGAACCTATTTTCTTTTCTGGATTTGAGCTAGCAACAGGTCCAGTAATATAATTTGTCGAATATTAGAAAATAACAAGGGAATATTGAATTTGGAGAATGTTAGGAGCGTTTATACTTGGAAAAAATAAAGAAATTATCTATACCAAATGATGGAAGAGTCATCATTATTTCTGATATTCATGGAGAATTAAATCTTTTTAATGAACTACTACATAAAATTAATTTTAAAGATGAGGATTATTTAATTATTAATGGTGATCTTTGTGAGAAAGGAAGAAATAGCATTGGCGTCGTAAACTATGTGATGGATCTAGTAGTTAGCAAGCCAAACGTTTATGTAATTGAAGGGAATTGTGAAGTTGTAGTTGAAGTACTTGTAAATGAAAATCCCGCGCTAATACATTATTTATGTACGCGAAAGAATACAATTTTTAATGAGTGGCTAGCGGAATTGAGTGTTACCGTTAATGAAGAAAGTGATATTTGTGAAGTGAAAAACATATTGATGGGTCATTTTTCAAAAGAAATAAAGTGGTTAACAGAATTACCAACAGCGATTGAAACAGAAGATTATATTTTTGTACATGCTGGCCTTGATGATAAAGAAGATTGGAAAGAAACAGAGCGCAAAAATGCGATAGCAATGCCAGAGTTTTTCAATAAATCACATAGAGCAAATAAGTATGTAGTTGTCGGTCATTGGCCTGTTGTAAACTATTCAGACAAGGCACCGTCTAACAATCCAGTTATTGATGAGGAGAAAAAGATTATTGCGATTGATGGGGGAAATGCGATTAAAGAAGCAGGACAATTAAACGCATTTATCATTCAGAGGGAAAGTGGAAGGGATACGTTTTTTTATACATATGTAGACTATTTTCCAGAGTATGAAGTAATAGCTGATTTTAATGCGAACACATCAATGCAGGGCGGGGTGACCTATCCGTACTATTACATAGAGCCTATGGAGAAGATGAAAGATTATACAATATGTAAGCAAAAGGAAACGAATAAATTACTCTCTGTGAAAAATGAATATATTAGGCAACTTGAGACAGGTGAATACACAGTGAAAACCGATATTTCTTGTGCACAAATAAGCGTAAGAAAAGGGGACATTGTTTCTCTCATTGATGGCAGCTGCTCAGGATATGATTTAATTAAAAGAGATGGAGTAGAAGGCTGGATAGAGAAAGGTATTTTAGTTGAGATAGAAAAGATGAAATAGGAGGTATGGAGCCTCCTATTTTTTTATTATCTTTTTAAATGAGTAGATTGTTTACTGTCTTTCAGAAGTAAGTAAATCGTACTCGGTAAAATGACAAGCGTCATTCCTAAAAAAATTGTGAGTATAGCATAACCTCTATACGGAGCAGGAATGATAAATGGAAGCCCGGCTAGGAAAATACCTGCTATCATCATTGAAATACTACAAATATTTGAAGCTCTTTTTTCAAGATGCTTAT
The DNA here is from genome assembly GCF_019837435.1 of Bacillus sp. 16GRE42. Classification (NCBI taxonomy): domain Bacteria; kingdom Bacillati; phylum Bacillota; class Bacilli; order Caryophanales; family Bacillaceae; genus Bacillus; species Bacillus sp. 16GRE42. The sequence goes on from NZ_JADAXF010000003.1 coordinate 391,612, forward strand.
CATTCCATTCCAATGAAATTGTTGATTTAGTCGTATCAATTTTTGAACTGAAATAGCCTATTAATATAAATAAAAGCCCTAATGCTAAAAATATTAAATGATCAAGAGGGAGTGCGAAGCCAAGAGCAATGAGAGCGATGACAATATCGACAAAAAATAAAAATAGTAAAATTGTGTTGCCGATCCAAAGGGGAGATTTCTGGTTACTCGCTGCTTTAAATAAAGCTAAAAATAAAAAGAATAAGAAGGAACAAATAATTATATTTACGATAACAAAAGTGCTTTTATCCATTGTTGATGTAGGCGTTCCATTGAAGTCCCATTTTGTAACAATACGTAATGGTAAGAAGAAATAGAGAATAATATTTGTTGTAATAATAGTGAGAAATAAAGTAATACTAAATCGATTATTCATTGAATCACCAGCTTTCCACATGAATAATTGGTATCTTATAACAAAATTATACAATATAATAAAGGATATTTGTTTTGATTTTTCTGAAAAAATATTATAATTATATATGAAATAAAGAGGAGTGTAGGAGGAAATTATGCAAAACGTAAGAGTAAAAGGGGATAAAGTTACAATTCGTACAATTGAAGAATCAGATATAAAAACATTATGGAGTCTCGTATTTAAAGAAGAAAATCCAGAATGGAAAAAATGGGATGCACCGTATTTTCCGTTTTCAATGCAAGAATACCCGTCTTATAAAGAAAAGATGCAAACTCGTTTAAAAGAAGAACCTCTATCTAAATTAATTATAGAAAATAACGGCCAAATTATAGGGACAATCGGGTTTTATTGGGAGCATAAACTGACGCGTTGGTTGGAGATGGGGCTTGTTATTTATAATCCAAATTACTGGAATGGTGGCTACGGTACAGAAGCGTTAACGTTATATCGAGATTTAATATTTGAAAAGATGGAAATTGGTAGGGTAGGAATCACGACTTGGTCTGGTAATAAACGAATGATGAAAGTAGCGGAGAAAATAGGAATGACATTAGAAGGTAGAATGCGCAAATGCCGTTATTATAACGGAACATACTATGATTCTATTAGAATGGGTATGATTCGTGAAGAATGGGAAGCGCTATATGTAACGAAGGGGTGAGGAAGTATGTACGCTATTATTGCTACATTTGATCGTGTGTTTACTAATAAAATTATAGAATTGCAAAATGAAATAACAAATATCATTGGCACGAATCAATTAGCAGGAGTAGAACCTCATATTACATTAGCTGATTACCATGAGTTAGACGTTCATTTATATAAGGAGAAATTAGAGGTGTTTGTAGCTGTTCAAGAGAATATGGCTGAGGTAACTTTTCCTTCTGTTGGAATTTTTCCTACTAACGGAACGGTCTTTTTAGCACCGACCATTACAGATGAATTGTTAAAACTTCATCATCCTTATCATGATAATTTTAAAATTTTTCATGATAATTTAAATTCATATTATGTGCCAGGAAAATGGGTTCCACATTGTACAATTGCAAATAAGTTACATGTAAATCAGTTTTTAATTGCAATGGAATATATTTATGAAAAATTTGATCATGCAACAGCTTCCATTGAGAAATTAAAATTAATTAAAGTAAATTATGAAAATGGTTCTGCCATTTCTTCTAGTATATTAGCAGAATATAATTTTAAGAGAATGGAGACAACGAGATGACATATGTAATTAGAGAAATGAAGCAAGAAGACATTCACGCTGTACAATCAGTAGCGAAAATAGCTTGGCATGATACATACGAAGACATTATTCCGAGAAAGATTCAAGACAGTTTCTTAGATGAGGCTTATTCTGATGAAAAAATGAAATATCGTCTTGAAAATACACATTTATTCGTTGCGGAAGAAGAGGGAGAAGTAATTGGCTTTGCGAATTTTTCACCCGTTAGATTGCAAAACGAAGCAGAATTAGGAGCGATTTATTTGTTACCAGATCAGCAAGGGAAAGGGGTAGGAAGTGCTTTATTACAAAAAGGGTTAACGGAATTAAAAGGAATTCGGAAACTATACATTCATGTAGAAGCAGCGAATGAAAAAGGAAAACGTTTTTATGAAGCGAAAGGTTTTGCTCAATTAGAGGAATTTGAAGAAGATTTTGAAGGACATATGATGCAGACAGTAAGGATGGTTTTATACGTATAGGGAGGACTAGTAATGAAAATTTTTGATTTTAGTGAAAAAGTGGGAAAGAAAATCTCAGCATTTTAATCTAATTTCATAATGTCAAAAATATTAAACCATAAAGGAAATGTACATATTGGTGCTATGCATTTACGAGAGAATGGAATAATTGGATATCATGAAGCAGTTGTATCACAGCTGCTTCTTATTGTGGACGGAGAAGGATATGTATGCGGAGCAGATAAAGAAAAAGTGAAGGTGGAAGCGGGACAAGCTGTGTTTTGGGAGAAGGACGAATCTCATGAAACGAGTACGGAACAGGGATTGATGGCAATTGTGATTGAGTCGGAGGAACTTGAACGAGCAATATTAATGCCTATTAAAGAGGAGAGTTGTGAAAAATGATAGAAAAGGCGAATCGGGAAGAAACGGACGAAATAATACAATATGCAGCTCAATCGCTTTTTGAAGGAACGAGGGGAAATTGTCAGTTAAGTACAGAGAAAGCAATTGAAATTACAAGGCCGATTGTAGAAAAGGGAGCATATTATTTAGTCGTTAAACAAGAAAACAATGTAATGGGGTGGATATTAATAGGGGAAAATGCAGACTATTTTTCTCGTGAAAAACTTGGATTTATATATGAGCTATACGTTTTTCCAGAATATCGCGGGAAAGGACTGTCGAGAGAACTGATGGAAGCTGGTATTAAGGAGTTGAAGGAGACGTTTTCAGAAATTCGTTTGAATGTATTTGCTGGGAATTTTGCGAAAGAGATGTACGAAGAGTTTGGTTTTGTTGAAAGACAGGTAATTATGACTTTGAAGTGAGAACATTAAGTAGGAGAATAAATAAAAAAGGTTATTTAATGTGAAGTGCCCTTGAATTGTTAGAGACATCCATACAATTCAAGGGCATTTTTTTGTTTTTGCTGAGATTATAAAAATATTTTTGAAATCAATATAAAATTTTATGTTTAGTTCACAAACTTTCGGAAAAACTAGGAAAGATATGACAAAGGAGGTTATGAACGGTGGATCATCCAATTCAAGGGTTAATGAAAGCGGCAATGGAAAATTTAAAAGAAATGGTCGATGTAAATACGATTGTTGGAGAGCCTGTTCAAACGGCTGACGGTGGTGTGGTGTTAACGGTTTCTAAAGTAGCGTTCGGGTTTGGAGCAGGAGGTTCTGATTTCCAAACGAATGATGGACAAAGAGCGAACGGTAACCCTGCATTTGGTGGCGGTAGCGCGGGTGGTGTTTCTATTACACCAGTAGCATTTCTTGTAGTGAATAAAGATGGAGTAAATATTCTGCATCTACAAAATGCGACACATTTAGCAGAAAAAATGATTGAATTAGCTCCACAAACAATTGATAAAATTCAATCGATGTTCCAAAAAGATGAAAAGAAAGAGGGAAATCATCACCCTCAAAACCCAGATGAAATCCTTTAAAAACGCCTGCTCACGAGCAGGTGTTTTTTCTTGTAATCACTATGTAATAAAACACATGAAATTGTAAATAGTTTTTGAATTTTTTTCTATGTTTCTAAAATTTTTCATGTTAAAATATGCTATAGAATTGAAACATATAAAACGAAGGTGGCTAGGTGCTTTGTCTGGAGGATCTGACCAAGTAAAGAATATGATATATATTAATGGTAATCGTCGGGGTCATTGTTTTATTACATCAGGAATTACGTTTAAAGAGTTTGCAAGTAACATCCCTTCACCGCTTCATCAAGTGTTGCTTTTGAAGCATAACTTTGAATGGACAGATTTTCATTATCATACTTTATTTGAATATGTTGAGGAAGAAAATATACATAAGCTAATTCAAGCAGAGATTGATGAATTTGATGAATTTTGTTGGGTAGATTTTGATGATGCAAGCGATTTAGATGAATTAGAGCCAAAAGAAATTGCAGAGCTTTTATATTTGGCTCACAAAAAAGAACCACTTGCAAGAACATTCTTTCCGCTATTGAAAAATAGATTTGTTTATTTTTCACATGATGATGGATGGTACAACAAAGTGTATTATCGTAGAATTGCTGACTTTGTAGGGATGTTAAGTAAAGTCATTCCTTATAAACTCGGTGCTTTCGGTAAGAAACGTTTTTCTTTGTTCCAAAAATCAAAAATTTTCCCAGCAATTTCGAAAGAAGTGATCATGGGGCTTCTTCCATTAATGGAGGATGGTCTTTATATTGATCTAGCAGGGAAAATTGAGTCAAGAAGAGGTCTTGAAATTCCGGTATATGTAGTTGGTTCGTATGAAAGCACGGATGAGGTACTAGATAATATTGATGAATTGAAAGCAGAAGCAACAGAGACAGGTTGGCTCATTTTTGATAAGAAAGAACAAGAATGGCAATGGGTTGTGGACTAAGAAAACTTGGCGCATGAAGTCAAGTTTTCTTGTCATTTGAAAGGAGTACAAATGAAGAAATATTATACAATTGTGGGTATTGTAAGTATTATTCTCGTAGCGATTTTACTTATTACTTGTCCGAAAGAATCGGATTTTAAAGTATATGTAGAGGATAAGTATGCATTGAAATGTGATGAGAGTAGTTTTGAATGCACACAAAATGTAGATGGTAAAAAAGAAAAATTACAATTTGAAAGTACAGATGCACGAAATGGTGTATTCTTTATGACTGCAAAGCAAACATTTAAAACAGAAGCTGGTGTTACGAAAGAATATAGCGGAGTAGGAATGTTTGGTACATTTCTTTTTGTTTCAGAGAAGACTTTCTAGTAATAGAAGGTCTTTTTTTTATGCTTATGTTCATATAGATGAAGTAAGACAAGCATAGGAGGGGTAGTGATGAAGAATACATGTATCGTTTGCGGTGGTGAGGAGTTTTTTTCCTCAACTTTGTATGCACGGACGAAACAAGATTGGGCATATGCACCAAATATGTATCGATTTGAAAAGGTGTTTATTGAGCATCGGGATGAAGAGAATTATCCAGTGTTTCAAGAAATTACAGCGAAACATTGTTGTGGATGCGGTCATATTATGTTGTACCACGAATGAACACACCAAGTATAACTTGGTGTGTTTTTTTTAAAACGCTGACAAAGCAAGCGGATAGAGTAAAGTAAATAAAACAGAAAAACTACCAAAACCAATTGCTGTATATCCAAGTGTTCTTGCGCCGAAATTGACAGCTAATAAGCCGACTAAAATCGCAAGAGAGCCGAGTGTAACCGGATAAAATGCAATTGAGAAAAGCGAAAGAAATAAAGCGACATAGCCTACCATTGCACCGGTATTTGTACCTTCTATTTCATTTGCAATTTCTTTACGCTTATGTCTAATTGGTATGCCAGCTGGTGATATTTCAGCTGCATACTCTTCGTTTTTTTCACCACTTTTAAAATGATGATTTCTCTTTCTTCGCATGTACATCCCTCTCTTTCAATTGGGTGTACCTATAGTATCTTACATAAAGAGAAGAACATGAGTATGAGTTAAACCCAAGTAAAGCAAAAATTGGAGAATAAAGATTTCATTATTAGCTTGTACATCTCCTAGTGAAGATAAACAGGAATTTTGGAAAATGATGTAGAATGAAATGAGTGATAAAACGTGAAGGCAGGGGAATGTATGACGAAATTTAATTGGCATGAATCAGCAGAGAAAAAATGGGATAGTAGTGCAGAATTTTGGACTCAAAATAGTCAAGAGATGTGGGACAGCGGGAGTAGGAGTACAATTATTCCATTTTTTGAAAAATACGTGAAAAAAGAAGCTCAAGTGCTCGATGTTGGTTGTGGTGATGGATACGGTACATATAAATTAAGTCGCGCGGGCTATAAAGCAGTTGGAGTAGATTTATCAGAAGTGATGATTCAAAAAGGGAAGGAGCGTGGAGAAGGACCGAATTTATCTTTTATAAAAGGGGATCTTTCTTACTTACCATTTGAAAATGAGCAATTTGAATCAATTATGGCAATTAATTCTTTAGAATGGACCGAGGAGCCATTACGGGCATTAAATGAGATAAAGCGCGTTTTAAAAAGAGATGGGTATGCATGTATTGCAATTTTAGGACCGACAGCAAAGCCTCGAGAGAACAGTTATCCTCGTTTATATGGCAAAGACGTTGTTTGTAATACGATGATGCCTTGGGAGTTTGAACAGTTAGCGAAAGAACAAGGTTTTGAAGTTGTAGATGGCATCGGTGTATATAAGCGCGGAGTAAATGAGAAGATGCTAGGTCAACTACCTATCGAGTTACAACAATCGTTAACATTCTTATGGGTATTTATGTTAAAAAACGTATAAAGAAATGAAAGAATTTTTAGGAGGTAAATAAGTGCAGAAAATACAAAAAACTGATACAATATCATCAGAATCAATTAAAGGGGGACTAGGGTATATGACAACTACTACAACAGTTAAATCCGACATTGAAATCGCACAAGAAGCGAGTATGAAGAAGATTCAAGAAATTGCAGCTGAATTAAATATTTTAGAAGATGAATTAGAGCCATACGGACATTATAAAGGTAAGTTATCTCTTGACATTTTTAAGCGCTTACAGGATGAGAAAGACGGTAAAGTTGTTTTAGTAACAGCGATTAACCCAACTCCAGCTGGAGAAGGTAAATCAACAGTAACAGTTGGTTTAGGTCAAGCTTTTAATAAAATTGGTAAGAAAACAGTAATTGCACTTCGCGAACCATCTCTTGGACCAACGATGGGACTAAAAGGCGGAGCAGCAGGTGGTGGTTTTTCACAGGTTGTACCTATGGAAGACATTAACCTTCACTTTACTGGAGATATTCATGCGATCACAACTGCTAATAACGCGTTAGCGGCGTTTATTGATAATCATATCCAACAAGGAAACACACTTGGGATTGATACGCGTAAAATCGTTTGGAAACGCTGTGTTGACTTAAATGATCGTGCCCTACGTAACGTAGTAATTGGTCTTGGTGGACCAGTTCAAGGTGTACCACGTGAAGACGGTTTCGATATTACAGTGGCATCTGAAATTATGGCCGTATTCTGCCTTGCAACAGATATTCAAGATTTAAAAGCGCGTCTATCTCGCATCGTAGTTGCTTATAACTTTGCAAATCAACCTGTAACGGTTAAAGATTTAGGTGTAGAAGGTGCGTTAACATTATTATTAAAAGACGCATTAAAACCAAACTTAGTGCAAACGTTAGAAAATACACCAGCTATCATTCACGGTGGACCATTTGCGAATATCGCTCACGGTTGTAACAGTGTTATCGCTACAACAATGGCCGCAAAATTAGGTGATTATGTTATTACAGAAGCTGGATTTGGTGCTGATTTAGGTGCAGAGAAGTTTTTAGATATTAAAGCTCGTGCTGCTGGCATTAAACCAGAAGCAGTTGTTATTGTTGCGACGATCCGTGCGCTTAAAATGCATGGCGGCGTAGCAAAAGATCAATTAAAAGAAGAAAATGTAGACGCATTAGCAAAAGGTATGGAAAACTTACAGAAGCATGTTGAAACAATTCAAAGCTTCGGTGTACCTTTCGTAATTGCAATTAATAAATTTATTACAGATACAGATGCAGAAGTTGCATACTTACAAGAGTGGTGCAATGAGCGTGGTTATGCAGTATCCTTAACGGAAGTTTGGGAGAAAGGTGGCCAAGGCGGAGTTGACCTTGCTGAAAAAGTATTAAAAGAAATCGAAAAAGGTGAGAACAACTACGCACCACTTTATGAATTAGAATTACCATTAGAAGAAAAAATTCGTACAATTGCTCAAAAGGTGTACGGTGCAAAAGATATTGAGTTTGCTCCGAAAGCACGTAAGCAATTAGCTCAATATGAAGGAGAAGGATGGAGTAACCTACCAATTTGTATGGCTAAAACACAATACTCTCTTTCTGACGATGCAACAAAATTAGGTCGTCCATCTGACTTTATCGTTACAATTCGTGAGCTAAAACCATCTATTGGTGCAGGGTTTATCGTTGCGTTAACAGGAACAATGTTAACAATGCCAGGCCTTCCAAAACAGCCAGCAGCACTACAAATGGATGTAAATGAAGATGGAAAAGCAGTAGGTTTATTCTAAAAGGTTGTAATTCATCTCGTTTATCTGTAAACTATATATACATCAAGTGGCGCCTTTCCATCGAAAGGCGCCTGTTTTTTGGAGGAAATTATGTTTGATCCAACTGCTTTTGATAATTTAAAAGTAATCGTAGAAGGTGCTGTTTATGATTTTGATTTACATGGAGATATTCTTGTAACAGATCGAAAAGATATGATGGACCTTGCCTCATTAAGTCGTATATACCATATTTCATTTCAATTAACAGAACCGTTCGAACCGGTAGTAAAAGCAACATTTTCACTATCTGTAGATGCAAAGAACTTGTCTGGTGAAATATTGGAAGTACCACAATTTACACCAGGTTGTGAAATGAAGTTAGCATTTTCATTCCCGATAGAAAAGCCAGAGGTAGTGTGTGAAGAAATTGAAACTTTCATGCATTCTATATGGGGAAAAGAAAGAATGATTACGCAGAAAATTTCATACGAATATAATAAGCAAGCGATTTCATATCATAATAAGGTAGAGGTTCTATTTCAAAAAGCGATTACAGAAGACCATGTTGATGATTTAATAGCTGTTATTTCACACATGATAGAAACGGTGCGAACAATACAACATTTTCTTCAAAAATAGAGATAAAGGAGAAAAACAAATGATAAAAGATATGCAACCATTTTTACAACAAGCTTGGGAGAAGGCTGGTTTTAAAGAATTAACTGAAATTCAAAAACAAGCGATTCCAACTATTTTAGAAGGACAAGACGTTATAGCTGAATCTCCAACTGGAACAGGAAAAACATTAGCGTACTTATTACCCCTTTTACATAAAATCAATCCTGAAGTAAAACAACCACAAGTTGTTGTTTTAGCGCCAACACGTGAGCTTGTCATGCAAATTCACGAAGAGGTTCAAAAGTTTACAGCAGGGACTGAAATTTCAGGGGCATCTTTAATTGGTGGTGCAGATATTAAGCGCCAAGTTGAAAAATTAAAGAAACACCCGAGAGTAATTGTCGGTTCACCAGGACGTATTTTAGAATTAATTCGAATGAAAAAGCTAAAGATGCATGAAGTAAAAACGATTGTATTTGATGAGTTTGATCAAATTGTAAAACAAAAGATGATGGGCGCAGTACAAGATGTAATTAAATCTACAATGCGAGATCGTCAATTAGTATTCTTCTCGGCGACAATTACAAAAGCGGCAGAAGATGCTGCACGTGATTTAGCAGTTGAACCACAATTAGTACGTATAACACGTGCAGAGTCAAAAAGCCTAGTTGAGCATACGTATATCATTTGTGAGCGACGCGAAAAAAATGATTACGTAAGAAGAATTATGCATATGGGCGATGTAAAAGCTGTTGCTTTCTTAAATGACCCATTCCGTTTAGATGAAATTACTCAGAAATTGCAATTCCGTAAAATGAAAGCAGCAGCTCTTCATTCAGAGGCAAGTAAGCAAGAGCGTGAAGCAACGATGCGTGCTTTCCGCAGCGGGAAATTAGAAATTCTACTTGCTACTGATATTGCAGCACGTGGAATAGATATCGATGATTTAACACATGTAATCCACTTGGAGTTACCAGACACAGTAGACCAATATATTCACCGCTCAGGACGTACAGGACGTATGGGTAAAGAAGGAACTGTCGTTTCTCTTGTAACACAACAAGAAGAGCGTAAATTACTTCAATTTGCAAAAAAATTAGGTATCGTGTTTACGAAGCAAGAAATGTTCAACGGATCATTTGTAGAAACGAAACCGAAAGCACCAAAGAAAAAGAAACCAGCATTTACTGGGAAGAAAAAACCTAGATAAATAATTAGGGAGACGTAACTATTTGTAGTTACGTCTTTTTTGTTTGTAATTCAATAACAAAGGGAATTTAAATGTACCTATATTATAAGAAATATCGATAAAGGTAAATTATTTCTCATTTAGTTTTGTACAAGGAAGTAATATAAAGAGAGTCGAATATTAAACTGATGCGAAATAATAAAAAGAAGGTACATATATGGATAGGAAATTAGGAATGTTTTTAAATACGAAACATATTGAAGTAAATGAAGGAATAAATAAGGCGAGAGAATGGAATGTAGAATGTATTCAATTATATGCTATGAATAAGAACTTCAACTTAGCTAATATTCCAAGGGTAGAATGGAATACTTTAAAGAAAAGCTTATCTTTTAATGGAATAAAGGTTCCATCATTAGCAATTAGCTTTGGAGAAAATGGAATTGTGGGAACGGAAGTTGACAGTGAAATAGATCAGTTTAAATACATTACTGACAGAGGTTTGGATCTAGGAGCAAAGATAATAACAGCTCATATCGGGGGAATTCCAGATGATGAAAAAAGTGAGTATTATAATAAAATGGAACGAGTTTGTTATGAGATAGGGGAATTAGCACTCAAATTTGGAGGGATTTTCGCAATTGAGACTGGTTCTGAAAAAGCGATAGTGTTAAAAAGATTTTTAGAAAATATAAATTCAAAAGGACTAGCGGTTAACTTTGACCCAGCAAATTTAATAAGTAATGTAAATGAAAATCCGGTAGAAGGTTTATTACTATTAAAAGATTATATAGTACAAACTCATATTAAAGATTGTAAAGAAGTAAAAAGTGATAGTTCGAGTAAGTATATAGAAGTAGCAGCAGGAAATGGTGAAGTGGATTTCGATATATTCTTCAAGGTATTAGATGAAATTAGATTCGACGGATATAACATGATTGAAAGAAATGATTACTTTGACGAATTGGATGGGATGAGTCAGTCGATAAATTTTGCAAAGAAGTACATATAAATTCAAAAGGAATAACGGTAGCACCTGTAGAAACCTACATAGAATATAAAAACCATTAGGGGGAAATGAAATGATCCATAAAGTTGGACAAATTATGTTGTATGTAAATAATCAAGATGAGGCAGTAAATTTTTGGACGGAAAAGGTAGGGTTTCATGTAGTTGCAGAGGAAGATAACAAGCAAGGAATGAGATGGATTGAAATCGCTCCGACTAACGGTGCAGAAACGAGTATCATACTACATAACAAAGAAGTTATTTCTAAGATGAGCCCAGAATTAAATCTTGGTACACCATCTTTAATGTTCTTCTCAGAAAATCTTGATCAATTATCTACAGATTTAAAAAATAAAAATGTTACTGTTGGTGAAATGGTAACTATGCCTTCTGGTAAAGTATTTAACTTTGCTGATAGTGAAGGCAATTATTTTGCGGTTATGGAAAAGAACAAATAATAATATTGCTATGTGAAAATCCCCCTCAAATATATTGAGGGGGATTACATGTTTGAAGTGGATTTTTCATTAGAGAGTTGATTAATATAAAATACGCCTTTTTCAATAGCTGTCTCAATATAACCAATGATTTGATTAAACGTAAATACTTGTAAGTCTTCATGCAAATGTTGCTCCGGATACAACATATCTTCAAAAAGATACTTCCGAAAAGCTAATATGTTTTCTTTAGAAACTTCTTCAATATCCACAATGTGAGCCTCTTGGTTGAGAAGAGAGAAGAGCTGCTGTTCTGTATCATAATGATGAAGCAACTTTGCATTTAACAATTTAAAATCGTTATAGTACATAGGTGCGATCGTTTCGTCATTTTCTATTCTATTTTTTAGCCATGGTAGAAAAAAGCCACTTAGCCAATTGTCATCGGCAATGAGATGGGTGTAATAGCCAAGAAGAAAAGGGGAATCCATATGAGCTTTATATTTTTGAAAAAAAGAATTGAAATCTATCCTTCTCGTATAGTTTTTCGTTGTGCCAGCGTAAAAGTGTGAAGTTCCTTTTTCTTCTGCTGAATGAACCGCATCAGGGGCCACACCTCCAAGTATGAAAGAAGTTTTATCTTGAATAGATAATTTCTCGGCAATCCTGTTAGCGATAATAGCATGCATAATTCGTGATCCCATGAATGACACCTCGGTTTCAAGTATTCATTTCAGGAAGAGGACTGAACAGTTAGTATTACTTTCCCTGTACTTTTTCTACTTTCGACCCATTCATGTGCTTTCCCTGCATCTTGAAGTGGAAAAGATTTCGTGGCTTTAATTTGTAAACTTCCGTCACGCAAATAGCGGAAAACTTCATTTGCAGTTTCTTGGAGGAGTTCAGGACGTTTTTTTCGTGTAGTGCCGAAGCTAAAACCGAGTATAGAGCGGCAACTTGCGTGTAAATCTTTCGTTTGAAAGTTACCAATTTCACCGCTTGCATTACCGAAATGAACGAGGCGACCGTAATAAGCAAGACATTTTAAACTTCTTTCCGAAACCGTTCCAGAAATAGAATCTAAAATTACATCGACCCCTTCGCCATTTGTCAGCGCATTGATTTTCTCTACAAAACCCTCATCTTGATGACAAATAACATAATCAGCTCCAGCATCTAAAGCGATTTTACCTTTCGCTTCATTTCCAACAGTACCGATAATTGTTCCAGCCCCTAATCGTTTTGCAAGTTGAATTGCTGTCGTACCAATTCCACCAGCCGCTGCATGAATGAGTACAGACTCACCTTGTTGAAGCCTTGCAACATTTGCGAGTAAATTATAGCTTGTAAAAGATACAATCGGACAAGCAGCTGCAGTTTGAAAATCGACGTTATCAGGTAAAACGAAAGTAAGGTTTTCGTTTGCGAAAACGTATTCTGCGTAAGATCCATTTTGAGGAAAAGCAATGACACGTTGTCCAGGATAAATATTTTTCACTTGAGAACCGACACGTTCTACAATACCAGCGGCATCTATCCCTGGTATAAAAGGTAGTGCTGTATTTCCTTTTTTACCATAACGGGATTTAATATCGGCGAAATTTATACTAGTAGCAACAACGCGAATCAAAACTTGATCTTCTGAAATAGTCGGCATATCCACATCTGTATATTTCATCACTTCAGGACCACCGAACGACGTTACAATGATAGCTTTCATATACATCCTCCTAAATTTGAATATATATATTATTTTAAATCTTTATTAGAAATTGGAAAATTATATAATTGTTATGCAGGGTTATAAGTGAAGCTTATGAAGTCATTGCATCATTATATTAATTTATTTGAAAAAACTTTGAAAGAAATCGAACGAAATATCGTTTTCTTGCCAATATATAGTGTAGGACAAAGGAGGGATGGTACATGAAGGGGGAAACAGTGTATTCAGATTTAATCCAATTAACTTTATCAGGCAATAAAGAAGCGTATAGCGAATTGTATGATAAAACGATTCAAGAAGTATATAAAACAGCACATTTTTTAATAGGTGATAAAACGGATGTAGATGATGTCGTTCAAGAAATATACATACAACTATATGAATCGCTTCGTAAGTATGATGGTGAGAAGCCATTTCGTCCTTGGCTAATTGGACTTGCGATTAAACAAATTCACTCTTATAGAAGAAAGAGGTGGATGCGACTACGCATTATAAAAAAAGCAGAAGAACAAAGAAAACCAGTGCAAATTGATTTTTCTAATGATGTTGTAAGTAAAATATCAAATCAAAAACTAATCAAACTCATTCATAAATTACCGTATAAATTGAAACAAGTTATTATCTTAAGATACTTACACGATTACACTCAAGAAGAAGTAGCACACATATTACATATTCCAATCGGTACAGTGAAGTCTAGAATTCATGCGGCATTAAAGAAACTACGTCAAAAAGAGCAAGTAGAAGAAATCTTTTTAGGAGAGGTAGGGAATGTGAAATGAGCTTAGATTGTAGAGTTAGAGAATCTATACAAGAAGAAGCGAAGGGGATTATTGCTCCGCCGGAGTTAAAGGAAAAAGTAATTGTCCAAATAAAAATGAAGAGCGGGGGAAGTAAAAGGAAGAAGCGCCTTATCGCAGGGGTGCTTGCGGCAGCATTTTTACTCCCAACGACTGGTTTTGCGTATCAATCTATTATGGCGGATGGTATATACGGATCGTTTGAGAATTTAAAAAAACATGCTGGAGCAATGACGTTAGAAACATATATGCGTTTTAATGCAAAATTATCAGAAGCGAAAGATGAAATGGGTGCGAAGGAATATGAAGAATTTACAAAAGAACTAAAAAAATTAACAAATGCAAAGCTTGCGTACGGGGATTCGAACGGTAATATTGATTATGATCAATTATCACCAGAAAAAAGAGAAGAAATGAAAAAGGTAAGTATGGGCCTTCAACCATACTTTGATAAATTAAATGGTCATAAATCTAGTAAAGAAATATTAACGAAAGAAGAGTTTGATCGCTATATGGAAGCTTTAATGACACATGAAATAGTACGAGTGAAGACTAAATCGACTGGTGGAATAAAAGTAGAAGATATACCTGAGGCGTACAAAGAAAGGTTTATGAAAGCAGAGCAGTTTATGGAGTATGTAGATGAAAAGGTGCGATAAATAAAAAAGCTCATAGCCTAAGCTGTGAGCTTTTCTTATTGAAACGTAAATATATTAACCACCTATTCCTTTTGCTAGCAATAAGAAATATACAAATACTAATATTACTGCATTTAATGCTGTACCAACTATTCCGAATAACCAATTTTTTGATGCGATCGCAAAAATAATTCCGAGTAATGAAAGTATGCCTAAAATCGTAATAATTAAAGTTAAATTTGCATGAGGTCCTCTTAAAATAAAGAAAGAACATATACTTGCGAGAAACGTTAGAAACGAGAAAGTCCCTAATTTCATAATAAGTCTCCCTTGTTTGAAATATATTTTGACTTAGTGCACGACTTTCTTAATTTTAACATAAATTTCCTATTGTCAATTAAATATATGAACAATAAAAAACGAGTATAAAATCTATGCGATTTCATACTCGTTTTGTTATTACATAAATTTCCTTACCACATATATAGCAACTCTTACAAGGAGTATTGCACTTATAAATAAACTACCATAACCAACGACACTTAAAAATTGAACATTAAGTTCTTTTGCATACAAGTCAGGGCATAATTATCTTGATTTGCTTAATAAAGTAAAAGTGGGAAATCACTTAGTTATATTCCTTACTATTCTCCTTGTCTTTTTGTATAAAACAATCTAAAAGGGAATAACCAGCTATTAAACTAATTATCGTAACAAAAGTTGTATTTATAAGAATAATATTAGCTAAATAAGGTAGGTATGCACCAACGGGTGAAAAGAGTAGAGCTGGAGAAAAGGAAATGAATAGCGTAGGCAACGTAAGCGCGATAAATTTATCCGGTTGAAAGCTCCAGTTTTGTTTACTCGTTTCGCGATTAATGGATTGAAGGAATCGTAATAAAATGCCAACTATAAGAGGGAAGAGTGTAAAGTAGAATAACCTTGGATACACGTTAAAGTTCACCTGCGCGTCTGTATCTAAATAAAATTGAATTTTCACTCCGACAAATAATAATAAGATGATAAATAAGGTGAAGCAGAGATATAGCATCACTTTTTGCATTACATTCCACCATCCTTTACTCAAAATATATTCAAAAAAAGAAGAGATATACAATAACTACCGTTGTATATCTCTTCTTTTACGGTTATTTAATAGTGGAATTTACTTTTTCTTGCTTCGTGAAATAATCTATAATGCCCATCGCGCTAATTTCTATATCTAGATGTAAAATGTTATAAACGGAATGATCTGATGGAACCTTTAATTTTGTAAGGTGAGAAGAGATCTTATCCATTAATACAGTTTGTAATGCTTTAGTAGCCTCATCGAAATCATTATACTGTTCAAAGACCTCTTTACCAGTATGAACGAAAATAGGTAACCAATGTTCCAGTTGGTTATATACTTCTGTAACATTGGATGATGCACCGTAATGGCCGAA
Source organism: Bacillus sp. 16GRE42 (assembly GCF_019837435.1). NCBI lineage: Bacteria > Bacillati > Bacillota > Bacilli > Caryophanales > Bacillaceae > Bacillus > Bacillus sp. 16GRE42. The sequence continues at coordinate 407,682 of NZ_JADAXF010000003.1, forward strand.
ATAAATAGTATCTACATTCATACTTTGAATATGATTTTTAGAAGCAATCATCGCATCTGGTTGGAATTGTGAAGGGGACGTTGATGGTAAATATAGTTCTACACCAAGGTCTGCGAGTTCTCTATAGTAAATTCCTATTGTATCGCCAGTAAAAATGCCATTTGTTAATGAATCGTGAATGCTAATATGGTGCTTAGCATGTCCCGGTGTATCGTAAAATGTAAGTGTACGGTCTTCGGCAATTTTTAACGTATCACCATTTTGTACAATACGAACACGTTTTTCTTCTATAGGAAGAATTGGATCAAATAGTTTATCGAAATCTTCTTTGTATACAGCTTTTGCGCCTAAAATGAGTTTTGTTGGGTCAATCATATGACGAGCACCGCGAGAATGCACATATAAAGTAGCATGTGGACACTTTTCCATCATTAAACCAGCAGCCCCGGCGTGATCTAAATGAACATGTGTAACAACAATGTTTTTTACATCGCTTAAATCAATATGTAATTGTTGTAAGCCGTCTAAAATATACGGAAGAGAAGGGGCTGCACAAGTTTCAATTAAAGTAATATCGTCACCTAATAAAACGTACGTACCAGTTCGTTCGTTATGTTGTAAATCGAAATCATCAATAAGATATAGGTGAGAAGATAATTGCTCTACTTTTTTCATCATTACCACTCCTTAGTTACTGCATGTTTCTATTATACGCTAAAATAGAAAAAGGCAGAAAACGAAAGCTCGTCTTCTGCCTTTTTAAAGTGTTGTTATTTCGTTTGTTCTTTATTGATAGACATAACGAACAGTCCAACTATGCCACCAACGATTGGAAGCATAATTTCTCCTGCTAAATTAAAGTAGGAGCTTAAAAATAAACCATTTACATCGATTACCCAGCCAATCACATACAATAACATCATATATAGTACGAAATAAAACTCGCGATTTGAAATCATTTCATGTTGTGCAGTTTTCATAATGAACACCATCCTTTTCTTTTATAATGGAATATAAACTGTCACATTTTGTTCACAATTTAATTGTAAAACTTTCCAACATAAAAGTCTAGTAGTTTGTGTCGAATTTTCGAACAGAAATAAAGCGCTATCATTTTATCGTGTAAGTACGTAATAAAAGCTGTATATTCACGAATGTAGTATAGTATAAACATAGAATGATAGTGAAGAGAGGGGCAAGGAAAATGACAGTTTATGATTTTTCAGCTAAAGCGATAACAGGAGAAGCTAAATCGTTAAAAGATTACGAAGGAAAAGCGCTTCTTATTGTAAATGTAGCTAGCAAGTGTGGTTTTACACCGCAATATAAAGGGTTACAAGAAATATATGATAAATATAAAGACCAAGGACTAGAAATACTCGGTTTCCCATGTAACCAATTCGGAGGACAGGAACCAGGTACAGAAGCAGATATTACTAGTTTTTGTGAATTAAACTACGGTGTAAATTTCCCGATGTTTGCAAAGATTGATGTGAAAGGTGATAAGGCTCATCCTCTGTATACATACATGACAGAACAAGCACCAGGTTTGCTAGGTATGAAAGCAGTGAAATGGAACTTTACTAAGTTTTTAATTGGAAAAGACGGGAAAGTAGTAGGGCGTTTTGCGCCACAAACGAAGCCGGTGGATTTAGAGGTTGAGATTGAGAAGGTGCTTGGAGAATAACTAGAAGTTTCACTTTATTAAAAAAAGCCTCAAAGAACAATGTAGTTCTTTGAGGCTTTTTCAAGATTAAATCGCAGAATAAAAATCATTTGATTTAGGCGGAGAAGCTGCTTTTTTCATAAGGATTTCCCATAACTGTACGGATTTTTCCCATTCTGCTGCGGCCTGTCCCTTTTGATACATAGCGTTTTCATAACTGAAAGTAAGCTGTTGCATATCATTTGAGTTGTAAAGTGTATCGATATGGAGAGCATATTCTCGGAATGTTTGACTTTCCTCTCGTGGTATAACAGTTCTCGCAAATTGTTTCAAAAGTGCACTGTAAGCTTTGCTATAAACAGTATCATCTTTTCGATATTTATAGAAAAGAATGATAAAAAATGTAATCCATTTCATTCTAGTAGCGAAGAGAGTATATCCGATGATACTAATTGGTATAGTAGAAAGCAATACGTACCACCAAGAAAATTTATTTTTAGAATTTGTAATCTTTTTAGTAGGGGTTTCTTCTGTATCTTCTATTAAACTTTTAAGCTTTGCTTCATTGTTTCTTTGGTGCATTTGCGCGTTTTGAGTATTAGTTTCTTCGCTATTTTGTATAGTAGGAGAAGGCGTATTATTTGTGAAATTATAGGGATTCGTAAATCCTTTTGTTGGTTCGAATGGAATCCATCCGTATCCGGGGAAATATACTTCGACCCAAGAGTGTGCGTTATCGTTCGCGATTTTATAAACATCCTGACCTTCAGCACCCACAAGCGTATTATCAAGAGTTCCTTCTGTATAACCTTTTACCCAGCGAGCGGGAATCCCAGCAGAACGAAGTAAAACGATCATAGACGTTGAGAAATTATTACAGTAGCCGCTTTTTGTATCGAAAAGAAATTGATCAACATAATCTTGGTTTTTGGCAGGGAACAACACATTCATTGTTTCATATACGAAAGAATGGTCGGTGAAGTAGTTTTCAATAGCCAATACTTTATCATATCGGTTGTCTTTATCGTTTGTTAGATTAACAGCTAAGTCTCTTACTCGCTGCGGTAATGATTCGGGAAGTTGCGTGTACTTTGTCATGAAATAAGGATTTGTTTCTTGACCTTCATTCATTTTTATAGCTTTTAAGTTTTCTATGGAAAACTCCGGGACCTCATATGTTACTTTATATGAATGTAAAGTAGTAGAAGAATCTCCGTCCATCGTATAGATTTTTTCTGAAAATGGGTCAACACTGTATGATACATTAGAAGAAGCTTCAACTGATACTAACCCTGCTGGATAGGTAAGGTGAGGATAACTTTTTTGCATGGTAATTGTCGCCTCAGTTGCCTCTGTTTTTGTATTTTGTTCGTACCAGCTCACGACGTCATTTTTATTTTTAAAAGAAACCTTTTTTTGATTTTCAGAAACCTCCCAGCCTTTTCCTGTATAAAAATCTTTCGTTTCGACTCTCCAATATTGTTTGTTTTGTGTTTGTGCTGTGAATACAATTGTAGGATCTGCCTTAAAAGGACCACCTAATCTCGAGTCATCTAAACCATACCCAATTTTAGAAACTTCTTGCTTTTTACTTGCTTCGGATGTGTTGAATTTTAAAAAATCCATTGGGTTTGGCCATTGAGGGCCAAATTTTGGAGCGAAGTATGCGATGGTTGCTGACAATACAATAAATACTATAAGAGGTCTAAGTAATTTTGAGATTTCTCTAGCATAATTTTGTAAGTGTTCCATCTCTTTTATTCGTTCTATGCGAAGAAGACTAAGCATAAAAAATCCGATAACAACAGTACGAATAATAGCGTAGTTAGCATTATATAAATGCAGGTTATGAAAAACAGTTATATAAATAATAGTCAATATAAGAAATAACAACCCACGTTTTTTATGAATCATCCAAAAAGAGATGCAAGCACTCAAAAACCAAAATGATAAAAAAAATAAAAGTGTTGGAAAAACTGGAGAAATATCTAGCAAATTCCCTTGAAATAACAAGGAGGAATTACGAGAAATATCAGTAAAAAATTTCGTTAACCAAGAAGGGTTTATAAAAGCATTTTTATAATACAGGAAATGAATGACGAATAAAATTGTGACAATCTTTATAGGAATCTGCCATCTTGTTTGAAAAAAAGAGAGAGTGAAGCAAATCCCTATAAATATTACAAAAATATCTAATCTACCTACGTTTGTAATACCTATAAGTGGCCTTAGCCATTCTAGTAAAAGTAGAAATGCGCATGCATGCATGAAAAATCTAGTCATATCCAATTGTTTTTTTGCCTGTAATGTTATCATTTGCTCACCTCAAAAAACACGTTTGTATACTGGTTTCCATAAACCACATTTACAAATATTTTTCTTTTTTGCAGAGTTTCTAGAATACTGAGTTCTCGATGTGATAGTTGATTTGCTTTTTCTTTTACGACAAACACCATTAATTTTCTATTTTTAACAGCAGCATAGTCAGCCGCCTTTTGAATATCGGGAGAAAGATCGCTTGTCACGAGTATAATCGTTACAGGCTCATAAATTTTTCTTAATTCCATTTCAACACTCCGGGAGAGCGGGAATACACTGTCCGCTTGTACTTTCGCTAAATGACAAAAGATTTGATGCAACTGACTATCTCCATTGTCTAAAGGGAAAAAAGTTCGCTCTTTTCCGAAGGACACGAATGACGCTGGTGAATTTTGCTTCAAGACAGCCCTGACGATAGAGGCAGTAAATGTGACGACTGATTCGAATAGAGAGGATGAGGTTCTGTCCATGAATATCATAATATTATGGCTGCGCTGTTGTTCAAATTCTTTCGTCATAATGTTGTTTGTTCGTGCAGTTGCTTTCCAATCAATCCATGAAAAGCGGTCACCAGGTTTATAGTCTCTCACACCGACAGAAATGGTAGAATCTTTTACTAAGTTGATATTTGCTGAAAGTGCTCCTTGTTCGAAATGATTTTCCATTTGTCGATACGTTATATCTACATACTGAGGATAGACTAAAAATGTATCTGGAACTGAAAAAGTTATTTCTTTCTCCATCATACCGAATAGATCGCCAGTTTTGACACGTACGCTTGAAAAAGAGTGCTCTCCTCTAGGGATTGTGTCAATTGCATATTGAAATGAAATATTTCGTTTCAATCCTGGAAAGAGTATTACTTTATTCATCTTCGTTTGTTTACAATTTGTGAATTGTGATGGTAGCACATCTTCTATAATTAAATAAAGCAAGGGAAAAGGAAATTTTCTTTTTATTGTAATGGTGCTTAAAAATGATTCTCCTGCTATATATTCGTCTTGATTTGTTATTCGTTTTACCTCGGCGTTTCGTAAAGCATAGAAGGGGAGTAATAGTGAATAAAGGCTGATAGGAATCATACTGTAAAACAAAAACCAACTTACAAATCCTCCTTGAAGCATAGCGTATACAAATGTTAAGACTAGACATAACGGAATGAGTGATAACTTAGTAAAATGATAGAGTGATCGTAGTATTCGTTTCATCAAAGGTTCATCTTCCTTTGAGTCGGTACGGTAGTTCGTGCAACGATTTTTGCGATAACTTGTTCTCCTGTAATTCCTTCAAATTTTGCTTCCATTTTTAGAATGAGTCTGTGAGCCAATATGTAAGGAGCTAAAAATTTAACATCGTCTGGAATAACATAATTTCTACCATGGATAAAAGCATAAGCTTGTGAAGCTTTCATTAAAGCAATCGAGCCACGCGGGCTTGCACCAAGTTGTATAGAACTATAAGAACGAGTCTGACTAACAAGCTTTACAATGTAATGCTTGATTGCCTTGTCCATACTTACTTCCCGTACGCTTTGTTGTAAATAAAGTAATTCTTCTATTGTAGTAATAGCTTGTAAATGGGAGAGGGGATTCGTTTTTTCCATCCGGTTTAAAATTTCAAATTCTTCTTCTGGTGTAGGATATCCCATTTTTAGTTTCAATAAGAAACGATCGAGCTGTGCTTCTGGTAAAGGATATGTTCCCTCATATTCGACCGGATTTTGTGTAGCCATTACAAAGAACGGTTTTGGTAACGGTCTTGTCATGCCATCTATTGTAATATTGCCTTCTTCCATACTTTCAAGTAAGGCAGATTGTGTTTTTGGAGATGTACGATTAATTTCATCAGCCAGTATAAAATTCCCCATGATTGGTCCAGGCTTGAACTCAAATTGGAGCTCTTTTGGATTATAAATAGAGACACCTGTTACATCTGATGGAAGTAAATCAGGTGTGAATTGAATACGCTTGTAATCAGCATCAATAGATTTAGAAAGAGCACGTACTAACATTGTTTTCCCAACGCCAGGAACATCTTCTAATAGTACATGACCTTCAGCTAAGAGAGCTGTCAAAGCTAAGATCGTTTCTTTTCTTTTTCCAACCATTAATTTTTCAATATTGTTGATTATTTTTTCTATAATGGGATGTAATGAATCAAGCTGGTGCATCGTAATCCTCCTAATGTGTTATTATCGTTTTCTAATCTATTTGGTGAAAAATAGAACGTACCTCTCTATGTGCGAGTATAAAACTATTACCTTTAATTCTAAGAATATTCAGATTATTTATTCTGGTTACATCTAGTATAATTGTTTCAGTAACTAAGGGCAATATGGTAAATAATGATTTCTCTTTTTATGTGAAATATGTCTTGATATAGAATAGTATCGTCGGTAAAAGTAGAAGAGGAGAAGGAAAGATTGACCTCAATGAGCAAAATAAATAGCGTAGGAAACCCTACGCGTAAAGTTTGGAACATATATTAATACGCCTTGTGAATAAAATGTATATGAATAAAAAATAAAGTCGACTTCTCATGAAGAGGCCAGCTATTTAAATTATTACACTCCTTTATTTTTTATCTTTCTTATATTCTTTTCGTTTATTTAACCAAATATGAATTAATTCTACCAATTCCATTGTTTCAATCTCACAATATTCTCCTTTACCATCTTCGGCTAAATTGTCTAACACAGTAGTTGTGTCGTTCCGAATTTCTAAACTGCAAATGTTGCCATTTACTACTATATAATTTTTTTCTCCGTTTAAAACATTATGTATTTCTTCTAAAATCCAATCTCCAAAAGATGTAACTTCAATTCCTAAAAAAGTTTCAACAAGTTTAATTTCTTGAGGAAGTCTCATAACTAAATCACTACTGTTAAGCACTTCAAAACTATATGGATATTTCATGACTATTTTACTCCTTTATTTCTGGCTTTAGTGACTCTATTTACTTCTCTATTAATCTCATAAGCTCTATTAAGGTAATAAATTCTTATACTATCATCACTATTTCCTACTTAAATTATAGTAAAAGTAGATTATTATTAAACTTATCTATCCAATATTTCTCTGATGTAGGTATGAATTCAGTGAAATCTTCATATGTACCACTCCAATCTTTTGGTACATAGTTTTCGTATGATGCCGGTTCTGGAAACATTGAATATAGTATTTTATTATCAAAGTTAATTAATAAGATTGGACTAAAATCTAATAGATCTTCTCCTGCATTTTTCCTTTTAATATTTTCAAGTAGTAAATAATTTAATTCTTCTTTAGTTGTTTTATATTGATTAATCCTTACTAAAAATACTTCTACATTTTCATGATCTAATACTTTTATTCCATTTCTTTCTTCCGTTTCGTCATTATCTTCAATGCTTATACCTAAATTTTTATATGCATTATCTAATTTATTATAATCTAAAAACCATAGTTCTTTATCTGTTACATACCATCTAAACTCATTTTTATATATGACGGCTACTATAATGTTTTCTGCATAAAGCGGTTCTAATTTCATAATATACTCCTTGTATTATTATCTTAAAATCCTGCCATTCTTGGTTTATTCTTCTATTGATTCAATCCAAGTTGCTGACAATTCATATGGATTTCCTTGCGTTTTTTGTTCAACTATTTTCAGGATAGTTGCCCTTGATATGGTGGATTTAAAGTATTGTATTTTTATTTATTAACTCATCTAACGATTTAGGTATACCAAATTTAACTACTCCCAAATTACTTCCTCTATTATATAAGAAATTTTTTGCAAGCTCATTATTATCTGTACTTCATCTTAAACTTTGCTAGAAGCAAGGAAGTAATTTAACAGTCAGTGAAGGATGTGAGCCCTCCACAATGATTAGATTTTCACTTTTTTATATTTTTTCCGGAATTTTTGACAATCTCTTGAACTGTGCGAAATGTCACATCTGAATTTTACAACCTCTCTTATAGTAAGGGTATGTAAGAGAGACGTATTAAAGGAGTGAACAGTATGAAGAAGAAACCTTCAGCACTAATGAGACGTTTAAAATATTTTTCACCAATAGATCGTTATAACGATAATCATACACAAGAAACATATGAAGATCGCGAATGGGAGAATGTGTACAGAAAGCGTTGGCAGCACGATAAAGTAATTCGTTCTACACACGGCGTGAACTGTACTGGTTCATGTAGCTGGAATATATATGTGAAAGATGGAATTGTAACTTGGGAAGGACAAGAGCTTAACTATCCGACTACAGGTCCTGATATGCCTGATTTTGAACCGCGAGGATGTCCACGTGGAGCAAGTTTTTCTTGGTACATTTATAGCCCGCTTCGTGTGAAATATCCATATGTACGTGGTGTTCTTTGGAATATGTGGCAAGAAGAACTGCAAAATAACGAGTCACCATTAGACGCTTGGAAAAGCATTGTGGAAAACCCTGAAAAGGCACGTACGTATAAGCAGGCGCGTGGTAAAGGGGGATTCATTCGTGCGAATTGGGATGAAGTATTACAACTCGTTTCAGCTTCTTTACTATACACAGTAATGAAATACGGTCCAGACCGAAATGTTGGTTTCTCACCAATTCCAGCTATGTCGATGTTAAGTCATGCAGCTGGTAGTCGCTTTATGCAACTTATGGGGGGACCGATGCTTAGCTTCTATGATTGGTACGCAGATTTACCACCAGCTTCTCCGCAAATTTGGGGCGATCAAACAGATGTACCAGAAAGTAGTGATTGGTATAACTCTGGTTACATTATGACATGGGGTTCAAATGTACCGATGACGAGAACACCAGATGCTCACTTTTTAGCAGAGGTTCGATATAAAGGAACGAAAGTTGTTTCTGTAAGTCCTGATTTCGCTGAGTCTACAAAGTTTGCGGATGATTGGATTAGTGTGAAACAAGGTACAGACGGTGCACTGGCGATGGCAATGGGGCACGTAATCTTACAAGAATTTTACGTAGATAATCAAGTGGAATACTTCACAAAGTATGCGAAGCAATATACTGATTTTCCTTTCTTCGTCACATTGAAACAAAAAGGGAATCAATTCGTTGCAGATCGTTTCTTAAACGCTTCTGATATTGGACGCGAAACGAAGTTAGGAGAATGGAAACCTGTACTTTGGAACGAGAACACGAATGATTTTGCAACACCTCACGGCACAATGGGGTCACGTTGGGATAACGAAAAGAAATGGAACTTACGTTTAGAAGATGAAGAAACAGGTGAAAAGATTGAACCACGTCTATCTTTACTTGGAATGGAAGATAGTGTTGAAACGGTGCAAATTCCATACTTCTCTGATGACGGAAATACAATATTAGAACGTACAATTCCAGTGAAAAAGGTTATGACAGAAGAAGGCGAAGTGTTCGTTACAACTGTATACGACTTAACGTTAGCAAATTACGGTGTGAACCGAGGGCTTGGCGGACAAGAGCCGAAAGACTTCAATGATGATGTACCGTTTACTCCTGCTTGGCAAGAGAAAATGACAGGAGTGAAACGAGAGCTTATTACTCAAATCGCTCGTGAGTTCGCACAAAATGCTGTTGATACAAATGGTCGCTCAATGATTATTGTCGGAGCTGGTATTAACCATTGGTTTAACTCTGATACGATTTATCGCGCCGTTTTAAATCTTGTTCTTCTCGTTGGGGCACAAGGTGTAAACGGCGGTGGTTGGGCGCATTACGTTGGTCAAGAGAAATTACGTCCAGCAGAAGGATGGCAAACAATCGCGATGGCAAAAGATTGGCAAGGGCCACCAAAATTACAAAACGGTACATCTTTCTTCTATTTCGTAACAGATCAATGGCGCTATGAAGATACACCAGTTGGACATTTAGCATCACCAGTGGAAGGCAACTCTCGTTATCAACATCACGGTGATTACAACGTATTAGCAGCGCGACTTGGCTGGTTACCTTCGTATCCGACATTCGAGAAAAATGGGATTGAATTATATAAAGAAGCTGTTGCTTCTGGTGCAACAACGCAAGAAGAAATCGGAAAATACGTTGCACAAAAATTAAAAGATAAAGAACTGAAATTTGCGATTGAAGATCCTGATAATAAAAATAACTTCCCGCGCAACTTATTCGTATGGCGTGCAAATTTAATTTCAAGTTCTGGTAAAGGGCATGAATATTTCTTGAAACATTTGTTAGGTACAACGAACGGATTAATGAATGACGATAGTGATTCGTTACGACCAGAAGAAATAAAGTGGCATGAAGAAGCACCAGAAGGGAAGTTAGATTTACTCATTAATTTAGATTTCCGTATGGCTGGAACAGCGCTTTATTCTGATATCGTCTTACCTGCTTCAACTTGGTATGAAAAGCATGATTTAAGTAGTACAGATATGCATCCATTTGTACATCCATTTAATCCAGCAATCGGTTCACCGTGGGAAGCACGCTCTGACTGGGACATTTTCACTTCTCTTTCTAAAGCTGTGTCTGATTTAGCGAAGAAAATAGATCTTGAACCAATGAAAGAAGTTGTTGCAACACCACTTCTTCACGATACACCACAAGAATTAGCGCAACCACTTGGCAAGATTAAAGATTGGAGCAAAGGTGAGTGTGAACCGATCCCAGGTAAAACGATGCCACAAATTCATGTTGTCGAAAGGGATTATAAAACGATTTATGACAAAATGACTGCGCTAGGACCAAATACCGGAAAACAGCCAATTGGTACGAAAGGGATTTCTTGGTCTGCGGAAAAAGAATATGAGCAATTAAAGAGCCGATTAGGAGTCGTTCGAACGGATTCTATTGCGAAAGGTTGCCCAGACATAAAAGAAGCAATTAATGCTGCTGAAGCGGTATTAACACTTTCTTCTACAACAAACGGTCATATGGCTGTAAAAGCATGGGAAGCACTTGAAAAACAAACGGATTTAAAACTACGTGATTTAGCAGAAGAACGTGAAGAAGAATGCTTCACATTCGAACAAATTACAGCGCAGCCGAAAACAGTAATTACTTCTCCAGCATTTACAGGTTCAGAAAAAGGTGGACGCCGTTATTCACCATTTACTACAAATGTAGAACGTCTCATTCCTTGGAGAACGATAACTGGTCGACAATCTTTCTATTTAGATCATGACATGATGAAAGAATTTGGTGAAACGATGGCAACATTTAAACCAATTCTGCAACATAAGCCGTTCCGTAAATCACGGCCTGAAGTAGAAGGGAAAGAAATTACTTTAAACTATTTAACACCACATAATAAGTGGTCAATTCATAGTATGTATTTCGATTCATTACCGATGTTAACGCTATTTAGAGGTGGTCCAACTGTTTGGATGAATAAAGAGGACGCTGCAGAAGCTGGCGTTGCAGATAATGATTGGATTGAGTGCTTTAACCGTAACGGAGTTGTTGTAGCACGTGCTGTTGTAACGCACCGTATACCAAGGGGAATGGCATTTATGCACCATGCACAAGATCGTCACATTAACGTGCCTGGTACGAAATTAACAAGCACCCGCGGAGGAACGCATAATAGTCCAACCCGTATTCATGTGAAACCGACACATATGATTGGTGGATATGGCCAATTAAGCTACGGATTTAACTATTATGGTCCAACAGGGAACCAGCGTGACTTAAACGTTGTAATTCGCAAACTGAAGGAGGTAGATTGGCTTGAAGATTAAAGCACAAGTCGGAATGGTAATGAACCTAGATAAATGCATCGGCTGCCATACTTGTAGTGTAACGTGCAAAAACACCTGGACAAATCGTCCAGGTGCTGAATATATGTACTTCAATAACGTAGAAACGAAACCGGGAATTGGTTATCCGAAGCAATGGGAAGATCAGGAGAAATATAAAGGCGGCTGGGAATTGAAAAATGGTGAAATTCAACTGAAATCCGGTTCAAAAATGAAGCGCCTTATGAATATTTTCCACAATCCAGATCAACCAACAATTGATGATTACTTTGAACCTTGGAACTATGATTATGAAACGTTAACAAATAGTCCGCAGCGTAAGCATCAGCCAGTTGCTCGTCCGAAATCAGCAATTACAGGTGAATTTATCGACAAAATTGAATGGGGTCCAAACTGGGAAGATGATTTAGCTGGCGGACATATAACAGGATTGCAAGACCCGAACGTAAAGAAAATGGAAGAAGAAATTAAAACGGATTTTGAAAATGTCTTTATGATGTATTTACCGCGCATATGCGAACACTGTATGAATCCATCTTGTGTATCTTCGTGTCCATCGGGTGCGATGTATAAACGTGAAGAAGATGGGATTGTCCTTGTAGATCAAAATGCATGTCGTGCTTGGAGATTTTGCGTATCTTCTTGTCCGTATAAAAAAGTGTATTTTAACTGGCAAACAAATAAAGCTGAAAAATGCACAATGTGCTTCCCGCGTATTGAAGCGGGTATGCCAACAATTTGTTCGGAAACATGTGTAGGACGTATTCGATATATTGGGGTAATGCTATATGACGCTGACAAAGTAAAAGAAGCGGCGTCTGTTGAAGATGAAAAAGATTTATATGAATCTCAGCTTACTGTTTTCCTAGATCCAAATGATCCAGAAGTAGCAGCTGAAGCGAAAAAACAAGGGATTCCTGAAGAATGGGTTAAAGCGGCACAACAGTCACCAATCTATAAAATGATTATTGATTGGAAAATCGCTCTACCTCTTCATCCAGAGTATCGTACAATGCCGATGGTTTGGTATATCCCGCCGCTTAGCCCAATTATGAACATGGTGGAGGGGAAAGGTAGTAACTGGCAAGCAGAAGAGATTTTCCCTGCTATTGATAATATGCGTATTCCAATTCAATATTTAGCGAATTTACTCACTGCAGGAGATGAATCACATATTCGTCTTACATTGAAAAAAATGGCTGTTATGCGAACACATATGAGAGCATTGCAAATTAATAAAGAACCAAATGAATCGGTATTAAAAGAACTTGGCTTAACGAAACAAGATGTAGAAGATATGTATCGTCTTCTTGCTATCGCGAAATATAAAGATCGCTTCGTCATCCCGACATCTCACCGCGAGCAAGTTGCAGATTTATATAACGAACAAGGAAGCTGTGGTTTATCTTTCACAGGTGGCCCAGGCTCTTGCACGACAATTTCTTAAATAATGGGGGCGGAAAAATATGAAACAAAGTTTACAAACTGCTTTTTCATGTTCTTCATTCCTTCTTTCCTATCCGGAACTCGGGTGGAGAGAAGCTTTAACTGAATTGCAAGAAGAGATTGAAGCGATTGAACAGGAAGACGTTAAAGCATCACTTACAGCATTTATAAAGCAAGCGCTGGATAAAATGGATGATCAATTAATTGACTGTTACGTATATACATTTGATTTTGGTAAAAAGGCAAATATGTATTTAACTTATATGAACACCGGCGAACAAAGAGAAAGAGGTATTGAATTACTAGAGTTAAAGCAGCATTATAAAAAATCTGGTTTTGAAGTAACAGATAAAGAACTACCTGATTATTTACCGTTATTACTCGAGTTTTTTGCAAATGCAAATGAGCAAGACAGTGAACCAATTATGAGTAAATACAAAGAGAACATACAAGCATTACACGTTCAGTTAAAAGAAGCGGGTAGTATGTATGAACCAATTCTTGCGGCTGTTCTACTCGCTATTGATACATGGGGTGTACAGACAAATTAGAAAGGAGAGTTGTCAAAATGATGGATCAATTTCTATGGGTGTTGTTTCCCTATATCATTTTTGCAATCTTTATCGGTGGACATATTTTCAGATACAACTATGATCAATTTGGATGGACATCAAAATCTAGTGAACTATTAGAAAAGAAAATGCTCCGAATCGGAAGTCTATTATTCCACTTTGGGATTATGTTCGTAATTGGCGGTCATGTTATGGGGATTTTAATTCCAGAAGCTATATATCGTTCAATAGGTATTTCAGAGCATATGTATCACACAGTGGCAATTAGTTTCGGACTTCCGGCAGGTATTGCTTCTATCATCGGTTTAATTATATTAACGTACCGTCGCGTAACAGTAAAACGTATCATTGCAACGAGTACAAAGGGAGATTATATTGCGCTTATTTTATTACTTATCGTAATGCTAGCAGGAATTTCTTCAACTTTTTTAAACATCGACTCAAAAGGGTTTGATTATCGCACAACGATCGGTCCTTGGTTCCGAAGTCTCTTTATTTTCCAACCGAAAGTTGAGTATATGACGGAAGTGCCAGTATGGTTTAAAATCCATATAATTGCAGGTATGGGACTATTCGCAGTGTGGCCATTTACTAGACTAGTACATGTATTTAGCGCTCCGATTAAATACGTAAGCCGTAGTTATGTAATTTACAGAAGACGAATTCCAAATGAATTGAAAAAATAATTTTGTTTTATATGTTTAGTAACTTATAAGGAAAGCCGAGATCTAATTGGAGACCTCGGCTTTCCTTATAAGTATAAGTTAATCAATGCTACAAATAGAAGCAGAGCAATCTTCACATGCAATTTCACATTTTAAAAATTGTAAATCGTGGATTGTAATCTTTCCTTTATGAATAGAAATTGTACCTTGCTTTTTTAATTCATTTAACATTCGATTTACACTTTCACGTGAAGTTGCACAGAAATTAGCAAGTTCTTGATTCGTTAATGGTAAATCGATGAGAATACCATTTTCCTTTAACACACCATAACTATTTGTCATTCGTATGAGAGTAGAATACAGGGCACCTTTTTTGCCGTGTAATACTAAATCTCGGAACTTCGTTTGCATTCTTCTTAAATGTTCACTAATCCATTTCATAAATTCAAATACAAGTGCGGGTTTTTGGAGTAATGCTTTTTCTAAGGTTTCACGCTTTATTACTCCTACTTCAACATCTTCAAGGCATTTTGAATTTAATAAATACTTCGCATTGTCCGTGAATAATGTTAATTCTCCAATAATGTCGTATGCCGAACAAATACGGAGTGTTAATTCTTGCCCGTCAGCACTTAGTTTACTAATTTGTACTTTTCCTGAGTGGATGATATAGAGTTCTGTTGCTTCCATACCTTCTTGAAAAATAAAACTCCCCTTTTTAATCTGCATTTTATATTCAACAGATGCAAGTAATTCCTTTAAATCTTGAGATAATGTCATACTGTTTGCCACAGCAATCACCTTTCTTCTTATAAGCAATACATTTCCTATTTTGAGTGTAAATATGCTGGAAATGCAAGAGCTATTTTAAAAATAAAGTGAAATTTCAATGACCGTAAGGAGGAGAGACTGAAGATGTGAACAAAATTCGAACGGATTTGTGAAAATTTTTTGAATGGGGAAAGTGATGTGAGAAATGTCACATTGAATATGTAGCTTCTTTTTTATAATAAAGGCAAATAAAAAATTGAAAACTTACTAAGGATTGCAGTAGAAAAGAAGGGATATAGATGCACGAGAAAATGAAAGATTCTTTAAAGCGGCCACTTCAAGATTTACGTATTTCAGTTATTGATCGTTGTAATTTTAGGTGCACATATTGTATGCCCGCTGAAGTGTTCGGACCTGATTACGCTTTTTTACAGGAAGAGTTTTTATTAACGTTCGATGAAATAGAAAGATTAGCACGATTATTTATAAGTATGGGAGTCAATAAAATTAGGCTTACTGGCGGTGAACCGTTATTGCGTAAAGACTTACCGCAGTTAATCGCAAGACTTGCAAAGATAGAAGGTTTAAAAGATATTGGGCTCACAACAAACGGTATTCATTTAGCAAAACAAGCTAAGGAGTTAAAAGACGCGGGATTAAAACGTGTAAATATTAGTTTAGATGCGATAGAGGATCACGTCTTCCAAAAAATCAATGGAAGAAATGTAAGTACAAAACCTGTATTAAAAGGAATTGAAGCAGCAAAGGCTGCAGGATTAGAAGTGAAAGTAAATATGGTCGTAAAAAAGGGAATGAATGATAGTCAAATCCTTTATATGGCTCGTTATTTTAAAGAACAAGAAATTCAGCTCCGCTTTATTGAGTTTATGGATGTAGGCAGTACGAACGGATGGAATTTTGAACAAGTTATTACGAAGGAACAATTAATAGAGAAGATTAATCGCGTATATCCGATTGAGCCTGTTCAACCTCGTTACTTTGGCGAAGTTGCGAAATTGTATCGATATGTAGGGAGCGATGCCGAAGTTGGATTTATTACTTCAGTATCTGAGTCATTTTGTTCTTCTTGTACGAGAGCTCGTATTTCGGCAGACGGCAAGTTTTATACGTGCTTATTTGGAGAAAAAGGAACGGATTTGCGAACGCTTCTTCGAGAAAATATTTCGGATGCCTCACTATTAAAAATTTTACAACATACATGGCGATATAGAACAGATCGATATTCAGATGAAAGAACGGTGGAAAGTACAAATAAACGTCCAAAAGTTGAAATGTCTTACATTGGCGGATAGTGAAAGGAGGATTCTCTATGCAAGAGCGATATTCAAGGCAAGTATTGTTTTCTGGAATTGGTGAAATGGGACAAAGAAAAATAAGAGAAAAGCAAGTGCTCCTAATCGGTGCGGGTGCACTAGGAGCTGCAAATGCGGAAGCGCTCGTTAGGATGGGAATTGGGAAATTGACAATTGCCGATCGTGACTACGTCGAATGGAGTAATTTACAGCGGCAACAGTTATATACAGAAGAAGATGCAAAGCAGTCTAAACCGAAAGCAATTGCAGCGGCAGAACATGTAAGAAAGATTAATTCTGAAGTGGAAATTGTACCAGTTGTAACGGATGTCACAATGCAAGAAATAGAAGAGTTAACAAAAGAAGTAGATCTCATATTAGATGCGACTGACAATTTTGATACGCGCCTACTTATAAATGACATCTCACAAAAAGAAAATATACCTTGGATATACGGAGGATGCATTGGAAGTTACGGTGTAACGTATACAATTCTTCCTGGGAAAACACCATGTTTTCGCTGTCTAATGGATCATCCTATGGGCGGTGCAACATGCGATACAGCCGGAATTATTCAGCCAGCTGTACAGATGGTTGTTGCGCACCAAGTGACAGAGGCGATGAAAATATTGGTGGATGATTATGAGTCGCTAAGAGGAACGATGTTATCATTTGATATTTGGAACAATCAATATCTCTCATTAAAAGTAAATAGACAGAAAAAAAGTACATGTCCATCTTGTGGGAAATCACGAACGTATCCAAGTTTAACATTTGAAGCACAAATGAAAACGGAAGTGTTATGCGGACGGAATACAGTTCAAATCCGTTCAGGAATAAAGAGAAATCTTAATTTAAACGAAATTCAAAAACGATTACAAAAAAGTGTACATGTCCAAAAAACGCCTTACTTACTATCATTTCTAATTGATGAATATCGTTTCGTTTTATTTACAGACGGTAGGGCATTTATTCATGGAACAAATGATGTGAAAATAGCAAAACGATTATACGCAAAATATATAGGATGAACAGAAAGAACGTTGCCCCTTATTAAAACGAGGTGAAAAAGAATGTTAGCAAAACGTATACCAATTCCGGTGGCAGAAGCAGTGGCACGTGTAATGAAATACGCTCATCAAGGTGAAATAGAAGAGGTTTCTCTTATAGAAAGTTACGGAAGAATTCTTGGAGAAGATGTTATTGCAGATCATGATGTCCCTCATTTTGATCGCTCTCCATACGACGGGTTTGCGATTCGAGCAGAAGATACAAAAGAAGCAAGTAGCAGTAATCCCATTCTGTTTGAAGTGATTGGTGAAATTGGAGCCGGTTTTGTTTTTACAGAAGAAGTGAAAGCATTTCAAGCTGTCCGTATTATGACAGGAGCCGCAATTCCAAAAGGGTGTAATGCGGTTGTTATGTTAGAGCTAACGGAAGGATTTGAAGAAAAAGAAAAGACGTATATGAAATTAAAACGCTCCTTCGCCGCCGGTGATAACATTTCTTTTAAAGGTGAAGATGTAAAACAAAATACCATCCTTGTGAAAAAAGGGACTGTTATTAACCCTGGAGTAGTGGCGCTTCTTTCTACGTTTGGTTATAGTACCGTTTACGTTGTAAAACAGCCGGTTATCGGAATTGTAACGACAGGAAGTGAACTGCTTGAAGTACATGAACAATTAAAGCCAGGGAAGATTCGAAATAGTAACTCCTATATGATAGCTGCTCAAGTTGAACGAGCGGGCGGAGTTGTACAGTATTATGGACAATTCGCTGACGATTTTGAGACGTGTTATAACACTGTGAAAAAAGCGATAAAAGAAGTCGATATTTTAATTACAACTGGTGGCGTTTCGGTAGGAGACTATGACTATTTACCTGCTATTTATGAGAGATTACGAGCTAATGTACTTTTCAACAAAATAGCGATGCGACCAGGAAGTGTGACAACTGTAGCTGAGCTAGAAGGAAAACTATTATTTGGTCTATCTGGTAATCCTTCAGCTTGTTATGTCGGTTGTGAATTATATGTTCGGCCAGTCATTGGAACATATTTGCATAGAAAAGATTCGCACGTATATCGTGCAGAGGCAATATTACAGAAAGACTTTCTGAAAGCAAACCCATTTACTCGTTTTGTACGAGGGAAAGTGGAAATTGTAGATGGAACATTGCAAGCTACACCAGTTGGTTTAGACAAATCTAGTGCAATTTCTTCACTTGCAGAGGCGAATGCATGTATCGTCCTGCCGGGAGGAACGAGAGGATTTAAAGCAGGAATAACTGTCTCGGTACTGTTATTAGAATCAAGCGCCGGAAGTGAGTGGACGTGGGAAGGACAGTTTCGATCATACAAATAATAGAAAAATAGATTGCTAACTTATACAAAGATAAGAGGTGCAAGATGACACATACGTATTATGAAGTAATTGATACACCTATTTCAATTGAAGAAGTTACAAACAAAGTAATTCGTCGTGAATGTGGCGCAGTTGCGACTTTCATTGGTACTGTTAGAGAATTTACGAAAGGCCGTCGTACGCTATATTTAGAGTATGTAGCATATAAGTCAATGGCGGAGAAACAGCTTAAGAGAATTGGCACCGAAGTAGGAGAGAAGTGGCCTGGGACAAATGTCGCCATTACACATCGCATTGGTACATTACAAATTTCTGATCTTGCTGTTGTCGTCGCTGTTTCTACACCACACCGGAAAGCTGTCTATGAGGCGAACGAATATATTATGGAGCGTATAAAACAAATGGTTCCAATATGGAAGAAAGAGTTTTGGGAAGATGGTGAGTCATGGATAGGTGATCAGTTAGAGAAGGTAGCGTATGCAAATGGTGAGCCTAGAAAGGAGATGAGAATATGATTGAAGTACTATTATTTGCACATTTACAAGAAGAAGTAAGTAAGTCAGCATTACACATAGATTGTGAAAATATTACGGTTGCTGAACTAAAGGAAGTCCTTATTACGAAATACAACGTAGCAATTTCAAGTGAGATAATGGTCGCTATCAATGAAGAGTATGCAAATGAGGATGATATCATTCAAACTGGCGATGTCATAGCAATGATTCCGCCAGTAAGTGGTGGTTGATTCTTTTCAGCCTAATCATGTTAGGACGTGATTAGGCTGGAGGGAATGAATATAACTATGCATACATAGGAGGGAACAGGATGAAAGGTCCTAATTTTCAATTAAGTTTACAAACTTCTAATCTAGTTATCGGTTTTATGGTATGGGTTATTTTATCATCATTAATGCCTTATATTAAAGCGGATATTCCATTAACTGCGGGACAAATTTCTATGGTAACAGCAGTACCGGTTATTTTAGGTTCTGTTCTTCGCATTCCAATTGGTTATTGGACAAATCGTTTCGGAGCAAGAAAATTATTCTTTATTAGTTTTATTCTATTATTATTTCCTGTCTTTTATATTAGTGTTGCCAATTCAATGATGGATTTAATTATTGGTGGCTTATTCGTCGGAATCGGTGGGGCCGTATTCTCCGTAGGGGTAACTTCTTTACCGAAATACTTTCCGAAAGAGAGTCACGGTTTTGTAAATGGTATTTACGGTGTCGGTAACGCCGGAACAGCAATTACTTCGTTTTTAGCACCTGTCATTGCAACTTCAGTTGGCTGGAGATCGACAGTACAGTGTTATTTAGTTTTACTTGCAGCATTTGCACTTATGAACTTTTTATTAGGTGATCGTAAGGAGAAAAAGGTGAATACACCATTAATGGAACAAATAAAAGGTGTATATAAAAATGAAAAACTTTGGTTTTTATGTATCTTTTACTTTTTAACATTCGGATCATTTGTCGCATTTACAGTATACTTACCAAACTTTTTAGTATCTCACTTCGGATTAGAAAAAGTAGATGCAGGTATGCGGACAGCCGGATTCATCGTATTAGCAACAATGATGCGTCCGATTGGTGGTTGGCTTGGTGATAAGTTTAACCCGTTTAAAATATTAATCTTCGTATTTATCGGTTTAACACTTTCAGGTATTATTTTATCATTTATGCCTAGTATGAACGTGTATACATTTGGTTGCCTACTAGTCGCATTTTGCGCAGGTATTGGTAATGGTACAATCTTCAAACTCGTTCCAATGTATTTCTCAGAACAAGCTGGTATTGTAAATGGACTCGTTTCAGCTTTAGGCGGACTAGGAGGGTTCTTCCCACCCCTAATTTTAACTTTACTATTCCAACTAACAGGTCATTATGCAATTGGATTTATGGCATTATCAGAAGTCGCACTTGCTTGTTTAATCATTACAGTATGGATGTATAGTCAAGAAAAGCTGTTAGTGATGTTAAAGAATCATTAGTCAACTACCCCCACTGAGATGAAGCGTTTCAGTGGGGGCTTGAGTTAGAAAGCTAGGTCTTTTCATCTATCGCTAGACATTTGACGCTCTAGCATTCATGCCACCTTACGGTAACACCCCAAGTATGTTTTTGGTTGGTACTGGCAACGAACGATTGTTTTCCCACTTGCACCACCCTTTCGAAAAAGAGCAGTTCTTCCTTATGGAAGAAGCCACCACTCAGATGAATCCGGCGTGTACTACAAGCCCCGACAAGTCGAGTACACATAGATGGTTGACGCACCCACTAAGCTATGCGCGAAGCAACAGCCTTACGTTTTTGTACTTCTAATAGAATAGGTGTTTTTACTTTAAGACTTTCATCCAATTCTACAACTCTTGATTTTTTCAATGTATTCAGCGCACCATTAATATCAGCATGGATACATGTTCCTGCTTTACTTTTGTACAGACCACGGGTGATTCGTTTGCCACTAAAGCGATAATAAGTTTTATCATCCTTAGACCAAACTGGAACCGGATCTTTATCAAGAAAACTAGCTTTAGAAGTATAGCTTTCTTCTTGTTTTAAAAATCGTATCCCTTCTTTTATACATTTATTCTCAATCGCTGCAATCAGTTTATGAAACGGGATTTGAACAAACGTTTGATTATTCTTTTTCCCCATATCAGATCTTTGTTTCCAACCAACGTTATAGCCTACGACAATCGTATCTATGCCAAATGCTTTCACTTTTTTGAACAACAGGCCTACAGTTTGTGAAATGTAACCATTTATTTGTCGTTCGCGTTTATGCCAAAGTGCAGCCATTTGATTCGTTACAACACGTTTCGAAAGTCCATTTTCTATATTTTTCTGTTGGAGATTACGTATCATTTTGTTGAAGTACTGGTTAATGGATTTTAGTTTTTTTCCAGCAATTAAAAATGTATCACCTGTATTTGTCACGCAACTTACTAATCTATCTACACCTAAATCGCAACTCAAAGCGTTACTAGTGGTCGCTGATTGTTTCTTCATTTGAGAGACGTGCATCTCATATGTATAATGCACCTCAAAGAACCGACCTTTTTGCTTCGGTACAATCTCAATGTAGGAGATATTTTTATTTCTCAAGTTTTTAGGCATACGTATTTTAATGGAACCGAATTTTTTTCTGAATGCAACACTCATCGGAATCATCCAATACCCGTTATCATCCACTTTTGGAACTTGATAGATTTCAATAATTCGTTTGTCGGTTGAACGAGAATAATTCGGAAACTTAGGACGCCCTGTGAACTTCTCAGGATTTTTCTTCCATTTTTCCATCGCTTTAAAAAAGCTCTTTACTTCTGCATATAAGGCTCTACGAATTGCTTGAACAGAGTTTGATTGAATGCCCCAGTAGTTCATATCGGCTTGCATGGTAGTATCCACTTCTTTTACAGTAGCCATTTTATTATGGTTCAAATAACTTTGTTTCATCGTGTACAACCCAACATTTCGCAATGCTTTTGAACTATGTGACATGCGTTGCAGTAAGCGGACTTCTTTGGCAGTCAGGCAAGCTCGTCCGATATTTTGTTTCTGCGTAAAACGTTGCATAGTTTCTCTTTTCTTTTGTTTACGTAATACTTTCACTGCTTTCTTCCTAGTCATAGTTTTCACCACCTTTCTTAGAAAGTTCATTAAAATTATTTTTTTGACAAATCAATATTTGGAACGGAACAAAATGTGAACATAGTCTGCATCGCAATTCCTATTGGCTCAAGTAACAAAAGGATTATGATTATCCAATTTCGTTGTCTTACGATCTATTCCCTCCTTATCTAAGGGCAGATTGTATCGTAAGACAAAAAGAAACAAAAGTGTTTGGTCTACCTACTGATAGCAATTCATCTCCACCTGATTTATTGGGTTTCACCCGTAACACACATCAGATGGAGTCTTCTTGCCGAAAAGGATAAAGAAAAAGAACCATCCTAAAGTAATCTAGGATGGTTCTTTTAGTAATAGGCTTCAATATGTTATATTGCTATCTTAACAAATGCTTGTTTTCTAAAATAATGTGGTATTAAAATGAAAACCAGAAGTTTTATGGGATTTTATGTTAAAATATAGATATCAGATGTTATTCAATTAAAGGGTAGGTTAGTTAAAGAAAATTTAAATTTCTTCCAAAGATCGAACTAATTTTTAACATACAAATATTTAATTGGATCGGGGTGTTTAGATGAAAAAGTTATATAAGTCCACTCAAGATAAACAAGTATCAGGTGTGTTAGGTGGCTTAAGCGACAAGTATGGAATTGATGTAAGTATTCTTCGCATAGTAACTGCATTATCAGTTTTTTTTACTAGTGGATTTACAGTGTTACTTTATATAATTGCTGCAATTGTTTTGCCTACATATAAAGAAATTAAGCGATAAATGTATGAAATTAAATCGAATTCCACAATGGGGAACTTTAAAGGAACGAGTAGCTAAAGGTACTTCGCCTCTTACACGTTTAGCGTACTAGAAAGGGACTTTGCCTTTGTCGAAATATATCGAGAACGAAAATAATAACTTTTGAATGAAACGATGACTATTGATCGCTAACGAATCGATAAATAGTCGCTCCTTTCTAAAGTCTATCTATTAATATGTATAAAAAAATATTAAAATATTGAAATGTTTCGAAATTCAAAAACATATAGAGGTATCTATAACGAGAAAAAACTGCATATTTTTAGGCCCAGATTTTTGGGTAAGGCTAATGGATATTGTGAAAAAATACACTTAAAATAAAGAATACAGTTTAGGGTGATAAGATAAAATTATGAATTTGTATAAATAATCCCTAATTTTCTTAATGAGTCATATTTGATATGTTAAGGAAAAGAGAGCGTTTAATCCAACTAAAATATATGTAGAATGAGGTTTTAAATGTTTGTTTTTATTATATTAGACGTAATATTACCAATATTAATATTGATGCTAATTGGTGCAATCTTACAAAGAAAGTTCCAATTTAACTTAAAGCAGCTATCTACACTTATTACTTATTGCTTGATGCCAGCGGCTGTATTTGTGAATATATATGATATTAGTATAGAAACAGGTTTGTTGCTCCAGATAATATACTATTTAATACTTTACAGTCTGAGTGTGATGATAGTAAGTCATTTCATTTCAAAAACATTAAAGTTAGAAAAAGGAGAAAATGCAGCTCTAAAAAATAGCATTTCGTTAATGAATTCCGGTAATTATGGATTACCAGTAAGTCAATTGATTTTCAGTCACAATCCAGTGGGGGTTTCCATTCAAATTTTTATTGTCATTTTCCAGAATCTTTTAACTTATTCATATGGGATATATAACTTACTATCAGCAACAAAAACAATCGGAAGTATTATTCAATCATTTTTAAGACTACCTGTATTTCATGCACTCATATTAGGGGTTCTCTTTCAATCTTTTACAATTCAAATACCTAATTATATCTTTCTACCTCTTAATCAGCTTGCGAATAGTTTTGTTGCAATAGCACTCATATTGCTAGGAGCGCAATTATCCAACATTAAGCTTAATTTTTTCCATCGAGTCATAACATGGGCTTTAATTGGAAGATTATTGATGGGACCATTATTAGCACTTGCCATGATATACCTACTAAACATTGATGGTATTGTTGCACAATCATTATTTATTGCAAGTTCTTTTCCTACTTCAAGAAATACATCAACCATTGCTATGGAGTATCAAATAGAGCCTGAATTACATGCACAAATCGTTTTATTTTCAACACTTTTCAGCATTATTACAGTAACTGTCGTTATTTATTTGTCATATATTTTGTTTTGAATATACGTGCAAAAACGAATAGATTTGAGGCGGTAAATGATGGACAGAAATCCCATCGATATGAGAAGAAAACAGTCTTTGATATATTAGGTGTCGTTTACAATTGTACCATGCCTGATAATCAAGCGGCTTAATTCAAAAAAGGAACCAAAACAAAAAGAACAAACGCTTCTAAAAAACGTTTGTCCAAAGGTAATTACTATTTTAGTTAAGAAATAGATTATTATTTGTGAGTACGAGAAAGCTTTTTTATAAGTTTAGGAAACATAGATGTTAGTTCTTGCTTCATACGCTTTGTAAACGATGGATCTTTACCTGAGGTTGAAATCGTTACAACATATTCATCATATCGAATGATACCCGGTGTGTGAAACGATGATTCTGTACCGTCACTTACAACGTTAACCCATTGAAAATCAAGTGCGGCTTGTTTGACCATCATATTTATATCATGTTGATTTGTAGCTGCATAAATAAGATGAGCATCTTTAATATCATCATCACTAAAAGTTTTTTGCTTCCAAGTAATATAAGGCAGTTCTTTCAATTCCTCGCAAATTTCTGGGCTGATAATGGTGACAAAAGCGCCTGTATCTTTTAATCCAGACGCTTTTCGATATGCGATTTTACCTCCACCAATGATAACGACCACTTTTTTATTTAGATTAAACATAAGAGGGTACATGTTATACATACACACATTCCTCCATTCGTTCTAATAATGTTAACTTCATATATGTATCAAACTGAAGGCAGTTACAAGTCGTAACGTGATCATATTTTTTTGTATGCAATTTAATTTTTTGAAGCAACAATCCGGTAAAGAGAAGGTACGGCATGACATATACATGGGGCGCAGTCGATGTTATAGCCTTGAGCTCAGCAGTAAAAGAGGGCGCTCCTTTCGTTAAAAAGGAGCACGATACTTGCATACCGAGTTTTCGTTCGACAGCTGCTCCGATTTGTTGTAACTCATGTATCGGCTGTGGATCACTGCTACCTCGTCCTACGAGTAAAATACTACTATCTTGCATTGGCATAGTTTCACGTATTCTTTTCACTACAAGTTCCACCATATGTGGATGCGTACTAAAAGGTGGTACAACTGAAAATGTTATTTGTGGATATTTCTTTTGTAGTTGCTCTATTTGAAAAGGAATATCACGTTTATAGTGAGCTGCTGCAAATAATAAAACAGGTACAATCATTATTTCAGTTGATCCCTCCAGTATCGCTTCTGTAACTGCATCAGAAATGGTAGGTGTCGTTAGCTCTAGAAAAGCTATTTTTTGAATTCTTTCGTTACGTTCTTTCATAACAGATTGAATAAAGTGAATGAATTGTTCGTTCCCTTCTTGTAAGCGACTCCCGTGTCCAACATATACAATTCCTTTCATCGTACCACCAAATCTTTCTTCATAATCATGTCTTGTAATTGCTCATCTACATTATGAAATCCGACTTTATTCGCATAGTGTAAAGTTGGAATGTCGGTATACGAGAAGGGGAGAGTAAGAATATCGATAAAGCCAAGGCGCTTTACTTCTGATAGAAACGTATCAATTGAAGCACGGCCGTCAAACACAATGCTATCCCATGAGAATTCAGAAAGCATACGAGAATGGACTTCATCGAAACGATGATCAATTGTATACGCATGAGTCATCATATATGACCCGGCACCAATTTTCTCTTGAATAAAAGCAATCCGATTAATATTTCGTCCTAAATAAATAGTAGTATCGGAAGAGAACTCTGCTTGTTTACTTAGTAGCCCATATTGCATCAGTTTTTCTTGAGTGGCAACGTTCAAATATTGCAGTTGCGCCTGTAAGGAACGAATATCTTTCTGATGTTTACTACATGATCGCATCAATATTTCTACACTTTCAGCTGAACAAAAAACAAGGCGATCAACGTTAAAAATTTCATTGATTTGTTCAAATGTTAATGTGTATTCTTCCTTTTTGAAAGTTGGAATTTGATATATTTCTGCACCGGCTTCTTGTAACTTTTGCACCATTGAACTTGTTTTATTTGTTGCGGATGCAAATAAAACTTTTTTACCATGCAATGGTTTACGTTCTTTCCAAGCGATTTGATCCCGTAAGGAAACGACATCACCAACAATTGTCATGGATGGATTAGAAATATTTTCGTTTTTGACGATAGAAACAATGCTTGAAAGTGTACCTGTGACGACGCGTTGTTTACCAGTTGTACCCCATTCAATGACTGCTACTGGCGTATTGTCTTTCTTTCCTGCTTGTAGTAAGGTTTCACAAATTGTAGGTAAGTTTTTTATACCCATGTAGTAGGCGATAGTGTCGCTATTGTGAGATGAATTATATTTTCCATGATCGGTTAAAGGACCTTTTGCATGCCCAGTTAATAAAGTGACGCTATTACTGTAGTTACGGTGGGTGAGGGGGATACCTGCATAGCTACTAGCGGCGATGCTAGATGTAATACCTGGTACAATTTCATATGGAACGTTCACTGCTGCTAAAGTTTCTGCTTCTTCACCAACGCGGCCAAAAATAGATGGATCTCCGCCCTTTAAGCGGACAACGATTTTTCCTTCTTTCGCAAATTGAAGGAGGTGGGCGTTAATCATTTCTTGTCGCATAGTATGATTCTTTGGCATTTTTCCGCAATAAATAAGTTCACATGTTTCTTTTGTATAACTAAGAAAGAAAGGGTTTAATAAACGGTCATATAAAACGATATCTGCACGCTTTAAACAATCTATCGCTTTCTTTGTAATAAGCCCTTCATCACCTGGTCCTGCACCAACTAAATATACATATCCGTTCATAATCGCACCTCTTCTATTTTTATGTAAAAGGAAGCCAGGGGGAGGCTTCCTTTTTTAAAAATTACATGTATATATAAATGTCACCCTTAATAACTTCTACTTCATAAGTTTGAATACAACCGTCATCAGGTTTTTGAACTTCACCTGTTAGTAATGAAATTTTCCAATCATGCAGTGGACAAAAGACGAATTCACCAGATACAATTCCTTCTGCTAACGGTCCGTTTTTATGAGGACAACGATTTTCTACAGCTCGAATATCGCCATTTGAAAGACGGAATAGGGCGATAGACATACCTTTCATTTGCACCTCTTTACCGATTTGTATAGGAAGGTCTTCTGCACACATAACTTTTATTTTTTCTTTCGTTTGTATCATTTAAATCACAGCTCCTTATTTCACAGTTTCTACTTCATACATCGCTTTTAATGACTTAATTTCTAGTGCTTGTCCCCACGCTTCCGTATATGTGCTACGAGCTGTTTGGAAGCGTTCATTTAGCGTAGTAACCATACTTGTATTTTGCAGTATTTCTTTTATGTGATCGAAGCCTAAACGTTCTGTCCAGTAAGCAGTACGCTCTCCGTAAATACCAGTTTCACGATAATATTGCATGTAAGCTGTAGCGATGCGAAGGACATCATCTTCAGTAGGCACGATCATTACAAAATCAGCTTCGCGTACTTCTGTACCACCATTTCCGCCAATATAAAGTTGGTATCCATTTTCGACACATACAACGCCAAAATCTTTCGTCAGTACTTCCGCACAGTTACGTGGACAGCCCGTTACTCCCATCTTCATTTTATGGGGTGTATCTACCATTTCTAATGATTGTTCAAGTAACATACCAAGTCCTAATGAATCTTTCGTGCCGAAACGGCAGAAGCGAGAACCAACACATGATTTTACATTACGAAGCGATTTTGAATACGCATATCCCGAAGTCATATGTAAGTCAGCCCATACGTTAGGTAAATCTTGTTTTTTAACACCATATAAGCCGATTCGGCTCGCACCTGTAATTTTCACAAGAGGAACATCGTACTTTTTCGCAACTTCAGCAATTTTCATTAAATCATCTGCTGTTGTAACACCACCGTACATACGTGGAATAACAGAGAATGTACCATCGTGCTGAATGTTCCCGTTCATTCTTTCATTAACGAAACGGGACGCTTTATCATCTTCATATTCTTCTGGAATCGCCATCCGTAAGTAGTAATTTAAAGCAGGGCGACATTTTGAACAGCCATCTTCATGTACAAAACGAAGAACATTTCGTACTTCTTTTGGAGATTTTAAACCTTTCTCGTGAATGGCGGCTACGACTTCATCACGTGATAAAGTTGTACATCCGCACATACCAGCAGACTGCGCGGAAGCATCAAAAGCATCTCCGAGTGTATGAGATAAAACTTGCTCCACAAGCGGACGACATTTACCACAAGATCCTGCGGCTTTCGTGCATCCTTTTACTTCTTCAAAAGTAGTTAACTCTTGCTCTAAAATGGCATGAACGATTGTACCTTTCGTAACACCATTACATCCACAAATCGTGTCATCTGCACTCATTGTAGCAACGTCAAGTTCACTTTCTTCACCAGCTTTGTGAAGAAGGGAAGCGGCTGTATATTCTTGTATATCTTCTTCTTTCTTTAACATGCTAAAGAGGCGTGTACCGTCAGCTGTGTCACCATATAAAACGATACCGACGACTTTATTATCACGAATTAATACTTTTTTATAGGAACGTTTACATTCATCAAAGATTGAAATTGCTTTCGTTTGATCATCTTCATAAATTTGGCCAGCAGAGAATAAATCACAACCAGCAACTTTTAATTGCGTACCAACGATACTGCCCATATATCCATTCGTTTGTAAATTCGTTATATGTTTTGCTAATATTGTGCCTTGTTCATAAAGAGGGGCAACAAGTCCATATGCGATACCATCATGTTCTGCGCATTCGCCAACTGCATAAATGGCTTCATCATTTGTTAGCATATAGTCATTGACTACAATGCCGCGATTGACAATGAGACCAGCATCTCTGGCTATTTTCGTATTTGGTCGTATTCCGACAGCCATTACGATTAAATCACAATCTACAACTTCACCATCTTCAAATTGAATGCCAGCAACATAGTCTGTACCAAGAATTTTTACAGTTTTCTTTTCCATTAAAAACTTCATGCCTTGCGCTTCTAAATCTTCACGCAATAAAGAAGCTGCTTTCGTATCTAGTTGTTGCTCCATTAAGTTTGGCATTAAATGAACAACATGCACGTCCATTCCTAAGTCAATTAGACCTCTTGCGGCTTCTAAACCGAGTAACCCGCCACCAATGACAACGGCCTTTTTCTTTTCTTTAGCGGTATCTATCATAAATTGTGTATCTTCAATAGTTCGAAATCCTGTTACACCAGGAAGAGTGGAACCTTCAACAGGTAAAATAAAAGCACTAGAACCTGTTGCAATAATGAGCTTGTCATATGTAAGAGTACGATTCTTTTCTGTAATGATAATTTTTTCTTCTCGGTTAATACTTTGAACTCTTTCGTTTGTGTATAAAGTTATTTCGTTTTCTTCGTACCAACTATATTCATTCATAATGATATCTTGCATATTTGTTTTGCCTTGTAAAACATGAGAGAGCATAATACGGTTGTAGTTTGGATGCGGTTCATCTCCAAAAATAGTAATCTCATATGAATCACTATCATGTTTTAATATTTCTTCCATACAGCGTATGCCAGCCATACCATTTCCGATCATAACTAAACGTTTTTTCATTTTCGTTTCCCCTTTTTATGTGAAATGTTGAACAAAGGATTATATTTCTATTATAGAAAATCAAAAAAGCGGGAGATGTGATATTTATCACATTTCTATAATGATTCACAAATTATTAAAATTCGGGTTAATGTGAAGGGGAGAAGTGTGGATGTTATTCACGTAATGAAAAAGCAGGACATGAGTAGAAATACTCATGTCCTGCTTTTATTTATGCTCTCGTAATTGCACGTGGAAATAAAATATTATTTTCTAAATGAATATGCTCAAATAAATTAGACTCTAGCGCTTCAAGACGTTGATAAACAAGTCGATAAGTGCCGCAAGCTCCTTCTGGAGGAGTAAAGTCATTTGTCACTTTACGAAGTTCTTTTATAATATTTCCGGCATGATTGTGCTCATTTTCTAGTTCATCTACTACTTTACGTAATTTTGCATAGTTTTCATCAGTTGGATTTTGTTCAAATTCTAAAATTAATGGAAAATCTTCTGTTTCTTCTTTAATTAAATGCTGTTCTAATTCCATTTTAAGTTCATGAAACAGCTTATGAATTTGAGCTAAATGAGGCTGATTTGCTCCATGAACGCGTAATACTTTCGTCACATATGGACTTAACTGCGGTAACTCTTCATTTAAATAACGATGATGCTTATTAATTACATAATCAATCAATTCGCGATAAGAAGCATTTTTCCAATCAATTTCAGATTCATTTAATAGTTTCGTATTATGATAAAGCGTATTTAACTCTGTAATTACTTCAGAAGCTGATAAATTTCTTTCATGAATTGCATCAATAAGTGGCTTATTACCACCGCAACAAAAATCTATTCTATACGATTTAAAAAGATCACTAGCTTTCGGAAATTGTGTAACAATCTCACCAACAATTGAAGTTTCAGTAAATGTATGTTCCATATGAATGCCTCCATAAAGTTTAAATGTAATATCTAAATTAAGAATAGCGATAAATGAAAAACAATGTGGTGATTGAAATCACTTATAATGTGTCAGTTTTGAGAATAATAGGAGTGTTATAAACGGAAGAGAGAGGAGGTAATTAGTCGCAATACTATTTGATAAAAAAAGAAGCTTACTAGAAGCTTCTTTTTTATTACTATTTTTCACATGCAACTCCATCACCATCACGATCAAGTTTAGAGCTATAACCTGGTTGGTCTTTATATAATGGAGCTTTTCCAGCATTTTTAACTTCAGTACAATTTTTGTAAGTTACATTACTATTGTTACTTGCAGCTGGTTGTGTTTGAGCTTGCTGTGCTTTTTTTTGTTCCTCTTGTTGTTTGCGAGCTTGCTCATCAGCTTGGCGTTTTTGTTCCTCTTGTTGTTTACGAGCTTGCTCATCAGCCTGACGTTTTTGTTCTTCTTGTTGTTTACGAGCTTGTTCATCAGCTTGGCGTTTTTGCTCTTCTTGTTGTTTACGAGCTTGTTCATCAGCTAGACGTTTTTGTTCTTCTTGTTGTTTACGAGCTTGTTCATCAGCTAGACGTTTTTGTTCTTCTTGTTGTTTGCGAGCTTGCTCTTCGGCTTGGCGTTTTTCATCCTCTTGCTTACGAGCTTGTTCATCGGCTAGACGCTTCTCATCTTCTTGCTTTTGAGTTTTCTCGTCCGCTTCTTTCTTTTTATCATCTTTTTTCTCTGCATTATTAGAAGCGACTTGTTTATTTGTTGCTGTCGTCTTTTCAGAAGAAGGAGCTGAAATACTTGATAATGCAACAAAAATGACAAATAAAATAGCAGTGATAATAAATTGTTTTTTTGCTACACCTGTCTTTTTAATTACGGATAAGATTGCTAACACAAGGAAGAAAACAAATAAAACAAAACTTAAAATAGAAAAGAATTCAACAATGGGGTTATTAGAAGTCTCAGCACTAGTTATTATGAATACAATCGAAATCATAAAAAGAATAACGGCAGGACGACCATATTGTTTTGCTTTTCCATTTTTCTTAAAGATTGAAATGATACATAAAATTAAAAGAATAAAAGCAATAAAAAATAAAGCTGCACCAATATTACTCAAAATCGCCATTTTTATACCTCTATTTGTAAGATTTTCACTATTGATTATATAGGAACTTATTGGATATTACACGATTTATATAAATTTAGAAAATTAGTATTTTTAATAGACTTATAAACATTTATTTTATATATAAAGAAAAATAGATATATTTCCTATTACGTTTTTAAAGAGAATTCATAAAGTATAATATATCGATTGAAAGGAGGGGGTTTAAATGGAATTTCAATTATTGGTAACTTGCATATTACAAGAAGGTAATGCTTTCTTTTTAGTAACGAAAGTAGACGATGTTATTACGTTAAAAGTACCGATTACTGCGGGAGTAGCAGGTTTATTCTTAGCTTTAGGTGTACCAAGATGTTCTTAATTTAAATTTCTAGAGTAGAAGGGAAGGGATATACCTTTCTCTTCTACTATTACATAATATGATTATGTAAACTAAAATATTGTTTTGTAATAGCACGTTTAAAATGGACATGCATATACTATAATGTTTCATTGGATGTTAGTGATGAAAGGTAGTTTTCACACGTGCATGTAATGATGTTCATTAAGTTATGAAATTAAAGAGGTGCTATTATATATGAAAAGAAGAACATTTGATATTCCAGTTACATTGCGAAGAGAGTGGTTTTTAATAGAATTAGCTCATTTAACGAAAAAATATGGAATTGAAATTGCAACTAGCAAAATGGAAGCTGCACCGTTTTTAAGAGATCAAGTAACGGAATCAAAAATAGGATCAGGGCTCCAATACGATAAATATGATGATGAGTATATGATTGAAAATTAAAGGATAAGAGCAAAACAAATTTCTTTATAACAAAATATAAAATAAAGCAGATTCTAAATATGGAATCTGCTTTATTATGAAATACTTCTAGTCAACTAGCCTCTTTCTAGTGTTTTTCCTACATATTTCACTTGCGTTATTCCAAAAGATTCATGAAGAATGCGAGCATAATCTTTTGATTCTATTGGACGTTTATTTTTGATGCCTTTAAAGGTTTCTGTATAATTTTTATTTGTTAATGATACGTGACCATAATCAGTTAATTTACAAGTGATAGCTCCTTTATTAAAAGGAGATTCTTTATGTTCTACAATCACTTTTTGAATGTTATTCACCTTTTTCTCATCTATTGGATCTAAAGTAAAGGCATAGCCTATTTTCCATTCATGTGAAGGTTCAGATTGCAAGAAATTTGTAGATTCCCCGTTAGCTCCTTTTCTCATTTCTAAAATGTGTGTACCTTTTCGGGTAGTTCGTTTGCGAATTCGATATTCACCCGTTTGAGAAGAGATGACTTCTCCGTTAAAAGGGACTGGATGTAAAGGTAGATGAGAGGCAAAACCGGCATCTATAACATAATCTTTATTATTATGATTTAATATGATAATGACATGACCATCATCGGGTTTCCATTTATTATCATAAAGGTCATAAACAGTACCAGCTACTTTATATACTTGAAATCCACAATCAATTAAAAAGTAATACAATAAGGAGTTTAATTCATAACAAAGACCGCCTCGTTTTTGAATAAGTAACTTTTCTACTAAGTTCTTTTTTGAGATGTCTTTAAAAGTACCAGCCATAATATCAAGATTTTCATAGGGCAGAATCAATCCCATTTTTAAGAGGATTTCATCTAAATCATCAAATGTTACTTCTTCTGCAGGAATTTTTAATCGTTTAAAAAACTCCTTTTGTAACTTGGTCATCATAAAGCATTCTCCTTTCTTGTTACAGAATTTTCTTCTGCTCATCGCTAGGTTAGTACTTCTAAAAGTTTAATTCAAGTCTGCAGAAATTATCATAATATATGTTTCTGGAAATGTTATTTTCTATTCTGAAATTTCAGTTTAATTTTTAATGTTAGGAAAGTCTTATAGTATAAGCCTCTATTTTGTTTAGTTTGTATTTAATTAAATAAAAGTACATATCTTCATTAACTTTTTTATAATTAGCTGGTAATAAAGTGTTTTTTTACTAAAGTTTTTTCAAGATTTGTATGCTTTATATAAACAATAATAATTGGAGGATATTTGGATTCAGTAAAGTTAACAATTGTTGAGAAACTTTTTTGTAGCGCTCTCTCAAAAGGAAGAGATTGAATCAAAGAGAATAACGTGTGTTAAGGAAGAAGGGGTACTAGTAATCTCTTGAGAATAGGGACAAGATCTTGTTTAAGTAAAAAGATTATCTAGTATTAAGAGAGAAGATAAAAAAAATTACAAAGAGCACCTTCTTTCAAAAAAAGTGGGGGGAGTAACATGCGATTGATGAGAAGATGTGTTGCCTTACTAATTGTATTTTTTATCATGGTTCCAATGATTAGCACAAATGTGCGAGCAGAAGTTGTAAAAGAGCTTGGAAAGGGATTTCCTGATACAGAAGTATTTACACCTGGAGAATGGTTTTTAGGTCAAAAACCTGCTAATTACGATGAGAATAAGCCTCCAATTCTTTTTGTACAAGGAAGGAATGGGAATGCTGATAGTTGGTATGGAAAGACAGTGTATCACGATATAAATGATATGTATGACTATGCTTTAAAAGCAGGTTATCAAACAGTATTTATCCAATTA
Source organism: Bacillus sp. 16GRE42 (assembly GCF_019837435.1). NCBI lineage: Bacteria > Bacillati > Bacillota > Bacilli > Caryophanales > Bacillaceae > Bacillus > Bacillus sp. 16GRE42. The sequence goes on from NZ_JADAXF010000003.1 coordinate 442,593, forward strand.
TATGATGCTGCTGGGAAAGGGTCAGCTAGTCAGTGGGATAACGGAAAATTGTTAGCACAAAAATTAGAAGAAATATATAATCACTTCGGTAAAAAAGTTAATATTGTAGCACATAGTAAAGGCGGTATCGATACACAGGCTGCATTAGTAGGATATGGTGCAAATCGATTTGTTGGAAATGTTATAACGCTTGCGACGCCACATCATGGATCAAACTTGGCGGATTTATCATATAGTTGGTGGGCAGGATGGCTTGCTTCTATATTAGGTCAAAAAGATGATGGTACGTACTCATTACAAATGGGGGAAATGGCAAAATTTCGTTCAACGATTGATAATAATCCAGCAGCTAAATTAAACCGTTACTATACGGTTACCGGTACTAGCTGGGGACCAGTATTTTCTGCGTTATCTATGGGCGGGTTCTATTTGTCATCATACGGTTCAAATGATGGACTAGTAAATGAGTGGAGTGCTAAGTTACCGTATGGAACGCATTTATTTACAGATTCCAGATTTGATCATGATAATATAAGAAAAGGATCTGCTGTTTTCTCTCGAATTGAACCATATTTACGTACATCAAATGTAGCTGTACCAGCTTTAGTAGCATCCAGCACTAGTTCAAATGAAAATATAGAACAACTAAATACAACTTCAAATCAAAACATTTTAGGAGGAGAATTGCCACAAAATCAGTGGATAGAGCAAACCGTTACGGTTGATAAAAAAGCTGAAGGAATAGTTTCTATCTTAACAGCGTCTTCTGATGTAGAAGTACAAATGATATCTCCAAAAGGAAAAATGTATACAAATAAGGATAGCGTTATTACTACTGGTGAAGGTGAATCTTTCTTTGGTGGTGCGACAATTAGAACATTTAAATTTGATAAAATGGATGTAGGAGAATGGAAAGTTAAAATGATGGCGAAGCAGTCGAAAGATGCATTTTTAATTGTAAGCGATTACAATAGTGGCGCACCATTTGTTCTCCAAATGCCTACAAAAGTTAAAGTGAATAAATCTGAGTATAAATTGAAAAAATCACCTGTAGCACCTGAAATGAAAGGGGATCTTTCCATAACAGTAAGAGTAGTTAATAAAGAAGGGAAACTAGTCTCTGAATATAATGAATTACAAAATGTTAATAATACTACATTTACTGGTACTTTGAAGGACATAAAGCAACCAGGAGTATACAACATTACGATGGATATAAAAGGGATGAATAAAGAAGGACAACCGTATAATCGTACAATTGTTAAGTCGGTTTATGTGGAGAAGTAAGAAAGAATGAGAAGTTTTTAATATAAAAAGTACCGAACTTTTGTAGTAGAAGAGTTCGGTACTTTTTTCATGTTTATTAGATTAACAGAAACGTACAATGGAATTTATGTTTGATTATAGGAATCAAAAGAACATTATTCAATAAAAAAGATGCTGAAATAGCATCTGAATGTGAAGAGGATTATTAACTTAGTTTTATAACTGTTAATTCAACGGAATTAATACCATTATCACAAGTTGTAATACTTTGACGATTAAAACCACTATTATTTTTCAGTTGAAGAGTGGAATTAGCTGTCACTGTAACAATTGTTTCGCCTGCTAGTTGAAGACATTCGTTATTTGATGAAGTATTCATTTGGAAAGCGAAATCACCTTGACTATTAGCAAGTGGATTATTATTTAAAAATATAGTCATGACTGGAATATGTGGAAAGACAGGATTTGAATTAGTGTTAATAGTTGAAATGAAAGAAACTCTATAATCACCAGTTTGACTAATTTGTATAGTAGTAGGATTTAGTAAGGAAACTCCTCCTGCTATAGGGCCAACGTGATTAAATGGAAAAGGATCTCCAAAAGGAACAGTTATAAACTCAGTTTGCCAAAAAGTGCCGTATGCTGGACAGCTTTTTTTATGTGAATGGTCGCATGAACATTTTTTATAGGAACTTGAAGAAGAGTTACATGAACATTTTTTATATGAGCTGGAAGAAGAGTTGCATGAACATTTTTTATTGGAGTTTGAAGAATGATAGTATGAACCCAATATATTACCCCCTATTATGAATGAAGTGTATACTCATAGTATTTTATGCTTGTCTTATATAAAAGGTGATAGATTTGGAGTATAAAGTGCTAATACGATGAAATATAGTAATAGAATAGTAGTTGTAACAATTTTTGAAGAAGAAAAGGTTAATGATTTGGTAAAAATATCAGTGGAATATCTTGAAATGTTAAAGTATAGTGGGAATGCTTATTTTAATTTCACATGTAAAAATAAAACCAGTAGCCTCAGTTGCAATGATGTGATCGTTTAAGTGAATGTCTATTTTTTAAATGTTTGTATATTAGAGTTTATGGTTGTTTTCTTTTATTTACGTAGTGGGGCAGGAAGAAGACGAAAAGTATCGAATGAATGTACATATGTAGCATTGTTTGCTTTTGGTGTGAATAGTAGTAAAAGATACGTTGAAATATTTTAAACCGTAACAAAAGAGCGATTAAATAATAGAGGGAGCAACTTACATGGAAAATATATTAAAAGTATCTTCAAAATCAAAACCAAATTCAGTAGCAGGTGCAATAGCTGGTGTACTAAGAACAAGTGGCAATGTGGAAATTCAAGCGATTGGGGCGGGTTCTATAAATCAAGCGATTAAAGCAATTGCAATCGCAAGAGGATTTGTTGCTCCAAGTGGTATTGATTTGGCCTTTGTTCCAGCATTTCAAGAGGTTACTATTAATGATCAAGAAAGAACGGCAATTAAATTAATTGTAGGTCCTAGAAGGAAAAGGTAACTGCAGTAATTCAGTATTGAAATGATATTTAACATAACAAACAAAAAGTGTCACAAATGCTTATGAAATAGGCATTTGTGACACTTTTATAGTTTTGTGAGAATAAAAACCCCTAAAACTGCTCATTCTTCTCCCAAGATTCCACAATATAATGTGCAATCGTCGGGTTGAATCCTTTCCCAACTAAAAACATAATCGCAGCAACTTCTGTTAAAGCGTGTTTGTGTGATGTATGTTTTGCTTCATTTAAACCGTAATCTACCCAAGGTTTTACGAAATCTAGTACAGGTTTCTTTAAAGGTAAAAACTGTGTACCGACAACTTGCTGGATTTGTTGTTGTGTTGGTTCTGTAATTGGTCCAGGGGGTAAGATTTGAGGTTGTGTAATATCGAGTGTTGGTCCTGGTGGCAAAATTTGTGGTTGTGTTGGATCGATCGTTTGAGGTGCCGGTGGTGAAACACGCGCGTCATAGTTTGGTTGATACATTTGCGGCTGAGTTGTGTATGGATTTTGTTGAAATTGTTGTTCTTGATTTTGAGGTGCTACATATGGATTTTGCGGGTATTCATAATTAGGACGTGTGTCGTATAAGTTTTGTTGATATTCAGTTTCATGATTTTGCGTTGTTGCGTATGGATTTTGTTGAAATTGTTGTTCTTGATCTTGTGGTGCTGCATATGGGTTTTGAGGATATTCATAATTAGGACGTGTTTCGTATGCGTTTTGTTGATAATTAGCTTCTTGATTTTGTGGTGTTGCGTATGGATTTTGTTCATATTGTTGTTCTTGTTCTTCATATTGTTGTTCTTGTTTTTCATATTGTTGTGTGTATCTTTGGTCCTGTTGCTGAGGGTAAAATGGTTGTTGTGGATAAGGCGGTTGGTTATTATAGAACATATTTATTCCTCCTTCATGATGATGCCTACCACCCAGTGTATGGGCGGACAAGAAAATATGTGATGAAAAAATGCGGGCGTGTTACAATAAGTAACTGGGTGAAGATAAAATGACAAAACAAGAAAAGATTCAAAAAACAATTACTTTTGTAAAACATATTTTAGAAAAAGATGCGAGTGGGCATGATTGGTATCATATTGAACGCGTACATAAACTGGCGATTTCTTTATCCGAGCAAGAAGGGGGAAATCGTTTTATAATTGAAATGGCAGCATTACTTCACGATGTGGCAGATGAGAAGTTAAATGAAAGTGAAGAAGCAGGAATGAAAAAAGTTTCTGATTGGTTAGAAGAGTTACATGTTGAAGCAGAGGAAAGTAAACATGTTCTTCATATCATTGCCAATATGTCTTATAAAGGTGGTCATGGCGGTAAAGTGGATTCACTTGAAGGGAAGCTTGTTCAAGATGCGGATCGCTTAGACGCTCTTGGAGCAATTGGAATAGCTCGCACATTTGCGTATGGTGGAGCGAAAGGGAGATTAATGTATGATCCAACTATTCCTCCACGTGAAGTGATGACGAAAGATGAATATAGAAAAAATAACGATCCATCTTTAAATCATTTTTATGAAAAACTTTTGAAACTAAAAGACTTAATGAACACGAACGCAGCAAAGCAAGAGGCTGAAGTTCGTCATCGTTATATGGAACAGTTTATTGAACAATTTATGAAAGAGTGGAATGCACAAATATGAAAATGTTAACTGTGGAAAACTTATCGAAATCATACGGAGAAAAACCGTTATTTGATGGATTATCATGTAGTATTACAGAAGGACAACGTGTCGGAATTATTGGTGTAAACGGTACTGGTAAATCGACATTATTAAAAATTATTGCAGGGTTAGAAACTCCTGATACAGGTGATATGACGCATTCCCGTGGGTATACAATTAGTTATTTATCACAGCAACCAGAGTTTGATGAAAAACTAACAGTATTAGAGCAAGTGTTCCATGGTGATACACCTTTAATTCGTCTTCTTCGTGATTATGAACAATCGTTATTAAATATCGAAAAAGATCCAAGTAATGAAAAAGTACAGGAACAATTATTTGCAGTGCAGCAACGTATGGATGCGATGAGTGCATGGGAAGCAAATGCGAATGCAAAATCGTTATTAACGAAATTAGGAATTACTGATTTTACAGCAACTGTTGGAAACCTATCTGGTGGACAAAAAAAGCGTATTGCAATGGCGCAATGTTTTATTGAAACACCTGATTTATTAATTTTGGATGAGCCTACGAACCATCTTGACCATGAGACAGTTGAATGGTTGGAAGAATATTTAGCAAGATATAATGGTGCGGTATTACTTGTAACCCATGATCGTTATTTCTTAGATCGTGTGACAAACCGTATTTTTGAATTAGACAATGGTAAACTATATAGTTACGAAGGAAACTATAGTACATTTTTAGAAGCGAAAGCACTTCGTGAAGAACAAGAAATTGCGCAAGAATCAAAACGTCAAAACTTATATCGCCGCGAACTAGCATGGATCCGCCGCGGTGCAAAAGCTCGTTCGACAAAGCAAAAAGCACGTATTCAACGATTTGATGAGTTAAAAGGTCAAGAAGGACCAGCTGCAAAACAGTCAGTTGATATTGCGCTTAGCGGCAGTCGCCTCGGTAAAAAAGTACTTGAGTTAAAAGATGTAACGAAAAAATTCGGTGATAAAACGGTATTACACAACTTTAATCATATTGTGAAACCAGGAGATCGTATCGGAATCATTGGAGCGAATGGAAGCGGAAAATCTTCTCTATTAAATATGCTTGCAGGCAAGTTAGCTCCTGATAGTGGTGAAGTTGAAGTAGGACAAACTGTAAAAGTTGCTTATTATACGCAAGAAAATGAAGAGATGAATTTAAATCAGCGTATGATTGAATACATTAAAGAGATTGCAGAAGTTATTCATACGACAGATGGAAAAGTAATTGGTGCATCTCAAATGCTAGAACGTTTCTTATTCCCGACGCACTCACATGGTACACCGCTTGGTAAACTATCTGGTGGGGAAAGAAGACGTTTATATTTATTACGTATTTTAATGGGAGAACCAAACGTACTATTACTGGATGAACCTACGAATGATCTAGATACACAAACATTAACAGTACTGGAAGATTATTTAGAAGATTTCCCAGGTGTCGTTTTAACTGTATCGCATGACCGTTACTTCTTAGATAAAGTAGTAGATGAATTGTTCATCTTTAGTGGTGGAGGCGAAGTGCGTGAATTCCTAGGTAGTTATACGGACTTTTTAGAAATGGAAAAGACGAAAGAACTTATTGAGAAGGCGGAAGTTCAAAAAGAGAAAAAAGTGGTAGAAGAAGCTCCGAAACAACAACGTAAACGTAAACTTTCATACAAGGAGCAGCGTGAATGGGAAACAATTGAAGATACAATTGCCGAACTAGAAGAGAAAATTGAGTCAATTGGAGAAGAACTTGCGAAAGTTGGATCTGACTTCACAAAGGCACAAGAATTATCTGAAGCACAGCAAAAAACAGAAGAAGAGCTAGAAAAAACGATGGAAAGATGGAGTGAACTATCAGACATCGTTGAAGGATTAAAATAAAAACAAGCTGCATATATTGAAAAGTAAAGAGAAAAACTTTACACTATTGGTAGAACCTATTTTAGGAGGGAAAAAATGAGAACATCTAATCCAATGTTGAAAAAAGAGGCATTCCGTAAAGAGGGAGCAAGTGCTTCTGCGATGACGATTGGCGGAACAGTAGGCAAAACGTTTATTATGCTTATCTTGCTACTTGCAACGTCTGTCTATTCATACATACAGATGATGCAGGGGACGATGAAGATGCCAGTACTAATTGGTGCTTTAATCGTTGCGGCAATCATCGCATTTGCGTCTATGTTCTTCCCACGTATTTCACCTTTTGGTGCACCAATCTATGCGGCAGTAGAAGGGGTTGTATTAGGTAGTATTTCAGCGGTTTATACAATGAAGTTTGGCGATTCTATCGTTTTAAATGCTGTATTACTAACAATCTCAATTCTATTTGCAATGTTAGTGTTATATGCAACGCGTGTAGTAAAGGTAACGGATAAATTCCGTACAGGCGTGATGGCAGCAACACTTGGAATTATGGTTATGTATTTAGTCGTATTTCTACTAAACATGTTTGGTGTAACTGTTCCGTATATTCACCAAGGCGGTACAATTGGTATTATTATTAGTGCAGTTGTTATCGTAGTTGCTGCATTAAACTTATTACTAGATTTCGATTTAATCGAAAATGGTGTACGTAGTCAAGCTCCGAAATATATGGAGTGGTACACTGCGATGGGACTAATGCTTACATTAGTTTGGTTATACTTAGAAATTCTTCGTTTCGTTTCTTACTTTACGAAAAATGACTAATAAAAAAATCCTGCATGAAAAATGCAGGATTTTTTTATTTTCAAAGATAGAGTGAAATTTTAATCAGTGAGGCTTATACTGCCTGTTAATGCAAGTTAATTTCGGTAATGGTATAATATGGTTGTTGGTAACTCAAATTGAAGGGGGATGGAATATGATGAAAGAGAAGAAAAGGATTATGAAAAAACTATTTTCTAAAAGTTTTTTCATAGAACTAGAAGATGCTTTAACGTATCCATCATCAGAAGTTATTATTTCCGCTATCGAAAGGTATGCGGTTGAATGTCAGGAACAATTGAATTTTGAGAGTAAAGTTAAACCGATTACTTTTTACTTAGAAAATGTAATGTATCGTGTTGAGATAAAGATGGCTCGCGGTGGATATTACATTTCCTGTAGTGAAGTATAAATTTTGAAACCTTACATGTTTAATATATGTAAGGTTTCTTTTTTTCTTTTACAGCATATAAAATAATATTTTTTACTTTAAAATATATTATTTTACGTTTTTTACCCTTCATACATTTTTCTTTACAATAAAGAAAAATATGTGAGGTGGTATAACATATGATGAATCGAGTTGTATTAATCGGTAGATTGACAAAGGAGCCAGAATTATACTACACAAAGCAAGGGGTCGCTTATGCACGAATATGTGTTGCGGTGAATAGAGGTTTTCGAAATAGTTTAGGTGAGCAACAAGTAGATTTTATTAATTGTGTCGTTTGGCGCAGATCGGCTGAGAATGTAACTGAATATTGTACGAAGGCGTCTCTTGTTGGAATTACCGGACGTATTCATACGAGTAATTACGAGGATGATCAAGGTAAGAGAATATATAAAACGGAAGTTGTAATTGAGAGCATTACATTTTTGGAGAGAAGGCGGGAGGGTGCATCGCAATAAGATGGGATTTTAAACAATGGGTTTGGGGGAATTAGGTGGAAAGAGAAAGAATGAAAAGTATGATGATTGAAAGAAATCAGCAAGATAAAGCATCCGAGTAGGTTTAAAGAGGTGGAACATGTTACAATACAGCTAAGAACATGCAATAAAGGAGAGTTTTTTACGTGAAGATTAAAGCAATTGAACCGACGCCAAGTCCAAATACAATGAAAGTTATTTTGAATGAAGTATTACCATCAGGAGCGCGTAATAATTATACAAATGAAAATAAAGAACAAGCACCAATGCAAGTGCAAGAAATTTTGAAAATTGAAGGCATTAAAGGTGTATATCATGTAGCCGACTTTTTAGCAGTGGAGCGAAATGCAAAGTTTGATTGGAAAGTTTTATTACAACAAGTTCGTGCTGTTTTCGGCGAAGAGGTAGTAGAAGAGAGTGAAGGACAACAACTTGCTCATTTTGGAGAAGTGAAAGTGTTTGTTCAAATGTTCTTTACAATTCCAATGCAAGTAAAGTTAACAGATGGAACAACAGAAGAACGTGTTGGCTTACCAGATCGTTTTAAAGAATCAATTATGAAAGTTCAAATGTCTGCACCAAACGTTGTAAAAGAACGTAAATGGGTGGAACAAAGTACACGTTACGGTAATTTTGAAGAAATCGGGAAAGAAGTAGTGGAAGAGATTGTTGCTGCTTATTCAGAAGAACGTGTAAATGAAACAGTTAAAGAATTATTAAACCAGGCAGGTGCTGTTGAAGTAACGATTCAAAAGCGTGAGCCATATAAAGTAACAGAAGAGATGATGAAAGATGCTGACTGGAAAAACCGTTTTGCGGCATTAGAACAAATGGATCCTACTGAAGAAGATATGCTAGTGTTGCAGATGGCGTTAGATGATGAAAAAGTTTCGATCCGCCGTTTAGCAACAGCGTATTTAGGTATGGTAAAAGGTGATGGAGTATTGCCGTTATTATATAAAGCGTTATTAGATCGTTCAGTAAGTGTTCGCCGTACAGCGGGCGATTGCTTATCTGACGTAGGTGATCCAGCAGCGATGTTCGTTATGATTAAATCTCTGAAAGATTCAAGTAAATTAGTACGCTGGCGTGCAGCGATGTTCTTATTTGAACTTGGAGATGAAAGTGCGATTCCGGCATTAAAAGCAGCGCAGGATGATCCAGAGTTTGAAGTAGCGATGCAAGCGCGTCTAGCATTAGAGCGTATTGAAGGCGGAGAAGAAGCAAAAGGTTCTGTATGGAAACAAATGACGGAGTCTCGTAAAGGAGAATAATGTATGATTGTTTTCTATGATAGTTGGTGCCCGATGTGTACGGCGGTTGCAGAACGTACGAAAAAATTAGATAAAAAGGGTAAGATGAAATTTGTTTCATTTCGAGATGAAGATGTAGTTGAGAAGTATGAACTCTCTCAAGAACTACAAAGCAAGATGGAACAAAGATTGTATATTTTAAAAAATAATAAGTGGTATGACGGGATTCATAGCATACATGTATTAGCAAAGGCTGTTCCATCTTACTGGTTTGCCGTGCCTTTTATCAAACTATCTATTGTACTTGGATTTGGAAGTAAAGTATACGATTATATCGCTAACAATAGAAAACTTGTCCCAGTTGGACATTGCCGTGAAGGGGTTTGTGAAATCCCTACAAAAAAATGAAATCATCGTAATCTTTCTTTTGCACCTAGTAATAGAGCGTGATATGATGAATTTGGAATGAAAGTTGAAGGAGAGATTACAAGATGTCAAATGCTTATGAAGAATACATGCGTCAAATGGTAATCCCAATGCGTCAAGAATTAGTGCGTTCTGGGTTTGAAGAGTTAACTACAGAAGAAGCTGTAACAGAATTTATGGAAAACACGGCAGGTACAACTTTAGTAGTTGTAAACTCTGTTTGTGGTTGTGCAGCTGGTTTAGCACGTCCATCAGCAGGTCAAGCGGTTGTTCGTGCTGAAAAACAACCTGATCATCTTGTAACTGTATTCGCAGGCCAAGATAAAGATGCTACTGCAAAAATGCGTGAATACTTCGGAGAAATTCCTCCATCTTCACCATCTATGGCATTATTAAAAGGAAAAGAAGTTGTTCACTTCATTCACCGTCATGAAATTGAAGGTGCAACTATGGACGAAATTATTACGAACTTAGAACAAGCTTTTGAAAAGAATTGCTAAAGAAGGGGGAGAGTAAATCTCCCTCTTTTCTTTATATAGAGGTGAAATAATGATCGTAACAACAGCAGGAAGAACGAACAAAGAAATGACAGATTATGCAAACAAGGTAGCAGCAGAATTAAATCGTTCTTTCGTTAAACGTAATGACGTAACAGTACATAAACTGCATGAGCAGTATGAACAAGATGTACTTGTTGTAGGGAAAAACCGATTAGCTATTTATCCGAGAGGAACGGAAGAGTCGTTTTTCTTTCATCCAAACTCAGCGATGTTTCGTGTGAAAAGGTTAATGCGCGGAGAACATGATCCGTTTGTACAAGCCACGCAATTAGAGAGCGGAATGACAGTGTTAGATTGTACGCTTGGCATGGCATCAGATAGTATTGTAGCTAGTTATATTGTTGGTGAAAGAGGAAAAGTAACGGGACTTGAAGGCAATGAGTATATGGCTTATATTATGGAAAATGGTTTGAAAACATGGTCTTCATCTGTTTCTGAAATTGATGAGGCAATGCAACGAATCGATGTGAAGCAAACGGAGCATTACGCATTTTTAACACAATGTGAAGATAATAGTTATGATGTCGTGTACCTTGACCCAATGTTTGAAGAAACTGTTATAGAATCAGATGGAATAAAAGGATTAAAACACTTCGCTTTGTATCATGATATTACTGATGAAACAATTGCGGAAGCGAAGCGTGTGGCGAGAAAGCGTGTCGTTTTGAAAGATCATTTCCGTAGTTCTAGATTTGAAAAACACAATTTTCACGTATACAAAAGAAAAAGTGCTAAGTTTCACTTTGGTGTAATTGACCCTTGCTAATTGTTTGAAAAGATGTATAATAAGCAATAATTAATTAAATATACTGTCGGTGACGAAGAGAGTAGTCTTTTTTTGAAGGAAAGCGAGCTAGGGGTGGTGTGAGCCTAGTGCAGAAGAAAAAGATGAAGCGCACTTCGGAGATGCTTCTTGAACGAATAGTAGAGTAAGCCGAGGCCCCCTGTCCTCGTTATAAACGGGAAAGTGGTTCGTAATGAACAACAAGGGTGGTACCACGGGTTAAAACTCGTCTCTTTTTAGAGACGAGTTTTTTGTGTTTTAAAAATTAAGGAGGTTGTAGTATGGATTATAAAACGCAGTTTGCGGAAAGTTTATCTAATATTTTCACGAATGAATTAACACAAAACCAAATTTTAGATTTAATCGAAACGCCGAAACAAGATGAATTCGGAGATGCGGCATTTCCATGTTTTTCACTTGCGAAGCAATATAAAAAATCACCAGCTATTATCGCAAAGGAAGTTGCGGAGAAATTACATGATCCGTTCTTTACGAAAGTAGAGGCTGTTGGTCCTTACGTAAATGTATTTTTTAATCGTGAAACTGTAAGTGATGCAGTGTTAAAAACGATTTTAGCGGAGAAAGAAAAGTACGGTCAAAATCACTTTGGATGTGAAAAGACTGTAGTTATCGACTATTCCTCTCCGAATATCGCGAAACCTTTTTCAATGGGGCATTTACGTTCTACAATGATAGGGAATTCATTGAAACATATCGCTGAAAAATGTGGCTACGAAGTTGTAGGAATTAATTATATTGGAGACTGGGGCACACAGTTTGGAAAGTTAATTACCGCTTATAAAAAATGGGGAAATGAAGCAGTAGTTAAAGAGGATCCAATCCGTGAACTATTTAAGTTATATGTTCAATTCCATGATGAGGTAAAAGACGACGAAGAACTAGAAGAAGATGGACGCGCTTGGTTTAAGAAATTAGAAGAAGGTGATGAAGAAGCGGTTGAGCTTTGGAATTGGTTCCGTCACGAATCCTTAAAAGAATTTTCTCGTATTTATGAACTTCTCGGTGTTGAATTTACTAATTTTCAAGGAGAAGCTTTTTATAATAACTTAATGGAAGATTTTATTGGAATTTTAGAAGAACATGATTTGCTTGAAGAGTCTGAAGGCGCGTTAGTCGTTAATTTAGAAGAAGAGGGAATGCCGCCTTGCTTAATTAGAAAATCAGATGGTGCGACGATTTACGCAACACGTGACTTAACGGCAGCTGTATACCGTCAAAACACATATGCATTTGATAAAGCGTTATATGTAGTTGGCCCAGAACAAAGTTTACATTTTAATCAATTTTTCACTGTATTAAAAAAGCTTGGTTACAATTGGGTTGAGGGCATGGAACATGTACCGTTTGGGTTCATTTTAAAAGACGGTAAGAAAATGTCGACACGTAAAGGAAGAGTTATTTTACTTGAAGAAGTACTTGAAGATGCAATAGACCTTGCAATACAAAATATTGAAGAGAAAAATCCAAACTTAAAACAAAAAGAAGAAGTAGCAAAGCAAGTTGGTGTAGGGGCAGTTATTTTTCATGATTTAAAAAATGAGCGTATGCATAATATTGAATTCTCATTAGAAAATATGCTGAAATTTGAAGGTGAAACAGGACCGTATGTACAGTACACACATGCACGTGCTTGCTCTATTTTAAGAAAAGAAAGTGTAGAATTTGAAACGTGTACGTTTGCATTAAAAGATGATCATAGCTGGAGTGTCGTAAAATTACTTAATAAATTCCCACAAGTAATTGAGGCAGCCTTCAACAAAAATGAGCCATCAATCATTTCGAAATACGTATTAGATCTAGCACAATCGTTTAATAAATATTACGGAAATGTACGTATATTGGAAGAGAGTAAAGAGAAAGACAGCAGACTTGCATTAGTGTATGCTGTGACAGTTGTCTTAAAAGAGGGGTTACGATTACTTGGGGTGGATGCTCCTGAGGAGATGTAAAATAAATAGGTATACGTATCATAGTAGATATGTATGCCTATTTATTTTTATAGAAAATATGAAAGCAGAAGTTTTATTTTATTAAATCTAAATTTTTCTAGAATTGTTTCAGGTGTAGGAATGTCCTTATTAAATGGAGAATTGTAATGTCATATATAAAAAGGAGGTGTTAAACTTGGAAACATACGATTGGAACAGTAAATTAAAATATTTAAAAAACACGAGAGATTTATATTACAATGACGATTATGTCAGCTTTTTAGTAAATACAGTTTGGAAGATTACTAAGCCATTACATATCGTTGATTATGGTTGTGGATATGGTTATTTAGGCTTAGTATTAATGCCTTTACTTCCAGAAGGATCAAAGTATACAGGCATTGATAGTGGAGAAACATTACTAGCTGAAGCGAGAGAGTTGTTTCGTTTACTTCCGTATGAGACAGAATTTCTTGAGGGAGATGCTACAGAAATTGAATTGAACGATACATACGATATAGCAATTTGTCATGCTTACTTATTACATATGAGTTCGCCAAAAACGATGCTACAAAAAATGATACATTCAATTAAAAGGGGCGGAAAAATAATCTGTTTTGAACCACATTGGATATCAAATATGTCTTCATACTCTTTAGATGGAGAGAATCAACCGGAAATTATTAGACTAGGTGCTTTGCAGAAGTTATTTGAAAGTGACATGCAGAGAAGCGGAAAAGATGGAAATATTGGTATGAAAATACCGATGTTTTTAAGTGAACTAGGCGTAAAAAATATTGAATGTAGAGTAAGTGATAAAGTGAACTTTTTAGATTCTAATATGCACCGTAATGATAAAAAAAGGTTGTATCATTCATTAAAAGAAGAGGGGGTTGCAGGGCATCCAGGTGATAAACAGCAAGTTATAGAACGTTTAATGACTAGAGGATTAACATATGATGATGCGCTAACTCAATATGAAGCTGAACTCCGATTTTTTAAAGCATTTCAAATGCACTCTTCTTTAGTATATGCTCCGAGTATGAAAATTACATTTGGTGAAATAGAATGTTGAAAGATAGCGATTTATTGAGGATTGTCATTTTTTGTCGGTAAGTCGATATGCACCGTATAATCGCTGATATATTTGAATTATCGCCGATATAATTCCATGTACGGATTTCGGCTTCCAAAAGATAAGATCCTCATGTTACGTTATTCCATTTAATTAAACAAAATATGGAGAAAAACAATCATTTTTACTATATTTTGTTATAAATTTGAATAATATTAATTAATACCATCCATTATAAGAGATTTTAGTTGAATACCTACAATATGATGTGTAAAATCTAAGCAAGTAGCAGTATAAATAAATATTCGAGGTGAATACATGCTAGATTTTAAGCAGTTAGATGCTTGTTTGAAAGACAAGAGATTTATAGATGGATTACAGGAAATAAATAATGAAATTTCATATATAAAAGAAAAGAATACTTTATCTTATTTGAAGAATTGGCTTGCTAGTGTTCCTTCGCATAAGGAGTTTGACATATTAATACGTCTTACTGATGAAGGGCTTATGCACCAATACAGTTCATTCCTCATTCGCTACGCCTACAAAAAATTCCCAAATATGAGAACGCTCTCTTTATATTGTGATGAGTTAATTGATGAGCGGAAAATACTTGAAGTAGAACAGTTGTTAAAAGACTCATTAGAAGAGGTAAATAAAGAAGAAATAGAAGCTGATCTTTTAGCGAAAACATATTTTACGTTAGTACGATGTTTGTTGGAAATGAAACGAAATGAAGAAGCACAAATCTATATGCAAAAGGCAGAGGAGTACAGTTCACGTGCCGTATTTGATAAATGGGGCTACGTCTATATGCATACAGGTGAATGGGAGAAAGCAGAAGAACAATTTATAGCTGGCATGCAGCATAAAGATTGTGAAGAGTTATCTACCTATTTATTATCACAGTTATATGCGAATCAAGGAGAACAAAAACGTGCTTTACAGCTAATTGATGATGCGATTGTAAAGTTCCCGCAAGTACCATATTTTCATTTTGAAAAGGTAAAATATTTATTAGATTTAAGGAAGTATGAAGAAATGTTAGCGGTAATAGATAATATAAATAATCAGCTTCCTTATCATGCGTATAAAGCTTACTTTGTACATTTACGTGCAGAAGCGCTTTACAAAATGAATAAACTTGTAGATTTACAACAGTTATTAAAAGAAGAAAAAAGTTTAAAAGAGTCTTTATATCATAATTTAGAAAAAAATCCAGATGGAAAAAAGGTGCACTTACCGATAATTCCGATTGTACAAAAGGATAATTATTGTGTTCCGACAAGTTTAGAAATGATGTTGCAATTATGGGGAGAAAAACGTACACAAGATGAAATAGCAGAGTTTATTTTTGATATGACAGGCTCAAAGTTTTCAGATACTGTTTCTTATTTAGAACAATTAGGTTATGAATATTGTTATTTTAAAGGTAATGAAGAAAATTATAAGAGACTGCTGGATGAAGGGATTCCGGTTTTATTAAGTATAGATATTGAGCATGCTTCACATGTACAAGTACTATCTGGATATGATGATACGTTACAAGCTTTTTATGTTCAAGATCCGAACTTTATAGAACCAGTTATTGTGGAATATAGTAAGTTACAAGAAAAATATCGTTACACAGGTTGTTTAGCGATTACGTTTGTTCCGAAAGAAAAGAAGGAGCGATTAGCATTTTTAAATGAAGAAGAAAATCATTATTTTAAATCTGTTTTTTCTCTTACGGATCATTTAGATGAACATGATAAAGAGGGGATTCATAACTTAGTACAATTTTTAAAAGAGACGAGTGATAATCCGAATACGTGGTTATATACGGTTAAGCATTTAGATGTTGAAGTAGATAATGAGTTTATTATATGTTGTATTGAAAAGTTAATGGAGAAGTTTCCAAACTCAGATTTTGTTAAATTGCATGGTGCGCAGTGCTTTATTCGCCTTCAAGAATTAGAAAAAGCCGGGCAAATGCTGACAAGTGTTGAGAAGAAAAATAATCGTGCTTTATATCATTTAATAAACGGAAGATATGCTTTTGAACAGGAGAGTTATATAGAAGCGATTTCAAGTTTTCGTTCATCATTACAATTAGACGCAGATCAGCCGATTACTTGGAGTTTTCTCGCTTTATCATACATGTATATCGATCAATCTGAAAAGGCGTTGCAGTTTTCTCAAGTTGCTTTAGAACGTAGTCCAGAAAGATTCACTTTAACGAATCACGGATTAATATTAATAGATTTAGAAAGATATGAAGAAGCGTATGAAATTTTTAATGACCTATTAAGAGAGAATAAAAATGAGGCACATGTATGGTATGAGCGCGCGAGATGTGCGCATCATTTAGGGAAATTACATTTAGCGATAAAAGGGCTTAAAGTAGCGATTTATTTGGATAGTAATGCACCTTACATCTATACGAAACTTTCGGAAATATACGAGTCTGATTTGAAGGATGAGGAAAGTACGAAAGAAATTTTATTAAAAGGTATTGAGAATTGTGACGATAAGGCACCTCTATATGTAAAACTCGGTGACTATCATTTTCAAAATGATAGTCTGGAAGAAGCAGAAACATTGTATAATCGTGCATTAGAAGAAAATCATGATGATGTTTATTCTCACTTTGGACTTACGCAAGTTTATATGGCGAAAGAACAATACAAGGAAGCGAAACAATATATTCTCGGTATTGAAAAACAAATTGAAAAGAGCCAAGATTTTCTTATGAATGCGGGAATGGTTCTATGGGATGCTGAGGTTGAACTTGGTGGAAATGAAGAAGGGTTTAAAGTAGCTTTGTCTAAGTTAGAGAGTGGTATAAAGCAGAGCGAATATAATGTGGCAAGTGCGTTAGATGAATATGTGAATCGAATTAAAGGAACGGTATTTGTACAAAGAGGTATAGCATTCTTAAGAACGTTACACAAAGAAAGAAATGAAATAAGCGAATACGGTTGTTATACAGGTATTTTATATGAATCTATTGGGCAGTACGGCCAAGCGATGAAAAGGTATAATAAGGCGATAGAACAAAAGGAAACGGCATTACCTTATTACCGAATGGGTGAAACACTTATGGTATTAGGGCAATTGACGGAAGCAAAACAAGCGTATGAAACATGTTTAGAGCTTGATGAGAATTTCGAAGGTGTACATTTACAGCTTGCAGAAATATACGAAAAAGAAGAAAATCGTTCTAAAGAACAAAGTCATATGGTTCAGGCTATGAAAGAAGAGCCGATGCATATTAATATGGAATATTTGGCGCAGCTTTCAGTAGAAATGAGTCTTCAGGAAGAGTTACTGACAGAACTAGAACAATTAGCGGACGAAGCACCTGAAATATGGCGATTAGATGCGATTGCATATGTGTATGGAGCGATGGATGAAATAGATAAAGAACAAGCACAGATTGAAGAGGCACTTCAATTAGATAGTGAGCATATAGAAGTTCTATATCATTATGCCAAAGTGTTAGTGAAAAAAAGAGATGAAAAAGCAATTGAAATTGCAATGAAAGTTATACAAAAAGATGCAAATAATGAACGAATATTTGATGTGTATGTAAAAGCGATAGAACAACATAAGAAATTGTCTAACATACGAGATTTTCTTCATACATTAAAGGTGAAGAAGGCAGAAAGAAGTATGGCATTTATGTATGCTGCATCTGCGGTGACGGAAAGATGGATTGAACGTCAACAAAATGAACAGCCGAAGAAATCCATAATTACGAGAGCTTTTTATCGTATGAAAAACCGTGCGAAAGAAATTTCGATTATTACTACAATCATTGATTTGTATGAAATTTCGTTAAAGTTAAATCAAAAAAATAGTATGGCAGCGCAGCGATTTTCACTATTTTACGAGAATGTGGCGATGTATAAAGAGGCGAAAGATGTATTGCAAACATCGTTAGAAAATAAATGGGATTACGATGTAGCGAAGCAACTTGTAAATCTTTTCATAGCGTGTGAGGAAGAAGATATGTTACGGGATGCTTCAGAAATAACGAAGCAAATGGTTCGAGAGTTACCAGATGATTATGATACGCTTCTTTTACAAGCGCAAGTATTCTTTAAAATAGGAGAAGAAAGAAAAGCAGAAAAGATTACCTTACAATTAACGGAGCAAACACCGTTTGTAAGTAGAGCGTTTCTTGCTTTAGGAGAAATGTATCAAAGTCAAGAAAGGTTTGAAGAGGCAATTCATATACTAGAAAATGCTTCTATACATCATCCAAATGAAGCAGCAATTCTTCTTTCTTTAGCATCTTCATATCATGATACCGGCCAAACACTAAAGGCAGAAAAAATAACAAATGATGTATTAACAATAGATGCGAGTGATTTGTTAGCAAGATACGATCGCGCTTGTTATTTAGCACAGTTAAACAGAATTGAAGAGGCGAAGGAAGAGCTTGAAATTGTTCTTCGTGAGGATGAATCAGGATTCTTTGCTGAGCTTATTGAAGAAGATGAAGATTTAGCTGGAATACAAGAATTTGAGAAATAATTGTATAGGAATAGTGAAAAAAGGATATAAATAAATATATATTTCGAATTAGTTGACAATTCATTGCCCAATGGCATAAAATAGCTTTTAATAAAGTATACAAATCTGAAGACGAGAACGAGTAAAATAATGAATTGTTCCCCAGAGAGCCGGTGTATAGCTGAAAGCCGGTGTGCAGACATTATTTGAAAATCATCTCCGAGGAGCCGAGGCTGAAAATAAGTAAGCCCGGACGGATGTCTACCGTTACAAAGAACACGTATGATAGTACGTTGCTAAGTGCTATTAGCGAAGAGCTAATAGAATTAGGGTGGTAACGCGGTTAAACCCGTCCCTACTTCATAGGGACGGGTTTTTTGTGTGCTTTTAAACATTCAAAGGAGTGATTGTAGATGAAGAAAGTAGATGTAAAAGAGTCAGCTGTAGGGAGAGAAACACGTATTCGTAAGCAGTGGAACGAGCAAAGTATTTTCGAGCAATCAATTCAGAATCGAGAAGGCGCACAGTCTTTCGTATTTTATGAAGGACCACCAACGGCGAATGGATTACCGCATGTAGGTCATGCGCTTGGACGGACAATTAAAGATGTAGTAGCAAGATATAAAACGATGGCTGGTTATAAAGTGCTACGAAAAGCGGGATGGGATACACACGGTTTACCTGTAGAATTAGGTGTTGAGAAGCAACTCGGTATTTCTGGTAAACATGAAATCGAAGAGTATGGAATTGAGCCATTTATTCAGAAGTGTAAAGAAAGTGTATTCACATATGAGAAGCAGTGGCGTGAATTCACTGAAAGCATCGGTTATTGGGTAGATATGGATGATCCATACGTTACGTTAGAGAATCCATATATCGAAAGTGTATGGCATATTTTAGGAACGATTCATGAAAAAGGATTATTGTATAAGGGACATAGAGTTTCACCATATTGCCCAAGTTGTCAAACTTCACTAAGTTCACATGAAGTTGCACAAGGGTATAAAACAGTAAAAGATTTAAGTGCAACAGTTAAGTTTAAAGTGAAAGATAGTGAAAATGAATATTTCCTAGGTTGGACAACAACACCTTGGACACTTCCAGCAAATGTTGCGCTCGCTATACATCCAAATATGGAATACGTGAAAGTGAAACAAGAAGGTCATGTATACATTGTTGCGAAAGAACGTGTAGAAGATGTATTAAAAGAAAACTATGAAGTATTATCTGTTCATAAAGGTGAAGAATTAGTAAACACATCTTATATGCCGCCATTTCCAATGAAGGAAGTTACAAATGGCTATCGAGTTATCGCAGCCGATTTTGTCACGGCAGATAGTGGTACAGGACTCGTTCATATCGCTCCAGCATATGGGGAGGACGATTATAGAGTCGTTCAAAGTGAAGGATTGTCATTCTTGCATGTTGTAGATGAGAAAGGTGAATATACAGAAGCAGTACCATTTTTGAAAGGGAAATTTGTAAAAGATTGTGACGTGGATATCGTTCGTTATTTAGCGAAGGAAGGCTTACTATACCATAAAGAAAAGTATGAACATAGCTACCCACATTGTTGGCGTTGTGATTCACCACTTCTTTATTACGCAGGAGAGAGTTGGTTAATCCGAACAACTGCAATTAAAGATACATTTTTACAAAATAACGATTCTGTTACTTGGTATCCAGACCATATGAAACATGGACGATTTGGTAAGTTTTTAGAAAATATGGTGGACTGGAATATTAGCCGAAATAGATATTGGGGAACACCATTAAACGTATGGGAATGTGAAAGTTGCGATCATCAATTCGCGCCGAAAAGCATTGCTGACTTAAGAGAGCATAGTACGAAAGAAACACCTGAAGATTTGGAATTGCATAAGCCGTATGTAGATGAAGTGCAAGTTTGCTGCGAAAAATGCGGAAGTACAATGAATCGTACACCAGAAGTAATTGATGTTTGGTTTGATAGTGGTTCCATGCCATTTGCGCAATATCATTATCCATTTGAAAATAAAGAGTTATTTGAAGAACAGTTTCCAGCGGATGTTATTGCAGAAGGCATTGATCAAACACGCGGCTGGTTTTATAGCTTATTAGCAGTATCAGCACTATATACAGGAAAAGCTCCATATAAACGAGTGTTATCACTAGGGCATGTATTAGACGAAGAAGGACAGAAAATGTCTAAAAGTAAAGGGAATGCACTAGATCCAGTTGATTTAGTAAATCAGTTTGGTGCAGATGCATTAAGATGGGCGCTACTCGTGGACAGTGCTCCGTGGAATGCGAAACGTTTCTCGGAAAGAACAGTACTGGAAGCAAAATCTAAATTTGTAGATACATTAGTCAATGTGTATAGCTTCTACGTCTTATATGCAAATTTAGATGAGTATAACCCGAATGAAACGTATGATGTAAAGCGAACGAAATTGGATGAATGGGTATTATCAAGATTGCATAGCACAACGAAAAAAGTGAGAACAGCACTTGATGATTATCAATTTACGAATGCGGCTCGTGAAATCGCGGCGCTTGTAGATGAAGTAAGTAACTGGTATGTAAGACGATCACGTAATCGTTTCTGGGAATCTGGTATGAATGCTGAAAAAGCAGCTGCATATGAGACACTACATGAAGTACTTGTAACAATTAGTAAATTAATCGCACCATTTACACCGTTTGTCGCTGAAGATATTCATTTGAATTTAACTGGAAGTAGCGTTCATTTAGAGGATTATCCAGTTGTAAATGAATCACTACTTCAGCCGGAATTAGAAGTGGAAATGGATGCCGTTTTACAAGTTGTTGAACTTGGAAGAAGTAACCGTAATCAACATTCTTTAAAAGTAAAACAGCCGTTAGCAGAACTTGTATTACTAGCGCATAATGAAAATGATATGGATTGGGAATCTTATCGTGATATCGTCATGGATGAGCTAAATGTCAAAGCATTTCATGTTGAACTCGATGAAACGAAATATACGTCCTATCAATTAAAGCTGAATTTTAAAACAGCTGGGCCGAAGTTTGGTAAAAATGTGAATGCATTAAATGGATGGTTAAAACAATTATCAAAAGAAGAAGTACAACACTTTGTATCTACAGAAAGAGCAGTTTACGAAGCAGCATCAGGAGAAGAAGTAGTTGTAACAGCTGAAGATGTAGTAGTAGAGAAAGTCGCGAAATCAGGATTTTCTAATACGACAAACGGACAATATACAGTTATGTTAGATACGAATGTAACAGAAGAGTTGTTACAAGAAGGAGTGGCGCGTGAATTTATTCGAGCGGTTCAAGAATATCGTAAGCAGTTGAATTTACCGGTTAATTTACGAGTCGATGTTATTCTTGATGCAGAGGAAGAACTAAAGCGAACATTAACGAACCATAAAGATTTATTGGAAGAAAATTTACTCGTTAAGCAATTTACATTTGATCACTTAACGAATGAAGACGATGAACTATCTTTAGGTGAAGCGAAAGTTCGAATTAAATTAAGCGCGGCTCATTAAAGCAAAAAGGAAGTTGGAATCATTCCAACTTCCTTTTTGTATGATGGAAATTTATCCGGCTAATTTTCTCATAATCCATTCGATAGGGCCTCTAGAAAATTTCTTTCTAAAGTATTGTTTTTACTTTACACATAAATATTGAGAAAATTTCACTCACCCTAAATGGAAAGGTAATAGAATTGTTTATAGAGAATTACTCGTAGATTCAATTTTTATCCTCCCATTTTGTGGGAAATGATTACCTAGTGGTAATGGGATAAGGTTGAGCTACTTAATTAGGGGGAGTGGTTCTATGTTTAATAAAAAAATGGTGGCAATGGCAATGACTGTGCCGTTAGTAATGGGGACGATTTCTACGGTTTCGGCATTGGAAAAACAGCAGCAAGTAAAGCTAGAAGCTTATTCGCCGCAGAAAAAAGCAACTGAATATTTAAAAGAAAATGCTGCGCAGTATGGATTGAAAACAGACCTTTCAGACTTGCAATATATTTCTACAACAGAAACGTCAGTAGCTTCATATGTTAGATTCCAACAAGTTGTTAATGGTGCGCCTGTATTTTCAAAACAAATTACAGTTACTCTTAACGGAGAGGGAAAGGGAGTACTTGCTGTATCTGATTATCAATCCGTTAAAGGTGTTAAGGAAGTAACGACAAAAATTAGTGAAAAAGATGCAATTCAAAAATCAATGGCGTATGTAGGAGAAGCAAGTGAGCAAAACTTATGGGCACCTACAGAGAAAGAATTCGGATATATTGTGGAAGAGGGAATTGCTCGTCCAGTATATAAAGTTGTAGTCCACGCTAATAATCCATTTGGTGCATGGGAAACATTTATTGATGCAGAAAATGGGAAGTTAATTAAAAAAGTTGATATAAACCGAAAAGCTGAAGGGACAGGAAAAGTATTTTTACCTAACCCAGTCGTATCTAGCGGTAGTAAAGTAGGCTTGAAAGATAATAACGATGCAGATTCAACGGCGTTAACGAATCAATTGAAGGCTGTTACGTTAAAAGGTTTAGATGGGACAGGATTTTTAATTGGAGAGTATGTAACGATTTCTTCAAAAGCAAATACAAAATCTACAAACTTACAATTTAACTATACACGTGCAAATGATAGCTTTGAAGATGTTATGTCGTATTATCATATCGATACAATACAACGTTACATTCAAGGGTTAGGTTTTAAAAATATTAATAATCGCTCTATTAAAGTGAATGTAAATGGAACGACGGCGGATAACTCATTTTATTCTCCGACAACGAAAGCTTTAACTTTTGGTACTGGCGGAGTAGATGATGCAGAAGATGCTGGTATTATCGCACATGAATACGGGCATTCGATTCAAGATAACCAAGTTCCTGGCTTTGGTAGTTCAGCAGAAGGCGGAGCGATGGGAGAAGGGTTTGGCGACTTCTTAGGTGCTACGTATGAAGATGCAGTATCGACAACAGGGTACGGAAAAGCATGTGTTGGAGAATGGGATGCGGCTGCTTATTCTAGTTCAGATCCGACGTGCTTGCGCCGATTAGATACGAATAAAGTGTATCCGAAAGATATTACAAATGAGGTACATGATGATGGGGAAATTTGGGCACAAGGCCAATACGAAATGGCACAAGCTTTTGGACGTGATGTAGCAACGAAAATTATTTTACAATCGCACTGGTCATTAACACCAAACTCTAAATTCAGTGATGGAGCAAAAGCGATTAAGCAAGCGGATGCTCTTTTATATGGCGGACAACATGCTGCAGATATCGATCGTATTTGGGCAGCAAGAGGAATTAGTACGAATTAATATAAAAAGTCGTGGCATTTATAAGCCACGACTTTTAAATTTGCTTAAGCACTGGTACTAGTAAAGGTAGCTAAATGAATGATAGTGTGAATTTATCCGCATTCTATTTATTTTTTTCATCTTTAAAAACAAAATGCTCTTTAAATTTTCTAGACTCAACTTTTTGACCGTTTCTCATGGAGCGGAAAGGGTGTTCTTGCCAAGTAATGATTACATCAACTTCATCTGCTTTTGTAGCAACTGGAAAATTAGCATGTTCAAATCCAGTTTTTCCACTTGCTAAGCGACTTTCCTTTCGTGAGAAAAGTTCATATTTCGTTTTCGTTTTTGGCTCGTTGCGGAATACTTCGACTTGTACGTTATATACTTCACTGTTACCAACATTTTTTACTGAAAATTGATATGTTTTAAATTCATCTTCTTTAGCTTGAAGCATATTTTTATCTATGTTCTTCGGTTCATCAATATTCACTTTCCATTGATCAGAGTTTTGGGAGATTGGTAAAGATTTTGGTGAATAGGCGTATGTTTCATTCACTGCAATTAGGCATAACAACAGAAGAAAGAAACTAATCGCTTTTTTCATATAAACACCTCGCTATAAAATTTTTATCCCGCATTAACGGGCAGTAAGACCCTCCACCTCAAAATTCAGGGAAAGCAAAGAAGTTAGGTGGGGGATCAACTGCCCGTAAAAGCCCGATTGGTGAGGGCTGATAATCAGTGGGGAGGAACAAAATCCCCACTGATTAAAGTTTCACTTTATCAATATGCGTAAATGAAACGGAAATTATGTAATAAAATGGAAAAATGTGATAGTTTGATTCAAATGAATTTGAAAAAACTTGAAGAAGTAGTAGGTGGTGAAGGGTTACAAGAATCGTTTCATCACATAGAGATACATGGTGTCTGCATAGATTCCAAAAGCATGAAAGAAGGAAATTTATTTGTTCCAATCATTAGGGTGAAAGATGGACATGATTATGTGAAAGAGGCATCCGATAATGGAGCTGTCGCTTCCTTATGGAAAAAGTCTTACGGCACTCCGCCAAAAGGGATGCCAATTATATTTGTTGATGACACTTTGTTTGCTTTGCAACAATTGGCACAATTTTATCGAAAAGAGCTAAATGTAAAAGTAATTGGAATTACAGGTAGTAATGGTAAGACAACGGTAAAAGATATAATAAGCACGATTTTAAGTACAACTCATCGTGTGCATAAAACAAAGGGCAATTTTAATAGTCAAATCGGTTTACCATTAACAATTTTAGAGATGAAACGAGATACAGAGTTTTTAATTCTTGAAATGGGGATGAGTGAAAAAGGACAAATTCGAAACTTATCAATAATAGCACAGCCAGATGTAGTGATCATTACAATGATTGGACATTCTCACTTAGAGACGCTTGGATCAAAAGAAGAGATTGCGAAGGCTAAATTAGAAATTATTGACGGGTTAAAAGGAAATGGTTTGTTTTTATATAACGGTGATGAACCATTGCTTTTGCAAAATAAAAATCTATCGAGTATAAATTGTAAGACATTTGGTGAAAAGTATACAAATGATTTGTTTCCAACAAACGTGCAATTAGATGAATATGGTGTTCATTTTAAATTAAATGATTCAAAAATACAGTACGATGTTCCCTTGCATGGAAAACATAATATTTTAAATACGATTGTCGGAATCGCTGTAGGTCAATATTATAATGTCCCTACAGAAAAAATACAGGAAGCATTACGACAAGTAAATATTACCCATATGCGCTTTCAATTTTTAACTGCTAAAACAGGATTTACGGTTATTAACGATGCATGGAATGCCAGTCCTTCTTCAATGAAGGTTGCAATTGAGACGTTACAGAAATTAAATGCCTATGAGAAAAAAATGATAGTGATTGGGGATATGTTGGAGTTAGGAAAGAAAGCTGAAACATATCATAGAGAAATTGGCAAAATGTTAAATGAAGAGAGCATTCAATATGTATTTACCTATGGAGAGTTAGCTGAAATTGTAGCGGAAGAAGCAAGAAAGAAATATGATACAGGAAAAGTACAGTCATTTAATAATAAGACCAAGATAGCAGAGGAAATATTGAAAATTATTTCGAAAAAGGATGTTGTATTACTGAAAGGCTCACGTGGTATGGCTTTAGAGGAGATTGTACAAAATTGGATTTGAAAAATCAAAATATATTTAAAAAGGCTTGCGTTTTATAATACGAAGAGATAGAATACTCTGTAAATATAAAAAGTGAGGATCAGGAAAAGTACATGATGCAAAGGTCTACAGAGAGCAATCGGTTGCTGAGAAGATTGCGATACCGCATGATGGAAAGACACCTGTGAGTGTTGCTTTGAACGTGATAATTAGTAAAAGCAAACGGTACCTACCGTTATCAGGGCTAAGATGGTCATTATGACAATTTGGGTGGTACCGCGGAAAAATCCGTCCCTATTTATAGGGGCGGATTTTTGTATTCTTTGAAAGGAGGTGAGTGACCGTGGATGATGACGATGACAACAATAACGTAAATAAATATAAAATTACTGGAGGGAAAAATAATGGAGTTAATAATGAAGCGTTCACTCACAAAAGAATGTACGGTACAAAGCGGAAAGGTTGTATTACTTCAA
Organism: Bacillus sp. 16GRE42; assembly: GCF_019837435.1. NCBI lineage: Bacteria > Bacillati > Bacillota > Bacilli > Caryophanales > Bacillaceae > Bacillus > Bacillus sp. 16GRE42. The sequence goes on from NZ_JADAXF010000003.1 coordinate 469,188, forward strand.
GGATGGGTAAAAAAGATTCGTCATCTAGGTAATGTTAGCTTTTTATTAATAAGGGATCGATCAGGAGTTATGCAATGTGTATTAGAAAATGAGTTAGCTGGATATAAGGTAGATGTGGAAAGTGTCGTTCAAGTCGTTGGTGAAATTGTAGAGACTTCGAAAACAGAGTTAGGGGTCGAAGTGCTTGCTCACGAAGTGAAAATATTAAATGGCGCAGAACCACTTCCATTTGAAATAAATAAAAAGAAATTACAAGTTGGCTTAGATCAACTACTGAATGAACGGGTATTATCATTAAGACATGAGCGAACCGCGGCGATATTTAAAGTGAAATCTACGCTCGTTCAGAGCTTTAGTGAATTTCTTATAGAGAACGATTTTACACGTGTATTTACTCCGAAAATTGTTTCACAAGGGGCAGAAGGAGGAGCGAATGTTTTTAAACTTCCATACTTTCAAAAAGAAGCTTATTTAGCACAATCACCACAGTTTTATAAACAGATGATGGTAGCTGGAGGGTTAGAACGTGTTTTTGAAGTTGCACCTGTTTACAGAGCGGAACATCATAATTCTTCCCGTCATTTGAATGAATATATATCGTTAGACGTAGAACTTGGATTTATTCATGATTTTCATGAGGTAATGCAATTAGAAACGGATGTTTTACGATATATGTTTCAACAAGTAGCAAAAAACTGTGAAAAAGAACTAAAACTATTACAAATAGAAGTACCTGTTATTACAGAAATACCGAAAATTACATTGTTAGAAGCGCAAGAAATTTTGAAAAATAAATACCGGAAAGAGTCGCCAATTGGGGATTTAGATACAGAAGGTGAAAAGCTACTAGGGAAATATGTGAAGGAAACATATAAGAGTGAGTTAGTTTTCATTACACATTATCCGAAAGAAGCTAGGCCGATGTATACGATGCCGAATAATGAGAATCCGTCTATTACTGATTCGTTCGACTTACTATATAAAGGATTAGAAATAACATCAGGGGCACAGCGAATTCATGATTATGAAATGTTACTTGCTTCTTTTAAAGAAAAAGGGTTACATCCAGATACATTTCAATCTTATTTAAATACATTCCGATACGGTTGTCCCCCACATGGTGGTTTTGGAATTGGATTAGAGAGAGTTGTATACAAACTATTAGAATTAACAAATGTACGAGAGGCGAGTGCCTTTCCGAGAGATTGTATGCGTCTTATACCGTAATAATAAACCCCTTCTATAGTATGAAGGGGTTTATTCCTTTCAACATATGTTAAAAGGAATAAATTTTTTGTGTGAAAATATGTAAATTATATTAAGAACATTTTATAATGAATTGAGAAAAAGAAAATTCATAAGTTATAATGAAATATGAATATAAAAAAAGTTCATATAATAATGTATGGAAGGGTATGAAACATGTTATATCAAACTCAAGCAACACAGCAAACACCAGCTTATATAATTTATCTTCTTGATGTAAGCGCATCAATGAACCAAATGATGGATGCAGGCGGAGAAGAAAAAAGAAGAATTGATATTGTAACGGATGCTCTTTCTTTAGCGATTCGCCAAATGGTATTTCGTTCAACAAAAGGTAGTCGCTTGCTTCCGAGATATAAGTTATCTATTTTAGCCTATAGCGATCATGTTTTTGATTTATTGGGTGGTGTGAAAACAATAGATGAGGTAGCAAGACTTCGCCCACTAGAAAAAATCCAAACGCATCGTTTAACTGATACAGCAAAAGCTTTCTCTGTAGTGGAGAAGTTATTGCAAAAGGAACTACCAAATTTACAAGACGGGCCAGCTCCTATTGTCTGTCATATGACAGATGGGGCATCAACTGGTGAAGATCCAGAATTAATTGTACGAAGAATTATGAATATGTCTGTACCTGATGGAAACGTACTAATTGAAAATATTTTTATTTCAGATGAAATTATGCAAGAACAAATTTCTAATATAAAGAAGTGGGAAGGAATTATGCCAAATACAGAGATTACAGATGAATATGGTGCAAAGTTGCAAAGACTTTCATCGCCTATCCCTCAAAGCTATCGTGAGATGATGATGGAACATGGGTTTCATATTGCAGATGGTGCTGTGATGATGTTTCCTGGGACAAATGCGGACTTAGTATCACTTGGATTTCAAATGTCTGCTGCAACGCCGGTTCGATAGGAGAGAAGTATGATGAAATATATTCTATCTCAAGAGAAAGAAACGGTATTGCAAGAAAAGGAAACGAAACATTTTACTTATCGATATAGCTATGTAAGAGCAAAAGAAACGCAGGATTTAAACGAGAGTGGAGAAGACTTTCTAGTATTTCTAGATAATGGAACTAGCTTCATATTTGCGTTATGTGATGGTGTAGGGCTGTCTTTTCATGGTGAAATTGCTGCAAAATTTCTTGGTATGAAGTTAGTAAACTTGTTTGAAACATGTCAAGAAAGTGGACTGGATATTGCTACATTATTAAATGAACAGTTAAAAAATTGGATAGAAGAAGCTTCAGAGGAAGTGAGTGCATTTCGATTGCCAGAAGAAACACCGTGGTTACTACGCGATGTTTTGGAAGAAAAGCGAAAACAAGGTAGTGAAACGATGTTTATTGGAGGGAAAATAGAACTTATTTCAAATCAAGATAAAGCAAAGATAACGATAGTTACACATGGCGATTCATTTGTACAGTTGTTTCAAGATAAGGAGAATTGTTCGAATGTAATGAAGTTTAAGAGAAATATAGAGAAAAGATGGTCTACACAGCGAGGCATTATTGGTGGGGAATTGGCGGTTTTTTCAAAGACATTATCAAGACAAGAAGCTAATCGGATAGTTATTCACTCAGACGGACTTGTACCGCTTAAGCAGTATAACTTTGAGGAAGTGTTAAAAGAAATTGAGAGGGCACAGAACTCTCCGACAAGCGATGATATTTCATTTTTAGATGTTTCTTGGTAACAAACATGATGGAAAAAAGGTGAATAAACGTGGAAGAGATTATTGTGACATACATAAAACAGTCAAATGAAGAAATTGATATTGCAATTCCAAATGACGTGAAAGCGGTACAAATTATTGAAGCAATTTTACATCATGAAAAAATAGATGAAGCATTAAGCGGGATCTATGAAATTAGAGTGGCAAAAGATAAAGAAGAGTGGCATTCTATTCGAAATGATGAAACGTTGCGCGATAATGATGTGTGGGATGGACAATATGTAATACTACATAAAAAAGGGACAATTATCCCTTCTTTTGAAATGATGCCGGCAGAAGAAGTTTATAATGAACCTGTTAAACAAGGTATGTCTTCTAGTGAAGAAGATTATGTATGGAAAATCATTGAGTAATAGTTTTTGGATGGGGAAGGAGAAATGTTTTGTGCAAAAATCACCGTATTTTCAACGCTCTCCGCGTGTGAAAGTAGATATACCGACAGGGGATGTTATTATTCATGATCCACCGAATATACCGGAGGAGCCGAAGTTTTCAATTGAAACAATGTTACTGCCTGCAATGATGACGGTTTTAACATTGGTATTATATTTTGTAATGATGAAATTTATGAAGATGAATTCAAGTTATATGCCATTAATGATGGTTTCAAGTATTCCGATGTTGGGGTCATATATAATTACAACGATGGGGCATTTCCGTAAAAAGAAAGAACATCGTCAAATGGTTGAACAATTACAAACAAGGTACTTAGAGCAAATTCAAAAGCATCGAGTGGAATTAGATACGTTAAAGGTTGAACAAGCAAAATATTTAATTACACAAAACCCAAGCCCATTAAAAAGTGTACAAAGAATTGAAAATCGGGAAAGTAATTTATGGGAGCGTACACCTGAAAGTCCAGACTTTTTAGATATTCGTATTGGTACAGGAGAAAGACCATTCCTTGTAGAATTGAAGGTGCCTGAGCAGAAAGGTTATGAAGAAAATCCATTAGTTACAGAAGCGCAAAATGTGAAAAGGGATTTCAATACGATACCAAATGGACACATTTCAATTTCTTTGAAAAAAAACGATGTAATTGGTGTAGTTGGAAATAAAGAAGATAGACTAAACTTTATTCGAATTGTAACGACACAAATTATGACGCATCATGCACCAAATGAAGTGAAAATAGCAGCATTTTATCATGAAAAGGAAAAAAAACAATGGGATTGGATGAGGTGGCTTCCTCACGTATGGGATGAACAGAGAAGTATGCGCTTTTTATCTGAAAATCAACAAGATGCACAGAAACTAGCAGAAGTATTATTTACTCCACTTAATATGCGCAGAATATATAATTCTTCTGCGCAAGCGGATGCAAAAGTTCCTTTAATTCCGATGTATGTCTTTTTCTTATCAGCGAGAGAATTTTTAGAGGATGATCCTTTAACTCCAATGTTACTTAGAGAAGGTGAAAGTGTAGGAGCTTCTACATTTATTTTTGCAGAACAAAGGGAAAGGTTACCGATGGAATGTGATCTTGTAATAAGTTTAAATGGAGAAAATGGAGAGTTAGTAGAAACGTTTTCAAGTTCAGCTGAAAACAATGGAACAACGCGTGCGAGTTTTAAAGTAGATCGACTTTCATTCGAACGATGTGAGCTAGGAGCGCGAAACATTGCTCCAATTCGAATGAAAAGTTCTACAGCAGCCAACATTCCGAAAGTATTAACATTTTTAGACCTGTTTCAAGCTAAAAACATGGAAGAGTTACAAGTGCTAGAGAGATGGAAAGAAAATCGGTATCCGACTTCATTACCGGTTCCAATTGGTGTAAGAGAAGGAAGTAAACCTGTTTTTCTAAATATTCACGATAAAATAGAGAAAAAAGGGCATGGCCCGCACGGTCTAATGGCTGGTACAACTGGATCAGGAAAAAGTGAAGTGATTCAGTCTATAATAGCCGCGTTAGCGGCAACCTATCATCCTCATGAGATGGCATTTATGCTTATCGACTATAAAGGTGGTGGAATGTCAAACACATTTGCGGGATTACCGCATATTATTGCATCTATTACGAACTTAGAAGATCCAAACTTAATTGAGCGTGCCAGAATTTCATTAAAGGCAGAATTAGAGCGGAGACAAAAATTATTCATTCAGGCTGGAAATGTTCAGCATCTAGATGAATATTATGAAACAAGCTGGCGTGAAAAAGAACCTTTACCACATTTATTTATTGTTATTGATGAGTTTGCTCAAATGAAAAAGGAACAACCAGACTTTATGGACGAGCTAATTAGTGTCGCTGCAATAGGAAGGACGTTAGGAGTTCATTTATTATTAGCAACTCAAAAACCTTCAGGGGTTGTAAATGACAAGATTTGGAGTAACTCGCGTTTTCGAATTTGTTTACGTGTACAAGATGATGCGGATAGTCGTGAAATGTTAAAGATTCCAGATGCATCTAAAATTAATGTACCAGGACGAGGGTATCTCCAAGTTGGTAGCAATGAAGTATTGGAATTATTCCAGTCTGCATGGAGTGGAGCACCTTATAATCCAGATGAAGAGAAAGTTCTTGATATTGTTGATTTTACAGAAGTTAAGCTCTCGGGTGAAAGAATAAAAGTGAAAAAGCGTCCAAAACCAATGACAAATAGTCCGAAACAATTACAAGCTTTTATTCAATATGTACAGAGCGTATCAGAAAAAGAAAATATTAAAGCATTACCAGGACCTTGGCTGGATCCATTACCGGAAAAATTATTGTTAAAAGAATTTTATGCTATGGAAGATTGGACAATTGGTGAGTGGAATAAACCGAAAGAATATTTACAAGTAACAGTTGGATTAATTGATGATGTTGCAAAACAAGCACAATTTCCGCTGAAGTTAGATTTACAAGAAGGGCATTTAAATATTTATGGTATGCCAGGTACAGGAAAAACAACGATGTTGCAAACTATTATTATGTCTCTAGCTGTATCTCACACACCAGAAGAAGTGAATTTCTATGTTATTGATTTTGGTCGTATGTTTTTAGATTTTAGAGATTTACCTCATATTGGTGGGATTATACAAGAAGGCGAAAATGAGAAAATGAAACGTCTATTCGGATTTTTAAAGAAGGAAATCACGCTTAGAAAAGAGAGCTTTTCTAATATCGGTGCAAAGTCATTCTCTATGTATAACCGAATGGTAGAAAAGAAAATACCAGCTATAGTAGTAATGGTAGATGGTTATATAAGGTTCAAAAATGAATTCGAGAAAGAAAATGAAGTATTAGAATTATTATTGCGTGAATCAAGTACATACGGTGTATATTTCTATTTCTCTCTGAATCAAACAATTGATATGTTTGATCGTGTTCGTAATAATATACCGATGGCACTTACATTTGAATTACAAGATGGAACAGAATATCATAACTTAGTTGGCAGACCTAAATTCCCATTAATTGAAGTTCCTGTTGGCCGTGGGTTAATGAAAGGACAACCGCCGGAATTATTCCAAGCAGCATTGCCGTTTATTGGTGAAAGTGAACTTGAGTACTCTCAACAATTAAAAACAATTATTCGAAAAATGAATGGAGAATGGGATGGTGAAAAAGCAAAAGCCATTCCAATGGTACCTAAAGAAATATTTGTAGAGCATATGGTTGAAAAATTGGAAACAGCCCAAATTTCAGCAGGTATGGAAACAGAGGATATTCAATTACAAAGTATTTCTTTAGATGAAATGAGTCATATATTTGTTGGGGGAAGAATAGAAGGTGGAAAAACATCGCTTTTACAAACACTTCTGTTCACTACTACATACCAATACTCTCCTGAAAAGGTTGAGCTATACTTAGTAGACCTTGGTGAAAGGCCTACAGGCATATTAGCTCTTGGAGATTTACCTCATGTGAAGAAGAAAGTTACAGATGGTATGCAATTAAAAGAAATGTTAGATGAATTGTTAGAGCTAATAAATAATAGAGAACCAATAATGCCTTCTATAGATCCAAACGCAACAGTGGAGATTCCATATAAGAGAATAATCATTGCGATTGATGATATCGATCAAATGTTAACTATATTATCTACTGATTATGAAGCAAAAAACAAAATGGAACTAATTGTCCAAAACTGTAAAAATAAAGGGATTCACTTTATGACAGCTGCTACAACTTCTAGCTTAAATAGCTATTCTCATGAAAAATGGTTTGCGGAAATTAGAAAGAGAAGTATTGGATATTTATTGGGAACGACACAAAATAATGATGTGTATTTCTTTAATATGAAACTGCCACATACTGAAATGGATCAAGAATTATTAAGTGGGGATGGGTATTGCATACGTAGAAAGCCAATAAAAATAAAATGTGCATATACACCATTACATTTACTTCGCACGATGACAGATAAAATTAGTGTGAAATGGTCTGAATTAAAAGTGAAATAATATTAAAATAGGGTTAAATTACTAGAAAATAGAATATTTTTGTAATTAAACCCTTTAAAAATTGTATGAATATAGTTTATAATCTAATTGTTGTATTATTTATGATTTGAAAGGGGAAATTATTAAGATGGCAGAAATTAAAATCACACCAGAAGAACTTGAAAGAATCGCAGGAAACTTTAAAAACGCAGCAGGAGAAGCACAAAGTCAAATTAATAGACTTGAAGGCGATATTAATAGTTTAGAAGGACAATGGGCTGGGGCAACACAAGCAAAATTCCGTGGAGAATTTATGCAATCTAAACAAGCAATGCAACAATACATTCCAATTTTAGAAGGTATTTCAACAGATTTAAAACGTATCGCTGATAAATTCCGTAATACAGATAACGCATACTAAGAATAGAACAATTGCAAAAGACCAGGAGCTATTGTTCCTGGTCTTTTTTTGAAAAATTGTTATACGAGAGTAAGGGGATAAAATGGGATTCCGACCAGAAGTAGGAGAAAAAATTAGCCTTAATAAAGATGTTTATCGTTTTGAGAAACACCCAGCTGTAATTGGTATTGAGATGCCCTATGGTCAAGAGGGAAGACAAGGAACGGTTTATCAATTACAACAGGAAAATGGTGTTGAACGAATTGCATTAAAAGTTTTTAAGGAACGCTATCGCGAAGAAAAACATCAACTAGCATTTTTGAAACCACTATCTTCCTTAGTGGGTCTGAAAGTATGTTCACGTTATATCGTTACTAAAGAAGAACATACATCTGCTATCGAAAAATCAGAAGATCTTGCTAATAGTATTGTAATGCCTTGGATTGAAGGTCCAACATGGGCTGATATAATACAAGAACAAAGAATGTTATCAAAAGAACAATGTTTCTTTATTGCAGAAGCATTTCTTACAACACTTAAAATGATGGAAGAAAATGAAGTTGCTCATAATGATTTATCGTCTAGCAACGTACTCGTACCTTTCTTAAGTGAAAATCTAATTGAAGGTCAACACAATATCGAACTTGTTGATGTTGAGCAAATGTATGGCCCGAAAACGAAAAGACCTTCATTATTGCCAGCAGGTTCAGCGGGCTACGCACCGATGTATTTAAAAAGTGGAGTATGGCAAAAAGAAGCCGATCGATTTGCAGGTGCTATTTTATTAGGAGAAATATTAAGTTGGTGTAGTGAGGAAGTTCGAAATAAAAAATGGACGGATGCAAGTTACTTTAAAACGGAAGAAATGCAGACAGAATGTGAAAGATATACGTTACTTCAGCAAGTATTACATAATCAATGGAACGGGGAGATTGCAAAATTATTTAGGCAGGCATGGAGTAGTAACTCTTTCGCAGAATGCCCAAGCTTTGCGCAGTGGTACGATGTCTTTAATAGCGCGAGAGAAAGAATGAAAATTGATGCGGAAAGGCAGTCAACAGAAGAACACTCTCTTTTTGTATCAAAATGTTTGGAAATTGCAAGATTATTAGAAGAGAGAGGATTTAAACAAGCGGCATTATATGAATATAAAATAATTTTCAATTCACTCAATCCATCAACAGCTCTGCAAAAAGAACTCGCATATATCATTCAAACTATGGAGAGTCAAGAGCCTGAAATAAATAATAAAATGGTCCTACAACATTATTTGGAATTAGCTACTGAATTGGAACGAGAAAACAATGCAGCATTTGCTTGTTTCGTCTATTCACGAATCGTACAATTTCCAAACATTGACCAGGCGTTAAAACAGGAAATTGAAAGCATTATTGAAGAGATAAAAGAAGAGCAAGGAACACAGTCGCAGCAAGAAGTAGCAGCTACAATTACAGTGCCAACTAGCATTCTACAGAGCCGGAAACAAACGAAAAAACAAGTGGAATATGATGTAGATGATGAGATTTTAAATGCAAAAGCATCAAATCAACCACTTACAATAACGCATGAGCAAAGTGAACCGTCGGCCTTTTCTAAATGGTGGAAAAAGAATAAAAAACGGATTTTGATTATTGGCTCAACTGTAGTTGTTGTTATAGGTGGTTCAACGTTATTTTATTTCTACACAACAAACGCTAAATATCAAAAGTTTATGGAACAAGCACGACAAGCCTATCATGATAAAAAATATACAAAAGCTGAAGAAGCTGTTGAACATGCAATTGCTGTAAAGGGTAAAGACGAGGCTTATCTTCAATTAGCAACGATTTACGTTGCTGAAGGAAAAAATAAAATTGCAATCGATTATATTACAAAACTAATAAAAGATAGAGAAATCGATAAAGAAAATAATGAAGCTGCTTATCTATTAGCTTCAGCAAATTTCCGCATTGGAAAATATCAAGAAGCAGTGCAAAATTTTGAACAAGCGTTAGCGAATAATGCAAAAGGAATTGAACCATACAAAAAAGATGCAATGCGAGATTTAGCTGTATGTCATATGAAAATGAAAGAATTTGAAAAAGCGGAAGATGTTATTGTCAAAATGAGTACGAAGACAAATGAAGATAAAGCAATTGTTTCGTATTTAAAAGGTCAATTATCAACCGCAACGGTACAGTTAGACAAAGCAGAATCTTTCTTTAAAGAAGCTATTATGCAAGATTCAAAGAATGCCATATATACAATTGAACTTTCAAATCTATATGTGCTTTGGAATAAAACAAATCTAATTGATAGTGCGAAGAAAGAAATGAATTATCAACAAGCATCTCACATTTTACAAGTAGCGATTCAAAAAGATATGAAAAATATTGAGTTGTTAAATCAACTAGGAATTGTGTATTACGAAGCGGGTCAATTTTATGAAACGCGAGATGGTGCAAAGAGTACTGCCGCATATCAGCAAGCGTTAGAAGCTTATAATAGAGTTGTCAGCAGTGGAACACGCGACATAAATACGCTTGTAAATATAGGGATTTTATACGATAAAGTGGGACAAGGAAATGAAGCAGAGAAGCTTTTCACAGAAGCATACTCACAAAACGATGAAAATCCACATGTGAATTTTGCATTCGGGATGTTTAAAATTAAACAGAAAAAATACGAGGAAGCAAGTCGTTTCTTAAGAAAAACAGTTCAAGCAAATGAAAATGAATCCGAAGTAAGAGCTGCGCAAGAAAAATTAACAGAAATGAAAACAAACGGTTGGATTCAATAAAGATAGGAAAAGGGGAAAAGGACATGGAGGAAAACAATAATAACTTAGGGAAAAAAGTCGCTATATCAGTAATGTCGGTAGCATTACTAGGAACATCAGGATATCTTGTGTATGACAAAGGCTTTAAGACAGCAGGAAAAGAACAAGTAAAACTAGCAAGTAATACAGAAGAGAAAAAAGATGATCGTATTACAGGGGGCGATTTACAGTCTATGTTCCCAAATTTAGTCGCTGATCCTGCAAAAAAAGATGAAAAACCTGGCGAAAAACCAACTATTAATTTAGCGGACTTAATTGGAAATAATAAATCACCAATTACGCCAGTAACGTATAAACCTGATGAAGTATCGGTCGAAAAGAAAGATCCACAAATCAAATTATCAGATGCACCAACTCCGCAAAAGCTAGATTTGCCAACGAATATGGGGGGGCCTGTGGTGGAACCGAGTAAAAATTTTCCGGATAGTTTGGTGGACCCGGGGAAAACATCAGGTGGTGATAAGGAACTAGAAAAACCAAAACCGGATGGCGATAAAGAACCAGAAAAACCAAAACCGGATGGCGATAAAGAACCAGAAAAACCAAAACCGGATGGCGATAAAGAACCAGAAAAACCAAAACCGGATGGTGATAAAGAGCCGGAAAAACCAAAACCAGATGGTGATAAAGAACCAGAAAAACCAAAACCGGATGGTGATAAAGAGCCGGAAAAACCAAAACCGGATGGTGATAAAGAACCAGAAAAACCAAAACCACCAGTGCCACACGATCAAATTACAGTATCACCAATAACGGGAGATATTTTAGTTGAGTGGTATGCTGGAAATGGAGAGAAATATTCATCTGTATTCTTTAATGAGTATTACGGGAAAGAGCAAGACTCTAATAAATTAGATATGTTAGCTGAATATTCCGAGGAACTGAAAGATTTGACACTTATATCTCAATTAAATAAGGAGTCAAATGCAAAAACGTTGGCTAATCATAGATTAACATTGGAAAATTTGGGGGAAATTTTAGCTAATAAGGATAATCATTCCAATCAAAGTGCATTATTCTATTTACGTAATCAAATGAATACACTTAAGGAAAAAGTTACAACACAACAAGAGTTACAAAAGTATTTAAATGAAAACCAGAAAGAGTATATTCAATTTGTTGGAAAGTTAACATATGATAAAGCTGTGTATGAGGAAGGGATTTGGTTGGAAGATCCGTATAATCCGGAGAATCTAGTCTATTTAGAACAAGCTTTAAGTAAATATTATTTAGTCACATCAGTGCTCGAAAGTGTGGATCCCAAAATAGTAGAATCTGCAAATCAACGTGTAGAGAAGATTTTTTACAAACTATTAGAAGAAGAATTAAAGAATATTAACATCGACAAACCGGTAGTGACATCTAATAATGATACCAAGGAAAACGTAGGTACAGAGGAAGCACTTGTAACTAGTAGTAATGGAGAAAAAGCGGTTAAAGAAGATAATAAGGTTGAAATTGAGGCGTCAGAAATAGCTAGTGAAAAAGATAAAAAAGATCAATTAATTGAAAGTGAAAAAAGCAATATAGAAAACAAGGAAAAAATAGAGCATAAAAATAAAGATAGCAAAGATACAGTTGATCAAATGAAACCGGAAAAATCAGAAAAAGAAAAAAGAATTGATCAAGCAATTGAGCAAATCGAAACATATTTAAATTCTGAAAATCCACAATATGAAAAGACATTAATATTAGTAAATGAATCGATTGCTGATGCAAACAATCAACAAAAAGAAAAATTAGATCAGCAATTTAGTATGGCTGTAGAGGGACTTCAAGGACAAATAAACGCTCCTACTACTTCAGTGGAAGTTGCTCTAAATAAAGCAAATTTATTAGCAAATACAGCAAAGGTTGAAAAATCCGTTCAAGATGAAGCTAAAAAATTATTAATGCCACTTATGTTTGAAAGAAAAGCAATTGAGGCTGCGAATATGGGAGAGTATTATACAGCTGTATTGAATATTGCGAATGCAATTCGCACAAAACACCCATTAGAACGTTCAAGAGAAGAAATGGTTAATTATTCGAATAAATTATGGGTAAAGACAGAAAATGAATGGAATGAAATGAATGGAACAACAGGGTGGCAAAATAAGGTAGAAAAAACAGTGCTACCATCATACACATTACTGGCACAATTAAAGGATATCGATAAGACTATTGGCCAAATTAACGGAATGGGTATGATTGATAGTGCGTCAAGAAAGATGGAGGGAATTCAGCTAATACAAATAGCGAGTGCAAAAGCGAATGAGCCAGGAAAACTTTTTGATGCTTTACATTACTTCGGACAAGCTTCAAATCGCGGGGTAGACGATGAAAAAGGATTCACTAAAGTTGCAAATGAAGTATTATATGCAGCGGAGCAAGCGGAAAAAAGTAATTATTTATCAGCATTAGAAATTTATCAAATTCTTTATAAGACGCCAGGTATTGAACTGACTGGAATGAAAGATAAAGCCAAAGCTGCCATTGAATATTTAAGTGCATTTGATGCTGCAAATAAAAGGGCTAATCATGTAAGCACTATTGAAGATTTAGCATCAGTAATTGAATTAACACATCAATCAATCATGCTAGGGTATCAGCAGGAGCCTGTAAATAAATTTATGAAGGCTGTTTCTGAAGAAATGTTAGAGACAGGTGAAAAGTATTTAAAGAAAAATGATAGTAATAATGCATATAAATGTTTCGAGTTTTTAACTCGACCAATATATTCAGCTACAATTGATGGAGAATTGCGCCAAAAAGCAATGAAACAATTAAACGAAATTAAAGCTATAAACGTTCAAAAATAATTAGATTTAACATTCGCCATCTTACTTTGCGTAAGATGGCGAAATTATTTCACATAAGGAGTGAAGTTCAATGAGTTTACTAGAAATTTGTCCATTAGATGGGGCGCTAGTGGAAGCTTTACAGAATGAAGAAAAAAGATTTCGTTTTTATGAGATATTACAGAAATCAAATTTGTACGTTGTTGCTTCTGTAGAGGGAGATACAAATGTAGATGAAGAAGGGAATTTGATTTCAACTGAAAATACACAATTGCAAATTCATTATTTTGAAATGGAAGAAGGATTAATGTTACCACTGTATTCTGATTTGAAACATTTAGAAATGGTTATTCCAGAAGAATGTCCATATGTCTCTATGAATGCGATTGAATTATTAAAGACGATAGATTTAGAAGCAAATGTAATATTAAACCCAGGAACAAAATTTCAAAAATTATTTGTGAAGGAAGAAATTGAAGCGATTTGTGATAACAGTATTTTTGATGTTTTTTCTAAAGGGAACAAGTAAAAATTGATGCAGTTTTATTTCTTTTTGGTATAAAATAGAGGAAGGTGGGAGAGGGTTTGGAGATCAAGGTCAAACCTGAACAACTCGAACAAATTGCCAAAAACATATCAGAGATGCAAACACACAGCCAGAACATACAACAAAATCTCAATCAATCTATGTTTAGTATTCAAATGCAATGGCAAGGAGCAACGAGTCAGCATTTTTATGGGGAATATATGAGATCAATGAGACTCATGGAATCTTACATACGTAACTTACAAGTTACAGAAAAAGAATTACGGCGTATCGCTCAAAAGTTTCGTCAAGCAGATGAAGAATATCAAAAGAAACAAAATGAAAAATTGAAAGAAACCCATAAAACAGAAAAGAAACATGTAAAATCATGGTGGGAAAAGGGAGTAGAAGGAGCAGCTGAATTCATTGGAATAAATGATGCAATTCGTGCAGTTACCGGTAAAGACCCTATTACAGGAAAAGAATTATCATCAAAAGAAAGACTCATCGCCGCAGGATGGACGCTCCTAAACTTTGTTCCTGTTGGAAAAGTGGCAAGTCTTGCTGGAAAAGGAATAAAGTATGTCGCTTCTAGCTTTGGGAAGACAATTGTAAAAGCAGGAAAAAGACTAGGCGAAGGCGTAACAATGGTAGCCGGAAAAGCTGGAAAAGCAGCTGTTGATGGCATAAAAACAGCCAGCCACAAAGTAACAGAAGGTGTAAACTTTGTAGCCTCGACAGCAAAAGGCTTTGCCGATAAAATCGGAAGCCTATGGAACAAAGGTGCCACAACCGTAAAAACAACTTTCTTGCAGGGAAATGAAAAGATCCAGCACGCAGTAAAAACATTGCTGGAGTACAAATGGATCCCAGGTGAGGGAAAAGGCTTCGCCATGGCTGGAGTAGGAAATGTCTCAGGGGGAGGACAGTATTCTCTGAAAGAGGCTTATCAGTATATGGAGAGTAAGGTTGTTAAGGGTACGGGTAAAATTGATTACGATTTAGCTAAAGATTATATTAGAGATGTAGAGTCAAAAACAGGATTGAAGCTTCATAAAAACCAAGTAGAACAATTAAAGGCTGCTCTAAGGGAACATAAGTATGAAAAAATGACGCCATTAGAAACGTTAAAACACAGAAATAAATTTAACAGTGTGAAAAACAAATTGATAAGTGAATGGGAAGAAAAAACAGGGCAAACATGGCCAAGATATACTGAGGAAGTTTATGATAAAAAAGGTAGAGTAGTAAGGGATATTGGGCAACCCTATGATGCACATCATATTATAGAGAATAATTTTGGTGGGCCTCATGAATGGTGGAATATACATCCTGCTAAATTTCCTGATGAACATCAGGCAGGAATTCATGGTAAAGGGTCACCATCAAATAAATTATTTCCAAGGAGGTAGTTTTAATGGCTGCATTTGATTTTATAAAAAATAGTCATCATAAGTTTTTTAAATTACAAGAAAATGAACTTATAGTGGCAGAAAAGAGACTTGGATTTGCGTTTCCTAATGAACTTAGAAATTTTTACTTAGAAGTTGGCTATGGTTTTATAAAAGGAAATAATGTGGATGCAATAAATAGAATAATGGATCCAGATACTATAGCAGATATTACATTGAGAGAAGGTATTTACGAGTTTGATCCAGATTTAGAGGGGATATACGAGGAAGAAGATAAATTGGTTTTTTATGAAGTAAACGAGGGTGTATATTTAACACTTGATTTGAATACTCCTCAACAAACTCCTGTATATTTTTTTGAGACTCAAATAGCTGATTCATTGGAGGAATTTATACGGAAAATTAATCAGGATACTGAATACTTTGTGAATATGGTTGATTAATACTCTAGTATAGATTAAAAGTCTACAGTAATGAGTAAACAAACGAGAATGAAGAAGTTCGTGGTGCTAAAGTTAAATATACACTGACACATAAGACAAGCAAACGAAAAAGCACTTATTTTTGAAGTGGACAGAAAAAGAATAGGCTGTTAGAAAGTACGTACTTCATGATGGTTGGACCATCATGGGGTACTGTGTGCAATGATAGAATAGAAAACAAAGTACGAGCTTAGGCGAGATGACATTTTACCGGGCGATAAATATAAACACATGGAATGGACATTAAACTAACGAACTCGTACAAACTCGTAAGTTTTAACGTAGTAGTTGTCATGACATGTAAAAGGTGTCATACTGTTACTAAAAAACTTACAAATTTATGCTACTTAAAACATATGAACTTAAAGCGCTTGATTGTCTCTGAAAGGCAACAAGTGCTTTTTTCGTCTTAGTATAGAAATAAGATATAATAAAAAAGTTAATATTTTGTTAGATTGAGAAAATAAAAAGTATCTACTAAAAAGCAGCCGTCGATGGTATAAAAACAGCTAGCCACAAAGTAACAGAAGGTGTAAACTTTGTAGCCTCGACAGCAAAAGGCTTTGCCGATAAAATCGGAAGCCTATGGAACAAAGTTGCCACAATCGTAAAAACAACCTTCTTGCAGGGGAATGAAAAGATTCAGCACGCAGTAAAAACATTGCTGGAGTACAAATGGATCCCAGGTGAGGGAAAAGGCTTCGCCATGGCTGGAGTAGGAAATGTCTCAGGGGGAGGACAGTATTCTCTGAAAGAGGCTTATCAGTATATGGAGAGTAAGGTTGTTAAGGGTACGGGTAATAGAGAGGCTGAAGTTCCACCTGCTTTTAGACAAACTGATTTTGCTAGTTCTTATGAAGCAAGGTATAATCAGACACCTTCACCAATTAATTCGAAGGTTGAATTTGAAGGAATCAGAGGAGAATCTTTAAGTACGCTTAAACCACCACCAGACCCTAAATTGAAACGTATATTAGATGAAGCTGGCATTAAAGGTATTCAATATAAAAACGGAGTTCCTGATTTTTCGCCAGTATTAAAGGCTCAAATTGAAATTGACTATATGCTTGGAGGAAAAGGAAATTATGGTACAAAGGCTAGGACATACAATTTTGCTCAAGCAGACCAAAAGTTAGCAGATAAGCTAAATGACTCAGGTGAACTAGCTCGCCAATTTGGAATGGAACCTGGTGGGATTACCGCGAAAGACATAGACAAATATCGAACAAAAAATCAATTAACATGGCATGAAGTAAATGATGTGAAAATAATGCAACTTGTACCGACAGAGATAAATAAAAGATTTGGGCATCTTGGTGGAGTAGGTGAGATAAACGCAGGGGCGTTTGAGCCAGGAGGATTTGCTAAAAAATAAAAAGGAGAAGTAAGATGAAAATAAATGATGCGGTTTTTGGTGAGCTTGAATATGATTTTGTGTGGTCTAAGGATACTAGCATTAACTTTTTGGGAAATGAAGTCGAGATAGCACTAATAGTAAAAGGTGATGAGGATGGTAAGTTTGATGAAGAACAATATGTAGCATATACTTCACTTATGCAAAATTGGGAACAATTACAACAAAGCTTTTTGCAATCAATATTAGACTATTACAAACAAGAGCGTCAGGAACTAGGTTATGATATTGAAGTAAATGAAAACTATCCATTAGTTGAAACAACTAATGAAATATTAGAAATGATAAGTTTAGATGGGATTGTTGTTCCCTATGCAGGTATTTTTGACGGTCGGGATATTGGAATTACATTTAATTGTACATGGGATACAGAAAATGGGCTAGGGATTCGTTTGTTAAATGAAAAAGTAACTGAAGTAGGTTATCAAGACGTTGCAATTTAAAATAGGCTGTTAAAAAGTACATACTTCATGATGGTTGTACCATCATAGAGTGTTATGTGCAATGATAGAATAGAAAACGAGGTACGAGCTTAGGCGAGATGACATTTTACTGGGCGATGATGATAAACACATGGAATGTATATTAAACTAACGAACTCGTACAAACTCGTAAGTTTTAACGTAGTAGTTGTCACGACATATAAAAGGTGTCATACTGTTACAATAAAACTTACAAAATTAATGCTACTTAAAGCACTTGATTGTCGACTAAAGGCAACGAGTGCTTTTTTGTGTTTTAACGTGAAAGTTTAAAAGAGGATTATAATTTTATAAGTGCATTAATTGTTAAATTTTATAGATTGTAATGGCTTTGTACAGTATACGACGATAGTAGAAGAAAAAATAAAGGGTTGTATTATGTTTTGAAGTCATCGTAAAGTACGTTTTAACGGATTTAAGTTATGGACACGTTATCCGCAAAGAACAGGTAAACGTTACAGGGACTAAAATTACTGTAACGGGAGGGAATTTATAATGGGAGAGAAAGTAGTTGGTTACGTACGAGCTTCAACGGAAGGACAAGTACGTAATTGGTATAGTTTAGCGTATCAAGTAGAAGAGATTGAACGTTACTGTAACGAAAATAATTTAGAACTACTTCGTGTGTATGAAGATAAAGGAATCAGCGGAGCGACAGTAGATGAAGATGGATTAACAGTTGAACGTGATGGGCTACAAGAGCTATTGTCTGATATGGCGTATAAACAAGTAAGCTATGTTGTTGTGTTGAATACATCACGATTGTGGCGCTCTGATATGGCGAAAGTATTGATACAATGAGAACTAAAGAAACACGAAGTAGATGTGAAGACAATTGCTTGTTGAGTACAGGAAACGCGAAATCATACAAGTATTGTCCCGTAATAGAGAAATAAAATTGAATAAAGAGTAAAGGAATAAATCCGTTGTACTATTTCATAGTACAACGGATTTTTTAGATCACAAAACTCAGCACTTTCTCACCAAATTTTAATGTAAGCTTAATTGTGCTCTCTTTTTTCACCTTTAGTATAAGCCTTAGAAACGAAAGAGATATACAAGGTGAAGGGAGAAATATTACATGCGTATTTTAGTTGTACCATCAGGATTTAAAGAAAGTTTAGGGGCGAAGGAAGCTGCTGATATAATGAAAGAGGGGATTTTAAAAGTCATGCCGTTAGCTACTGTAGAGACTTTACCAATGGTTGATGGCGGGGAAGGTTTTACAGAGGCAATTATAAATATTACTGATGGAACAATGTATAAAGTACAAGTAACGGGACCTGTTGGAGAAAAGATACAATCTTATTTTGGAGTTTTTGAAACGAGAAATGGTGAGCGTACAGCTGTTATTGAAATGGCTGCTGCTGCGGGGCTACGACTTGTACCGAGAGATTTACGTGATCCTAGAAAAACGACTACTCATGGTGTTGGGGAGTTAATAGAATTAGCCTTAAATAAAGGGGTAGATCGTATATTAATTGGATGTGGTGATTCAGGAACATCTGATGGAGGAGCTGGTATGGCTGAAGCTTTAGGTGTAAAGTTTTTAAATGAAGCTGGAAAGGAAATACAAATTCATGGTGGAACCTCTTTATTACAAGTTTCAAAAATAGATACATCACAAGTAGATCCTAGATTAAGGCATGTTCAAATCGATGTTGCCTGTAATTGGTTTAATCAATTATGCGGCGAACAAGGAGTAGCGCGAGTATTCGGTCCGCAAAAAGGTGCTAACAAAGCACAAGTAATAGAACTAGAAAAAGCACTGGAGCGCTATGCTTCTGTTATAAAAAAAGATATGGGTATAGATGTACATCATACACCAGGAAGCGGTGCATCTGGTGGGCTTGGTGCTGGATTACAAGCTTTAATTGGTGCAACGCTTCATCCGAGATACAATATTATTATGAAGTATATGGATTTAAATAAACTATTGTTAGCGTGTGATCTTGTATTTACTGCGGAAGGAAGTATAGATTTTCAAACACCACGTGGGAAAATTCCAGCTGAGGTGGCTAAATGTGCAAAAAAATATGGATTACCAGTAATCGCATTAGTAGGGACAGTCGGTAAAGGTGCACGTATCAATTACGATTATGGAATTGATGCATATACAAGTATATTGCCAATGCCATCTTCATTAGAAAATGCATTTTCTAATGCGGAGAAATGGCTTCGTGATTGCACAGAGAGTACGATGCGTACAGTTTTAGTCGGTTATCAAATCGCTTCTCGGTTGAATAACAGTGGGTACGTATCATGATTGAAAAAAATGTAGTGGAATTACATGTGAATAGTACCGATAATCCGAAAACTAAGCCATCTTGGGTTTTGCCCGTAGCACTTATAGTAATGGTAGAAATAGTTCTTTTGCTTCCATCGTCATTAACGATGGAAGCAAAATGGAGTTTGTTTGGATTTTGCTGTGCAATTATTTTATGGACAACAACAACGATAAATTCGGCCTATATCGCACTAGGGTCTGTCTTATTTCTAATTATTTCAGGAACAGCAAAGCAAGATCTTTTATTCGATTCGTTAGCTTCAGATGTTATTTGGCTGATGATCGGTTCCTTTATTTTAGGAAGGGCACTTCAAGTTACCGGTTTAGCTGAGAAAATGACGTACTTTGTTGTAAATCGTGCTCGGAATATAGCCGGTTTGTGCGGGATTTTGACAATGATTATTCAAATACTCGCCTTTTTTATTCCATCAACATCTGGACGCGCAGCGGTTGTATTACCTGTTTTTCAAGCTATCTCAAAAGAAATTGGGAGTAGAAGAATTACGAAAGCATTAGCAATTTTAATGCCTACTGTTATTTTAGTATCAACAAGTTCTACAATTATTGGGGCAGGCTCACATTTAATCGCCCTAGATATGTTAAAAGAATTTAATAATAAAACCATTACATTTGTAGAGTGGTTAATATGGGGGTTCCCATTTGGAGTCATAATGAGCTGTATAAGTTGTCGCGTAATATTATTTTTATTTTTAGACAAAGAGGAAGTAAAAACAAAACTGAAACAGAAAAAAATTAAGTTTGAATTATCGCGAAATGAGAAGTATACAATTAGTATTTTAATAGCGATGGTAGCTTTTTGGTTAACAGAGTCGCTACATGGTTTGGAAATTGCAACTGTTACGATAATCGGAGTATTTTTATTAACTTTACCAAAACTCGGCGTGATGCAGTGGAAAGAAAGTTTAAAAGGTGTCTCGTGGAACTTAATTCTATTTGTTGGAGCAGCAATTGCATTAGGGAAATCTTTAATGGAGAGTGGTGCAGCGCAATGGATTATGCAAAAGTTATTTTTAGTAACAGAACTAATTAATAAGCAATCCATTTTTATCGTGTTACTCGTAATTGTTATTCTTTCAGTCACATCACATTTATATATTACATCTCACACGACGAGAGCGGTAATTTTTATTCCGCCATTACTATATTTTGCTAGTAGTCTACAGCTTAATGAAGTAGCTGTACTATTTTTAGGGATTGTTGGCATGAATTATTGTTTAACCTTTCCAGTCAGTTCTAAAGCTTTACTTTTATTTCAAGAAAGTGATAGAGAAACTTTTCAATCGCAGGATTTATTAAAGTTAAGTAGCTATTTAAGTGTTATATATATGCTTCTAATGGTCTTATTTTACTATGCATATTGGCAATGGGTTGGATTGTCTCTCTAACAATCAGGAATATATTTCGTTCCTCATTTTTTTCATTAAGTCGGACAGAATACTGGGCATTATTTCTTTTTGAGGAAAGTATTACTTGTTATACTGGAATGGTATGAAAAGATTATATAATGCGGGAGGCTTTTATGGGAGAAAGGATTTTAATTGTTGAGGATGAAGAAAAAATTGCGCGTGTCGTACAGTTAGAACTAGAATTTGAAGGATATGAAAGTGAAATTGCTAAAACAGGAACAGAGGCAATGGAAAAGTTTCACGATAGTAAATGGGATTTAATTTTACTTGATGTAATGCTTCCAAACATAAGTGGATTAGAAGTACTTCGAAGGATACGTTTGAAAAATGCTGTAATACCTATTATTTTATTAACCGCTCGTGACTCAGTTGTTGATAAAGTAAGTGGCTTAGATCAAGGAGCAAGTGATTATATTACAAAGCCATTTCAAATAGAAGAACTTTTAGCGAGAATTCGTGCATGTTTAAGAATTTCAAACGTAAGAAAAGAAGAGGAAAATAGTAGTTATCAAATTGCAGATTTATATTTAGACGAGAAAACACGAGAAGTGAAAAGAGGGAATCATTTAGTGGAATTAACACCACGAGAGTTTGATTTATTACTATTTTTAATGAAGCATGAAAATCAAGTGTTAAATCGAGAACAAATCGTAACGAATGTTTGGGGATTTGATTATTATGGTGATACAAATGTTGTCGATGTATATATTCGATATATACGTAAAAAAGTAGATTGTAATGTGGACGTACCACTTATTCACACTGTTAGAGGTGTTGGGTATGTCTTAAAGGTATAGTATATGAAAATTAAAAATAAAATATATTTATTCTCTACAGTATGGTTACTACTTATTTTGTTACTTATTAATAGTTCTATATACTTTTTGTTTTATAAAGTTACAACGAACGGAGAGTTAGAACGTTTAAAACGTGAGGCAGTACATATTATAGAAGGAATGAATGCTGAATCAGCAAAAGAAATAGACGCAGTAAATCTACTACAGCCATACTTACCTTCAAACGGTATGATTAGAGTTATTAATGAAAATTCAAAGGTAATGATTAGACAAGAAGTGGATAGTGCAAAACCAATCCCAGCAGTAAATACGAAATTTGAAAGAAAAGAATCGGCGGGAATTTATGAGAAGAATGGTGGGAAATTCGCTTATATAAAAATGCCAATTATTTGGAATGATGGGAAAATCGTATCATTAGAAATGACAGAACGTTTAGATAGTTTGCAAGAGAATTTAAATATGTTAAAAAATGTATTAGTTATTGCGTCGCTTTTCGTTTTAATTCCGTCTTTTTTTGCGGGGAGAATGTTAAGTAAACTCATTTTAAAACCTGTAAATTCTTTAATACAAACAATGGAGCATATACAAGATAGAGGGATATTCAAAAAAATACCACTTGAGAAAAAATCAAAAGATGAATTGCATAAAATGGGGACAACATTTAATAAAATGATAGATTTATTACATCAAAACTTTGAAAAGCAGCAGCAGTTCGTTTCAGATGCTTCACATGAATTGAGAACACCGTTAACAGTTATTGAAAGTTATGCAAAATTATTAAAAAGATGGGGAATGAAAAAACAAGATGTTTTAGAAGAATCTGTAGAAGCGATATACTCCGAGGCAATAAGAATGAAAGGCATGACAAATCAAATGTTACTGCTTGCCAACAGTAGTGCAGAGTGGAAGTTGGAAACGAAAGAATCAGATTTAGTTCGGTTATGTAAGATGACTGCGGAACAACTAGAAAAAACATATAATCGGGATTTTCGTGTTATTACAGAGGAAGAAAAGATTGTTGTAAATATTGATGAACAAAAAATAAAACAAGTATTAGTAGTATTATTGGATAATGCAATGAAATACAGTAAAGATTCAATCGATTTGATAGTAGGAATACAAAAGGAAAGAATCTTTTTTTCTATTCAAGATTACGGTATGGGAATTCCTAAGGAAGATATACAGAAAGTGTTTGATCGCTATTTTCGAGTTGATAAAGCGAGGAGTAGGGAAACAGGAGGAACAGGTCTAGGATTGTCGATTGCGAAACAGATTATTGATGCTCATGAAGGAAATATACAACTGGAAAGTGAAGAGGGAGAATGGACGAAAGTTACCGTATATTTGCCTCGTTTTTTATAAAGAGATAGGAGTTTGAAAATGAAAAAGAAATGGAAGGTTGCATTGTTACTTTGTTTTGTGCTTGTAAGTGTAGCTTTTGTATCACAACGTATTGTTTCTAAGCAAGGAGAAAAAATATTATCTGAAAAACAAATTCAGAATATTGTGTCTGAACAGTATCCTGGAAAAATAAAAAATATGAAATTAGTAAACAAAGGGGAACAAGATGTATATAAGGTAAATCTTTTAAATGAAAAAGGCTCATATGAAATAATAGTAGATGCTCAAAGTGGTAACATAAAACGTGCAAAAGAAATATCATTAAAAAGTAATACAATAACGAAAGAAAAAGCGGAAGAAATGGCACTTCAGAAAGTACAGGGGATCATTAAACAAACTATATTAGAAAAAAGAAAGGGGATAGAGGTATTTGTAATATCGGTAGAAACAAATGCTACTCAAAGTACAATAGTTGAGATTGAAAAAACTACCGGGAAAATTCAATTGTTACAGAAACAAACGACAAAAGTTACAGAGCAGCAAGCAAAAGAGATTGCAGTGCAGCAAGTACAAGGGAATGTGAAAGGGATAAGACTAGAGAAAAAGAACGAAAAAAATGTATATGTAATAGAGATAGAGAAAAGTGCAAATGAGAATGTAATGGTAGAAATTGAAGAAGCGACGGGTGCTTTTATTGGTACTTCACAAATACAAAAAGTCGTTACAGAAGAGCAGGCGAAAGAAGTTGCGTTACAAAAAGTACCAGGCGGTTTTATCGAGAAGGTAAGTGTAGTCGATATAAATGGTATGTCTACCTACCAAATTATAATAAAAAAACAAACAGAAACGGTTGATGTAAGAGTACATACAATAACAGGTGAAGTCATGTCTACTACAGCGGTAAATAATGCTATTCAGCAAAAGGAGTCATCTCAACAACAAGATGACGATGATCAAGAAGAAGGTACTGATGATCACGGTGATGATGATGAAGGATAATGAAAAATAAAAGGGGTTTCTCATCAAATTTTAATATAGCCCTTGACAGTTATAAATATAACCGATATACTTCATATTAATTTCAAAAGAAAATATATTCTAAATATTAAAATGTGTTGAATAGGAGTAGTAAGGTCGTATATTTGTACAGAGAGCTATGGGTTGGTGTGACATAGTCAAATGACATCCTGAACTCGCCTAGGAGCAGTAAGGTGGAACGGAATCACATTCTTAGTAAATCTTAACGGTTAACCTTCGATATTAGGTTTGTAATCAAACGATTACTACTAAGGTGGATTCATAATGGAATCAATAAGGGTGGTACCGCGTTAAGTAAATGGCTTAGCGTCTCTTTATATAGAGACGTTGAGCCATTTTTTTATTTTATGGAAATAGAAATGGAGGGTTTATTCGGATTGGTTTAAAAAATTTAATTATTTATATAAAGTAATTTAACTAGGAGGAAAATAAGATGAAACAGACGGAGCAATGGACTTCGAAATTAGGTTTTATAATGGCTGCAGCAGGATCAGCAATTGGACTAGGCGCAATATGGAAGTTTCCTTATATCGCTGGGAAGAGCGGGGGAGGAGCATTCTTTTTAATCTTTATATTATTTACGGTATTAATTGGACTACCACTACTTATAGCTGAATTTATGATTGGGCGCAGTACACAGAAACAAGCAGCTGGAGCATTTAAAAGTATCGCACCTAATACAGGATGGCACTGGATTGGACGCCTTGGCGTTGGAACATGTTTTATACTACTTTCGTTTTATAGTGTTGTAGGTGGATGGGTGTTAATTTATTTATTCAGAGGAGTAACGGGACAACTTATTACTCCGGGACAAAATTATGGAGCATTATTTACTGAAACAATTGGAAATCCCGCTTGGGCGATTATGGGACATTTCGCTTTTATGTTCATTACGATTTGGGTTGTATCAAAAGGTGTACAAAATGGAATTGAGAAAGCAAGTAAATATATGTTGCCAGCATTGTTCGTATTATTTGTTGCTCTTATTGTTCGCTCACTAACACTTGATAACGCAATGAAAGGTGTGAAGTTTTTCTTACAACCAGATTTCTCAAAGATTACTTCAGAAAGTATTTTGTTCGCAATGGGCCAATCATTTTTTGCGATTAGTATCGGGATTTCGATTATGGTCACGTATAGTTCCTATTTAAATAAAAAAGAAAGTTTACCAAAATCAGCAATAACAATTGTTGGATTGAATTTATTTGTTTCATTATTTGCGGGTCTTGCTATTTTTCCGGCCGTATTTTCATTAGGAATGGAACCAACAGAAGGGCCTGGGTTACTATTTATCGTATTACCATCTGTATTTAGTCAAATTCCATTCGGTGGGTTGTTCTTAACGGTATTTCTTGCACTATTTACATTTGCGACATTAACATCGGCATTTTCTCTACTAGAGACAGTTGTTTCAGCATTAGTAAATGGTGAACAAGAAAAGAGAACGAAATTATCATGGATGATCGGTTTCGGCATTTTCTTAGTAGGTATACCATCAGCATTATCATTTGGAGTATGGGGTGATATTACGATTTTCGGAAAGAATATTTTTGATGCAGTAGACTTCTTATC
Organism: Bacillus sp. 16GRE42; assembly: GCF_019837435.1. Classification (NCBI taxonomy): domain Bacteria; kingdom Bacillati; phylum Bacillota; class Bacilli; order Caryophanales; family Bacillaceae; genus Bacillus; species Bacillus sp. 16GRE42. The sequence continues at coordinate 495,344 of NZ_JADAXF010000003.1, forward strand.
TAGTAATATATTAATGCCACTTGGAGCACTATTTATTAGTATTTTCGTTTCATTCAAAATGGAAAAGAAGGTGCTAGAAGCAGAGTTTTTTGTAGGTGGAAATTATGGAAAGAAAGTATTTATTTGTTGGGCGTTTTTACTTCGATTTGTAGCACCACTTGCAATAATCGTTGTCTTTTTAAATGTAATAGGGATTATTTAACAGAAAATGTTATAATATTCAGTAAAAAAAGAAGGTGATGATTATAAAGACGAATTTGATAGAAGTAGGGAAACACATGAACATTAGAGGGAAAAAGCTATACGTTGAAACGCATGGAAATCCTAAAAATAAACCGGTCTTATACTTGCATGGTGGACCAGGAGAAAGTTGCTATGATTTTTCATTTTATCAAGCGGAACGTTTAAAAGATTCTTTATATGTAATAATGATAGATAAAAGAGGTGTTTGTCGCTCAGAAGAAATTACTGAGGACGAAGCTTTTGGATTAAATGATTTGATTGAAGACTGTGAGGAACTAAAAAAAGTATTACAAATTGAGAAATGGTCTGTCATTGGACATTCTTTCGGTGGATATGTAGCATTGTTATATGCGTCGATATATCCAAGTTCAATAGAGAAAATCATATTTGAAGGGCCAACTTTCGATTTTGCGTTAACAAGTAGAGCTTTGTTACAAAAGACAGGGAATTTATTACAAAAGTATGAAAAAGAAGAAGTAGCAGAGGAGTCCCTTACTTATTCAGCTAGCGATGCTACTTCAGAAGAGTTGCTAGAAGCCTATACAAGATTAAGCGATGAATTAAAAGAAAAAAGAATGGAGATTTACAATTATAAGGAAGATGTGACAGATGAGAGTTTATATAGTGATGATGAGTGGGAAGTATTTTCAAATCGTTCCAAAATTCATTTTGATAGATTGAAATTAGAAGGAGTATTCCACACTTCATTATTACCTAAGATACAAGATATACAAAATCCAATGTTATTAATTGTAGGAAAACATGATGTAGTAACGTGTGAAAAACAAATTGAAACATTTAATAAAGATGCTCAAAATGGGGATTATATTGTATTTGAAGAGAGTGGTCATACACCGCATTATGAAGAAGCAGATCGATTTGCTGAAATAGTCATTCAGTTTTTGAAATAAAGTAGAAAAGGAGCTTCGTGTAATGCGAAGCTCCTTTTCTTACATTTTGGGATAAGTGATTGTAATATTAGGCCATTTGTTTTGCCAGTTCTTTTTATTAACTCTAGTGTTGTATATATGTAATCGTTCTTTTGTTTCAAGAAAAGGAGCTGTTGGTCTCACTTGTAAGGAAAGAACATCTTCAATACCACATGGGGCTGTTAATATAACTTTGTTTTTTTCGTCTAATGTAACCCCTAAAGCGGTTGCTGTTTCAGGAAATTTAGAAATAGCATCAACAGAAGAAGAGTACGGTGGCATATTATTCACCACATGCATACGAGCTTGATTCTTTACCGACCAAGGGATAGTAGCATCAATATTCTTTAATTTCGTTTCTAATGATTGTTCGTATATCTCATCTTTATGTAGACTATTATAATAAATTACATCAACATCAGGCATAGTTGTTCTAGCTTCATAGTTATGTAAAGTATCCCAAATTTTAGAGCGAACAAATCCGGCGCAAATCCACCAATCAGGTAACTCTAGTGATTTTGCCATTTGTAATACGTTCATCATCCATTCGTCGTTTTCTATTAAGCGAATTATATCTTGCTCTGTTTGTATAGTCATTTGTTATCCCACCTACTATTTTTATAGAGGACTAATTCATCAGTTTAATAATCCATGTGATCCAGTAAGCACCTGGTATGAATAATAGTTGTGCTAATAACGTACCAAAAAGTCTAGAAATCATTAGCCAACCATACATTTTACTCATTGCTTCTGCACCTTCTTCTGATTGAAGAGCTCGCTCTGTTAAAAGAGCGATACGTGGATCAAGCAGCACTGTTAATAAAATAGTAGCAAACCCATTAATAAGGCCAGAAGCTGTAGTAGCTTTTGTTGCGTAATCTGGAAGTAAAAAGGAAGCGTATAGGGCTGAAAGAACACCAGCTGTATAAATAGCAGTAGCAAACATGTTAATAAGCATAATACGTTTTGGAATACCACCAATGCGTAGTCTATGAATCATTTCTAATTTTGGGAAGCGTACATATTTTTTTGTGTACTTTAATTTTTGAATGTTATTTGTTCTCATCATTCGAATGAAAGAACCGTCTGTTTCAAAGTTTTGAATGACATATCCAAATAGTTTGGTTAAAGTTGGATACAGTATAATCGCAATCAATGTACCGACAGAGGCGGATAATAGAACGAGCCGTATAATATGTTCTAAATTAATGGATGCGTCTCGTTTTGCCTCATCGACAAACCCACTGATTAAAAAGGCTTGTAGCATGTTAGATGTTCTTGAAATGAGTAACACCATGCCTACGACAGACAAAGCAACAGCAATTCTCTTTAAACGCACTCCAGCTAATCGAATACTATAAGAGCTTGTTTCAACCGCATGAATAACAATTGTGAAAGCCATTATAACAATTAACGTAATTGACATTAGATTCACCAGTTTCTATTAAAATAATTGTAACTTTTTTACTTTATCATATGTATTACATTTTGTAACTGAAAGTATGTGACATAGAAGAAAAAATTTCGAAAAGATAAATAATGATAGTATAGTAAAAGGTGGCCATGAAAAAGCCTTCCATATAATATGTAAAGTAAATAGGAGCGGGGGATTAAATGTGTATACAACATTTCTATTTGATTTAGATGGAACATTGACGGATCCGAAAGAAGGAATTGTAAATTCAGTATTGTATGCATTAAAAAAGCTTGGAATTGAAGAATTACATGTAAATGAGTTAGACTCATTTATCGGTCCGCCCATCCAACAATCATTCGTAGAGAGGTACAATATGAATGAAGGGGAAGTTGAAAGAGCTGTTTTTTATTTCAGAGAGTATGTAAAGCAACGTGGATTGTTAGAAAATAATGTGTACGATGGTATTCGAAATCTTTTAAAACAATTAAAAGATACCGGAAATCGTTTATTTATAGCAACTTCCAAGCCTACTATATTTGCTGAACAAGTACTAGATCATTTTCAACTAACGAATTATTTCGAAAGTATCATTGGAAGTAACTTAGATGGTACGAGAATAAAAAAAGAAGAAATCATTGCTCATATTTTACAAACAAATGAAGATTTTAATAAAGAAGAGATTGTTATGATTGGAGATAGAAAACACGATATAATCGGTGCGAATTATAATGGAATTTCCTCAATAGGCGTTTTATATGGCTATGGTAGTGAAACAGAATTGACTGAAGTTGGTGCGACTTATATAGTAAATGATGTAAAAGAACTACGGCATTTTTGTGCAGAAAATAGTTTGGTAAAGAAGTAAATATAGAGACTAACAATCCCTTTATAACGTATGACGATGAAATCGTTTATGTTTAAAGGGATTTTTCATATGTAATCGAATACTTATAATTAGACATTTTTAGCATGAAAAATTTGTATGAATAAGAGGAGGGATGTCAAAATCAAAAGATTAGTAGAATTATATTTATAAAAGTTTGAATTTTCTGTTTAAATGGAGGGGTATAATTGGAGCTAGTTATTATATTATTAGCACTTAGTTTACTAATGTTTGTAGCATATAGAGGGTTTTCTGTTATTTTATTTGCACCGATTTTTGCTTTATTTGCGGTATTTTTGACAGAACCTAGTTTTGTATTACCTTTCTTTTCGAATATCTTTATGGAGAAAATGGTAGGTTTTATTAAACTATATTTTCCTGTATTTTTACTTGGTGCAATATTTGGTAAAGTAGTAGAAATGTCAGGAATTGCGGACTCGATTGCAAAAACAATTATAGAGTTAGTTGGTGAAAAACGTACGATTTTAGCGATTGTATTAATGGGTGCTATTTTAACGTATAGTGGTGTTAGTGTGTATGTAGTAGTGTTTGCTGTATATCCGTTCGCAGCTAAGTTGTTTCGCCAAGCGAATATTCCAAAGCGTTTAATCCCTGGAACAATTGTTCTTGGAGCAGTTACGTTTACAATGGATGCGCTACCTGGATCACCACAAATTCAAAATGTAATACCTACAACCTTTTTTAAAACGGACATTTATGCTGCGCCGATACTTGGTATTGTAGGGGCAATTTTTGTACTCACGTTAGGTTTACTATATTTAGAGAGTAGACGTAAGAAGGCGAAGGTAGCAGGAGAAGGGTATTTTGGTTTTAACGATGGGAATACTGAAATGGCAGCTTCTTTGCAAGTAGAACAAAAAGATATGCCGATGCTTAAAAGTATTGAAATTACAAGAGTACAGCAAGTGATTGCTTTTATACCACTTATTTTAGTAGGTGTAATGAATAAAGTTTTTACTATTATGATACCGAAGTGGTATCCGAATGGTTTTGATTTTTCTGCAATTGGTATGAGAGCATTTGGAAAAGTAGAATTAAGTGCAGTAGTTGGAATTTGGTCAGTAGAATTAGCACTTATTATAGGTATTGTAACAACGTTATTATTATATTGGAAACGAGTAGTAACAGGATTTCAAGCTGGATTGAATACAAGTATTGGTGGAGCGTTACTTGCAACGATGAATACAGGTGCTGAGTTTGGATTCGGTGGGGTAATTGCAGCACTTCCAGGTTTCGCGATTATGAGAGACGGCATTTCTGCCACATTCACGAATCCTTTAGTGAATGGAGCAGTAACGACGAATATTTTAGCTGGAATTACAGGCTCTGCATCAGGAGGAATGGGAATTGTTTTAAGTGCGATGGGAGATAAGTTTATTGCAGCGGCCAATCAATTTGATATTCCATTAGAAGTAATGCATCGTATCGTGTCAATGGCATCGGGAGGAATGGATACATTACCACATAACGGGGCTATTATTACTATTCTTACAGTCACAGGTTTAACACATAAACAGTCGTATAAAGATATTTTTGCTATTACAATTTTGAAAACGGTTGCTGTATTTTTAGTAATTGCATTCTATACTGCAACAGGAATTTATTAAGTCGATATTTTATAAACTAAAATATAAATTAGGGTAAGAAGGGGTGGAGTACTTGCAAGATGTTGCTGAGTTTCGTATGCCGAAGTCTGTATTATATGGAAGAAATTCGCTTGAAAAGCTGGGGGAACAATCTAAGAAGTTGGGGAAAAGAGCGTTTATAGTTACGGATACAATTATGGAGGATTTAGGATATGTTGAGAGGTGTATACAACAATTAAATACGAAAGGTATAACTGTTATTACATATAATAAAGTAAATGCTGAGCCTACAAATATACACGTGTTAGAAGCGTTAACACTTTGTAAAGAAGGAAAGTGTGATTTTATTATCGGTATTGGTGGTGGAAGTTGTATTGATGCTGCGAAAGCAGTTGCGGTGTTATATACAAATGGTGGAGAAGTGGAAGATTACGTCCAAAAAGATATGGAAATAGAAAACGATCCGCTACCACTAATTGCAATCCCAACAACTTCTGGTACTGGATCGGAAGTAACAAGTGTAGCAGTAATTACGAATAAACGAACAGATGTAAAAATGATGATGAAGCATCCGAGTTTTACCCCACAAGTAGCGATTATTGACCCAATTTTAACGCGTTCGGTACCACCTCATATTACAGCAGCAACAGGGATAGATGCATTATGTCATGCAGTCGAAGCATATATATCTAAAGTTTCACAATCGCTTACCGATGTACTTGCACTTTCCGCTATTGAAAGTATTATGAAATATTTACGTATTGCATATGAAGATAGAGAGAATATGGAGGCAAGAGAAGCGATGATGATTGCTTCCTTACAAGCTGGAATCGCATTTTCAAATGCATCTGTTACGTTAGTTCATGGAATGTCAAGGCCGGTAGGAGCGTTATTTCATGTACCACATGGTATATCGAATGCAATACTATTACCTACAGTTTTAGAATATACAAAAGTTAGTGCAGTAAAAAGACTAGCAGAAATTGGACGTTGTATAAATAAAGATTTGTATTCCTATTGTGATGAAGAAGTAGCCGACTACACGCTGAGGGAAATAAAAAAACTTTGTTTTGATCTTCGTATCCCAAATTTAAAAGAATACGGAATTGGTGAAGTTGAATTTGAAACAGCTATTTCTAAAATGGCATTGGATGCAATTGAAAGTGGAAGTCCAGCAAATAATCCACGTGTGCCATCATATGATGAAATTAAACAGTTGTATCGAGAATGTTTTCATTATCAATATGAAGATTCTATAAAAACATCCAATAATTAATTTCGGAATATTCTTATAAAATTTCCTTGGAAATAGTTAAAACAAGACTTTATATTATAAACGTAAAGTCTTGTTTTATTATGTATAATATACATAATAAAATGTTGTGATTAGTTTTATAAAACAGTATAAGGTGGGTTTGTTGTAATGAAAACAATAGGTTTAATTGGTGGTATGAGTTGGGAATCAACTTCTGAATATTATCGAATCATAAATGAAGAAATAAAAGAGAGATTGGGAGGGTTACATTCAGCAAAATGTATGATTAATAGTGTGGACTTTGAAGAGATTGAGCGATTCCAGTCTAACGGAGATTGGAATGGAGCAGGAGAAATATTAGGAAATGCAGCATATTCGTTACAGAGGGGAGGAGCAGATTTTATAATTATTTGCACAAATACAATGCATAAAGTAGTTGAGAAAATAAAGAAGAATATTCATATTCCAGTCTTACATATCGCTGATGCAACTGTGAAAGAAATTAAAAGGAAAGATATTCAAAAGGTTGGTTTGCTTGGAACTAAATATACAATGGAGCAAGATTTTTATAAGTTACGCATAGAAGAGAATCATATAAAAGTAATGGTTCCATCAGAAAAGGATAGAGATAAAATAAATGAAGTAATATATAAAGAATTGTGTTTAGGAAAGATAACATCCCAATCTAGAGAGTATTATAAAAGAGTTATAGAAGAGCTAGTAAAAGAAGGGGCACAAGGAATCATATTAGGTTGTACAGAAATAGGGTTATTAATAAAACAGGAAGACATATCCATTCCGGTATTCGACACAACTTATATACATGCAGTTGAAGCAGTTAATTTCGCTTTACGAACTAGATCATAATTATATTATGTAATCTAGTTCGTGTTTGTGGAAAACATTCTGAAAATACTTTATAATGTAAGTGGTTACATTTAAGGAGGAATGCGTATGTTTTCAGTTCAACCAATCGCATTTGTACATAATAAAAGAAAGGAAATAAAAGATGATGAGTGGGGAGAAGTAAGATCCTATATTACTTTAACTGAAATATATACAGAGGAAAGTATACAAGGGATTGAAGATTTTTCTCATATTGAAGTTGTTTTTTATTTTCATAAAGTAACTGATGAACAAATTCAATATTTTGCTAGACATCCTAGAAATAATAATGATTATCCTAAAGTAGGCATTTTTGCACAGCGCGGGAAAAATCGTCCGAATCGCATAGGAACCACAATTGTAAAGGTGATCAAAAGAGAAGGTAAATCAATTATTGTTGAGGGATTAGATGCTATTGATGGCACCCCTATATTGGATATAAAGCCGATAATGAAAGAGTTTATGCCCAAAGAAGAAATTGTACAGCCTAAATGGGCAACAGATATAATGAGAGAGTATTGGAAGGGGAATGGAGTAAAATGAGAATATATGAGGCAACAATTGCAGATTTAGATGGACTAGCATCAGTTTTTAATAACTATCGTATGTTTTATAGACAAGATTCCGATTTAGAAGGAGCAAAAGTATTTTTGCGAAATCGAATAGAGAGAAAAGAATCCGTTATTTTTGTAGCAGTTGAAGACGGTGAATATATAGGCTTCACACAATTATATCCATCATTTTCTTCCATTTCGATGAAAGAATTATGGATATTAAATGATTTATTTGTACAAGCCACTAAGCGCGGAGCAGGAACAGGTAAAAAATTACTAGAAGCTGCTAAAGAATTTGCATTAGAAAATGGTGCAAAAGGTGTAAAATTACAAACGGAGATTGATAATTTATCAGCACAGCGATTATATGCTGAAAATGGTTATTTGAGAGATAATCGTTATTTCCATTATGAATTAACGTTTTAAAAAAATATAAGATTAAAAGAGATGCTTTCATTGTGAAAACGTCTCTTTTAATTTGTATTATTGTTGATTTAAAATCCAATTTGTAGCATCTTCAAAGTTTTCTGCAATGTAGTTTGGTTCAATATGTGCCCATTTGTCTCGGTACGTATGTAAAGCATCATATCCAGCGCCTGTTCGAACTAATATCGTTGTCGCATGTACTGTTGCTCCTGCAACGATATCAGTCCAGCGATCACCAATTACAGCGCATTTTGTTAAATTAAGCCCGTGTTTTTCAGCCGCTTGCAGCAGCATACCTGTACTTGGTTTACGGCATTCACAACCATCACCGTGTTTATGAGGACATACGTATATATCATCAAAACCGAAGCCTTCTAATTCTTGTACAAAATCAGCTACAGTCGCTATCCCATCTGCGATACCTGGTTGATTTGTGAAAGAGAAAATTTTTATATTTTGAGCTTTTAGTTTTTGCAGAGCTGCTTTTGTGAAAGGAAATAATGTAAAAGAGCCTGGATAATGTATTGTAGTGTCACCGCCAATTGTACCGTCACGATCAATAAAAATAGCTTCGATGTTTGTCATAGTTTTAGTCCTTTCCATTTATAAGTAGTTTAAAAATGTTTTACAAATCGATATCCATTTACTTCATATCCTAATTTTTTGTAAAAAGGATGTGCTTCTACTCTTTTTGTTCCACTGACTAGCCATGTGCCGATACAATTATGTGTCTTTGCTAATTGTTCTGCATAATCCATTAATACTTGTCCAATGCCTTTCCATCGTATTGTAGAATTAACGCTAATAATTGAAATCTCCCCATAACGAGTTATATCTTCTAAATTTTCACGTATACGAAACCCAAGTAATCCACATATGGTTTCTTCTTCCTCATAAACATATAAAAAATCAAAAGGACTCATTTGTACGAATTGCAATCGGTTGTTCATATCTTCATAGGAAATAGAAGAACCTTTTAATTCTTTCGCTAAAGAACAAAGTGCATCTATATCGTCTATTGTAGCTTCGCGAATTTGAAAAGACATATAATCCACTCCAATAAAATGTAATCAAACATTAAATATTCTGTTAAAAAGTATGTATTCCTGCTATGAAAATAAATATTTTATAATGATATATAGATAGTTATATGTTATTCTTTTCCTTGATTTTATTGGAAATGGAAAGAAGGGGAATGTATGTTAGACGTGAATATTCGCTCTGCCGGATATGATATAGGGGAAAAGACAATTCATGATATTGCCTTTTCAATTGAAAAAGGTGAATTAGTTGCACTTATTGGTGCGAATGGTGCTGGGAAGAGTACGACGATTAAAACGATGCTCGGTTTACTTGTAAATATGAATGGTGAAATATCATTTGGTGAAAAGAAAAATCCTTATGCATACGTGCCGGAACACCCGACATATTATGATTATTTGACGCTTTGGGAACATATCGAACTATTAATGGATGCTCGCGAGAACGAAGTAGGAAGCTGGGAAAGAAAAGCAGAAGAGTTATTACATATGTTTCGAATGGATAAACATAAACATGAGTATTTATCAAAGTTTTCAAAAGGTATGAAACAAAAATCGATGCTCATTTTGGCATTTTTAACTGAACCAGATTTTTATATCATTGATGAACCTTTTATCGGTTTAGATCCAGTAGCTACGAAAGAGTTTTTAAGTTATTTATATAAAGAAAAAGAACGTGGCGCAGGTATTTTACTTTGTACGCACGTATTAGACACAGCTGAAAGAATTTGTGAGAGATTTTTACTCATTTCACAAGGTACATTAGTCGCAGATGGAAATCTAGAATCTATCCAAGCGTTAGCAGAAATGCCAGGGAGTTCATTATTAGACTGCTTTGATGTAATAGTAAGGCGTGAACAGCATGATTAAACAACAATTTTATAAAAGATTGCGCCATGAACTGGGGCGTAAATGGAAGTCCATACGTTCTATAACGGATTGGACGGTTGCACTATATATTATTATTCCTGCACTTATATTTATAGGGATTTATTATCGTTCACTATGGATGGAAGAATTATCGATGGGAGAGACAGTTTATTTCGGATTAGGTTTACTCGCATTTTATGTGATTACATATTCTAGAGGAGTTCGCTCATTTTTTGAACAAGCGGATAGTTTATTTTTAATTTCTTATCCCGCTCACATGCAAAAGTTAATCCAGTATGGCATGACATATACGTTAATTCGAATAGCGATAACGAATGTAGTGGTAGTAGTTGCTATGTTACCAGTGTTGATGAAAAGTATTGGAGTGGCGCAGGTACAAATCATATTATTTTGGCTATTTTTTACTGCATTTCGATTTATGTTGTCGTTGTTAACGAGATTTATTCATATACGTGTGGGGAAACGATGGCTACTATGGATTGTAAAAAATGTGATATTTTCTATAAGTCTATCCTTTTTTGGATTGAGTCTGTTTCTTATTTATAAAAATTCCTTTTATTCTATACTATGTATCGGTCTAGCAGTTTTATTAATTATCGTATTGATAAAAGAAAAACTAAATTATAAAAATTGCTTTTTTAAAGAAGTTGAGAAAGAGAAAGAAGAAAGTATGCGCTGGACGAGTGGGATTATGCAAGTTGGTGGTCATGCGGCTAAACCGAGTAGTTCGAATAAAAAGCCGTGGATGTTTCCATGTTCTAAAAAGTTTTTAGGGAAGAAAAAAGATTCTCGTATTGTTGAATCCTTTTTAAAAGAATTTTTCCGTACAAGTAGTGCACGAATATTTTATATTCAAATTGTATGTATAAGTACTGTAAGTATTATCATGAGTCCGAGGTGGATTGTAGCTATTATTCTTGTATTTTCTTTAGTTGCAATTTCTCGTTATGCGCGCGATTATTGGAATGAATTTACGAAAAAAATGTTTCTTCATTTATATTGTGATGAAGGAAAATTACTACTGTTAAGATGGAAGGCAGATCGCTATTTATTACTTCCAGTACTGCTTTTGTATGGAATAGTTATACTTTCTCATTTTTATTTATTACCTGCTGTAATTGCCGGGATTATTTTTATAGTATGGATTGGTTGGATTGTATTTTTACCATAGAAAAAGAGCCGGAAAATGGCTCTTTTTTTAATCTGTTACACATTGATAAAGGAAATATACTAAAACGAGTATGCTTGCGGCGGAATACATGACATCTAAAGTCATCTGATTGCCTCCTCATTGTTGTTGTACTTATATTGTATGAAATCTTACAATTTCATATTCAAGTGAAAAATATGTGAACGTTAACAAAATTGTAAAGTGCAAAAATTACAATCATTTTGTATAATAGAAGAAACAACCGTTATATAAAATATAATGAGTGAAAGGGAGGGAACATAAATGCCAAATTGGTTTAGAAAAACCTTAGTCGCATTAATTACCGTATTTACATTTGGTTTAGTGACGCCTCCTTCCATATTGCTTGATAATGCCAAAGCTGCGGACAAGCCTACGAGTACAGCTGGGCAACAAAATTTGGAGAGTACGTCCTATACATATGAAGAAACGAATGACAGGTTAACCACCGATACTTTTATTACTTATGCAATGCTAGAAGCAGAGAAGCAGTCGATGCAAAAGTTTGGCACTAAAATTGGTCCAGTAATTGAAGATGAGTTTAAAGATGTAATATTACCGAAAATTGAAGAGGCAATTGCTCAGCTTGCCAATGATGTACCAGAAGATTCGCTGCAATCATTAGCGATTTCTCAAAGGCCAGCTGGCGGAAATAATGAAAAGATTTTTCATGTGTATGACACGAAATCAGGAAATGACTTATTGCGATTTCATGTAAGAAGAGATCATCCACCGCAAGATGGTTACTATTTTAATTTCCACTATCATCGATTTGATGATGGGTACTCAGGACACCATGAGTTAGGAAATATTTATTGGAATACGAATGTACCGCCAAAATGGCTTTCTTAAAAAGAACAAGAGAAAATCTTGTTCTTTTTTATGCTTATAGAAGGGTAAGACAACTATATTGTTGAATAAAATAGGTTTAGGAAAAAAGAAGTAAGGGAGTATGGGAATGCAAAAATATATTGTTTTTGACTTTGATGGCACATTAGTAGATTCACAAAATATATTTGTACCAATTTATAACCAGCTTGCTGAAAAGCATGGATATAAAACCGTAAGGGAAGAAGAAATTGAGTATTTACGTAAATTAACGATGCCGGAGAGATGTAAACAACTCGATGTACCACTGTATAAACTACCGATATTAGCATTAGAGTTTTATAAATTGTATCAACCTGCTATAAAAGATCTCATTTTGTTCCATGGGATGAAGGATGTATTAGATGAACTACATAAGAAAGGCTACGGAATTGCAGTCATATCATCGAACTCAGAAGAGCATATTCGAGCATTTTTACACAATAATGATATAGAAAATATTCAAGAAGTGTATTGTTCAAAAAATTTGTTCGGAAAAGATAAAATGATAAAACGGTTTTTAAAATCCAAAAAGATAACAGAGAAAGATATGTTATATGTTGGTGACGAACAGCGAGACGTAGCAGCATGTAAAAAGGCTGGGGTAAATGTAATTTGGGTATCTTGGGGATATGATGTCATTGAAACAGTGAAAAAAGATGCACCAGATTATATGGTCAATACACCGATGGAAATTGTACAAGTAGTACAAGGGGCGTATTCTTAATATGAATACACTTCGAGCAGGTATTCATCATATTGAATTTTGGGTAGCAAATTAGAGGAGCCCATTTCTTTTTACGATCCGAATGGTTTTATAATAGAAGTAGCGTATACACCAAATGTAGAAATGTAAGGGGAATATATATGAAGACAATTACAGCATGGCAAAACAATATACAAATAGTAAAGGATGCAGTTAATATTGAAGAAATCTCCAAAGGTTTCTCACCAGATAAGAAATATATAATTACGTGTGCGAATAACGAAAAATATTTATTGCGGACAGGCGATATGAAAGAGTATGAAAGAAAGAAAATAGAGTTTCAAATTTTAAATGAAATGCAAAACCGTAGTGTGCAAGCACAAAAACCAATTGAAATGGGTTTGTTGGCAGAAAAAGGTTTATGCTATGGCATTTTTTCATATTTAGAAGGGGAAGATGCGAAGAAGCTATTGCCTACGTATTCACCAAAAGAACAATATGAAATTGGTATAGAGGCAGGAAAAGATTTAGCAAAAATGCATACATATGAAGCTCCTAAGGATATCCTTCCATGGTATGAAAGAGCAATGAAAAAACATCGAAAATATGTAGAGGCATATAAAACATGTGGAATAAGAATAAAAAAAGATGATAAAATCATTAAGTTTATAGATGAAAATGAAATATATTTACAAAACCGCCCAAATCGATTTCAACACGATGATTTTCATTTAGAAAATATAATTGTACGTGATGCGAAATATGTAGGTGTTGTTGATTTTAATGGCTACGATTGGGGCGACCCACTTCATGATTTCGTAAAAATTGCACTATTTGCAAGGGACATTAGTATTCCGTATTCAATCGGACAAATAGAAGGATACTTTAACGGGAGAATACCAGAGGAGTTTTGGAAATTATATGCGGTTTACGTTGGCATGACGGTTTTCTCTTCAGTTGTCTGGAGTTTACGAGCAGCACCGCACATGTTAGATGATACGTTAGGGCGTCTTACTATAGTTTTAGAAGATCATAAAGACTTTGAGTCATTAAAGCCAATTTGGTTTCAACCAGAAAAATTAATATGAAATAGAAAAGGTAGGTGTGATTCACATCTACCTTTATTTTTTTACCATTCTTCGTTTTGAAGCAGTTGTAATGCTAATTTTAAATCAACATCTTCTTGTAGATGTTCCGGAGTCCACGGGATATGTATATGCGGCTGTATACCAATTCCGGACATTCCTTCGCCTTTATCTATAATAGAGAGCCGTGAAGTAGGGTAGTAAAGTGCAAATGTATCAGCCCATTCCATTACCGCTAAATTAGAATAATCATTTAAACCAGCAGTAGGACGACCAATTACTTTTACTTTCAATGATTTTTTTGCTACTTCTACAAAAGAATCACCAGAACTTCCACATGTAACATCTGTTAATATAACTACTCTACAAGGTGATTTTCGTCCGTGTATTTTTAATGATTGAAGTTCTTTTGGTAACTCAGAAGTATCAAATGTAACGAATCCTTTTTTATAATTCTTTTTTAAATTTTGAATAAATATATCTGTGAATATTTTGGAAAGTTCGTCTAAAGAATCATAATCTTCCATTTCGATGTCTTTCATGCGTAAATGAAAGTTTCGTTCTGTATGATTTAATTGCATTGTATCTGAAGAATCTAAAAGGGAAATCTCTTTGTCTTCGAATAAGTAAGGAAGTAATTTAAAAAATGCATCATCACTCCCGCCACGATTCAATCGCACATCTATTATTAAGTTCGGAAAAGTATTAAGCTCATCTTTATGTAAGTCTAATAATTTATTAATAGCATCAGTATTTGCGAAATCCGTCAAAGTAATTAAGAGTGTATCTTTATTCTGCTGTTTAAATGAATAAATAGGCGTATATTCGCTTTGTTTATACTTTTGTAAAGTAATGGTTTCGGTTACGCCATTTTCATCTATAAGTGTACAATTTGATGATTTTAATAAAACATAATCCCATTTTTCACGTTCATATGTATTCTCATTTAAATACTTCTTATATTTTATTAATAACTCTGGAATTTTCATATTATCTAATGCTAGAATAGTCTGTCCTTTTTTCACTCTTATTTCTTGTGAATTGGATGTAATATATAGGCGGTCTTCGTATCTTTTCACCTGGAAGCCAACACTGTTAAGAGGTTGATTTTTAGAGTGCATTTTGAAAAACATATGATTATCTTTAAAGTCTAGTAAGTAATCACGTACAATTTCAGTAAATTGTACTGGTGTTAGTTCTCCTTGTCTCTCTAGTTTTTCAACTGTCTGTAAATAAGTAGCAGGATCGTCCCATCCTTCCTTATCTATACAACCTGAATAATCGTGATGAGTAATCGAAACAATTTCTTTGGAAATTTCTGTGTACACAGCTTTTCCTCCTGGTAATTTAATTAGTTGAATAATAGAATTCTGTATCCTTTACGTATTATCCTTTTTTTTGGATGGATAATTTAAAGGGAAATAGAGGGAAGTGTTATCTTCCCTCTATTAAAATATTTATTTAATTTTCTTAAATGCAAGCGGCTGCGTGCTTAACATAGTTGGTACATGTAACTGAAGGGATGGGAATTCACCACTAACACTCATTTCATAAGCCAATAATAAACTCATTTTCATTTGGAATAAGTCAACTTTTGCAGAGAAGATGTCGTAATGATGATGCGCTAATTGAATGTCCATCTCCATAAATTTTACAAATAACGACTCATCTCGTTTGTATACTTGTAATGTTCCATATGCAGGATGCTCGAAAGTACCGGTATAATCTTCTAACTTGTGAGAAGGTGTAGTCCCTTTAATTTGTTCAGGAATGGATTCAGTTGCTTCTTTCATCATTTCCTTCATTTTTTCAGTATCTTCTACAGCACGTTTATGCCAATCAATGGATTCTAATTCAAGTAGTTCGTCATAAATTTGATTAGCGAGATAAGTAGGTAGTAATGTACCTCCAGCATTCGTTAAAATGACAAGGCCTATGTTTTCTGTTGGTATGAATGAAACAAGCGCTGAAAATCCATCAATATTACCACCATGATGAATCACCTTATTACCACGATAAGCGCTAATAAACCAACCAAGGCCGTAACTATTTAATGGAGATTCAGGTAGTGATAAAACCGGTTGATCTGGAATTGAATTGTGCGGTGTATACATTTGTTGTAATAATTCAGGAGAAATTAATTCATGCTCTCCAAATTTCCCTTGTTTTAAGTGAAGAAGGACCCAATTGGCCATATCTTCAATTGTAGAATTAATACAACCAGCAGCGCCAACCGTATCAATATTGCGGAATGGAACTTCTTTTATTTCACCTTCATTTTCAATGTAAGGTAAAGCATAATCATCTGTAGTTTGTGAATCTGTAACAGAGAAATTTGTATGTCTCATATTTAAAGGTTCTAAAATATGTTCTGTAGCGTATTGCTCCCACGTTTGATTTGTAATGTTTTCAACAATGTAGCTAATTGTTGCATACATTAAGTTGTTATAAAGAAATGCTGTGCGGAACGGTGCATCAAGTTGTAAATGTTTTATTTTTTCAACGAGATCTTTTCGAGATAAGGAAGAGCTGTACCAAAGAGCCTCATGACGGCTTACACCAGTTCGATGAGAAGCTAAATCTCGTCCGGTAACTTGTGAGCTAGCAAGTAGTTCAGATAAAGAGAAGTTAGGTATATAAGACTGGACAGGAGTATCCCAATTAAACTTATTTTGTTGTGCTAACAAGCTTAATGAAAGTGTACCAAAAGCTTTCGTTGAGGAACCGATTGCGAACCGAGTATTCGGTGTAACAGTGTCTTTTGTCCCTAAATTTCGATAGCCAAATCCTTCTGAAATAATAACTTCACCGTCTTTTATAACAGCTACAGCAGCTCCAGGAACATTTAAATCCTTCATCATTTTTTCAACCGTTGTTTGTAAAGAAGTCATAACAGGAGTTTCAATTTTAGACATACTTCTAACCTCCAAATATAAATTTTGTTCTACCGCACTATACTTTCGGTAATAGAAAATGAAAACCTTTATAAATTTGGAAAGTTAATAATTTTGTAAGAATGAATGAAATTATTATTTGTTTAGAATTTTATTTTTATTATAATTAATTTAAATTAAGATATAGAAAAGATGGTGAAGAAGTGTGCTAACAATAAAGAGAGTACTTTGCGATAATAAAAAAAATCCGATAGGTATAGATTCAAAAGTTGTTAAAATGAGTTGGCTGCTTGAGTCGAGTAACCGAAATGTAAAACAACTTGCTTATCAATTGCAGGTTGCGAAGGATAGAGATTTTGAAATTATAATGTTTGATTCGCGAAAAGTAGAAACAGATCAAAGTTTACATATACCAATCAATTCATTTTCATACAGAGCGGAAACGCGTTATTTTTACCGGGTAAAGGTATGGGATAATTACGGAGAAGAATCATCTTGGTCAGAAGTAGCATTTTGGGAGACTGGATTACAAGGGCAAGATAACTGGAGCGGGAACTGGATTGCTGCGAAAAAAGAACGAACGCAAGTTATGTCTTTTAATAAATTTTTTTCTATTACAAAAGTAGTTAAAAAAGCGCGTTTATATATCACAAGTTTAGGATTATACGAGGCTTCTATAAATGGAGAGCGCATTGGAGATTGTTATTTTACCCCTGGATGGACAAGTTATGATAAGAGAGTACTGTATCAAACGTATGATATAACGCATTTATTAAAGGTTGAGCAGAATACTATTTCGGTTCTGGTAGGTAATGGCTGGTATAAGGGACCACTTACCATGCATCATGTACGTAATTATTACGGGAGAAGACGAGCAATAATTGCTCAATTACATATAACGTATGAAGATGGAACGAAAGAAAAAATTGTAACGGATGAAACATGGAAAGTAACTCCAAGCCCTATTTTGTATTCGGAAATTTATGAAGGTGAGGTTTATGACGCTAGGCTAGAAGAAAGTGGGCAAGAGCTAGAAGGTGTTGAAGTAACTGAGCATTCTAAACAAATAATTGTTGCACAAGAAAATGAATCAATTCGTAAAATGAAAATTATAAAACCGATTTCTATTTCAAAACTACCGAATCACGAATGGCTCATTGATATGGGGCAAAATATGGTAGGGTGGGTTCGATTTATAGTCCGTCATGTTTATATTGGGCAAAAGATAGAATTGCATCATGCTGAAATATTAAATAAAGATGGTAGTTTTTATACTGGAAATCTCCGAAAGGCAAAACAAAAAATAGTGTATATAGCAAAAGGAGAAGAAGAGGAAACGTTTGAACCACATTTTACATATCAAGGCTTTAGGTATGTGAAAATAAGTGGATTAACCCAGCCACCTCAAATAACAGATTTTGAAGGGATTGTATTACATACGGATATGGAAAAAGCGACTGAATTTGAAACGTCTAATCCATTAATCAATCAACTTCATCATAATGTGGAATGGTCTCAAAGAGGGAACTTTTTTGATGTGCCAACAGATTGTCCGCAGCGAGATGATCGACTTGGATGGACCGGAGATGCACAAATGTTCATTGGGACAGCTACGCAAATTATGAATGTACAATTGTTCTTTAAAAAGTGGCTCCAAGATTTATCATTAGATCAAAATGTTAATGGAGCTGTGCCTTTAGTTATTCCAGATGCTTTTGGGAAAAGAGCGGATTTTGATTTACATACTTCTGGTGGTTGGGGCGATGCAGCAATTATATGCCCGTGGGTTCATTATTTACATTACGGAGATGTATCGATTTTAAAAGAACAATATAACAGTATGAAGAAGTATATAGATTACATACGTTCACAAGGTGAGAACGAGTATTTATGGGATACAGGCTATCATTTAGGAGATTGGCTTGCATTAGATACGAAACCAGATGTATATGAAGGCGGAACAGACAAGCATTTTATTGCGACAGCTTATTATGCGTATTCTACATCGCTTTTACGAAGAATTGCTGAGATTTTAGATGAAACTACAGATGCTAAGTTTTATGCAGAGTTACATGGAAATATTGTTCAAGCGTTTCAAAATGAATTCGTTACACCGAATGGAAGGTTAATTTCAAATACCCAAACAGCCCACATATTAGTACTTCTTTTTGAACTAGTGAAAGATGATGTGAAGGAGAAAGTATTTAATCGCTTAATTGAGCTATTAAAAGAAAATAAAAATCATTTAACAACAGGTTTTTTAGGAACACCGTATTTGAATTTAATATTAAGCAAGTTTAACAGGCATGACCTTGCTTGTAAGCTTCTATTTTATGAAGATTATCCATCATGGTTATACCAAGTGAAAAAAGGTGCCACAACGATTTGGGAACATTGGGATGGCGTGAAAGAGGATGGAACACTTTGGAATGATAGTATGAATTCTTATAATCATTACGCATATGGCTCTATCGTTGAATGGATATACCGATATATTATTGGATTAGAAATGGATGAGACAAAACCTGCATATAAACATTTTTATGTACAACCACATTTTGATTCGAATTTAGAATGGATTAGAGTAAAACGTGAGACAGCTTATGGAGAAATTAAGATTGAGTGGCGTGTAGAAAATGAACAAGCCTTTCTCAAGATTTCTGTACCACCAAATACAAGCACTACATTGCGGATAGACGAAACGAATTGGAAAGCAGAACATAACATTGAAAAGGATTTAGGATCAGGCGATTATAAATTTACCTTTTGTAAAAATATAAAGGGGTAGAATTCTGTTAATATAGAAATATTTTTTATTGATTAGGATGATTAAATTTACTATTTTTCATGTTATGATAAATTTCATACACGATTGAAAGAAGGTTTTACTACATATGAAACATGCTGAAAATGAATACTTAAATTTATGCCGCCATGTAATGGAGCATGGTACGAAGAAAGAAGATCGTACAGGGACAGGCACTGTATCTGTATTTGGATATCAAATGCGTTTTGATCTAAGTAAAGGTTTTCCTTTATTAACGACAAAGAGAGTGCCGTTTCGCCTTGTAGCAAGTGAACTGCTTTGGTTTATGAAAGGTGATACAAATATTCGTTATTTATTGCAGCATAATAATAATATTTGGAATGAATGGGCATTTAAGAGCTGGGTAGAAAGCGATGAGTATACTGGTCCTGATATGACTGATTTCGGTCTTCGCTCACAACAAGATGAGGAATTTAAAGTGCAGTACGATGAGCAAATGGAATTGTTTAAAAAGAAAGTTTTAGAAGATGATGATTTCTCAAATAAATATGGTTATTTAGGAGACGTATACGGTAAGCAGTGGCGTGCTTGGAAAACGACAGCTGGTGAGACACTTGATCAATTAAAAGATGTAATTGAAATGATTAAAAAAACGCCAGACTCACGTCGCCTAATTGTTTCTGCTTGGAATCCTGAAGATGTACCAAGTATGGCATTACCGCCTTGTCATACGCTATTCCAATTTTATGTAGCGGATGGCAAACTTTCTTGTCAGCTATATCAAAGAAGTGGAGATATATTCCTTGGAATTCCATTTAACATTGCAAGTTACTCATTACTAACACATTTAATCGCACATGAATGTGGTCTTGAAGTGGGAGAATTTGTTCATACAATTGGAGATGCACACATTTATACGAATCATTTTGAACAAGTAGAAAAGCAATTGGCACGTAAACCACGTCCATTCCCGGAACTTACATTAAATCCAGATGTGAAATCTGTGTTTGATTTTGAAATGGAAGATTTAACGATTGAAGGATATGATCCACACCCAGCAATTAAAGCACCGGTTGCAGTATAATTGTAGAGGAGATGAAAAAATGATTGTTTCATTTATGGTCGCAATGGACGAGAATAGAGTAATTGGCAAAGATAATAATTTACCTTGGCGTTTACCGAGTGAATTACAGTATGTAAAAAAAACAACGATGGGCCATTCACTTATTATGGGCAGAAAGAACTACGAAGCGATTGGTAGACCACTGCCTGGAAGACGTAATATTATTGTAACTCGTAATGAAGGGTATCATGTTGAAGGTTGTGAAGTAGCACATTCTGTAGAAGAAGTGTTTGAACTATGCAAAAATGAAGAGGAAATCTTTATTTTCGGCGGAGCACAAATTTATGATCTCTTTTTACCTTACGTAGACAAGTTATATATAACAAAAATCCATCATGCATTTGAAGGAGATACATTCTTCCCAGAAATGGATATGACAAATTGGAAAGAAGTTTTTGTTGAAAAAGGTTTAACGGATGAAAAGAATCCGTATACGTACTATTATCATGTATATGAGAAGCAACAATAATAATAAGGATTGATGTGAAATTCACATCAATCTTTTTATTTGTATTCGTTAATATAAGTTTATAGATGATATTCAATAGTGCTATAATGAAATCTAGCATGTAAAAATGCTGAAATTTTCAAAAGTATTCATATAGAAAGAGGAGGAGAATCGATTGAGAAAGATATGGGGGATTCTTTTTCTTTGCTTAACGTTCATGTTAGTTGGATGTGGTAAAGAAGAAAAACCACAAGAAGCGTTTGATACATATACAAAAGCATGGAATAAACAAAAATTTGCAGAAATGTATGATCAATTATCCGAAAAGGCAAAAAAAGATATTTCAAAGAAAGAGTTCACTGAGAAATATGAAAAAATTTATTCTGGCATTGAAGTGAAAAACTTAAAAGTAGAAGTAGGAGAACTAAAAGAAGATAAAAAAGATGAAGGTCCTGTTCCTTTTAAAGTAAGTATGGATACAGTTGGTGGTAAAATCACTTTTGGTCATGAAGCAAAAATGGTGAAAGAAAAAGATGGAGATAAAGAATCTTGGAAAATAGATTGGACTCCTGATTTTATATTCCCAGGTATGACAAAAGATAGTAAAGTGCGTATGCAAACAACACAACCAAAACGTGGTGAAATATACGATCGTAATGGAAAAGGTCTTGCGACGAATGGGAAAGCTTCTGAGATTGGAATTGTTCCAGAAAAATTAGATGAAACTGCTCCGCAAACGAAAGAAGCAGTAGCGAAGTTGTTAAATATGTCTGTAGAAGAGATTGATCAAAAACTAGCTGCGAAATGGGTAAAACCAGGGTATCTCGTACCAATTGGAATTTTGCCTGAGGGAGCAACGCAAAATACGTACATCAATTTACCAGGTGTTGCAGCAAAACCTGTAAATGTTCGTACATATCCGTTAGGGGAAGCAGCAGCGCATCTTACTGGTTATATCGGAAAAGTAAATGCTGAAGATTTAAAAACGCTTCAAAAGAAAGGCTATCAAGCCGATGAGCCAGTTGGTAAGGCTGGATTAGAGCAAGTATTGGAAGAACAGCTACGCGGGAAAAAAGGTGGCCGTGTCTTCATGGAAGATGCACAGGGAAAAGAAATTAAAAATTTAGCGAAGACAGATGCTGTTGATGGAGAAAATGTAACTTTAACTATCGATAGTGTTGTTCAAGAAAAAACGTATAATGAAATGAAGGGAGAAGCTGGTTCAAGTGCGGCAATTAATCCGAAAAGTGGAGAAACTATTGCTCTTGTAAGTAGTCCAGCTTATAATCCTAATTTAATTGCACGAGGAACATCAAAAGCACAACGCGAGGCTTGGAATAATGATCCGAAAAAACCGATGACGAATCGATTTACACAATTATCGGTACCAGGTTCTGTATTTAAGCCGATTACAGGTGCAATTGGTCTTGAAACGAAAACAATCGATCCAAAAGAAGAATTGAAAATTGAAGGACTGAAATGGACGAAAGATTCTTCTTGGGGCAATTATTACGTAACACGTGTAAAAGATGCGAATCCGATTGATTTTGATAAGGCAATGAAATACTCGGATAATATTTATTTCGCACAAGAAGCTTTGAAAATTGGAAAAGATAAATTTATGGCTGAGGCGAAAAAATTCGGATTTGATGAGAAATTACCAATTGAATACGGATTCCCAGCTTCTAAAATCGCAAATGATGGAATTAAAAATGATATTCAAATGGCAGACACAGGTTATGGACAAGGGCAAGTATTAATGACGCCACTCCATCTAGCGTTAACGTACGCACCAATTGTTAATGATGGAAACATACCTTCTCCATATATTATTAAAACAGATAAGCAACCAAAAGTTTGGAAAGAGAATGTAATTTCAAAAGGCAATCAGGATATATTAAAGACTGCTATGACGAAAGTAATTAATGATCCAGATGGTACTGGAAAAATTGCTAAAATTGATGGTAAGACGCTTGCTGGAAAAACAGGTACAGCGGAATTGAAAGTATCAAAAGAGGCCGAAGGAAAAGAACTAGGCTGGTTCGCTGCATTTGATTTAAATTCACCAGATATGGTCATTACAATGATGATTGAAGATGTAAAAGGTAGAGGCGGAAGTAATATTCCGGCTGAAAAAGTGAAACATGTGTTTCAAAAATAACATGTAATAAAAGGCTATCTCTATAATTTGTAGAGATAGCCTTTTTGTATGAAAAAATTCTTAATATCTATATACTGAATTTTAAAGAAACAAAATAAATCATTAACTTACGAAAAAAAAGTAGCTATTTTTTATTGACATCACACACGACTTTTTGTATTATACTTACATAAGGTAAGTTATTTACTTTCGAATTATAAATCTCAAATTAAAGATAAAGTGTGTAAAAGGGAGAGAATACAATGACAAAAGTACTATTTATTACAGCAAATCCAAATTCAGCAGAAGGTTCTTTCGGAGTGGCAGTAGGGGAAGCTTTCATCGAAGCTTATAAAAACGAACATCCACAAGACGAAGTTGTAACAATTGATTTATTCAACACTACAGTACCAGCAATCGATGCAGATGTATTCGCTGCTTGGGGTAAATTTGCAGCAGGTGAAGGCTTTGAAACTTTAACTGAAGTTCAACAACAAAAAGTTGCAGCAATGAACACAAACTTAGAAACATTTATGCATGCGGATCGTTATGTATTCGTAACTCCAATGTGGAACTTTAGCTATCCACCAGTAGTAAAAGCATACTTAGATAACTTAGCAATCGCAGGTAAAACATTCAAATATACTGAAAATGGACCAGTTGGCTTATTAGAAGGCAAAAAAGCACTTCACATTCAAGCAACAGGTGGCATTTATTCTGAAGGAGCGTACGCAGCTGTAGACTTCGGCCGCAATCACTTAAAAACAGTATTAGGATTTATCGGTGTAAATGAAACTGAATATATTGCAGTTGAAGGTATGAATGCAAACCCTGAAAAAGCACCAGAAATTAAAGAAGCAGCAATTGCTAATGCTCGTGAATTAGCAAAACGTTTCTAATATAGAATACTTAAAAATGTCCAAGCACTTGTTGTTTGGACATTTTTTCTTCTTTTTCCTTCGTTTGTCTAGTATAATGAAGGTCGGAATGATAATAGGTGGGGGTTCTGTATGATTCAAACGTTTTTTAAAATCTTTTATTTAATTTTAATCGTAATTGCGATTACACCGAGAATGTGGCGTCTGAAAAAACAAGTAAATACGATGTCGCCACAAGAAAAAGATAATGTTGTGTATAAAACGACAAATTGGTTTGGTAAGAAAATGGTACGTGTAGCTGGTGGGGCAGTTGAAGTAAAGGGACTTGAAAATGTTCCTAAAGATAAGCCGGTACTAGTTGTAAGTAATCATCAAAGTAATATGGATATTCCCGTATTATTAGGTTACTTAAATAAGCCAATTGGATTCGTTTCAAAAGCAGAGATTAAGAAGTTTCCAGTTGTACCAACTTGGATGGAACTTATGAATTGTGTATTTATGGTTCGTAATAATCGTCGTCAATCTCTTCAAGCGATTAAAGATGGAATTGAACTATTAAAGAATGGACATTCTATCGTAATTTTCCCAGAAGGGACGAGAAGTAAGGGTGGCGAAATCGGAGAGTTTAAGGCTGGGAGTTTTCACCTTGCAGTAAAATCTGGTGTAGCAATCTTACCTGTAACATTAGATGGGACATATAAAATGTTTGAAGCGAATGGCAACCGTATGAAACCAGCTCATGCAACAGTAACAATTTCTAAGCCGATTACACCTGAAGAGTATGCGAATATGGATATTAAAGAGTTAACGAAACATACACAGGACGTTATCGCATCACAATTACATAAGTAATAAAAAAGGTTTCAGCTTACATTAAGCTGAAACCTTTTTATTACGCTGTAGGTAAGACATAAAAGAGTACGCAGAAGAACATCATCGCACTACCACCTAAAACGAAAAGATGCCAAATGGCATGATTGAAAGGTAATTTTTCCCAAAGGAAGAATATAGCCCCTACAGAATATAAAATTCCGCCTGCTAAAAGTAGTGAAAAACCATGTCCAGTTAGATTTTCATAAAGTGGTTTAATAGCAACGATTATGAGCCATCCCATTATGATATAACATAATGTTGATGCTTTAATAAAGCGACGTACAAAGAAAATTTTGAAGATGATACCCCCGATTGCTAGTGTCCATATAATAGCGAGTAACGTCCAGCCTAATGGTCCACGAAGTGTAATCAGTAAAAAAGGAGTATATGTGCCAGCGATTAATAAATAAATGGCTGAGTGATCTAGTATAGTAAATAATTTTTCTACTTTTGGATGGTGAATGCTATGTAACAATGTAGAAAACAAGTACAGTAAGAACATGCTTACACCATAAACCGTAAATGCAAATACAGCAGATGCAGTACCATGCTTAGAGGCATGAATAATTAATATAATTAAGGCAGGGATGCTTAAAATGGCACCGATACCATGTGTAATTGCATTTGCAATTTCTTCTTTCACAAATTGCGTCATTCGTGTCATTTTTTCAGTCATAATGCAAATCCTTTCTACTATCATAAAATAATATGTCGTTTCCCTTACCATATCATACACAAGGGCAATAGAAAATGAAATTTGTATAATTGATTATATTTTTGAATTTTTTTGACAAAAGGCAATGGATTTGTTGACGTTTTCAAACTTTTTTGACAAAATAAAATTATGCAATAGTAGGACAAGGAATCTACTAATAAAGGGGATGGAGAAATGTTTTCAAATATTGGCTTTCCAGGATTAATTTTAATTTTAGTAGCTGTACTTATTTTGTTTGGGCCGAAAAAATTGCCGGAAATCGGAAAGGCTTTAGGGGAAACGTTAAAAGAATTCAAGAAATCAACGAAAGAATTGACTGATGATGCATTTCAAGACAAGGAAAAGAAAGAAAAAATGTAATGGATTTTCCTCGAAATGGATAAATAAAGTGTGGTGAACGAGATGGAAGATCGGGAAATGAGCGTAGTAGAACATATTGTTGAGCTTCGCAAACGAGTAATATATACAGTGCTATCCTTTGTCCTATTTTTAATTATCGGATTTACTTTTACGAAGGATATTTATTTTTGGCTAGTAAAAGATTTACCAATGAAATTAACAGTTCTCGGTCCAAGTGATGTATTATGGATTTTTTTCTCGATTGCTACAGTATTTGCTATCGTTTGTACAATTCCTTTTGCTGCTATACAAATTTGGTTATTTGTAAAACCGGGTTTACATCCAAATGAACAAAAAATGACAGTAATGTATATACCGGTATTGTCTATATTATTTATTGCAGGTTTATGTTTTGGATATTTCGTTGTAATGCCGTTTTTATTTCATTTTTTAACTACGATAGGTAATGAAATGTTTAATACGATGTTTACGACAGAAAAGTATTTTCATTTTGTACTTAATTTAACAGTTCCATTTGCTGTGATTTTTGAATTACCTGTAGTTGTCATGTTTTTAACGAGTATTGGACTGTTAACGGCGGAATTTCTAATAAAAATAAGAAGGTATGCTTACGTAGCATTGATTATCATTGCATCGTGTATATCACCGCCTGATTTTTTATCTCATAGTTTAGTAGCGGTACCGCTTATTTGTATTTATGAAATTAGTATCGCTTTATCAAAGATTGTTAATAAGCGAAAAAAGAAAAGAGAAGAAGAAATACAGTCGAAAAGTGCCTCGTTATAAAGGCACTTTTTTTATTTATTTGTTATACTTTAGATGTAAACGTATACAATATATAGAAGAAAAAAATTATAGAATCTCCAAAATTTAGACAAACTTTGCGCTTTGCTAAGTTTATACTAAAATTATTAAGCAATATACGGATAACGGGATTCCTGTCTTATCGGATATTTAGGACGGAGGATGAATAGAGTATAAATCTTCTAACCAAAAGGACTACAGGGATTGACTAAGGATACTTTTGTATTCATAGAAGTCTCCACTTTAAACAACGTGTTACAGCGTAAAGTAGAGGAAGTTCAAAAATCCAATGAAAAAGAGGATTGATATTGTGATTACGAAAAGTTTTTATTTCACTCATTCAACAGGGGATTGTATTAAAATATTCGAAATCCCTGTCCTACAGGCACAGCATCCATTATCGTTTCTAATTCAGTCTCGTCTTCAATTATTTATTGCAAAAATTCAAAAACAAAAGCACCCAAGATTTTCGTATTCTTTCCGTGAATATTTGCAAAATTGTTTGAAGTGGAATGATTATTTAAATGTATATAAAACAAATACCCTTGAAAAAAATGCATGATACAGAGTATGGACAGGGTTAGTAAACTCTGTCTTTTTCATTTTAGGTATAAAAATATAATTAATTTGGTGAAATTTGTTCGAAATTGTTGAAAGCACAGGGAATGCTAGTATAATAACAAGGAGAGCGTATTGGAAAGGGAAGAATATAATATGCAAAAAATTAAAATTGTAACAGATTCAACTGCGGATTTAACGCAGGATGTAATCGAAAAGTATGGCATTCATGTGCTACCATTATCAATCTCTGTAAATGGACAAACATATTTAGATCGCGTTGATTTACAACCTGATGAATTTATTGAAGAAATGATTAAATCAGAGGAATTACCAAAAACATCACAACCGGCAATGGGTACATTTGTAGAAATGTATGACAAGTTAGGTGAAGATGGAAGTGAAGTACTTTCCATTCATATGACAAGTGGAATGAGTGGTACTGTGGCAACTGCCAATAGTGCTGCATCAATGACCGACACAAAAGTAACAGTTGTTGATTCTCAATTTATTACACATGCTTTAGCATATCAAGTAATAGAAGCTGCGAAAATGGCAAATGAAGGACGCTCACTAGAAGAAATTTTAAAACGTGTAGATGAAGTGAGAAAGAATACTCGTTTATATGTAGTAGTAGATACATTAGAAAATTTAGTGAAGGGTGGGCGTATCGGTAAAGGAAAAGCGTTTATCGGTTCGCTACTTAATATAAAGCCAATTGCTAGCCTTGAAGATGGTGTTTATAACCCTGTTACGAAAGTGCGTAGCCAAGGTCAAATTGTAAAAACGTTAGCTAAGTTATTTGAGGAAGATACAGCTGGAAAAGTTGTAAAAGCTGTTGCAATTCCACACGCGAAAGCAATTCCTTTAGCTGAAAATGTAAAAGCGGCTGTTGAAAAAGTGAGTGGATTTGCTCAATCAGAAATTTTCTTTACAACGCCTATTATTAGTACTCATACAGGTCCGGGTGCGATCGGATTTATGTATTTAGCAGAGTAATAAAAAAGCTACTTGAAATGAATTTTCAAGTAGCTTTTTTATGTGAATAGAAAGTAAGAAATAAGAAGGGTTATACAGGCACTCCCGCTAATGATATAGCGAGTCTGTAAATATTCATTCATAGAAAACACCCACTGATTAAAGTTTTACTTTATGATTTTCTATAGTATATGTTGGATATAGAAAATAAGTAGTTACGTTATACGTGTAATGTTTCAATTTTTTCATTTACTTGCTTATCGTTTGTTGCGCTATTATAAGTAAAAGTTTGGCCTAAAAAGAGTACATGCAGTTGTTCCCACGGTAACATACGTAAATTCCAATTATTTCGGAGCTTTGTTACTGCCTCGCGGGGTGTTTCATCGGCGAGGGCAAAGGCTCCGTAATGCATCGGTATAAAGTGTGTAGCGTTTAAATCTAAATAAGCTTGCACTGCCTCTTCAGGTGAAACATGAGATACTTTCATAAACCATTCTGGTTCATAAGCGCCAATTGGCATAAGGGCAATATCAATTGAAAAGCGTTTGCCAATTTCTTTGAAACCTTGGAAATATCCACTGTCACCACAAAAATAAATGGTTTCTTTCGTTGTTTCATTGCTAATAATCCATCCACCCCAGTGAGATGTATTCATATCAAATAAGGATCTTCTCGTCCAGTGTTGAGCCGGTACGAAGTGAAAGGAAACATCATTAATGATTGTATTTTCCCACCAATTATGCTCTTCCACACGAGTAAATTTTTTGCGAGTAAATAGTTTTTTCAGTCCAATAGGTACAAGGTATAAAACATCATCATTTAGCTGGCGAAGCGTTGAAAAATCTAAATGATCATAATGACCGTGTGAAATGAGGACAATATCAATTTTAGGTAGTTCTTGTATAGAAAGACCAGGTTCAGTAAGTCTTGGAACTAATTTTAATTTAGTAGCCCATACTGGATCTGTTAATATATTTAGCCCATTCGTTTGGATAAGGAATGTGGAATGACCAATCCAAGTTACAGTCGTCTTTTCAAAGTTGTTTTGTAGGAATTTACTTTGTTTAACAGGTGATTGTTCTACTAAAAAAGAAAAATCCTTTTTATTTTGTTTTCGTTCTTTTCGCCAACGTATAAAGGAACGAATTGATTTTTTTGTACTCACATTATCCATGTTTTCATAACGTTTTGTCATGAACATCACCTCATTTAAAATCGTTGTAATTGTATTGTACCGAAATGTTGTTAAGGAATACAGTGTATAACATGGATGAATGTTTAAGGAATTGTTAAAAAATAGGGGGATGCGTTTACAAAAGTAACAATAAAATTAGTTTTGCAACTTCTATTTAGAGAAATAATAGTAAAAAAATAAATTTTGTCTAGTAATTAGCTTGAAATAAAGAAGTAACATACGTAAATTCGTACGATTTCGTGAACAAATGTAGTAAACAATTTTCTCGTAGTGTTAACTTTTGTTATGATAAACATAACCTATTTAAATTTAGGATAGAGAAAAGAGGTTTATAAATGAAGCGTTATCAAAAAATAATTGGTCTTATGGTTGTATTTTGTCTCTTTGTACTTGCTGGATGTAGTGGATCGGGTTCAAAGCTTCGTAAACCATTGAATTGGGATTTAGAAACTTTCCAATTTACAAATCAAGATGGAAAGTCATTTGGTACAAAAGATTTAAAAGGGAAAGTTTGGGTTGCTGATTTTATGTTCACAAATTGCCAAACAGTTTGTCCGCCAATGACTGCTAATATGGCAAAACTGCAAAAAATGGCAAAAGAAGAGAAATTAGACGTTCAGTTTGTTTCGTTTAGTGTAGATCCAGACCTTGATAAGCCGGAGAATTTGAAGGCTTTCATTCAAAAGTTTACAGAGGATACTAGTAACTGGAATTTATTAACGGGTTATTCATTAGAAGATATTACAAAGTTTTCAAAAGATAATTTCCAATCACTTGTAGATAAACCTGAGGATGGTCAAGTTATACATGGTACATCATTTTATTTAATTGATCAAAACGGAAAAGTAATGAAAAAGTATAGTGGTATTAGTAATACGCCGTACGAAGACATTATACGTGATATGAAGAGATTAGTGGATTAAAAAGAAGGGTGCACAGCACCCTTCTTTTTTTACATTAGTCTATGGATAAAATGTCATGTTGTTGTGGAAGTTTTGGTGCCCGAATTTCTAACACGCCGTTTTGATACGAAGCTTTCGCTGCTTTTTTATTAATTGAGTACGGTAATTTAATCAATCTTGATGCTTCTGAAATGGAACGTTCTCGGCGATAATAGTTATGAGATGTTTCTTCCTCGACCTCTTCAAGTATCTCTTCTTTTACAGAGACTTTTAAGTATTCACTTTGTATTTCAATTTGAATTTGTTCTTTTTGTATACCTGGTAGCTCAGCTGTAACAACGAGTTCTTCACCAACTTCATATAAATCTACGGGGAATGTTAATAAACGATTTCCTTTTTGGAAAAAATGATTTAAATCAGCGATTACATTGCGAAGTGGTGTTTG
Source organism: Bacillus sp. 16GRE42 (assembly GCF_019837435.1). Classification (NCBI taxonomy): domain Bacteria; kingdom Bacillati; phylum Bacillota; class Bacilli; order Caryophanales; family Bacillaceae; genus Bacillus; species Bacillus sp. 16GRE42. Next base: position 526,401 of record NZ_JADAXF010000003.1, read on the forward strand.
CTCGAAGAAATCATCAATTTGCTTTAAATAATTGCGAACCGGTGGGCGAGAAGAGTCTTTTTTTTCTTCACTCATGGTATTCCCTCCTAGAAATCAATTTGCAATATCATATGACAAAAGCGGAGAAAGGTGATTGCCTAGTTTTCATGTTTTCATAAAAAATTGTTAAAAATGTGAAATGGAGTGATTTTTTTATAGTTTTTGGTCGCCATATTCAATTGATTATGCTAGTATAAATAGGGTTGATATAGTAGTATATAGACAGAATGAAAACTGAAAGAGGGTAAGAAGTATGTGTGGTTTTGTAGGATGTTTATGTGAAAACCCTAGAGAGTTTTCAGAAACAGAAAAACATCAATTTGAAAATATGAACACGATGATTTTCCACCGCGGTCCAGATGACGAAGGATATTTTCGTGATGAACATGTACAATTTGGCTTCCGCCGTTTAAGCATCATTGACTTAGAGGCAGGACATCAGCCGCTAACTTATGAAAATGATCGATATGTAATTATTTTTAATGGTGAAATTTACAATTATGTAGAATTACGTGAAATGTTACTTGAAAAAGGTGCAACGTTTGCAACACAATCAGATACAGAAGTTATCATTGCATTGTATGCACATATGAAAGAAAAATGTGTAGACTATCTTCGTGGTATGTTTGCATTTATGATTTGGGATCGTGAAGAGAAGAAACTTTTCGGTGCACGTGACCACTTCGGTATTAAACCTTTATACGTCGCACAACAAGGTGATACTACATTCTTCGCATCTGAGAAGAAAAGTATTATGCATGTGATGGAAGATAAAGGCGTTAATCCAACGTCACTACAACATTACTTTACGTACCAATATGGTCCAGAGCCAGAAACATTAACAATTGATGTTAATAAAATCGAGCCTGGTCATTATTTCGTAAAAGAAATCGGTAAAGAGATGAAAATCCATCGCTACTGGAAACCTTATTTCAATGCTTCAAGCGCAACGAAAGAGGAGCATATCCAAGCAATTCGTGATGTGTTATATGATTCAGTAAAAGTGCATATGCGCAGTGATGTACCAGTAGGTTCATTCTTATCTGGTGGTATCGATTCATCTATTATCGCTTCTATCGCAAGAGAAATGAATCCAAATCTTTTAACATTCTCTATTGGTTTTGAACAACGTGGTTTCAGTGAAGTTGATGTTGCCAAAGAAACTGCTGAGAAATTAGGCGTTAAAAACCATAACGTATTCATTTCAGCGAAAGAGTTTATGGATGAGTTCCCAAAAATCATTTGGCATATGGATGATCCTTTAGCAGATCCAGCAGCTGTACCATTGTACTTCGTTGCAAAAGAAGCACGTAAGCATGTAACAGTTGTTCTTTCAGGTGAAGGTGCAGACGAGCTATTTGGCGGTTATAACATTTATCGTGAGCCAAACTCACTAAAAATGTTCTCTTACATTCCTAGCCCAGGTAAGAGCGTTCTAAAAGCATTAAGTGGTGCTCTTAAAGAAGGCTTTAAAGGAAAGAGCTTCCTAGAGCGTGGATGTACGCCGATTGAAGAGCGTTACTATGGAAACGCGAAAATCTTCCGTGAAGAAGAGAAAGTTGAATTAATGAAGTATTACAATGAAAGTGTTAACTATATGGATATCACGAAACCATTGTATAACGAAATTAAAGATTATGATGATGTAAGCAAAATGCAGTACATTGACATGTTCACATGGTTACGCGGTGACATTTTATTAAAAGCTGATAAAATGACAATGGCAAACTCATTAGAACTTCGTGTACCGTTCTTAGATAAAGAAGTATTCGATGTTGCATCTAAAATTCCAACTGAATTTAAGATTGCTAACGGAACTACGAAAGCTATTTTACGTGAAGCAGCACGCGGAATCGTTCCAGATCACGTATTAGATCGTAAAAAACTTGGATTCCCAGTACCAATTCGTCACTGGTTAAAAGACGAAATGCATGATTGGGCTATCAATATTATAAACGAGAGTAAAACAGAGCATTTAATCGACAAACAGTATGTATTAAACTTACTGGAAGCACATTGTGCAGATAAAGGCGATTATAGCCGTAAAATTTGGACTGTACTTGCGTTTATGGTATGGCATCAAATTTATGTTGAGCATAAATACGATACGAATAAGTTCCACGAAGAAACGAAACGTGCGTATAGCTTAGTTTAATTAGAAAAACCTTAAGATCGCATTTGATCTTAAGGTTTTTTTCATAAATGGAACGAATTATTGATACAATAATAGTAAAAGGATGGACAACATATGATTACGTTTGAAAAAGTAAATGTAGAAAATGAAAACGTTGTTAAAGAAATGTTTCGCTCACATAGTTTAAGTGAGAATCAGGTACAGTATTGTGTGAAAGTTGATGATACATATATTGGTGTAATAGATTATCTTGTTCAAGAGGAGAGTGCGGTTTTATCTCAGTTAATTATTCACTTTGATTATCAAAGTTACGGTTATGGGACAAATACGTATTTTACATTTGAAGCAATGATGAAAGAAAGAAATGTGAAAGAGATAAAGGTACTGCAAACGGAATTAACAGAACAAGCAAAATCTTTCATAGAGAGCTTTGGTTTTAATGAAGAAGATGGAATATATGTGAAGAAAATATAACGATGAGTAGTTATGCAGGATAAATATAAGGCAGGTGGATGTATGACGATGACTTCTGGTCTTTTATTAATTGGAGGGTGTTTTCTAGTAGCAGAGCTAATCCATATGTTCATTCGAAAAAGAATGAATAAGAAGAGAAAGCCGTATGAATTACAATATGCCCCTGTGTTTTTCCTTTTATTTTGTATGCTTATTACATTACAAAACATAACGAACTTTCCGCCACTTTTAAATGTTTTTTTAAAGTTCGGTTTGCTGTATAGTAGCACTGGAATAGCCCTTTTATTTCTTTTATTTTGCATACGTTATATTCACTATCAATCGTATATATTTATTTTAAATTGGTTAAAGCACAATGATAGAAACCGCCTTACATAAGGCGGTTTTTTTATTTGTAATTGTAATGGCCTTATGTGTTACTTATACATAATGATGGGCACGGGCTTTGAAAGTTATATTTTTCTAATTGTAGTTCCATATATCAATAACACACACAAATACGAAGTGCGATGGATGCAATCTGAAATGAAATATAAGTAATGGGATAACAAGATGTATATGTTTTTGTATATAAAGCTCAAAATCCCACTAGAATTTATAAAAATGATTAGATGATTTAACATATTATCTATTATTAGTATGTGATACTATATATTCTTGATCTATAACGTAAGTAGGTGAATAAACTTGAAATGTGAATCAACTAGTTTATCTTAAGTGCTAACAAATAGTAGAAGGTGTTTTTTAGGAGGTATCGTTTTTGTATGTTTAATATTGATATGTTATTTCTTGAGTGGATGACCAGTCTGGAGGGAAGTGTGCCTACAACATTTTTTAAACTTGTATCTAGTATTGCAAATGAGACGTTGTATTTAGTTATTATTTCGATTTTATATTGGTGCGTTTCTAAAAGAAAAGCGTTTCATATGATTGTTATGCTTTGCTTCTCTGGTTATATGGGGATAGTGGTAAAGGAGTTCATGAAAATCCCACGACCGTATACATACGAGGGAATTCAAGCTTTATATGAAAAATCAGCAGCAGGTTATTCTTTTCCAAGTACACACGTCCAGTTAGCTGCAACATTTTGGAGCTCATTCATGATTTTATGTAAAAAGAAAATCATTTGGGTCATTGGAATTATTTTTATAATATTGGTTGCTACTTCCCGTCTATATTTACGTGTACATTGGCTCAGTGATATAATAAGTGCCGTTTTAATTAGTGTCATAGTTGTTTATTTATATACGAAAGTAACAGGGGAATTAAGTGATAGGAAATTTATATTGTTACAACGAATTGTATTGGCAGTTTCACTCATTATGTATTTTATAACAGACCAAATAGATAATTTAAAGTTACTTGGAGTTGTGACAGGTTCTACGATTGGTATAATATTAGAAAATCATTTTATTAAAATAAATGAAAATGATAATTTAAAAATGCAAGTGATAAAAACAGTATTAGGCCTTAGTGTCATGCTAATAATGCAGTTTATACTAAAAAAAGTAATACCTGATATGTATTATGTACGTTATGCATTGATTGGAATTACAATTACTTTCTTATGTCCATTTATTTTTTATATGGTACGGTTAAAAAATGTGAGTAGCAAATAAGTAAAGAAGTATTTTGAATAAAGATGAGGTCTGAATTATATATATTAAAAAAGTTTTCTGATATATCTATTGACAATGTATGAGATATACATTACTCTTTAAAATGTAAATGATAATCAATTTCAACTAGGAGGACTTATGACACGCACTAAAAATATGTTTATATTTTGCATTATGTTACTAACGATCATAATTGCAGGATGTAGTAAAGAAGAGAAGAAAGAAAATGATACATCAGCTAAAGCAAAAGATTCATATACGATAAAACATGCAATGGGCGAAACGACAGTAAATGGTACGCCAAAAAGAGTTGTTGTTTTAACAAATGAGGGTGCTGAGGCACTTTTAAGTGTTGGAGTAACGCCAGTTGGAACTACAAAACCACGAGCTGGTGATGAATGGTATTCTCATTTAGCGAAAGAGTTAAAAAATACGAAAGTAGTAGGAACAGAGCGTGACATTAATTTAGAGGCAGTAATGAAGCTTAAGCCGGATTTAATTATCGGAAATAAAATGCGTCACGAAAAAATATACGAGCAGTTAAAAGAAATCGCGCCAACAGTATATGCTGAAACATTGCGCGGTGATTGGAAAGAAAACTTTACGCTTTATACAAAAGCTGTAAATAAAGAAAAAGAAGGACAAAATGCTCTTAATGATTATAAAAAGCGTATTGCAGGAATAAAAGAACAATTAGGTGATAAAATTAACTCTAAAGTTTCAATTATTCGCTTCGTCCCAGGTGATGTTCGTATTTATCAAAAAAATTCATTCTCAGGCGTTGTATTAAATGATATTGGATTTAAACGACCACCACTACAAGATAAAGATGAATTTGCGATAAAAGGAATTACAAAAGAACAAATTCCAAATATGGACGGGGACTATTTATTCTATTTCACATCTGATAAAGATGCGGATAAGAATAATGAAGGAAACACGTTAGCGAAAGAATGGATAGAAGATCCGCTCTTTAAGCAGTTACAGGCTTCTAAAGATAATAAAGTATTCCAAGTAGATGAAGTGATTTGGAATACAGCAGGTGGTATTGTAGCTGCAAACCTTATGTTAGATGATATTGAAAAATATTTTCTAAAGTAAATAAATGGTCAAGTACATCACTGTAAATGAGTGATGTACTTTTTTATTATAAAATACAGAAAATTCCTTCTTTTGAGCGTGGATAAGTTGTACAATTAAACCAATTCTGGAATAAAGGAGTGGGAATGAATGAAAGCTACTCATAAAGATTGGATTTTGTTTAATGGAAGAATTGTAAATACGAAGGAAGAACAGCCGATGATTCCATTGGAGGAGAGAGGCTTTCAATTTGGTGATGGTATATACGAGGTATTCAGACTATATGATGGGAAGCCACATTTATTAGATCTACATTTGGAACGATTCTTTAATTCTATGGAAGAAATAAAACTAATTCCACCTTTTACTAAGAAGGAGTTAGTGGAAGAGTTGCATCAAATGATTGAAAAAAATCAATTTCAAGAAGATGGGAATGTATATTTGCAAATATCAAGAGGTGCTCAAGCACGTAATCATGTATATGAGTCAAATATGCAACCAACATATTTTGCAAATATTGTTTCGTTTCCAAGACCAATTGCTGCTATGGAACGAGGAGTAAAAGTTACTGTAGAAGAGGATATAAGATGGAAGTTCTGTCATATAAAATCTTTAAATCTGCTACCTAATATTATGATTAAAAATAAAATAAACGAACAAGGCTATCAAGAAGCGATATTAGTACGAGATGGAATTGTAACTGAAGGGTGTCATTCAAATTTCTTTATGGTGAAGAATAATAAATTGATTACACATCCGGCTGACAATTTCATTCTACACGGCATTACACGTCACTTCGTTATTACATTAGCGAAAGAGTTACATATTGAAGTAGAAGAACGAGAATTTTCACTACAAGAAGTATATGAGGCTGATGAGTGCTTCTTTACAGCGACACCACTTGAAATATTCCCAGTCGTTCAAATAGGTGATGAACAGTTTAGAACCGGCGAAAGAGGATCGATTACAAAGAAACTCCAAGTTGCATATGAAGAAAGTATTCGTTTGTTTAAAGTTACGAACTAATATTGAAGAAAAAAGCTGGTATTCCTCCAGCTTTTTTTCATGATATAATTCAAGCATAGGACCAGATTTGAAAACGCTGTAAAAAGGGGATTTAATGTATGAATTATGAAGATTTTAAAGAAGTAATTCACGGTAGACGAAGTGTTAGGAAGTTCACAGAACAAGAAGTATCCACTAGTGATATAAAAGAAATCATTGATTGTGCTCGTTATGCACCGAGTGATACAAACTCACAAACTTGGGAATTCTTGGTCATTATGAACCGAGAGAAAATTAAAGAAATTGAACAAATGACATGGGATGCATTACATAAACTTGCGGCAAAAGCGGCAGAAAACGGAGAAGAGAAAGCAGGGAAATTACTTACACGTTCTTTCGGACCATATGCAACAGCTTTCTCGGAGGCGCCAGTATTAATCGTATGTTTGGCAACACCATATGAATCAAAGTTTCGTGAAAAGATTTTTGATCCAATTGCTTTTGTTCCAGATTCAGTTTGGGAAGAAGAAGGAATTAAGAGTAGCTGTTTAGCGGCACAAAACTTAATGTTGGCTGCATATGCGAAGGGGCTTGGTACTTGCCCGATGACAGGACCGGTATTGTTAGCTCAAGATGAACTACGACAATATTTACAAATTGAGCCTGAAAAACAAATAAATATGGTTATTTCACTCGGTTTTCCAAAAGATAAGCCGAAGAAACTTCCAAGGAAAGAAGTAGATGAGATTACAACATTTGTTTTTTAAAGCCCAAAATAAAAAGACATTGAATGAACAATGTCTTTTTATTTTGGACAGGTATGTAATTCATCTGTTGGGCTAAAATGATAGATAAGAGGGAATTACTATTTATTTCATAAAAAAAATTAATGTTCTATTAAGGAAAGTATGATACATTAATCGTGAGCAATATTCTATTTGTTCATGAAAGTGTAAAAAGTAGTCTTAAAATTTAAAAGTTATTTTTGTATAATAAATTATAATGAAATGACAGGGGGGATGAATTTTGAAAAAATTCATAATCACTGGATTGTCTGTATTGTTATTAGTTGGTTGCGGTGCTCCGCAGGAAAAAGAGGGTACACAACCAAAGCAGGAAGAAAAAGTTGTAAACGCAAGTAATGAGAATATAGTTGTATTTCCTGAAGGAGCAGTGCCAGTCGGAGAAGGAAAAGTAAAAGTCATTACACCAGATGGCACTTCTGAGAATGGTAATATACCGGCTGTATTCATCAAAAAGGATACTTTAATTCAGCAAGTTGAATTAGAGCTTTCTAATTTTCAAAACGATAAAGAAACATTTATATTTGTAGACCAAGTGTATGCAGATAAACATCAAGTCACTAGTACAACACAGACAACAGTACAATTAAAAGAAAAGACGCTTGAGACAGGTAGTCATACGATTACTGCAGTTCAGTATGAAAACAATGACCCAAAAGGAAAGGTTATTAGTTTAAATCAAGCAACATTTGAAACAAAACCAGCGTCATAAGAAGAATAAAAAGTACATTACTCAAAAAGTAGTGTACTTTTTTGTTTATATTAGAGGATGTCATAGTAAATCACTTGTTTCTACTATGACAGAGAAAGAGGCTGAAGATGTGAATCGGTGTATTTGTATCGTCTTTATTCGTATAACGATGTCATTAATTTGGTTTACGATACAAGAAGTAATTCAAATTACGCTCAATTAACAAATTCATGATTTGTTAAAAGGAGCTATTTGTTTTACCATTGTTTATCTATCATATGATAAACTCAGATTAAAGTAAGTTTTGAGGGAAATATGTAGGTGTTTCATTTGAAATGTCGAATAGTACATACGATGTCGTAATAACAAATTTTCTATTGTTTACTGTGAAACAGAAGAAGGGGAGATAGTAGTTATGAAACGAGCGCTTATTAATATTGATTATACATATGATTTTGTAGCTGAAAAAGGTGCTTTAACATGCGGGAAACCAGGACAAGAAATTGAGAAGGAAATTGTCCATATAACGAAGCAATATATTGAAAATGGAGATTACGTTGTCTTTGCGATTGATAAACACGAAGAAAACGATGTATACCATCCAGAATCAAAGTTATTCCCGCCTCATAACATAGCTGGTACAAATGGGAGAGATTTGTTTGGTGAATTACAAGAAGTGTACGAAACATATAAAAATGCAGAGAATGTATATTATATGGATAAAACACGATATAGTGCATTTGCAGGAACAGACTTAGAAATGAAGTTACGAGAAAGAGGAATAGAAGAAGTTCATCTTGTAGGTGTTTGTACTGATATTTGTGTTCTTCACACAGCAGTAGACGCTTATAATAAAGGATTTAAAATCGTAGTTTATAAAAAGGCAGTTGCATCTTTTAATGCGCAAGGACATGAATTTGCACTTGGACATTTTAAGTCATGCTTACATGCAGAAGTGAAGTGAAAAAAAGAGGCCTTTAAAAAGGTCTCTTTTTTCGTTTAAATTGTGACGACGTTTTGCTCGATTAGTTTTTTTATGAATGGACTAATTTTTTCTGGTAATCCATTTAAATTAAAAAATTGTACATGCAATGATTCAAACCCATCAGCTTTTAACGTACCACCTGTAATATTTTTGCAAAGGTATGCGATTGTTATAGGGTAAAATTCATCTCCGTTCGGTAATTTCACAAAAAATTCTTTTCCGGAAAATACATGTATTAACTGTAAAGTTCCTATTTTAATCCCTGTTTCTTCAAGAACTTCACGTCTTCCGGCTTCTTCTGTTGATTCACCAAGTTCAACAAATCCACCGGGAACACCCCAAACACCATTTCGCCTTTGTTGTAGTAATATTTGTCCTTGTTCATTGAAAACAGCTACAGCAACGCCAGCTAGATTGAGTGGTCTTGATCCAATAATTTCTCTTAGTTCTTCGATATAGCCCATTGTTAGTTAACCTCCGCGAGTCAAAATATTTTCAAATGAACAATTCGGCGTTGTGTTAATATTCCCCTTTTTGTTTAGGTAAGTATTGAGGTCTTAACATAAAGGCATTTATAAAAAATTCTATTGTTATCTCCCTTTAGATAATAAAAAAGGGTATATTTATAGAAGAAAGTGTAACAAGTTTTAAGGAAATCAAAAGGTATGACAATAAATTAGTTTTTCATGAAATTTTCATTAGTTAAGGGTGTGGATGGATGAGTGTATTAACGTATACTGAAGAATTTTTTAATTATGTAAGAGAGTTTTTACTTTTAAGATTTTTACTATTTGCTTTAGTTTTAATCATTATCTCTTTTGTAATCAACCGAATTATTGATTGGTTTTTTAGGAAATCAAGTTTTTTTGATGAAGAGGTAGAGCAAACGATTCAAAGTGTGATTCGATCTATTTTTAGATATATCATTATCATCAGTCTAATCATATATTTAATTAGCCAATTTGTAGATATAAAAAGTATCATTGCAGGTGCAGGGATAGCGGGAGTTGTTATTGGTTTTGCTGCACAACAGATGTTAAAAGATGTTATATTAGGCTTTGCGAGATTAGCGGACAAAGAGTTTCGTGTTGGCGATTTTGTTACTTTTAACGGAACAAATTCAGGAACAATTGAGGAAATTAGTATTCGTTTTATGCAAATTCGTGAATGGTCAGGAAAACTCCTTACGATACCACACGGAGAGATTAGGACGATACAAAATTTTAATAAAGGATGGATGCGCGTAATTGAACGGATTACGGTAAGCTATCAGGAAGACCCTACAAGAGTTAAGGAATTGTTAGAAGAAGTTTGTGTTAACTGCAATGAAAAATTCGCTCCAAATCTTTATAAAGTAGAAGATGAAGCTGTGGAACCGTTTAAATACGTTGGTGTTACAGATTTAAATCCGAATCTTAAATACGTTGGATATGAATTTTGTATTACAGGTTTAATAAAGCCGGAAGATTATTTTGAAATTTCTAGACAAGTAAGATTTGAATTAATGTCTATGTTCCATAAGAATCAAGTGCAAATGCCATCAGCAAATATGTTCATTACTACTGAAAGTATACAGCATGCCCATGGTGGACAATCTTTATCGGACAGCTAAAATAGAATAGTTTGTTAACAAAAATCTAGCTTCCAACATTGGATAGAAAAACAATAATAAAATGATTAAAATAAAGAAAGAACTGAAGGAATTCAGTTCTTTCTTTATTTGTAGAATTTAGAAATTTCTTAATGTTATAATGATAGATGGTGATGAAAATGAACTTTGAAGAAAAAGAGATGTATCGTTTAGAAGCATTAAAAGCAATTGCAGAATTATTAAATGAAGCAACAGACTTACAAGACATGTTAGAAAAAGTGTTACATACATTGTTACAAGTTATGAATTTACAAACAGGGTGGATTTTTTTTATTGATGAAAGTGGAAAGCACCGTATGCTTGTAGATGAAAACTTACCGCCAGCTCTTACGTGGCAAGAGAAGAAGCCAATGTGTGAAGGAGACTGTTGGTGTGTAGAGCGCTTTGTGAATGGCAGATTGGAAAAAGCGACAAATATTATTGAATGTAAGCGAATAGAGGATGCGATTGAATGTAATTGGGGGGAGACCGAAGATGTTACGCATCATGCGACAATTCCCCTTAGGTCTGGATCGGAGAAATTTGGTCTATTAAATGTGGCCTCGCCTCAAAAAACACATTTTTCAGAGGAAGAATTAGCATTATTAGAATCGATTGCATTTCAAATAGGAACGACAATACAACGTATTCAGTTAGTGGAGAAAGAACGTAAATATGTAGTGGTAGCTGAAAGAAATCGATTAGCTCGTGATTTACATGATTCAGTAAAACAATTGTTATTTTCTATTATGCTAACAGCAAAAGGTACTTTAAATATGACGCAAGATAGAGACTTGCAAGAGATGTTGAGCTATATTGGAGAATTATCACAGGAAGCATTACAAGAAATGACACTTTTAATTTGGCAATTAAGACCGGAAGGATTAGAGAAAGGTTTAGCAGAGGCGATTAAAAATTATGGTAAGTTGTTAGGGATTCACGTGGAAGTTCGAATTGATGGAATGGTTTCAATTGGAGATGAAATAGAAGAAGTTTTATGGCGTATTAGTCAAGAAGCAATACATAATTGTAAAAAACACGCTTTATGTGAAAAAGTAAATATTCTTTTGAAAATAGAAAATAATCAGTTGTATTTTTACATAGAGGATAACGGAATAGGATTTATACAAGATCACGTAAGAGAGTCAGCGCTCGGTTTAAAAAGTATGAAGGAACGTATTCAGTTAATGAGGGGATCATTTCAAATAAAAACTGAGCTGAAAAAGGGTACGAAAATTGAAATTCAATTGCCGGTTTAAAGGGGAGAAGAAGATTGAAGATTAAATTACTACTAGTTGAGGATCATCATATCGTTCGAAGAGGACTTGTATTCTTTTTAAAAACGAGAGAAGAATTTGAAATAGTTGGGGAAGCAGAAAATGGTGAAGAGGCATTAACATTCATTCAAACGGAAAGACCAGATGTAGTATTAATGGATCTATCAATGCCGAAGATGGATGGTATAGAAGCAACAAAACGGATAAAAAAATATGATGAAACAATAAAGATACTTATATTAAGCAGTTTTTCAGAACAAGACTATGTTTTACCAGCACTGGAAGCTGGAGCAGATGGTTATCAATTAAAAGAAGTACAACCTGAGCAACTTGTTGCTTCTATCATTGCAGTACATCAAGGAAATGCGAATTTTCATCCGAAAGTAACACCGGCACTATTAGGACGGTCAGCAGAAAAGAAAGAAAAAGAAAACCCTTTTTCCATGTTAACGAAAAGAGAGCAAGAAGTACTTCGTGAAATCGCGAAAGGGCGAAGTAATAAAGAAATTGCAGCAGAGCTTCATATTACAGAACAGACTGTGAAAACACATGTTTCAAATGTTTTAGCTAAATTGGAAGTAGATGATCGTACGCAAGCTGCATTATATGCGGTGAAGCATGGAGGAAATAATAAATATGAATAATTATGTACCATGTAACGACAGAATACATAGGAGTATTTAAAATTTATCAAGCTATTTGCGGGCTTATAATCAGTGGGAGATGTACAATACTCTCACTGATTAAAGTTTCAATTTATAGTAGTGCCAAATAAAGGTTTTTCTTCTTTCGATAATTAGGTACAATAAAGCTACGATGGAAGGGGAAGATATGCTATGCCAGGTACAAGAAGTGGGATTGGTAAGATTCAGGCTTCGTTAAACGGTTTATCACCGAAATTGCGAAGTATTGCCGAACATATATTGAAACATCCACAAGATGTTGTACATAAATCTATTACAGAATTAGCTGAAGTTACGAATAGTTCTGAAGCTACGATATTCCGCTTATGTAAGCACCTTGGTTTTCAAGGTTTTCAAGATTTAAAGATTACATTAGCTCGTGAAATTGTACATACTCCGATGCAAAATATTCATGAAGAAGTATCGGCGGAAGATAGTATGGTAACTGTTGCTAAAAAAGTTTTTCATTCGCATATTACAGGACTGCAAGATACATTACATTTGCTAAATGATACAGCGCTAGAGCAAGCCGTAAAGGTATTACAAGACGCAAGTCGTATTGAGTTTTATGGAAATGGTGGTTCTGGTATTATTGCGATGGATGCATATCATAAATTTATGAGAACGGGTATTTCTTGTATTGCTCATACAGATTCACATTTTCAAATTATGGGTGCGGGTTTACTTACTAAAGAAGCAGTGGTCATTGCAATTTCTCATTCTGGTAGCAATAAAGGGTTACTGGAAGCGTTAGAAGTAGCAAAAGCAAGGGGTGCTAGCATTATTGCAATTACGAGCTATCAGAAATCAGCATTAAGTCAACTTGCTGATATTACATTATATACTTCAACACGTGAGACGGAATTCCGCACAGAAGCAAGTTCATCAAGATTAGCACAGTTAAGTTTATTAGATACTTTGTACGTTGGGTTATCGTTACAACGCCAAGAAGAGACGTTGCAAAATTTACAAAGTATACGTGAAACAATTTCGATGAAACGAATATAAAAAGTCCTTCAGTTGAAGGGCTTTTTATATTGGCCAATAGTCTTTTGTGAAAATTTGATGATTATAATTTCCTGTTTTAAAAAATCTTTATTAATTGAGTCTCATACTCCGCACATTGAATTCTAATAAGCTTATATATGGATGAAATTTCAGTTTTCCTTCAAATATAGTAAGAAAACATTTGGTTAATAATTCAAATATTGTTCAATATTTAACAATAGGCTTTTAAAATTACATGTTATGATGAACATGTAATGATGATTGAACACTTAAATTTGGCATAATGATTAGCCGAACCAGTGAAGACAGAAGTTGTGAGATGAACTCATTAAAATTCTAAAACACTAAAGGGGAGATCACATATGAAAGCAGTAGTAGTTAATAAAAATAGTAAAGCAAACATTGAAGTTATTGAAAAGGAATTACGTCCGTTACACTCAGGTGAAGCGCTAGTAGATGTAGAGTATTGTGGGGTTTGTCATACTGATTTACACGTTGCAAATCATGATTTTGGAAACACAGATGGCCGTATTCTTGGTCATGAGGGTGTAGGTATTGTTACGAAAATTGCTGATGATGTAACTTCACTAAAGGTAGGTGACCGTGTAAGTATTGCATGGATGTTCCAATCTTGTGGACGTTGTGAATATTGCGTAACAGGTAGAGAAACATTTTGCCGTGAAGTTAAGAACGCTGGTTATTCAGTAGATGGTGGTATGGCAGAACAATGTATCGTTACAGCTGATTATGCGGTGAAAGTACCAGAAGGATTAGATCCTGCTCAAGCATCATCAATCACATGTGCGGGCGTAACTACATATAAAGCGATAAAAGTATCAGACATTAAACCTGGTCAACCTATCGTCATCTATGGTTGTGGTGGATTAGGTAACCTAGCTATCCAATATGCTAAAAACGTATTTGGTGCAAAGGTAATTGCAGTAGATATTAATGACGATAAATTAGCGTTAGCAAAAGAGGTTGGTGCGGATATGACTATCAATCCAATTTCTCAAGGTCCTGCTGATAAGATTGTTCAAGATGAGTTTGGTGGTGCTTATGCTGCTGTAGTAACAGCCGTTTCTAAAGTAGCATTCAACTCAGCAGTTGATGCAGTACGTGCTTGTGGTAAAGTCGTTGCAGTAGGTTTACCAGTAGAAACTATGGATTTAAACATTCCGCGACTTGTACTAGATGGAATTGAAGTAGTTGGTTCTCTAGTCGGTACTCGTAAAGACTTAGAAGAGGCATTCATGTTCGGTGCAGAAGGAAAAGTAGTGCCGGTTGTTCAAACTTGTTCTCTAGATAAAGTACAAAATGTATTCGAAGAAATGGAAGAAGGTAGAATTCAAGGACGTATGGTAATCGATTTTAAACAGCATAATTGTGATTGCAAATAATTCACTTTAAATATAAAAAGCATGAGTCTAGCTAAAGACATGTAAAAAAGTTAGACAGCAGAAAGAAGATGATCCCTGCATTCAACAGGAATCATCTTCTTTTCATTCCACTACTATCAATGTCGACTAACGAGAAAGGATTAAAGGTTCACTTTATCTACAAACGAAAAAGAATCTTTACTTTTAACAAATTTTTTATGATTTGGAACGGTTTGAATTGCTACAACTTGCGAATCTCTTGCTTTCAGTGCATCTTGAATCCCGATTGTCATAAGCTTAATAAATAGAATCGTAATAAAGAATGAAACGAGAGTATACAAAATAATCCACCATGAAATATTCATTTCATAACGATTTAATCCAATAAGGCCTGCCCAATCATTCGATAGAGAAACAGGTTTGAGTACTCCGTCATAGAGTTCACGCATTTGTATCCCACCAATTATAATATCAAGCAACGCTAAATGGATAACGAGTATGAGAGTTTGGACGATATGTTCCATAAATAAAACAAATAAGCGGTCAAGTAATAAGACTCGTAAGTGTTTTTTGATAATATGAAAACGGCTAGCACCCAGTAATTGTGAACTTAAAATATAATCTTGTTTCATAAATTCATCAACCTCTGAGGATATATATAAAGAAAGTGTAGGCAGAGCGACGAAAATAAGTACAAGTACTTGATAAAATGCAAATGAAATATTTGGATCTAATCTATCAGCATTTGATATGATTACAATATTAACGGGCGTGATGAGTATAAATGCGATAAATAAAGTAGGAATATAGTAAAACACTTCTGAGCATGCCTGGAAAAATCTCTTGAATTTTGGAGCATATAAACTTAAGAGAATTCCTATACATGTTCCGAATAAAATTCGAAAGAAGCTAATTGCCACAGCTAATAAGATAGTGAATTTTGCTCCTTCTATAATTTGTAAGAAAACAGACTCTCCAAAACGATCAGATCCAAAAGGCGGTATTAACGATGGTGGAAAGGGGGCCTTTCCAAGTAATTCGTTATTGTCATTGTAAAGTAACTGAGGAGGTTTTGGGATGTTATCTTTAAAGAACCAACTATAAATAAAACTAGCTGAAACAAGTATGAATAAATAAGTAAAGCCGATTAAAAAGCGTTTTGATTTCCAAATAGATTTCATAAAGCTGCTCCTTTCAATTGCTTTTGCCATCTATTCATCATGAAAGAGATTATTTGAAAAATGGCATAAAACGGTAAGATAATCATGACAAGTATGATAAATGCAGCTGGAGGTGAAATAAACGCCTTTTTAAATAAAAATTGAATAATGCCTTGCATATTAAAAACAAATTCTAAAATAAATAAGTTAGAAAGTAAGAAAACAAAAATCGTTTTTAAATGGTGGAAGAAGTGGATAGATATATTTTTGAATAAATGAATGCATAGTATATAACTTGATGAAAACCCTTTTCCATATGCAACCTCTACGTAATGTTTTCCATGTTCTTCTTTTATGTATAACACCATCATCCGAAACATTTGTAATGTAGGTAAGACAGCTAAAGATAAAATAGGGAGTAAATAAGCTCGATTTTCATTAAAAGAAATAATAGTGACAGGTAATTCCCCGAATTTCCGCAGTAACCATATGAAAAATATTTGTAAACAAATCATCATCATCATATCAGGGACAGCTTCTAATATGAACACAATTCGGTTTATCCATTTTTTTATATAATCTTTTGCTAAAAAATAAAAAAATGCCATGCTAGATGAGATAAAGAGCGCAAGCAAAAAGGCTACAAATAATATAATAAACGAATATAGGTAAGGTTCTAAAACAGTTGGAAATAATGGTGTTGTTTTTAAATGACCAAACTTTGGGTCTGATCCTATAACCAACAATGATTCAGGTGAGAAAACCTGTTTTAACATAGTAACGATCTGGTTAAAAAAATAAATTGGTTGAAAGGTGAATCCTTGTTGAGTGATAAATAAATAAGGTAAATTTAATAATAGTAACAGTGATAAAAGAATGGATGAAAGCTTAATTGTGAATTGAGATATTTTATGTAACATTAAATCCCTCCGACATCTTTTTACAACATTATACAATAATGTCTAAAATATTGTTTTATTTTTCTGAAAAATATAAATACTATTTGATTTTATAGCATGGAACATATATTTACAAGTTAATAAAGTGATAGTAGGATACGCGCTCTAAGACTATTAAGAGAAAAGTACGAGAGAACTTAATACAATAAAAACGAGCAAAATGCACAAAGTTTCCATTGAGGAGGTAGTTGCTGTACAACTCCTTTTTCATGCAAATAAGTAGAATGTATGGAAGGAGTATATATGTGTTGTTAATGAAAGAAAAAGAGTGTGTTGCGCAACGAATAGAACGCAACTTTACCGCAGGGAAAAGCTAAATTTAGTATGTAAGTGAAATGGAATGAGGGGATTTATTTTTTGTGATGAAAAAAATTTTCTTTTTAAAACTTGATTAATGAAAAAATATTTTATATACTAATTCATGTAAACGGTTTACTAGTTCGTATTTTACTAGAAACGAAGGGAAGATTCGCATGGAAACAAGGGGGAGAGTAATCGGGATTGATATCGGTACCACAAGTACAAAAACGGTTGTGTTCACAGAAAAAGGAAAAGTCGTTGCATCACATGCAGTTGATTATCCAATTATTCAACCGAACGTCGGATGGGCTGAGCAAGATCCTGATGTAATATGTGCTGCTGTATACAAAACTGTAAGCGTTGCCATTGAGAAAGGTAACGTGTTACCAGAAGATATTTCGTCAATCGGTATTAGTACAGCGATGCACTCATTAATTGCAGTAGATGAAAACAGTACGCCATTAACGCGTTCTATCATTTGGGCAGATAATCGAAGTACGAAGCAATCAGAAAAATTATTACAACATATGAATGGGCATGAAATTTATAGACGAACGGGTACACCAGTTCATCCGATGTCGCCGCTTTCTAAATTATTGTGGATGAAAGAGGAAGAGCCAGAATTATATAGGAGCGCTTATAAATTTATTTCCATTAAAGAATATGTTATTTATCAATTATTTTCACGCTACGTAGTGGATTATTCAATTGCATCTGCTACTGGGTTATTTAATTTAGAAACATTAAACTGGGATGAAGATGTTTTAACGATGTTACATATGTCACCAGAACAATTATCAACACCTGTGCCAACTACATATATTTTATCGGGTATGAAACCTGAATTAGCACAGAAGATGGGCATTCGTGAAGATACGCCAGTTGTTATTGGTGCAAGTGATGGTGTTCTTGCGAATGTAGGCGTTGGGGCAATATCGCCTGGCTCAGCTGCAATTACAATTGGTACAAGTGGTGCAGTTCGAACAATTTCATCAAGTGTTAATACAGATGAAAAAGGAAGAACGTTTTGTTATGCATTAACAGACGAGCACTGGGTGATTGGCGGACCAACGAATAACGGCGGAATATTACTGAGATGGTTACGTGATGAATTTGGTAGCCCGGAACAAGAAGTTGCAAGGAAGCTTGGCATTGATCCGTATGATTTATTAATTAAGTATGCGGAAAGTGTACCAGCTGGAGCGGGTGGATTGCTATTTTTACCGTTTCTATCTGGAGAACGTGCACCTTACTGGAATGCAAATGCTCGTGGTACATTCTTTGGAATAAACCTTCAGCATAAACGAGAACATTTTATACGTGCAGTCATGGAAGGTGTTTGTATGAGCGTATATTCTGTTGCACTCGCAATCAGGGATTGTACAGGGCCACTTACTGAAATACGCGTTTCAGGAGGTTTTGCGAAATCTGCATTTTGGAGACAAATGTTATCCGATATGATGGGAAAAGAATTGCTTGTTCCTGAAAGTCATGAAGCATCTGCGCTTGGGGCAGCGGCAGTTGCTTTATATGCTGTAGGAAAAATTGATTCTCTTGAAGAGGTAAAGGATTGGATTGATATTGTTCATCATCATGTACCGAATAAAGAAAATACGGCTATATATTTAGAAATGTTTTATATGTATGAACGACTTTACAATCGCTTGAAAGAAGAATTTGATTGTATAGCTGCTTTCCAACGTAAACAATAGGGGGATTGGGAGAAATGGTAGTTGGAATCGTACTAGCGGCAGTTGTCATACTACTTTTACTTATTACGGTAGTAAAATGGCATCCGTTTGTCGCGTTAATATTAACAGCAATTGGTGTAGGGCTAGCAATGGGAATGCCATTGATTGGAACTTCACCCAAAGATCCAGGGATTATCGATTCTATTAAACTAGGGCTTGGTAATACGTTAGGGTTTTTAGCGATAGTTTTAGCATTAGGAACGATGCTTGGAAAAATGATGGCCGAATCTGGCGGTGCTGAACGAATTGCTACCACATTAATAGATCGTTTTGGGAAGAAACGTGTTCACTGGGCGATGATGTTCGTTGCATTTTTAGTAGGGATTCCAGTATTTTTCCAAGTTGGATTTGTACTACTAATTCCATTAGTATTTACAATTGCGTTAGAAACAGGGGTATCGCTTATTACAATTGGTATTCCACTAGTAGCAGGACTATCTGTTGTACACGGACTCGTTCCACCGCATCCGGCAGCGATGGCAGCGGTAGGTATTTTTAAAGCAGATGTAGGGAAAACAATTTTATATGCATTAATTGTCGGACTTCCAACTGCAATCATTTCAGGTCCGCTTTACGGGAAATGGATCGGTGCTCGTATACATAAAGAAGTACCATTAGATATAGCGGAGCAATTTATTGAAAGAGATAAGAAGAAGGAACTTCCTAGTTTCGGAAATACATTGTTTACTATTTTACTTCCAGTATTTCTTATGCTAGGTGCATCGATTGCGGAAGTAGGGCTAAGCAAAACAAGTCAACTTGCACAAGTATTGCACTTCATTGGAGATCCAATAGTCGCGTTATTAATTGCAACGATATATTCTTTCTTTAGTCTTGGTTATGCAAAAGGTTTCTCAAAAGATAAAGTATTACAATTTACAAATGATTGTTTAGGGCCAATTGCGAACATACTGTTAGTTATTGGTGCAGGCGGTGCGTTTAATAAAGTATTATTAGATTCTGGAATTGGAACGACAATCGCAGAAATGGCGAAAGAATCTCATATTTCACCGATATTATTAGGTTGGGGAATTGCGGCACTTATCCGAATTGCGACTGGATCTGCTACAGTTTCTATGATGACAGCAGCTGGAATTGTAGCACCGATTGCAGCAAGTACACCAGGTGTAAATGTTGAACTACTAGCACTTGCAACAGGTGCAGGTTCATTAATTTTATCACATGTAAATGATTCTGGGTTTTGGATGATTAAAGAGTATTTCGGAATGACTGTGAAAGAAACATTATTAACATGGACTGCAATGGAGACAATATTATCTGTTGTAGCACTTGGGCTAATTTCATTATTAAATATATTTGTATAGAATGGGAGATTGATTAATATGAAACTAGGTTTAATTGGATTAGGAAAAATGGGATTCCCATTAGCAGAACATTTATATGAAGACAAGCATGAAGTAGTTGTATATGACGTTAATAAAGAACTTGTTGAAAAAGCAGGGGCTTTAGGGATTACTGCTCGTCATACATTAAAAGAAATGATTGCTGAACTAGAAGCTCCTCGTACAATTTGGGTAATGGTACCTGCGGGAGAAGTTGTAGAGTCAGTATTAAAAGATGTATATCCATTATTAGAGGAAGGCGATATCGTTATTGAAGGCGGAAATTCATTCTATAAAGATACGTTACGCCGTGCGGAAGAAGCGAAAAGATTTGGTTTACATTACGTAGATATCGGAACATCAGGAGGTGTAGAAGGAGCTAGATACGGTGCTTGCTTAATGGTTGGTGGAGAAAAAGAAATTTACGATCAATTAGAACCTTTATTTAAAGATTTAGCAGTAGAAAATGGGTATTCTTATGCAGGCCGCGTCGGAAGTGGTCATTTCTTAAAAATGGTTCATAACGGTATTGAATACGGTATGATGCAAGCAATTGCTGAAGGCTTTGAAGTGTTAGATAAAAGTGATTTTGATTTCA
This sequence comes from Bacillus sp. 16GRE42, assembly GCF_019837435.1. NCBI lineage: Bacteria > Bacillati > Bacillota > Bacilli > Caryophanales > Bacillaceae > Bacillus > Bacillus sp. 16GRE42. The sequence goes on from NZ_JADAXF010000003.1 coordinate 547,319, forward strand.
ATTATGAAGATGTTGCAAAAGTATGGGCAAACGGATCGGTTATCCGCGGTTGGTTAATGGACTTAACTGAAAAGGCATTTGCAGATGATCCAAAACTAGATGGCATAAAAGGTGTGATGAACTCTTCAGGAGAAGGGAAATGGACTGTGGAAACGGCACTTGAACTTCAAGCGGCAGCGCCGGTAATTGCAATGTCATTATTTATGCGCTACCGTTCTCAAGAAGATGATACATTCCACGGAAAAGTAGTTTCAGCTCTTCGTAATCAGTTCGGTGGACATGAAGTTGTGAAAAAATAGGAAATGATTTTTGAAAGAAACTTGTGCAAAGGCGCAAGTTTCTTTTTTATAGTGTAAGAAATTTCTAAATTGAAAATACCAATCAATCATTATTTATTTGTACTGGATGTATCAAATATATAGTGAAGCATGAAAGATGTCCCAATATAAAAATAAGAATAAATAAAATGAAATTTTCATAAATAGTAAAAGGATGATTATGTCATCAATGTAGCTATGAAGTGGTGTTACATATGAAAAGAGCGTGTTAATAAAATATGAGGTGGTTAAATGGGAAATGAGCAAGTGAAGAATGCAGGGAAAGAAAAAAAGTTATGTCTTTGTATGATTGTTAAAAACGAGTCTAGAATTATGGAAAGATGTTTAAATGCTACAAAATCAATTGTAGACTTTGTTTCTATTTGTGATACGGGATCAACTGATCATACACCCGAAATTATTGAAAATTGGTGTAAAGAAAATGAAATCCCAGGAACAGTTCATCATGAACCATTTAAAAATTTTGGTTATAACAGAAGTTTAGCTGTTTCATTGGCACAAAAAACATATCCAGAAGCAGATTATTTATTAATATTAGATGCAGATATGATATTAGAAGTTGATCCTGAGTTTGATAAGACTAGTTTAACGGAAGACCATTATCTTACATTGCAATATGATATTCATATTAAGTATTGGCTTACACGCCTTTTGAAAGCTTCTTTACCATGGAAATCTGTCGGTGTTACTCATGAGTATTGGGATATAGATCGTTCCAAAGTTGGTGCGAATTACAATACGAGAGTAGCAAGGTTAGAGACGCTTGTCGTTAACGACCCTGGTGATGGTGGTAGTAAAGCTGATAAATTTGAGAGAGATGAGAGATTATTGTTAGAAGGGATTAATGATCCAGAAACAACGCCTGATTTGCATATAAGATATTTATTTTATTTAGCCCAAACTTATTTTCATTTAAGTCAATTTGAAGATTCGATTAAATGGTACAAAAAAAGAGTGGAAGCAGGGGGATGGGTTGAAGAAGTTTTCTATTCGTTATTGCGAATAGGATTTTGTTATGAACAATTAGCAAACCGTTCGGCAAATCAGCAACATGAAGTAACAGAAGCGGAAGAAAAAGAAACTATGAAGAAGCAAGAAGAACAATATACAGCATTAGCAATTCTTTATTTTCAAAAAGCGTGGGAATACCGACCAACTAGAGCTGAACCATTATACCAACTTGCAAGAATGTATCGATTAAAATCTCAAAATAATATTGCTTTGATGTATGCCTTGCAAGGGAAGGAAGTTCCTTTTCCGAATAATGATCTTCTATTTGTAGATTACCATGTGTATGATTACTTATTTGACTATGAGATTTCTATAAGTGCTTTTTATATACCGCATAAAAAACATTTAGGTGCAGTGTCACAAAAATTTTTGGAATCGAAAAAAGAAGAGTTACCGTTGCATATAGCAAATATGGTAGAAAGTAATGCGAAATTTTATTAAATACAATTTCGGTTAAAGGAGTAGTGGAGTAATAATGGAATTAATACGATGGGCGCTAGAACTAGGAGAATCTGTGCATGGAAATACGTATGAAGAATTGATGCCACTACTAGATTATTATTATGATCGTGATCATTTAAAAGCGTATTGTATTGCAAATCTGCTTTTAGACATGGACGTAGCAGATGAGCATCGGCAAAGGATTGAATTAAGAAGGTGCATTGCTGCTTATTATGCTGGATTATATAAAGTAGCAAAAAAACATGCAAATGAGCTTTTACTTAAATATCCGGATGTGGATTTGTATAAAAATAATTTAAGGCTAATGGAAGCTTATTTGAATAAAGAATATGATTATTGTCTTTTTATATGCCCAAAGACGTATGGTAGTTTCATAGATGTCGCGCGAGCTTTGAAATGGCGATTGGAGCAGGAGGGAAATACAGCAATTATTTCAGAAACAATACTAGAAAATGTGAAAAATACAATTGTTTTTGGAGCGCATACATATGCACATAACCCGAATCTACTTCCGAAAAATGCAATTATTTATAATTTAGAACAGCTATATGAAGGAAGCCCTTATGCGCACCCCCTTTATTTAATGTTATTAAAAGATAAGGAAATTTGGGATTATAGTAAACAAAATATAGCATGGTTAAAACAAAAAGGTGTAGGAAAAGAAATAAGACATATAGGAATGAACTATGCCCCAACTTTGGAAATAAAAAAAGATGCATTTGAAGATGAGGTAACTGAAGACATCGATATACTGTTTATAGGTGCTCTTAATCCGAGGCGGCAAGCTATTTTAGATCAATTAAAAGCAGTTGCCCCCAATTTAAATATTGTTTTTAAAAATAATGCGTGGGGAATTGTTAGAAATGAGTTGATCGCTAGGTCTAAAATTATATTAAATATTCATTTTTACTTATCAGGAATTCTTGAAACACCTCGAGTTTCTTATGCGGTGGCAAATAAGAAATTTATTATTTCGGAAAATAGTAATCCAGAGGACGAGATAGAGTGGCCAGGAATTGTGTTTACTCCATACGAAAAAATAATAGAAAATATTATGAAATATGTAGCTTTACCAGAAGAGCGTATTAAATTAGCAGAAAAAGCGTATAACCATTTTGAAGCGAAAGGAAACATTGGCATACTGTGTCATAAAGAGGAGGAAAAGTAATTGTGAAGAACTCATACTTTCGTATGAGTTCTTTTTTTCGTCTATCATACTATTTTATCAAGCTAGTTCCCTCTTTATATTGTGTTTTGTATAGAAATTTCTGATAATATATAAGTATAACTGAAAAACAAAGGAGAGAAATAATTATGAAACTAGTCGTTATTAACGGTACTCCAAGAAAATTCGGTAGAACTCGTGTGGTGGCGAAATATATTGCTGATCAATTTGAAGGGGAGTTATACGATTTATCAGTAGAGGAACTGCCTTTATATAACGGGGAAGAATCACAACGTGAATTAGAAGCGGTAAAAAAATTAAAGGCATTAGTGAAAACTGCAGACGCTGTAGTACTATGTACACCTGAATATCATAATGCAATGAGTGGGGCGTTGAAAAATTCGTTAGATTACTTAAGCAGTAGTGAATTTGTTCATAAACCTGTCGCATTACTTGCAGTTGCTGGAGGCGGTAAAGGTGGCATTAACGCATTAAACAATATGCGTATTGTTGCTAGAGGGGTGTACGCAAATGCAATCCCAAAACAAGTTGTGCTTGATGGACTTCATGTACAAGACGGTGAACTTGGAGAAGATGCAAAACCATTAATTCATGATTTAGTTAAAGAATTAAAAGCATATATGAGCGTATATAAAGAGGTGAAAAAACAACTAGGAGTTGAGTGATATGTCATCTCTGTATAAAGATTCACGCTTGTATTTCATTCTAGGGGCCAATAGTCTATCAGCTATTGGCTCCGGTATTGTTATGATAACGATTCCGTGGTTGTTAATTAAAGAGAATGGAGGAGAGACAACGTTTGGTTATGTCTCCATCATCGCAACTCTTATTATGTTTTTATTAACACCGTTTATCGGGCAGAGTATTGATCGTTTTTCAAGAAAATCTTTATTATTATGTAATGAAGGTATTGGGATAGTCATTATAGGGATGATGGCTATATGGGGATTTACTGGGCAACCTTATCATTCTATTCACTATATTCTTATATATATAGCAGGGTCATTTTACTATTTATTATTTTATCCTACAATATTTGCGTTTAACCAAGAGATATTTCAAGCAGAACATTATAAAAATTTAAGTGGAACAATGGAAATACAAGGACAGTTAACTCAAGTTATTTCAGGAGCGGCTGCTAGCTTCCTTATTGAAATCATTTCTTTAAAATGGATTTTGTTAGTAGATATGTTAACTTTTGTAGGAGCATTTTTCCTTTTCTTATGTATACCGTACGTAAAGAAAAAGGAAGTAAAAAGGAAAGTAACATTTAAGAAGCAATTGTCCGAAGGGATTCACTTTATGCAAAAGCGTCCGAAGTTCTTTTGGTTTTTACTGGCGACTTATATGCCGTTTATCGGTGTCATGATGGCAAATTATTTAATCCCGGTATATATTTCAGATCTATTAAAAGCCAGTGCCTCAGTATACGCAATAGAAGGTATGATGTACGGCGTCGGAGCGGTTCTTGCGGGAATAGGTATTCCAATTATGATGAAATATATAAAGATAGAAGTTTCAATCGTCATGACGATGCTCATTTATGTAATTTCAATTACCGCAATGATTATTGAACCTTCCGTAATGTTGTTATATGGACTTGCAATTTTTCATGCAATTGGCAATGCAGGTACAAGAGTGGCAAGAAATGTATTGATGATGGAGGAAATTCCAAACGAAGTAATGGGACGTGTAGACAGCGTATTTCGATTAATTGGTACAGGAATACGAATTGTATTATTAATGCTGTTTACAGCTGGTGTATCTAAAACTGGGGTAATGCTCCCTTTTTACGTATTAAGCTGCATATTGATTTTTTCATTAGGAATCGCAATTTATTATGTACTTTCACAACGTAAAGTAGGGACGAACGTTTCAAATAAATCAATCGTATAAAGTGAAACTTTATACCGTGGGGGTTCTGTTCACCCCTCACCAATCGGGCTTTTACGGGCAGCCCGAATCCCACCTAACTTCTTTGCTTTCGCTGAATTTTGAGTTGGGGGTCTTACTGCCCAGCAAATAGCGGGATAAAAAATACTTCTGCCTCCCTATCTTTTTCTATATAATAAAAAGAAAGGGAGTGCAAACTTATTTATGAACAAATGGATATTGCTTATAATCTTATTACTACCGCCACTATACATTCTTTATATGACGTTTCGAATGAAGAAAGTTGCTCGTGAAAAATTGAGTAATCACTCTCCATACGTTCTTATATTAGGCGCAAAGTTATTTGGAGATAGACCGTCTTTATCTCTTCAAAACCGTTTGGATGTAGCGTTGGAATATTTATATTCCCATCCTGAAGCGAAAGTAATTGTTTCAGGTGGTCAAGGGGAAGATGAAGATATACCGGAAGCTCATAGTATGAGAAACTATTTAATGGTACATGGTATAGATGAGAATCGTATTTTAATAGAAGATCAATCTACAAATACGTATGAGAATGTAAAGTTTAGTATGGATTTATATGATGTGAAACATGCGGTAGTTGTAAGTAATACGTATCATTTATATAGAACGAAAATAATCGCAAAGCGTTTAGGCATGAAGATGGAGGCACTAGCTGCTGAAACACCAATGCGCTCTAAGAAAAAAATGTATGTACGTGAATATGCTGCAATAATGAAAACAATATTGTTCGACCGTTAGAGCTCAAATGTGGGCTCTTTTTTAATTATAAAGCGTATCATTTGAAATGAATGCCGTATTCCATCAAAATAAAGGAAACAACATTAAAGGAGCTGTATTTGTGATTCAATTTAATCATGTGTCAAAAGCGTATGAAGATGGCACGAAAGCAGTGGATTCATTGCATTTAGAAATTAATAAGGGAGAATTTTTTGTTCTCATTGGTCCGAGTGGTTGCGGGAAAACAACGACAATGAAAATGATTAACCGTTTAATTGAAACGACTGAAGGATCTATTTTAATCGATGGAAAAGATATTCAACAATATAATATTAATGAATTGCGTTGGAATATAGGATACGTATTGCAGCAAATCGCTTTGTTTCCGCATATGACAATTGCAGAAAACATTGCAGTTGTTCCTGAAATGAGAAAATGGAGCAAAGAAAAAATAAAAGCTCGTGTCGATGAGTTGCTACAGATGGTCGGGCTAGATCCAGACGTATATCGCGATCGTATGCCTGATGAATTGTCAGGAGGGCAAAAGCAGCGCGTTGGTGTCGTAAGGGCATTAGCCGCAAACCCGAAAATCGTTCTTATGGATGAACCGTTTAGTGCGTTAGATCCATTAAGTAGGGAACAGCTTCAGAAGGATATCGTACAATTGCAAAAAAAGATTCAAAAAACAATTGTGTTCGTAACACATGATATGCAAGAAGCGTTATCGCTTGGAGATCGTATTTGTATTATGAAAGAAGGAAAAGTTGTTCAATTAGATACACCAGAAGGTATTATACATAATCCGAAAAATGAGTTTGTAGAGGAGTTCATTGGAAATCGTGGACGACCTTGGTATGAGGGGAAAAGTATAGAAGATGTATTACCACTTGATAAAAGTATGCGGATAGAAGGGGATGCACTATCATTGCATTCTTCTTTACAAGAAGCATTAATTCGTGTACGAGCTGACGAAGTCGTTCCAGTTGAAGAAAATGGTCAATATGTTGGAGCTTTAACAAGTCGTCATATTGTTAATTACATTGTTGAACAAATGAAGGAAAGAGGCTAAACAGTGACTGATTTTATACAAACGTTCCAAGAGCGAAAAATAGAATTACTAACTGCATTAAGTGAGCATTTACAAATATCGCTTATTTCACTATTTTTTGCAGTAATTATTGCGGTGCCACTTGGCATTTTATTAACGAGAAAACAACGAATGGCTGAATTTATAATAGGAACTTCTGCAGTTATGCAGACTGTCCCATCACTGGCATTACTCGGACTTTTAATTCCGTTAGTAGGAATTGGAAAACTTCCTGCCATTATTGCATTAGTTGTGTATGCACTATTACCTATTTTACGAAACACATATACAGGAATAAGGGAGTTAGATGAATCTTTAATCGAGGCAGCGAGAGCTATGGGGATGAATAGCTGGAGAAGACTGTGGAAGGTAGAACTTCCTCTTGCTTTACCAATTATTATGGCCGGTATTCGTACGGCGATGGTATTAATTGTTGGAACAGCTACATTAGCAGCTCTTATAGGTGCTGGTGGGCTCGGAAAACTCATATTACTTGGTATCGATCGAAATGATCATGCGCTTATCATTTTAGGGGCCGTACCAGCCGCGTTACTCGCTTTATTTTTTGATGTAGTACTTAGAGTGCTTGAGAGTCCAAAACGCTCCTCTAAGCGTATTATATTGACGATATGTATTACTTGTATAATGATTGCTTCTCCCTTTCTTTGGAACACACAAAAGAAAGATATTGTTATTGCCGGCAAACTTGGATCAGAACCTGAAATTTTAATTCAAATGTATAAGCAACTTATCGAACAAGATACCGATTTACACGTAGAATTAAAACCAGGTCTTGGAAAAACAGCATTTGTATTTGAAGCATTGAAATCAGGAGAAGTAGATATATACCCTGAATTTTCAGGAACAGCTTTATCTACTTTCGTGAAAGAAGAGCCAAAAAGTACAAATCGGGATGAAGTATATGAGCAGGCTCGCATTGGAATGGAAAAGAAATATAATATGGTTATGTTGAAGCCGATGGAGTATAACAATACATATGCACTAGCTATGCCGAAAAAAATAGCAGATCAAAATAATATAAATACAATTTCTGATTTAGGAAAAATGGCACAGGATGCTAAAGTAGGATTCACATTAGAATTTGCTGATCGTGAAGACGGTTATAAAGGAATGCAAAAATTATATAACTATAAGTTTTTAAATGTGAAAACGATGGAACCGAAACTACGTTATAGTGCAATTCAATCAGGGGATGTTAACGTAATCGATGCATATTCAACTGATAGTGAACTTGAGCAGTATGGACTGAAAGTGCTACAAGATGATAAAGGGTTATTCCCACCGTACCAAGGTGCACCATTATTAAGAAAAGAGACGTTACAGAAATATCCTGAACTTGAAAAAGTATTAAATACATTATCTGGGAAGATTACAGATGAAGAAATGCGAAAAATGAATTATGAAGTAAATGTGAATGGAAAAAGTAGTGAAGAAGTTGCGAAACAATTTTTACAAAAAGAGAATTTACTTCGTTAATTTTACAAGAAATATACAAATTTATATGTATGAAATGACCGTTCATTACAAAATGAACGGTTTTTTTGTGCATACTTATACATTTTTTCAAAAAAGTATTCCATTTTTCTTCATTTTCTTTTAGAATAAGTAATGTTTTCCTGAAAAAATATAAGAGAAACGTCTATTAGAGAAAAAGGTGACTTTAATAGTTGAACGAACATAACACCTAGAATGACAGATGGGGTGGTACAAATAGAAAAGAAGTTAGGTTTTTTTCCATTAATTGCATTAGTAGTCGGAACGATGGTTGGTGGCGGTGTTTTTAGTTTACCGCATGATTTAGCAGTAGGAGCGAATAGCGGCTCTATAATAATTGGTTGGTGTATTACAGCGATGGGAATGATTCCACTCGCGCTCGTATATCAAACGTTAGCAAGACAAAAACCGGAGCTTGAGGGCGGAATTTATAGTTATGCACGTGCTGGTTTCGGAGAATATATCGGATTTAACAGTGCTTGGGGATATTGGCTAGCAGGAATTTTAGGAAACGTTGCAACAATCATGTTACTGTTTAGTACATTAGGTTATTTCTTCCCCATTTTTAAAGGTGGAAATAATGTTGCGTCTATTGTTGGAGCGTCACTTTTATTATGGACACTTCATTTTCTAATTTTATTTGGAATTCGTGAAGCATCTATTATGAATGTTATTGCAACGATAGGGAAATTAGTTCCAATCGTATTATTTATTGTTGTAATGGTAACAGCATTTCGCTGGGATACGTTTACACATGATTTTTGGGGAGAAGGAACTATATCAGTTTCCTCTATACTTGGTCAAGTGAAAAATACAATGCTTGTAACTCTTTGGGTTTTCATTGGGGTTGAAGGAGCGGTTGTATTATCTGGTAGAGCGAAAAATAGCCGAGATGTTGGTAAAGCGACAGTACTTGGACTTATTTTAGTAATGTCTATTTATATTTTAATTTCTGTCTTGTCTATGGGAGCGATGACAAGAGGAGAGCTTTCCGTGTTAGAAACCCCATCAATGGGACATGTATTAGAACATGTTGTTGGGACATGGGGCGCAGTTGCGATTAACATTGGGTTAGTTGCTTCACTTGTAGGTACATTAATAGGCTGGTTTTTACTTGTTTCTGAAATTTCCCACGTAGCAGGAAAAGATGGCGTGTTTCCGAAAGTCTTTACGAAAACAAATAAAAAACAAACGCCACATATGGCATTATGGATTTCAAATTGCGTTGCCCAAATTATATTTATAATCGTTCTGTTTTCAGAATCAACATATCAAATTATGTATTTCATAGCTTCAACATCAATTTTAGTACCATATTTATTATCAGCGTTATTCCAATTCAAATTAGTTATTACAAACGAACTAAAAGATGCAAAAGTAAAAAACGGCTCGTTAGCTTTAATTGCTTCTATTTATTCTGTATGGCTTCTATATGCAGCAGGTTTGAAAAATTTATTACTTGTTTCAATCGTGTATGGAATCGGGATTATTGTTTACATGTATGCAAGAAAAGAAAAAGGAAATCGTTGTTTTAAAGGTATTGAGAGATATGTAATGTGGGCAATTGTTATCGCAGCTATCACATCACTTTATATGCTATTAACTGGAAATATAAAAATGTAAAAGTCCTTTTAAATAAAGGGCTTTTTTCTTTGTCTAGAGAATATTTAATACATAAGATATTCAGGAGGGATGAAAATGGAAGAAAAAAAACAGTTAACCAGAATTGTTGATTTAGCGAGTGAAGTAAGGAAAGTATTAGTGCAAGAATCCTTTTTTAATCATCATCCTGAACTACGAGGAGTGATTGAAAATTTAGCGAGTGCTGTAGAGAATTTGGCGGAATTACAGCAAAATACAGATGAAAACGCTGAAGATCGATTACGATATGTACTTGCTAAAATGAAAATTGCTCATAATGCCATTTTACAAGAGAAAAAAGCATTTCCATCTCATTAATATACGTTTTTATTTTGAACCTGGCGGATAACGTCAGGTTTTTTGTTTCTAGTTTTTCATTTCTTTCATACACTAAGAATAGTATGAAAAAAAGAAGGTGACGAAGGTGAAATTACATAAAGCTCTTCAGCCAAGTTTTATAAAAAGAATGTACTATATGAGGTTTATCGGAAAGTTTACAAAAGCAGAGAGAGAGAAGAATGGAGAGAATTTTTTTGTGCAATGCCTATCGCCAATACCATTCACGTTACAAGAGCAATTAAAAAATGAACCATACGTATTTGAAGGTTTATGTAGCAATAAAAAGAATGAAAAAGTCTTTTCGGAATTAAAGAAAAGAAAATTAGAAAAGCAATTGGTTATGTTTCGTCTCTATTATGAAAGAGGACATATATACGTGGAGTTAATTTGTGCGGAAGAACCACGAGAAATGGCCAATGGCTATAAAATGATTCCAGTACCTAAAGTTTCCGAATACAAAAAAGGAGAGTCTTTAGAAAGAAAACTTGGAAATGGCTATTTGTCATTTCTAATGCCAAAATATCCGAAAGACTTTGAGCCTCCCGAATTATTGTGGCACGATGGAAGGTTATATGGAAATATATCTTTAAAGTCATCATCAATTAGTTCAATCGCCTATTTTGAACAGCAGCGGGAATGTAAGTATATAGACTTAAATGACTGGATGAAGTATGTGGAAATAGCGGTAGAAGATCAATTGTATTTTGTAAGCAATCACATGTATGAGCAATTAAAAAAACGAATGACTGAAGAAGGTAAGCATGTAGAAGTAGAGGAAATAAAAGTGCACAAGGATGAATGGGAATGGGATGAGCGTGAATCCGTCTTTTTACAGTATGTAAAAAGTTTTGTACGTAATAAAGGGCTATATTTGGATGAAACGGACATTTATAATTTCCATATAAGTGCGAAAACAAATATGTTGACGATTCTAGGTGGTATACCAGGCGCTGGGAAATCCCGATTTGTGCAAGCTTATGCAGAAGCACTTGGATTACAGTATGGGGAAGAATTGGTTTGGATTCCGATTTCACCATCGTATCAAGAACCACATGATTTACTTGGTTACCTTCACCCAAATGGTACTTTTATTGAAAGTGAAACAAAATTAGTTAGGGCGTTAATGAAGGCAAAAGAAAATCAAAATCAACTATATATAATCGTTTTTGATGAAATGAATATGTCGCATATTGAGCATTGGTTTACTCCATTTCTATCTGTTCTTCAACTTGAAAAGCAAAACCGTATTCTAAATTTGTATGAAGGTGTACAAGAAAAAGAAAATCCAATTCCATCAACAATTGAAATTGGTGAAAATATTATATTTGTAGGTACAGTAAATTTTGATGAAACAACGAAAGAACTCTCAGATCGATTATTAGATCGGACGAATTTAATAACGTTACAAAAGATTCCGTTTTGTGAGATGTGTATGGAACAAGAGAAAATTGTATTACAACCACCTCTGAAAGTAACTGCAGGAGAATTTCGTATAAGCTGGGTCAGGAATAAAGCGATGATTGAGGTGTTTTCTGAAGAAGAGTTAGAACTATTAGATAAGTTACATGTTGTATTGTCATCACATGATATGTCAAAGGGAATTTCATTTCGATGTGCAAACGCAATCGCTACTTACTTGCAAAATATACCGTTCCAAAATAATCATTCCTATATGATCAGTAGAGAAGAGGGATTTGATTTACAAATCAAGCAACGTGTATTGACGAAAATAAGAGGGACTGAAATGATGGTTGGGTCTTTACTTTCTGAAGACGTAAAAAGGGGGACAACATTACTACCTCTTTTGCAATCGCCACTTGCAAACAGGGTATCTACATTTGAACACTCTTTAGCATATATAAGAGAAAAGCGTAGAGAACTGGAGCTGTATGGCTATGCAAAATGAAGGGCGATATGAAACAGAAATCGTTGATACGAAAGAAACGCTCCCTTTTGTATTAAAGTTAATCATTGGAACTGAGGCAAAAGGGGAATATATTTTATTAAATCGTCTTTGTACATCTACTACAGAATTAGTTCAATGTATTTATAAAGTACAAGAATTAAAACCAATTAGATTGCATTACCATTATGAAAGTCCAATGAATATTACTTTTATATGGAATAAAGTATATGAGGGACAGAAAAATATAAAAGAGTCAAAATATGAAATAAATGAAAAAAAACAAAAGGTATTAATATATGAACATGGAAAAACGGAATTCTTTTATCCATGGCGTTGTGGATTATATCATTTTGAAGTGAATATAGAAGATAGAACGTATTATGGCGCATTTCAAATCGTTCCCAAAAATTTTTTTGATGATCAATTTGAAATGATTCAAAACTATGTAAAGTCAATTTTGAATGAGTTGATTTTAGATAGAGGTTATTATAAAAAGACTTTCTCTGCACTTAGTGATATTGAAGATTCTTCTTATTTAGTGTTACTTAGAAAGTTGCCGCAAAAAATGAAAAAGATAAAGCAAATTTTCAAGAAAATAGAATCGAGTTCAAAATTTATACATGAATATAAATGGGAAGAAAAGGAGCGGAAAGCGACGAGAAAAGGAGCCATAGTGGCGGAAAGAAAACCGTATGCAAAATATTATAATCGTAAGTTGATAGAACAAAAAAATAGTAAGGAAAATGCATTTCTTAAATTTAAAGCGATGCAATTTTATCTCTATTTACTTGAAGCGGAAAGTTTTTTGCGCCAAACAATTGAAATATTAGAAAGAGCAAAAAGGAAGAAATCAGAAGAATTTCAAGCTGTAAAAACGATTATACAAACAATTGAGCGTAATGGATCAGTGACCGATAGAGAGAAACAAAAATATAAAAATATACATTTACTAAAAGAGGCGGATTTGCGAAAAAGCTCTATGAAGATACAAGAATATAAAATATTAGCGCATTTTGTACATGAAAGTGTACAATACTTTCAAACTTTAATGCATTCTCCATTTTGGAGAGAAGTTTCCGAAACTGGTAACATGCACTCACATAATTTACCGATACCACATCAACAACTACTACAGCATTTAGATTTACTTCCACAATATACAGAACAATCTCCATCTTTATTATTTGTTTATAAACCAACATTTTTAGTGTATGAATATTACGCTTTTTTTATCGTTATTTCCATGTTAGAGCAAATTGGTTTTGAGGCTAGAAATTCCATTCGTGAACAAATTCAAGAACATTTTTATGTAGATGGATTACAGGATGGAACGACAGTAGTTTTACAACGAGATGATATTAGAGTACAAGTCGCATTTAATGATTTAATTGAAACTCATCCTCTTATTGCATTAAGTAAAGGGAGTAATTTTTATAATGGAGAAGATACGAAGAAGCCAGACATTCGCTTAGACTGTTATGTAAAGGAAGAAGGGAAATACGTATATCAATCTTCTATTATTATCGAAGTGAAGTATAGCCCCATGTACAATATTTTTCAGCACGTTGGAAATACGAAGGCAACTGAGCAAATGTATAAGTACTGGTCTATAAAATATGTAGAAGAACAGGATGGAAAGAGAGTCTATTATCGAAGGGCCATTTATGAAGTTATTTGTGTATATCCAGGAAGTCATATGCATAGTAAAAAAATTGAGTCTGGATGTGGTGTGTTCTTGCAATTATATCCATATAAAACGAAACAAGGGGAAGAGAAATTAGCCGGAAAACATGGAATGGTACAAATTTTTGAGAAGTGGTTAAAAAGCATGAAGAAGTAAAAAAATCCTTTTTTATAAAGGATTTTTTTAGATTAAGAAGAAATATATGCTGTATGGAAGGCAGCTTTATACGATTTGAATTTGAAAGTAATATAAATATATTGTTAGAAGAACGGTACATGAGGGATAAAAGACAATTAAGATGGAATTTAATTCATTTTGCAGAATATAATAAGTCATAAATATTTTTAGTTGCATACGAAGATTTGTTCTTATATGATAGATAGTGAAAGCGTTATCAAAAACAGAGCGGCGATGGGAAAGGCGGGTAAATATGTTCCAGCGTGTTCAAACAAAAGAAGAACATTTTTGGTTCGAGCAACTATGGGGAGATTTTTGTGAAGAAAGAAACTTAATGTTCGTAGAACGTAATTTAAATCCATCACGATTTTTATTAATAGAAGATGAACATCATATTGGTACAGTAGAATGTATTAAGTATACGGAACCAGAGCAATCGAATTCTGAGTTTTTCTATCCGTTTTCTAAAAATGATTTAGTGAAAGATTTGAAAAATGTGTATGAAATAGGCAAGTTAAGTATTGCGAAAACGTCTCGTGGGAGAGGACACTTCAAAAGACTAACAGCTATTTTATTTATGCATGCATTAGAAACGAAAGCAGAATGGTATATTGCAGCAGTGACAAAAAGAATGTATATGTATTTATTAACACTCGGTTTCCCAATTGAACCGGTAGATAAGCCATTTCAGTTTCATGATACTTTACAAGGTGTACCAGTGCGAATTCATGCCCGAAAAGGGGCTACGCATTTGTATTCTTTAAAAGAATTTCGAGATGTGATTCAAGGGAATGCTCATGCACAGGCATTAATCGCAGAATACAGTAAAAATATTATGTTAACAAAATAAAGCGAAATGAATATATATAATAAAGAGAATGCTATTTTAATATGAAGTCTTTCTTCATGAAAAAAGACCCTTATTATTTTAATAAGGGTCTAAAAATTATAATCCAAATATACTAAAAATCATTTTGCGGCGCTTCGGCTTCTTTTCTCGTTCATATGTTGGTTTTGAATCGGGAGTAATATATATTGGTTCTTCTTTCTTGAGGGAAGCTTCTAGCTTTTGAATCCGCTCTAACATTTCCTCCATTTCACGGCGATGTTGTAAAAGTTGGTACGTAACAACATCATTTGCCTTATCTTGCATTTGTTCTTCCATTCGATCTAGCCTTCTCGTAATAGTGTTTAATTGAGCTGCTAATTGCTCAAATTCATGTGATGATTTGTTTTGAACAATTGTATTTACTTGAGTTTTTAATTCTTCAACATCATTTGATGATGTTTTTTGAGTAGGGTGAGAGTTTTGAGACTGCTCTATTTGTAAAAGATGGAATTCTAACATTTGATCTAAATCTTCTTGTGTGAAAATAAAGTGACCATATTTATTTTTTTCTATCGTAAGATTTAATTGTTGTGCAATCCGGACAACAGCCTTTGGGCTAACACCTAATTTTTTTGCGATAAATGGTGTTTTATATTCCAAAATAATCCCTCCTATATATATCCTGTTGAATGATTTCGATCTATGAAGGAAGTTCCCTTCTAGTGTGACAAAAGAAGTGTGGAATCGGCAAAGAAAGTGTTTTTTCACGAAATGAAGCTGTGAAGAATATATCGTTTATATAAAATCTTTTATCTTAAGATTTAGAACTATTTGACTAAGGGAAATGAATTAGATTATCATAATGATAAATATCTTTTTTATGTATGCATATAATATATAAAAAGGTGGTTGCTAATGTAGAATTTTGTTAGAGTATTAGAATGCTTACTTCACTTGAATAAAATTAAGTAGGAGGTGGCTTCCTTGCTTACAATGTAAGTAAGGAGAAGTATTTGGACATATATAGTATAAGTATAGTGATTGTTTTAATTGCCTTAACGGCATTTTTCGTTGCAGCAGAATTTGCAATTGTTAAAGTGCGAAGTTCACGAATTGACTATTTAATTGCAGAAGGAAATAATCGCGCAACATCTGTCAAAACAGTCATTACAAACTTAGACGAATATTTATCTGCTTGTCAGCTAGGAATAACAGTTACAGCTCTGGGGATTGGGTGGTTTGGTAAACCGGCGTTAAAGCAAATGTTTGACACGCTTTTTGCAAATTTGAACATTTCTACTCAACTAGCAGACATGTTTGCTGTAATTTTAGTGTTTTTGTTTATTACATTTTTACATGTTGTAATAGGGGAATTGGCCCCAAAAACATTCGCGATTCAAAAAGCTGAACAAGTGAGTTTGTTTGTTGCTAAACCATTAATTTTCTTTTATCGTATGGCGTTTCCATTTATTTGGCTATTAAATGGATCAGCCCGCATTATTACGAAGTTGTTAGGGCTGAAACCACCGAAAGGGCACGATGAGGTTCATTCAGAAGAAGAATTACGGTTATTAGTTTCAGAAAGTTACAAAAATGGAGAGATTAATCAGTCTGAATATAAATATGTAAATAAAATTTTTGAATTTGATGATCGTATAGCGAAAGAAATAATGGTACCCCGAACTGAGATGCATATTATAAGTAAAGAAATGCCTGCTGAAGAAGCTTTGCAAAAAATGTCTCGGGAAAAATATACGAGATATCCAGTTGTAGATGGGGACAAAGATCACGTAATAGGCTTTGTAAACTTTAAAGATATTTTCACAGATTTTGTGCAGCATAATGCAGTAAGTAATAAGAAAGTAGAGCAATATATTAGGCCAATCATTTTAGTTATCGACTCTATCCCAATACACGACTTATTTTTAAAAATGCAAAAAGAAAGAACACATATTGCTATATTGATAGATGAATATGGTGGTACGTCTGGACTTGTTACAGTTGAAGACATTTTAGAAGAAATAGTGGGAGATATTCAAGATGAGTTTGATACGGATGAACAGCCAGAAATTCAAAAAGTTAGTGAAACGAAAACAATACTAGAGGGAAAAGTGCTTGTTAGTGAAGTGAATACGTTATTAGGTTTAACGATTGATGATAATGGTGTTGATACAATTGGTGGTTGGATTTTAACGAAGAATATAGAAATTGCTGAAGAGGATTTCATTGAAATTGAAAATTATAAGTTTTGTGTAAAAGAATTAGATGGACACTATATAAAGAGATTAGAAGTAACAAAAACTGTAGAATCAATTGTTATTTTAGAAGATGAAAAACAAATTCCATTTCAAGAACAAATTAGTTCGTAGACTCTGCTATATGGCAGGGTTTTTTTGAGCATAATGTTTTTGGCAGAATAAGTGCTATGATACAATGACATAAGTCAGACCTTTCACTAGGTGAAATATTGTTGTAAACATATATTTGGAAGGGGAAGAATTATGAAAAAGCATTTATATATAAATGGAGATTGGAAGCCTGTAAACACTTATAAACCATTATACGCACCATATTCTGAAGAAACGTTAGCGGAAATTGCACAAGGAACGGAAGAAGATGTACAAGAGGCTGTTACTGCTGCAAAAAATGCAATGAAAAAAATGAATACATTATCTGCATATGATCGTGCGACTATTTTAGAGAAGGTTGCACAAAAAATGGATGAAAGAAGAGAAGAATTTGCAGAGATTATTGCAAAAGAGGCTGCAAAACCAATTCGTGCTGCGAGGGGAGAAGTAGATCGTACCGTTCAGACATACAAATTTGCAGCGGAAGAAGCGAAGCGTATATACGGTGAGACACTGCCACTTGATGCAGCACCTGGTGCAGATGGGCGTATTGCATACACAATACGTAAACCGATTGGGGTTATAGGAGCTATTACACCATTTAATTTCCCATTAAATTTAGTGGCGCATAAAGTCGGCCCTGCAATTGCTGCCGGAAACACAGTTGTGTTAAAACCAGCTGATCAAACGCCATTATCGTCTTACGCATTAGTTGAATTATTTGAAGAGGCAGGATTGCCAAAAGGAGCTTTAAATATTATTTCTGGTCCCGGTTCAACTGTAGGTGAGGCGATAGTTACAAATGATGATGTTGCTTCCATTACTTTTACGGGAAGTCCGAAAGTTGGAATTGGAATTAAGGCAAAGGCTGGGTTAAAGCGAGTTACATTGGAACTAGGATCAAATGCTGCTGTAATTATTGATGAAGATGTAGAATTAGCAGATGAATTAATTGAACGTGTAAAATGGGGAGCATTTGTAAACAATGGACAAGTTTGTATTTCGGTACAACGTGTTTTTGTACATGAAAAGAGAATGGATGAATTTCTTTCAAAGCTAAAGAAAGCGATGGAAACAGTTGTTGTTGGGGATCCATTGCTGGAAGAAACGGATGTATCGGCTTTAATTTCGAAAAAAGATGTAGAGCGAATAGAAATGTGGGTGCAAGAAGCTATTAAGGAAGGGGCAGCTGTTTTATACGGTGGTAAGAAACGTGATGCAAGGATTTTTGAACCAACTGTATTAACAAATGTTCCAGAGTATGTATCTGTTCAGTGCCAAGAAGTATTTGGTCCACTCATGACAGTAAATACATTTAAAGAATTTGATGAAGCGATAGAGCAAGTAAATCATTCACGTTACGGCCTACAAGCAGGTGTGTTTACAAATAATTTGTTTAAAGCAATGCGTGCAATTGATGAGCTTGAAGTTGGTGGTGTCATGATAAATGATATTCCAACGTTTAGGGTAGATCATATGCCTTACGGTGGTGTGAAAGAAAGCGGTACGGGGCGTGAAGGAATTAAATATGCAATAGAAGAAATGACAGAAATGAAATTAGTGTGTATTAAAAAATAAAGTAGATTAAGCTTAAACAAAACAATAAAAAACGAGAAGGAAATGTTTACGATTCCATACTCGTTTTTTATTGTTTGTTTTACGTTTTTCAGAACGATTTCATTTAATCAAGTGTACCTTTTATTTCATTTCTTGTTTGAAAATAGCATCTTCTACATAAATTTGTTCTTTGTCAATAGCGGTGCTATGAGATAATACTAAACCGATTGGTGTTTCTATGCCTTTATTTTGAACAATTGTAAAAGGAACATTTTTTTCATTTGCTAATTTAATGTATTTTGATAAATGTGGGTAAGCAATGCCACCATTTAGGAATATTTGTAATGATTGAGAAGAGCGCATGCTACTAGCTACTTCAGAATATACATTACTTTGCATTACTTGACCGATAGTTAAAGCGATTTCTACACGCTCACGTAATGTAGTTAAATACATATTACGTTCTTCTGGTTTGTTCTGCTTTTGGCCGTAAATGCCTTCTTGGAGATAATCTTCCACATTTTTATTTACCATATTTTTCACACCTTTCATTTTCTATTGTACGAAAGAATGAAGCAGGATGCAAAAAAAGTCGCATCGAATGTAAAAAAATTTGAATGAAAGGAAGGAAAATGGAATGTATCAATTTAAACTTTTAATAAAGACATTAAAAATTTTATCAACACATATTAACAAAATGTGACAATAATCTATTAACGAATCGCATTTTTTGTGTTAATATTCAAAATATAAAGGGTATTCGTCGCATGGAAATGGAGGGAATGGGGGTTTTTCCAATCGATAAGGATATTAAAGAAGTATTTTGTTCGCACTTGAAAAACAACAGGCACCAATTCGTTGAGAACTGGAAAAACAAAATGATAATTTCCGATAAAGATCCATATAAACTAGAAGCAGTTCAAAATGGAGAGGATTTATTAGAGTTAATTATCGAACTTACTATGGAAGAAAAAGATATAGATTATCTTCAGCCATTATGCGAGAAAATTGCTATTGAACGTGCAGGGGCAGATGCGAATATTGGAGATTTTGTTTATAATGCAAATGTGGGAAGAAATGAACTTTTCGAAGCGATGTGTGAATTAGATGTTAGCGCACGTGAATTGAAACCGATTATGGCCCAAATACATACTTGTTTTGATAAATTAATTTATTATACTGTTTTAAAATACTCGGAAATTATATCAAAAAATTTAGAGGAAAAACAGCAATATATTAACGAAACACATAAAGAAAGGCTGACGATTTTAGGGCAAATGTCAGCAAGTTTTGTACATGAATTCCGTAACCCACTCACTTCAATTATGGGATTTGTTAAATTATTAAAAGCAGATCATCCAAGTTTATCGTATTTAGATATTATTTCGCATGAATTAGACCAGTTAAATTTTCGTATTTCGCAATTTTTACTCGTATCGAAAAAAGAAATGTGGAATGAATCAGAACGATTTTGGCTTAACGATTTGTTTCAAGATATTATACAGTTCTTATATCCGAGTTTGGTCAATGCAAATGTTTCGATTGAAAAGAATTTACCGTATCAAATTCCACTTGTTGGCTATCGGAGTGAAGTGAGACAAGTATTTTTAAATATATTAATGAACTCAATTGACGCTCTAGAATCAATGAAAGAAGAACGGAAAATTATCATTGATGTATTTGAAGAAGATCAATCGATTCGAATTGTGATAAAAAATAATGGGCCAATGATTCCAGCTGAAAGTGTAGAAACGATTTTTGAACCATTTGTAACTACTAAAAAGTTAGGAACTGGTATTGGATTATTTGTATGTAAACAAATTGTAGAAAAACATAATGGGTCCATCATGTGCCGTTCAGATAACGAATGGACAGAATTTCAAATTGTATTTCAAAAATAAACAGTCTACACCAAATGAATGGTGTAGACTGTTTTAATTTGTAAGTATAACGGCTTCTAATTTAGGATCTTTCGCTGAATAACCTAAAAGTGAAATTGTATATATGATGTTCGGTTCGACTTTGAAATTCGGTATAGTTAGTAAGACGCTGGGATTATCGGCGAGTGAAACTTCAATATCTGCTGTACCAGGACTAACTTCTAAAAAATCTGTTATTTGTTTAAAGAGTACATTTTCAAATAAATGATCTCCACCTTTTAAATCTACATTTACAACAGGGGTATCTGGAGAAAAATGTGCAAAACGCATTTTTGCTTGACCAGCTGGTAAATGTGTATTATCAAGCATAGGTTGTAATTGTAGATGATTGTCACTATTTATTGCAGCAAAAGTATAAGTGTGATTCCCCATTATTGGTACTAAAGCTGAAAAGATGGGAGTTTCATTTCCAACTGGGACAATATCTATACGGTATTTACCTTGCACTAATGTTAAATAGGGACTAAATTGTTTGAAAGAAATATTTTTAATAACCTTTTGCCCGTTTACTAAAATGTCAACCGCAGGTGTATTTGAAGCAGAGTGAAAAAAACGTATGTGTGACGGTAAAGCAGCTTCTTGTGAATCTCTTTTTTCATACGCCTGTACAAGTTTCGTAAGCGCATCGTAATATTTCATATATAGTTCTACATATTTTTTCGGATTATTAAATTGATAGTAACGAGCGAGCTGTTCGTAACGTGCAGCTTCTTGTCCATATTTTTCAATTTCAGATTGAGACATGAACATTCCTCCTTTGTCATCATTAAAACTATATGCTTAACAAGAAAGAAGTTATGCGAGAAAATTGTTTTTTGAAGGAGAAAAGTTAAAAATTAATAAAGAGTATTGCTTATGGATAAGTGTATTTTAGGTGAAAGTGCCTTATAATTTTCTAGAGTAAACAGCAATATATCATCTATGTTGGGTGATGATGTACCGATTACAATGTATATTTCGAAATAAAAAACCTTAAGAGCGTATGAAGTAACATATCGAAAACATGTCCAAAAATCCTTAGGAAACTAGGGATTTTTTTAATAATGGGCAAATACACATACAAAGTGATAATTGTCCTACATAAATTATAAAGGAAAGGTAGTTCAAATATAAGGAAAGGAATGAAATATTGGGATGGGGATATCCCAAAA
Source organism: Bacillus sp. 16GRE42 (assembly GCF_019837435.1). Taxonomy (NCBI): domain Bacteria; kingdom Bacillati; phylum Bacillota; class Bacilli; order Caryophanales; family Bacillaceae; genus Bacillus; species Bacillus sp. 16GRE42. Next base: position 569,124 of record NZ_JADAXF010000003.1, read on the forward strand.
GGAATTATGAATGGCGTTATGGACGATTTTGTGCTTTAGGATGTAGGATGAATTTTGAATTTGTAACATTATTTTTTCTATTTACGTTAGCAAGTGGCAGTATTAACCGATAAAAGAGCGTCGTGCCGAACTGATTAATGTGGTTAATCGGTTCTTTTTTTATTGTATAAAACGGAGGAGAATGTATGTGAAATATTGGTTTCTATAAAAATAATTGCTATGCATTTAGTGGGATTAATTGTCGATATTTGTTTGAAAATATGCAATATAAAGTAGGAGAATAGGAAGGAGTTTAAAGGGAGTTTCGTCGAAGTTTACACAATGTCGGCAATTGAGGGCAGCTGATATTATGTTGAGAAAGTATGTAGTGAAGCGTTTATTTTATATAAAGGAGGGTTATTTGAGCGTATAGATAAGGGTTGGTCTTCGTTTTTAAGTTCTGAATTTTCTGTTTTTCGAATTAATATTTAGCACTCATTTGTATATTTTATAATAGTTTTTTGATAAAATCACTGCTTTCGCAGAGGGTTCTTTTTTATGAAAGAAACGTCAATTTTCTTCATATATATATACAAATTGGAGAAATGGGGGAGCGCTATGCGCGATTACTTAATTAAACCACTTGTTGGTCAGCCGTATCCAATGATTTCACATGGAAAAGGTGTGTATTTGTATGATCAAAACGGAAATAAATATTTTGATGGCTCGTCAGGGGCAATTACGGCAGGTATTGGGCATGGCGTAAAGGAGATTGCAGATGTTATAAAAAAGCAAGCAGAGGAGATTGCTTTCGTTTATAGATCACAGTTTACGAGTGAACCAGCTGAAAAATTAGCGAAGAAATTAAGCGATTTAAGTGTAGGAGATTTGAACTGGAGCTTTTTTGTGAATAGTGGTACGGAAGCAAATGAAACAGCTATGAAAATTGCAATCCAGCATTTTCAAGAGCGAGGTATTCAAGGGAAGCATAAAATTTTGTCACGATGGATGAGTTATCACGGTATTACGATGGGAGCCTTATCAATGTCTGGGCATCCACTGCGCAGACAACGTTTCGTGTCAATTTTAGAAGATTATCCAACTATTCCAGCTCCATATTGTTTTAGATGTCCAGTGCAAAAGGTATATCCAACTTGTCAGCTTGCTTGCGCGACTGAACTAGAAAGATCAATTGAAAGAATTGGTGCAGAACATATCGCAGCTTTTATCGCTGAACCGATTATCGGAGCAGCTGGAGGCGCAGTCGTTCCGCCGAAAGAATATTATAAAGTCATTAAAGATATTTGTAGTCATTACGATATTTTATTTATTGCTGATGAAGTAATGACAGGGCTTGGTCGTACTGGCGCATGGTTTGCGATGGAGCATTGGGGGGTAGAACCGGATATTATGACTCTTGGTAAAGGTTTAGGAGCTGGATATACACCGATGGCAGCGACGATTGTAAGTGACCGTGTTATGGAGCCAATTTTACGTGGATCGCGTTCTGTAATGAGTGGGCATACGTTAAGTGCAAATCCATTATCTGCAGCAACAGCTCTAGCTGTTATTGAATATATGGAGAAACATAATCTACCTGAAAAAACTGCAGAAAAGGGAGAGTATTTAATAAAAGGACTACAGAAAGTTCAGCAACAATCGACAATCATTGCTGATGTGCGCGGAAAAGGGTTGCTGATTGGAGTAGAATTGCAACCGTTTACAAAAGCGTCGGAACTTATTTCGGTTGCAGCTAAAAATGGTCTTCTTTTATACCAAGCTGTTTCAGGGCAAGCAGGAAAAGAAGATAGTGCACTGCTTGTAGCACCGCCGATGACAACTACATATTCCGAGTTAGATGAATTACTTTCGATTTTTGCAAAAAGTGTAGAAGAAATGATGCAAAAAGGAGGGCATAGTATCGCATGACAACTATTACGAATACATTCGATAAATTAAAAGAGATAGAGGAAGTAATTTCTTTGTTCCACGATGATATGACATTAATGTTTGGAGGATTTGGGGGGATCGGATCTCCCCCATCTTTAATACAGGCGATTTTAGAAAAAGGAGTTACAAATTTAAATTTAATAGGAAATGACACGGGATTTCCTGATGTAGGAATCGGTCGTCTTGTTACGAATGAAAGAGTAAAATCATTAATTACTTCACATATTGGTTCAAATCCAAATGCAGGAAGACAGCTCAACGAAGGAAGGTTACAAATCGAGTTTTCTCCTCAAGGAACATTAGCAGAGCGTATTCGCGCTGGTGGTGTAGGACTTGGAGGTGTATTAGTTGATGTAGGTGTTGATACGATTGTAGAAGAGGGAAAACGTACAGTTGAAATGAATGGCAAGACATATTTAGTTGAAACAGCATTAACTGCTGAGGTTGCAATTGTATATGCAAAAAAAGCGGATCCGTTTGGTAATCTTGTGTTTGATAAAAGTGCTCGAAATATGAATCCTCACGTTGCTATGGCAGGGGATATAACAATTGTAGAAGCAGAAGAAATCGTTCCACTTGGAAGTTTAGATCCAGAAGAAATTGTTGTCCCAGGAGTATTTGTAAATTATATCGTACCGTCGGAAGGAGTGAATTGGAAATGGGTATGGGCGTAGAAGTGAGAGATAAGATTGCTAGGCGCGCGGCAAAAGAAATACAAAATGGTATGATTGTAAATTTAGGTATTGGTATACCATCGCTTGTACCGAATCATCTTTCTGACGATATAAACGTTATGTTTCATGCGGAAAATGGAATTGTAGGTATGGGACCTACGCCAAGAAAAGGGAATGAAGACGAAAATTTATGTAATGCAGCAGGTTTACCGACTTCTCTTATTACAGGAGCGAGTTATTTTGATAGTTGCACAGCGTTTGGGATGATTCGAAAAGGTTTATTAGACATAACGATTCTTGGTTCATTACAAGTAAGTGAGAATGGTGATTTAGCGAACTGGATTGTACCAGGAAAACGCGTTCCAGGTATTGGGGGAGCGATGGATTTGGCACAAAAAGCGAAGCGGGTCGTTGTTGTGATGAATCATGTCGATAAATACGGAAATGCAAAAATTGTTTCGGAGTGTACATTACCATTAACTTCAAAGAAATGTGTAGATTTAATTATTACGGATATGGCAGTTATGGAAGTGACGCAGGATGGACTCGTTTTACAAGAATTAATGAGTCCATACACAGTGGAAGATATAAAACAACATACAGAAGCTGATTTTAAAATTGGCTCTAACTTACTAGTAATCGAATGAGGGGAGATGTAATATATGGAGCAATTAAAAAAGAAAATTTGTGATTATATCGAGAGTCATGAAGAGGAAAGCGTAAAATTTTTAAAACGATTAATTCAAGAAAAAAGCGTATCTGGTGATGAAAGTGGTGCGCAGGCAATTGTAATTGAAAAATTACGTGAGCTAGGTTTAGATCTTGATATTTGGGAACCTTCATTTTCTAAAATGAAAGATCATCCTTATTTTGTATCACCGCGTACAAGTTTTTCGGATAGCCCGAACATAGTGGCAACTTTAAAAGGAAGTGGCGACGGGAAATCTATGATATTAAATGGACATATTGATGTCGTACCAGAAGGAGATGTGAATCAGTGGGACCATCACCCTTATAGTGGTGAGCAAATAGGGAATCGTATATATGGTCGTGGAACAACGGATATGAAAGGCGGCAATGTCGCACTGATGCTTGCGATGGAAGCCATTATTGAATCTGGTATTGAATTAAAAGGAGATATTTATTTTCAAAGTGTAATTGAAGAAGAAAGCGGCGGGGCAGGAACATTAGCGACTATATTACGAGGATATAAAGCAGATGGTGTTATTATTCCAGAACCGACAAATATGAAGTTTTTCCCGAAACAACAAGGGTCCATGTGGTTTCGTCTACATGTGAAAGGCAAAGCAGCACACGGTGGAACGCGTTATGAAGGAGTAAGTGCAATTGAAAAAAGTATGTTTGTTGTAGATCATTTGAGAAAATTGGAAGTTAAGAGAAATGACCGAATTACAGACCCGTTATTTAAAGGAATCCCGATTCCAATTCCAATTAATATTGGGAAAATTGAAGGTGGGAGCTGGCCAAGTTCTGTTCCTGATTCGTTAAATTTAGAAGGAAGATGTGGTATTGCGCCGAATGAGACTATAGAGGCAGCAAAAGAAGAGTTTGAGAATTGGATCGCTGAATTAAATGATGTGGACAATTGGTTTGTTGAAAATCCTGTAGAAGTAGAGTGGTTTGGAGCGAGGTGGGTTCCTGGTGAACTAGAAGAAAATCATGAGTTAATTACGACACTAGAGCATAACTTTGTTGAAATCGAAGGGAACAAACCAATTATTGAAGCATCTCCGTGGGGGACTGATGGAGGTTTATTTACACAAATCGCTAACGTACCAACGATAGTATTTGGTCCAGGAGAGACGAAAGTAGCACATTATCCAAACGAATATATAGAAGTTGATAAAATGATAGCTGCCGCAAAAATTATTGCATGTACATTACTAGATTGGTGTGAGGTGAAAAAATGAAATACTATGAATCTTTTAGAGAACAGACGAATGGCTATACAGTAGAAGGCGTTTTAGACTATTTTAATAAACGTATTCGAGTAGACCACTACACAGGAAATATTGAGAGGATTATCCAAACAATTGACGAATTAGCAGAGAAGCATTCTTTCACTAAATGTATTATTAAAGGAAAGGGAGAGCATGTTTCTACATGGCTCTCTTTCGGTTTTTTATTGGAAGCAACAATACCGCATTATTTTCAAGGTCACGATGCATACTTCTTCGTGAAATTTATTAATGATGAAAGGCGAAATAGTATTCATTGGGCTGAGGAAGATACCATTTTAAGCGGTGTTAAAGCAAAAGAAGTAAAGGAAAAAATAGTCCCAGAGAAATTTTTATTAAGAAAAGCGACAGAAGAGGATGCGGAAGAATTAGCAGCTGTCTTTGGAGAAGTATTTGAAGTTTATCCGACGCCTTTAAACGAAGCGAGTTATGTAAAACAAACGATGAAAGAAGACGATACAATATACTATGTGTATGAATTTGAGGGGAAAATAATTAGTACAGCCTCTGCAGAAATGAATATAAAAGAAGGAAATGCAGAATTAACGAATTGTGCTACTTTACCCGAATATCGTAAACATGGGTTTATGAAAAGTTTACTAATTAAGTTAGAAGAAGAACTGCAAGAAAAATCGATTTTCTGCTCCTATACAATTGCTCGATCGCTTTCTTTCGGAATGAATGCGGCTTTTCATCAGTTAGGTTATACGTATACAGGAAGACTGGCGAACAATTGCTACATTTTCGATAAGCTGGAAGATATGAATATATGGGTGAAAGATTTGTCTAAATAGTACGGTATAAAAAATAGAACGGAATCGTCATGCTTATAATCGCATATAGGTATGCCAGAAATTCGGCATGTTATTGCTGGATTTTCGGCAAAAGGGGGGATGACATTGCTAGCAGTTTCGACACAAGAAGTCATTGAAGCGATTTTGGGCAGTATTGATGAGGCTATACACGCAGTAGATGAAAATGGTATTACAATTTTTTATAATACTGTAGCTGCAAAACACGATGGATCAAAAATTGAAAAAGTGTTAGGAAAACATTTGTTAGAAGCGTTTCCTTCTTTATCTAGGGAAACAAGTACGTTAATGAAAGTGTTAGATACAAAAAAACCAATCGTTCATCAAGTTCAGCATTATCAAAATTTAAATGGGGAAGACATTTGTACAGTAAATACGACGTTACCTATTTTTATAGATGGAAATATTGCTGGAGCTGTTGAAATTGCAAAGGACTATTCTACAGTTCAAAAACTTACGGATACAATTGTAGATTTGCAGTCAAAAATAAAGCGGTCATCTAGAAAAAAAGCAATTAAAAAGCATGTTGCATTTGAGACGATCGTGACGGATGATGCTCGATTTAAACAGACGAAAGAATTAGCACAAAAAGTAGCGCCAACTGATGCGAATGTTTTAATATATGGGGAAACAGGAACAGGGAAAGAGTTATTTGTACAAGCGATTCATGAAGATTCTAAACGGAAGAACAAGCCATTTATTGCACAAAACTGCGCAGCTTTGCCAGAGTCGCTATTAGAAAGTTTATTGTTCGGAACGACAAAAGGTAGCTATACCGGGGCAATTGAACGAGCGGGGTTATTTGAACTTGTAGATGGTGGGACATTGTTTTTAGACGAACTGAATTCAATGCCTCTCGATTTACAAGCGAAAATGCTACGTGTGTTAGAAGATGGTGTAATTCGTCGAATTGGTGATAATAAGACGAGAAAAGTAGATGTTCGCGTTATTACCGCAATGAATCAGCCACCAGAAGTATGTTTAAGAGAGAATAAAATTCGTACGGATTTATATTATCGATTAAATGTCTTTTCATTATATATTCCGCCGCTACGTGAAAGAACTGAGGATGTATTATTATTAGCGTCTTATTTTTTGAACGAATATAATAAAAGTTATAAAAAAGGTGTACTTCAAATGGATAGGGAAGCGAAAGAAAGACTACAAACTTATCAATGGCCTGGCAATGTTCGTGAACTAAAACATACGATCGAACATGCTGTCATTATTGCAGAAGGGGATACACTAACAGCCAATTGTTTACCGCGTACATTTCGGAAAGAGGATCTGCCAAAGAAGAAGAGCATATTGCCACTTAGAGAAGCACTTCATCAAACGGAAAAGGAATTAATAGATCAAGCGTTAATTGAAACGGAAGGGAATATATTACAAGCTGCAAAAATGTTAGGTATCCCTCGCCAAACGCTTCAATATAAATTGAGTAAGTACGACAAAACCGCCGAATAATTGGCGGTTTTTGTGTGTTTGCACCAATAAAAGCGTGTTTACATATATAAAAAGTAATGAATATGATAGTATGTATGGATTTCATACAGTGCTTACAAATATTTTTTTGTTTATGTAATAGCGTTCTCCATACATTTACTTATCAATAATGTAAAGTTGGCATAACTATTGCTTATATAAAGGATGAGCGTATAAAAAGGGGGAATAGCAATGTTACATGATGTATACAAACCAAATCGTCACTGGAAGGATATCGAGTTGTGGAAGGATGTTACTGAAGAGCAATGGAATGACTGGGTTTGGCAATTAACGAATACGATCAAAACTTTGGATGACTTAAAGAAAGTGATTAATTTAATACCTGAAGAAGAAGAAGGCGTTAAAATTTCAACAAAAACGATCCCGTTAAATATTACACCGTACTATGCTTGGCTAATGAATCCTGATGACCCACGCTGTCCGATTCGGATGCAATCTGTACCGATCTCGGAAGAGTTATATAAAACAAAATATGATTTAGAAGATCCGCTTCATGAAGATGAAGATTCACCAGTTCCAGGGCTAACACATCGTTATCCAGACCGCGTATTGTTCTTAGTAACGAATCAATGTTCTATGTATTGTCGTTACTGTACACGACGTCGTTTTAGTGGACAAATTGGAATGGGTGTGCCGAAGAAACAATTAGATGATGCAATTGGTTACATTCGTGATACACCACAAGTACGAGATGTATTAATTTCTGGTGGTGACGGTCTTCTTATTAACGATAAAATTTTAGAATATGTATTAAAAAATTTACGAGAGATTCCGCATGTCGAGATTATTCGTATCGGAACGAGAGCGCCGGTAGTATTCCCGCAGCGTATTACAGAAAACTTATGTAATATTATTAAAAAATACCATCCAGTATGGTTAAATACACATTTCAATACTTCTATTGAAATTACAGAGGAATCGAAAAAAGCATGTGAAATGCTAGCGAATGCTGGTGTTCCAGTTGGAAACCAAGCAGTAATTTTAGCTGGTATTAACGACAGCGTTCCAATTATGAAAAAACTTATGCATGACTTAGTAAAAATCCGTGTACGTCCATACTATATTTATCAATGTGACTTATCTGAAGGTATTGGTCATTTCCGTGCACCAGTATCTAAAGGTCTTGAAATTATTGAAGGTTTACGCGGTCATACATCTGGTTATGCGGTTCCAACATTCGTTGTAGATGCACCAGGAGGCGGCGGGAAAATTGCGCTTCAACCAAACTATTTAATTTCGCAAAGTGCAGATAAAGTTGTACTTCGTAACTTTGAAGGTGTTATTACAACGTATCCAGAGCCAGAGAGTTATATCCCAGGAAGAGCAGAAGGGTACTTTAAAGAAATCTATCCAAACTACGAAGAAAAACGTTCAGATGTTGGTATTGCAGGTCTTATGAGTGATAAGAAATTTAACCTTGTTCCAGACGACTTACAGCGTATGAGCCGTCGTAAAGACTATGAAGATAATGACACTCATGCATCACTAAAAGATAAACGTGATAAGCGTGATCAACTTAAAGATAAAAAGTATCAATCGCAAATGGCTAAATTAGAAGAAAACGACAAAAAAAATGAGGGTGATGCAGTATGAATTGTATGTGGTGTGACAGTACAGAAGCGAAAGAAAGCTTGAATACTGTATATTGGGAATTACCAGATGGTACGAAAGCCATTGAAATCCAAGAGACACCATGCATTTCTTGTTCCTCATGTGGTATGGACTATCAAGCAGATCAAACAGTGAAAGAAATAGAAGATCAATTGTTTCTAATTTATACGAAAGATTTACCAAAACAACTAACATATGAAGAATTAATGGGAAGACCACGTCTATTAAAAAGAAATTATTTCGACTTTTAACCAGCTTTTATGCTGGTTTTTTTCTTTTTTGCCTTGTATAATGTATCCAAGTTAGAAAGGCAGGGAATATTTTTGAAAAAGACATTTTACCACTATATGATGAAGCATCGTGCAGCTTTATTTAGTAATGAAGTATCGAATTTAGCAGAAGCAATGTATGATGATTTAAGCTTTCCAAAGCAATCTGAAGATTATGATGAAATTAGTTCATACTTAGAGTTAAGTGGATTGCTAGAAAGTATGTCTATATTTGATGAAGCTTGGGATTTATACATACAAGAGAGATAAGAACTATATGAAATTTTTGACGTGAAGCTAGTCTATTTGCTAGCTTTTTTTACGTTGTAAATAATTTTTTTTATACAGTGATATTTTTTATTGAAAAAATTTATGAATATACGCTTCTGTGATAAGCGTTTTTATGTAGGTTGCATATACTGTTATCAAAATCACGACGTCAAAAAAAGGAGAGATATAGATGGCGAGAAAAAAGCAACCTAAATATAACGTAGGGGACATAGTCGTGATTACGCTATATGGAACCGTTGGTAAAATCACAAATATGAAGGTTTTAGATGGAGTTTACGTTTACGAAGTCAATAATCACGATGGGTTTTACGTAGAGCAAACGTTGCAGCACGTTTCAGAGCAAGATATGAAAAAAGGTGAAACTGAGTGGATTGAATTAAACTATAATTTCACATTTGGTGATCTCGTGCAAGTAACAGGATATGATAAAGATGTGTTTCGTATTGTTGGTTTTCGTACAGAAGTATGGAGATATAAAAATGACGCATGGGAAGATACTATATACGAATTGTCACGAATTACGGATGGTGAATGGTTAGAAGCGGATGAATCAGATTTAACGTTACTTGCTAATGCTCAAACGGCAAATGCAATTTTGAAGAAAATGAAACAAGATAAAGCTGGTATGAATAAATTAGATTTAGGAAAATTAAAGTCAATTAACAACTCAAAAAAAGTGAGTGTTAAGACAAATCGTCAAGAAATCATTGATGGATTACTTGATATTTATAACGATTATCAATTGTTATTCGATACATTTAAAGATGAAGAATACAAAATTGTTATGGATGTTGTTCATAATTATTTAGTTAAATTGACAGAGAAAAAATAGTTAACTAGAAAGAGAGAATGAATTGAACAACAACATATGCAGTATAAGGTATGCCTACAATTATTAAAAAAATAAAAAGCCATTTAATAAGAGAGTCTGCCCATTGATCTTCATGCATGAACTCTTCTTTTGTTTGCCCTACTTCTTGTTCTACCTCATATTGGTACTCCATAATTAAATCCCCCTTTTTGATAGCTTGTACTACCATCGTATGTATCTCGTCCAAAGGATATGACCTATAAAAAAAGAAAAACTATTTTTCTAATCTCATATACATAATTTTGAGATTTTTTCATAAAACAGAAATAAAGGAGTGATGCTCATGAAGGAAATTGAGGTCGTAATTGATACGGAAGAGATTGCGGAGTTTTTTTATGAGCAACTAATTGAAAGAGGATACGTCCCAAAACGAGAAGAAATTGAAGATCTCGCAGATATTACATTCGAGTATTTATTAGAGAAATGTATGATTGATGAAGTTTTTGATGAAGAGGATGAGTGAAAGTAACGGCGGGCTTAACTCGTCGTTTTTTACTCTTTACAAACTTGTCACAACTATAGTCGGAAATTATTGGTATAATTAAAAGAAAATTTTACTCAAGAGGTGAAGGGATGTTCAAAAAAATTATTGATTCTTTATTAGGTAGGAAAAAAAATCGTTCGTATTCTAGTAGTGATTATCGCCATAGAGGTCGCTCTTATTCAAGTAGCGATTATAAACGACGTTCATCTGGTTATGGGCATCAGCATTATAAAAGAAAACGTAAAAGCCGTAGCTTCTTTTCAAGTAGCTGATGAAATGGCGTCGTATACTAGCTTTATTTGATAGACCACTGCGAAAAAATACAATCGTTGCAGAACGTTATAAAATTGAATCAGTAATTGGAATGGGCAGTTATGGGGTTACATATGTCGTTAATGATTTACAAATAAATAGAAATAAAGTCTTAAAACAATTAAGACAAAGTAAACAAAGGTATGAGTCTGGTAGAAAATCATTTGAACAAGAGAAAATGATTTTACAAACATTAAATCATCATGCAATTCCTAGTTTATATGATCATTTCGTATGGGAGAAAAAAAGCTTTTTCGTGATGGAATATATGCCTGGTAAAAATTTCGAAGATTATATTTTCTTAGATGGGCATGCATATACAGAACGTGAAGTTTTAAAAATTTTATATGAAATATTAGAAATTGTATCGGTGTTTCATAGTAAAGGTATTATTCACCGAGATTTACGCATTCCAAACATATTAATGAAAGAAAACCAAATTAGTATTATTGATTTTGGATTAGCTAAATTGAAGGGTGAGGGTGATGAACGAGCTACAGCTTATGAAGGTGAACAAGCTTTGATGCGAGAAGTTCACTTTCGTAGCGATTTTTATGCGCTTGGTCATTTCTCGTTATTTTTATTATATGCAGGCTATGAATCTAATGAAAAACATGAAAAACCATGGTATGACGAATTAACTTTGGAAAATTATAACCGTGAAATGCTTATGCGAATGTTACAAATAAAAACGCCGTACTATGAGAATGTACAAGATTTAAAAAAAGATATAGCTTTTGCTTTAGAAAGGATGGAGGTTCCATGTTTCAAAAGTTTTTAGCAAGTGTTGGTATTGGTAATGCAAAAGTAGATACAGTTCTTGAAAAAGATGAGTATATTGTTGGAGAAGAGATACTAGGGAAGGTTCATATAACTGGTGGTTCAGTTAGCCAACAAATTGAAAGCATTTACTTAACGTTATCGACGTCGTATGTACGAGAAGTGGATGATAAAAAAGTAACAGCAACATATGATTTAGAGCGAGTTCGTTTAACAGAACCTTTTTCTGTTGAGCCAAATGAAAAAAAAGAAATTCCATTTTCATTTATAATGCCAGTTGAAACGCCGCTTACACTTGGAATGAAAACAGTTTGGGTGCATACAGGTCTTGATATTAAACGCAGTATAGATCCAAGTGATCGTGATTACATTCAAGTGTTGCCCAATGCACTATTAAATAGTGTGTTAGAGAGTGTAAATCAATTAGGTTTTAAAGCGCGTCATATAGAATGTGAAGAATTACCGTATCGATTACGTAAGCAAGTTCCGTTTGCACAAGAATTTGAGTTTGTTCCTGTTTCCGGAGAGTATTATGGGAAATTAGATGAACTAGAATTATTAATCTTACCAAGCGCTTACGATCGCTTAGAAATTATTATGGAAGTAGACAGAAAATCTCGCGGATTAGCAGGTTTATTTGCAGAGGCGCTTGATCTTGACGAGAAAGTGATTCGCTTTACAGTAACGAATGAAGATATTCCAACAATGCAAGAAAAAATTAACAATTATATTTTTTAATAAACTATGCATAAAAAAGAAATGGAGAGGAAAACTAAAACAACCGCTCCATTTTTTTGCATAGTGAGGTTATGTATGTGAAACGATATCGACATTTATACTTGTTAAGTTTTACGCTACTCATTTGTTTTGTCGTATTATCACTTTCGTATCATACCGCTTGTATTGAGAAATTTGACAATATAGTCGCGCATTTTATTCAAAGCTTTCGAAACGATTACTTGACAGCCTACTTTACTTGGATGTCTTTTATCGGTTCCAAAAGAATATATTTTCCGTTACTCATCATTCTTGTAATGTATTTTCTCGTTAGAAAAAAGTTGCTTAGCGCATTACTTCTAACAATTAATTATTATGGATCTCGTTATTTAAACAGTATGCTTAAACTATGGTACGAACGAGCAAGACCGGATGTAACGCAGCTTGTTACGGCAACTGGATATAGTTTTCCGAGCGGTCATACGATGAATGCTACTGCTTTTTTAGGATTTATTGCATACGTCACAATTACAGAAGAACGTATTACATTGCATAAAAAATTGTTGATTATTTTTATAGCGAGCTTTGTTGTATTATCTATTTCAGTTAGCCGAATATATCTTGGCGTTCACTATCCATCTGACATATTAGCAGGATGGGCAGCTGGCGGTAGCTGGCTCGTTTTATGTGTTATATTTCATAAAGCGTTCATTAAAAAAGAACCTATGTCATAATAGGTTCTTTTTCCATTGGTTCAACATGAATGTGTGCATGGTAAATGCCAAACTTTTTCCGAAGCATAGCCTCGATGTTGTCAGTAATACAATGACTTTCACCAACATCCATACGAGCATCTACCTCGATTGTAATATCAACGTACGTTTGATTCCCGTACATACGCGCGCGAATGTCTACGATGTTTTCCACCCCACCAATATGTTCAATAGCACCAGCGTACTCTTCCATCTTATCTGGATCGATTCCATCCGTTAACATATGAGAAGCTTCTACGAAAATCTCCCATGCAGTTTTACAAATAATAAGGCCGACAATTAAAGCGGCAATAGGGTCTAAAATAGGCATTTGGAACTGCGAACCGACAATACCTACTACTGTACCGATACTTACGAGAGCATCTGATAAATTATCCTTTGCAGCGGCTTCTAATGATTTACTTTTTGTTCGTGCTGCAATCTTTTTCGTATACAAATACACAAAGTACATAACGACAGCAGAAAATAAGGCTACCCATGCAGCAAGTACATTAGGCGCTGCTTGTTTCGGATTAAAAAAAGATTGAATGGCACTAATAACAACTTCTAAACCGACCGTTGCCATAATAAAAGAAGCAACAAGTGATGCAATTTGTTCCGCGCGCGAATGTCCATAAGGATGATCTGGATCACGAGGTTTACGAGAGATTTTTAGACCAATTAATATCGCTAAAGAAGCACCGATATCCGTTAAGTTATTTAAACCGTCAGCACGTAACGCGCTAGAGAGGGTAATATAACTGATGATGATTTTCATAGAGGATAAAAATATGTAGGCCATAATGCTAACAATAGCACCTTTATCAGCTTCTTTATGAGAAAGAGTATCCATTTTAATCACTCACCTTTCTACAAGGAATTTCTTTCTATAAATAGAGTACCAAACAAAACTCGTGTGGGTCTATACAAACATTGTTGACGTTTTTTAGGTTTTTAAGAAGGGGATAACAAAGTTTCGTGAAGGAAAAATATGTTGTAAAGTGCAAAGTTAGAGTGTGAAATTAATCGGGTTTTATTTCCAATTAAAAAGGGAGGGTAAGAGGATGAAAAAACTAATATTGTTCTTACTATGTATTGTTCTTATAATGATTGGTTGTAATTCATCAAATATCGAAAATATGAAGGAACATAATATTTCTAAAGTATCCGTATCTACTTTTAATGGCTACGGTGGATTAAATGAAAATTATTTTCTAAACATAGAAGACAAACAAATAATCAATGGAATTAATAATATGTTTAATGGCATGAAAAAACAAAAGAAAAGAGGCGAAACACCACAATACGATATACTAATTACATATGAAAATAGTGATACGAAGGGGATACATTTATACCTCGGAGATGAAGGGGAAAGGAGTGTAATTATGTACATTGGTCATGAAGAAACTGTATACTACACTTCTGAAGAAATGAAGAAACAACTACGAAAGATAATTGTGAAAAAAGATTAAAACCCTCTAGAAATTATTTTTCAGAGGGTTTTAATCTTAGTATGCTTCTAAAAACTCAGTAACTTGCTCTTCAGTTTTTGCGTTAGCACTGTGTAAGTGGCCTAGTTTCTCACCATTTTGATATACAAGTAAACTTGGAATACCCATTACTTGATACTCTTCAGCGATACTTGGAAACTCATCTTTGTTAATAGAATACCATCCAAACTTATTGAACTCTTCCATTACATCTCCGATAAAGTTGTCCATACGCACGCAATCTGGGCACCATGTCGTAAAGAACTTAACAACTACTGGTTCCTCACTTGCGATGATGTCTTTGAATTCCTGTTCAGATTTGATTTCTTTCATGTTTTGTTTCTCCTTTTTCACTATCAATATTTTTGGTTGTTTAGTTGGTGTATTTGCTGTGAAACGAAAACTTTTAACGAAATTCTAACTAGAGTTTTCTTTCCGAATAATTCGTTTGCAAATTGATCCACCGCAGTTTCTTGAAGTCCTGGTACAACATGGAAGTAATTGTCCAATGTGATACCTACTCTGTTAAGTCCGAAACGTTCGCTTGTGATCTGCGGATATATACCTTAGATACTAGAAACGAATATTAGGAACCTCACTTTTCTTTATAAGCTTTTTCATGAGCTGTGTCAAACTTATGAATTGTAAGGTTACTATTTTAAGTAGGGTAAATCAAATTGTATTCATGATAGCCATCGCTATAACGTTCTTCTCTCACATATTTTTATGAGATGTTTATGAAGCGACTGAAATGTAATATCGGATAAAACAAGCAATCTCTTTCCGGTACTTAGAGAAGGTAAACGGTGGTTGATCATTACTCATAAATTTTATGAGTAATGATCAACCAGCAGGAAATTCAAAAAAAGATGTAGGGGATGCATATATGATCGTTATAAGAACTTATTCGTGAAGTTGTGAGAGAAGAGATTAGGGCGGCGTTATCAGAGTTCCAGTAATAATCACAACCAAATAAAGTAATGTGGGTGAAAGAAGCGTGACTAACAAGAGGGGATGTATAGAGTGAAAGAAAAAACATGATGTGGAACGTGAAAGGGATCATAAGAACATCATAGGAATTATTTAGCGGTTAAGAAGTCAGGGGGAATTAGGGTGTTGAAATGGGGGAAGAAACAAAAACGCCCACCTTGTATTGTCTGTGAGAAACAAGAAGGTGAGCCTCAATTAAACGAAACGAATTGGATTTGTGAAAATTGTGCCCAAATTACGCATGAACAAGGTATTGAAAGAGATACCTATACCCTTTATATCTTATTCCATAAATAACAAAGCTGGTGGGCTTCTGATTCAAGAGCTATTAAATGATCGTTATTAATAGAGTTATTCGTATACATTCTGTTCTTTTGGATGTTAAGGACAGTATAATTCACATCGTTATATTCATTTGAAAATGTTGATTCATTTAATAATGTCAGTGTTGAGTTGATGTTATATTTATCAATTCGCTCTTTCTTTCCTTTGAAAAATAGTTTAATAAGATGCGGCTCATCATTAATGAGCAAACCGAGTTCAGGTGATGAGCGGACGATTAAATTATCTGATAACCAATGCGATTTACCTGGATCAAACCAAGAGACTTCTTTGTTTTTAATAAATTTTTTGTACTGCTTTATAACATCAATGTAGTTTTGCTTTTTCTTCTGGTCAACAGTTTGTACTAATGTTTCAAAACATTCAAAAGGTAGTTCGTTTTTATGAAATTTAATAACAGTTTCTCGTAATTGTTTCCAGTAATCAAAAACCGGGTGATATTCAGGTTGAGATTTTAGATTCTTTACAAAATTTGTTTTAGCTGCACTACTTTTCAGTGTGAAGTCTAAAAATTGTGTAAGTCCCACTTTAATTTCCTCCATGTTACACCCCCTTTCCAAACATTACAAATTCGATATTGGATAGGGAAATCCTGCATTTTTAAGGAGATGAACTAGATGCTAGAAAAATCGATGTTCATACACAATGGCAATTGTAAAGCTGATTCGCAAAAATGACGAATAACGTGCTTTTTTTATTTTCTTTATAAAGCGCATGCATATTCATTGATTTACAGATATGTATTACATGAGCATAGTGTTTTTGATAAATAATACAATGGTTATAAAATGGAAATAAACGAAAATGCAATTATATGAAAAAAGGTCCTGTTGTTTCCAACAGGACCTTTCCTAAAATGGCAAAGAGTAACTCTTACCTTACTCTTCTCGTATATAATACCTGAAAAAGATAGATGTGTATACAACAAGAAATTCCAATATAATTATTTGAATATAGTGTTTAAAAATAATAAGGTCGAATTTTAAATAAGGAATTAAATGACAAATGTTGATTTGTCAGGTAATTCAAATGAATTTCTATCAAATTGTAGTTAATAAAGTGATATTGAGATAATAAGATATGCAATTTTGCATACCGGATTTTAATAGCGAACAAGAGTATGAAATATCTAAATAATACGGAAGTTGAGGGAGAGTAATACTAAAATTTCATTTGTTTTTTACTGTAATAAATAAATTCATTTGAATAGAGTCGAAAAATAGAGGTTTGCCTTAGTCATTTATGAAAGTCAAGAATATTTATAACCATAGGAGTAAATACGCAGGTCCGATTTTTGTAATGATGGAGGGAATTGATGTGGACATAACTCAAAGCATGGCAAGAATAGTGGTAAATGGAAAGGATCTTCCGTTTATTTCAGTTAGAACTTCTGTATGGAATCAAGGACCTGTAAATGATTTAATTGTTTCGACAAACTTGAGAGTCGAGGAGCTTTATCAGTTTATGTGGTCGCAAGTGCCAGTAATGCTTGCGATGTATTTTCTTCAAGGAGCGGACTTAATGCGGTTTGCTAGAATTAATGAGATTAATCAAAGGGGAATGGGAGAATATATATATCATTTCACTTGGGGATAAAACGAATGTAATGTAGCTTAACAGCTGCTTTTTTATTTTGTAGAAAGAAAGTGGGGATTTTAATACCTTACAAATGTATAGTCATTAAAAAAGAAGTAGCAATATGTATAAAAATAATACAGAATTACGCTCAATATATGAGCATGATTTCTTAGAAAATTTGCTTTTATAAAGCAACCTAATAAAAGAGGGAAAACGAAGAGATAATTTGAATTTTTAACAGGTAGATGTGGGATTGAATAAGATGAAAGTAATTACTTAATGTTGGGATAGGTTATAAATGGAGAACCAACTAAAGGAAATATTTGGTGCGTTAATAGCAGCTATAGGTACAATAACTGCCGCTATTGGAAGTACACCTTTTTATTTTATAAGCAGTAATGTAAGGAAAGATTTGAATGTATACGGGAACGTATTACAAGCAGTTGGAAATGCTTTAGAGGCTGATGGTCAAGGGGAAATATCGCTTGAAAAAATCGGAAATGAAATTCAATCAATTGGTAATGTAACTGTAATATCTGGATTGGTTATTGAGTTTAAAGATGAAACAAAAATTAAATTAGTGATTGCTGGGAATTGGACACAGGCTTTAGGAGGACTTACAGCATTAGCAGATGAATTTGAGGATACTTCAGATAAAGATGAATCTTTAAATATTGTAGGAAACTTATTGCAAGCTATAGGGAATTCATTGCAAGCAATTGGGGGTATTTATGAACTGAAAACTAATAGAGAAGAGAGACAGTATGGTAAAGAAAATCAATTAAATGAAATTGAAAAAAATTCAAACATTCAAGTGAATAGCGAACCGAATGAAAAAAATAAAGAAGGTCAACTTATAGAAATAACAGGAAGTTGGATACAAGCCGTAGGTTCCGTAATTTCATTAATTGGACAAATACGTGAAGAAAGTGAGGAGTTGGAAGGGAGCGATTGATAGACTAGCTTAAAAAATTAAAATGTAACTATGTTCTAAAACGACAATGAGTAATTTTCACCTTTTTTTGATGAACCATTATTATATAAAAATCATATAATATATTGTAGGACAAGCAACCAGCTGATAATCTATTAAATACTCAAAGAGCTTACCTTTTATATATCTTCGCATCTACTGATCTAGATGCTCTTTTTTATTGAACAAAACAACCATTTGGATAGGAGGTTAATAATGGGGATGACATTAGAAGAATTAGAAAAGTGTTATAATAAAGCCTTTATTGAGGGAGCAGAGTACGTAGCTGTTCAGATTGAAATGGATGGATTTCATAGCGATGAAGTAATTATTAACGACAAATACAGTATAGATTCTAAATTAAAGTATTATAAGAAAACATACAATGAAAATTTAGAACATAGATGGATTCCAGGGATTCGTATTGTAGGTTTTGCATATGGCTATTCGTTCTCGGAAATTCTATATGAATTAGGGATGCTAGTGAAGAAATGATTAAACAAATAGCAGTTATTTTACGCGATGCCGTGCTTTTAGTGGTGTCTTTTTTGTTGTGAAGGAAAGATATAAATAAAAAGAGAGCCTAAGCTCTCTTTTGAATAGATACCTAACGTTTATGCACAGATTGGAATTCCTAATGCTATTAGGGTCAATGCTACTTGAAGAGAAAGTTCTAATCTAGCAATTTCGATTCCAGCGACTGAGACCACTAAAAGAGGTTGTCCATTAACGAACAAAACACAACTTTCCATACTTATGCCTCCTTCCGAGTAATCTAATATAGCATATGAATAAAAAATTAATACGTAATAGTCAGATTATATAATTTAATAGAATTGATAATTTAACCTATGGTATAAAAAATTTAAGTAGACTAACAGCCGATTTATTAACACCATATATGAAGGGCAAGAATATATTAGGAGTATATAAAAACGTAGGAGTGGTAAATATGTTCTTTGCAAAGTTACGCGGTAGGAATGAAGTTCCATCAGTAGAAACAGATGCTCGAGGAGAGGCTTTTTTTAAATTAAGCCTGGACAAGCTTAGCTTAAAATTCAAATTAGATTTATTCGATATAGAGGATGTAGTTGTTGCCCATCTGCATCTTGGATCAAAAGGAACGAACGGTCCTGTTGTAGCTTTTTTATTTGGACCTATAACAAATCCAGTTTCAATAGAGTGTGCAACCCTCACAGGAATGATTACTCAAGATGATTTGATAGGGCCGTTAGCGGGTCAAACATTAGGTAACCTTGTAAATGAAATCATATCTGGAAACATATATATTAATGTTCATACAGTACAATATCCTAATGGTGAAATTCGCGGACAATTGAAGTATTGCTAATGAATTATAGTATTGTAAAAAATAAAGCATCCGTTGAGGGTGCTTTTATTTGGAGGAGGATGTATTAATAAGTCATATACCTTTAATAATCTTGAAAATTCATTTTCATAGTTTCAAAAGTAAATGAATTTAATTAGACGTAGTTAATTCACTATCTCTTTAGTTTGTGAATCCATTAACAGAAAATTCAAAATCAAACACCCTCTAAAATTAAATTAGTATTAGTAGATGAACCTTGTAAATGAAATATGAAAGTGTAACAGATAATAAAAATCTTTAAACCTAATCAAAGCTAATAGATTAACTCTCCGCACCCACTGAAATAAAGAATCATAACATAAATTGTAATTACCTTTACGGAAGTGAGTTGAAAATAATGTATTATTCATATTTTGCTTCTCAAGCAGGTATGCGACCAGCGTATGGTACATCAATAACGTTTAGCGGAGCACAAAGTACAGTTCAAGCTGTTCAACAAGCGTTACAAATGCAACAACAAATGCAAATGCAGCAACAAGGTATTCAGCCATATTATTCATCCATGGAGTATTTTTATCCAGTGCAACCTATTACACCGTATGGAAGTTCTTTTCTTACCATCCCATATGGAACTGTATATAACTTATAGAGATTAGTAGAGGGATATCCAACTGATTATTAGCCCTCGCCAATCGGGCAGTTACGATCAACGCGGCTCCCACCTAACTTTCTCGCATGTGCCGAATTTTGAGGTGTGAGTCTTATTCCCCGCAAATAGAGGAAACAACTGAGGGGGATGAAATTGTGTATATGTAAGCGTCAAATAGTCCCCACCTACAATTTGTAAATAACCGATGAGATAATCACCGTACATACTACAAGTGGAATTTTTTTGATGCGAATATACCGATTAAAGAAAGAATGAGAATTATTTTATCATGACAAATGATGGTTAGTGGCTCCGTATGAAAGGATACATAAATATTTACTTACGCGAACCTGGTTGAGATGTAAAAACGAAGTCCTATCTGTGGTTATTTTGTACAGGAAGATTGTCCTAAGACTATCAAGTTACAAGGGTAGGAGAACATCTGAGTCGTTTTTTGACTGTTTTTGAAAGATATTCACAGTCATAACATCACATGTTTTGTTTATAATTGTAAATAGTTATTAAAATGTATAAATGATGTTTTTTTAAAAATAAAAAAGAAAAAAGGAAAAATAATGCAACTTTTTAATTTGTTTATTCGTGTTATGTATGAAAGGAGGAGGGGGATGGAGATTGAAGAAATATATAAAGTTTATATAAACGATGTGTATCGGTATTTATTTTCCCTTTCTCGTAGCCATCACGTAGCGGAGGACTTGATGCAGGAGACTTTTTATCGGGCGTATCTTTATTTAGAAGACTATGAAAACCAAAAGGTAAAATCATGGCTATTTAAAGTGGCATATCATACGTTTATTGATTTTGTTAGGAAAGAGAAAAAAATAACCTTTGTAGGAACGGAGGAATTAGAGACAATACAAGCAGGGGAATCTACAGAAGAGTATGTAGTCGCAAAAAATAGTTACGAGAAGTTAATTCAGATTATTCATACTTTTCCGGTGGTAGAGGCACAATCTATTTTATTATGTGACGTACATCAATTAACGTACGAAGAGGGTGCTTCTGTACTAGATTTAAAGGTAAATACGTATAAAAGTCACATATTTCGCGGGAGAAAGAGATTAAAAGAATTGTTAAAGGGGGAAAAGAGTCAAAATGACAAATGATAAACCTCATTCTGAACAAGATAATTATAAAGAATTGTTACAAGAAGCTCTTCATCAAAGACCGGCTTCACTTCCTGATGGAAAACAGGAACAAGTGTTGAAAATAGGTAAAAAAAGAGCGCGTATTACGAATGTTTTGATTGTATTTACTTTTTTACTACTTATTCAACCTATTTTATATATATCTACACTCTTATATTATACAGTGGCACCTACAAACGCAATGGAGATACGGAATGTAGTAAATCAAACGTTAAGTGTAACAGAATCAAATGTATTTTTGAAAGATAGGGACATGGAGCAAACATTGCTACCGCTTAGTTTGCAATTGCATTTTGATTTGTATAAAAGGGTAGGAAAGAAAGATATTCGAATAGGAGAAGAGAAAACAGATTATGTATTAAGTAGAGCAACGAAAGTAAGCCGTGAATATACAACAGATGAAAAAATTCCAGAAGTCCCATATGTAGATAACGAGGTGTTGTCTCATCCTAATAATTATAATGTGTCCTATAATAGTAGCGAAGAAGCGCAGGTATTAAAGGGTCTTCCGCAAGAATCTGTTGTAGAAGCATTTGTATCTTTTAGAGAATTATTAAGTGTACAAGAGGTAACGAATATGTTTCCTACTATTGATATTGTGTGGTATGCCGTTAATACAGGATTAGAGGAGAAGCAAACGAATGAAGAGGGTATGTATGTAGCCCCGATTGGCTTTCCAGCAGATATGATTTCAAGTCCAAGTGGTGCTTTTGTAAGTGATTTACCTCATGAGGAACAATTTATTGATGTGTTAAAGTCATTACAGAAGCATGAAAATTTAGCAGTGAAGCTATCTAGAGCGAAAGTATTAGAGTTGTCAAAGCGTATTTCTTTCCTTGAAAAAAATGGGATAAAAACATACGGGGCAGTTGTAACTGGGCCTAAAGTAGAAGTTGAAAAATTGATGAGCCACGAAAAAGTTAGAAAATTGAAAGTAGGTGAAGCGAGGTTATGGAATTGGCATTCTTAAAAAAAGGACAGAATCGTATGTATAAACAGGAAACGTGGATGGGGACTATTTCATTAATTATTGCCTTTCTAGCGTTATTGTATTTGAACATTATATTGCTTATTCAAGAAACATTTATAGGTAAAAGTTTTCTGCAAATAGTTGGTATTGGAGTGGTGTGCTCAGTCATAGGTATGATTACCAAAAACAAAAGTCGAAAATATGCATTGTGGGCATGTAGTTTATTTATTTTTATACTGCTGTTTTCTGTATTTGGATTTATGCTAGGTTGGATGATAAGCTTTGGGCCATAAAAAAAGAGCGAATGTAGATTCGCTCTTTTTTATGTATAAAAGTAAACTAGATAAGAGAAGAACTTATGAAATTTGAATAGTAAGCATTATACATCTAGGTTGAAGTTTTATTGATATGTTTTCCGCCCGTGTATATATAAATAGGCGCAAATTTTGGACTAAAACAATAGCTCGTCCAAACATTGCCAATCCCTCTTACATAATATGTAGTAATAAGCATGAAAGGGGAACTAGTATGTCTTGTTATTACTACTGTAAGTATTGTAAAGAGTATAAAAAGAAACAGCATGATTGTTGTAAGTGCACGAGTAAGTGTAATGACAACGAGGAGAAGCTTGTTAGGGCATCTGCATTTAGAGCTAGAAATACGGTGAATCAAACAGTTCCTGCCAATACTTTTGTAAAGGTATTGTTCCAAAATGAACAATTTGATTTAGCAAATGAGTATAATCCAGTAACGTCTATTTTTATTCCGAAGACTAGGGGAGTTTACTCTATTATTGGAACGATTGGTTTCTTTCCAAACGATCCTAGCTTAAATTATAGAGCTCGTGTAGAAATTCGTGTAAATGGAAACGCAGCAATAGCTATAGATAATGACTTTTTCGGTCCAATAAGTTTTGGAAATGTAGTAAGTGTTTCGACGATTATTCAATTGAATGAAGGAGATCAAGTTGAGGTTTATGCACAAAGTAGCATAGACGGAGTTTTAAGCACTTCGGAAGACGGCTCACATTTTGAAGCTGCAAGATTTCCTTCTCCAATTAAATAACGAAGAGAATATATTACTTTTCAGTAGGTTTAGCTAATCCCCTTTACCAAATGGTGGGGGATTATTATTGTTTTTCTAAAATATATAAGTAAATAGGTTAATTATAGTTTGTTTCAGGAGAATTTCACATGCTAGGATGTAAGGTTGAAAGTGCTAGCTTATTATGGGTATTAGATATTCTGCAGGTAATAAAAAGAGTAAAACAAAAAAATGTAACATGGTTGTGAAAATTTTTTGTTTTACATTTGCCAGTTGTCTTATAGAATAGCAAAGACATCTTGACTTATGAATATATATAAGTCCGTATAATTACGGTTTTTTTCTTTACTATATAGAAATTACATATTTAACATAGGTTTGTGTAGGTATTGCTATTGAATGGAAAGGAATAACATTAAGGCGATTACACTATATAAAAATAAAATTAATCCTAAGATGAGTAGTATGGGATACAACTTGAACATGTTGGACCTCCTTGAGTATATAAAGAATTTTAATAAATATTTGGTCAATTTAGAAGGGGAATGTATGAATGAGAATTGAATAATACACTAATTTAACAGCGATTAGTTTAAAGGAAAAAGAGCATGACATAGCTATCAAGCTCTTTTTTCAATGGCGAAGAATAAGTCTTTATATTGTCTTGTTATCCGCTAAAAACCATAGCGGACTTTAAGGGAGAGTGCCAAACTCTATTAAACTAATTTATGATCTGAGCTCATGCCCATTCATAGTTCTGAGTAGTTATTTTTTTATCAATTAATCCTCTTTGTCCAAAGCTGATAACTTCTAAGGCTTCTCTTCCTATATAGTAATTCGTACATTGGGTGTTTTCTAGTGGAGTATGCCAAGAAATTAAAAGTGCTTCTACATCTGATAATTTTTGCTCAGAATATTTACCTCCATTAGGAAATTCTAACATCCCTAACCTTACATGGATGCCTCTTGCCCCATGAATCCATTCTTTGTAATGTTCATTTAATCGTTTCGAAAAACTTCTTTTTGTTTTTCCGATATATAGTAATTTTTCCTTCCCACGATACACTCTATAAATTGCATATATACCTTTTGAAAAAGCTTCTTCATAATGATTGATTTCAGATAAATTATAAAGTTTAGACCACCTAATATGTACAATAGTCATACGTCTCACCCTTTTATCAAGATATTAAAATAAATCGTCTTTTTTCAATTTCTCAAAAATCGAAAGAAAATGCAAGGATTATAGTGAACGTATAATAAATAAAGGAGTATTGTTGATTACACATTGATTAAATTGTTTATAAGCAGCAGGTAGATTGATCGCTCATAAAATATAAAAGTGAGCAGGTTTATGTGTACAGAATGAGAGATAAATAAAAAAAGAGCATACATAAAAAGTACGCTCTAAAGAAAGATAGGTTTTATGAGTGGATAATCTCCATACGATAATATATGCTCGATTAATAAAAACGTGTAAAAAATCAATAGATTATCAATGGAATAACATGAAATGAGTAATTTTGGTCTATTCCCGTAGTCGCGGAGCTAACCAAATTGTAAGGATTGCGAATAGAATGGATTAACAACTGGATAATGATCGTACTTCAGTTTCGTATTTCTTATAGTTTGGATATTGCGTAATAGTTTGACACTTAGGTGTGGAAAGTTGATTAATTATAGAAACATTTGTAATTACCTCGTTACAAGGACCGAAAAATGTGATTTTTAGTTTTGAGTTTGGTGGAACTTTGACCACGATAGGTTTTTTTTCCATGAAATCAGCTCCTAAGACGCAGTATTGTATACTGCGTTTTTTTGTTTAGATTAATATATAATATGAAATTTTTAGTTGAGTTGATAATGATATGGAGTTTGATGGTGTGATTAGATTATGAAAAATTAGTAGAAACTTAATTAAAAGATCGTATATTTTGAAAAATAATATAGATTTTCTTTATTTATAGTATAGATAGCTAGTATTAGGCATAAGGGGCTTTCAATAAGTCAAGCTTTGAATATGATATTAAAAGGGGATGAATTGTATTGGGGTATATTATCGATATTTCAAAATGGAATGGAACTATTGATTGGGGTATTGCAGCATCTCAGCTAGATTTAGTTATTGTTAGAGTTCAAGATGGCTCGAATACGGTAGATTTTATGTATCAAAATTATGTGAATGAAATGAAGAAACGCAGTATTCCATTTGGTAATTATGCATTTTGTCGTTTTATATCTATTGCTGATGCAAGGAAAGAGGCACAAGATTTTTGGAGTCGTGGCGATAAATCTGCTAAGTTTTGGGTGGTGGACGTAGAAATTCAAACGATGATGGATATGCAAGGGGGGACACAAGCGTTTATAGATGAATTACGCCGTTTAGGTGCGAAAAAAGTAGGGCTATACGTGGGGCATCACACGTATGTATCATTTGGAGCACGTAATATTGAAGTTGATTTTTTATGGATTCCTCGTTATGGAGGAAAGAAGCCAGCATATCCGTGTGATATTTGGCAATATACTGATACGGGAAATGTTCCTGGTATTGGGAAATGTGATTTAAATCAATTAATAGGAAATAAGTCGCTTTCTTGGTTTATAGGCTCGGATCAAGTAAATCAATCTATTCAATTTAACAGAGAGAATACACAGCAATCAAATGGTATTGGTATTGCAGTTTCGAAATATTCTGATGGATATGAAATAAACCTATATGAAAATCCTGCGAATCCTCAGTTTACAGGTACAATCACTCAAAAAAATCCATTTTTAGTCTTACATGGTTATTGGGAAGACGCAGATAAAGATATGATTTGCTTAGGCAATGATAAACAGTGGGTATATGTAAAACATTTTGATGTAGAATGGTTTTATGCAGTTTCAAAATATCCTGTTGGGTATGGAGTGAATTATTATGCAGAGCCTGAATGTATAAATTATAAAGGAAATATTGATGGATCAAAATCTTTTCGTGTGTGGGGCAGAGCCAAAAATGCGGTAGATATCGGGCAAAATAATTGGATACTGGAAGAACATGTAACTATTAAGAATCTATAGGAATACGTAAAGGGTCATTTTACTGATACATAGTAAGATGACCTTTAATATTTGAACAAAAAAGAACATGATACATAGCTTATTCAAATGAAATGAATTACATGTGGAAAACACATTGTTAACACAAGTACATTGTATAGTTATTCTTATATAATAATAAAAGTGAGGTATTTTGAATTGAAAAAGAAAAAGCTATTTTTAGGAACAATTATTTCATGCGTAGTACTGGCATTATCGGCATGTGGTTCCTCAGACAATGTAGTAACATCAAAAATAGGGAATGTTACAGAGAAAGAGTTAAGTAAAGAATTAAGACAAAAATATGGGGAAAGTACTTTATACCAAATGGTGTTAAGTAAGGCGTTGCTAGATAAATATAAAGTTTCAGATGAGGAAGCAAAAAAACAAGTAGAAGAAGCAAAAGATAAAATGGGTGACAACTTCAAATCGACTTTAGAGCAAGTTGGATTGAAAAATGAAGATGAATTAAAAGAAAAAATGAAGCCAGAAATCGCATTTGAGAAAGCGATTAAAGCGACTGTCACAGAAAAAGATGTAAAAGATAACTATAAACCAGAAATGAAGGTAAGTCACATTTTAGTGAAAGATGAAAAGACTGCTAAAGAAGTGAAAGAGAAAGTAAATAATGGAGAAGATTTTGCAGCTTTAGCGAAGCAATATTCAGAGGATACTGGTTCAAAAGAACAAGGTGGAGAAATAACTGGTTTTGCTCCAGGGCAAACGGTGAAAGAATTTGAGGAAGCTGCATATAAATTAGATGCAGGACAAGTAAGTGAGCCGGTAAAAACAACTTACGGATACCATATTATTAAAGTGACAGATAAAAAAGAATTGAAGCCATTTGATGAAGTAAAAGATCAAATTCGTAAAGATTTAGAACAGCAAAGACTACAAGATACGACAGGTAAATGGAAACAACAAGTAGTTAATGATTTATTGAAAGATGCTGATATTAAAGTGAATGATAAAGAATTTAAAAATACATTTGAATTTCTAGAAAAGAAATAATGATTGGAATTAGAAAAGGGAACCTATATAGGTTCCCTTTTCTAATTAGTGTGTGTGTTATAAATAGATAGTAAGACAATATAATATTACATTTAAATATTAAGAATTACAATGGGGATTTATGTAATTATTTTAAATAGGAATGATCAATGCTTCATAGAATGTTGATATTATAATATTTCGTTTGCTTAATTTCATTAAATATAAAGTGGATTTATTAATTTCATCCCACTATTTGCATGTAGTCTGATTGGCGTGGGCTAATTAAAACCTGAATTGATTTAAGTTTTTCTTTATTGAAGTGGATAAACATAATTTACAGAATGAAACATACAATAGTATTGAAAAAATATTGATATTAAATGAAGTGAAAGCAGAGCATTCTACTAAAAAAGGGTGTTCTTTTTAGTATGAAATTTTTAGGATATAGAAAGAATGCTTTTAAACGAATTACTTAATAGATAAATATATTATGTAGGAGGAGAAAATATGAAAGTAATTTTTCAGAGAGAAGGCGGGGGGAAGGTTTTTGAATCGCATGATGAAGATATAAGTAACTTATTAGCTATTTTAAAAGAAACGAAAGGGATTAAGATTGGGATGGTTGACTATGAAGTATTAAAATACGAATTAGAGTATTTTCGTAACCCAAAAAAAGCAGTAACGGAGAGGGAATTACATATAATAGTACAACCAAAATATATGTAGTAAGGGGAGATTATGTATTCTTAAACAGTATGTACGGAAAGAGAGTGTTTACATTGCTCTCTTTTCTATAGAAATTTTGTGAGTTCGTTCTTTATAATATATGCTTTCATTTATAGTTGGTTAATAAACTTGAAAAATTAAAACTTTTTAGTTTAGGCAGGGATTTTATATTCAAGTAGATAAATGTTCATATAAAGTGTTT
The DNA here is from genome assembly GCF_019837435.1 of Bacillus sp. 16GRE42. Lineage (NCBI taxonomy): Bacteria > Bacillati > Bacillota > Bacilli > Caryophanales > Bacillaceae > Bacillus > Bacillus sp. 16GRE42. Next base: position 597,648 of record NZ_JADAXF010000003.1, read on the forward strand.
TTCATACAAATATTGGAGGAGTAAAAATGAGTTTAGCAAGTTATATAGGGTGCAATGTAGAAATTCCGTTAACGAATCCAGATTCCAATGATGTAATTGTTTTTGGATCGTGCTTTTCAGATGAAAGTATGCTTGAAATTGTACAAGAATTTCAATTTCAAACAAGTTACACGTATGAAGTTTCAACGAGCTGGGGCATTGAACTTGTTGAGTGGCAAATTGAAAAGGAGAAGAAAGATGCTAAAAAAAAGCTATTAGCTTTATGCTCGATTATGGAAGGTTATTTAAATGAGGGGGACTATTTTGAATTATTCAGTTGTTGGGTTGGTGATGAAGATCAGGAACGAGTGGGAGAATTAAAATTAAAAATAAATCATTTTAATATAGATGAGATTTGTATTCCGGAAAGAACGCTTGTCAGGATAGAAAAGTAAATATAGAAATATACGTTATTAGAAAAAAGCGACTTCTCTTTGTATGAAGTCGCTTTTTCTGTTGATATGTGAACGGCCTATTATATAAGAAGTGAAAAGCTCATTTGATGAAGAAAAAATAAATGATGGATAAAAATATAATTTAAATCATTCCAAAAGAACGTAGGTTCGTGTATAATTAGAACGAATGTTCTTGTGTGTGTACATAGTATACGAATAAGAAATAAAGTGAAACTTTAATTAGCGAGGTGTTCATCGTCCGTTATTTATTAGCTTTCACCAATTAAGCGTTTACGGGCAGTTGATTTTCGTATTACCTCCTCGCATATAGCGGATTTTGAGGTAGGAGCTCCACTACCTGTTAATGCGGGATAAATATGAGCCTAGCAATTATTAACGAATAATTGAGGAACAATATGTGTGAAATAGAATGGATAAATGATCAAGGAGATAAAGAAATGAATGATGTAAAGGTGCAGAAAATAGAAAGAGAATGGGTTCCATTTACAGTAATGTCGGAACAGTTGTTAAGTATGCGAAAGGTTGTTGTAGAGAAGTTTAAAGTACAAAAACCGTTCTTAACAAACGAAGCAAAAGAGAGAATTTCTGATAAATTATTAACGTCATTATTGTCTGAGAAAGAAATATTGGTGACATATTTTGAAGATGGATACATCCTTACAAGTTATATGACAGTTGTGCATATAAATCCGCTAAAGCACAGTGTAATATGTACTGACGCATTTTATAAAACTTACGTATTTAATACTTCTGATATTATTGAAATAACGTAAGGGAAGCTGAAATTTCAATTTTAGCTTCCTTTACGTTATGTTAGATGAGGGATATAAATAATGAAACGAAAAAGCAGCTAGCTTCATACTAGCTGCTGAGCCCCAGGGAAAGGGAGAAAAAGATAGGGTACTCCAAAAATCAATAATAGCTGTGTAACAGCCTGATTATAGTATAGACAAATTTAAAATTCCTAAACAGAACGATGAAAAAATAGGATTAGGCTGTACCCACTTGGTTTTGATCTGCAAGGTCAGAATCAAACGTATTAGTCGCGCTCACGCCATTAAAAGTATTAACAACAAAACCAACATTTGAAGCACCAGATCCATTATAAGCCTTCGTATTTTCTTTCGGAGAAACGTTGTAGAAATCACCTAAATTAAATGAACCGTTACTATTTTGTACAACTAAATTCCCTACAACTGAGGGCATAGTTTTCACCCGCTTTACAATCATTTGTTAACACTACTATATGGTCTTATAGTCCAAATGGTTCATGTAACAAAAATTGTGGAATAGTAAAACGTTTGAAGTGTAGCTTAATCCCGTAATAAAAGTATGCTAAAATTAATGTAAGGTTGAGTAATTAATAATAACAATTGTATAATTAATATATACGAAATCGAAGGAGGCAAAATGTAATGAATAATGTTATAAAAAAAGTAGATTTAACAGATACAAAATCAAGTAATCTTGTTGCGCTTATTTATAGCAATGAAGTTATTTTGGTTGAAGAAGCATTTTGTCCAAATGAAATAAAATTAAAGTTTAATGAAATTGCAATTTTATCGGCTATTAAAACAGCACATATAATGAAAGTAACCATGAGAAAAGAACTGGAAGCAATTTTTCATGACACTGGTGTTTTATTTGTGAAGCATAGTGTTGATTATGGTAACAGTCAATCTATCACTATGCATTTTGAACAATTCAAAAAGTTGCAAAATGAGATTGAGAATTTAAATAAAAATAGGTAATCAGACTAGATGAAGATTCTTTCATAGAGGTGAACTGTTCTATGATGAAAAATTGGTTTGAAATTTTTTCAGATGTATCTCACTGTAAGCATAAATATGGTTTTATTAAGATGCAGGATAATGAAGATTTTAAAAGAAGTAATCTACGTGTAGCTTTTATGTATCGGTGTGAGAAATGCGGGAAAGAGAAGCGGAAATATAAAAGCAATAACGAAATGAATAATGACTTTTTTGATATATAAGCAAGAGTAACTGTTATGGTTACTCTTTTTGCTTACATAAAAACTCCTACTAAAGTATGAAATGAGTTGATACTTTAGTAAATGGCTGAATGAAAAGGGAGAGTGTAAAATTTTATAAAGGAGGAGAGGTACATGCAACGAAACGAAACTGGAAAAATTGTAATGATTACAGGAGTGACGCAAGGATTAGGGCGTGCAATGGTTGATCGATTTCATGAATTGGGATGGAATATATATGGCTGTGGACGTTCAAAAGATAAAATTGAAGAATTGAAAAAATATTACGGTAATATACATGATTTTCAAATAATCGATGTTTCAGACTCCCAGCAAGTAAGTAGTTGGGCAAATTATATACTTCATAGAAATAGAGCACCAGATTTGCTAATAAATAATGCATCGATTGTTAATAAAAATGCGCCACTGTGGAAAGTAACCGCTCAAGAATTCGAAAATATAATGAATGTAAACGTAAATGGTGTAGTAAATGTAATTCGGGCATTTGTCCCAGCGATGGTAGCTAGGAAAGAAGGAATGATTATTAATATGAGTTCTAGTTGGGGCCGAGAGGGAGAAGCTGAGCTTGCGCCATATTGTGCCTCAAAGTTTGCAATTGAAGGTATCACGAAATCTATGGCACTTGAATTACCCTATGGTATGGCTGTTGTTGCTTTAGATCCGGGCGGAAGTATCAGTACCCCAATGCTGTATTCATGTGCACCACAGTATGTAAATGAATCACCCACACCTGAAATGTGGTCACGTAATGCGATTAAATTTATATTAAATATAACAATAGATAAAAATGGAGCTTCATTGACATGCCCAGAATGTACGTAAATATATATTGAATTGCCATATTTTTAGTGATACACACTTTGTCCAAAAAAGTACCTTTCAGGTGCTTTTTTGTATGATTAGCACATTATAGAATGCACAAAATTACATATAGAAAATAAATATGAGTTAGAGGATACCATTTATGTATTTCGAAAGCACTAGAAAATTTCTAAATAGGTGATAAAAATGAATCCAAGCGGTTTAAAAGTGACAGGGGCATGGTTTCAAGTAGGAGGAAATCTTACAGCGGCTATTGGGACGACAAGAGGATTTATTGGAGAAGAGAAAGTTGAATCGGATCTTGTAATTGTAGGAAGCTCATTACAAGCCCTCGGGTATATATTACAAATTATAGCGAGTAATGATACCGGAGATGAACCTGAAAGAGAAAATCAAAATATGTGTTTGGAGAATAAAATTGAAATGCTTGATAAAATGGGCATTGAGTTATTAGCATTAGGGAATATATCAAATATAATAGGAACATATTTTAATATACATGAACAATTGAAAGAGAATGATTATCTTATAATTGTCGGGAACAGTTTACAATCGATTGGTGCATTTTTAGGAGTGGAAGCGGCTTTGCTTGAGATGAAAGCAATACAGAGAATTATTATATTAGGTAATTCTCTGCAAAGTTTAGGTGCTGGACTTCAAGCGTATCAAGGTATTATTAATGTATCAAAGAACGAAATAGAAAAGGAAGACAGTACGGTTGATAAGAAAAATGAGAGAATAATAGCACTCATTGGTGTTTGGATACAAGCGATAGGAACTTCTATTTCTGCGATTGGATTAACTATAATAGAGGAAGAAGAAAGATTAGAAAAAATAGATATGTGAAAATACACATTTGATAAAGGTAGGGAAATTTCAATTTTACATATGTGGTAGGATTGAAGTAGTAGGTTTTTAGGCATATGAATAGAATATATAAGAATAGAGATAAAAAATACAAAACAAGGAGTTTTCAAGAGATGATGTATTTATTGGCAATTCTACTACCACCTGTAGCTGTATTATTTTGCGGAAAACCATTTCAAGCAATCATTAACTTCATATTAACATTAATATTTTGGGTTCCAGGAGTTATACATGCGATATTAGTTGTACATGATAAAAAAGCAGACCGGAGATTAAAAAAACAAATTCAAGCATATGATGAAATGAATAAGAGGGATAGAAGATAGCTAAGTCGTGAAATGATTAAAAAAAGAAAGGGGGGACTACCTCCTTTCTTTTTTCATTCTGTTTAAGTTTAAATTTTAGTATAGCGGTAAGAATTTTTAATATAAGTATTGTGATAATTAGTTTTAGATTGTGCACTTAATAAACCGGTGTAAATATTTTCAGGCACGTTAAAGAAATCATACATTCCATTCTTTAATTGAATGCGTAAAATCATAGAAAAAGGATTATAGCCAACAGCAACTATATTTTTTGAACTCACGGGAGATAGCTTCATCATTACGCAACTCCTCACTTTTCATTTTTTATTATTTCTTGTAGATGTTGAGTTTGTGGTGTTGAAATCCTTATAATTAAAGAGGTATTATACTTATATGCAATATATTAAATGTTTGTTATACGTAATAATAAGGAAGTTCACACGAAGTACATATCGTTGTGCTATTTTTATTTCACCTTTGATTTATAAATAAGAAAATATTGACCATTTGAAAAAAAGGTATATTATTTATACGAGGTATAAAAATTCACTTTTTACATTCTATGCTTAAAGGGGCAGCATTATTAGGGTAAATAGAAGTGAAAATAGTTTGTATACGAAGAATTCTAAAAATTATAATCTGTGAATTAGGAAAATATTGAATGCTCCAGGTCAATATACTTTCTTAATTAACTTCAGTTTAGAAAGTGACCTCAATATTTTTAAGTAAATCAACGGGAGAATTGAAAGGCAGGAGAAAGTAACATGTCAGAAAATTATCGTTCTCGAGAGGAGCGACGACAAGTTAAAAAGAAAAAACAGCCAGCTTCTAAAACACAAAAACCAAAAGGGAAAACATCGTTCTTTCGTAAGTTTTTAATTACTTGTTTATTACTTGGTATTGTTGGTTTAGTGGCAGGGGTTGCTACCTTCTTCGTAATGATTAAGGATGCACCAAAACTTGAGAAAGCAAAACTTGTTAATCCGTTATCCTCAAAAATTTATGATAAAAATGGCGATTTGGTTTATGAATATGGGAAAGAAAAACGGACGAATGTTACGTATGATCAAATTCCTAAATTAGTAGAAAATGCATTTTTAGCAACAGAAGATGCACGTTTTTATGAGCATAGCGGAGTAGACTTCAAAGGTACTGCCCGTGCTGTGTTGGTGAGCCTTAAAGGAGATTACGGTTCACAGGGTGGAAGTACGATAACGCAGCAGGTTATTAAAAACTATTTCTTATCGATGGAAAAAACATCAAAACGTAAGGTTCAGGAAATATATTTAGCGTATAAGCTAGAACAACAGTATTCAAAACATGAAATTTTAGAAATGTATTTAAATAAAATTAATTTAGGAAACCGTTCGTATGGTATCGCAACAGCAGCACAAAACTACTATGGTAAAGAATTAAAAGAGTTAACATTACCAGAAGTTGCGATGCTTGCAGGTTTACCGAAAGCACCGAATAACTATGATCCAACGAAAACGGACAATATTCAAAGAGCAACAGAAAGAAGAGATGTTGTACTAAAATTAATGAATCGACATGGTTATATTACGAAGGCAGAAATGGAAGAAGCTTCGAAAGTTAAAGTAACAGATGGACTTAAAACTGCAACTGTACAAGCAATGCCATATCCTGCATTTATGGATGCAGTTGTGAAAGAAGTAGAAAAAGAATTGCCAGATGCTAATATTGGTTCTGACGGTTTGGAAATTTATACAACTTTAGATAAAGATGCACAGAAAGCTGCTGATAGGATATTAGATGAAAATATTATTAACTATCCAAATGATAAATTCCAAGGTGCTTTCACATTTATGGATACGAAAACAGGTGAGGTTCGTGCTATAGGTAGTGGGCGCGGTGAAAATAAAGCAGTATTTAAAGGGCATAATATGGCAATTGAATTAGATCGTGCAGCTGGTTCGACGATGAAGCCAATCTTTGATTACGGTCCTGCAATTGAATACTTAAAATGGGCTACATATCATCAAATTGATGATTCTCCATTTAAATATTCAACTGGACAAGAACTTCGAAATGCGGACAGAAGTCATTTAGGCCCAATTACTATGCGTGAAGCATTAAAAATGTCGCGTAACGTTCCAGCAGTTAAAACTGCAAAAGAAGTAGGACTTAATAAATCAAAGGAATTCTCTGAGAAATTAGGTATTACATTTAATAAACCGCTGGCAGAATCAACAGCTATAGGTACAAATGAAGTTTCACCAACTGAAATGGCGGGTGCTTATGCGACATTTGGTAATGGTGGAAAGTATGCAAAACCGCATTTTGTTAAGAAAGTAGTTTATCCAGACGGCAAGTCACAAAGTTTTGAGCAAAAACCAAAACAAGTTATAGCTGACTCTACAGCATATATGATCACTGATATGCTTCGTTCAGTAGTAACATCAGGTACTGGTACAGCAGCAAATATTAGCTCTTTAGATGTAGCTGGTAAAACAGGTACAACAAACTATGCTTCAAAACAATTAGCTCAATATAACATTCCAGAAAGTGCGACTCGTGATAGTTGGTTTGCAGGTTATACGCCGCAATATACGATGGCGGTATGGACTGGATATATGAAAGATGGTAAAGACGAGTATATTAGTAGTAAAAATACGAAAATTGCACAGTTGATCTTTAAAGAAATGATGAGTGAGTTTGCTACTGACAAATCACGCTTTAAAATGCCAAGTAGCGTTATTCAAGAAGGTAGTGAGCTACGTATAAAAGGTGAAAAACGTGATTCTTCACCAAATACGAGCGTACCGGATACAACGGAACAACCAAAACAAGATCAAAAGCAAAAAACTGAAGAAGAGAAAAACAAAGAAGAATTAAAGAAACAAGAAGAGCTTAAAAAACAAGAAGAACAAAAGCAACAAGAGGAACTGAAGAAGCAAGAAGAACAAAAGAAACTAGAAGAGCAAAAGAAACAAGAAGAAGAAAAGAAACAAAATGAACAAAATAATGGAAATGGCCAAGGAACGACACCTCCAGCAAATAACGGAGGAGGCCAAGGAAATACAACACCTCCAGCAAATAATGGAGCTGGTCAAGGAAATACAACACCTCCAGCGAATAACGGAGGAGGTCAAGGAAATACAACACCTCCAGCAAATAATGGAGGAGGCCAAGGAAATACAACACCTCCAGCAAATAATGGAGCTGGTCAAGGAAATACAACACCTCCAGCGACCACACAACCAGATACTGGCGGGAATGCAGGAGAAGCCCCTGTCAATAATGGACAATAAGAGAAGTTAATAAAAAGTACAAAAAAGCACTTAAGATTTGTAAAAATTACAATCTTAAGTGCTTTTTTATCGTTTAAATTAAAATGTTGATTATTGATTTCCTACAGAAAAGTCTATAGTAAGCAGTTTATAGGTTTTTAGGATTAAATAGTTGTTCTGTGAAATTACTACATAATTTTCTATTTGAAGTATTATTTTCGTTAAAATGCAGCAGCTATGCAAGGATGAATTTAAATGTTAAAAGTACCGTGGAAATTTTGGAAATAAATAGAAGGGAAATGATAAAAAACTTGAGCCTGAGGTAATGGAGGATAACTTTGGCTTTGAAAGGTGGTACTACTTGGATGTGCGCCATGATGCCAAAATGAGGGAGTAACTTGACCTGGAATTTGATATTGTTGCCAAGTTGCAGGAAGTTCAATTCCTACATCGGAACTAGCTGTATGAACGGCTGGAACGTGTATCCCAAGAGTCGAAGGAACGACGGCCGTTACTCTTGAAGATACCCACATAACATAATCACTCCTAAGTTGTGATAATAAAGTAGTATATTCTTTTCACGCGTATAAAGGTACATATAGATAGGACTTTAGGCTAATGTATACTTATAAAGTTGTAAGACCAATTTATATTGATGGTGGACCATTTATTATAAAAAGTTACGTCTATTTACGGAGGGAAAAGGGACTGAGAAAATGTAAAATGGAGGTGTTAATTGCAAGAATATACGTGTTTATGGAGGAATTTTAATGGAACGATTATGGACGAAATCATTTATTCAAATGACTTTCGCAATGTTATTTTTATTTACAGGATTTTATTTACTTGTACCAACGCTCCCGCTCTTTATTAAAGAGATAGGCGGCAATGAATCACAAGTTGGACTCATGATGGGAATGTTTACAATAGCTGCAGTTGTAATACGACCGATTATTGGAGGGATGTTAGATCAATATGGTAGAAGATCGTTTATTATTTTCGGACTCATCCTTTTTGGGCTAACGATGTATTCCTATAATTTAGCATCGACTATAGTCCTTTTAGCAGTTTTACGCGTTATTCACGGAGTGACATGGGCTGTTTCTACAACAGCTGTTGGAACAGCGATAACTGATATTATTCCAGATTCACGCCGTGGTGAAGGTATGGGTTGGTACGGGATGGCTATGACAATTGCAATGGCAATCGGCCCAATGATTGGATTATCGGTTGTACAACATTATTCATTTCACGGTCTATTCTTGTTGGCAACTCTTTTATCCTTTATGGCAGTCCTATTATCGTTCATGACGAAAATGCCATTCACACCACAAAAAGAAAAAGGGAAAATGCAGTTGTTTGAAAAATCGGTTCTATCCATTACAATTGTAGTTTTCTTTTTATCATTTGCATATGGAGGAATTACGACGTTTTTACCGCTATTTGCATCTTCAATCGATGTGAATCCTGGGACATTCTTTCTTGTATATGCAGTTGCTTTAACGATTGTAAGACCAATTTCAGGAAAACTATTAGATAAGTATGGAGAAGTATTTATTATACTCCCGGCACTATGTATTACGATTATCGCGATAGTTGTATTAACGATTTCAAATAGTTTAATAGGGGTAGTTATCGCAGCTGCATTATACGGTGTTGGATTCGGTTCAGCACAGCCCGCATTACAAGCAGCGATGCTTACAATTGTTGATCCGAGTAAAAGAGGAGTTGCTAACGCTTCATTCTTTACTGCATTTGATTTAGGGATTGGACTTGGTGCGATTTTACTTGGAGTTATTTCGCAAATGTTTGGTTACCGTATTTTATTTGTAGGTAGTGCAATTTCAGGACTAATCGCTTTCATTATTTTTGTCATTTTTGTAAAACAGCGATTAGGTAAAAAAGAATTTGCGTAAACGGGAGTAACAAAGATGAAAATTTCAATTGAACTTAACGATTTACAATGGTTAAAGGATAACATAATAATAGTTCAATTCAGCCGGCCTATTCTTTAGGGATAGTTTCTGAGAAATCAGATGGGGAAATCGTGTCAGTTGAGAAAGAAGTCATTCTATTTTGGGAGATGTTTATAATCTTTGGTACTTTAAAACTATCATTTAGTTAAATGTTACTATGAGGAAACGGAAGAAATTCAATTTAATTATGTGAAATAATAACTTTTTTAAAAATAAATAAGTTTTATATAAGAATTATATTGATGAGATAGTGAAATAAATATCATGTAGAAACGAGTTGTATATGTGTACAGCTCGTTTTTTTTATTTTCTTAAAAAAATTGGTTGAATGATATATTCTGTGGGATTTTCTGAGTCATCCTTATATTTTGTTTTAATAAGACATATAAAGAAGTCAGTCCTTTCTTTATAAAATGTGAAAATTATTTTTGAAAAATTGTATTGTTACATCGGTAAAAGTATAGGAAACTTATCATTATAAAATAAATTGAAATCTTCTAAAAACTCTGATACATTGAAATAGAAATGTAGTTTCACGATTTTGTAAAGGCTTACAGTTATGTGCACGAAGATCTATTAGGATTGGAGGAAATAATGATGAAAGCTGAAGAAAAATTTTCCCCGGGATTAGATGGTATAGTGGCAGCGGAGACGAAAATTTCGTTTCTTGACACAGTGAAAGGTGAAATTGTAATTCAAGGGTATGATTTAATCGAACTCTCAAAAACAAAAGAGTATTTAGATATTGTGCACCTTTTATTGGAAGAACATCTACCGAATGAGGATGAAAAAGCACAACTTGAAAAGAAATTAAAAGAAGAATACGCGGTACCAGAAGGTGTATTCAACGTATTAAAGGCATTACCGAAAGAAACGCACCCGATGGATGGATTGCGTACAGGTGTGTCCGCATTAGCTGGTTACGATAATGATATCGAAAACCGCTCGTTAGAAGTAAACAAAAGCCGCGGGTACAAATTATTGAGCAAAGTACCAAACATTGTAGCGAATAGCTATCATATTTTAAATAATGAAGAGCCAATCCAGCCTCTTCAAGAATTAACATATAGCGCGAATTTCTTCTATATGTTAACAGGTAAAAAACCAACTGAACTTGAGGAGAAGATCTTTGATCGTTCCCTTGTTTTATATAGTGAACATGAAATGCCAAACTCTACATTTACAGCGCGCGTTATTGCATCAACGCAATCGGACTTATATGGTGCTTTAACAGGGGCAGTTGCATCTTTAAAAGGTAGCTTACACGGTGGTGCGAACGAAGCGGTTATGTACATGCTGTTAGAAGCTGGTAATGTTGAGAAGTTTGAAGAGTTGTTACAGAAGAAATTATATAACAAAGAAAAAATTATGGGCTTTGGACATCGTGTGTACATGAAGAAGATGGATCCAAGAGCACTGATGATGAAGGAAGCTTTGAAGCAGTTATGTGATGTAAAAGGTGATTATACACTATATGAAATGTGTGAAGCTGGAGAAAAGATTATGGAGAAGGAAAAAGGAATTTATCCGAACCTTGATTATTATGCAGCTCCAGTATATTGGATGCTTGGTATTCCAATTCAACTTTACACACCAATCTTCTTTAGCTCTAGAACAGTAGGACTATGTGCGCACGTAATTGAGCAACATGCGAACAATCGATTGTTCCGTCCACGTGTTAATTATATTGGCGAGCGACATGTACTTAGTAAATAAGAACAACTGGGGAGTTGTTAGCGCCGCCCGCTAGATGGGTGTTTGACCGACACCCATCATTAATAATAACGAATTTTCGACAGAAAGGGAAGAATAGTATGATTAAAACAAATGAAATTAAACAAAAAGATGCATTATTAGAAGAAATTGCGGATTATGTATTAAATAAAGAGGTAACTAGTGCAGAAGCATTCAGTACTGCTCGCTACGTATTACTTGATACGCTTGGATGCGGAATTTTAGCACTACAATATCCAGAGTGTACGAAATTACTAGGACCAGTTGTACCAGGAACAATCGTACCAAATGGTACACGTGTACCAGGTACGTCATATGTGCTTGATCCAGTGAAAGGTGCATTTAATATCGGATGTATGATCCGTTGGTTAGACTATAACGATACTTGGCTTGCAGCAGAGTGGGGACATCCATCTGATAACTTAGGCGGAATTTTAGCAGTTGCAGATTATATTAGCCGTGTTCGTATTTCAGAAGGAAAAGAACCATTAAAAGTACGTGAAGTATTAGAAATGATGATTAAAGCACATGAAATTCAAGGTGTACTAGCTTTAGAAAATAGTTTGAATCGTGTTGGTCTTGACCACGTATTATACGTAAAAGTAGCAACAACTGCTGTAGTTGCAAAAATGCTTGGCGGAACACGTGAAGAAATCTTTAATGCATTATCACATGCATGGATTGATAATTCTAGTCTTCGTACATATCGTCATGCACCAAATACTGGCTCACGTAAATCATGGGCAGCAGGTGATGCAACAAGCCGTGGTGTTCATCTTGCAATGACTGCTCTAAAAGGTGAAATGGGTTATCCAACAGCATTATCTGCACCAGGTTGGGGATTCCAAGATGTATTATTCAATAAACAAGAATTAAAGTTAGCAAGACCGTTAGAGTCTTATGTAATGGAAAATGTATTATTTAAAGTTTCATACCCAGCAGAGTTCCATGCACAAACAGCTGCAGAGTGTGCTGTGAAATTACATCCAGAAATTAAAGAAAGATTAGATGAAATTGACCGTGTTACAATTACAACTCATGAATCAGCAATTCGTATTATCGATAAAGAAGGTCCATTAAATAACCCAGCTGATCGTGATCATTGCTTACAATACATTACGGCAATTGGTTTATTAAAAGGAGATATCGTTGCGGATGATTATGAGGATGTAGTAGCAAATGATCCACGTGTAGATGAATTACGTAATAAGATGGTTGTTGTTGAAAACAAACAGTACAGTTTAGATTACCTTGACCCGAACAAGCGCTCAATCGCCAACGCTGTTCAAGTTCATTTCAAGAATGGCACTGTAACAGAAAATGTGGAATGTGAATATCCACTTGGTCACCGTTTCCGTAGAGACGAAGCAATTCCAAAAGTTGTTCAAAAATTCACTGCAAATATGGCAGGTCATTATTCTAGTAAGCAGCAAGAACAAATTCATGAAGTTTGTCTAAATGAAGAAAAACTAGAAAATATGAATGTAAACGAATTTGTAGATCTATTTTTAAATTAATGATAGGGGGAATTTAGAATGGCTTGGGTTGTGAATAAACAGTCAACACAAGAGGAGCTTGCGAATCGCTTCCGAGCTTTAGTAGAAGCAAATGAAATTTTGCAAATTCCAGGTGCACATGACGCAATGGCAGCTTTAGTTGCGAGAAATACAGGATTTTCAGCTCTTTATTTATCAGGAGCTGCTTATACTGCAAGTAAAGGACTGCCTGATTTAGGAATCGTGACGTCTACTGAAGTAGCAGAGAGAGCAAGAGATCTAGTAAGAGCTACAGACTTACCAGTTCTTGTTGACATTGATACAGGATTTGGCGGTGTCTTAAACGTAGCGAGAACAGCGGTAGAAATGGTAGAAGCGAAAGTTGCAGCTGTTCAAATTGAAGATCAACAATTACCAAAGAAATGTGGACATTTAAATGGTAAGAAACTCGTTACTACAGAAGAATTAGTTCAAAAGATTAAAGCGATTAAAGAAGTTGCACCAAGCTTATATATTGTGGCACGTACAGATGCTCGAGGTGTAGAAGGCTTAGATGAAGCGATCGATAGAGCGAACGCCTATGTAAAAGCAGGTGCAGATGCGATATTCCCTGAAGCACTTCAATCAGAAGAAGAGTTCCGTCTATTTAATAGTAAAGTAAATGCACCTTTACTTGCGAATATGACTGAGTTCGGGAAAACGCCGTATTATAGTGCAGAGGAATTTGCGAATATGGGCTTCCAAATGGTTATTTATCCTGTAACTTCACTTCGTGTTGCAGCGAAAGCATATGAGAATGTGTTTACTTTAATTAAGGAAACAGGTTCTCAAAAAGATGCACTTTCAAGTATGCAAACGAGAAGTGAGTTATATGAAACAATTTCATATCATGACTTTGAAGAATTAGATACTGGAATTGCAAAAACAGTATTATCAGAGGATCAATAGATAAAACAACTAAGGCGATGAGAATACATCTTTGGCAAAACGAACTGCTTGATGTGAAAATTCATCGCCTTCTGTTTTCAAAAATAAGAAATTCCACTCATCGTAGACGAGCATACGTAGTAGCAAGTAAGGCCGAAATGATAGGGGGATTCAGATGGAGAAAACGAAGTTACCGTGGGATGAATTTTTTTCACTTAATAAAAATGTGAATCATAGTTTCTTTACGCCAGAAGATTTTTCCGGAGATGAAGATTTAATCGCAAAAACGACAGAACAATTCGTTAAACAAGAAATTGTTCCACAAATGGAGACTATTGAACAACATAACTATGAAGTTTCTCGTCAATTATTTGAGAAAGCTGGAGAACTTGGATTATTAAGTATCGAGGTCCCAGAAGAGTACGGTGGATTTGAGTTAGGAAAGGCAGTTTCAGGGCTTGTAGCAGAAAAAATGGGATATGCTGGTGCATTTAGCGTTTCCTTTAATATACACGCTGGTGTAGGTACATTGCCTTACATATATTATGGAACGAAAGAACAAAAAGAAAAATATTTGCCGAAAATTGCGTCTGGAGAATGGATTGGGGCTTATGCTTTAACTGAGCCAAATGCTGGTTCTGATGCTTTAAGTGCAAAAACGAGTGCTGTATTAAATGAAGATGGAACTGCTTGGAAGTTAAATGGTGAGAAGCAGTGGATTACAAATGCTCATATGGCAGATGTATACGTTGTTTTTGCGAAGACAAATAAAGGAATGACAGCGTTTATTGTCGAAAGAACATGTGAAGGTGTATCCATTGGACTAGAAGAAAAGAAAATGGGGATTAAAGGTTCTTCAACGGCTACCCTAATTTTAGAAGATGTTGTCATCCCTGCTGAAAATGTTTTAGGGGAAGTTGGGAAAGGGCATCACGTAGCTCTTAATATCCTTAACTTTGCTAGACTAAAGCTGGCTTTTGGAAATATTGGAACAGCAAAACAAGCAATTGGTTTATCGGTTCAATATGGAAAAGAGCGAAAACAGTTCCAAACAGAATTAGTAGATTTTACGATGATTCAAGAGAAAATTGCAAATATGATCATTGCTACATATGGAGCAGAAAGTGCAGCTTATCGTACAGCAGGTGTCATTGATGAAGCAATTCATGAGAGTGATGAAGATCTTATGAAGAAAATGTCTCAATTTGCAATTGAATGTGCACTTAATAAAGTAAATGCTTCTGAAACACTTGGTCATATCGTAGATGAAGCTGTACAAATTCATGGTGGTTACGGTTATATGCAAGAGTACGAGGTAGAACGATTATATCGTGATGCTAGAATTAGTCGTATTTTTGAAGGAACGAACGAAATTAATAGATTAACAGTTGCCAAAATGTTAATGAAGCAAATGGAACAAATTGAAGATACTGAAGTAGAAATTGATGTAGAAAATGTCGAAAGAAACCATCGTTACATTTTATTAGCAAAAAAATTGTTGAAACAATCTTTGAAAACGCTCTCTAAAACTCCGGGGTTGAAAATTGATCAAGA
Organism: Bacillus sp. 16GRE42; assembly: GCF_019837435.1. Classification (NCBI taxonomy): domain Bacteria; kingdom Bacillati; phylum Bacillota; class Bacilli; order Caryophanales; family Bacillaceae; genus Bacillus; species Bacillus sp. 16GRE42. The sequence goes on from NZ_JADAXF010000003.1 coordinate 613,046, forward strand.
GCAAGAATATTCACGTGTATTATCAAATATGTTAACGGACGTGTACGTCATGGAATCAGCATTTTTACGTACGAGTAAAGCAATTAGTAAAAATGGTGATGAGAAAGAGCGTACGAAACAAATGATAACTGACGTTATTTGTGAAGAAGGCTATCGTAATGTAGAAGAAGCAGCGGTTTCTATACTTTCAGCGGCTGTCACAGAAGAACAAGATAGACACGTGATTTTAACTGAAATTCGTCAATTATTAGTGCCTTTATACACGAACGTATTTACAAAAAAGAGAGAAATTGCGAAAGCTATTATAAATCGTGGAAAGTATATTGTGTAAATAGGAGGAAAGCGATATGAAAAAGATTGGTTTTATCGGTTTAGGTAACATGGGTCTTCCAATGTCTAAAAATTTAGTTAAATCAAGTTACACAGTATATGGTGTGGATTTAAATAAAGAGGCTGAAGCTTCCTTTGAAAAAGAAGGAGGAATTATCGGCTTATCAATTTCAAAACTAGCAGAAACATGTGATGTGATTTTTACAAGTTTACCTTCACCTCGCGCTGTTGAAGCGGTATATTTTGGCGAAGAAGGCTTATTTGAAAATAGCCATTCGAATGTAATTTTAATTGATACAAGTACTGTATCTCCACAGTTAAACAAACAGTTAGAGGAAGCTGCGAAGGGAAAGAAAGTAGACTTTTTAGCCGCACCTGTTAGTGGTGGGGTAATTGGAGCCGAAAACCGTACATTAACGTTTATGGTTGGTGGATCGAAAGAAGTATATGAGAAAACGGAATCTATCATGAGCGTACTAGGCGCGAATGTTTTCCATGTTAGTGAGAATATTGATAGTGGTACAACAGTGAAATTAATTAATAACTTATTAATTGGTTTTTATACAGCTGGTGTGAGTGAAGCTTTAACATTAGCGAAAAAGAATAATATGGATTTAGATAAAATGTTTGATATTTTAAATGTAAGTTACGGTCAAAGCAGAATTTATGAGCGTAATTATAAAAGTTTCATTGCAACTGAAAACTACGATCCAGGCTTTACTGTAAATTTATTAAAGAAAGATTTAGGATTTGCAGTAGATTTAGCGAAAGAAAGCGAACTGCACTTACCAGTTAGTGAGATGCTATTAAACGTATATGAAGAAGCAAGTGAAGCTGGGTACGGCGAAAACGATATGGCTGCTTTATATAAGAAAGTTAGTGAACAATTAATTTCTAATCAAAAATAATAGAATTATATACATCATAAAAAAGGAGAGAATATAATGATTACAACTGAAATTAAACGAGTAAAAAATCATATTAATGGTGAGTGGGTAGAATCTACTGGTACAGAAGTAGAAGCAGTTCCAAATCCGGCGACTGGAAAAATTATCGCTTACGTTCCATTATCTCCGAAAGAAGATGTTGAAAAAGCTGTTGAAGCGGCAAAAGCAGCATACGAAACATGGTCTAAAGTACCAGTTCCGAATCGTTCAAGACAATTGTATAAATATTTACAGCTTTTACAAGAAAACAAAGACGAGCTTGCAAAAATCATTACGCTAGAAAATGGTAAAACGTTAACGGATGCAACTGGTGAAGTACAGCGTGGGATTGAAGCGGTAGAACTTGCAACATCAGCACCAAATTTAATGATGGGACAAGCTCTTCCGAATATTGCTAGCGGCATTGATGGATCGATTTGGCGCTATCCAATTGGAGTTGTTGCTGGTATTACACCGTTTAACTTCCCAATGATGATTCCATTATGGATGTTCCCACTTGCAATTGCTTGCGGTAATACGTTCGTATTAAAAACATCTGAAAGAACGCCACTTTTAGCAGAGCGACTTGTAGAATTATTCTATGAAGCTGGTTTTCCAAAAGGAGTATTAAATTTAGTACAAGGCGGAAAAGATGTTGTAAATAGCATTTTAGAAAGTAAAGATATTCAAGCTGTTTCGTTCGTTGGCTCTGAGCCGGTAGCTCGTTACGTGTATGAAACAGGTACGAAACACGGGAAACGTGTACAAGCGTTAGCTGGTGCGAAAAACCATGCGATTGTAATGCCAGATTGCAATCTTGAGAAAACAGTGCAAGGTGTAATTGGATCTGCATTCGCAAGTAGTGGAGAGCGCTGCATGGCATGTTCAGTAGTAGCGGTAGTAGATGAAATTGCTGATGAATTCATCGACGTACTAGTAGCAGAGACGAAGAAATTAAAAGTAGGTGACGGTTTCCACGAAGATAATTATGTTGGACCATTAATTCGTGAATCTCATAAAGAGCGTGTATTAGGCTATATTAATAGCGGTGTAGCAGATGGAGCAACTTTATTAGTTGATGGCCGCAAAATTAAGGAAGAAGTTGGAGAAGGTTACTTTGTAGGTGCGACAATCTTTGATGGTGTAAATCAAGAAATGAAAATTTGGCAAGATGAAATTTTTGCTCCAGTATTAAGCATTGTACGAGTTAAAGATTTAGAAGAAGGTATTAAATTAACAAATCAATCTAAATTTGCAAATGGCGCGGTTATTTATACGTCAAATGGTAAACATGCACAAACGTTCCGTGATAATATCGATGCTGGTATGATCGGTGTAAACGTAAACGTTCCAGCACCAATGGCATTCTTCGCATTTGCAGGAAATAAAGCTTCCTTCTTTGGTGATTTAGGTACAAATGGTACAGATGGTGTTCAATTCTATACACGTAAAAAAGTTGTAACTGAGCGCTGGTTTTAATATAGAGTGAACAGCCAAATCAGTTGTTAAATGAAAACCACCACTATTAATAGTGGTGGTTTTCGTCTTGTTAATTATTTTTTTCAAAAGCTAGTTTAATACCAAAACCGATTAAGACGATTCCTGTTAAGCCTTGAATATAACGTTGCGTCCTCGGTTTTTTCATAAAAGCACTAATTTTATTAATTAAAAATATATAAAAAGCGAACCAAATAACTGTTAAAACGAGGTAAGTAAGACCCATTACCAGAAGTTGGATAAACGTATTATGATTTGGATTTAAAAATTGCGGTAAAAAGGTTAAAAAGAAGACTGCAACTTTAGGGTTTAATAAATTCGTAAGAAACCCTTGGCGAAAGCAAGAAGTGTGTTCATCTTCATTATTTAAAGATATATCGTTCGTATCAAAGCCTTCTTTGTTTCTTACCGCTAAAAGGGCTTTAATGCCAATATAAATTAAATATAGAGCTCCAACGTACTTGAAAATAGAAAATAAAAGAGCTGACTTTACAATAATTGCGGAAAGTCCGATTACTGCTGCTAAAGTATGAATTAAAAGTGCAACACATGTACCGAACACTGTTTTCACTCCACCGACTTTACCAGCAACCAATGTATTTTTCGTCGCCATTGCAGTATCAGGACCGGGTAAAATAATAAGACAAATAGACATAATGATGAAAAGAAAATAATTTTCAATCATAGTTGCTCCTCCTTTTTTATTTTTAGAATATTTGATTAAAAATAGTGTAGCACATATTTTGATTTAATAAAATTAAATTTTATTAAAAATTATTAAATGAGAAAGAGGCTATATAGTAGTGGAATTTCACTACTATATAGCCTCAATTTTAGCCCGCATGACCGGACGATCGGTGAGGGCTAATAATAAGCGGGCAATGAACCCCCACTTATTAATGTTTCACCTTATTATGCATTAAGTAAGTTAAAGAATCGATTTACATCTTCTTCTGAAACATCACTTAACTGCTTATATTTATAATTCGGATTTTGATCTTTATCAACGACAACAGAACGTACTCCTTCGAAAAAATCCGCATGTCTCATGAAATTTTTAGCAAGTACAAGGTCGGTAGCAAAACATTCTTCAACGGACTTATCTTGTCCATCAATAAACTGTTTTAATGTTACTTTTAACGAAATAGGAGATTTTGATAATAGCGTTTCTTTCGTTTTTAAAGCAAAGGAACTTTGATCTTTCTCCAATGAATGGATGATTTCTTCAATTGTATCGAATGCAAAATGTGAATTCATTTCTTCTAATGAAGGAGCAAGTTCACTTTCTAAGCTTGGAGCAGTTGCAAATGTACGAATGACTTTTTTTAAATTAGTATGTACATCATCTTCTTTATGCCAATTTACACTTTCAAGTTCAGTAAGGAAATTTGGTAATGAATCAGATGTCATAAAGTAATCAGCAGCGTTTATAAATAATACGTCAGCAGCTTTTAAAACAGCTGCTGTTAAAGCAACATATCGGCCAGCAAACCCTGGAGCTTTATTTAAGAAATATGCAGCACCGACGTCTGGGAAGAAGCCGATATTCATCTCTGGCATTGCCCATTTCGTACGCTCAGTTACAATTCGATATTTTGCACCATTTGTAAGACCGACACCACCACCCATTACAATTCCATCTAAACAAGCGATGATTGGTTTTTTATATTGATAAATATATGTATCAATTTCATACTCTTCTTCAAAGAAACGTTCCGCATGCTGTAATGCAGCTTCATTTGAACGTGCTTCATAAAGAGTTTTAATGTCGCCGCCTGCACAAAAACCTTTAGTGCCAGCTCCTTTTAATACGATAAGCGCAATTCGCTCATCATGTTCCCATTCTTTCAGTTTTTGCCCGATTGGTTGCAACATGTCATAAGATAAAGAATTAAGTGCTTTTGGGCGGTTTAAAGTAATTGATGCAACGCCGTTTTCGCTAATAGAAAATAAAACGTGTTCAGTCATAATTCATCCTCCCTTACATATCTTCTTATTCTTAATTCTTGATACGTACTGAAATGTCCTTTATAAATTTTGTCTAAAGTTGACGGTATGTGTTAATTTGTATACCGCATATTTTGACGAGATATATTTGCAGGATTTTTGAGGTCGAAAATGAATATTACAACATTACTGTAATTGTAATTATTTGAAATTATCATGATAAACACGCTATTATATATGTGTAAATTGTACATAATCACTTCAAAAAGAGTATTTGAAGTGATTATGATGAAAGAAAAATTGCTTTTCATTAGAAATAGAGAAAGGAGAAATCGGAATGCCAGGACCTTTACTATTGTCGGTGATTATTTTGTCTTCTTTAATGATAGGGATAACGCAGTATTTTCATCATACAGATACGACAGAGGAAGTGAAGGATAAAGTACGGCTTGTATTTCCGATTTTTATCATATCTATTTCTTTTTGCATTTTATTAAATAAGGATGGGTACATTATCGCAGTATTTTCATTTTTTGTAGCGATCGTTTTCATTACAGTTTTATATTATGTAATGAAAGACTTTATACAAAAATAAAGATGTCACATTAGACATTTTTATTTTTACAATAAATAAAATTTCACATACCGTATTATATGTAAAAATAAAAAACATATAGCGGTAGAAAAGTGTGTACTTTGCCGTGTATTTACTTGTCAATCTTGCATAGCCAATATACTATTAATAATGTGGAAATTAGAAAAAGGGGTTGTATCTGTCATGAAATTTGAGATGCACACAAAAATTATTTCAAATGAAAAAGAAGTAAGATTACATATAGAAGAAAACATATTTCAATTAAAATTGGATGGTTATCACTTATTTACAGTTCAAGAAATATTGCCTTTATATAAATCAAATGAAGAAAGAATTGGTAGTGCAATGATACAAAAGTTAGAGTGGGAAAACGGAAAAACTACAATAAACTATCAACTCGTATCACTAAAATCAGTAAATTAAAAGGAGCAGGAAACTATGAAGTTATTTCATACAGCGGATTGGCATTTAGGAAAGCTCGTTCATGGCGTGTATATGACTGAAGATCAAAAGATTGTATTAGATCAGTTTGTACAAGCTGTTGAAGAAGAAAAACCAGATGCGGTAATTATTGCAGGGGATTTATATGACCGAGCAATTCCACCTACGGAAGCAGTAGACTTATTAAATGATGTTTTACAAAAAATAGTGATTGATTTACAAACACCAGTTATCGCGGTTGCAGGAAACCATGATAGTCCAGATCGTATTCACTTTGGAAGTAGTTTAATGAAGAAACAAGGATTATTTATTGTGGGGCAATTTCAATTTCCATATGAGCCAATTATATTAAATGATGAATATGGCGAGGTTCACTTCCATCTCGTTCCATATGCGGATCCAAGCATAGTTAGACATGTTTTGAAAAACGAAGATGTACGTTCTCATGATGATGCGATGCGTATTTTTATGAATGAGCTTTCTGAAACGATGGATAAAGAAGCAAGACATGTATTTGTTGGTCATGCATTTGTAACTTCTGCGGGAGAAGCGGAAGAGAATACAAGTGATGCAGAACGATCACTTTCAATTGGTGGTGCTGAATACGTAAATAGTCATTATTTTGATAAGTTTCATTACACAGCGCTTGGACATTTACATCAAGCGCATTTCGTACGTAATGAGACAGTTCGATATTCAGGTTCTCCACTTGCATATTCTATTTCTGAAGAAAAACATAAAAAAGGATATTATATTGTGGAACTGGACGAGCAAGGTGAAGCAACAATTGAAAAAAGGTTACTTGCACCACGTCGTAAAATTCGAACAGTAGAAGCGAAAATAGATGAATTATTACAACATCCAGTAAGTGAAGATTACGTGTTTGTAAAATTATTAGACGAAAATCCTGTCTTGCAGCCAATGGAAAAAATACGCTCTGTATATCCAAATGCAATGCATGTTGAAAGATCTATTCAAAGACGAGAGTTCACAGAGTCAAATGAAGTAACTGTTTCAAGACATAAAACGGATGATTTATCGTTATTAAAGGCTTTTTATAAAGAAATGAAAGGCTTAGATTTATCAGAAGAGAAAGAACGTCTATTTGTAGAAGTACTACAAACAGTGCAAGAACGGGAAGGTGAACGAGGATGAGACCGATTCAGCTAATTATGACAGCATTTGGGCCATATAAACAGAAAGAAGTAATCGATTTTAACGATCTTGGAGATCATCGTATTTTCGCCATTTCTGGGAATACAGGAGCTGGAAAGACAACGATTTTTGATGCGATTTGTTATGTGTTATATGGTGAGGCAAGCGGAGAAGAACGTAGTGATACGAGCATGCTTCGCAGTCAATTTGCTGATGATAATATGTATACAAGTGTAGAACTAACCTTTCAGTTAAAAGGGAAACGTTATGAAATAAAACGACAACTTGGACATAAAAAACAAGGGAACAAGACAATTACGGGACATGCAGTAGAACTATATGAAGTGATTGATGAAGAAAATGTTCCAGCTGTTGATCGTTTCCATGTAACGGATGTAAATAAAAAAGTGGAAGATTTAATTGGTTTAAGTAAACATCAATTTAGCCAAATTGTTATGTTACCACAAGGGGAATTCCGAAAACTATTAACATCTGAGACAGAAAACAAAGAAGAAATTTTACGTCGAATTTTTAAAACGGATCGTTATAAGTTAATGCGTGAGTTACTTGATCAAAAACGAAAACAATGGAAAGACGTTTTACAAGAAAAGCAGAAAGAGCGAGAGTTATACTTCCGTAATGTTTTTAAATTACCAATCCGCGATGGAGCATTATTAGAGACATTAGTGGAACAAGAACATGTAAACACGCATCAAGTAGTAGAAGCATTAGAACAAGAAACAGCTGCGTATAAGGTAGAGGTTGAGCAATTACAACTAGAACAAGATGTTCAAACGAAGCAATTAAAAGATGCTGAAACTCGTTTTCATACAGCGAAATCTGTAAATGAGAAATTTATAGATTTACAACAAAAGAATGAGAAATATAATACTTTACAAGGAAATCGTACCGTTATTGAAATGAAAGAAACATCTTTTAAACGTGCGGAAGAAGCGAAGCGCTTATTACCATTTGAACAATGGTATGAAGAAGCAATGCAAAATGAGCAGAAGGCTGAAAGTTTGTTAAAACAAATAATCGCCAAAAAAGAAAATATAACGAGTAGCTTTGAACTTGCTCAGGAGAAATATGAAGCAGTAAAGAATAAAGAACCTGAGAGAGAAAATGCAAAAAAACTTGTTCAAAGATTAGAAGAGTTACAACCGATTATTGCATCATTGGCTGAGAAACAATTGAATTTAAAAAATGCAGAACTTCAAGTAGGGAAACTAAAAGAAAGTATGCAAAACTTAGATCGACAATTAGAGGAGCATACAAATCAAAAACAGCTAATGTCTGGTGAATTACAGCAATTAGAACGAGCACTTGAGCAATATGTAGCTAAAGTAGAAGAACTAACGAATATGCGAGAAGATGCAAAAGTTTTAAAGCAAGCATATGATGTTTGGCAAGAAAAACAAAAATTCGAGAACGAAAAAGAAGCGGCATACAATAAGATGCAAATGGCAGTGAACGCATATGAAAATATGGAACGCCGCTGGTTAAGTGAACAAGCTGGTATATTAGCTCTTCATTTACATGATGGTGGATCTTGTCCAGTATGCGGTAGTACGAACCATCCGAAAAAAGCTACAGAACAAAGTAATGCGATCGATGAAAAAGAGTTAAATGATTTAAGAGACAAGAAGAATATTGCTGAAAAGTTACATGTTCAATTAGAGGAGAAATGGAATTTCTATCATCTTCAATATGAGCAGGTAATAGAAGATGTTAAGAAGCGAGGCTATCGCTCGGAAGAATTAGTTGAAACATATAGTGCGCTTGTTCAAAAGGGAAAGCAATTAGCAACTGAAGTGAATACGTTAAAAGCAAGCGAAGAAACGCGTAAGCAAACTGCTGTGAATATAAAAAGCGTAGAAGAAAAAATAGATGCACTTCAAAAGCAAAAGCGTGAGGTAGAAACAGAGCAGCACCGTATAGAAATGGAGTGTATGCAGCTTCGTACGTCATATGAACATGATAAGAAAAATATTCCTGAAAACTTACAAACAGTCCAAGCTTGGAAAGTCCAGTTTGACCAAGCTATGCATGAACTCAAATTAATGGAGGACGAATGGAAGAAAGTGCAGGAAGCGTATCAACATTGGCAAAATGAAAATATACGAATTCAAGCAGAACAGGAAAGTGCTTCTAATCAATTTGAAGGTACAAAATTAAAGAAAGAAGAGACGTTTACGCGCTTTATGAAAGAGCTTGAACAGAGCGGATTTACAGATCAATCCACGTATAAAGAAGCTAAATTAAGTGATATTGAGATGGAGATGTTACAAAAAGAAATTCAAAGTTATTATTCATCTCTTGAAGTGCTTGCAAAACAAATTGAAGAGTTACATGCTGAATTAAAAGATAAAGAGTACATGGATATTACGGCGTTAGGTGAACACATAATAGAATTACAAATTAATCTCGATATAATAAAAGAAAAACGCCAACGTGCGCAAACTGCGGTAACATATATTTCTGATTTACATGAAAACATTAGACGAATTGATGAACAAATTCATGAGGAAGAAAAAGCTTTCCAAGAACTTGTTGATTTATATGAAGTAATGAAAGGTGATAACGAAAGCCGTATATCATTTGAACGTTACATCTTAATTGAGTATTTAGAACAAATTGTTCAAATTGCAAACGAACGATTACGTAAATTATCAAATGGACAATTTTATTTAAAACGAAGTGAACGAGTTGAGAAGAGAAATCGTCAAAGTGGATTAGGCTTAGATGTATACGACGCATATACAGGTCAAACACGCGATGTAAAAACATTATCTGGCGGTGAGAAATTTAATGCATCACTTTGTTTAGCGCTTGGAATGGCAGACGTCATTCAATCGTATGAAGGTGGTATTTCCATCGAAACGATGTTTATCGACGAAGGTTTTGGTTCATTAGATGAGGAGTCATTAACAAAAGCAGTTGACGCCTTAATTGACTTACAAAAATCAGGCCGATTTATCGGTGTTATTTCACACGTTCAAGAGCTGAAAAACGCAATGCCGGCTGTGTTAGAAGTAACGAAGCAGAAGGATGGGTGTAGTCAGACTAGGTTTGTGGTGAAGTAAGTTCAATTGTAATTCATGCACAAAGTATTGTTTGCGATTTTCTAGTAAAGAACTTATGAACAAACAAATGCCGTCTCTTTTTAGAGACGGCATTTGTTTGTTATTCAGAATTAAATAATTCACCTAAGAGTTATCTGTAGAAGGCGGTGTATTTTCCAAGCGATTATACGTTTTAAAGGCCGAAATTGCCGAGATAACACCACCGACTAAAAATAAAGCTGATCCACCGACCAATATGATACGACTGACATATGTTTCGTGCGCTTCTTCAACTTCTTCTTGTAACATTGTTGGCATTTGAAATCCCCCTAAACAACATTTATTTTGTAGATAGTATATACAAACGCCTAAAATATGTTAAAATCACTGGATAGTATTATGAGGATGTATATAGTTAGATGTGAATTGTTTGAAAAATCTTCATTACAAATTTATGCTAACTTCACATAGAGCACATATTAAAATTGTATTATGTATATGTACCAAATAAATAAAGTGAATTGTATTTCGTTCTGTTTTTAAAAATTTAAAATTCTATTATTTTTATATAAAGGTTTCACATCGGAGTTTTAAATATTTTGGAAATAGATCTAAATAAGAGGAATTCATATAAAAGGGGAATGTCTTATGACAACATATACGAATGAAATGAGAAAAAGTTTAGTTTCAGAAGAAGATGTAGATATTTTAAAAATCATGGCGCATCCAATCCGATTACAAATTGTAAATGAATTAAGTACGAGAAAAACTTGTAACGTAACACAATTAACAGAATTACTAAATATTCCACAATCGACTGTTTCGCAACATTTATCAAAAATGAAAGGTAAAGTGTTACGAGCTGAGCGAAGAGGTTTAGAAATTTATTATCATATTAATAATTTAAAAGCGAGTAAGATTGTAAGTGTTTTAGGATATATAAACTAATGAAGTGTTTTCATATAAAATAGCCGCTGCTGGTGAGCAGGGGCTATTTTTTGTTGTTTTATGTATTCGCATTTAAAATTTTATAGTTTTTATGATTTACAATTGTTCGATCAAATTCAAAAGTACCACCGCTTACATCTGTAATTTCAACTAAGACCGATTCAGTATAAAGTTTTAGTACAGATCCCGTAATTTTTAAATTATTTCGTTGAAAAAGTATAGTATCGCCTACGTTTGCTTTCATAGTACCTCCTCATTAAAGACAGAAATATTTTTTTATTATATATATTAAACCACGTAAAGCTATATTAGTGAATATTTAGTTTTATTTTTTTAAAAAATATTTGTTGTTTTATTGATAAATAAAACTAAAGTACATCGTAGTGTAAAAAGTGTTTTTTTCTGTTTGTATAGGAAAATCAAAATTTTGCAATCTAGCCATCATATAAATTGAGACATAATTTTTATAAAAGAAGATGATAAAACCGCTGTAAGTCGTATTGATGCAAAACATTATAATAGCTACTTACGTATTTAATAATTCGTTTTTTGTATTTCGACCTTCGTTTTCTGTAACTGATTCCATATTTTTGACGCTCTATCTTGTAAGTGCTTACATAATCAGGGACATCTTATACAATGAAGGTGTTAAATCAAATGAGGTGGCCAATATGAACATAAAAAAAGAAAATTTAGCGAATAGCATTGAAATAGAAAGAGGAGGCGGAATGATATGAAAAAATCAAATGTTAATCCATGGCTTGTTGTCCTTGGCACAGTCATAGTACAAATGGGACTTGGGACGATATATACATGGAGTTTATTCAATCAGCCTTTAGTTAGTAAATATGGTTGGAGTCTAAACGCTGTTGCTATAACTTTCTCAATTACTAGTCTTTCCTTAGCGTTTTCAACTTTATTTGCGAGTAAATTGCAAGAAAAGTGGGGACTTCGAAAACTTATTATGATAGCTGGACTAGCGTTAGGACTAGGATTAATACTTAGTTCACAAGCTTCCTCATTATTATTGCTTTATGTACTAGCAGGGGTTGTTGTAGGTTATGCAGATGGTACAGCATATATCACTTCACTATCCAATTTAATAAAGTGGTTTCCAAAGCGTAAAGGTTTAATTGCTGGTATTTCTGTCTCTGCATATGGTTCGGGTAGCTTAATCTTTAAATATATTAACGCACAGTTAATTGAATCAGTTGGTGTATCACAAGCGTTTATATACTGGGGTTTAATTGTTACAGCTATGATTGTCCTTGGCGCTTGTTTAATCCATCAAGCTGCAGATCAAGGAGCAGTTCATGAAACAAAAACTCAGGAATATACAACGAAAGAAATGTTAGGCACAAAACAAGTATACTTATTATTTATTATGTTATTTACATCATGTATGAGTGGCTTATACTTAATTGGTATGGTAAAAGACATTGGTGTTCAACTTGTAGGGCTTAGCGCAGCGACAGCAGCTAATGCGGTGGCTATGGTTGCAATCTTCAATACATTAGGTCGTATTATTTTAGGACCGTTATCAGATAAAATTGGCCGTTTAAAAATCGTTACTGGTACATTTGTTGTTATGGCAGCTTCAGTCTTGGTTTTAAGTTTCGTAGATTTAAATTATGGTATCTACTTCGTATGTGTAGCAAGCGTAGCGTTTTGCTTTGGTGGAAATATCACTATTTTCCCAGCTATCGTTGGTGATTTCTACGGTATGAAAAACCATAGTAAGAACTACGGAATTGTGTATCAAGGATTTGGATTTGGAGCACTTGCAGGTTCCTTTATCGGTGCTCTTCTAGGTGGATTCAAACCAACCTTCACGGTGATCGGTGTATTATGTGTCGTATCATTTGTTATCGCAATATTAATTCAAGCACCTAAGCAGAAAAAAGAAAAAGAAGAAGAGTATCGCAGTGTAGCATAAGTATATAAATCTTCTATCACACTATAAATACGAAAAAGCATCCTATTAAATAGGGTGCTTTTTTATGAATGGTTGTAACGAAGTTATATAATTTTTGGGATTTTTTGAGACAAAAAAGTTAGTGAAATACCAATTTGGATTATATTGGAATATTGAAAAATGATACATCATATTCGAAATACGAATTAAATCTTAAATTATAAACAAGACATACATTAGTAATTGCAAGATATATTTTATCGGTATTTTCAGAAAAATATTGAGAAAATATGTACTTGAGTTTTTGATAAGGCTTTGTAAATGAAGGTATCTACAGTTAATCTTCTACAAGTTTAAAAAGAGGGGGATGAATTAAATGTGTAATGTAAGTACTTATTAATGCTTTTAGATGTAATTGTATTGAGAATCACTAAAATGTTTTATCTGAAAAATAAAAATAGGTTGACAAGTTTATTGAGAAAGATTATCATTTCGGTGTAAGAATATTAAATGAAAAACATTATCAATGAATAATATTTTGATGAAAAGTACACTTGACCAATTAGTTTAGTAAGTGTATTATTTTTTACATCGATAATGATAATCGTTATCATTATTTGTTTAATTAGATTAATTTTCAAATGAAAGGATAGAGGAAATGAACATAGGGGAATTTGATAAGAAAACGGTTTTAGTAACTGGTGCAGCCCAAGGTATAGGTAGTGTTGTAGCAAACATGTTTTTAGAAAGAGGAGCTACAGTTATTGCGGCTGATCAAACTGAAGAGGGGTTAAACGTACTCTTAAATCAAAATGAATTAAATGAAACACGTGTGAAAACGTTTCGTTTAGATGTGAGTGATAGTGTCGCTGTTGAAGATATGGTAAAGAGTATTGAAAATGATATAGCACCGATAGATATATTAGTAAATGTTGCAGGAGTTTTACGTATGGGAGCAATTCACTCTTTAAGTGATGAAGATTGGAATAAAACATTCTCTGTAAATTCTACAGGAGTTTTCTATATGTGCCGAGCAGTAAGTAAATATATGATGCAAAGAAAGTCAGGGGCAATTGTTACAGTTGGTTCAAATGCAGCAAATACGCCCAGAATGGAGATGGCTGCGTATGCTGCATCAAAAGCTGCAACGACGATGTTTATGAAGTGTTTAGGATTGGAACTTGCAGCGTATAACATTCGCTGTAACTTAGTTTCTCCAGGTTCTACTGAAACTGAAATGCAAAGGTTACTATGGGCTGATGAGAATGGAGCAAAAAATATAATTGCGGGTTCTCAAGATACGTATAGACTCGGTATACCGTTACAAAAAATTGCACAGCCTTCAGAAGTTGCTGAAGCAGTATTGTTTTTAGCTTCAGATAAAGCGAGTCATATTACAATGCACAATTTATGTGTCGATGGCGGAGCTACATTAGGAGTTTAATAAAAAATTCAGGGGGTTACTATACTATGAATGAATTTACGGCTGTAAAGGAACTGTCAGAAAAATTACTAGAAGATTATAAGACTGAATCTTCATTCTTTTTTGCTTCACCAACTCGAACGATATTGACAGAAGGAGGATTTACTACAGTAAAGCATCGTGAAATTGAAAGTTTCCCAGAGCTTGTGCAAGCAGTATTACGTAATGCAAAACAAGCAGGAAATCCGAATCCTATCGTTGTCGGTGCCTTGCCATTTGATCGAAGAAAAGAAGTTCAACTTATCGTACCAGAATATAGTAGGATTTCCGAGTGTTTACAATTGGATACAACAAATCAGCTTGAAACACATGAGAACTTAACATTTGAAATGACGCCTGTACCAGATCCTGAAGTTTATATGAATGGTGTAAAGCAAGGGATTCAAAAAATAAAGGACGGCGATTTAAAGAAAATCGTTCTATCTAGATCGCTAGATGTTGAATCTTCCGAAAAGATTGATAAGCAAAAACTCCTTCGAGAATTAGCAGAGCATAATAAGCATGGTTATACATTTGCTGTGAATTTACCGGAAGATGAAAACGAGTGTAATAAGACATTAATTGGAGCAAGTCCTGAATTACTCGTTTCACGTAATGGTATGCAAGTTATTTCTAATCCGTTAGCTGGTTCAAGACCACGTAGTGATGATCCAGTAGAAGATAAGAGAAGAGCAGAGGAATTACTTTCTTCTCCGAAAGATTTACATGAACATGCGGTAGTAGTGGAAGCGGTTGCTGCTGCGCTTCGTCCATACTGTCATACATTACATGTTCCGGAAAAACCAGCCGTTATTCATAGTGAAGCGATGTGGCATTTGTCTACTGAAGTGAAAGGTGAACTAAAGGATCCAAATACTACTTCTTTGGAATTAGCAATTGCTCTTCATCCTACGCCAGCAGTTTGCGGTACGCCGATGGAAGAAGCGAGAGAGGCGATTCAAAAAATTGAGCCATTTGACCGTGAATTCTTTACAGGAATGCTAGGGTGGAGCGATTTAAATGGAGATGGTGAATGGATTGTTACAATTCGCTGTGCTGAAGTGCAGGAAAATACACTTCGATTATTTGCAGGAGCAGGAGTTGTTGCTGAGTCAAAACCAGAAGATGAGTTAGCAGAAACATCAGCTAAGTTCCAAACAATGCTGAAGGCTTTAGGATTAAGAGATAATTCGCTGAATCAAAAATAGGGGGAAGAAAGAATGTTAACAGGTTATACGGAATGGCCAGAAGAATTTGCAAATCGTTATCGAGAAGTAGGATGTTGGCCTGGAGAAACTTTTGGTTCGTTGTTAAGAGAACGTGCTGAAAAGCATGGAGATGAAATTGCGGTTGTAAGTGGTGATACGCAAATAACATATAGTGAGCTTGATAAAAAAGTAGATCGCTTAGCTGCAGGCTTACTGGATTTAGGAATAAAGCAAGAGGATCGAGTTGTAATCCAATTACCTAACATTATCGAGTTTTTCGAAATATGCTTTGCGCTATTTCGCATTGGGGCACTTCCTGTTTTTGCACTACCTTCACATCGAAGCAGTGAAATTAGTTATTTTTGCGAGTTTGGTGAGGCGAGTGCTTACGTTATTTCAGATAAGGCTCTCGGCTTTGATTACCGAAAACTAGCAAGAGAAGTAAAAGAAAAAGTGCCTACTTTACAACATGTAATCGTAGTAGGAGAAGAAGAAGAATTTGTGAGTATAAATGAACTTTACATGGATCCCGTTCCATTACCAGAAGTTCAGCCAAGTGATGTTGCGTTTCTCCAATTATCAGGAGGGACAACAGGACTTTCTAAATTAATTCCTAGAACACATGATGACTATATTTATAGTTTACGTGTTAGTGCTGAAATTTGTAATTTGAATGCAGATAGCGTCTATATGGCTGTTCTTCCAGTAGCACACAATTACCCGATGAGTTCGCCTGGTACATTTGGAACTTTCTATGCGGGTGGAAAAGTAGTGTTGGCAACTGGTGGTAGCCCAGATGAGGCATTTGCTCTTATAGAAAAAGAAAAAGTTACGATTACTGCTCTCGTTCCACCATTAGCAATGATTTGGCTTGATGCAGCTTCTTCTCGTAATAACGATTTATCGAGCTTAGAAGTGATTCAAGTAGGTGGTGCTAAGTTTAGCGCTGAGGTTGCAAAGCGCATACACCCTACATTTGGATGTACGTTACAGCAAGTGTTCGGTATGGCAGAAGGGTTAGTAAATTACACAAGATTAAATGATCCTGAAGAAATCATCATTCATACACAAGGGAGACCGATGTCTACATTCGATGAAGTAAGGGTCGTTGATGAAAATGATAACGATGTGAAACCTGGTGAAGTAGGTAGTTTATTAACACGAGGGCCATATACAATTCGTGGCTATTATAAAGCGGAAGAGCATAATGCAAGGTCATTTACTGAAGATGGATTTTATCGCACAGGTGATCTTGTAAAAGTAAATGAACAAGGTTACATCATTGTAGAAGGTAGAGATAAAGATCAAATTAACCGTGGTGGCGAGAAGGTTGCTGCTGAAGAAGTTGAAAATCATTTATTAGCACATGATGCAGTACATGATGTAGCCATTGTATCAATGCCTGATGATTATTTAGGGGAACGTACTTGTGCCTTTGTTATAGCTCGAGGACAAGCTCCAACAGTAAGCGAATTAAAAATGTTTTTAAGAGAACGGGGTATAGCGGCTTATAAGATTCCAGATCGAATTGAATTTATTGATTCATTCCCGCAAACAGGTGTTGGAAAGGTAAGCAAAAAAGAGTTACGTAAAGTCATTACTGAAAAACTTATTACGGTAAAACAATAAAAAATATAAAAATTGGAAGGAAGTGATTAGATGGCTATCCCATCTATTTCAGTATACAAAATGCCAGTTGAATCAGAACTACCAAAAAATAAAGTGAACTGGAAACCAGATCCGAAACGTGCGGTTCTTCTAATCCATGACATGCAAGAATATTTTCTTGATGCATATAGCGATAAAGAATCACCAAAAGTAGAACTTATTTCAAATATTAAGGTGATTAGAGAAAAATGTAAGGAACTTGGTATACCAGTTGTTTATACAGCACAACCAGGTGGACAAACGTTAGAACAACGAGGGTTATTACAAGATTTCTGGGGGGACGGTATTCCTGCTGGACCAGATAAAAAGAAAATTGTCGATGAACTTACTCCTGATGAGGATGATATATTCTTAACAAAATGGAGATATAGTGCATTTAAAAAGACAAATCTATTAGAAATCTTAAATAAACAGGGAAGAGATCAACTTATTATTTGCGGTATTTATGCGCATATCGGCTGCCTTTTAACAGCTTGCGAAGCATTTATGGATGGTATAGAGCCGTTCTTTGTAGCAGATGCAGTTGCTGATTTTTCATTAGAGCATCATAAACAAGCATTGGAGTATGCATCTAATAGATGTGCAGTAACGACATCAACAAACATACTGTTAAAAGATTTACAAAGTGTAAAAAGTGATGAGAGTGAAGGAATCACTATACAGGAAGTGCATGAACTAGTTGCACAACTACTTCGTGAGCCAGTAGTGAGTATTGATATTGATGAGGACTTACTAAATAGAGGACTTGATTCGGTCAGAATTATGAGTTTAGTAGAGAAGTGGCGTCGCGAAGGGAAAGAAATAACTTTTGCAGATTTAGCAGAACGTCCAACTGTTTCCGATTGGTACAGTTTACTATCTTCACAGACAGCACAGGTACTGTAACAAATAGACTACATAATAAAGGGGTAGTAAAGAATGCCTAATAGTCAAAAGCTTCGCCATTCGTTATCATCTGCGCAGACTGGTATGTGGTTTGCACAACAATTAGATCCGCTGAATCCGATTTATAATACTGGGGAATATGTTGAAATAAATGGAAATATTAATCAAGGAATTTTCGAATTAGCAGTACGTAAAGTTGTAATGGAAGTAGAAGCACTACATGTTCGTTTCGAAGAGGATGAAATTGGTCCGTGGCAAGTTATTGAGAAATCGTCAAATTTTCATATGCATTTTATTGACGTTCGTAAAGAAGAAGATCCTGAAGAGGCTGCTAAAGTATGGATGAAAAATGATTTATCTATGCCCGTGGATTTAAAAGAGGATAAATTATTTACTGAAGCACTTATTCAAGTGGAAAAAAATCGGTTCTTTTGGTATCAGCGCATCCATCACATTGTGATGGATGGCTATGGATTTTCACTTCTTAGCCAAAAGGTAGCGAGAGAGTATACAAAACTTATAGAAGAAACAAATAAGAAAGAGAAACCATTTGGTACTCTTTCAAAGATTGTACAAGAAGATATTGTATATCGTGAGTCGAAACAATTTCAGGAAGATCGTACTTTTTGGTTAGAGAAGTTTGCTGATGAACCAGAAGTTGTAAGTTTAGCAGAAAGAGCACCGAGAACATCAAATGGATTTTTACGGGAAACAGCTTATTTATCTAGTTCTAGTACGAAAACTTTACTAGAAGATATTAATGTTTCGTTAACAAGTTGGCCAGAATTCATTGTGGCTGTAACAAGTATTTATATACATAAGTTAACAGGTGCAAATGATATTGTTTTAGGTTTACCGATGATGGGGCGTCTAGGTAGTGCATCAATTCATACACCGAGTATGGTAATGAATTTAGTACCACTTCGTCTCACTGTAACTCCAAATATAACTATTACGGAATTATTACAGCAAGTTTCTAAAGAAATCCGAGACGTACGTCGTCATCATAAATATCGTCATGAGGAATTAAGAAGAGACTTAAAGTTACTAGGTGAAAATCAAAGGTTATTTGGGCCGTTAGTGAATGTTATGCCTTTTGATTACGGTCTTAACTTTGCTGGGAATCGTGGTATTACACATAATTTATCAGCAGGACCTGTCGATGATTTATCGATAAATGTTTATAAACGTTTCGATGAAAATGAGCTAATGATTCATTTTGATGCGAACCCGGAAGTATATAATGGCTCGGAACTAGCATTGCATAAAGAAAGATTTATGAATGTATTAGAATTAGTGATAAATGATTATGAAAAAGACGCGTCGATTGGAAGTATAAACATTACTCTTCCTGAAGAAAATCAAAAAGTTTTATTCGAATGGAATGAAACTAAAGAAGCGGAAGAGTTAATTTCTCTACCTATATTATTTGAAAAACAAGTACAAAAAAATCCAAATAAAATAGCAGTTACTTGTAATGGAATAAATCTTACGTATAAAGAGCTAAATGAACGAGCGAATGAACTAGCACACTATTTAGTAGAAGAAGGAATAGGGTCAAATCAGTTTGTAGCTTTAGTATTTCCAAGATCAACGGAAATGGTAGTTAGTATGCTAGCAGTATTAAAGGCTGGTGCAGCGTATTTACCGATAGATCCAGAATATCCAGCCGAGCGAATAAATTATATAGTAAATGATGCAAAACCAGCTTGTATTATAACGCATTTATCGGTTGCATCAACTTTAGTTATAGAAAATGATATAAAAAAGATCGAATTAAATAGTGAAAAAATGCAACTAGCGTTAAACACATATTCTCATATGAATCTACCATTTAGAAATGAAGAATCACTTTTAAAGCCTGCGTATACAATTTACACTTCAGGCTCAACTGGCAATCCAAAAGGTGTAATTGTTCCTATGAAAGCTTTAAGTAACTTTTTATTGTCCATGGATGATATGTTTTCATTACATGAAAATGATCATTTATTAGCAGTTACAACATTTGCGTTTGATATTTCTGCTCTAGAGATTTATTTACCTCTTGTTAGTGGTGCAAGTATAACAATCGCTCCAAAAGAGGTGATTCAAGAGCCTTCGGCGTTAACGGCATTGTTACAAGAAGAAAGAGTGACAATTATGCAAGCTACACCGACACTATGGCAGGCGTTAGTAACTGAATATCCAGAGAGGCTACAAGGACTAAATGTGCTCGTTGGTGGTGAAGCGCTTCCGGCCCATTTAGCAAATACATTAAAAGAATTAGGTTGCTCTATTACAAATTTATATGGACCAACTGAAACGACTATTTGGTCTACTTTCATGAACATCGATGAAAGGGAAAGTGGTATACCTCCTATTGGAAAGCCAATTTGGAGTACAGATGTGTATGTATTAGATGCAGGTTTACAACCAGTACCACCTGGAGTAATTGGTGAATTATATATTGCAGGGGAAGGGCTTGCGAACGGATATTTAGGAAAACCAGAGTTAACGGCTGAACGGTTTGTTGCAGATCCTTATGGAAAACCAGGGAAGCGCATGTACCGCACAGGTGATCTGGTAAAATGGCGTAACGATGGAGTGTTAGAGTACATGAGCCGCGCAGATCATCAAATTAAAATTCGTGGTTTCCGAATTGAATTAGCTGAAATTGAAATGGTATTACAACGACATGAATATATTCAACAAGCGGTAGTAATGGTACGAGAAGATCGCCCAAATGATAAACGAATCATTGCGTATATCGTTGCCGAAGGGAGTGAAGGGATTAACCTTTCAGAAATTCGTTCTTATGTTTCAGAAAGTTTAGCGAATTATATGGTGCCATCGGCATTTGTTGTGCTAGAAGAATTACCATTAACGCCAAATGGTAAGGTTGATAGAAAGAAATTACCTGCTCCTGATTTTAATGAAATGAATAAGGAGAGAGTTGCTAGAAATCCGAAAGAAGAAATATTATGTGATTTATTTGCAGAAGTACTTGGTGTTTCTCGCATTAGTATTGATGATAATTTTTTTGAAATGGGTGGCCATTCGCTTCTTGCATCTCGTCTAATGGCAAGAATCCGTGAAACGTTAAGTGTTGAATTAGGAATTGGAAAACTATTTGAATCGCCAACTGTTGCTGAACTTGCGAAACAATTGGATCAAGCAAAAACTGCAAGACCAGCTATTAAGAAAGTAAGTAGACCAAATGAAGTTCCACTTTCATTTGCGCAGCGCAGGTTATGGTTCTTAAATTGTTTAGAAGGTCCAAGTCCTACTTATAATATTCCATTAGTCATTCGTATTTCTGGAAAGTTGAACGAGGAATCATTGCAAGGTGCTTTTTATGATGTAGTTGAGAAACATGAAACGCTTAGAACGATTTTCCCTAACGTATTAGGTAGTTCCTATCAGAAAATTTTAGATATGGAAAATTTAAATCTAGAGATGATAATAACAAAAACATGTAAAGATGAATTAGAAAGTGTGCTTGTAGAGGCGGTAAGATATAGTTTTAACCTTGATGTTGAACCAGCAGTTCGTCTGCAACTATTTACAGTGAATGAAAACGAACATGTATTACTAATTCTATTGCACCATATTGTAGGGGATGGCTGGTCATTACAACCGTTAACGAGAGATTTTACAGCGGCATATAAAGCACGATGTCAAGGTAACAGAGTTCAGTTAGAGACACTTCCAGTTCAATACGCAGATTATGCACTTTGGCAACAACAGTTGCTTGGTGATGAAACTACACAAGAGAGTCTTATTTCAACACAATTAGAGTTTTGGAAGAAAGAGCTAGAAGGTTTACCAGATCAGCTGGAGTTACCTACAGATTACCAGCGTCCAATTGAAACGAGTTATCGCGGAGAAACAATTCATTTTCAAATAGATGCGGGTATGCATAGTAGGTTAGTAGAGCTTGCACGGAAAAACGGAGTTAGTTTGTTTATGGTGTTGCAAGCAGGACTTAGTGCGCTATTTACAAGATTAGGTGCAGGTACTGATATACCAATCGGTAGTCCGATTGCTGGAAGAAACGATGATGCACTCACTGACATAGTTGGTTTATTTGTAAATACATTAGTGTTACGTACAAATACATCAGGAGATCCAAGTTTTAAAGAATTATTAAATAGAGTGAAGCAGTCAAATCTTGCAGCTTATGAAAATCAAGATGTTCCATTTGAACGACTCGTTGAAGTGTTAAACCCAGTACGTACTCGAAATAGTCATCCGCTGTTTCAAGTTATGTTAGCTTTCCAAAATACGCCAGAAGCAACGTTTGATGCTCCGGATATAGAAGCGAACCTTGAAATTCAAAGCGTTGGTTCTGCGAAATTTGATCTAACATTTGAAATTAGCGAGAGTAACGGAGTTGATGGTACGCCAGACGGCTTAAACGGGTTACTAGAATTTAGTACGGATTTATATAAACGTGAAACGATTCAAAAATTGATTGAACGATTCATTTTGTTATTGGCTGATGCAGCGAAACATCCGGATCAATCAATTGGCACATTAGAAATATTAACTTTAGCAGAGAAAAATACAGTGTTAGAAAAGTGGAATGGTGGTTTTCAAATTGTACCAGAAATGACATTGCCACAATTATTTGAAAAGCAGGCTCATATAAATCCAAATTCTATTGCTGTCGTCTTTGAAGATGAAAAGTTAACTTATGAAGAGTTGAATAAAAAAGCGAATAAAATAGCTCGATTGCTAATTGCAAAAGGAGTTGGCCCTGATCAACTCGTTGCTTTAGCGATGCCGAGATCTTTAAATATGGTTGTAAGCTTACTAGCTGTTCTGAAAGCTGGTGCGGGATACCTTCCGTTAGATCCGGATTATCCGTCAGATCGTATTTCATTTATGCTCCACGATGCGAAACCATCATGTGTTTTAACAAATTCAGATGTGGAAATTGAATGTGATGAGGAACTGAAAATTTTAGTTGATGATGTGAAAGTAATAGGGGAAATTGAGAAATATAGTGAAGACAATATTGATGAAATGGAGCTCATGAAGCAGTTATCTCCTTCCCACATTGCGTATGTTATTTATACATCAGGCTCAACTGGTAGACCGAAAGGCGTTATGATACCTCATCAAAATGTAGTAAGACTTTTAGGCGCAACTGATCATTGGTTCCAATTTGACGAGAACGATGTATGGACAATGTTTCATTCATATGCTTTTGATTTCTCGGTTTGGGAAATTTGGGGACCTTTATTATATGGTGGGCGTTTAGTCGTAGTACCACATACTGTAAGTCGCTCACCGAAAGAATTTTTACAACTTCTTGTTAAAGAAAAGGTAACTGTTTTAAACCAAACTCCATCAGCGTTCTATCAATTGATGCAAGCAGATCGTGAAAATGAAGAAATTGGCCAAAAATTATCTTTACGATATGTTGTTTTTGGAGGAGAAGCACTTGAGCTAAGTCGATTAGAAGATTGGTATAGTCGACATTCTCATAACGCACCAAAACTTATTAATATGTACGGTATTACGGAGACGACAGTACATGTTAGTTATATTGAATTAGATGAAACAATCGTCTCTTTACGAGCAAATAGTTTAATTGGGTGTAGTATACCTGATCTTAAAGTGTATGTGTTAGACAACTATTTACAACCGGTGCCACCTGGAGTAGTTGGAGAAATGTATGTTGCAGGTGCAGGGCTTGCTCGTGGATATTTAGGAAGAGCAGGTTTAACTGCAGAACGTTTTATTGCAGATCCATTTGGTAAGCCAGGTACAAGAATGTATCGTACTGGAGACTTAGCACGTTGGCGTCAAGATGGGACGCTAGATTATATAGGACGTGCAGATCATCAAATAAAAATTCGTGGATTCCGAATTGAATTAGGGGAAATAGAAGCGGTAATAATGAAACATCCTAAAGTTGAGCAAGTAGCTGTTATTGTACGGGAAGATCAACCAGGGGATAAACGGTTAGTTTCTTATATCGTTGCATTAAATAATGAAATGATTGATACGAATGAAATGCGTAAGTATGCTGGAGGTAGTTTACCAGATTACATGGTTCCATACGCTTTTGTAGTAGTAAATGAGTTGCCTTTAACTCCAAACGGTAAATTAGATAGAAAGGCATTGCCGGCTCCAGAATTTATCACATCATCTTCTAGTCGTGGACCAAGAACACCGCAAGAAGAAATGTTATGTGACTTGTTTACAGAAGTTTTAAGTGTGCCGCAAATTGGAATTGATGACGGATTCTTTGATCTAGGTGGCCATTCACTTCTTGCAGTGCAGCTTATGAGTCGTATTAAAGAAGCACTTGGGGTTGAACTAAATATCGGAACTTTATTTGCCGCACCTACTGTTGCGGGTCTTGCTGAAAGACTTGAGGTCGGAAATGGACAAAGTGCACTTGATGTGTTGCTTCCATTACGAGCAAGCGGAGAACAACTACCACTATTTTGTGTACACCCAGCAGGTGGATTAAGTTGGTGCTATGCAGGACTTATGAAATCTTTAGGGACAGATTATCCAATCTACGGTGTCCAAGCACGTGGTATCGCTAAAAATGAAGAACTTCCAAGAAGTTTAGAGGAGATGGCGGCGGATTATTTAAAACACGTTCGTGAAGTACAGCCTCACGGACCATATCGGTTACTCGGTTGGTCGCTCGGAGGAAATGTTGTTCATGCAATGGCGGCGCAACTGCAAAATGAAGGAGAAGAAGTAGAATTACTCGTTATGTTAGATTCTTATCCAGGTCACTTCTTACCGAATACGGAAGCACCTACTGAAGAAGAAGCGTTAATCGCATTACTTGCTTTAGGCGGATACGATCCAGATAATATGGATGGTAAACCACTTACGATGGAAAGTGCAGTAGAAATACTTCGTAAAGATGGTAGTGCATTAGCAAGTCTTGAAGAAGAGACTATTTTGAACTTGAAAGAAACATATGTAAATTCGGTAGGATTGTTAGGGAAATATGTACCGAAAGTTTATAACGGAGATATTTTATTCTTTAGATCTACTGTTATACCAGACTGGTTTGATCCTATCTCTCCAAATACGTGGCTAAATTATTTAGATGGGCAAATTGTGCAACACGATATTGATTGTAGACATAAAGATTTATGTCAACCAGGACCACTTACAGAAATTGGACAAGTATTAGCGAAATATTTGCAGAATAAGAAAGGGGTAAGTACAGTATGACGAATCCGTTTGAAAATGATAATTACACATACAAAGTATTAAAAAATGAGGAGGGCCAGTATTCTCTCTGGCCTGTCTTTCTTGATGTACCTATTGGTTGGAATGTCGTACATGAAGAGGCTAGTAGGAATGATTGTTTACAATATGTTGAAAATAACTGGAAAGATTTGAATCCAAAAAGTAATCAAGTTGGCGAAAAAATATTAGTAGGAAAACGATAATGAAGGCAAAAATAAATCCAAAAATAGTTGTAAGTATCGTATATATAACAGCGATGTTTATGGCTGCGATGGATGCAACGATTGTGAATGTAGCACTCCAAACAATAAGTAAAGAACTACAAGTGCCTCCATCTGCAATGGGGACGGTTAATGTTGGGTATTTAGTTAGCTTAGCTGTTTTCCTTCCGATTTCTGGTTGGTTAGGAGATCGCTTCGGTACGAAAAGGGTATTTCTAACTGCTCTTTTCGTATTTACAACTGCGTCTGTATTATGTGGAATAGCGAACGATATTACTTCATTGAATATTTTTCGTATCATTCAAGGTGCTGGCGGGGGGCTTTTAACGCCAGTTGGGATGGCGATGTTATTCCGAACATTCTCACCAGAGGAAAGGCCGAAAATTTCACGGTTTATTGTGTTGCCAATTGCTGTCGCACCGGCAGTAGGACCAATTATTGGCGGTTTCTTTGTAGATCAAATGTCTTGGCGCTGGGCATTTTATATTAATGTACCGTTTGGAATCTTAGCGTTACTATTCGGTCTTCTATTTTTAAAAGAGCATATTGAAAAATCAGCTGGTCGCTTTGATTCTCTCGGTTTTGTTCTTTCAGCACCAGGATTTGCGATGCTTATTTATGCACTTAGCCAAGGACCATCAAAAGGCTGGGTTTCTCCAGAAATTATGAGTACTGGGATAGCTGGGATTGTACTCATTACATTGTTCATCATTGTAGAACTTAGAGTAAAGCAACCGATGTTAGATTTACGCTTATTAAAAGAACCAGTCTTTAGAAAAATGAGTCTTATTTCATTGTTTTCATCCGCTGGTTTACTAGGAATGTTATTTGTTTTTCCACTTATGTATCAAAATGTAATAGGAGTTTCCGCATTGGAATCAGGTCTTACGACATTCCCAGAGGCGATTGGGTTAATGATATCGTCACAGATTGTCCCATGGTCATATAAGAAATTAGGAGCTCGAAAGGTAATTTCTATTGGACTAATTTGTACGGCGATTATTTTTGTTTTATTAAGTTTTGTAAATCACGATACGAACCCATGGCAAATTCGGGCATTATTGTTTGGTATCGGTATTTTCTTAGGT
This sequence comes from Bacillus sp. 16GRE42, assembly GCF_019837435.1. Taxonomy (NCBI): domain Bacteria; kingdom Bacillati; phylum Bacillota; class Bacilli; order Caryophanales; family Bacillaceae; genus Bacillus; species Bacillus sp. 16GRE42. The sequence goes on from NZ_JADAXF010000003.1 coordinate 639,609, forward strand.
CAGTCTGTTGGAGCAGTTCAATTTTCGGCATTTAATAATATCACGCCACCTTCTATGGGGAGAGCTACGACTATATTTAATGTGCAAAATCGATTAGGTTCAGCGATAGGAGTTGCAGTTTTAGCTAGTATACTAGCCGGTTTTGGAAATAATAGTGTACAAAATAATGCTCAGTCAGATTTCTTACCATATCAAGCTGCATTAATTGGATCAGCAATATTTTTACTTGTAGCATTACTATTTTCTTTACGTATTTCTGATAAAGAGGTAATGGCAAAGAAGAAGAAAAAGCCGTTACCTGTATTACAAAAAGAGAAAGAAGCTGTAAACGAATAAGTTAATAGCATGATAATATTTTTGAAATAAAGTGATATTCGTACTAAGAAGGAGAGAGTTTACATGATAGAGAGTAAAGTTGTAGATTCTGTACCAACTCTTAATGAGAATAGTTGTCAAATATGGTGGGCAAGAATTTCAGATTTACAATCAGGGCATTACAATTTACTAAACGATGTTGAACGAGAGAAAGCAAATTCATATCATCAATCGGCAGATCGTGCACGATTTATAATAGGTTGTGTAATTAGTAGATTAGTTCTTGGAAAGATCCTTTCTATGTCGCCAGTTCAAGTACCGATTGATCGAATGTGCCCTGTATGTAAGTTACAACATGGTAGACCACAATTACCAGAAGGAATGCCGCAAATATCTGTTTCACATTCGGGTGAGTGGGTTGTTGTTGCATTTACAAAGTCTGCACTTGTTGGCGTTGATGTTGAACAAATGAATCCAAATGTAGATGTTATGAAAATGGCAGAGGGCGTATTAACAGACATTGAAATAGCACAAGTTATGAAATTACCTAATGAACAGAAAATAGAAGGTTTTTTAACATATTGGACTCGAAAAGAAGCAGTACTAAAAGCGACAGGTGAAGGACTAATGATTCCGCCAGTACATATTACTGTGTCGGCTCCAAATGATCCTCCAAATTTGTTAGTTTTTAAGGATAGGCAAGAATTAGTAGAAAATACAATGATGGCAGATATAAGGCCTAGTGTAGATTATATGGCTTCAATTGCAATATTTAGTAAAGAAGTAACTGAAATCACACAGTTAGATGCAGTAGCGCTTTTAAATTATAAATAAGTTAAATAAAAAATCTTATAGAAGAGGTGTTCCTCATGTTAGTAGCGGAAAATAGAACAAATGAATTCACTTATAATGTACAAGCAATAAAAAATATTTTATTTTCTGGAGATACATCATCTATTCATGCATTAGAAAAGCTTTTGAATGATACAGTTCAGTTTGATGTTCTCGAACAAGAGGTACTTGATAGACAGTACATCCCAAAAGAAGCAAAGAATTTCTTTGATAAAAACGGAACATTTCTTTACCGTGTATCCAATGTTAGTTATAAAGGAAAAGTGTTATCTGAGAATCTAATTTTTGCGGACACTTCGTTTTTACCAAATACAATTAAGAGTGAATTAGAGAGTGGAAATATTCCAGTTGAAAAACTTATAGAAAAGATGGAAGTAAGAAGAAACGTACTATACGAAGGATATCAGCCATCTGGGAATATTATTGAATTGTTTGATGGATGCTCTGTTACGGCGAATGTGTATCCAACTAGAAAATATCAAATTGTAAGTAACTGCAAATGTATATTTTATATTTGTGAAGTGTATCATGCTGAGAATATAAAGGAATTACTTAAATAAAACAAGAAACCAGCCTATAAAATGGCTGGTTTCTTGTTTATTTAACAGCTTCTTTTAACTCTTTACCTGCTTTAAATGCTGGAACTTTACCGGCAGCGATTTGAATTTCTTCGCCAGTTTGCGGGTTACGTCCTGTACGAGCAGATCTTTCGCGCACTTCAAAAGTTCCAAAGCCGATTAATTGAACTTTATCGCCTGATTGTAATGCAGTAGCAATTGTGTCAAATACGGATTGTACCGCTGCAGAAGCTTCCTTTTGAGAAATATCAGCGGATTGTGCCACGTTTTTAACTAATTCTGTTTTGTTCATGTTTTCACCTCATAAAAAGTTTTTTAGAATGAATGTTTTAGTATAATGGATAGTATAGAGAAAGCTATTTATATGGTTAGAAAGAATACTATATAGTTATGTTAATTTCGTTGAAAGAGACTGAATCCCTGCTAATAATTAGGGATTAATTAAGAATTGATGTATAGAAAACGCTGTAATATGAGGATGAGGGGGAGAATATGAATGATTTTTCGTGAAAAGAATGAGAAAGAAAGTATATTAATTCGTCAACATGATCATGGTTTTTTAGCTGGAGAGATTGCAAAGCATATAAAAGAAGATTTTTTTGAAGATGAAACATACTTAAAAGAGACAATTGATGCAATATATGAGCATGATAGAGGATGGATAGAACTTGATAAAGTACCAATTTTGAATGATGCTAAAAATATTCCATATACATTTATGGATTGTCCAAGTTCATTGCGTTTTGTTTTTTATACGATTGGTTTGAATGAAATTGAAGATTCAAATCCATACGGAGCATTACTTTGTAGTAAACATTTTTTATCATTTCCATTAAATGATGAAGATGAAGAGATGCTTTCATTTTATACAGGGGAATTGGAACGACAAAAAAGAATATTGAAAACGTTAACAAAAGAACAATTTGCGATGTTCGATAAACATTATAGATTATTAAAGTTTTGCGATGAACTTTCTTTATATGTGTGTATGAATAAACCTGGCGTAGAAAAGACAGATGAAATTGATTTGTTTAAAGATGGTTTTGAAGGAACAGAAATGTTTAATAGTAAAGTGGAGAAACCTATTCAAGCTGAATGGGTGGACGAGGAAACAATTCGGATTACACCGTTTCCATTTCAAACGGAATTTCATACGTATGTAAATTATAAAACAATAAATAAACGTGAAATTGAAGAAAAAGGAATTGCAAAAGCTGATAGAGAATCGGAAATGGAGAAACAAAACATTCGTTTCGTACAATAAGGAGGCGATTTAGATTGAAAGAGTACATGTTAAAACAGGTGGATTACCATGCTTGGGCTAATATACGGTTATTCAATCGACTAAAAGAATTACCAAGCTATGAGACTATTTTTAATGAACAGATACAGAGTGTATTTCCATCAATTAAGGATACTTTTACGCATATTTATATTACAGATCAAGTGTGGTTACACGTATTGCATGGTAAAAGTATGAATGAAGCAATACAAGACCGAGAAAATTTACGCAAACAAATCGAAACTAAATCGTTACATGAATTAGAAAAAATGTTTGAAAACATGGCAAATCAATATAAAGACTTCTTAATTACAATACAAGACGTGAATGCTGTATTTGTTATTGAGAATCCATATGCAGGGAAATTAGAAACTTCAATTTTAGAGTTAGTACAACATGTTGTAAATCATGGGACATATCATAGAGGAAATATAACAGCGATGATCCGTCAACTTGGTCATTCATCGACAATGACGGATTTTGTGCTATATTTACATATGGTTAAAAAGCAGGGGGAGTAATATAGTTTGTAAGAAGGAGAGGCTTTAATTGTAGAAGTCTCTCCTTCTATTTTATTTCGTATTAATGATAGATCGACTGATTAAAGTTTTGCTTTATTTCTTAAGAAGCTTTATTTTCTTGTAATTGCTTAGCGTATTGTACAGCCTTATATGCATTGACTCTACCGTTTTTCCAGTACGTACCTGTACCACTAATTTTATCAGTAGTAGACTCAATAATTTGGCGGATTTGTGTATTGCTATATCCTTGATTTGCTAAAAGAGCAGCGACTCCTGCAACATGAGGTGTTGCCATAGATGTACCACTTAATGATTGATACGTGCTTCCTTTATATGTGGAATATATATTTGAACCTGGTGCTGCAACATCTACCCAGCTACCATAAGTAGAAAATGAAGATTTCTTATCTGATTGATCTGTAGAAGCAACTGCAATCACTTCGCTGTAATAAGCAGGGTAATTAGCTTTTGTATTTCCAGCATTTCCAGCAGCTGCAACTATAACAGAACCTTTATTCCATGCATATTGAACGGCTTGTTGTAATGCAGTACCACCATTTGGAGCTCCTAAACTTAAACTAATTACTTTTGCACCCGAATCAGCAGCTTCTCGAATACCTTGCGCTACAGCATCAAGAGTCCCACTTCCTTGATTATCTAATACGCGGACAGCATAAATTGAAGTTTGTGGGGCAACACCAGCAATTCCGACACTGTTATTCGTAAGTGCTCCAGTAATTCCAGCGCAATGTGTACCATGACCATTACCATCATCAGATGTATTGTCGTTATCAACATAATCATGCCCGTAAATTACTTTCAAAGCCAAATCAGGGTGTGAGCCTTGAACTCCTGTATCAATAATAGCTACTTTTACACCAGGATCACTTCGTTGGCTATCCCAAGCTTGTGGAGCTTGAATCTTTTGCAATCCATATTGATTTTTAAAATATGGGTCGTTTGGAGTCCAAAAGGCGTGAACGTAATAATTCGGTTCTGCATATTCTACATCTGGATTATTTTTATAACTCTTTATTTTTTCTTTTACAGTACCTTTCGAAAATTGAACGACTTCAAAACCTAACTTATCATCTTTAGATAAGACATTGGCTCCGACAGATTTATGAAAAGATTGCACATTACTTAAAGATGCATTTTGCTTGAACTTAACGATTAATTGGTTAGGAACGTAATCAGTAGATGATGTTTCAGCGCTTGAAGTATTCGTGTTAAAGAAGAAACCACCAATAATAAAAGATAAAACAGATAGGAAAACAATGATTTTGTTTTTCAAAAGATTTTTCCTCCCTTTTCTTGTATGAGTTTTTCAGCGACACTTTAATGTCGCATTCTTTTTCAACTATATAGTTAGACCATACGATTTATGACATTTATGTGAAAAACTTTTGGAGGAATAAAAAGGAGTAAACATTGATATAAATATATTTTTAATGAAAGTAATTAAGTAAAAGAGGGGATAAAAAAAGGAATGCTCATCATGTATGAGTCATTCCTTTTTTCATAGATTAACTTGCCTGTTTTTTATGACTTTCTTTCAATTTTTCTGCTTGTAAAAAGCGATTTGTTTCAGCAACAACAATACCACTTAACCCAATAAGGCCAATTAAGTTTGGAATCGCCATAAGTCCATTTGCAATATCAGCAAACGTCCATACGATGCCTAATTTTAAATTCGCACCAATTGCAATCATGACGATAAAGATTGCTTTATAATATTTAACAGCACCTTCTCCAAACAAATAAGCCACGCACTTCTCGCCGTAATACGACCATCCTAAAATAGTAGAGTAGGCAAATAATATAATTGCGATACCAAGAATCATACTACCAGCAGTGCCAAATACAGATTGGAACGCAAGTGTCGTCGCTTCAACGCCAGTTTTACCTGATTTCCATGCACCTGTAGTAATTAATACTAGCCCTGTAATTGTACATACGATAAACGTATCTAGAAAAGTACCAGTCATAGAAACTAAAGCTTGCTTTGCAGGCGAATCTGTTTTTGCAGCCGCTGCTGCAATAGGGGCGCTCCCTAAACCAGCTTCGTTCGCAAATACACCGCGCGCCATTCCAATTTGAATTGCAGATGCAATTGTTGCGCCAATAAAACCACCAGCAGCTGCAGTACCATTGAATGCGCCAGAAAAAATAAGTGAAAATGCTTCTGGAATTTGATCGTAGTGATAGAAAATAATAATAAGTCCAGCAATGATATAAAAGAAAGCTTTAATAGGAACGATGTATCCTGTCACTTTCCCGATTTTTTTCACACCGCCTAAAATAACAATGGCGATTAAAAACGACATGAATATACCAGTTAAAGCAGGGGGGAAAGAGAAATTAATTCGCATTGCCTCTGCAACTGAGTTAGATTGCACCATATTACCGATACCGAAAGAAGCAGTTGTACCGAATATAGCGAATAAAACAGCAAGCCATTTCTTACCTAAACCACGTTCTAAATAGTACATTGGACCACCTGAATATTCACCATTTTCATTACTAACACGGTATTTCACCGCAAGAATGGCTTCGGCATACTTTGTTGCCATACCGAACAAAGCAGTAATCCACATCCAAAAGATTGCACCGGGTCCACCAATTGTCACAGCAGTTGCAACACCGGCTATATTCCCCATACCAATCGTTGCCGCCATAGCTGTCATAAGTGCTTGGAAGTGGCTAATATCTCCAGAGGAGGATGTATCTTCTGATTTTTTAAAAGCTAGTTTGTGAGCGTATAATAGTTTACTAAACTGTAAACCTTTTAAACGCACTGTGAGAATGATACCAGTACCAACGAGTAACAACAACGTTGGTAATCCCCACACATAGTGATTGATTTGTTCTAATACTGTACTTACTGTCTCCATCTGTATTCTCCTTTTTATGAAAAAATAAAAACCACTTCAAGAAAATGAAATGGTCTCTGGAGAAACAAGGGATAGAAAAATAAACCGATACAAATCGGCATTTTCTTTCGCTTGTCTCTGTCCTTTTACCTGAGAGATTATCCGCTATAGTAGCGGATTTGCTCCTTCGGTGCTCGTTTTCCTCCGCGCTATATAAAGCGAGAGGGAGTCTCTCCAGAGATTCGTCCCCATGCAGTTCTACTTGTAACCAAGACCTGAGAGTTTCAAAGTTGATTCAGCAACTTTTTGCCCCGTCGGTAGATCAATAGACCTTCTCCTGAATGGTTCATCCGAATTATAAAATTTATAAAAACATTGATTGTAAATCAATAAAAACATTATAGACAGACAAAATGTGAATTGCAATCTTTTTTTATTTTAAAATAGTAACCAGTTTTATTTTTTTGCGAGTCCTAATTTAACTTCAACTTCATTTAACGTAGATAAAGCGAGGACAATATGTTGGTCCGCAAGTCCTAAAGCATGTTTAGTATTTTCAATTGTTTCATTGGATGGAGTAGAGTTATTTGCTCCGTCTATAATTAAATCTGCTGCATTTTTCATAAATTTAGAAGCAGTCTTAAATTCAGTTTTGAAATAAATTAGTTGTTCTTGTATTTGTACTTCCGATATATTTTCTTTAATTTTCACAGTGTCTATTTCGTTTATAATTTTTTCATATTGCTTGGAAATAGCAGTCATTGTGACTAATAGTTTATTTCTGTCTACTGAATCTCCGTTCGTGTTAATCTCTTCCCAGGCAGGCAACCAATCTTTTTCGATGATGTCATTATAATTTGTAGTTAATTCATCAATTTTTGGTTGTAATTTAGTTTTAAAAGTTTTTGTATCAATTGTTTCTACGGTGGTTTTTTCGTTATTATTTTTATCTTTAGTTGTGTAGAAAATCGTACAGGTAATAATAAAAATAGAAATAACTATTGTCCATTTATTAAAAAATAATTTCTTCAATGGGTAATCCCTCCAAAAATAAACATCTTATAATTATAATATATAACAATAATATTATTAATGGTAGAGAATATAGTATGTAATTGATTTTAATTATATTTTTTATATACATAAATAACTAAGATTAGTAAAATGATGAAAGTAATATGTGAGAAAAGAGGGTTTTTAGTGAAAACGAATAGAAAAAAGCTAGTTTCAAATATTTCAATGGCTATGATATTAGTTGGCTTATTTGCACTCATATATCTGGACAAAGAATCTAAAATGGAAGATTTTCCAGTACCAATGTCAGCAATCCATATTAACGATGATAATGAAGCGGATTATAAATATATAAGTGTAATACCTATTACAAAGGCAAGTGGATGGGAGCACTTAGGGGAAAATGGGCATACTAATAGTTTTAAAAAAGGGGAGCGGAAGGTAACTGTATTACATTATCCAGGAGAAATTACATATTATTTATTTGAACAAAAGGTGAATAAGAAAGGGAGATAAGATAAAGTTGTAATTCGTTAAGGGTTACAGCTTTTCTTTTAATTCTGAATTATTTGAAATGAAATCAGATAAATGGTTTGATAGATGTAGTGATAAATATGATTAGTTCTATATGTCTATAAAGAGTATTAGAGGATTATAAAATTATTATGTGAACTAAATGTTGTGAGAAGAAAATAAATTATATTCTAAAGGGGGAATTAAAAATGTTACTAAAAACAATCTATTGTAAAGTGGAAGAAGAGAAAAAAGAGTTATTTTCAATCGCACAAGAAAAATGGCGTGATATACAGCATCTAGATGGTTTTCACGGACAATTTGGTGGATGGAATGAAGATGAGGCGTGTGTTTATACTTTATGGAATGATAGGGGTGCGTATCAATCATTTATGAATGGTGCTCACGATACCATTTATTTAAATAGTAATCAAGAGGATACGTTTCTTTCATGTGAAATTGAACTGTTTCAAACATTGTATGATATAACTGATATGCCTTTGAAAGAGGTTGTTACAGAAGGGTCATTTGTCAGAGTTGCTATATGTGATGTAAAACAACAGAGAGAAAAGCAGTTTTTACATAAGCAAGAGGAAATTTGGAATAAAGGAATGGAAAAAGCAAACGGGATGATAGGTGGAGTAGTTGGGAAGTCTTTAAAAACTGAAAATCGTTACATAGTGTTAACTTATTGGAAAGATGAAATGGCGCATCAAAATTATGTAGAAGAGATTTTCCCAGAGCTGTATAAACTAGCTAATATTCATGAGGATTTAAAAGACATAAGAGGTAAACAAGCTGTATGTAAGGAAGAGTGGCTTGTATATTAAGTGTTCAAAACGTGCATAAATGAATGTATAATAAAGATATTTTCTTATAAACGAGTAATTAATAGAAGACGTTATATACCCTTTCATGTTAATATATTTAAGTTATAATAGAAGGCTTACCCTTTTGTATTGTACGGTAGAATCAGTGTGAGCTAGAATTTTTTTGAAAAGGATGTGCCTAATTTGCGTATCAATAAATTTATTAGTGAAGCTGGAAAAGCGTCTCGACGTGGAGCAGATAAACTAATTAATGAGAGAAGAGTAATTATTAACGGTAAGGTTGCAAAAATTGGTGACCAAGTAAATCCAGGTGATGATGTACGCGTAAATGGAGAGCAACTTCGTATTGCTCGAGATCACGTATATATCGCTTTAAATAAACCAGTAGGTATTACATGTACGAGTGAAAAAGCTGTAAAAGGTAATATTATCGATTTAGTGAATCATCCATTACGAATTAGTCACATTGGACGTCTTGATAAAGATTCAGACGGTTTAATTTTATTAACGAATGATGGTGATATTGTTAATGAAATTTTACGTGCTGAAAACAAACATGAAAAAGAATATATCGTTTCAGTAGATAAGCCAATTACACCTGATTTTCTAGAGAAAATGGCAGCTGGTGTGAAAATTTTAGGAACGAAAACCCTTCCTTGTGAGGTAACACAGTTATCAAAATATGAATTCCAAATTATTTTAACTCAAGGGTTGAATCGTCAAATTCGTCGTATGTGTGAAGCTTTAGGTTATCAAGTATACACGTTAAAGCGTACAAGAATTATGAATATAGAATTAAATAATTTACCTGTTGGACAGTGGAGAGATTTATCGAAGAAAGAGAAACGACGTCTATTTTCAGACTTAAATTACGAACCACAAGATTGGTAAAATTGAGAAGAGGAAACCAAAAATCTATTTTTGGTTTCTTTTTTTATTTAATAAAAAATCATTTTTAAACACTTGCAAAAATAAAATGAATAAGATATAGTAAATAACAATTAATGGATGTACTTTTAAAAGCAAAGAAAAGGACACGAGTTATTTTATCCGGTTATACAGAGAAGGAAGGAAAGCTGAGAACTTCCTAACGCAGAAAAATAACTTACCACCTTAGAGCTGCACTAGGGAAACTAAGTATCTAGTGCCGTGTAAGCGACGTTATCGCAAAAGAAGCCATTATGTTTTTTTGTGATGGGAATCTGGGTGGAACCACGGATATAAGCATATTCGTCCCTATTTTAGGGATGAATATGCTTTTTTGTATTCAATTTCATAATAAGCGAAGAAAAGGACACGAGTTATTTTATCCGGTTATACAGAGAAGGAAGGAAAGCTGAGAACTTCCTAACGCAGAAAAATAACTTACCACCTTAGAGCTGCACTGGGGAAATTAAGTATCTAGTGCCGTGTAAACGACGTTACCGTAAAAGAAGCCATTGTATATTTACAATGGGAATCTGGGTGGAACCACGGGTAAAAGCACGCTCGTCCCTATTTTAGGGATGAGTGTGCTTTTTATTATGAAATGGAGAGATGAAAAATGAAAGAACAGATGATTGAAATGAAATTTCCGGATGGAAGCGTTAAAGAATTTGTAAAAGGAATTACTTTAGAAGAAATTGCGGGATCCATTAGCAGTAGTTTAAAAAAGAAAGCAGTTGCAGGGAAAGTAAATGATCAGTTATATGATTTACGCCGAAATATTGAAGAAAATGCGGAAGTAGAAATCGTTACTATAGATTCAAATGAAGGGGTAGAAATTGCAAGACACTCTGCGGCACATATTTTAGCGCAAGCTGTAAAGAGAATACATGGTAATGTAAACCTTGGTGTAGGACCTGTTATTGAAAATGGATTTTATTATGATATGGATCTTCCGAGTAGTGTAAACGTAGAAGATTTACCGGAAATCGAAAAAGAAATGAAAAAAATTATAAATGAAAATATAAAAATAGAGCGAGTTGAGGTTTCACGAGAAGAGGCAAAAAAACTGTTTCAAGAAATGAATGATCACCTGAAATTAGAATTGTTAGAAGCAATTCCTAGTGGGGAAAGTGTAACACTATATAAACAAGGTGAATTTGTAGACTTATGTAGAGGACCACATGTACCGTCAACAGGCTATTTGAAAGCATTCCAATTAACTCACGTTTCTGGTGCATATTGGCGAGGTGATAGTAACAATCAAGTGCTTCAGCGTATATATGGTGTTGCGTTCTCTTCTCAAAAAGAATTAGAAGATTATTTACATTTCGTTGAAGAAGCAGCAAAAAGAAATCATCGTAAATTAGGTAGTGAGCTGGAGTTATTTATGTTTTCTGAAGAGGCTCCGGGAATGCCATTTTATTTACCGAAAGGACAAATTATTCGTAATGAATTAGAAGCATTTTTAAGAAAAATTCAAAAAGAGTATAAGTATCAAGAAGTACGTACTCCGTTTATGATGAACCAAGAATTATGGGAGAAATCAGGACACTGGGGACATTACAAAGACAACATGTATTTCTCTGAAGTAGACAATAAAAGTTTCGCATTAAAACCAATGAACTGCCCAGGACATATGTTAATGTTCAAAAATAAATTACACTCTTATCGCGAATTGCCAATTCGTATGTGTGAGTTCGGTCAAGTACACCGACACGAATTTAGCGGGGCATTAAATGGATTATTAAGAGTACGTACTTTCTGCCAAGATGATGCTCATTTATTTGTAACTCCAGAACAAATTGAAGATGAAATTAAATCTGTAATGGCGCAAATTGATTATGTTTATAAAACTTTTGGATTCGAATATGAAGTAGAGCTTTCTACTCGTCCAGAAGATTCAATGGGTGATGATAAGTTGTGGGAGCAAGCAGAAGAGGCATTAGAAAATGTATTACATTCATTGAATTATAAATATAGACTAAATGAAGGTGACGGTGCATTTTATGGACCGAAAATCGACTTCCATATTAAAGACGCCTTAAATAGAAGTCATCAGTGCGGGACAATCCAACTAGATTTCCAAATGCCAGAGAAGTTTGATTTAAATTATATAGATGAGAAGAATGAAAAGAGAAGACCAGTTGTCATTCACAGAGCAGTTTTAGGATCTTTAGACCGTTTCTTAGCGATATTAATTGAGCACTTTGGAGGCGCGTTCCCGGCATGGGTGGCACCGGTTCAAGTGAAGGTCATTCCAGTTTCGAATGCAGTCCATGTACAATACGCAGATGAGATTGCGGATAAATTAGCACAAGCTGGCATTCGTGTTGAAAGAGATGTACGAGATGAAAAGTTAGGATATAAAATAAGAGAAGCACAAATGCAAAAAGTTCCTTATGTTCTTGTTATTGGGGATAAGGAAATGGAGAACGGATCTGTAAATGTACGTAAATACGGTGAAGACCAGTCAGAAGTTATTGAACTAAATGGGTTTGTGGAGAGTATAAAAGAGGAAATAAAAAATAAGAAATAGAGATTGAAAATAAAATACACCATTAACATGTATTACTGAATTTAAAGTAAGTAAAGAACCATAATAAATGATGAAGGGATAGCGATTAAGCTATCCCTTCATCATTTATTGCCATATACTTCACTTCATACTGTTAAATCATTTTCTGATTTTATATTAATGGCTTCTTGTAAGAGCTTTTGGAGAACTGCAGCAAAAATAGCAACCAAGATAGAGGTGAAAATAATGATTAGTCCAATTGTTATAAAACTTGGAGGATCAATTTTTTTTGCCATAAGATAGTAGAGCGGCATACCTAGTAAGTATATGGTACCGATCGTGAGAGCACAGTATTTTATATTTTTTAAAGACTTTACTGATAATTCCGAGAACGCTTTGTTCTTATCAATATAACTTAAAAGTTTAAAAACTTGATACAGAGCAAAGTAAAAAGGTATCGTTGCTACGTAAATATCGATTAAAACGAGAGATTTCATATAAGCGATAGCTGGATACAATTCTCCAGCAAAATTCCCGATTTTAGGCACTAAAAATATGCACAATGCAAGTACTACTATACCTATAAAAACAATAGCTAGTTTTAAAAAGAGTGTTGTAACTTGTTTCATAAAAAGCACCTCGTTTATTTAATAACAACATGATTTTATCATATAATTTATCGTTTTAAAATAAAATTATATTGTTTTTTAATTTGTTATTATTGTTATTTATGTTTCCTATTCATTTTGATGAAAATAAAAAGCTTTTTCATTACAAAGAAAATTCCCTTATAAAGTGGTCTGTCATATTTTTACCTTACAAAAATGTAAGGTAAATGTAAGCGAAATCGAAGGAACGAGTTTTAGAAAAGTGAGAATATGAAATAGGAAAAAGGTTTACGTTACTCGTGTAATCCTTACTGATTGAAAAATTAAAAAATTCTTAAGGGTTTACATGAGAAAAAGATAAGAAATATGTGAGAAAGTAATTTTATACAAAAGGGATGGAGTGAAAGAGATGTCAACAAATGTAGTTACTGTGGAAAGTGTAGAAAAAACGTATGGGAAAAGAAATGAGAATCAGTCAAAAGCATTAAGGGGTGTGTCATTAAGTATAAAAGAAGGAGAATTCGTCGGGATTATGGGTCCTTCTGGGTCTGGAAAAACGACACTACTTAATGTGATTAGTACACTGGATCAAGCGACAGGTGGCAGTGTGACAATAGCTGGCACAAATATTACTTCAATGAAGGGGAATGCTTTATCTGATTTTCGATCTCAAAAATTAGGATTCATTTTTCAAGATTTTAACTTACTAGAAAACTTATCAATTTATGAAAATATCGCTTTACCACTTTCTCTGCAAGGCGTACCTTCAAGTGAGATTACGGGGAAGGTAAATGAGGTTGCAAAGAAATTAGGGATTACTGAAATTTTAACAAAATATCCAACTGCTGTTTCTGGTGGACAAAAGCAAAGAACGGCGGCAGCACGAGCTTTAGTACATAATCCAGCAATCGTATTAGCAGATGAACCGACTGGTGCGCTTGATAGTAAAAATGCAAAAAGCTTATTAGAAGCGATGCAAGATTTACATGAAAATCACAATGTAAGTATTTTGATGGTTACACACGATGCATTTAGTGCGAGTTATTGTGAGCGTATTTTATTTATTCAAGACGGTCTTCTTTATAAAGAGTTAACGCGTCAAGGAACGCGAGAAAATTTCTATCAAGACATTTTAGGCGTGCTCGCTCATATGGGCTCAGCTGCTGAGTCTAAGTAGGGGGCGAGACTATGTTATTCAAATTATCACGTCATAGTATGAAAAAGATGTTAAAAGATTATATGGTTTTACTTATTGGTCTCGTTATTAGTATTAGTATTTTCTACATGTTCCAAACGATGGCGATGAATAGTGAATTTACGAAGGATAATAGTCTTATTAGTAGTATTAGACTCGTATTCTGGGTAGGTGCCATACTATTATCGTTCATTACTGTATTTTATATTATATATGCCAATTCTTTCTTACTCACATTAAGAAGAAAAGAACTCGGTATGTACATGATGCTCGGTGCGAAAAAGAAAAAAGTAGCACAGTTATTATTTATTGAAACATTCGGTATGGGGATTGTCAGTATTATTATCGGGATCTTAGTGGGGATGTTGCTTGCAAGTGTAGCAGGAAACTTTTTAATGAATGGTATGGAAATTTCAGCGAAAGGTAGTTATTCATCTGTATATACACCAGCAATCTTAGTTACAGCTATTTTCTTCTTAATACTATTTTTTATTACTGGTTTAATGAATAGCATCCGGTTATTACGTAAAACAGAATTGGAGTTAATTCGTGAAGATGAAACACTAGATGAAGTAAAGAAAAGTAAAACTCGCATTATTATAATGACGGTACTTGGTATATTGCTAGTAAGTATAGGATACTACTTTATGATCAATGTAAAAATATATGCTGAATTAGGCTTTATAATAGCGACAATCGTTACAACTCTTGGAACATATTTTATCTTTAGTTCATTACTCCCATTTTTTGTGATGAAAATTAAAGGGAATAAAAAACGAAATGAAACGGGCTTAAATAGTTTTACATATGCACAGCTGCGCTTTCGCGTAAATAGTTTATCGAGAGTATTAGGCACTGTAGCGATGTTAATTGCATTAGGCGCAGGTGCGATGACGGCAGGGATGGCATTTCAAAAAAATGTAGGTATTATGACAGACTTCTCACGTGTATATGATGTTGTAATTCATGATCCAAATGATCAAGATAAAGCGGCATTAAAAGAAATGGAAATTGTGGAAGAAAGCAAGTATAAATATAAAGTAGATGGAGAAGCGGTGTATTACTTACGTAACGACTTAACGGCGAAACCACCACTCGTTTCCGATCACTTTGATACAAAAACTTTAAAAGAGCCAGCTCGAAAACGTGTGGCTGAACCTTTAACTGAACCTGTTTATTCTGCTTTGGAAGCTCCCGAAGCAGCCAATAAACTTCCTCGTATGCCAAGGGATTGGGAAGATGCGGTTGTAAGAGAAATACAAATTACACATAATCAATTTAACGGAAAACCGGTAAGAATTGCTGATGAAGAACACTACAAAGCAGTTCAAGGAACGGAACATAGTGTAACATTAGCAAAAGTAGATGATATGAAAAAATATAAACCGTTGTTGCTCGATATAGATAAGAGACAAAAAGAACAAATTGAAAAAACAACAGGTACAAAAGTAGACTTATTTACAAAAATGACAATTTATCAGTTTATGAACAGTTTCATGAGTGGAACAATGTTTATGGGATTTTTCCTTGGAATTGCCTTTTTAGCAATGATGGCAAGTTCGCTAATGTTCAAAATATTAACAGGTGCTTCTCGTGACGTACGCCGTTATGAAATGTTACGAAAAATCGGTGTGAGACGTAGTATGTTAACGAAAAGTATTTATAAAGAAATTTCATATTTATTTATCTTCCCAGCAATTATTGGAATTTCCCACGTGTTAGTAGGGCTTAACTTATTTAGCTTTATATTAGTTGACCCGTTTGTGAAGGTATGGGTGCCGATAGGGATTTTCTTAGTCATTTATTTCATCTATTACTGGATTACTGTCCAGCTTTATAAAGGTATGGTAATGCCGAAAGAAGAGGTTGCGAAATAGTTAAAGGAAAAAAGTCTTTGTTTTGAAAACAAGGGCTTTTTTCTTTATTTTTAATACATTGTGATCGAGTCATTCTATGAATTTTATATTGAAAATTAAGGGAATATTAAGAGTTTATATAGCGGAAAGTTAAGAAGTGTATGGGATATTAAGAATGTGCAAAAGATCAAGGTGAAATTGTTGTATATTTATATTTTTTTGAGGTAGTTTTACTGAACTAAATTGATGTTTTTATAAATTTAAAAGAAAGGAAACTACTTATGAAGAAGATAAAAAAATTAATAAAACTTATTGGAGTCATCATTTTACTATTATTAATCGTAGCACTAATATTTCCTACATGGACCTCGCAAATAAAAGGGAAAAACAGTATAAGTACATTAGAGCAAGTAGAGATAAATGGAAGTGATCATGAAATTATGATACGCGGAAAAGATAAGAACAATCCGGTTATTATTTTTGTACATGGTGGACCAGGTACTTCAGAAATACCATATGCGCAAAAATACCAAAACTTATTGGAAGAGAAATTCACAGTTGTTAATTACGATCAAAGAGCGAGTGGGAAGTCGTATCATTTCTTTGAAGACTATTCGAATCTTACATCAGATCTTCTTGTAGAAGATTTATTAGCTATGACAGATTATGTTTCAAAACATCTTGGTAAAGAAAAAGTAATATTGGTTGGTCATTCTTACGGTACATATATCGGAATGCAAGCTGCCAATAAAGCCCCTGAAAAATATGAAGCATATGTTGGCATAGGGCAAATGAGTGATACAGTAGAAAGTGAAATGGATAGTTTAAACTATGTGATTGAACAGGCACAAAGTGCTGGGAATACAGATGAGGTTGCCTATTTAAATGAGTTGACTGAAAAAATTAAAAATGGTGATACATACACTCCGAGGAATTATGTTGCAAAATATGGTGGAACATCAAGACTCATTGAAAATCCAGATGGTGATAATATTGGGATGCTACTCAGTAATGAATATAACTTTTTAGATGTAATTCGTTATAACGTTGGATTATCACATTCTCAAACTGTCTTATTAGAAAAGGATTTAAAGAACCCATTGCCTACTAAGGTGACTGAAATGAAGCTACCGCTTTATTTCCTTATGGGAAAATACGACTATAATACTTCATTTCATGCAGCGAAAAAATATTTTGATATGATTGAAGTGAATCAAAAAGAATTCATTACTTTTGAAAAGTCAGCTCATTATCCGCAATTTGAAGAGAAGGAAAAATTTTATGAGTGGATGTGCGATACATTCATAAAATAAATAAAGTATATCCGAACTTTAGAGAATTAAAATAGTTAGCGAGACGTATAAAGATTTTAGCTACATATCATTACGTGAAGCGAAGTTAAATAAAAAGACTCTTGTATAAAAAACATGAGTCTTTTTTTTATTGTGCTCTATACAGAAGGAAAAGATTGGATAATGGTCGAAAAATATAATGTAACTTCCGAGAAATGACTGAAAAAATAAAATTTTGTCGAGAGAAAGGGTTAGAAGTATGAAAGAAATGCTACAGTTATTTCGTAACAAAGTGTATGCACGTTTTTTTCTAGCAAATATTTTAGAGCGACTCGGTTCTATGATTGCTGGAGTTTCTTTAATGTTTTATTTGTTAGACCAATACGGAAAACAACCAGTTTACGCAACGATGACACAAATCATGATGGCATTACCTGCATTAATCTTTTTTCTATTAGTAGGGACAGTAGTGGATCGTTTTGATAGACAACGTATTTGTACGGTAAGTAACATATGTTGTTCGCTCTGTAATATCGGAATTCTAATTTCGCTTTATTACGGAATGATTATACTCGTCTTTATATTTTTATTTTTGGAAAATGCATGTATACAATTTTTCTCTCCATCAGAACAGTCGATGATACAGGGAGTAGTTCAATCCGACCAATACGGTGCAGCAGCAGGTGTGAATCAAATGGTGAATAGTTTGTATGCTTTGTTTGGTGTAGGAATTGCAACGATGGTGTACTGGACTTTTGGAATATACGGGAGTATTTTAGTAAATACGCTCACTTTTATTATGAGTGGTATTTTGATTCAAACGATCTCCATTCCAGAAAAAGTGCGTTTGCCAAACGGTAGAACAAAATGGAAAGAAGTTAATTTGAAAATGTTAATAACAGAGTTTCAAAAAGGGATCAAGTATATATCAAAATGACACTTTAAAAAAATTACTTTTAGGATTTATCGTGTTTGGACTATTAAATGGTATTTTAAGCGTATCCACAACTTACATATTAAAATATAAATTAGCACCAGCAACGTATGAAAGTTTAGCGATGGTGGGTGGTGTAGTTGGAGGGATTTCATTACTAATTGGAAGTGTAGTAGCAACAAGTGTAGGGAAGAAATATGCACCCAAGCCTATTATTGTCTTTGGTATGGCTGGCTCAGGGGTCTTTTTCGGTATGTGTTACTTTGTAAACCACGTATGGTCTTTTTATGTATGTATCGCTTTTGCGACTTTCTTTTTACCGTTTATTAATGTTGCAATTATGGGCTGGATGTATGAAATTGTAGAAGAATCATTCATGGGACGTGTTCAAAGTTTACTTAGTCCATTAACGACAGGATTCCAGCTGTTATCTATCGGTGCGATAGCGATGTTGTTCCCGAAATGGATTCGTGCAGATACGTTGTATATTATTTTATTTGGTTTATTATTTTTTGTTACGTGTTTATATCAAACCATTTTACCGAGTGGGAAGAAACGGGTGCAAAGTATAGCTGAAGAGATGTAATATATGTGGTTTTTGATTTCTGAATATTCTATCGGAGGGTAAGGGGAAATCGTTATGTTGATGCGAATTGCTAAATGGTGTGGGGTTACTTGTTTACAACTAGTAGCTGCAATTTTATGTATAATCTGTCTAGGCGCGCTACCGCGTTTATTTAAGGGATTGCAAATTGATTTAATCGGTTTTTGGAACACGATTGTCTTTCTTGGAGGGAAGATACTTCAACCGGGTGAAATTACATATGGATTTCGAGACTCAAGAAAATTATTTCCGCAAATATGGATTCATTATTTTGAAACGATGATTGTATTTCTATCAGCGTTTTTACTATCTTTGCTTATAGCGTATATACTTGTCGTTTGGGTATTGCAGCGTTCTTATATGAAACAGAAAATGTGGAACGGGGTTTTTCTTACGCTTGAGAGTATACCGGATATTTTACTTATTTTATTATCGCAACTTCTTGTCGTAAATATGTTTCAAAAAACAGGATTTATGCCGGTCAAACTGGCTGGATTAGGGGAAGAAAGGATACGTTTGTTACCAATTATATGTCTTACAATACCAACAACATTATTGTTTATTAAACTGTTGTTATTTCGGTTTAAAGAAGAATTAGAGAAAGATTATAGTTTGTTTGCCAAGAGTAAAGGGCTAAGCTTCCGGCATATTTTGACACATCATATTTCAAGAAATGTTTTATTAACGACAATTTATTACGCGAAAACAAATATTTTATTTATGCTTTCCAATTTATATATTATTGAATGGATATTTAATACATATGGTATGTTTGTTTTTGTGAAAGAAAATCCAAAATTAGAAATATTTACAGTGAGTCTAGTAATATTATACGTACCGCTTTTTATACTATTTCGTATATTACATACGCTTTTACAAAATGTTATAAAGGTGCGTGTGTAACATGTGGCAAGTTGTAAAAAGAGATGTGAGATTTTGGATAGGTATTACTTTTTTGAGTGTACTAATGATTGTTAGTATTGGATATACGGTGTTTTTTGATGGGAATATTCGTGAACTTACGATGATGTATAACGAAAAAGGGGAACTAGAGGCAGCACCATTTTCGCCATCAAGTAAATTTTGGTTTGGAAGTGATGTGAAAGGTCGTGACCTTGTTCAATTAATAATAGAAGGTGCAAAATGGACAGTTGGAGCGAGTATAATTATAGCGATTTTACGAGTTATAGTTGGAGGGGGAGTTGGTTTACTTCTTGGTATGTATGGTAAACGTTCTTTTCCAGTTATTTCATCCTTTTTTGATCCTTTTAGTATTGTACCGATGGTTATGATTTCTTATTTTATGTTAAATGAAGTTTTAACGTTTGATAGTGGAGCAGAAGTTGTGCCGTTGTATTTGCGTGTGGCATTTCAAATTATAGTTCTTGTATGTCTTGCTGTACCAACGGTTATGTTGTATGTAGCGCAAGAAGTAAAGCGTATTAAGAAAGAAGAATTTATGTTGGCAGCTACTGTGCTCGGCGGAAGTAAGTGGCATAGGTTGAAGCGCCATATATGGCCGCATATGTTACCGCCATTTCTTTTATTAGTAGCGCAACAATTTGTAAGTACTTTATTACTACTTTTACACCTTGGTTTGTTGCAATTATTTTTTGGTGGAACAATAATCTTCAGTGGAATGGATCCAGATAGTGTAACAAAAGAATGGACTGGCCTAATTGGTCAAAACTTCCGCCATTTAACTACACATACATGGATTGTACTTATACCAATTGCTTTTTATAGTATGACAATTTTAGCGGGAAATCTAGTTAGTCATAGTATGCAAGATGCGATTAAACTAGGAAATGTAAGAACACCAAGGAGCAAGGATAAAGAGGTAAAGGAAGAGAAGCGAGTACAAACTAATGTGAATGATTTTTCCTTTTATAGAGAGATACAAAAATAAAAAAGATAGCTGAAGACAAATTGTTTTCAGCTCTCTTTTTTGTTTATAGTGGTGGTAAATCAATCTTACCTTCTTCAAATAATTCTTTTATCATATGCTTCGTATAACCAGCGGCTTGACCAAAGGTGATTTTTGCTGGCATTGGTGCTTCGTTTGCATCTACAACTATATCAATAATACACGGTCTATTTTGTTTTACCGCATTTTCGAAAGCAGGAAGTAGTTCATCTAAATTCTCAACTCGGTATCCAATACCTCCGCACGCCTCTGCGTATTTTGCAAAATCAGGGTTTGTTAAGTCTGTGCCAAATTCGATATTCCCCATAACTTCTTGTTCGAATTTAATCATGGCGATCTTATTATTATTTAAAACAACGACCACGATCGGCAGTTTATATTTAACAGCTGTTACGAAGTCGTTCATTGTCATTCCAAAACCACCGTCACCACAAACTGCAAATACTTGTTTATTCGGGTAAGCAATTTTTCCAGCAAGTGCACCAGGTAAACCGCAGCCAAGTGTTGCGAGCCAACTAGAAATGATAAATTGTTGATTTGTCATACGGAAGTGTCTTGCTGTCCATACTGTTACATTTCCGACATCGACTGATAATATTGCATCATCTTGAGCTACTTGTTGCAGTGCATGCATAACACGTTGTGGTTTAATTGGAGTAGATGTATCGTCTTCTTGATTGTGTAATTTTTCCTCCCAATTTTTCATCATTTCTTGATGATGCTCTAAGAAGGAATGGTCCTCGTGTTTTTCTACATTTTCAATTAACCATTTTAATGTTTTATCAGCATCACCGGCTAAGCCGATATCTGTTACGTAACGTTTACCGATTTGGGCCGGATCAGTATCGATATGAATTGTTTTTGCTTTTTCGGGTAAGAAACCGGTGAATGGATAAGAAGTACCAATCATAATTAAAGTATCTGCATGTTTCATTGCATCATAAGAAGGTTTCGTTCCAATTAATCCTAATCCGCCGATGCAAAGTGGATGTTCATCAGGGATAATCCCTTTAGCTGGTAATGTAAGTACGATTGGAGCACCGATGTGTTCTGCGAAAGTAAGTAAAGATTCTCTCGCATGTTTCGCACCTTTTCCAGCTAAAATTACAGGCTTTTTCGCTTCACTTATTGCGAGTTTTGCAGCATGTAAATCTTCTTCTTGCGGAAATAACTCAGGTAATGTAAAAGAAGTATTTGTAACACGAGCACCACTTTTTACTTCGAATTTCGGAACATCATCTGGAATCGTAAGAACAGATACACCTTTTTTCGTATAAGCCATTCGAATCGCTTGATTCACGACAGCAGGCAACTGTTCTGCTGACATAATGCGCTGGTTATATACCGCAACATCATCGAATAATCTTTCTAAGTTTACTTCTTGGAAAAAATCCGTCCCGAGTAAATCTGTTTCTACTTGACCTGAAATTGCTAGAACAGGGGCTTTATCGAGTTTAGCATCATATAAACCATTTAATAAATGGATAGCGCCCGGCCCTGCGATTGCCATACAAACGCCGAGTTTTCCTGTTAACTTAGCATAGGCAGCTGCTGCTAGTGCACCAGCTTCTTCATGGCGGACTTGGATGAATTTGATTTTATCTTGTTTTTTTCTTAAAGCTTCAATTATAGAATTGATAGAATCTCCAGGCATTCCGTAAATGTGTTCTACTCCCCAGTCAATTAATAGGTCAACTAATGCTTCACCGGCTGTTTTCCCAAACATAATTTTTCCTCCTTATAATAGGTAGATACTATTATGTTTTGGAGAAAAAGGAAAAATATACAAATGATTATATTGTTATCTTTAATGATGACCAGTAAATAGTGTAAATACTGTTATTAGTAAAAACCCGCTAGTTGCCCATGTTAAAAATGTAAGGAAGGAGAGCTGTTTTTTAGCCTTCCAAAGCATTTCATGAATTGTGACATAGCCAAGTGAACCGATAGCGCTCCCCATAATGAGCCCTTGTAAATGTAGAGCCTTTCCTTCCATCAAAATACCAAAGACAGTACCAGTTCCGAGAATAAGTGAAAGTAATAAAGTCGTAAATAAAAATGAAATGCATTTATGCTTTGTAAAGAGGAAGGGGATGATTAATGCTAGGCCTTCAGGAATATGGTGAATTATAATCGCAAGTAAGAAAGGAATGGCAGAATCATTATGATTTATAAATGCTGTACCTAATGCAAAGCCACTCGGCAAATTATGAATAAATATAGCAAAAGAAAGAAAAAGGAAAGTTTGCCACGCTTGTTGATCTTTTTTATGTATCATTGGATGATGACAATAGTTATCTAATAAGTTCATAACCAAAATACCGATAGCTATACCAAGTATAGGCCCAATTATTTCATAGCTTGCAAATGTTTCAGGAATAATTTCAAGGGATAAAAGGCCAAGCAAAATTCCGCCACATAATGCATATAAACGATGCATTTTTTCTTCAATTAGTTGGCGCGTAGCAATGCCGACAGCACCGCCTAATAGTAATCCACCGAATGAAAAAAATGTAACTATCATAGGAATCCATAATCGTTCCATCGTATCACACTCCGATTCTTCCACTTATTTTTAGCTTACGAAAAGGAAAGTTAGATTAGTCCAAGTAATTGTGTTTGATTATAGAGAAAAAACTAATAATTCGTTATAATTTATATATTAAACTTAAGTGGAAATATGAAATGGGGAATACGTTTGCAAACAAAATGGAGTCTATCTGAATACGAAAATCCAAAACGATATGATATAGAAAATAAAAGTCTGTCAGATTTTCCGTTCTTACTATCATGGGCACAAAAACTAAATATACAAAATGAATGGATTCTAGATATTGCCTGCGGAACAGGAAGGGTTACAATTCCATTTATAGAAAACGGATATCAAATGATTGGTGTAGATATACATGAAGGTATGCTTGCTGAAGCGAAGAGAAAATCTATGGATTGTAAAAAAGTAAAATGGTTACAACAAGACTGTTTACAATTAAAGATTGAAGAAACAATTCTGTTAGCATTTATGGTTGGTCATGGATTTCAACACTTACTTACGAACACAGATCAAAATAAGTTATTAACATCTATTCATCATGTGTTAGCTGATAATGGTATATTTATATTCGATACACGTTTTCCTTCAAAAGAAGAATTAATACAACCATCTACAGAAGAATATTGGACAACTATTATTGATGAAAAGGAAAGAAAATGCGATCTATATACTGAAATGACATACGATTCAATTCAGCAAATACAGCATTACATAACAACAAGAAGGTTTTATGAGGATGATGTGAAAGTAGAAGAACTGAAAACAACGATCGATCTTCGCTATACATATCCGCAAGAGTTAGAAAGATTATTAGTAGTGAATGGTTTTGAATTATTACATATATATAATGATTGGGAAGGAAATAAGTTAGGGGAAGACTGCTATTCTATGGTAGTAGTTTGCCGGAAGAAAAAATAGTGTTATTTTTAAAATATGAGTGTGAAAAGCTTTTAAGGAGAGAAAAAGATGACTTGGTACTTAGATAATGTTTATGAAATAAACAAAGAAGCGCCCTATACATTTTATCTTCCTAGTTCAGAAGTGTTGGAGAAATTAAAGGTTGGAGATTTGGTAAAGCTAATTTTTGTATCTAAAAATGAGGAAGAAGATGGATTTCATGGTGAAAGAATGTGGGTTGTAATCACTGAAAGAAATGAGAAGAAGTTCGTAGGGGAACTGGACAATGATCCGTATCGTTTAGATTTAAAAATAGGTGATAAAATTTCATTTGGAATTGAAAATATATGTGATACGGAATATGATGATCCAGCTTCAAGTGATTGGGATTTTTATTTTGATACGAAGGTAATTGTTAGTGATGATGTACTTGAAAAAAGAGAATTTAACTTTATGCTTAGAGATAATCCAACAGCAGAAGGCGATCCAGGTTGGTCAATTTTAAGTGGCTATGAAAGTGATGACTATGTCAATAATCCTAAAAACTTTCAAATTATTTCAATTGGAGTTATTTTGAATATAGATGATTCTATTTTAAACTTTCTTGAGGAACCACCTTTATGTGCATATGAAAGAAATGATGAAGGTAGATTCTATAAAATTGAAGACTATGATTGGGATGCTTATTTAAATGGATAGATGAAGTTACTATGTTCTAAAGAAAGCGATATATATTATTTCATGCTATGTGCTGGATGAAGGTTTTACAGATAATAATTGAAGAGAATAGTAGTAAATGGAGGAACTAATTATGCAGCAAATAAAAAAAATAGGAAACTCATTTTGGTATATGACACCTGTTTCTGAAACAGATAGACCTATATTAGGAATGGTCGTTGGACAAGAAAAAACATTAATGATTGATGCAGGGAATTCAGAAGAACATGCACAATTATTTCTAGAAATGCTAAAAGAACAAAATGTATTAAGTCCTGATTTCGTAGCATTAACGCATTGGCACTGGGATCATATTTTTGGATTGCCTGTACTACAAGATGCATTAACTATTGCGCATGCTGAAACGAAAAAAGAAATGCAGTCACTAGTATCTTATGAATGGACAGATGAAGCGTTGGACGCACGTGTAAAAGAGGGTACTGAAATTGCATTTTGTGCGGATTGTATCAAGAAAGAGTTTGAAGAAAAAGTGAGAAATATTAAAATCATTCCTCCGGCCTTAACATTCCAGGATCAAATTGAATTAGACCTTGGTGAAGTGACATGCGTGTTAAAACATGTCGGTGGAGATCATGCACATGATTCAGTTGTTATTTACGTGAAAGAAGAAAAGATATTATTTTTAGGAGACTGTATATATGCAGATATCTTTTCTTCAAAATGGAACTATACGACGAAACGAACGTTCAAATTAATCGAAGAATTGGAGTCATTTGATGCTGAAACTTATATTCTTTCTCATGGGACAGCTATAAGTCGGGATGAGTTTTTACAAGAAATGCATTTGTTAAAAACAGTAGGAACTTATACAGAAATTCATAAAGGCGATGAAGAAAACATAAAGGAAGCGTATAAACGAGACGTAAATAGAGAATTAAATGAAGATGAATTAGAAACAATTACGTTTTTTGTAAATGGTTATGAAATGAATAATTAGTAAGACACTACACTAATCAAATATAATTAAACTGCATAAAAAGAGTATTGAAAGTTAATTCAATACTCTTTTCAATAGTTAAATATGTAGTTTCAAACAAATTCTAAATATGGGGTTTATCGTCTGAAATAATGCCATTCTATTTATTTTTCATATAGATAGTGGTTCAAGTGGAAGCTTTCTTCGCTAATTCAGTTATATAGTTAAAAAATCCATTGTGGTTTACATCATATACTACATTTACAGGTCGTCCAGCAACAGTTTCCACCGTACGCCCCTGGCTAGGTCCATATGTATGAATAATACTATTAATTGTTTGTAATTTTGCAAGGCCAGATTTCCCGATAAAGGCAGCAGTTAATACATCCCACAAATAGTAAGTAGAGTTAGTTGAGAAATGAACGAGGGGAGGAACCATTGCATAGCATTGACCAAGAAAATCAACACCAATATATTTACGCTCTTTTGCCCAACTTTCACGTATGTCTATAGTTAATGGAACTTGGTTTGTACTTTCTAGCGTTACTAAGTCGATTTTAATTTTTGATTCCCACACACGAGCTACTGCTTCAGGATCCCAAAACGAATTCCACTCAGCAGTTCCATCATGTTCTGGTTCATGTACATTGCCGGCAGTACGAAATGTTCCTCCCATCCAAACAAGGCGCTCAATTTTCCCCTCGATTACAGGTGCTTCATATAGTGCACGCGCTAAATCGGTAAGAGGCCCTGTAAATAATAAAGTTGTTTTCTCTTCAGTTTGTAGTAGGGTTTCAATTAAATGATGATGTGCAGGTTTTTCTGCTACGGGTGTTACAACTTTTCCAAACTCATTTAAAATTGGTAAAGCATCTACATAAAATGCATGCATCCGCCAGTCTTTTGGAAATGGATTTTTCGCACGGGAATTTGATGCAGCTACTTCAATATTTTCTTTGCCGAAGCGATCAATAATTTTGCGACTTGCAGACATTGCTGGTTCTAAATAGCAATCTGCAGGGATAACTGAAACACCTGTAAGCTCGACATTATCCATCTGTAGTAATAAAAATAGTGAAATTAAATCATCTACACCACCATCATGATTGAAGTACACTTTTTTCATCTTTGTTAATCTCCATCCTATATGATTTAGTTAGGAATTAAATATGAATTGCAGAAAAATCATCAATAATTTCCACCACTTCGATTTTTCCATTAATCAGTAACTCCGGAAGTTCATTATTTACATTTCCCTTCCAATATCCTCTAGCTTGCTCAATTTTTTGAGAGAAAGGAATACCGTCTTCTTTCGGTAAAAGATTTCCGTCACCTTCAAAACAATGTCCAATTACTCGTAGTTTAACAATCTGCAAAACTTCTCGATTGTAAGAATCAAATAATGCTTTCCATTTTAAAGCATCATCATAGCTCTTTGCAGCATATAAACAAGATAATCTTGAAGGGTATTCAGGAAATTCTTGTAGTCTAACCATTTCTACAATCGTTTCTCTAACCGCTCTAATTGTTTGATCGATATAACTCATAACTACTTTAGCATTTTCATTTTTTATATGTAATTCTTCATTTGTATAATGTTCTTTTAAAATTTGTATAGAATCTTCACCGTTAGAATTGAAATGTTCCTTTTCAAAAAAGAAATGAAATAGGGTATTCGTTTGATTTTTATCGAAATGAATGATTTGTCCGATGCTCATTTTTTTCCTTGTTACGATGTGATATGTGTAAAACTCTTGTTTATACATGGTTATCCTCCTAGTAGTAATGTAATTCAATGTTAAATTTAGTAATTCAACATTGAAATATATAAAACCTTTATAAGTCTTAGTAAGAATTTGATCAGAAAGTATAGTGAATATATGATAACGCTTTAAATTTGTTCACAAAATGTTCACTTACGAAGAGGTTTCCATAATCGATATAATGACAAAGACTTAAACAGAAAGGATGATAGAAATTGCCAACAACAAGAAAGGAAAACCTCCAATTTGGTATGATGATGTGCCTTGGGATGGTTATTGTAATGACGTTTTATAATTTATTACTGAATGGAGCAGGAGGGCCAATTCATATTAAGGAGATCACATTAGAACTACTAATTGGATTCATTATTGCATTATTAATTGAAATATGTATCGTTGGACCTTGTGCGAAAAAACTTGTATTCATGTTACCGTTTGATAAA
This sequence comes from Bacillus sp. 16GRE42, assembly GCF_019837435.1. Taxonomy (NCBI): domain Bacteria; kingdom Bacillati; phylum Bacillota; class Bacilli; order Caryophanales; family Bacillaceae; genus Bacillus; species Bacillus sp. 16GRE42. Next base: position 667,553 of record NZ_JADAXF010000003.1, read on the forward strand.
TCGAAGAAAATAAATATGATAGTTGCGATGGCGACAGCTATGGTAATTGGAATGGTTTTCTTTATGTCTTTTTACGGAATGGCTATGATGTATTTACATGGTGGACTACAAGGAGACTCATTTGTATCGATGTATTTTTCAATTTTCATTAAAAATTTCATTTTGGCGTATCCATTACAATTAATTATTATGGGGCCACTTGTGCGTTTCTTATTTGGAAAGTTTGTTATGAAGAATAAAACTGTTAATATAGCGTAGTTATAAATATTAAAATATTATATAACGATAAAACAATAAAAAACACATCTCAAATATTTTGAGTTGTGTTTTTTATTGTTCATTTGTAGCTATTTTCATACTGATGTGTCATTTGTCCTTTTGCCTTTATAGGATTATAACTTTTAATTAAGTCAGAAATAGAAGATTAGGAGATGATTTTTTGAAGGGCGTTGTATTTGCTATTTTAGCTGGCGTATTTATTACACTTCAAGGTACATTTAATGCGAAACTTAGTTCACATATCGGTATATGGTCAACGAGTATTATTACGCATTTCATTGGATTCCTTATTGCAACAACAATATTTTTGTTAAAGAAAGAAGAGAAAATAGCGGATTTAAAGGATGTGAAAAAAATATATTTAGTAGCTGGTGCACTTGGCGGATTAATTATTTGTGCAAAAACAGTAGCGATACATGAAATGGGAGTTACATTAACAGCTGGAACACTTATGGTTGCTCAATTATTAACAGCAACTCTAATTGAAATGAAGGGATTATTTCAAATAAAAAAGATACAGATGGAGAGATATCATATTGTGGGAACAATAGTAATGATTATAGGTATTGTTGTATTTAATATGTAAATGAAAGGAGGAAATGAAAATGGAGAATAGATCAGATTTAATTATCCATTATTTGAAAACTAATAAAATGCTTGAAATTTTTTCAGAGATAGATGCAGCTTATTTTCAAGTAAATCATTTTGAAAAAGGCGAGCTTATTTGCAATATAGATGACGCAATGGCTCGTTTATATTTTGTTGTTAAAGGTAAAGTAAAAGTTTATACGATTACACCAGAGGGAAAGAAACTGATCCTTCGTTTTATCAATCCATTGGCGGTTGTTGGCGATATTGAATTCATACAAAATAGCAAAGCGCATAATGTCGTTGAAGCTTGTTCAGATGTTATAGCCATCTCTATTTCTCATGCTGTAATTAGAAATAAGTTATTACATGATCCTATATTTATGAACTTCTTGCTTGAAAACATTGCAAACACATTAAAAATATCGACTCGTTTTACAGCACTTAATTTACTTTATCCAGTAGAAGTACGTGTAGCTAGTTATTTACTTTCTATTTCTACTGATAGTAACGGGAATATGTATAAAAAAGATTTGGATGCAACTTCGATATCAAGTATTGCGGATTTTATAGGAGTAAGTTATCGGCACGTAATTCGGTTGTTACAAAAATTTTATAAAGAAAAATTAATTGAAAAGAGAAATGGAGTTATTGTAATTAAAGATTTTTTTAGAATGAAGGAAGTTGCTAAAAATAATATATATGAGCAATGAAAAGGGGAGAGGGAGTATGATTGGATTTAGTTTAGCTATATTAGCTGGAGTATTAATTAGCTTACAATCTATTTTTAATACGAAAGTGAATGAAAATGTAGGGCAGTGGTTAACAACTGCATGTGTTCTTGGAATAGGTTTCATAAGTTCTATTCTATTTTATATCATTACAGAAAACAGTATTAGCATTAAAGTGTATACTACAAATTATTTGTTTTATGTAAGTGGATTGTTTGGCATCGGGTTAATAATTTGTATAATGGGTGCAATAAAGAGTTTAGGTCCAGCTTATACGCTGCTAATTAGCCTTATTACTCAATTAGTTGTTGCTCTCTGCATTGATACATTTGGATTATTTGGAATAGAAAGGGTTCCCTTACAAATAAATAAATTACTTGGAATAGCTATATTAATTGTAGGGGTAGGAATTTTTAAAGATCTTTTTTCGAATAAGAAAGATATTAATATAAATGAGGATAGAGCTTAAATAAATTACAGGGAGAGTTGTAAATGGTTAGAGAAATAGTAGTGAATGCTCTTCTTGTGAAGATGTCACATTTATTTGAGGAAATCGTAAGTTAACAATTAGCATAGTTGAAAAATAAGTAAACAAGCCTTAGATAAATTGTGATCTTTTATATAGCACTTATTATTTTGAAGTTATGTGAACTATCGTAGTAGGAGAAGTGCTATAAAGTAGGGTATGATTAAAGTTAAATATTACCTAGTATATTTAACTAATGAATACAATGTCTTTTTCAGTTATTATGTTGTAAATAATTTTATGGTAAAATCTTTAACATAATGAAATAAAGGGGTAGTATTCTATGGGTTATTTCTCAAACAGTTTATTAGTTTTGTTTGTCCTGATCGTCTGTAGCTGTATGATTTTTGGTTAATAATATAATGATGGATTTATATAAAAGGAGTTAACTGAGGAGAGGTTAACTTCTTTTTATTTTAAGTTGAGAAGGAATAATATTATTCTTATGGAAGTTTGTATAAATTAATTTCAAAGTAAAGATAATTTTATGAAATAAAAACAAACGAGAAAATAAGGAGTATTTACATGAATAATAGTATAAATTACACATTTAAACACCCAACAAATTTCAATGGATTATTAACTGTATATGAATCTTTAGGATGGAATTCTCTTCAATTAACGGTTAACGAGTTAGAACAAATGTGTAAACAAAGTTGGTATGCAATTTATGCTTTTGATGGTAAGAAGTTAGTAGGGATGGGGCGTATTATATCAGATGGCGTAATAACAGGCGTTATTTGTGGTGTTTGTGTATTGCCAGAGTATCAGTCCATTGGTATTGGAAAAGAAATAGTAGAAAGATTAATCCAGCACTGTGAACAAAACAAGGTTATTCCCCAACTTATGTGTGTAGAAAAATTGCAATCTTATTATGAATCTATAGGGTTTGAGGCATTCTCTATTGGGATGACAAAAACTATTAAAAGATAGTGTGGCTTTATATTTTCGGTGTAGTTGTGCATATTTTCAAACTTCATCATAAAGGAGACGGACTATATGGAGATTGCTAAAGGGGTAGAAATGTTACAACTTGAGTTTCAAGAATTTATTATTCACCCAATTCTTTTATGGGATGATGAAATGGCAGTGTTAATAGATACTGGTTTCCCTGGACAATTTGAAGATATACAAATAGAGATGGAGAAAGTTGGGGTATCTTTTGATAAGCTAAAAGTTGTGATTTTGACACATCAGGATATAGATCATATAGGTAGCCTTCCTGATTTATTGGAGAATGGTGTAAGTGATATTAAGGTTTATGCGCACGAGCTAGATAAACCTTATATTGAAGGGGAGTTTCCTTTACTGAAGGATGGACAAGTAAAGAATCTACCAAAAGGAAAAGTGAGTGATACTGTGATAAATGGGCAAGAAATTCCGTATTGCGGTGGGATACTAATTCTACATACCCCAGGACACACTCCAGGTCATATTAGTTTATATTTGAAACAAAGTAAAACCCTTATTACAGGAGACTCGATGTATAGTGTGAATGGAAAGTTAGAAGGAATTCACGCCCCAACAACTTTAAATGTTAAGGAAGCACAGCAGTCTTTGAAGAGGTATTCAAATCTAGATATTGAATCGGTAGTTTGTTATCATGGGGGATTAAGTAAGGAGAATATAAAGATTCAAATTCAAAATTTGTAAAAGTTGAAGAGGAATTTTTTGTTAAACTGTGCTGAAGTATAATCTAATTAATAGTAAATAAATAATAAAAGAGCTTGTTTGAAAAAAATTCAAACATGCTCTTTTATTAAATGAAATCTATTTAAGATTAACGGCCTAACCCGTTCCAATAAAAAGAAACGATTTCTTGGGCTAATTCATCTATATTTGTAAGAATAGGATTGTGATTTTCATCTTTAAAATTCCCAATTGATAATAAAGATACGAATGCATGAGCCGCAAATGTAGCGTTTCCTCTTGGGATTTCTCCAATTTGCATTGCATCATCAAGTGCTTTTTCTAATACTTCATACATGTTGTCTTCAGCATTTTTTAATTGTTTCAATTGTTCTTCAGATAATGATAGTTTTGCATCTTTCATAAAATTCTTCATATCAATATCCATCGTTGCGTGTAAGTAGACTTTAGCGAAGTCCAATAATCTTTCTTTTAAAGTCTTATTTGTAGAAAGGATTTGAGACATATTTTCGCGTATACGTACCATCATTTGAATCATAGTAGCGGTAAATAAATCTGCTTTTGTTGAATAGTAATAGTAGACGGTTGCTTTCGTAACACCACAAACTTTTGCAACTTCATCCATGGAAACGACTTGATAATTTTGAGTAAGAAATAGTCGAGTTGCAACTTCCAAAATGGTTTCTTTTGTAGATTTTGTATTTTTATTTTGACGAGGCCTTCCGAGAGGACGTTGTTTTTGTTCCAAATCCATTCGCTCCTGACATGTATTGTTGAGATAATTATAACACAAAGTTTTATTCATTCTTGATTAATTAACCGACCAGTATATATAATTAATGTTAGAGGAAAAAAGGAAGGTGGGTTTTTATGAAAAAGCACCCGTTACATATGTTAGGGAGGCTTGTAGCAGGGAAGCATACACAGTGGATAACTTTATCGATTTGGATTCTTATTACATTATTACTTTCATTTACATTGCCACAAGTAAACAGTACGAAAGAACCGAATCCAAAAAATTTACCTGAAACAGCTATGTCGCAGCAAGCGGAAGCACTTATGAAAAAAGAGTTTCCGAATAATGCAGGGAATCCTTTATTAGTAGTATGGTATAAGGATGGTGGATTACAGTCACAGGATTATAAACTCATACAAGACGTTTATAAAGAGTTAAAAGCTAGTCCTTTAAAGGAGCAATCAACGTTACCGCCATTTGATACATTACCAGAACAAGTATTATCAAAAAGTGCATCAAAAGATGGTACATCATTTGTTACACCAGTATTCTTTAACAAGGCAGCTGGAACAGATATATTAAAAGGAAATCTTGATGATTTAAAAAACATAGTGAATAGTAAGATCGATGAAGATCCATTCAAACGAAAACTAAGTGACGCTGGTTTACACGTTCGATTATCTGGACCTGTAGGTATTCAAACGGATGCAGTTAGCTTATTTAGTCAAGCAGATGTGAAATTATTAATTGCTACTGTATTACTCGTATTAGTTTTATTAATTTTACTGTACCGTTCACCGATTTTAGCAATTTTACCCTTACTTGTTGTCGGCTTTGCATACGGTATTATTAGTCCTACACTTGGTTTTTTAGCTAATCACGGATGGATTAAAGTAGATGCTCAGGCAATATCAATCATGACAGTATTATTGTTTGGTGCTGGAACGGACTATTGTTTATTTTTAATTTCAAGATATCGAGAGTACTTGCTAGAAGAAGAAAGTAAATATAAGGCGCTGCAACTTGCAATTAAAGCTTCTGGTGGAGCAATTATAATGAGTGCGCTTACTGTTGTACTTGGATTAGGAACATTATTACTTGCTCATTATGGTGCCTTTCATCGATTTGCAGTACCATTTAGTGTTGCTGTATTCATAATGGGAATTGCTGCTTTAACAATTTTACCAGCATTATTATTAATTTTCGGTAGAGCTGCATTCTTCCCATTTATACCGAGAACAACTTCTATGAATGAGGAGTTTGCAAGAAAGAAAAAGAAAGTCGTAAAAGTTAAAAAATCAAAAGGTGCCTTTAGTAAAAAGCTTGGAGATGTTGTAGTACGAAGACCGTGGACAATAATTATGCTCACTGTATTTGTATTAGGTGGATTGGCTTCATTTGTACCACGTATTCAATACACATATGACTTATTAGAATCGTTTCCAAAAGATATGCCTTCCCGCGAAGGGTTTACGTTAATTAGTGATCATTTCTCAGCTGGTGAATTAGCGCCAGTAAAAGTTGTTGTTGATACGAAAGGAAAAGAGCTTCCTATTAAAGAAGAACTAGAGAAGTTTTCTTTCGTACAAACTGTGAAAGATCCAAAAGTGGGCACAGAAAATAAGCAAATACAAATGTATGAGGTTTCTTTAGCTGAAAATCCATACTCAATTGAAGCGTTAGATCAAATCCCTAAATTAAAAAACAGTGTAGAAAAAGTATTAAAAGATGCTGGGGTTAGTAATGCAGAAAATCAACTATTGATTGGCGGAGAAACAGCGTCATTATATGATACAAAGCAAATTACGGAACGTGATGAAGCAGTTATCATTCCAGTAATGATTAGTATTATAGCTTTATTATTACTTGTTTACTTACGATCAATTGTTGCGATGATTTATTTAATTGTAACTGTTGTATTATCGTTCTTCTCGGCACTAGGAGCAGGGTGGCTATTACTTCATTATGGTATGGGAGCGCCGGCCATTCAAGGTGCGATACCGTTGTATGCATTCGTATTTCTAGTTGCTTTAGGTGAAGATTATAATATCTTTATGGTTTCAGAAATATGGAAAAACAGAAAGACACAAAATCATTTGGATGCAGTAAAAAATGGCGTTATACAAACAGGTAGTGTCATTACATCCGCGGGTTTAATTTTAGCAGGAACTTTTGCGGTATTAGGTACACTTCCAATTCAAGTTCTTGTTCAATTTGGTATTGTAACTGCAATTGGTGTATTATTAGATACATTTATTGTTAGACCATTACTTGTACCAGCAATTACAGTTGTTCTAGGTCGCTTTGCTTTTTGGCCAGGAAAGCTTTCAAGAAAGAGTGAAGAAGTACAAAAGGTGGATGCATAGTTAAGAAAGCCAAGGATATTTTCCTTGGCTTTCTTCTATGTAGTAGTTTATTAATTTTTTGAAGTCAAATCATCAGTTACAGCATGATCAGCATCTTCAATAGCAGTTTCTGGCATTCCATATAAGCCATTCATTGCTTGTTCTTCTACATTAAGGTTTACAGTATTATTATTTTGAATAGGTGTATTGTTTGCGATAGCATTATCTTTTTTATTTACATTTTTGTCATTCATGTTTGAATCCTCCAAACGTCAGTTGATTTATTAATAGTATGTGGTTGGATTCCAATAAATATGTGAATGGATTTTTGCAGATGTTATATAATTAAATAAAAAACTTGAGGATAAATTTAAAATATAAGGAGTGAACAGGTATGGTGAAAACAAGAAAGTTAGCCTTCTAAAATAAAAAAATTTTAGGAGGCTATTACAATGAAGTTTCATATAATTGACATAGAAAATTGGAATAGAGAGCAGTATTTTGAACATTATTTAAAATTGAAATGTACGTTTAGTATAACTGTAAATATTGATATAACGATGTTGTTAAAGGAATTACATCAAAAAGGAATAAAATTTTATCCCGTTTTTATATATTTAATTTCTAGAGTAGTAAATAATCATAAAGAATTTCGAACATGTTTTAACGATGAAGGAGTTTTAGGCTATTGGGAGGAAATGATACCAAGTTATACAATCGTCCATAAAGATGATAAGTCTTTTTCAAGTATATGGACGGATTATTCTAGTGATTTCCACATTTTCTATAAAAATTATGAAGAAGATATGAGATGCTATGCTAATGTTCATGGTCTCTTCACGAAAGAGAATATTCCGCCAAATACTTTTCCTATTTCTAGTATACCTTGGGCTAGTTTTACTGGATTTAATCTTAATATTAATAATGATGGTGATTTTCTATTACCAATTATAACTTGTGGGAAATATTTTAATGAAGAAAATAGGGTTATACTACCAGTTTCATTGCAAGTCCATCATTCGGTTTGTGATGGGTATCATGCGAGTCAATTCCTAGAGGATTTACAGGAGTTAAGTAATAGTTGCAACGAGTGGCTAAAGTAATATCTAATTTTTAATAATATACAATTAAAAATAAATAAAAGAAGAGAACATGTTTATATTGCATGTTCTCTTCTTTATTCATTAATATTGAGTTACAGTGGAAAATATAGGTTGATTTGTAGTTTAATAGTAAATGAGATGATTAATTTTAATTTTCTTTATTTTATAACTATAAAGTTCATAAAACTTATTATTTTGTAACAATGAAGGGGAAAACAAAAATGACAATAATATGTATAGAAAAAGCTACAATTTTAGATGCTGAAAAGTTAACAGAAATAATGACAAGAACATTTGATGAAGAAGCAAAACGATGGCTATGCGGTCAAGGTGATGTAATTGACTATAACATTCAACCACCAGGTTATTCTTCAGTTGAAATGATGAAATATTCGATTGAAGAATTGGATTGTTACAAAGTGATAATGGATGGAAAAATAATCGGAGGAATTATAGTTACGATCTCAGGTAAGTCATATGGCCGAATTGATCGTATTTTTGTAGAGCCTGTTTATCAAGGAAAAGGAATTGGATCACATGTTATTAAATTAATAGAAGAGGAATATCTAAGCATAAGGATTTGGGATCTCGAAACATCTAGTAGACAAATTAATAATCATCATTTTTATGAAAAAATGGGCTATGAAATAATTTTCAGATCTGAAGATGAGTATTGTTATGTAAAAAGAATAACTGTAGAGTCAGCTAAAGAGAACCTGATTAAAAATAATGATATGAAAAATAGCCAATATGAAAACTGTAATCTAGCAAATACAGAGTATTATCAAGTGAATTTAAAAAATAGTTCCTTTGTTGGTAGTAATATAATGCATATGAATATGAGTAATTGTAATGTAAGTCAATCAAAGTTTAGAAATATAAATTTAAAAAGTTCTTTATATGCAGATTTAAATCTTTCCGGTAGTAAATTTTCTTTTGTGACTTTAGGTGGAGTTCATTTTAAAGATACAAGCCTTGGAGAAGATAAACATCCTATTTCATTTAATAGATGTGATTTGGAAGGTAGTACGATAAGTAATAGTAATCTCAAAAATATGGAAATAGAAAATTGTGATATAACTGGTATGAAAATAAATGGTATTCCAATTGAAAATCTGCTTGAGTTATATAATAAAGTGAAAAGTTAACCCGCATGAATTGTAGATAAGCTGGTCGTAATTTGGATATTATACCGAAATAATTGTGTAAAAATAACATAAAGAAATATAGAAGGGAAGGGGTTTCACCCAGGGGTCTAGAATGGATATGTATTGTTATGAATATGGAGGGGAGAAAATATGGAGATTAAACTAAGAGCGGTAGAAATACAAGATGCTAGAGCAATTCATCGTATATGCATACAAGATGATGTTTTACCTTATATGGTTTTCTTACCTAGTATGCGTGTAGATGCGATGGAAAATAGAATTCGTAATTTAGCGCCAAATCAATTTGAATTTGTTGCAGAGTATGATGGAGAAGTTGTTGGATTTGTTGGGTTAACCCAAAGCCCAGGACGTAGATCTCATTCAGGTGATTTGTTTATGGGGGTAGATAGTGAATATCATAATAAAGGCATTGGGAAAGCACTTCTTACAAAAATGCTTGATTTGGCTGATAATTGGTTAATGTTAGAGCGAGTAGAGCTTGGTGTTTTAGCAACGAATCCTAAGGCGAAATCGCTATATGAAAAATTTGGATTTGTAGAAGAGGGAATAAAAGTAGGGAATTTGAAGGCTCACGGAAAGTTCATTAATGAAATTATGATGAGTCGTTTTAGACCTGATGGTTTAATCATACATAATGGATAGTGAAAAGCATGACAGTATACTGGCATGCTTTTTATTTGTTAGTTGTTGTTAGGCAGTTTTGGCTGCACTAAAAATAATGCTAAGCCAATAAAAATAACTGTAATGCCTAGTCCTTGTTGTAAAGAAATAGTCTCATTTAATATAAAATACGCTAGTATACAAGTTCCAATCGTTTCTCCTAAAATACTCATAGAAATAACAGTAGCGCTCATCCATTTTAGTAACCAATTGAATATCGTTTGACCTAAAATCGTAGCAATGAAAGCTAAGCCAATAAAGCACAACCAAGTTTGTATAGAGTAATGGATGAAAGATTCTTGCTGCATGTAGGCAAATATACCGAGAAAACAGGCGCTACTTCCATAACTAATTACCGAATACGGTATAAGTGATAAATCTTTACGAACATGTTGGCTAATGAAAAAATAAGCGGTAATAATTCCGGCCGCAATAAATGCTAAAATATCTCCGTATAATGCTTCTCCGCTGATTTGGAAGTCTTGCCATCCGATGACGCTACTTCCTGAAATAGCGATGAGGCAACCAATAACCGCTCCTTTCGTAAATCTCTCTTTAAATAGAAAGTAACCACCAATCATTGAAAATAAAGGTTGTAATGTTACGATAACTGTAGAACTCGCTACAGAAGTGTATTGTAATGATTCAAACCATAGTACATAATGTGCAGCTAAAAATAGCCCGGATATGAATCCGAATCCCCATTGTCCTCTTGTTACTGTTTTTAGCTCGTTTCGATTATTTTTATTAAATAGTAATAACGGTAATAGAATCAGTGTAGCAAAGAATAATCGGTAAAAAGCAATGATAGCCGCAGGAGCATCTGCCAATTTTACGAAAATTGCTGAAGTTGATAGGGCGAATACGCCGAAAAATAAGATGCAATATGAAAGAATAGGTGATTTCACAGTTTGTCCCTCCGATAGACTGTTTATTATAATGAACTAAATAAGATATAATGTACAAAGGTAAGTATATAAGTCCCAGAGATGATAGGAAAGGATTATTTACTTTTGTTTACTATGTCAGCACAAAGGCAATGAAACATGCAATATGATGGACGAAAGGAAGTTTTTATTATGATACATGATAGACTCGGACAAACTGTATTAAGTTATCGTAAGAAAAATAATATGACAATTCGGGAATTTGCTGATTATGCAGGGATTAGTACTTCACTAATTAGTCAAATTGAACGAGGATATGCGAATCCCTCTTTAAGTGTATTGGAATTAATTGCGAAAGCATTAAATGTACCACTCTTTACACTTTTTATTAATGAAATTGATACAGATTCACTCATTTCTAAGAAAAAAGATCGAAAAAAAGTATATCGGGAGAACAATGATCACATTGTATATGATGTATTAACACCGGATTTTATGAAAGCACGTATTGAAATGTTAATAATGGATTTAAATAAACAAGCAAACACAACGGAAAGTCACTATTCACATGAAGATAAGGAAGAAATTGCTGTTGTTATGAAAGGGGAAGTGTATGTGGAGTTAGAAGGAAAAGAATATTTTTTAGAAGAAGGCGACGTTGTACGTATACCGCCAAACGTGAAGCATCGGTTTTTAAATAAAAGTGATGAATCCAATCATATTTTATTTGTATTGACGCCATCTTTAGGATGAGTATTAAATGATTTTTATTACGGGGGAAAAATAGATGGAAAATAAAATCGTTTTAAAAAGTGGCCTTTCAATTATTTCTCAATGTAAAAGACAGACAAATAATATTTGGCATGCGCATTTTGGAGCAGCTGCAATTGCTAGTTATTTCTTTATGAAAGACAACAATATGGATGAAGAGATAACTCATAATATGTATTACCAAACAAAAAGGATGCTGAACAAGCAAAACTTAGGTGAAGTCATTGATGATAAAGAAGAAATTGATTTTCAAAGTGCTGAAAAAATGATTATAAAATCATTGGAACATACAATTGATGAACTTCATTGGGTGGGGCATAATGTCATTTATGCTGCATTAAGTTTATTAGCTATGAAAGAGTTACAAAAATGGGGTGATAATCAAGAGATTGAAGGGATTACTAACCTTATAATATCGTTTCGAAAAACAATTCCTGGTAGATCATGGATTGGTTTTACAACAAAGGAAGTAAAACAATTAAGTATAAAAGATGAGATAGAAAGTGAATTAAGAAATCCGAAACAATTATCTACGTTTATTTTAAACGAGCTCTCGCAATTTAATATTATTTATAGAGCGGAATCACATCATGATTTAATTGGTCATTTACTTACTTTTTCTCATGCAATTAATATTATGTATGACTTAGGTCATAGAGATATATTCCAACGAGGTATACGTCCGCTGTTGAAACTAGTATACGTGTTACGTGCTAGTCAAAAATTAACGTCAAATAGTAAAATAACTTTACACTCACCGATAGATTTTTTACCTTTAGTCGAATCTAAACGTGCTCATGTATTACCAACAGAAAAAGAATTTTGGCTAAAAGACTATAGTACATTTGATTGGGATTTCGGACATATCTTTAAATTCTCATATAGTTATTTTGATCATATTAAGAGAGCTCCAAAATATAAAGATATAACATTAGAGAAATTCCGATTTATTATTAATGCGTAATGGAGTCTAATGATCTGTATAAAGGGCTAAATTAAAAAATTCTTTGTTGAAAATATATTATTTTGATATTTGTAAGATTTTACATACTTATTTTACTTTTACTAATTATGTAAGTAGGCTATACTAAAATACATACATTTTATTATTGGAGAGAAATAAAACGACATGGAATTAGTGAAATTAGAGAAAGTAATAGAAATTAAAAAAGAAGAGCTGTTATATTTAGTATCGGATTATGGAATTCAACATGAAAAAGTACTGGCATTAAGCCAAGAAATAGACAAATTGATTAATTACTTTATGTTTTTGAAATAGAAAGAACTATGACATGATGTGAAAATGTTATAGTTCTTTTTTATTTGGAAATTCAGATGAATATTCTATATACTGATAATTAATAGAATATTCCGTTTTAAAGGAGGGCATATATGATTTTACATACTAACATTTCAGGCGAAGGGGAACCAATTGTGCTTTTACATTCTGGTGGTATGACAGGTTTAGAAGAATTTGATGAGCAGGTAGCATTTTTTCGAGAAAAAAATTATCAAGTCATTCGTCCGGATTTAAGAGGACATGGAAGATCAGGCGGGACATTGGAGAATTATTTCCTACGTTCTGTAAAGGATTTACATGATACGTTAGTGCATTTACAAATTGATAGATGTCATATAGCTGGTGTTTCCCTAGGAGGATTAGTCGCTTTATTATTCACAAAAAAATATCCAGATAAAGTGAGAACATTAACTTTTTCTGGTATCTTTCCGCTTAAGGGAGAAAATTGGGAGGAGTCTCAGGAGTATGAAGCGAATTGCCATCAGCAATTGATGGAAAATGAAGAAGTTGTAACTTATATGAATCAAATTCATGAAAAAAGTGATTGGAAAGCATTGCTTGAATCGTGGCAAGTTAAAGATTGGTACCCATTCGATGAAACTGGTGATGTAGCTAATCTTCAAGTACCTACACTTTGTATTGCAGGGGGAGATTCGGAAGATGAAGTTACAGCTGCTACAATGTTCAAACAATTAAATGGAAATATTCATATTGCTATTATTCCGTTTGCTGGTCATTTAGTGCACAACGATCAACCAGAAATATATTCGAATATATTGTCTAATTTCTTACAGAATGCACAAGCTGCTAGTCGAATATAAGGACTTTTGGGTATAATAATAAAGGAATTATTAATTGTATCGGTTAGGAGCGCAGCACATATGAAAACAGTTGTTGTTATCGGTGGAGGTATAACGGGACTTTCTACTATGTTTTATTTAGAAAAATTAAAAAAGGATAATAATATCGATTTAAATTTAATCCTTGTAGAAAAAGAAGAGTACTTAGGTGGTAAAATCCATAGTGTAGAAGAAAAGGATTTTATTATGGAATCAGGAGCAGATTCTATCGTTGCTCGTAATGAACATGTTTTACCGCTTGTAAAAGATTTAAATTTAGAAGAAGAAATGGTATATAATGAAACGGGTATTTCTTACATATATTCTGATAATACTTTACACCCAATTCCATCTGACACTATATTTGGGATACCGATGAGTGTGGAGTCGTTGTTTAGCAGTACGCTAGTTTCAACGAAAGGGAAAATTGTTGCTTTAAAAGATTTCATAACGAAAAATAAAGAGTTTACAAAAGATACTTCGCTTGCTGTATTTTTAGAAAGCTTTTTAGGGAAAGAGTTAGTGGAAAAACAAATTGCTCCGGTGCTTTCAGGTGTATATTCCGGTAAATTAAATGAGCTTACTATGGCATCGACATTACCGTATTTACTGGATTATAAAAATAAATATGGAAGTATTATTAAAGGTTTTGAAGAGAATAAAAAACAGTTTCAATCAGCAGGAAACAAAAAGTTCGTATCATTTAAAGGTGGACTATCTACGATTATTTATCGTTTAGAAGAAATGCTGACTGAGACAGTCGTTAAGAAAGGCGCTGTAACGACTGCTGTAAGGAAACAAGGTGATCGCTATGAAATCTCCTTTGCAAATCATGAATCAATCCAAGCTGATTATGTTGTATTAGCAGCTCCTCACGATATCGCACAAACTTTATTACAGTCTAATGAGTTAAACGAGCAGTTTCATACATTTAAAAACTCATCTCTTATAAGTATTTACTTAGGATTTGATATACTTGATGAACAATTACCGGCGGACGGCACAGGATTTATCGTAACGGAAAACAGTGATTTACATTGTGATGCGTGTACATGGACAAGCCGGAAGTGGAAGCATACATCGGGAAAACAAAAGCTATTAGTAAGAATGTTTTATAAGAGTACAAATCCAGTATATGAAACGATTAAAAATTATAGTGAAGAAGAATTGGTACAAGTCGCTTTATATGATATTGAAAAGAGCCTAGGAATTAAAGGGAAACCAGAAGTAGTTGAAGTTACAAATTGGAAAGATTTAATGCCGAAATATCATTTAGAACATAATCAAGCTGTTCAAATATTACAAGAAAAAATGACGGATCTTTATCCTAATGTATACTTAGCTGGAGCCTCATATTACGGTGTCGGAATTGGTGCGTGTATTGGAAATGGAAAAAACACTGCAAATGAAATAATTGCAACATTAAAGGAACTGTCAAAATAGAATACATATATAAATAAAACGTCCCTCCAGTATATTGGAGGGACGTTTTATTTATTTCACTTGAATTGAGATTTTTTTATTAGTTGTATTATTCTCAGTAATCGTTAATGTTATGTTCCCGGATTCTTTAAATGAATAGGATGAGAGTTGATAAAGCTCTTTTATGCCATGTTTCTCTTTTAATTTATTGGCTGGAAGTGATGTTATGTTCGGTTTCCATGATTCTTGCTTACCTGAAGGATAGTTAACTATTATTTCTGGATTATTTAATTGCATTGGTTCCCATGAGGCAAAATATAGTTCAATTTCTGTATCTTTTTTTAGTAATTCTTCTGAGAAATACCCAAGCTCCCCAACATTACCGAAAACAGTAAAGTTTTGATTTTGTAACGTGATATCTAAATGTTTAGGTTGATATGTTGCTGCGTGGTAGATACCATAGGAAAGTGAAAGAGTGGCGGCGATTAACATGCCAATTGAAAATGTTTTAAAGCTATTGCCTTTAAAACTAGTCATCATGAATGAGTTTGGAGCGAACTTTTTTGCAAATAAAAATATGAGTAATATGAGTAAGAGGGATAAACTGATGAATATATACATAGAAAATATACACCTCCATAACAAACTATATTTTAACTATATTTTACCATAAATGTATGGAGGAGGGTGTTATTTTAGAAGGGAAAAGTGAGTGTGGAAACGAAATTATAAGATATGTTATTACGAGTGGAGTGATGGAGATGAAAAGAAAACAATTAATTTTTATAAATAAAGGTAAGAACAGGATAATAGGAGGGGATGTGATTGTATCCTTTTGTTAATGAGTTAGATACACTACTTAGAGAAACTGGTTTTTCAAGTATAAACTGGAGACAAACAGCTCCATGTCATTGGGCATTAGTTGCATATAAATAGAGTATAAAGAGATGGTCAAAATACTATGATCATCTCTTTATTTTTTCTAATCATGTAAAAGCAAGAAGGGTTACTTTTAGTTCGTATTGAATTAAGAGAATAAGCTTCTCTAGAAATAATTGATTAATGGGACATTAAGGACTTTCCTAATTTGAAATATTTTTTCTGCTATAATGAATGTGTAGAAAGAAAGGAATGATTCTATGGCGTTTCCTATATTAGAAACTGAACGTTTACGTTTAGTTGAAATAGAACAATCTTATTGTCAAAAAATATATGAAATTTTTTCATTGGATGAAGTAACATGTTATTACGGTATGAATTCCTTTACGGAGTTTGGACAAGCGTCGCGTATGATTGAATCTTTTTCAAAAAATTACTTTGAGAAAAAGGCAATACGATGGGGGATTGTATTAAAAAAAACAAATACGTTAGTCGGTACAATTGGATTAAATAATTTACAACTATGGAGTAAACGATCTGAAATTGGATATGACTTACATCCTCGTTATTGGGGAAATGGTTATGCCTCAGAAGCGGCTCAAGAAATTATTCATTATGGATTTCGAGATTTAGGCTTATTTAGAATTGGAGCTATTACATACCCTGAAAATGTTACTTCTTGTAGAATGTTATCTAAAATAGGCTTTCATAAGGAAGGGTTATTACGTGGATATATTCATCAAGGAAATAAGCAACATGATGCACTATTGTATTCTATAATTCGAACGGATATAGAGGATATAAATTTATAATAAAAAACCCCTCTTATAAAAGAGGGGGTAAGTAAAAATTAACCTATTTTAGGTAATAAACGTTCTCCGCTTTTCATGCTACTTTTACATAAAGGGCATTTAGGCTCTTCTTCAAATGAAAAGTTCTTTCTCATCCATCCTAAACAATCCTCTGATTCACATTCCCAGACAGGGGTTTGTTCTGGTGGTACTTCTGCTACATCATTCTTTCGATTGCGATACATATAACCACTCCTTTTATGTAAAAAATTTTAGTTATATATTAAAAAGGTTGTTAACCGAGCTGGTAACAACCTTTTTATTGTTTGAATTATAGCTTTACAACGTTTTTAGCTTGAGGTCCACGGTTACCGTCTTCAACTTCGAAGCTAACTTCTTGACCTTCGTCAAGAGATTTGAAGCCGTCGCCAGTGATAGCTGAGAAGTGAACGAATACGTCGTTACCGTCTGCAACTTCGATGAAACCGAAACCTTTTTCGCTGTTAAACCATTTTACTTTACCTGTTAATGTCATGGTAGTGCCTCCTAAAATTTAAAAAGATTACAATATGATCGGCCTTATTTGAATGAAAAATAAAAGTTCACATATTATCAAACACCCATAAGGAGTATAAAATAATCCTTATTGATACTTGATAATATGCAAAGGAAATATGGTGTTAAATTGACCTTAATTACTATCTTACAACAAATGGTGGGAAATAGCAAGTGCTGGTAATACCAGTGTGCAATAGGATGGAGATAATGGGAAAAGACACAAAGACATCTCTTTTATTTATATATTATTCCTAATTTTGGTTTATGCTAAACGGAGAACATTTTTATTGAAAGTTTGCATTAGAGAAACAATATATAGTATTAATATATTTGTTAAGGAGGCGAGAATATTGCAATTTATTCAATTTAAAATAATTGAAGCAGCCAAAGAAGGAAGAAGAAAAATTCATCCAGTATTCGCTGTTATACTTGCAATTGTATTTTTAACTTTAGGTGAATTGTTCATGTTATTTATGTTGTTTTTACCGAAAGCAGAAACACTTTTAATGAAGGCAATTTATAGTGACATTGAGATGATATTGACGTTTGGCGGAGCTGTATTTTTTGTTTTTTTATGGGTTAGATTTGTAGAGAAAAGATCAATTTCATCCATTGGGTTTTGGAGAAATCAGTGGATAAGAAAATATTTGAGAGGTGCATTATTAGGGTTTGTTTTCATTTCAATACCAGTAATGATACTTTTATTAACAGGAATTGTACAACTACAAATGCAACAAATTACGCCAACCGCTATAATTGGAATTGTGGGATCTTTAGTTGCTTTTTTAATACAAGGTGCAACAGAAGAAATTGTTGTTCGAGGTTGGTTATTTCCGGTCCTTTCTGTTAGAAGTCGTATATGGATTGGGATTGTTGTGACTTCTTTTTTATTTGGTTTTCTTCATTTACTAAATCCAGGTATTACAATTCTTTCAATATCGAATATAATATTAGTTGGTGTATTTGCAGCTTTTTACGTTTTGAAAGATAGTAGTCTTTGGGGGATATGCGCATGGCATTCCATTTGGAATTGGGCACAATATAACGTATTCGGATTTGCAGTAAGTGGAATGGCAATGTATTCTACACCACTTTTTAAACCTGTAACAAAAGGATCGGAAGTCCTTCATGGGGGCTCGTTCGGTATTGAGGGGAGTATCATTACAACAATCATGCTTTCTATCGCTTCCATTGTTTTATGGAGACAGTTATGGGGGAAAAATGCGAAGCAAAGAGATTTAAGTTAATGAAAGTGGGAGAAACTATGGGGATTATAGCGTTTGAGGGAGCAAGTGCGGTTGGTAAGAGTAGCACGTGTCGTGAATTAGAAAAAAATTATGGTGCGTACATTATACCTGAAGTGAATGTTTTATTTGAAAGACCAAAAAACGAACATAGAACATGGTATTTTGAAAAACAAGTAGAGCGCTGGAAAATAGCAGTGCAGAAATCAGAGCAATATGAATTAGTAATACTTGATGGCGACATTTATCAACCACTTAGTTATAATTGGTGTTTCCATTTTGATATATTTAATCAGCCGTTATCTTTAATAGAAAACTTTTATAAAGAAAAGCTAATACATAGGGAAATTGGTTTTCCCAATCAATATTTTTATTTATATACGAATGATGAAGAACTTAGAAAAAGGAAAGAATCTGACGAGACAAAAAGAAGAAGAAACTTTGAAAAGCATTTACATATATCAAAATCGTTTCAACGTTATTATGAAAATTTAAATGCTGTTACAGACGGGTACTGCAAAATGATTGATGCGAAAAGTGTAAAATCGAATGAATTAGAAATTGTGAAAAGTGTAAACAGTGTAAACAGTTTAAATGTGTGTGAAGAGACACGTTTTGATGTTTCGAGGTTAGATGCGATTACGAAGTGGTTAAAAGAATATCGTGCATAAAAACAACGAGTGCCTAATAAGGTACTCGTTGTTTTTATGCACAATATATTGATTTTAAAATTTGTAAGTTTGCTTTTTCATTTTTCTTAATAGCATTTGCATTTTTAGCTAGAAAGAGCTGAGAAGGATAAACCGGTAGTTCACCACAAATGTCGATACCATAGACATTTTTATTCCTAATAAGAGAATGTAAACATTTTAATAGTGTAGAAAGTTTCATATGTCCTTGATCCCAATTTGTAATAGTTACTTATGCATCTAAAACATCTTTATCAATGCTTACATATACAGTCTTTGTATGAATATGCGAAAGCATTGTATGTGCAGATATTTCATTAGCTGTATCTATCGGGAACACTTCTACGCATGAATAATCATTAGAATGAATGGTTAAAGAAGAAGGTCCAATAATAATTACTTTCTTTAATTTCGGATTATTTTGAAGAGCGAATGATACCTATGACCCGCAAGAAATAAGAGTATGTTCATTTTCTTCTTTTAAGTTCATATCAGTGTGATGATCAAATAAAATAAGGCTAAATGGTTCATCTATTTCTTTTAGTAGCAAATCAGATACATAATGATAATTTCCAGAACCGATAAAGGTGATTCCTCTTTGCTTTCTACGATATAACTCCCGTTTTATACGCTTTAAAGAAGGAGTCTCGCAATACAGGTTTGCGTGCTCTGAATGACTAAAATCAATATCTTCATGTGAATAAGAATGAAGTTTATTTTGTAATAAATACGTATCATCAAAGTTTAAAAAAGTTAAACCGATATACAATAAACTCATATTTATTCATCTCCTTTATATGTAGGCTAGCATATATTTTTATAAAATTAAAACGAAATGCTTAGAGATGGATCTGCATTTGAAAAAGATCGAGATTTTTGACGGAATAATCTTTCAATTTATAAAGAAAAGAAATACAATATAAGGAAATATACATGTGGTTCAAGAAATAGAAAATATGAATGGGATATGTGGGAGGAAACAAGCAATATGAAAACATTTTTTAAAATAATAGGTATTTTAGCTGGTATGGCGGTAATCGGCGTAGGTTTAACATATGGTATGCTGTATTATCTAAATAATAGTAAACCAGCTGCGAAAAAGGCATCACCAGCTGCTCCGGCAGCAGAGGTACTAGCTGATAGTAATGTAAAAGCTGAAGATGCAAAGCTTTTAGAAAATGGCAATCATTCTTTACAAAATAGCGGTTTTAATAAAAATTTTAAATGGACAGATGAGAACATACAGACAGCGTTACATGAAATGGCACATCAAAAAACGAAAGCTGATCAAAAGTGGGGCTATATTTTTATCACACAAGAACGAATTGAAAGTTTACTTGATATTGTAAAGAGTAATGATCTAGTACAAGGAAATACATATACAGATATTTTAGAGAGATGGAAACAAGGGAAATATGAAAAGATGGACGCGGATCACAACAAGATTTGGAAATTACAAAGCGGGAATTTAGGCGAAGGAAAAGGTGTAATGTCAGAAGCGGAACAAAAAGAGTTAATTAATCAATTGTTTATGCAAAAAGGTACATATTCAGGCAGTAAATTAATTGCAGGTGGGGGACAGACTAATAAATAAGATAATATTGGAAGAGAGTAAGTGCTTATTAGGCAGTTACTCTTTTTTGTGTGCAGCTTTTAGTCTTGTTCTAGTAAGGAAAGAAATGATTGTAAAACGGGTGAAATCCATCTAGATTTATGATAGATTACATAGCTTTGAATAACTGCTGGAGTTTCGATAGGCTGAAAACAGAGTTGTTCTTTTTGACAATTTTCTTGTACAACGATGTAAGGAAGAATTGAAATTCCTAACTCACACATTACAGATTGTTTAATGACTTCAACGTTGGAAGTTTCAAATGTTTTAGCTGGAATATTTCCGCTTTGACGTAAAAATCGATCTACCATTGGTCTATAGCCGCAGCTTTGTTCTGTAAAGATAAATTGAGTATCATTTAGTAAACAAAATGGATTAGAGTGTGTAGAGTAATGTGGAGGTAAAATCCATCCAAATGCTTCATTACAAAAAGTACGCGTAATAAAATCATTATGTTCCATACTTTCTCCAATTATGAAAATAACATCTGATTCTCCTTCACGTAGCTTATTCATTGCTTGTTCGTTTGTAGTTGTTTCCAGTACGATATTTACTTTCGGATTCTCCTGTTTGTACATACGTAATAATTGTGGTAATCGGTACACTGCTAATGATTCGTTAGATGTAATCGTTAATGTTCCCTCTAAATCATCACTATTTTGAGGGATTTCTTGCGCTTTTTCATAAATAGCTAGTAATTCTAGAGCATAAGGATGAAATTGATGACCTGCTTTTGTAAGAAGTACTTTTTTCCCTAATCGATCGAAAAGAGGGAGATGTAAATCGTTTTCTAATGCTTTCATATGCGCTGTTACAGTAGATTGCGCATAACCTAACGCATGAGCAGCTTTAGAAAAACCACCATATTTAACAATCGCACAAAATGTTTTAACGTGTCTCATTTCCATAAGCAATCCCTCTTTTATTATCATGATTTGTGAATGATTATATCACGTATTTCAATTTTCCAAATGGTTAAATTCTTTATAAAATGAAATTGTAGAAATATTCATTTAAGTGATATTGGAGGAGAAAAGATGATCAAAAAGTGCTATCATGTAGCTGTAGTCGGGGCTACAGGTGCAGTCGGACAGAAAATTATTGAACTGTTAGAGAAAGAAACTCAATTTAATATAGTTGAAGTTACATTGCTTTCGTCAAAACGATCCGCTGGTAAAGTAGTGCGATTTAAAGGACGGGAGATAATAATAAAAGAGGCAAAAACAACTAGCTTTGAAGGTGTAGATATTGCCTTTTTTAGCGCTGGAGGAGAAGTTTCTAGACAATTTGTCAATCACGCAGTCTCTAGTGGTGCTATCGTAATTGACAACACGAGTGAATACCGAATGGTACATGATGTACCGCTCGTTGTTCCAGAAGTAAATGCGCACACTTTAAAGAAGCATAAAGGGATCATTGCAGTTCCGAATTGTTCAGCATTACAGATGGTGACGGCACTTCAGCCAATTCGAAAAGCATTCGGATTGGAACGAATTATTGTTTCCACATACCAAGCTGTATCAGGTTCAGGAATTCATGCGATTCAGGAATTAAAAGAACAGACTAAGTCAATGCTTGCAGGTGAAGAGGTTAAGGGTACGATATTACCTGTGAAAAAAGATAAAAAGCATTATCCAATTGCGTTTAATGTACTGCCTCAAGTAGATATATTTACAGATAATGATTTTACATTTGAAGAAGTAAAAATGATTCAAGAAACGAAGAAAATTTTAGAAGATCTCAATTTAAAAATGGCAGCTACTTGTGTGCGTGTTCCAGTTGTTTCAGGGCATTCAGAATCGGTTTATATTGAACTTGAAAAAGAAGCGACTGTTGCAGAAATAAGAGAAGTGTTGCTGGATGCACCAGGTGTTAGACTGCAAGATAATCCTAGTGAACAGCTGTACCCAATGCCAGTATATGCAGAAGGGAAAATAGATACATTTGTCGGGAGAATTAGAAAAGACCCTGATACACCAAAAGGATTCCATCTTTGGATTGTTTCCGATAATTTATTAAAAGGGGCCGCTTGGAACTCGGTTCAAATTGCAGAAACGTTGGTGGAGGAAGGGATAATATAGTATAGGTAAACTAGGAGACTGTTAATGATTACAGTTTCCTAGTTTTTATTTTATAATTGTTGTCTTTATTCCAGCCAAATTTGATTTGAAAGACAGTAAAAAACATCAAGAATGAATAAAGTCCTTTTAGTATGATATAGATATAATCAATACGAGGGGGAAATATGATGTATGAAGTAAAGGGGTACTTTTCATCATTAAAAGGAAGTCATTATGATATTGGAAGGCAACAAGGAGAGTTTGTGAAAAGTCATCCGTATCTCATTCCACAATTTATACAACAAGAACATTTAGTATCAGATAATTATTGGACAGAATCTAGAAATATATTACATCAATATTGTCCTGGAATTAATGATGAAATTGAAGGTTTTTGTGAAGTGTTGAAAATTCCTGCTAGAAATATGATGTATTATTATCAAACACTATTAAAAGCAGGATGTAGTCATTGTGTCGTATTACCTAAAAAGACAGATTCAAAGCACACATATGTATTAAGAAATTATGATTTGTCACCAAAAATAGATGATATGCGTTTTTGCTCTACACATGTTGAAGGCGCGTATGCCCATAGTGGATTTTCTACTTTTTATTTTGGTCGAACTGAAGGTGTTAATGAGCATGGGTTAGCTGTTACATTTTCAGCATGTGGTCAACCAGTAGGGAGTATTGAAGGCTTACGAGAGCCGGTGTTAAATGGTTTACAATGTTTTGCGGTAATTCGAGTATTATTGGAGAAATGTAAAAATGTGCGGGAGGCGATATCACTAGTTGATGAAATGCCAATTGCAAGTAATATTAATCTAATTGTAGCAGATCCTTTAGACGCAGCGCGTATTGAAATATTTGACGGTTTTAAATCAATAACCACAATTGATGAGGAAAGCCATGATTTTATCGTATCAACAAACCATGCGATTAGTTTACCTATTCAAAAATTGAATAATAGAAGATTAGAACAATCTACAAACAGATATCACACATTGTATGAATATTTAAATCAAAATGAACTAGTGAGCATGAAGTCTTTAAAAGGATTAGTAGAAAAAGAGTATCCTACTGGGCTGACAGTACATAATTATGAAGAATGGTTTGGAACTTTGCATTCTGTCTTATTTGATTTGCATAACCGTACAATGAATATTTGCTTCGGATCTCCACTATTCAACGACTGGTACTCATTGAAAGTTGGAGAGAGCCTATCCTTTTCTAAGTTGAATGTGAAATTTAATAATAAAACGTATACTGACTTTTGGAAAGAAGAACGCTATTAATTGATTCAAGAAGAATAAATGAGATAAAATGGTAATAGTGTATATACGAGAGGGATTGCCATTGCTAAAAGTAATGTTACCGATTGTTCTTATCTTATTTGTTGTCGTTTCAATGTATATTACTTATGAAAAAAGAAAAAAGCAGGGGTAAAAGGATTGAAGAGTGCGTTACCTTCAATTTGTTTCTTTGCAATTGCGATTTTAAATTTCTTTGCATATTGGTTTAGCTTTGGCGGTATGTTTACTTGGTTGTTTTCAATCGTATTATTGCTAATTGGAGCATATTTCACGAAATATATTCCAATATCTAAAAAGGTACATTGAAATCTATATGAATCTTAATATGATGTTTTATTTTGAAAAGAGATTATTCTACTAGGTCGTTGTGAAGCGATTTTATAGGATAATCTCTTTTGTTCGTTTAGCTTTGTAAAGAACGTACTGTTCTATTTAGTTGCTCAATAAACTCTCGAGTTGCAGCACACATATATTTATCTTTTCTATATATAAGTCCAATTTCTATTGTTGGAGTAGGATTTTCTATTTTAATAGCTTGAATGTTTTTATTTTGTAAAAAGTCTATATACGGTTTTGGTAACACTGTAATTCCCATTCCTTTAGAAACCATTTGGATTAAAGATTCCATCGTACTAATTTCTAAAATTGGTTTTGGTTTAAAATTGAATTTTTGACAATGAGATGTAATTAGTTCGGTTAAAAAGAAATTTTTAGGTAATAGAATTAAAGGGTAGTTCTGTAATTCAGCAATAGATACATGATTACGTTCAGCTAATCGATGACCGGTTGGTACGACTAATGTAAGTTCACTTTTGTATAGAGGGATAGAAATAATCTCCTTATCTTGCACCGGGAGAAATGTAATGCCAATATCAAGTTCGTTTTGTAATAATTTTTCGCGAATATCTCCTGTACGAAGCCCTAATACAGAGAGTTCTATATTAGGATATAATTGATTAAAATTTAAAATAGCGGGTGGTAGTAAATAATTTACGACGGTTAACAATAATCCTATTGTTAAGGAACCTTGTTGTAACCCGTTTAAATCTTGAATAGCAGAACGAGCTTGTTCGACTTCATGAAAAATGGTTTTACTATGTAATAATAAAATCCTTCCTGCATTAGTTAAAGATATTCTTTTACCAATGCGATCGAAAAGCGGCATTCCTACTTCATGTTCTAATGCACGTATTTGCTGACTTAGAGAAGGTTGTGAAATATTTAATTTCTCAGCTGCTTTTGTGAAATGCAATTCTTTTGAAACAGCTAAAAAATATTCAAGTTGTCGTAATTCGATTGGAATCACCTCAAGTTTAATGATAGGTTATACCTATCATTATTATATAAATAATTGGATTGAACAATGATTTTGTTGAGCTTATAATCATTTTATTAGAGAGGGATTGAAAAGTTTTTGAAGTAAGGATAGATAAGTATCGGAGCAAGGATATTTGAGTGGTTATTACATTTGCTGATCTTTTGTCATTTTAAATGAAAAATAGACAGAGAGTTTGAAAGTATAAATTAATCTATTGAAAAATTGTGGGGTAAGTAAGAGGAGCGATTAAGATGAATAAAGTATATGAGGTACTATCTTTAAACATAGGGTTACCAAAAGAGGTTACATACGGCGGAAAGGTAATTCATACAGGTATAAATAAGAATCAAGTAAGGGAACCAGTGTTTTTATCCTTTTTAAAATTTAATGGAGATGGGCAAGCGGACTTAGTTCATCATGGCGGAGTAGATAAAGCAGTTTGTGTGTATTCTGGAGAACATTATAGATACTGGGAAAAAGAGTTGAATGAAGACCTTGTATATGGAGCATTCGGAGAAAATATAACAATTAGTGGTCTGTGTGAAGAGGATGTTTGTATTGGTGATACATTTCAAATTGGAGAAGCGATTGTACAAGTGACGCAACCAAGACAACCTTGTTTTAAATTAGCTAAGAAATACAATATTCCAAAGTTACCACTATATTTTCAAGAAACAGGATATACAGGATTTTATTTTCGCGTATTAAAAGAAGGATGGGTATCACCTACTGATACGTTAAAATTACTGAAGTCTGATCCAAAAGGTGTTACGGTAGCATTTGCTAATCGTATCATGCATAAAGAAAAACAAAATGTAGTAGGGCTAAAAAGGATTTTAGAAGTACAGGCGCTTTCTACGAGTTGGAGAAATACATTTGAAAGGCGAATGAGGGGAGAAGAAATTAACACGCAGGAGAGACTAGAAGGAAAAAAATAATAAAAAAATATTTTTTATAAATGGTGCATTTCTATTAGTAAAAACGACTTAGAAAGCACTATTTTTATATAACAAACTTATTAATATTCAAAAATCCTAATATTATTTTATTCGACTTATTTTCAAATAGTCAAAACATAAAATAAATTAGACTTTTTTTTTATATTTTATGATAGTATATTGATTGGTAAGACCTATTACTTTAAGAGTAGGTTCTACAACTACATCTAATTTGATGGAATTAACGTATGGAGGGACAACATGGGGAATGTTGAAAATTTTGAAAAACTTCTTTTAGAAGAACCGAAAAGAGAGCAGTTATTTCCTTTATTTGAAGAAGTGTTTGGGATTACAATTCAAACATTGAATGATTTTTCAGAGAGAGGTTATTGGGATGATACATACAAAGCTTTATCATTTTTACAAGAAGATAAAGCAATTGCAAATGTTGCGGCATTTTCGCTACCATTGCTAGTAAATGGTGAAAGAATAAATGCAGCGGGAATTCAATCGGTAATGACACACTCTAATTTTCGTAGACAAGGACTCATGACACAATTAATGAGTAAAATGATAGAAGAAATCGATAAGAAATGTGAATGTACTTTATTGTTTACGGAAATACCTGAACTATATGCATCATTTGGGTTTAAAGTTGTGCAGGAGTATTTGATGACTATTTCATATGATAAAAAGAATAATAATGATTCTTTACTTAGAAAGTTAGATTATTATATGGAAGAGGATAGAAAGTTAATACATGAAACTATTGATAGTAGCCAAAGACTTTCAAATAATTTTGCAACATTAAACTTCCACCCTTCGTTTTATTTGAATATGTATGACTCGGAATGGAATGAGAAATTGTATTATTCAGAGAAGCTAGATGCTCTTATTGTGTATGAAGTAGATAATGAAATGTTGAAATTATATGGAGTGTTTGCACCAGTACTTCCAGTTTTAGATGAAATATGCGAGGAAATCGCTGAAAGATTTACAGAAATCGAATTTTACTTCTCACCAGATCAATTAGGGATTGAGGATGTACAATTTACAGAATTACAGTCAAGTAAGTGTTTAATGGTTCGAAGTAATAAAGAGCTAGATTTTAAAGGATTTAAATTCCCAGTGTTAACGGAATTTTAAATGTTTATATAGATATTTTTGAGGGGGATACAAGTATACATACTATTAAAATAGGTCTATACATATGAAGTCCACTTGAAAAAATGAATTTGAGATTGAATTTTGCAAGCTAATAAATAAATAGAAAAACCGTATTCTTTCTATTTGAGAATACGGTTTTTCTATTTGCGTAATATAAAGCACATTTATTGACCGGAAAGTCATAAATGCTTATCATTTAATAATGTTAAATATTAATTTGCATAATATAATAGAAGTACTGGAAAACTCAAAATTATATAGCTTAAGTAAGGAGGGTATGAATTATTAAATGGTAATTTCATAGGAAAAAGGAGATGAAGTATGAAATCATTTCGCAAATTATTACATTATTTAAAACCATACATGTTCTTCGCTATTATTGGACCACTATTTATGGTACTTGAGGTTGCGATGGACTTAATTCAACCGACTATTATGCAACATATTATTGATGTTGGGATAGCAAATCGTGATTTGAATTATGTAATAAAAATGGGGCTTCTTATGATAGGAGCTGCAGCACTCGGTTTAGTTGGAGGACTTGGGTGTATGATGTATTCTACAAAAGCAGCTGTTAATTTCGCTACAGACATACGAAAAGATGTATTTGCGAAAATAGAAACATTTTCTAGTGAAAATCGTGATTCATTTGGAACTGGGAAATTATTAACGATTGTGACAAATGATATTACTTCTATTCAATCGGCGATGACGATGACATTACGTGTACTTGTTCGTGGTCCTTTGTTATTTATCGGAAGTATAATAATTGTTTTTGTAACAGCACGCGAGTTATTTCCTATATTACTTGTAGTTGTTCCAATTTTATTACTTGCGATTATATTCATTGCAAGTAAAGCGAGCGGAACGTTCAAAAAAGTGCAAGAAGCATTAGATAAAGTGAATACAAAGCTACAAGAAAATTTATCTGGAGTACGTGTTATTAAAGCGTATGTAAGACAAAAATATGAAATTACTCAGTTTGGAAATGTTAATACAAATTTAACGAAGATAAATATTCGAGCGGTGCAGCTTATTTCTTTAATGATGCCAATCATTATGTTAGTTGTAAGCGGTGGGATTGTCGCAACATTATGGATTGGTGGAGAAAAAGTATTTGATGGAACGCTTCAAGTAGGAGCTATTTTAGCGTTTATAAACTATTTGAATATTATTTTAATGTCACTTATGTCTATAAGTATGGTATTTATGCAAATCGCGCGAGCATTTCCATCTGCGGATCGTGTACAGCAAGTTTTAAATACTGAGGTTGATATTACGACGGAAACAAATGCAGTTGCACCTAATCAAATTGAGGGACAAATTGACTTTAAAAATGTTAGTTATAGTTACACGAAAAATAATGAATATGTTTTAAAAGATATTTCATTTAACATATGTAAAGGTGAAAAAGTAGGAATTATCGGTTCTACAGGAAGTGGTAAATCTACTTTAGCAAAACTGTTACCGCGTTTATACGATGTTGATCATGGGGAAGTATGCATTGATGGAATAAATGTTAGAGCATACGATTTACAAAAACTTCGTGCTTCAATCGGGTTTGTACCTCAAAAGGCATTATTGTTTTCAGGTAGCATAGAAGAGAACTTACGTTATGGTAAAGAAGATGCAACGAATGACGAACTGGAAGTAGCGGCTTCATCAGCTTGTGCGACTGAGTTTATTAACAAGTTGGAAGATTCATATCAATATCATTTAACACAAGGTGCGACGAATTTATCAGGTGGACAAAAACAACGTGTATCAATTGCAAGGGCACTTGTGAGAAAGCCATCCATTCTTATATTAGATGATTCTACATCAGCAGTTGATGCGAAATCAGAATCTAACATTCAATCGGCATTAAGAACAGAATATAAAGGAACAACAACATTATTAATCGCCTCTAAAATCTCATCTATAATAGATGCTGATAAAATTCTCGTTTTAGATAACGGTGAATTAGTTGGTGATGGTACACATGAAGAATTGTTAGAACAATGTGAGGTATATCAAGAAATCTATCTTTCCCAAGGTGGCAATTTACATAAAGAAGGTGGGAAAGAACATGCGTAATTTTCAAGGGCAATTTGCTAATAAAGGTGGACGTAAAGCCCCTAAGATGGGTAAAGCTAGAAATACTAAAGGAACAGTAATGCGAGTATGGAACTATATGGGGTATCAAAAGGCTGCTCTTACGTTCGTTATATTTTTAGTATTTGTTACGACGTTACTTGGATTATTAGGTCCTTATTTAATGGGAGTAATTATAGATCAATATATTGTACCGAAAGATTTAAGTGGAACTGCAAGAATGTGTATGTTACTTATCGCCATTTACGGTGTTACAGTGTTTTTAACATGGTTACAAACATTTGTTATGATTAATGTTGCATTAAAAACAATACAAAAAATACGACAAGATATTTTTGAGAAAATCCAAACGCTTTCTTTACGGTTCTTTGATGTACGTTCTCAAGGGGATTTAATGAGCCGTGTTACAAATGATATAGATAATTTGAATCAAGCGTTGACGCAAAGTGTTGTACAAATTATTTCATCAGCATTAACCTTTATAGGTGTAACGATTGCAATGTTCGCATTAGATTGGATTTTAGCAATTGTTACTTTAATTACAGTACCTATTATGTTTTTCGTTACAAAAAAACTAGTTACTTATAGTGGTAAAAACTTTGCAAAGCGTCAACGAGATTTAGGAGAATTAAATGGTTTTATTGAGGAAGCTATAACAGGAGCGGATGTTACAACGTTATATGGGAAAGAAAAAGAAACCGTACAAAATTTCAATAAAATTAATGAACAACTAAGAGTTTCAGCTACGAAGGCGGATACATTTTCAGCTTTTATTTTTCCAAGTATGAACTTTATAAATAACTTAGGTATGGGGCTTGTAATTGGGACTGGTTCAGTTATGGTTTTAAATGGAATGACAACAGTAGGTGTCATTGCGGCTTTTATTAATTATTCTCGTCAATTCTCAAGACCACTCAGTCAATTCGCAACTTTAATGAATACAATTCAAGCGGCAGTTGCTGGTGGAGAGCGTGTATTTGAAATTATGGATGAAGTACCGGAAATTCAAAATAAAAAAGATGCATGCATTGTACAAAATTTACAAGGGCATGTTGCACTCGAGAATGTTTCATTTGGTTATGAGGAAAATAAAACGATTTTAAAAGAAGTGAGTCTTAAGGCACAGCCAGGGGAGACAATTGCTTTAGTTGGTCCAACTGGATCGGGCAAAACAACAATCATTAATTTGCTAACTCGCTTTTACGATATACAACAAGGGCAAATTCATATCGATGGAAAAGATATAAAAGAGTATGATATGAATTCGTTGCGGAGTAAAATAGGGGTAGTTTTACAAGATACGTATTTATTTGCTGGGACAATTATGGATAATATCCGTTATGGTCGACTAGATGCTAGTGATGAAGAAGTAATCAATGCAGCTAAGGCAGCATCTGCACATTCTTTTATTAAACATTTACCGAATCAATATGAAACAAAAATTGCTTCAGAAGGATCGAATTTAAGTCAAGGACAAAAACAACTTCTTGCGATTGCGCGGGCGATTTTAGCAGATGCAGATATATTAATTCTTGATGAAGCGACATCTAATATTGATACGAGAACAGAATTACAAATACAAGAAGGACTAAACAATTTAATGAGAGGTCGAACAAGTTTCGTAATCGCTCATCGACTGAAAACGATTGAAAAAGCAGATCAAATCCTTGTTATAAAAGATGGAAGTGTTTTGGAAAGAGGGAATCATGAATCTCTTATGGAAGATAGAGGGTTTTACTTTGATTTGTATACGAGTCAGTTTAAAATTTAATAAAAACTTTAATATGATGCGGTTTCTCTAGGAAAGAGAAACCGTATTTTTATATTTGTAAACATTATTATCCAAATAGTTGTTCACTAAATGTTTTACCTGCGTATTCTTGCATCCAAGGTAAAACATGCGTAAGGTTATGAAAACACCTTTATGACCCCAATCGTTCACTTGTAATTTTTGGATGTAAAAATTGTTCCAAAAAAGTGTTGTATGAGGAAACTTAAATAGGTGAATTTAAGTTTCTCTATAATATATGAAACTACAATTAGAAAATCACTTATTTTTTAAAGGAGTTAATGGGTAATTGTACGTGCTAAAATCTTTATTAAAAATATCTTGTACTAATTGGATAGTTTCATAATCATAAAAACTATCGTATGTTGGGAGGCGTGGGAATAAAGGATCGGTAATATCAGCATCTGCAAAATCACCTCTAAAAATCGCTCTTTCCTTCTGATGATGCCATGATTTGGTTAGTATGTGTAAAGGAGAAGTTTTTAATTGATATGTTTGTTCTAAGTGCGCAATTTCAGTAGAGAAATTTTCAAGGTAGATATACTTCGTAACAAACTCCTCCTCAGCTGGTTCATATTGCTGCATTAAATGTGGATCTACTTGTTGTAAATCTTTCATTTGCGCTTTTAAATAGTAGAGAAAGATTTTAAATGAAATAGGCTTATTACAAAATTCATTACCATAATAAAAATTCCGAATAGGATTCCATGCTGGGTTTTCTATGTGAGGGGGGGCAATTAGTGAAAAGAATGAACTTACAGCTCTTGTATAGGGGTTTCTTACTAATTTATAGGAATCTTTTCCGTTTGTATATAAAGCCGCAGCTAGTTCAATAAAGTAGTCGGAGGAGTTTTTGTATATTTCATTTTCATAATTATGGATGAAGGAATCGTATTTTATGGCTTGTTTAAATAAATTTATTTGATAAAAAAACCAATGTGCAAGTGAAGTACAGCCACTTTTCTGACTCCAAAATAAAATCAAAGGGAAGTTAGAGTTAAAGTGCGGAACGCGTCCGTATTTAATAATATTTGCAAAATACATAGTTAGCCTCCATTCAGTTATGTCAATTATTTTTAATTTATGAATAAACAACTCGGCATATGAACAAGAGAAGAGGGGTAGAATAGATAATTTAATAACAATATAACTTTGAAATGAAAGCGTTATTTTATAGGGATATGAAAAGAGCAAACAAAAAATGTGTACTCATAACAATCTAAATTATTTTAAGGACCATGATATATCATCAAGGGCTTTATAAATATAACTATACATGCGGTAAAAGAGATACTTTGGATTGTATTTTTGTTTCCAATTTATATTGATCACCTCTCGTTAGCAAAAACTAGCAGCTTCAGTGACAAATGGAAGTATTAATTTACGCGGAATTGTAATAATCTCAAGTGCCATCTGTGCTGAATAGAGAAGTATTGGAGTTAATTCTAAAGCGTGAGTTAATAATAATATAAAGCTTGTTAGGATTGCAAAGCTCCCCAAAAAGAAATTTTTTGAAGTGTTACGGAAATCTTTTATTTAGGAAAAGAAAGAAAAAAATACTGTAACAATGAGTATCAAAAATTTATATTTATCAGCCATTAAACCCCTTCTAAAGAACAGAAACTTATATTATAGCTTATTTTTGTGTATTAATATAAAAAGATTTTGAAATGAATAGTTTAAATACGTGAATGCCGCAACTTAAAAATATTAGTTGGGGTATTTATGAGATCTTTGTTTTAGAAAATAAATAATCTTGAATTAAAAATTTAAAAATAGATTAGTGCCCAAATTTTGTTTGCTGGAGATGTACAGGATATTTGACCGGACAATAAGACGAGCTTTGAATATAGTAATAAAAAAGGGGATGTTGAACAATGGCTAGATATAGTTTACATGCAGGTCACAATAGTATTGTACAGGGTGCGAATTATGGAAATCGGAAAGAACATATTATGGATCGCCAAGTGAAGGATGCAGTTGTTGCTAAATTAAGAGCATTGGGGCATACAGTGTATGATGATACTGATGAAGTAGGGACAACGCAAGCTCAAAATTTAAATAATATTGTATCAAAAACAAACTCACATGATGTAGATTTAGTAGTTTCATTTCACTTAAACTCATATGATACGAAAGCTAACGGTGTTGAAGTTTTGTACTATGACCAACAAGCTTTATCAGCAAAAATAGCAGCGCAACTTTCAAAAGATATTGGCTGGTCAAATCGTGGTGCAAAGGAACGAAAAGACCTTTATGTGTTATCGAATACGAAAGCACCTGCAATCTTAATTGAACTTGGATTTATTGATAATGAAGCAGATATGGCAAAATGGGATCCAGATAAGATTGCTAATTCAATTGTATATGCATTAACGGGGCAATCTGGTGGGACAACTCCGCCAGCCCAAAAAAATATCATTCAATCAGGAGCTTTTTCACCATATGAAACACCCGATGTAATGGGAGCATTAACGTCACTAAAAATGACAGCTAACTTCATCTTACAATCTGATGGTTTAACATATTTTATCTCTGAACCAACTTCAGATACGCAACTTAAAGGAATGACAGATTATCTTGATCGTAAAGGCTGGTGGTATGAAGTTAAGTAAAGATTTTAGTTTAGTGGAACAGAATATTTAAAAATCAATAGTCCGAAAAAGAGGATTACTTATAATGAGTAATCCTCTTTTAAAATTTTTATCTCGTATGAATAAGGTTAGATATAGGAGACGCCCGCCTTGAAAATTGATAAGTAATGCATGTAAGTGGGAAATTCATTGGGCATCTTAGCAATATTTTTAAAAAGAAAAGAAATTTAGAATTTGAATTTAAGTGATTACAATTGAAATAGCACTGAAAACTAATAAAACGGCCATAATGATGTTAAATGATTTAGTATGTTTTAATAAAAGTTTTTGGAACATGGAACCAAATAAGCTCCAACTAAATGTGCTCATTAACCCGACTACACCTAGAAATAATGAGGAAAGTAGAAAACTTGAATATGAATTATAGTAAGGGAGAATAAAAGTTGACACTACAGTCAGCCCGAATAGTATCCCTTTAGGATTGACAAATTGAAGAAAAATCCCCACTGTAAATAAGTTTTTATTATGTTTTTCATCGGGATCTGTACTAGTTTTACTAGTGAGTATTTTAAAAGCTAAATATAGCATGTATGCTACACCTAAAATTTTTAAAGGGAATTCGATTATGGGTAGGATATTAATTAGTACAATATTAAAGAAGCTACATAAGGAAGTGAGGATGAAAAACCCGAAAGCTACTCCAAAACAAAATTGCATACTCCTTTTTAAACCATGTTGATTGGCGTATGTCATAGCTAAAAAATTGTTAGGTCCGGGTGTGAAGCTACTTATA
Source organism: Bacillus sp. 16GRE42 (assembly GCF_019837435.1). Classification (NCBI taxonomy): domain Bacteria; kingdom Bacillati; phylum Bacillota; class Bacilli; order Caryophanales; family Bacillaceae; genus Bacillus; species Bacillus sp. 16GRE42. The sequence continues at coordinate 702,398 of NZ_JADAXF010000003.1, forward strand.
AAAACAAATAACAAAAAAGAAAATATAGGCATTTCAAAACCCCCTAAATATATAGTGTGTGTTATAATGACCGAAAAGAACAATATAACGTGTGCTTTTTATTATACATAACGGTCGTTATATTGTATATAGTGTAGGGGTGTTTCTTATGGAAGAAATTCAACTTATTTTAGCAAAAAATTTAAAAACAATACGTGAAAAAGAGAAAATGAGTTTAGAAAAGGTCTCTCAATTAACAGGTGTGAGTAAAACGATGATTGGACAAATTGAACGAGGAGAGTCAAGCCCAACATTAACAACGATATGGAAAATCGCTAATGGTTTGAAAGTGTCTTTTACTTCTTTAATCAATAATCCGCAACCAGATACGAAAGTTGTTTTACGAAATGATGTACAAGTATTATCAGAAGACAATGGGAGATATAAAGTGTATCCTTCCTTTCCTTTTCAAGATGATAGGAACTTTGAAATCTATACGGTTGAAATTGAAACAGAAGGAAAATTAAGTTCGGAAGGCCATAAAGAAGGGACCGAAGAATTTATTACGGTGTTTGAAGGGGAATTGACAATTGAAATAAATGATTGTCAATATAAATTAAATAGCGGGGATGCAATTCGCTTTAAGGCGGATAAATCGCACTCGTATTATAATTCCGGACGAACGCTAACTCGGTTAAGTATGACCATTTATTATCCAACTTCATAAACTTGCGATTACTTTAAGGATATAAAGAAATGTGTGTTGATAAACCATCTATAAGAGATGGTTTTATTTTATGAATTCATAAAAAAAAGACACTCGTTTGAGTGTCAACATAGTATTGCTCTCGCGTATAGGATTGGAGTAGGTTTATCAAATACATATTGAGATGGTTCGCAATTGATAAACTGTCTTCTTACTCAATGTAACATTGGCAGGGAGAAGTGTAAATTGATAATATATATACGGAAAATTTAGTATAGATAATTTCTACTATCAATATAGTACAAATTGTTTTTATTGCTTAATCACTGTCGTGAAATTATTGAAATATTATTAGATTTAGGAATGACGTAATAGTTACTACTTTAGCAGCTAAGAATGTTTATTATAAAAAAGAATGAATCATTTATTAATCGATTCGTATAATTGTTAAAGAGGCACCTGTTGAACCACCTCCAACTAAATTAACTATGGATAATACGCCGAATAGTTGAAGGGAAATTGTATTACCAGCAATTAAATTGGTTATTAAATTATTATTATAATTTGAAGTTGATATTGCGGGTGAAAAAATAGATCCGGGAAGTGGAGTCGAAGAGTTTAATAGTAGCCTTGTACCAGCAAGTAGTGCAGTTGTCGTATTAACTTGGTAGGTTAAATAATATCTCCCAGTAACAGGAATTGTAAATATATCATTTGTAGCGTTCACTGTAAAATTACCGAGACTTTGGTTATTAGAAAGTGGAATATTAGTTCCACCTAATATGACTGAGATGGGACCACCTAACGTATTATTAGCGAACATAGAGTTTGTTGTAATAATGGGTCCAGTAATGCCTGTGGGACCGGTATTACCTGTGGGACCAGTAGGACCTGTAAGTCTGTATGGAAGAATAATTTCAAGAGCCAGTGATAATAGTTCTTTTTTTATTTTTTCATTCTTATCTTGAATATAAATCACCTCATTTTTAAATTAGAACGTAACCGATTTAGTATTTTGAAATGGACCTATCATTTTATTATATTAATACTACTAGCTATAGCAACGGTAAAAAGTTTATTATATGTAAAAGTCATTTTAGTATGAAAAAGTAGTTATAGAATTTTTCCAAAATGATAGATGTTATATTTTGTTAATTAGTAAACAAAAATGTGGAATGAGGTATTAAATTGAACCGCAATGACAAATTATCGTTGAATAAAGGTATGGTAAGATCTGAAAATATTGGACCTACCTTTCCAGTTCTTCCGCCAATTTATATTCCAACGGGAGCAACAGGTCCAACGGGAGTAACAGGAACAACGGGAGTAACAGGAACAACGGGAGCAACAGGTCCAACGGGAGTAACAGGAACAACGGGAGCAACAGGTCCAACGGGAGTAACAGGAACAACGGGAGCAACAGGTCCAACGGGAGCAACAGGAACAACGGGAGCAACAGGTCCAACGGGAGTAACAGGAACAACGGGAGCAACAGGTCCAACAGGAGTAACAGGAACAACGGGAGCAACAGGTCCAACGGGAGTAACAGGAACAACGGGAGCAACAGGAACAACGGGAGTAACAGGAACAACGGGAGCAACAGGTCCAACGGGAGTAACAGGAACAACGGGAGCAACAGGAACAACGGGAGTAACAGGAACAACGGGAGTAACAGGTCCAACGGGAGCAACAGGCTCAACAGGTTCAACGGGTCCAACGGGAGTTATTGGTCCCATAACAACAACTAATTTATTATTTTACACTTTTTCAGATGGAGAAAAACTTATATATACAGATTCAGATGGGATAGCTCAATATGGTACAACACATATATTACCTCCTGATGAGGTTTCCTATATTAATTTGTTTATTAATGGAATACTTCAACCACAACCATTATATCAAGTTAGTAATGGTCAGCTAACTTTATTGGATAATCAACCACCAACGCAAGGTTCTTCAATTATTTTGCAATTCATCATTATTAATTAAAAAAGACAGATTCTTAAATAACAAGAATCTGTCTTTTTGTTCTACATTAAAGTAGTTAAACTAAGTGACGATAAATTCGATTGTAATTGGAATTCCGCCGTCTAATGCATCTCCGCCAGGAATTGTAATAGCACCAGTAGGTCCAGTAGTAATACTGGAGTTCACACTAGGTTGAAGAATACCGTTTACATAAAAGTTGTAATACGTAAAAGTCGGAAAAGCAGTTGCAGTAGTACCAGCATCGTTTAAACAAGCTGTAGCAGCAATTGCAAAAGCTGCACCTGTTCCTGTTCCAGCTCCTAGTGTAGATGTAAATCTTCTAGATGCCATAAATGGTTGGATGATTGGCAATTAATTCTCACCTCCTACATTATTTTTTGAACGAAGTGTAGAATAACTTGTCCGATATATTGTATGAGAGTTTTCTATAATAGAAACGGCTTCTTAATTATTGAGAGAACATAATTTTAGTAAAGATATTGTTACTTATCTGAAAAGATGGTGTTGTTACTTGTTGGTTATATGCAAATGCTTAGTTTTAAGATTTAAATTAAAATGTGCTTTTGGACCTAAGAGATAAACGTGGAAAATTAAAATAAACTCTTAAGTTTAGGTGTTTAATCTAAGCAGTCAATTATTAAAAACATATAATTAATATGTGAGTCATGAACATAATTAAATATCGTTTTTTCAGTTTAATTATAATTCATGTTTCCTATTTTAAGTGAATGAAACCTATACACAATTTTATAGTTCTTATAATAGGAAAACACTCAAATATAAGATAAGTAAGGAGGAAATAAATGTCACATAACAATTGTTTTGGTCATAACAACTGCAATAATCCGATTGTTTTCACTCCAGATTGTTGTAACAATCCACAAACGGTTCCAATTACTAGTGAACAATTAGGAAGATTAATAACTTTACTAAACTCTTTAATTGCGGCTATTGCAGCGTTTTTTGCAAATCCAAGTGATGCAAACAGATTAGCTTTACTCAATTTGTTTACTCAACTATTGAATTTACTAAATGAATTAGCACCTTCTCCAGAAGGGAATTTCTTAAAACAATTAATTCAAAGTATTATTAACTTACTACAATCTCCTAACCCAGACCTAGGTCAATTACTTTCTTTATTACAACAATTCTTCAGTGCTCTTGCACCATTCTTCTTCTCTTTAATTATTGATCCTGCAAGCTTACAACTTCTATTAAACTTATTAGTTCAACTAATTGGTGCTACTCCAGGAGGTGGCCCAACAGGTCCAACAGGTCCAACAGGTCCAGGAGGCGGAGCAACAGGAGCAACAGGGGCAACAGGGGCAACAGGAGCAACAGGCCCGACAGGAGCGACAGGAGCAGGAGTAACAGGCCCAACGGGAGACACAGGAGCAACAGGAGCGACAGGCCCAACAGGTCCAACGGGAGACACAGGAGTAGCAGGCCCAACAGGTCCAACGGGAGACACAGGAGCAACAGGAGCGACAGGCCCAACAGGAGACACAGGCCCGACAGGAGCAACAGGCCCAACAGGTCCGACGGGAGACACAGGTCCAACAGGAGCAACGGGAGCAACAGGTGGCGGAGCTATTATTCCATTCGCTTCAGGTACAACACCATCTGCGTTAGTTAACGCATTAATAGCTAATACAGGAACTCTTCTTGGATTTGGATTTAGTCAGCCTGGCATAGCTTTAACGGGTGGAACAAGTATCACATTAGCGTTAGGTATAGGTGATTATGCATTTGTAGCACCACGTGCAGGAACTATTACGTCATTAGCAGGTTTCTTTAGTGCAACAGCTGCATTAGCTCCATTATCACCTGTTCAAGTGCAGATACAAATATTAACTGCACCAGCAGCGAGTAATACGTTTACAGTACAGGGCGCACCTTTATTATTAGCACCAGCATTTGCTGTAATAGCGATTGGTGCTACAGCATCGGGAATCATTCCTGAAGCTATTCCAGTAGCTGCTGGAGATAAAATACTGTTATATGTTTCATTAACAGCAGCAAGTCCAATAGCTGCAGTTGCTGGATTTGTAAGTGCAGGTATTAATATCGAATAACTTGTGGTAATGTATTCTGTATATAGCCCTTCCTAATTTTATTAGGAAGGGCTATATTTTATGGGAAGATAGGTGATAAATCAAAATGTATGATTTATACTTTATTATTTATGGAATAAGTTAAATGATTTGAAAAAATTACCTATAAATAAAAAAGATGAATTCTATTAAAAATAGAATTCATCCATTACATAAACGGTATACAAGGAAAGTAAGGTATTTATCGTGAACGTTGAAATGTTATAGTTCAAATTAGTAATAAACTATTTGTTTTTATTACAGTTACATCCTTTTTTCTTTACATAGCCTTGCTCGGCTAAATCTCTTTGTGATTGGGAATTGGAAGATTGAGAATTCGAAGACTGAGAGGATGCTGATGAACTACTATTTTTATTATTAGAGTAGTTTTTTCGATAGTTATAATTACTCATAGTACTATCACCTCCAATTAAATATATAAATATTATATGTATGTACTCTATTAATTGTTACGAAAAAAATAGGAATGGTGGATATACAATAAAAAATCTCCTACGAATTTTCCGAGGAGATAAAAAATTGTCTATTAATGAAATAAATTAATATCCCCAGTAAAGAGGGAAATAGTATGAATCTTGGTAATATAAATTTTGTTGTGGATTAGGAGGCTGAGTTGTTGGGTTTATCGTGCCGCGGTTTTGATTACAGTTTGCTGGGGGACCAATTACTGTAGTGGATTGAATAGGGGATATCGCTTGTTTCCATTGTTGTTCATCGAGACAGTAAGTATGGGCCATCATATTAGCGGGAGTTAGTCTTAAAATATCAGAACCAAAAATAACTTCTGGGGTTGGGGCATCGAAAATAGCTAATAAATGAGTACCATCTGCTGTAGCAATTTCATAATGCCACCACGCTTGTGGAATGTTGGCAACTTGCCCTGGTTTTATCGGTAAGTTTAATATTTGGTTTGTAAAAGGATTAAGTAAGGAAACAACAGCAGATCCTGAAATACAGTAAACAAGTTCAGCTGCATTTTGATGAATATGCGGCTCTATAACATTTCCTGTACTTAAATAGATATCTAATAAAGAAGTATTTTCTAACGTATTTAATTGTTTCATGCCAAGTACGTTTATATAATTTTGGGCATTTTTCTTAAAAAAATTACTTTTACTTAAATCATGGGTGAAATTAGTTGTGGGGGAAGTGTAGTCGATATTAGAAGTCATTTGTATTACCCGCCTTTCTATAGGTAAGTTAGGTTACAAAATTAGGATATGTGTCTAGTCTTTGTTATGTGCCGTTTTCCGTAGCTTAATAAATTTACATATCCCATAAAGAATATAGATTGTACTTTGTACTTACTTTAATATTGATACGGATATATAACAGTTAATATCGATGTTGGGTTAGGGTTGAAGAATATAGAAATTTATTTCATCAATTTTGAAAAAATGGTTTCATTACGATAAAAGACGACTCCCATTTAGAAAGGTAGTCGTCTTTTATTTAAGATAGTTTTTGCTTAATATTTAATTGTGCTTTAGCGGTATTGGCATAATTGAGCCAATCTAATTCCAAGTTTAGTTTAAAATCAAAATGTATTTCGATGATGTCAAAATGAGAAACCTTTGTTTTAAGTGGAACAGTGATCCCATTTACTTTTGCTTTTTTCATCTTATGTGCAATTTTTGGAAATGCAGAGAAAGAAAAATCAATGATTGTAGCACCATCAGGTAAATAAACTGGTTGTAAATCTGTAGTATAAGCTGTAATAGTATTTTCAAATAGTTCATACGATACTAAACTACGGAAAGTGATTGGATCTGTAGTTAATAAATTGTTATTCACAATTGTATCATCCATTATTTTATAAGATATTGCTTGAATATTTGCAGTTCTATCATTCAATAAAGAAAAAATCCCGTTATCTTTCAACGTTTTTGCTATTTGTGTTTGAATGATAATTGTTTGTTCAGCATCATTCATATTGACTTTAGTTTTTAAGTTGTTATTAAAATGGCTATTTTCAAGTGCTATATTATCCTCGAAATAGTTTATAGTTGGTTTATATAATTGATGTATTATTCCAAGAATTTTATAGCAATCTAGTACACTTGTAGTTGTAATACAAATTTGTGAAATACCTGATACATTTTGTATTTCTTGTAATTGTGAGTATGTAGTATATACTGGGGGGAACTCATAGTTTATTTCAAATGAAAGGTTTGTATTAGAAAAAGAATGTATCCCTTTTCTTAAATGAGTTATATTTTTTTGAAGATGTGGCACATATTCGGTTAAAAATTTATGTACTTCAGTATATCTTCCTTTATGTAGATATTGAAAAGCAAGATTTTCTAATTCATACTGGATTGTATATAACCCTAATCGCTTTGCAAGTGGTGCAAATAGTGTTAATGTTTCATTCGCATAAGCTACTTGTTTTGCGGTTTTTTTAACACTCAATGTTTTTATATTGTGAAGGCGATCTATAACTTTAATAATGCCAACACGTATATCTTGTTGAGAGGATACTAGTAATTTTTTAAAATTAATGGCTTCGTACAATACTTTGTTTTGATCTTGTAGTTTTTTTCCTTTTGTTAATCCGTTTACAATATATTGAATAGTCGCACCAAAATGTGATTCAATTTCTTCTAGAGAGTATTCGGTATCTTCTACAACATCGTGTAATAAAGCAGCAATCAATGTTGTAATGTCAGCTTTATAATTTAGCAGTATTTCTGTAATCGCGAAAGGGTGAATAATATATGGTTCTCCAGTTTGACGGTATTGTCCATCATGTGCTTTCTCTGCAAAATGTATAGCTTTTTTCAAAAGTTTTAATTCATCAGATCGTAGATAATTTGCCTTTTGTAATAATACCGTGCTCATATATATCCATCCCTTAAATTTATTTTTAATAATAATTCTATATAATAGAATAAATACCCTTTGAAATTGTTTTAAGTGTGTAAAAAAATAAAGATATTGAGATTAAACTATATTCGTATATCCATTCATACTTTGGATTGATGGAAAAAAGTAATGAACGTGTTAATTTAATATTACATCAATCATTAATAAGGGGTGAAGGTTCATGTCATTTAGTGAAATGATTAGAAATGAAGTACTTGGCTGGGCAGGTGTTTCTGAAAAACCGCATCGATTTGGTGGTATTGAAATAAATTATGGTAAGAAAGAACTTGGTCATTTGCATGGCGATAAGTTAGTTGATTTACCATTTCCAAAGGTAAAGCGGGATGAATTAGTGAGCCAAGGATTGGTGAAACCACATCACGTATTACCTGAATCAGGATGGATAAGTTATTATATAAAGAGTGAGGAGGATATTCCATTTGCAATTGAGTTATTTCGTATGCAATATGACAGAATAAAAAAATAATGAAATAAAATAGATAAGTAAAAATATATTTTCATGTCACATCCCTCCTTAATCGTTCGTCTTGTATGTAGAACGGATAAGGAGGGATTTTATTATGAAACATTTTGATATAGCAATTGTTGGTGGTGGGCTTGCTGGATTAACAGCATCTATATATTTAGCGAAAGCTGGAAGGAAGGTTATTGTATTAGAAAAGTCCAGTCACTTCGGTGGTCGAGGGATCACTATAAATAAAAACGGCATTTGTATGAATCTTGGTGCACATGCTTTATATAGAGGTGGAGAAGCGTTTATAACTTTTAATGAGCTAGGAGTAGATCTTCCAGGTGGAATCCCATCTACAAAAGCACATGGAATATGGAAAGGGGATATTTATACCATTCCAACAGATTTTCGCTCTATTTTATCAACACCGTTACTTTCATGGTCTGCAAAAGTCCAGTTTGCTCGTCTTATGATTCATTTAGGAAATTTAGATGTAGGAAAAGTTCCAAAAATGAGTCTAACTACATGGGCAGAAAATGAAATTAAAGATCCAATGGTTCGAAATATATTTTATGCATTATGTCGAACAACAACATATACGTATGCTCCTACAATACAATTAGCATCTTCCGTACTAAAACAAATACAGTTTTCTATGAAAGAAGGAGTACTTTATGTAGATGTTGGTTGGGAGACGATAATAACAAATTTAAGAGGAATAGCGAATAATAGTGGTGTACAATTTCTGGCTAAAAAGCATGTTTTGAAAATAGAGCATTGTCAAGGAAAACAAAGAATACATTGTTTTGACGATGAAGTATTTGAAGCAGGTGCAGTCATTGTAACAACTCCACCGAAAGAGGCATGTAAAATTATAAAAGGTACAGAAGGAACAAGTTTGCAAAAATGGAGTGAACAATCTATACAAGTGACCGTGGCAGCTTTAGATATTGGTTTAAAACAATTACCGAATCCTTTGCATCATTTTGCATTGGGATTAGATCAATCTATATTTTTCACGAATCAATCGAGAGCAGCTAAATTAAGTGAAGATGGATCAATTGTAGTGAGTCTAATTAAATACCATAACCCTGTACTAGAACTGAATCATATTCAAGAAGAGAAAGAACAGTTAGAAAATATGATGGAATTGTTACATCCGAATTGGAAAAGAGAAGTTGTTGCACAGCAATATTTACCGAAAATAACGGTAGTATATGATTTTCCTCATATTGACCGTGTTGAAAAACCAGGCCCTAATATACCTGGAATGCCAGGTGTTTATGTTGCAGGAGATTGGGCTGGGCATGATGAAATATTAGCTGATGCTGCGGTGGCAAGCGGAAAACGTGCAGCGTTACACATATTAAAGCAATCCGAAGGTGAGGCAATTCATCATGGAAACGGAGCAATTATATGAAGCGTATCAATCATTATTATTTTCGTTAGCATATAGAATCCTTGGGAGTGTTATGGATGCTGAGGATATCGTTCATGACGTTTTTATCTCGCTAAATAATATAGAGGACGTTCAATCTATAGAAAATATGAAAGCATATTTATGTAAAATGGTAACAAATCGCTCAATTGATAAATTACGTTCGGCGGCACATAAACGGAACGTATATGTTGGAATGTGGTTGCCAGAGCCATTTGTGGAAGAGACTGATGATCCATCAGAGTCATTTGTAATGAAAGAATCCATTTCTACGGCATATTTATTACTTTTACAACAATTGTCTGAGGCAGAGAGAGTTGTTTTCATATTAAGAGAAGTTTTCGGTTATGACTACAGAGAAATCGCTTCAATTGTAGATAAGAGTAGTGCGAACTGCCGAAAAATCTTTCAACGTGCACGAAAAAGTATTTTAGATAAGCCGAAGCAGTCAAAGTTAAGTACGAAGAAAATGGCTGCCTATGTGGAGAAATTTGTATCATCATTGCAGTGTGGGGATGCGCAAGGCATGTTAGAAGTATTAAAAACAGATGCGATATTAAAAGCTGATGGTGGTGGTAAAGCTACAACTGCAATCCATCCAATCTATTCTGCAGATAGAATTATACGTTTATTCTTTGGAATTGGGAAGAAGTTTCCGGGAGAATACAATGTTGATTATAAGATAGTAAATGGCGCCCCAGGTGTTCTTGTTAAAGTGAAAAATAAAGTGACCTATGTGCTTTCATTTACATTTGAGAATGAAAAAATCGCAAACATTTATATGATGGTTAATCCGGAAAAACTTATTCACTTAAATATAATAGTATAAAAAAGACGCATTTCTTTAGAAGTGCGTCTTTTTTATTATTTCTCTAACATTTCAAGAGGTACATCTTTTTCGCCGGCTACCTCAAATTTAATTTCCCCGTCTTCTTCATAAATACGTGAAATAATCGGTATAGTAATCATTAATTTTTTATGTTGTTTGCGCTTTCGAGCAGCATCTAAGCTAATCACGTTCATTGTAAGCATCCTTTCTTCTAGAAATATATAAACAAAAGAAAATGCGTCCGGAAAGGGCGCTTAATTGAATTTGAAATACCGATTCATTTAATTGGGGTTTGTATTTTTTAATAACTGCAATCGAATTAAAAATAGTATGAATGGAATAATTGCACGTAGAAATTAACTTTACCAAAAAACGAAACAATATGCTATAAAAAAATTCAAATCTTTGTCATATAACGGGAAAAAGGTTTTTGTTTCGCATATAATGAAAGTAGACGGGCAGCAAGAGCTTTTTCATCATATTGCTTTGGAAAGGCGATGAAAAAATGGATACGTTAGATTCATTATTATTTCAACTTGAACAATATGGAGAAGAGCATGATCGAAATAAAAAAACACGGGAAGAAAAATTACGGAATATTACTCGTGAGATGGGGCAGTTTTTATCGATTTTAGTAAAAGGGTGTAGCGCAAAAAACATTTTAGAAATCGGAACTTCTAATGGTTATTCTACATTGTGGTTAGCTAACGCGGTAGAAGAAACAAATGGAAATGTAACAACTGTAGAGCTTTCTTCAGAACGAGTTGGAGAGGCACTTGTCAATTTTGAAAAGGCAAACCTTTTACAAAGGATTGATGTTCATAATCAAGAAGCAGGGGCATTTTTAGATGCACAATTAGATCACTCATTTGATTTTATTTTCCTAGATTCAGAGCGTACGCAATACATGTGGTGGCTTGAGCATATAAAACGCATTTTACAACCAAAGGGTTTTCTTGTTGTTGATAATGCAACCTCTCATGCAAGTGAGTTAGCCGAGTTTAGAAAAATGATTGAAGAAGATGAAATGTTTGAAACGGTCTTATTGGCATTTCAAAATGGAGCATTTGTAGCGCTTAAGAAGAGTTAGGATTAAGCGTAATATAATTATCACATTTAAGAAGGGTGTATGTCAAAAGATTGAGTACAGTAGGATGGGAAGGACGTAATTTATATACGTAACATACGAAGAATCCGCCTTCAGCATGTTGTTCTCTAGGTCTTAAGTCTGAGGAAAATAATGTTGAGAACAGGTATACTTATACTAAGAAACAGGGAATGACTGCATAGACAGGCATTTCTAAAAAAATCGATTTCAAGCAGTTAGAATGTATATGAAATACGATATAATAGATGAAATATAGTGCATATAAATTCGCACATATAAATAAAGGAGCGATTTTGTTGACTGAACTCGAGAAAAAAGAACCTGTATCCATTGTGAAAGATAATAATGTAGAAGTAGTAGTAGATACAGTTATAAAAGATCAAGAATTAGAGGAACTGAATAAAGAAGCTGATCTTTATGTACAAAAATTAAATAGCGAGCAAAATACGGATTTATCAAAAGTATTGTCACAGCTAGGAGATTTAGGGGATAAAGAGCAACAAGCAGCAGGACAAACGTTATCAGCATTAAAACGTCCTGTAACAGCGATGATGAATGGAAAGAATGAAGAAATTCCAAATACATTGTTAGAATTACGCAAAGTGGTATCAGAGCTTGATCCGAATTCATTAAAAGCAAGTGGTATGAAGAAAATTATGTTTAAAGTATTCAAGAAAAATCCACTTGAAACATACGTGCATAAATATCAATCTATAGATAAACAAATTGAAGAGATTATAAGATCCCTTCTAATTGGTCGTGACAACTTACAAGAAGATACAGTTGGCCTTGAGATGCTTAAAGAACAATCGCACGATAAAATTCACGCTCTGGATAAACAAGTATACTTAGGAAGAAAACTCGCTGGTATGCTGGAAGCTGAGAAACAAAATCCAGAACGTCAAAGAGATATTCCATTAATTAATGATGCATTAGAAAAAATTCTAGTACGTACACGAAATATGCAGCAAGCGAAAAGTGTACTATTACAATCTATCGCATCTGTAGACATTATTAAAAAAAATAATGAAAAGTTAACAGAGGCAATTCGTAATGCAATTACGATGACGCAAAACGTTGTAACAGTTTCAGCTGCTATCCAGTTAGCCCTAACAAATCAACGTAAAACAATTGATGCAGTGAATGCGACAAATGAAGCAATTGAATCAATGGTATTAAGTAACTCACAAGCATTAAAACAAAATACAGAAGAAACAACAAAACTACTTGAAAATCCTGCAATTAGCATGGATAAATTACGCGAATCATTCCAAAACGTATTTGCTGCGATTGAAGCTTCTGAGAAATCATCAGAACGTATTATAGAGTCAAGTAAGAAGTTTGTTATTGAACTAGACACATTTAATGATGAAATGAAACAAAAACTCATTCAGCGTCCAAGGAAATAACAGACTTTTAGAGGAGGTGAAAAAATGAGTTTCATTCAAACAGTATTAGTACTATTGGGTACATTGCTTTTAATCGCATTTACTGTCGTTGTTTTAGTTGTATATTTCGGACGCAAACTGTTTTTTTCATGGACGAAACCATATAAAAGGGCACACGATTCTTTAGATAAGTTATCGAATAAATCTTTGCCGTTTCTACAAGAATTTACACAACATCCACTTTTTTATCGCTGGATTCGTACGGAAGGAAAGAAAGAACAATATACATTAAACACGCTTTTCTGTGCATCGGGTCAACGTACGAGAGAGCAAGTATTCTCAATGTTACCGAAAGAAAAACAGAAAAAAGTACATGTAATGGCAAAAACAACGAAAAAACTTACAAATGAAGATATTGATGTAGCGGCGATGAAAGTAAAAGATTTTTTAAGACAAGAAACGCAGCAAACAGTAAAACCGACAGACTTATCGTTTTATAAATTGTATTTTTATGATCGATATCCAGATGCATTAAATACAATTCAAGCGTATAAACGCTCAATAAACCCTTCATTACAAAGAACGGTTGATGAAATTACAATTTCAGTATTAAATGCCTTGCCGTATTATCAGGAGCAGCGTATGTTTGAACAACAACATAAACTTGAAACATTCTTAATGAAAGATTTAACAGCGATGCTATCGTTAGTCGTACAATTACCACCTTCACAACGACCAGAAAAAGAAGAAGAATTAAAAATCTACTTGCAAAATTTCCAAAAAGAAATGGAAGTAGTCGAGCGAGATATTCGTGACTCGATTGATCACGATTTGAATGTGAAGATGAGAGCAGCGACTGAGAAATTTAAGAATAAATAAAAAAAGCGCCTTAAAGCTATAGTTCTTAGCTTTTAAGGCGTTTTTTATTAGTTGTTATTTTGCTTTAACGGTAGTATGACTAGATGCAACACTTTCATTATGCAATCGATCAACTGCAGTTACTACATACGTATATGTTTCTCCAGAAATAGCTGTTTTATCTACATAAATTTCTCCAAGTTTTGTTTTTCTTACAGTAGTAAGTAAATGTTTCGGATTTTCTATATCCACTTCATTTTTTCCATTCACACGGTAAATGGCGTAATAAGCAGAATCATTCTCTCTATCATCAATGATACCTACAGCAATACCTTCTTCTCTTGGAATGGCCCCTTTTAAAGTCGGTTGTTTTGGTGGATCATGATCAAGCCAAGGCATAGATGGGATTAATGCAGGATGTTTATATATGTCTTTTGCGAGTCTATCTTTAACCCCTATTGGATTGTTATTAATATCTTTTAAGCTAAAATGCATACTACCTTTTATTTCAGGATATAACCGGTTTAATGCAATTTGTCTTGGATATTCTTCAGGATTAGACCAAGCTGGGACAGAATTATTATTAATTTTATAGGCCGCCTGACCGATGTATAGGTGAATCGGTTTATTATTTGTTTCTTTTACCCACCAATCTACTAATATGTCATATGCAGCTGGTGTGAAACCAATATTCCAATAAATTTGTGGTGTAATGTAGTCAATATATCCTTTTTGTATCCATTCACGTGTATCGGCATAAAGGTCATCATAGTTTCTTTGACCTGCAGTTGTGTTAGAGCCAGTTGGATCGTCAGCTATATTTCGCCATACGCCGAACGGACTTATGCCAAACTTTACGTATGATTTTTCTTGTTTTATAGCAGTATTTAAACCTTTGACAAGTTCATTTACATTGTCACGTCGCCAATCTTCTATATTTGTAAATCTACCATTATTATACGTTTCGAACGTTTTTTGATCGGGGAATTGTTCACCCGCTACTTTATATGGATAAAAATAATCATCCATATGCAGTGCATCAATATCGTAATTTTGTACGATTTCTAAAGCGCCTTCTGTAATAAATTTTTTCACTTCTGGAATACCAGGGTTGTAATATAACTTTCCTCCATAAGGTACAACCCAATCCGGATGCTGTTTTGCAGGGTGGTTATCCGATAACCGATTTATATCAGTGTGATTCATCGTTATTCGGTATGGATTAATCCATGCGTGGAATTCTATATTTCTTTTATGTGCTTCTTCAATCATAAATGCGAGCGGGTCGTATCCAGGATCTTTTCCTTGTGTACCTGTAATGTATTCAGACCAAGGACCGTAATTGGAAGGGTAAAAAGCATCAGCGGTTGGTTTTATTTGTACAACAACTGCATTCATACCAGTGTTTTTTACATCGTCTAATAATCTAATAAACTCTTGTTTTTGATTTGCGATAGGTAAGCCAGTTTTTGAGGGCCAGTCAATATTAAGTACAGATGCAATCCATACAGCACGTAATTCGTGTTTTTTATACGTAGTATTTACTTCAGCGTAAGTA
This sequence comes from Bacillus sp. 16GRE42, assembly GCF_019837435.1. Classification (NCBI taxonomy): domain Bacteria; kingdom Bacillati; phylum Bacillota; class Bacilli; order Caryophanales; family Bacillaceae; genus Bacillus; species Bacillus sp. 16GRE42. The sequence continues at coordinate 717,705 of NZ_JADAXF010000003.1, forward strand.
GAGTGAGGAGAAATGAAAGAGAAAGGAATAAAAAAGATGCCGATACAACATATCACTAATAAACGTTTCATGATTATTTATACGCCTCCCTATTATATGGTTAGCTAATATGATATCCGAGGTGAGGTTGTACTTACAATTGAGAAAAATAAATATTGAAACATTAATTTAATAGGAAAAATATTTTTACTGAAATTTACTTTCAATATAACTAAATTCTTTTACTTCTTCATATGCTTGTTAGTAAAGTGAAACTTCCTTTCATCCGAAGGGGATAATTTATAAGTATAGGAGGATTAATAAATGAAGGTTTTATTCGTTTGTTCTGGAGGGATGTCCAGTGCAATTGTTGTAAACGCTTTAAAAAAAGAGGCGGAGAAAAAAGGTGTAAACATGGAAGTCTATGCCATTGGAACAAGTGAGATAGAGGAAGAAGTAAAGAATGGCTGGGACGTTGTAATGGTTGCACCTCAAGTAAGACATAGATTTGACTCTGTTAAAAAATTCGCAGAAGAGGAATCTATCCCGTGCGGTATCATACCGCCACAAGCATACACGCCGCTTGGCGGACCGACTTTATTAAAAACTGTAAATGATTTAATTAGTTAGGGGGAAGCGTTATGAATAAATTTGTCACGTTTCTTGATAGAAACTTATCTGGACCGATGGCAAGGCTTTCTGAACAGAGGCATTTACAAGCAATCCGTGATGGAGTTATTTCAGCGTTACCATTTATTATTGTAGGAAGTTTCTTTTTAATCGTAGCATTTCCACCATTACCGAAAGATAGTTTCATATCTGTTTGGGCATTAAAAAATCAAACAAGTATATTAATACCATATCGTTTAACGATGTTTATTATGTCTTTATATATAGCATTTGGAATAGGGTATAATTTAGCGAAAAGTTATAAGCTAGATGCTTTATCAGGAGCACAGCTTGCAGTATGTTCATTACTATTAACATTAACGCCTGAATTAATTGATAAAAAAGGGTTTATGCTTCCGATGACAAATCTCGGAGGTCATGGATTATTCGTGACAATGATTGTTTCTATTTTATCAGTTGAGATTTTAAGATTTTGTAAGACGAAAAATGTAATGATTAAAATGCCAGAACAAGTACCGCTGTCTGTTTCACGTTCGTTTGAAGCACTTATACCTGCTGCATTCGTTATTATTTTAATGAGTTTAGTAACTGTCGTTTTTAGTATTGATTTACATCATGTAGTTGATAAATTAGCGGCACCGTTAGTAAAAGCTGGTGATAGTTACTTCGGTGTAATCATTCCAGTATTTTTAATTACATTTTTTTGGTCATTCGGAATACATGGTGTGTCGGTTGTTGGAACTGTTGCCCGGCCATTATGGGAAGTATATTTAGGGAAAAATGGTGAAGCAGTTGCTAGTGGCGCAAATCAGTTACCATTCATTTCACCAGAACCATTATACCAATGGTTTATATGGATTGGTGGTTCTGGTGCGACGTTAGGACTTGTATTAGCTATGATTGTATTTGGTCGATCAAAATATTCGAAAGCATTATCAAGAACTTGTATTGTGCCTGGTATTTTTAATATTAATGAACCTGTTATTTTTGGATTGCCAATTGTACTAAACCCAATATTAATTATCCCATTTATCATTACACCACTAGTAACAGCAACTATTGCATACTCAGCAACCGCGATGGGGTTTGTTACACCAACACATATAATGCCTCCATGGACATTACCAGCTCCAATTGGTGCATATTTAGCAACAGGTGGGGATTGGAGAGCGATTGTACTCGTATTTATAAACATAACAATATCATTCCTTATTTATTTACCATTCTTTAAAATGTACGACAAAAACATGCTTGAAATTGAGAAAAATGGTGATGGGGAATCTGTTAATCCGTAAGTTTTATATTTTATTTTGAGTGATAGGCATTTTGTCTATCACTTCTTTCACATGAAGTCCAGAGAGGGTGAAATGGAATGAATATAAAATTTAGTTATAAAGGTGTATTTTTATTACTATTTGGAGTGATATGTGCGAATTTCCTTTTCGTACCTTTATTAAGAATGCTACATCTATCACAAATGCATAGTATATGGCTCGTTACAAGCATTGCGGCAAGTATTTTGCTTACAGTAGTTGTTTCTTTTATTGATGGATCGTTTGCATCAAAAGCTCAGTTATTTTATAGATTTATATTATTTTCGATCGGTTGTACGTTTGTAACTTACATGATTGTTTTTTAGTAAAGGGGAGGTCATGCATGCTATGTATATTGCAGGGATTATGTCCGGTACTTCATTAGATGGAATAGATGTAGCACTCGTTCATATAGAAGGAAGCGGTGTAGGTTCTAAAGTTGAACTCATCCATTTTACTACTGTGCCATTTAGTAATGATATGAAAAATGAGATCCAGCAGGCATTATCAATAGAAAATTCAAATGTACAACTCATATGCAGTTTAAATTTTAAACTCGGTTTATGCTTCGCCAATGCTGTAAAGGAAGTTTGTAAAGAGGCCAATTTTCCTTTGGGACAATTAGATGTAATTGGTTCTCACGGACAAACGATTTATCATCAGCCAAAGCAAGATGGTAATATGATTCCTTCCACATTGCAAATTGGAGAACCAGCAGTTATAGCATATGAAACGAATACGACGGTTATTTCTAATTTTCGAGCGATGGATATCGCAGCAGGGGGACAAGGTGCACCACTTGTACCATATTCAGAGGTTATTTTGTATCGTCATCCAACTAAAAATAGACTACTACAAAATATTGGCGGGATCGGTAATGTTACCGTAATACCAAGTCACCTAAGTGATAAGAACGTTATAGCTTTTGATACTGGTCCAGGTAATATGGTAATTGATGAAATGTGTCAAAGGCTATTTCAGTTGTCATATGATCAAAATGGTAAAATTGCAAAACAGGGAGTAGTTGTAGATGAAATTTTGACATATTGTATGAACCATCCATTTTTGAAAATGAATCCACCAAAATCAACTGGTAGAGAACAGTTTGGAGAAGAATTTGTCAGTGAGTTATTGAAGCGGTATGAAAAGCATAGTAAAGAAAATATAGTGACGACTGTCACGATGTTTACAGCAAGTTCAATTGTTCATCAATATAAGGAGTTTATTCTGCCGTATTATGAAATCGATGAGGTGATTTTAGGCGGTGGTGGCAGTTATAATCGTACACTTGTTGAAATGATACGGTATGGATTGAAGGATGAAAAATGCGCCATATTCATTCAAGAAGATATAGGCTATTCTTCAGAGGCGAAAGAAGCAATCGCCTTTGCCATTTTAGCAAACGAAACGTATCATCGTAATCCGAGTAATGTGCCAAGTGCAACAGGTGCAAAGCAATCTGTAGTTTTAGGGAATATAACATTCCCTCCAATTCGAAGAGAATGAGGCGAACATATGAAATATATGATTGGAGTAGACGGCGGGGGAACAAAGACAGAAGCAATTGCATTTGATCAAGACGGAAGTGAACTTGAAAGGGCTACGAGTGGTTTTGGAAATATATTAATAGATTTTGAAGAAGCACTTTTTCATATTATGGAAGCGATTGATCAATGTCAAGAAGGTTTATTAAATGGGCATTGCGTTTGTATTTGTTTAGGATTAGCGGGTGCAAGCGGAGCAAATACAAATGAATTAACATTACGTCTAAAAAAGAAGTATGGAACACAAATTGAAGTTTTTAATGACGCAATGATTGCTCATGCAGCTGCTTTAAAAGGAAAGGATGGAATTTTAACAATTGGCGGTACAGGTGCGATTTGTATAGGAAAGAAAAGGGAAGTGTACGAGTATAGTGGGGGATGGGGACATATTTTAGGAGATGAAGGAAGTGGATATTGGATTGCATTACAATGTTTAAAGAGAATGGCAAATCAATTTGATCAAGGCGTTGCACTTTGCCCATTAAGCTTAAGGATTCAAGATGAGTTTCAACTTTTGACGTCGTCTCATATAAAAAGACTAGTTTATAGTTCATCAAAAGATAAAGTTGCAGCAATCGCACCATTCATTATTGAGGAAGCGAGAAATGGGAATGATGACGCACGTGAAATTATGGTGCAAGCGGCTACGGAATTAACGAGAATTACGGTGAATATTTACAATAAGATGCAGTTTGATTTATCAATTCCAATTGCAGTAAGTGGCAGTATATTACGTTTCGTTCCTGAAATATATGCTGAATTTAAGAAATGCTGCGAGAAAAGTATGGGAGAAGTTATATTTGTATCACCATCAGAACTAGCAGTGAAAGGAACCTATTACTTAATGAAGAATTTATATTTTAATAAATAGCTGTATGAGAATTTTTGTATGATTTGTAAAAATATGATGTTAAAATGTATAAAGGGATGTAAAGTAAGAAAAGTACAATATACATAGTCATTGAATATTGTATAAGTACTCCCATGTAGAAAGTGAATGATTACATGATTAATAGTATGCAATTTTTGTATTTGGTGGCTTCTTATTTATTTGGAAACATATTGACCGCTTATATAGTGACGAAATGGAAACATAATGTTGATATTCGTCAGGAAGGAAGCGGTAATCCTGGCGCAAGAAATATGGGGCGGGTATATGGAAAAGGGTATTTCATCGCTACATTTTTAGGTGATGCGATCAAAGGGGCAATCGTAATTTCTATTGCAAAATCCCTTTTTGAAGATTCTACATTTGTAATGTTAGCTTTACTGGCTGTTTTACTTGGACATATTTACCCGATTTTATTTAAAGGCAAGGGTGGAAAAGGCATTTCAACATTTATTGGAGGATTAATTGCATTTGATTATTTGATAGCGCTTACCCTTGTTGCTGTTTTCATTATATTTTATTTTATCTTTAAAGGATTTACTAAGCCAGGACTAATTACCATCGCTTGTTTACCAATTTGCATGATTTTGTATTCTTACTCTATTGTTACGACTATTTTAAGTGCACTTATCATTGTACTTATTTTATATGTAAATCGAGAATGAAATGAACTTTTTATAAGTGGAGTTAATCTCCACTTATAATTTTTATTAAATACATAAAGGAGATACAACATGGGGCTAATTTATAAAGTTGCTGATCAAGCTTGGGAATTTGAAAGTATACATAAGTTGAATTATAAAACATTTGTAGAAGAAATTCCGCAACATGAAGAAACGAAAGAGCGTGTTCGTATAGATCGTTTCCATGAAGAAAATACATATTTAATTTGTTTAGATGACGATAAGTTAGTAGGTATGGTTACATTGCGAGGAAAACGACCATTCTCGTTAGATAATAAAATTCCAAATCTAGATTATTATTTGCAAAAACATGGAGAAAACGTATATGAAATTCGTTTACTTTCAGTAGAACGTGAATATAGAAATGGAAGAGCGTTGTTAGGTTTAATTCGCTTTTTACATCGTTATTTGCTCCTAAATGGATATGAATTGGCACTCATTTCTGCTACAACACGTGAACTACCTTTATATGAGCAAATGGGATTCAAATCTTTCCATATGTTAGTTGGTACAGAAGAAGCAGCCTTCCAGCCAATGTATGTTACCCCTGCTATGTTTGAAGCATCGAGTGTTGGGGGAATTATGACGAAAGAATATACGTTTTTACCTGGTCCAGTAGATATTGAAGAAAATGTTCGAAAGGCATTTTCTACTAAGCCTATTTCGCATCGTTCTAAGTCATTTCACGTGACGATGGACAATGTGAAAAAACGGTTACTTCACATGACAAAAGCAAAGCATGTACAACTTATGTTAGGAACAGGGACGTTAGCAAATGATGCCATTGCTTTACAGTTACGTTCTTTAAAAGGGAAAGGACTAGTATTAACAAATGGGGAATTTGGTAATAGATTAGTTGGACATGCAGCACGCGCGCAATTACATTTTGATACGTATAAAAAAGAAATGGGAGAACCGTTTATTTATACCGAATTAGAAAAAATAATGGGAACTGGCAATTATGAATGGCTTTGGTTTGTTCACCATGAAACATCAACCGGAATGTTAAATGATTTAGACGAGCTAAATGTTTTAAGTAAAAAGTATAATGTGAAGCTATGTGTAGATTGTATCAGTTCGATTGGAGCAATACCGATAGACTTGAAGGATGTATATTTTGCAAGCGGTGTTAGCGGAAAGGCAATTAAATCGTTTACTGGATTATCTTTCGTTTTTTATAATCATAATGTGAAAGTAAACGAGACATTACCGGCCTATATGGACGTTGGTATGTACGAAGAAAATGAAAGTATTCCATATTCTCATTCATGGAATTTAATTTATGCACTGCAAGAAGCATTAAAGAGATTTGAAGATGCAAAAGCATTTGAAAAAATAAACGAGACGTATGCATATATTGAACAAGCTATTACTAATATGGGTCTAAATCTTGTTTCACCTAAAGAACATGCCGCGCCAATTATAGTTACCATTCAATTAAATGAAAATCAGTCTTCTAAGGCGATTGGCGATGCGTTAGCGTTACAAGGATACATTGTTCATTATGAGTCATCTTATTTACAAAAAAATAATTGGGTCCAAATTGCATGTTTAAATGATTATAAAGAACGCGATATGAAGAGGATGTTAAATTGTTTGCAAATGTGTGTATTACAGAGTGGGGTACATATATAAAGACTTTTTCTTAATATAGATGGTTTCGTATAAAGGAGTTGCTACATACGAAAACTTAGGAATAGACCATTGGAAGAGGTGTTAGTATGATAACTAAAAAACTACCGTTACATATAGATGATATTAAAAAAGCCCAAACCATTTTAGACAGAAATGCTCGTAAAACGCCACTAGTAAAATCTTTTTATTTGACTAGTAAAACAGGTGGAGAAATTCACTTGAAATTAGAAAATATGCAATTAACCGGTTCTTTTAAATTTCGTGGTGCGTTTAATAAAATGTCACAGTTGACAGATCAAGAAAAAGAGAGAGGAGTAATTGCTTGTTCCGCTGGTAATCATGCGCAAGGAGTTGCTTTATCTGCTCATTTACTTGGTATTAAGAGTAAAATTGTGATGCCAATTTCTGCCCCTCAGGCGAAAGTTGAAGCAACTAGAGGATATGGATCAGAAGTGATTTTATACGGTGAAACTTTTGATGATGCGAAGGCAAAATGTGAGGAGATTATTAAGGAAACAGGTGAAACATACTTACATCCATATGACGATATAGAAGTAATGGCTGGTCAAGGTACAATAGGATTAGATATTCTTGATGATATGTGGGATGTAGATACTGTCATTGTACCAATTGGCGGAGGTGGAATTATTTCTGGTATTGCTGTTGCATTAAAATCTTTTAATCCATCCATTAATATTATTGGTGTCCAAGCAGACAATGTTCATGGGATGAAGGCATCTTATGACAAAGGTACGATTGTAGAGCATTATGAGGCACCTACTATAGCAGATGGTTGCGCAGTTAAAATACCAGGCGATTTAACTTTTGAAGTAGTAAAAGAATTAGTAGATGATATTGTAACTGTATCAGAAGGTGAATTAGAAGTAGCGATGAAAGACTTATTACAACGCGGTAAAGCTGTTGTAGAAGGGGCTGGCGCATTAGCTACTGCTGCTCTACTTGCAGGGAAAGTGGATCCATATATTAAAGGGAAAAAGGTAGTCGCGGTTATATCTGGTGGAAACGTAGACCTGCAGCGCATTTCCAGTGTTTGTGAGCAATTTTTTGTAGCCAATGAAGTGAAATAGTATTTAAAAAACATAAATTTTATGGAAGAAGAGCTAAGACAACTAATCTTAGATCTTACTTTTTGTTTACCGTGTAGGGCATATTATAATATACATGCTTTATTTTCCGTATAGTGAATTATTATATTTTATCGTCTACTTTCATAGATAACTCAAATAATTATATCAATATTGTCGAAACGGAAACAGAAATTTAACGTATTATCCGAAAGAAGCCTCCTTCCTCAAGCGTGTGAAAGACGAAAGTCTAGCGGTAGGTGGGGGATGAATTTCGATTTGGCGTAGCCAAACATTTGGTTTTCCTATTTTTTTCGCCTCTGATATAATCATTCTTATAAGAGGTAAAGTTTGGTATAACAATGAAAGTAGATAATAATAATGTAATGTTCAGGTTGTATAATCACCTTCATAGCTTATGGGAAATGAAGCGAAAACTGAGGTGAATGGAAATGCCAAAGCAGAATAAGGCGTACAAATTTCGTCTGTATCCTACAGAAGAACAAGCACATCTCATACGTAAAACGTTCGGATGTGTACGCTTTGTGTATAATAAAATGCTGGCTGAGCGGAAAGAAATATACGAAACATATAATGAGAACAAGGAAGAGCTGAAGAAACAAAAATTCCCTACTCCTGCGAAATACAAAGTGGAGTATGAATGGCTGAAAGAGGTCGATTCCTTAGCATTGGCTAACGCGCAATTAAACTTGCAAACTGCGTATAAGAACTTTTTTAGTGGTCAAAGTGATTTTCCTACATTCAAAAGTAGAAAGAGTAGAAAATCTTATACAACGAATCGCGTAAACGGAAATATTATGTTATTTCATGGTTATATCAAATTACCGAAATTGAAAATGGTGAAACTGAAGCAACATAGGGAGATACCGCCAAGTCATATCATCAAATCGTGTACGATCTCGATGACACCTACTGGTAAATACTATGTGTCCATCTTGACTGAATATGAAAAAGAGATTGTACAAAAAGAAGTACAAAATGTAGTTGGATTAGACTTCGCAATGGCTGAATTATATGTGAGTAGCGAAGATGAGAAAGCCAATTATCCTCGCTTTTATCATCAGATGTTAGACAAATTAGCGAAGGAACAACGAGTATTAGCCAGACGTGTGAAAGATTCGGTACGCTGGAATAAACGACGCATTCGTGTAGCGAAGTTGCATGAAAAGGTCGCAAATCAACGTAAGAATTTCCTTCATCACAAGTCTAAAGAATTGGCTACTCATTTTGACGTTGTAGCAATCGAAGATTTACATATGAAAGGAATGTCACGAGCACTTCGCTTTGGTAAGAGTGTAGCTGATAACGACTGGGGGATGTTAACGACATTTTTAGCATATAAGCTACAAGAACAAGGAAAACAGCTTGTGAAAATAGATAAATGGTTTCCTTCTACAAAGATGTGTAGTCGTTGTGGAAACAAAAAAGAAATGTCACTATCTGAACGTACGTATGCGTGTTCGTGTGGACTAACAATCAGTCGTGACTATAACGCAGCTATCAATATCAAAAAAGAAGCCATGCGGTTATTCGCATTGATATAAAACGTAAGAAATAACCTTTGGAACAAGGGAGTTTGCTCGGCTGTCTTAAGACAAATTCGTTAGCTATCAAAAGTAGCGATGAACCGAGAAGCCCCCACTCGGGGTAAGCTCGTAAGAGATACTAAGTGGTGGGTAGTTCACTATAATGGTTTTAACGTATGAATGAGCTGTTAGGAGGATAGACCATGAATAAGGAAGAACAGGTCATGAACGGTTTCAGGGAATTATATAATAAGATGGTTTGGCTTAATAAGGATAAAATGGAAGAAGGTCTTAAAGGTTTTAAGTCTTCTGAAGTACATTGTATTGAATACATTGAAAACAATTCCGATTCTAACGTGACACAACTTGCAGAGGCTTTTTATGTGACTCGCGGTGCAATAAGTAGAATGACTAAGAAGCTCATAAACAAAGGCCTTATCGAAAGTTACCAGAAATCAGAGAATAAAAAAGAAATCTATTTTAGGCTTACTGAACAAGGGAAAGAAATATATAAAATTCACGAGGAGTTGCACAATGAGTTTCAACAGCGGGATAAAGCTGTATTTGAGCAAGTAACCGAGGCAGAATTCGACAGTATAATTAACTTCGTGGAAAAGTATAGTAGGCATTTGGATGCAGAAATAAAGAAACAAGGTATACATATTAAGTCGTAAATTTGCCTGTTAATGCGAGATATATTTAAATAATAAAAAGGTAGCCTATTCACGGTAAGGCTACCTTTTTATTATTTTATTTTTGTTGACTAATCAACAAAACAGAGTTATTATTTTTGTTGACAAAGCAACAAAGTGTTTTGAGAGGAGAAATTAAATGTCTATTTTTAAATCAAAAAATGAAACTGAAAAAAACATAGATAAACATGCTTTAATATTCGGTCTTATTTCTGTATTTCTTTGTGGTATAGGTTTCAGTATCATTATGCCTGTAGTGCCATTCTTAGTGGAGCCTTATATAAGTAGTCCGGAAGAACAGGCTCTAGTTGTTACGCTACTGACCTCTGTTTATGCGGTCTGCGTGTTTTTCGCTGCTCCTGCACTCGGAGCTTTGAGCGATAAATATGGCCGTCGTCCATTACTTTTAATATGCCTTTTCGGTTCTGCAATCGGGTACTTAGTTTTTGGTATAGGAGGGGCTTTATGGGTACTATTTGCTGGACGTATAGTAGAAGGAATAACAGGCGGGAGCATCAGTACAATTTTTGCATATTTTGCAGATATCATTCCCTCAGAACAGAGAACGAAGTATTTTGGGTGGGTGAGTGCAGTGGTAGGTGCAGGAACCATTATCGGACCAACTCTTGGGGGATTACTTGCAAAGTTTGGTCATTCTGTACCTTTATATTTCGGAGCACTTATAACTTTATTAAATGTTTTATATGGGATGAAATATATGCCTGAGAGTCTTGACAAAAATAATAGGCTAAAAGAAATTACTTTTGTAAGGTTAAATCCTTTTGCACATATGGCAAACATACTTTCCATGAAAAACTTAAAATGGTTACTTGTCTCAGCGTTTTTGCTTTGGATACCTAACGGATCTTTACAAGCAATTTTTACACAATTTACGATGGATACTTTTAGCTGGAAACCTGCACTAATCGGACTTATGTTTTCAATTATGGGCTTTCAAGATATCATTTCACAAGCTTTTATAATGCCAAAGCTTTTGATCAAGCTTAGTGATAAACAAATAGCAATACTTGGGATGGTTTCGGAGATTATTGGTTATAGTTTTATTGCAGCATCTGCTTTGTTTTCACTGTATCCACTACTTATCGTTGGAATGTTAATGTTTGGTTTTGGGGATTCAATTTTCGGGCCTTCATTCAATGGGATGCTCTCAAAGTCTGTCGATTCTAGTGAACAAGGAAGGATCCAAGGCGGTAGCCAATCTATTCAAGCTTTGGCAAGAATGATTGGTCCAATTATTGGAGGACAAATTTATGTATCGCTTGGTCATGCTGCACCTGCTTTTATGGGGATGATGCTTATAGTAGTGGCAATAGCAGTTTTGTATAGGGGGACGCATGTAACTGTATAAACTATCTGCACTAATATGGTCTTTCTTTATATAAGGATGTCTCTGCGGGAATCTTTCCTGAATGAATTGAATAACAGATAAATATAAGAACAAATAATAGGGAGTCAGAACTTAGGAACAAGTGCTGGCCCCTATTTGTTTACGGCTTGAGAGCTAAGAGAAATTAAGAAAGTATTCTGTAATGATCTCATGGTGAAGGTTAAATAGAACTATCAATAATTAAAGTTAGCTTTTTTGAAAGTAAAAAGCTAGGTAAATGACTAGACAGTATCATTATACTTGTACTGAAGTAAATAATGACTCCATTTTTACTTTGCTCTTTTCTCGAATTTCAGCGTCCGCATGGCGCATTACAAATTTATGCGCTATAGCAATTGCTAAAACATCATCTAATAAGCCAATCCCAATAATAGCAGCTATATCTGGAATGAAGTCGATTGTTAATACGTAATAGGATAAAGCGGCTAAAATTATAAATTTCGCTTTAGTAGGTAACCCTTTTTTTCTCATTGTGTAGTATAAAATAATACTTTCATATACGCTAGATTTCCCGAGGCTTGCTGAGCTTTGTTTGAATTTTTTCCAAAGTGTCTGTTTCTCCATATAAACACTCCTTTTACAAAAACATAGATTTTTTAAAAGGATAGACAAAAAAGTGAAGGAATAATCAATTTTATTATTTATCTTATTTTATATTTCCATAAAAATAAGGAATTACCTGTTCAAAATAATAGAATGTTTGTTATGTAACGACTCACATTGTTTCGTTACATAAGTATGTACAGTAAAATGTATGTGGATGATTTATTTATTATTAAACATTTAATAAGCGGTATGGGGGAAGAAAAATGAAGATAATAGAACTACCAATTGAATTCGAATTTAACGGTGCAAAACAATGTATTTATCCGAGCTTACTTATATTAAACAAGGAATTAACTTTAGTGGATACGGGTTATATCAATTTTTTACCTTTAATTGAAGTCGCAATTGTAAAACATGGGTATGAGATGAAAAACTTAAAAAATATAATTATTACTCATTATGATGACGATCATATAGGATCTTTATATGATTTCAAAGTGAAATATCCTCACGTTAATATTATTGCTAGTGAAATTGAATCCAACTACATTAATGGTGAAATAAAATCGGAGAGACTAGTCCAAGCTGAAGAAATGTTACAACGTATGCCAATTGAAGAAAAAGAATTTGGTAAGTGGTTTATACAACAATTAAAAAATATAAGACATATTTCCGTCGATGAAAAAGTATATGATGGTCAAATGATTTTGAATGATGAATGTCAAATAGTAGCGACCCCTGGACATACTTCGGGGCATATTTCATTATATTTTCCAAATTTAAATTGTGTAATTACAGGGGATGCGGCCGTTCAAAATAATTGTGAATTAGAAATAGCTAATCCGGATTTTTGCTTAGATATAGAAAAAGCGGAAGAATCTTTAAAGAGAATTAAAAACCTTAAAGCAGCAAGGTATTATTGCTATCATGGAGGAAAACTCACTGTATGAATTAAAAAACCGATCTTTCCTATATCGAAAAGATCGGTTTTTTAATTCATAGATTTTGCAAGTCTAATCAAATCATTAACACTGTATTTTCTTTTTATGTATAGTTTGTTACCAATGGCGATTTTATATTGAAAACCGTCCTTCTGAAAGATAAGTTCATATGCTAAATCAAAATGAGGATTATATACTGCCTTTATATTATGTTTTAAAATGTAAAATTTAGTTCCCTTATGTACATATTGATCTAATTTATGTTGAACTGGTGAAACAGTGATTTTAAAAATCCTATTACTATCTTTATTGTAGTATCGTAGTTCTAAGTAATCGTTATAGATGTACCCTTGAAATTCGTGAATTTCGAACGGGAATTTTGTAGGTGTTAGTATATGACGCTTAATCTTCAATTCATATTCTTTTACAAATAGTAGCTTCTTTCATAAGAGGGTTAGTTCCATCATAAATTTGATTAATTCGAGATATTTTATTATTCTTTGTTACTATTTCTAAAATGCAACCGATAGTAAATCCATCATCAGTGTCTTTGGAATAAGAAATAAGGACTGTGGTATTTTCTTTTGGAGATGGTACTATTTTAATTTCATGAATAGGTTTTTCCTTTTGGAAAGTAGGTAGTTCAATCCCTTCTGTTACATATGACTGCATTAATTTTTTATCATTTTTGAATAAAGCATGTTTAAATTCACTTATCACATTTGTTTGAGATTTTGCCATAATAATTGAGGTCGATTGAAAATATAGTAAGAAAAATATGCAAAATATCTTTATGAATGTAGTGGTCAATTTCATCACCCTTTAACTATGTTTCCGTAAATTTGAAATATATATGTATAGGAGGGGAGAAGATGAGTTTATTGCTTGATGTAATAATGGCTATAATTACATTTTACCCTCGAAATGACATGAAATTAAAACATCATATTGCCAACTTAAGTGAATTTGAGTGGTTTCGAAGGCTACACGAAGATACAAAGTATACAAGATTAATTTGGAGTAATAGAAAAATTAAGAAGTATATTTTGAATTCGGCAAATATGGAAGCATTAATAAATTTCGAGAAAAAACAAAAACAATTTGTCCAACTAGTACTCGATGAATATAAAAAAAGAAGATAAGAATTTTTTTATTTTTCATATTTGGCGAAACAAATGGTACAATGAAAGCTAATGTGAAAAATAAGGAAAAGAAGTGGTCTATTTGAAAAACTTTTTAGAATTAGGAATTAGTGAAACTTTTAATCATACATTACGTGAAAATGGAATTACAGAAGCAACACCAATTCAAGAGCAGGCAATTCCTGTTATTATGTCAGGTAAAGATATTATTGGGCAGGCGAAAACAGGAACGGGTAAAACGTTAGCATTCGTGTTACCGATTTTAGAAAAAATCAATCCAGAGTCTAGTGATGTTCAGGCTTTAATCGTTGCACCAACAAGGGAACTAGCACTGCAAATTACAACTGAAATTAAAAAAATGCTTGTTCAAAGAGAAGATATTAATGTACTAGCGATTTATGGCGGGCAAGATGTAGCACAACAATTGAGAAAATTAAAAGGCAATACACATATTGTTGTTGCGACACCAGGACGATTATTAGATCATATACGTCGTGAAACAATTGATTTAAGTAATCTTTCAACAATTGTACTAGATGAAGCGGATCAAATGCTTTATTTCGGTTTCTTATATGATATTGAAGATATTTTAGATGAGACACCTGATAGTAAACAAACGATGTTATTCTCAGCAACGATGCCAAAAGATATTAAAAAATTGGCGAAACGTTATATGGATGAGCCGCAAATGATTCAAGTACAAAGTGAAGAAGTAACGGTAAATACAATTGAGCAGCGTGTCATTGAGACGACAGATCGTGCAAAGCCAGATGCACTTCGTTTTGTTATGGATCGTGATCAGCCATTTTTAGCAGTTATTTTCTGTCGTACAAAGGTTAGAGCAAGTAAGCTTTATGATAATTTAAAAGGACTAGGTTATAATTGTGCTGAACTTCATGGTGATATACCTCAAGCGAAACGTGAAAGAGTTATGAAGAGTTTCCGTGAAGCTAAAATTCAGTACTTAATCGCAACCGATGTAGCAGCTCGTGGACTTGATGTAGATGGTGTAACGCACGTATTTAACTTTGATATCCCTGAAGATGTAGAAAGTTATATTCACCGCATTGGCCGAACAGGACGTGCAGGTGGATCAGGTCTTGCAATTACATTCGTTGCAGCGAAAGATGAAAAACATTTAGAAGAAATTGAAAAAACGCTTGGTGCACCATTGCAAAGAGAAATAATCGAACAACCGAAGATAAAACGTGTAGATGAAAATGGAAAACCGGTACCAAAGCCGGCTCCAAAGAAATCAGATCAATATCGTCAAAGAGATAGCCACGAAGGTTCAAGAAGTGGTTCAAGAGGTGGCCCAAGAAACGATTCAAGAAATAGTTCGAGAAATGATAACAATCGATCATTTAATAAGCCAAGTAATAAGAAAAGTAGTGCAAAACAAGGTCAGCAAAGACGTGGCCGTTAAATAGTTATAATTTTAAAAGAGTCGCAAAATATTGCGGCTTTTTTTGCTTGTATACAACAAGGGTGATACCGAGAAAAAACGGAAATTTCATTCACCGTATTTAAAATGAATTTTAAAACTTATAAAGGGAATTTTATAGTCCAAAACCAGTAGAGCAAGGGTATTACTACCATGTCGCAATTCAAGAACAAGTGCAACTTATGTACGAACAATATTTAATCGAAAAAAAAAATCGAGAGAAAACAATTCGTACTAGCGCCCTGATGATGATACGGGTTATGAAAAAATCAATTGGTATAACGATAAGAAAACATTTTTTGCTAACAAAGAATTGGACGATTTGGTGAAAGAAATTCGTAACACATTCAAACGGTACGGGAATGTTATGCTGCAGCAAAAAGAGAACGGAACTTATTATGTCTACTATTTCGGCAGAATACTTTGGTTGAAAGAAAAGGTAATGTAGCGAGCGAGTATTTTCATTACACATTCCGCAATTATCGAAATGGAACAAGAGAAGTTTATGAAGGATTTAACTCGTATTGGGATACGATCGTTGGAAACTGGAAAACTAATTTGTTCGTTTTGCTCGATGGGGAACTTGAGAAGCACAACTGCCATCCTTATTGGGAAATTGCTTACTACGACGATGAAGGTAATGTAGTACGAAGTTACCTGAAGGGATAGTATGCGATATAAGAAAAAAGGACTAGCAGTCGTACCTGCCGTCCTTTAATAGGAGAAAAAGTATTCTTGTTTAGAACTACGCATAAACAGAAAATCTGCTTGTAATTAGCTTTACCTTAAATGTACGTGTCTATACAAAAAGGGATAAGTAAAAAATACTTATCCCCAGGAAGGGAAATCCCAAGCACCAAAATGGTTCGTATTGGTCTGCAGGTTCAAAAGTAGTATATGTAAAACGAAAAATCTCATACAAAAAGCAGACAACGATTTTGGTTGTCTGCCAGTGAGTTCAATGAGTTAGCTAATTGTAATAAATTGCATCCCCATTACGAGAAGAGTGAAGCTGCTAGTTCAAACAGCTTGTTGGTATTATTTTCGATTTCTTAAAAAATATACAGAGAAAGCAGATAAGTGAAGAACCTACCTGCTTCTGCTGTAACAAAAGAAAGAAGTATTAGCCGTGGACACGGCGGCTTGAAAATAGTATGTATTTTTATTTGAAAAATATTCAAGGGGTGAAGAAACATGGAACGTTTGATAAATGATGTCTGTGAAATTAATCAGCTAATTAATAAAACAAAAGAGAAAAACAAAGAGCAAATATAACAATAAAAAGGTTGAGCTAGATGGTTGTATCTTTAATTCAGAAGCCGAGTCTAAATATTATGAGCTGTTAAAAGAAAAGCAAGGTGCAGGTGAAATACAGGCAATCGAATTGCAACCATCGTTTGTTCTACAACCTGGTTATAAAAAGAATGGCAAACGGTTTGATGCAATTACATATAAAGCAGAATTCATGATCTATTTGCCAAACGGTGATGTAAAAGGTGTAGTAACTGACATCTTTAGTATTAAAAAGAAAATGTTCGAATATTATTTCCCACATTTGTCGCTTGTTGCATCTTGATTATATAACGTTATCAGAACAAATAGTGCGAATGACAGCAATCTTAACAAGTGTTTTACGTTGGATTTATATATTTTAATTTTTTTATAAATGTCTGAATTAATGTATAGGAGGAGTTACGTTATGTTCTGCTTAGAAATCATTATAGGATCCGTATTAGGTTCGTTTGCTACTTGTGGCTTACTCTATTTTGGTTTTAGAGCAGAGGAAAATAAAATAGCGGTTATGCAAAAAATAATGATGGAAATAAAGTTTAATACAATTTGTTTATGATGTATATTAATTTTCAGATATCGGATTTGCTTAGTAACAAAAAAGTCTCTCCAATCAGATTTGAAGAGACTTTTCTTTCACATATCATAGCAATTTAGCTCGTGTTAAATTAGGATTTAAGTTCATTCTAAGATGTTTATGGCGTACCGATAGTTACTGCCAGCAATGCAGCAATTCCATCTAAAGCTTCCTGTACTGTAGTAGGAGGAAGAGGAGCCTAGTTTGCTGGATTATTAGGTGTATAAGCTAAATCGAAAGCATCATCAACTCTAATTAAAGATGTATTTGTTCCTATAAGATTTATTCGGGAACGAATAGGTAATGAATCAACTGTCGCTCTGACTCTTGTAATATCGTTATTAGCGCCGTTGACAAATGAATTTCCAGAATTAGGGCTGGGATTGAAGATGTTTTCTGTAATAGCAAAGCTGGTTAAATTTAAGGGGCAATTGGAATATGACCAGGTAGCACATTAATAATGACATTACCATTTATTCCTCCACCAACTAAGTTGACTTGGGTATCTGTGGTTGCTTGCGAATTAATAGTAATATTGCCACTAGAAACGAACGAAGCAAACATTTCCATGTTAATTCCATTTTGAGTATAACCAGCGGATAACATTGAATTACGGATATTCACTTGATTCACAGAAGTCGATAAAGTTGTGAATATAGGAGTAGGGGTTATATTAACGCTAACAAAGAATAATTTACCTGAAACACTTTGTGCCGTTTGAAAGTTAAAATCAAGAGGCGAACTTAGTAATGTCAGATTAACAAACCCAGATCTAGGATCCTGGGAAAAGTTTAAATCAAACCAAGACGGATCATTTATATCGAAAGGAATTTGTAATCTAGTAAATAAAGTACTAGTTTCTACTAATTGAACGTTAGCTTTTAAATGAATTAATGGTTCGATATAGTTGCCAGGTCCAATAGAGATAGCATAACGTTTAGTTATATTTAAGGGATCCGGAAATGGTGCTATAGCATCTGTTATTGATGCCATTACTGCAGTCACTGTTAAAAATGGTGCGTATTCAGAATCATCACCAGCTTTGTTTAAATAGACGATTTGAGTGAAAGTTGGTAGGGGTTCTATACATCCTGGTCCGGTAGGCAGAGTGAATGGTGGAATAGCTGGTAAAGTAGGTCCGAGTAAATCAGGCTTTTATTAAAGCGGAAGATAATAACTCGTCCATAATAATTTCACCTCTAAAAAATTAGTATTTCTAATAATAAATGCGAAAATAGAGCAAAGTGAAATGGATAAGTGAAAAATTAGACAACAAAATTTTCGCAAAAGTATTATTTAACTGAAAAGAGCACCAACAGAGAGTGTGGTGCTCTTGGACCAAGGACTATATTTTGTATTTTTTAAAGTTCATATAAGTGTATGAATTTTTAGGATAAACAGTAAATTTATTTTCACTAAAATTCTTATTTAAATAAAGAATCCCTAGGATTAGGGGTTCAAACCTTGGTATATTTCACACGACATTAAAAAAAGAAAAGAACCCTCTATATAAAGAGTTATTCAAGTGATTTAATCTATTAATTGCACTCATGGTAACATTCATCACATGAGTCGTTATTATCGTTACAGCAGATACAAAATGTTTTTTGAACAAATAAACTAACTGCACTAGTAGGACCTTCCTGCTTTGTAAGAGTAAGACTTTGAAAATCTTCAACTTGAAATATTTTTGTTTGAACGGGTTGTAATGTAGTAGTAATTGGTATGCTAGATCTTCTTGTTAGAATAGTTACTTGAACGGGTGCACTCATACCAACAACAAATAACTGGATTAATGTTTTATTGTGATTGTTTGTAAAATCCTCAAATACAGTTTGTGGAGTGGTAGTTTCAAGGAAAACAGATACAGGTATATTTCCATTTGCATTTTCTTCAGAACCTGCAATTGTATGCGTATCAATAAAACAGTTGTTTTTTTGATTGCCCGAATGTGACTGTTTTTTATAATACTTTTTACCATCTTTATAAAAGTAATCAGCCATATGAATATAAATCTACCTTCATTTAGATGTCTATATAGTTTATTTAAAAAGGCGAAGTAGTGCTTGTACAACATAATAAAATCCGCTCTCGTAATTACTTAAAAATGTTATTTGAAAATTAAAGAGCGCCATCCAAGGTACTCTCAGCTAAACACTGATATTGAAAAAGAATACAACATAATATCGTATGTATGCTTCTGAGGGATGTGCGGATTTAATATAAAATAGTTATTGGAATGAAATGAAGAGTAACCAATGGTTTATTAATGAATATATAGTGAGTGGAGTCATGGTTGAGGGGCCAGATTATGATGATTCCTAATATAAAAAGAGAGCTAGAAGGCCCTCTTTAATAGTTGTTGTATTCGCCAGAAAAAAGGAAATTTTCAAGCGTATTAATGTGTTAAAAATTTTGTGAACATGAAGTGCAAGGTCCACCAGTAGGTTGAAATACAACATTGTCAACAAAGGCTGTTGCGCCTTCACCACCTGTAGCAGTATTTTGGAAAGAAATACAAGCTATAGTCACAGTAGCAGGTATACACACAACAAGAACATAATGTTGGAAAAGAGATTGTGGTTGATTCATAACTGGTACAATATGTGGAATGTTTGATGGACCAAGAGTTGCAGGGGCTGGGGGACATGCTTGCCCAAGTTCTGGAAAAGATACAGAAGCTATAAGAAATGCACCATCCCTTACATCTGCAGCAAATGAAAATGTAAAACAACAACCTTCGTCAACATCAACTGTTTGATTAATACTTCCACCTGGACCAATTGATGCAGCTAAGAGACTAAATGACCCATCTGGCAGAAAACGACCACTATGAACGTTTGGAAAACCTACTTCTGAAACAGAACCTACTTGATTCCAACCTGGAACTGGATCTACTCCTACAGGTGGTATGTCAAATCCAGGGTTGTTAAGAACATTATTACATGGACAACATCCTACAGCAGTTGGTCCAGTCGCTCCGGTCGGCCCAGTTGGCCCAGTTGGTCCAGTTGGTCCAGTCGCTCCGGTCGGCCCAGTCGGTCCAACTTGAGGTGGGGGTACAGGGGGGAGAAAACAATCACATGGAATATGAAATTTCTTTTTAAATTCACTCATTTTTACACCATCCTTATCATTCATTCACCCACTTACACACTACAACTTATGAATTGGTTAACACACAAGTATAAGAAAAAGGCCCTTGAAAATTAAAATAAATAAAAAAATAAGTCCTTATGTCACAAATATAAACCCATTCCATAATATATAAGGAACATGGGTTCACTCCAAAAAGCTTTTAATATATATAAGGGAGTCCGCTTCCTAAATCAATACCGTTGAACCTGTTGCTTCTGTCGGTAAAGTGAATGACGAAAAATAGATAGGAGTGTTGAATCGATTAAACTTGATTTAACCGCAGTTCCATGTAAAACAATATTTTCTTCATTCATACCTTCATCTCCTATGATTGCTCGTCATAGGAGGTGAAGGTAGCAAAAAGCAAATCATGAAGTTGGAAAGCAATTATATAAAAGGGCAAGGATTGTTAAGGGGAATTAAAGAATGTATCGTAGTGAATGGAAAATACAAGAAGAATTATACGATTATAATGGTTGGATAATATACGATGGTGAATGGGGTGAAGTGGACAAGCGTTTTTATTTTATAAATTAAACAAAAATTTCATTTAATAAGTATTCAAAAATCAAAAAAGAGCACTCAATAAAGTGCTCTCGTGACGAGATTCATTTTGTAATGACTATTTCAAATTATAAAGAAAGGAACACAGAATATTATATGTGCGTGTAGTCAATTGAGTTCGTTTTTTACAAACAAAGAGCAGCTAGAAAAAGCTAACTGCTCAATACTAGGAGATACAGAGAAGACTACTTTAAATGAATCTTGGCATATAGCCTAAATACAGTATTGACCGAATATTTATTTTAAATCCAATTTATTTAAAGTAAACATCCCAATAGATATAATGACTGCGCCTGCTGCAGAACCTAGCAAGTCTCTCCAGCCTAATGTATTTAGAGGTGTATCTGTTAAATCCATAATTAAGAAGAGAGCAAACATTAATACACCAAATGCTAAGCATCCCCAAAATGTTTGCAAATATTTAATCATCTTCTTTCGGAACTTGCTCATATACATCACCCTTGTTAACGCTTTATATTCTTATAAATAAATTGCGGAAATTTATGATTATTACCTTTATGCTCAATGCACAGAAGCTGATTGAGAGTGGCGATAAAAACCCAGCAGAAGCGTTAAAAGAAACATTGAATCCACGGAATGAAGAAGCTGTTAAAATGGTTAGCTGTACTTGGATTTTAAAGACAAAAACTCCTATTGAATATAGGAGTTTTTTCTTTGTTTGAAAGTTCAAAAAGATATATAATAATTTTCTGACTATTAAATTTGGAGGGGTATAAATGAAAAATGAAACGTTGCATACTCAAGAAGATATTAATAAAATGCTCGATTCGTTATTAAGACCGGCAGAACCATTTTGGAATGAATTTTATGAGAATAGAGAAAAAGATGTTCCGTTTTTTGAAAATGTTCCAGATGAGAATCTAGTTTCGTATATCCAAAAAAAGCGGGTTTCAAAAGGAAAAGTACTAGAACTTGGATGTGGTCCGGGTAGAAACGCAATTTATCTAGCAAATAAAGGATTTGAAGTAACAGCAGTGGATTTATCTATAGAGGGCATTAATTGGGCGAAAGAGAGGGCGTTAGCAAAAGGAATAGAAATCGATTTTATTTGTGATTCGATTTTTAATTTAGAGTGTCAAAATGATTTTGATTTTGTGTACGATTCGGGCTGTTTACATCATATTCCACCGCATAGAAGAATAAATTATGTGAATTTAATTAAAAACTCCTTGAAATCGGGTGGTTATTTTGGATTAACATGTTTTTCGGCAGGTGATTTAGATGAGCGAAATGGATCAGAAATAACAGATTGGGATGTATATAGAGGATGGAGTCTACAAGGTGGCCTTGCATATTCAGAAGAAAAATTAAGAGATATATTTGACGAGTTTGAAGTGATCGAAATTAGAAAGATGAAGCAAATTGACCAACCAAATACTATGTTTGGAGAATCATTTCTTTGGACAGCATTATTTAAGAAGAAATAAGAAAGTAGATAATTGACAAACTCATCGTTTTTATAGACAATATATTTATAAGAATATACGTTCGGTTTTTGCTTGCCGGTGTATGTTTTGCATAAATACATAACAAGGGGTTGTCTCTATATGAGTAACACAAATCAAAAAATTACTACGTTTTTAATGTTTGAAGGTAAAGCTGAGGAGGCGATGAATTTTTACACGTCGCTATTCGATCAATCAGAAATTGTAAATATCTCTCGCTACGATGAAAATGGACCTGGTAAAGAGGGAACTGTAATTCATGCAACTTTTACGCTAAATGGACAAGAGTTCATGTGTATTGATAGTTATGTAAAGCATGGTTTTACATTTACACCATCTATGTCTCTTTATGTAACTTGTGAGACGGAAGAAGAAATTGAAACGGTCTTTCATAAACTAGCACAGGATGGATCTGTACTAATGCCTTTAGGTTCTTATCCATTTAGCAAAAAGTTTGGCTGGTTAAATGATAAATATGGTGTGTCTTGGCAGTTAACGCTTGCGGAATAAAAATTTAAAAAGAAAAAGCGTAGCCTATTTATAGTTACGCTTTTTCTTTTTAAGAATTTTGCTTGCCGAATCTTTCACCGAGTTTAGCTAACAATTCAGGCTGATCCTCTTGGCTCATTACAACTTCAACAAAGATAAGTCGATTCATATTAAAATTTATTTTAGTTAAGACTTCTGCTAACTCTATTTCATTTTTCACTTTAAATGTTTGGCATTTTTCTTCTGATCCGAATACGTTTGCTAGTTTCGTGTAATCCCATATTTGTATGTCATTATACGGTTGATTTTGGCCGTGAATTGCACGTTCAACAGTATATCCATTGTTATTGATTAAAAATATAATCGGTTTTAAATTTTGCCGAAGTATAGTCGATAACTCTTGAACAGTTAATTGGAAAGAACCATCACCAATAATTAAAATGTTACGCCGTGATAAATCAGCGAGCTGTGTACCGAGTAGAGCAGGTAATGTATAACCAATTGATCCCCATAATGGTTGTGCTACATATGTAGTGCTATTTGGTAAAGGGATAGCGGCACTACCGAAGAAAGGCGTTCCTTGCTCTGCAATTAAAACATCGTTTTCTTGTAAGAAATGGTATATTTGTTGCCAAAAACGTTTTTGTGTAACCATTTGTGCTTTTGGATTGAACTCTTCTGTCATAGATAGTGATTCTGAAATAAAGGGCTTCATTTCAAGTGTTTCCTCAATACGATGTTTGATTAAATCACTTAATTGTTCTAAAACATCTTTCATTACAACTGGTCCGTATTTTTTATCAATAATTTTCACAGTATAGGGATGGATTTCTATAACTTGCTCTTTCGTAAAACCTTGTGTAAAGCCGCCAGTAATAGTATCAGTTAATTTCACACCAATACTAATAATACAGTCAGATTCATCAATTCTTTTTCGTATGTATGGAGAACTAACATCCCCAGTATAAATTCCTATAAATTGAAGGTGTTTTTCAGGGAATATTCCTTTTCCCATACTTAACGTTGCGATAGGAAACCCAGTTTTTTCTACGAATTGATGCAAATATTCTTCCGCATGAAAACGAGCCACTTCAAAATCAGCTAAAATAACAGGTTTTTTGGCACTGTTTATTTTTGAAGTCGCATGTAGAAGCATTTTATCCAGCGCATCTTTATTACTTAAAACTGGTTTATGTAAAATTGGTTCCGTAGGTTTATTAATTGGCTTATTATATACATCAATCGGTAATTGAATATGAACAGGGCGTTTCTCACTCCAACATGCACGTAACACACGGTCAATTTCCTCAGCGGGCATGCTCAGGTGTTAATTTTGATTGTGCTACCGTGATTTCTCTATACATATTGGAGAAATGATCGAACTTTCCATCACCTAACGTATGATGAACGAGTGCTCCATTTTCCATTACTGTTGTTGGTGGTGTCCCTGTGATTTTTATAATAGGTACGTTCTCTGCGTATGAGCCAGCAACGCCGTTAATGGCGCTTAACTCTCCAACACCGAAAGTGGTAATAAGAGCCGCGATTCCTTTTATACGAGCATATCCATCAGCAGCATATGCTGCATTTAGTTCATTACAATTGCCAACCCACTCTAACTTTTCATGTGCTACTACGTCATCTAAAAAAGCCAAATTATAGTCACCAGGGACACCAAAAATATGCTCGATTCCTAATTCGCTTAGTCGGTCTAGTAAATATGTACTTACTGTATATTGCGTTTTCAATTGAATCATCTCCTAATTGTGCAGTGAATATTTCAATAGACTAAAGAAGTTCCAATGCGTTCATTAAAATATTGATTACTGGATTGTGGTATAATTTACATACAGGGGGAAAGTAGATGACACAACATAAAGAAGAACAGATGAATGAAGCATTAGCATTATTTTACTTTGCATATAAAACATTTACTGAAAAGCCAGATGAAATTATAAAAGAGTATGGCATACAACGAGTACATCACCGAATTTTATTTTTTATCGCACGCTTTCCAGGTATAAGCGTAAATGAGTTATTATCACTGTTAGAAATTAGTAAACAAGCTCTTCACGGACCACTACGACAACTTGTGGAAAAGGGCTTAATTGAGAGTAATGAAGCTACACATGATCGCCGTGTGAAACAGTTATCTTTAACAGAAATAGGTGTAGATTTAGAGAAAAAATTGAGCGATGTTCAAAGACAACAAATGGGTGCTATTTTTTCAAAATTTGGTGAATCGTGTGAAGAAAATTGGCATCAAGTTATGAATGAAATGGCAAATAGCCGATCAGGTTTTGATGCTTGGATGTCGAAGCGAGAAGTTGTAATCGATCAAACATAATAAGAAATATATCTGTTTTATAGTTTGAAAAAGAACAAATTTTATCCATACATTTGGCAAATATGGATTGGTCATAGAGTGAATGGATAAAAAGATACATTACTAGATACTTTATACGTGTACGCAATGGAACAATACAATTCACATTTCCGAGAGGGGAATTATTATGATAAAACTTGTACTTATTCGTCACGGACAAAGTTTATGGAATCTTGAAAATCGCTTTACAGGATGGACAGATGTAGATTTATCAGAGAATGGATTAAGTGAAGCGAGAGAAGCAGGAGCAATATTAAAGAAAAACGGATATACTTTTGATGTAGCTTATACATCTGTATTAAAACGAGCAATCCGGACGTTATGGATTGTACTTCATGAGATGGATCTTGCTTGGGTGCCAGTACATAAATGTTGGAAGCTAAATGAAAGACATTACGGTGCATTGCAAGGGTTGAATAAAGATGAAACCGCGAAAAAATATGGTGAGGAGCAAGTTCATATTTGGAGAAGAAGTATTGATGTAAGACCACCTGCTCTTACTGAGGATGATCCTAGATATGAAATGAATGATCCAAAATATAAAGCACTTAAAAAAGGTGAGTTTCCATTGACTGAATGTTTAGTGGATACGGAGAAAAGAGTACTTGATTATTGGCATTCAGAAATTGCGCCATCATTAAAAAGTGGTGAAAAGGTAATTATTTCATCACACGGTAATACGATTCGTTCGCTAGTGAAACACTTAGATAACCTTTCAAGCGATGGTGTTGTTTCATTAAATATTCCAACGAGCATTCCACTCGTGTATGAATTAGACGATGATTTACGTCCGATTCGCCATTATTACTTAAGTATGGACGGAGAAGTACCAGAAGGGGAAATTCCGAAACATATTTCTTTTTAACATGAAAATTTGAAACGCATGCTTGTCTACATATACAATGTAGATTCATGATAAAGTGAAACTTTAATCAGTGGGGGGTTCATCCCCATTGATTATTAGTTGAACCAATCGGGCTTTTAAGGGCAGTTGATCCCCTACCTAACTTCTATGCTTTCGCTAAATTTTCAGGTGGAGGTCTTACTGCCCGTTAATGCGTGGTAAAAGACGTGGCACCTTCTAATGTATATGCGATATTGCTAAATTTAGAAGCTTGTCCACGTCTTTTGTCATAAAGAGAGCT
Organism: Bacillus sp. 16GRE42; assembly: GCF_019837435.1. NCBI lineage: Bacteria > Bacillati > Bacillota > Bacilli > Caryophanales > Bacillaceae > Bacillus > Bacillus sp. 16GRE42. The sequence continues at coordinate 744,238 of NZ_JADAXF010000003.1, forward strand.
ACTTGTGCATGTAATGATATCGTGAGTAGTTTTTGAATGGAGGGTGATGTCATTGGTGATCTCTAACATTCGAATCGGCTTATTTATTTTAGCAATCGTTTTTCTAGTTCTTGTTTTCTTTTACTGGAGAAATGAAGAGCTCTACGAGGAGAAGAAGCAACGAATTAGAAAGACTTGGTATGGGTTGTTTATAATATTAGTCACCGTGTATTTCATGATAAAAGGAATTGATTTAACCCTCTGGAAAAATCTTTTAATGTTCACTGCAATGGTTATTTTCGTTGATATCGCATTTATTTTAACACCAAATATTTCAGAAATATGGGGAGCGAAATTTAGCGATATCGGTAAGACTGTTCAATCGATAAAACGGTCATTAATTGCTTCTAAAGCAAGAGGAGAAATATACACAACAATTATTCAAAATGTTAATCCAGCAGTATTCGGTACAATGGAATGGCATATGGAAGAGGAATATACAAAGAGCTTAAACGCATTTTTAGATTCGTATGGAGAAAAGATTGGTGCGAAAATTGTTGTATTTGAAGCGGCAAAAGAATTAAATACAAACTTTCGTGGTATCCGTTCTCAATTTAGTATTATCATTCCGTTAGAACACATTGAGCAATTGAATGAACAGAAAGCGGTGCAAGTAGAAAATGTCGGAATAATACCAGCAAAAATGGTGAGTGATGTTTTCATTGTTATTGATGGGAAGAAAAATAACCTGCAAGATCGAGATTTTGAAAATGTATATAATTTAACAATACATCATAGTTATTTTAGTAAATAAGGACAGGATTTTCTTCTGTCCTTTTCACTTATACATAAAGGGAAAGCAAATTTAGACAAACTTGTATAAAATCGGACAATCATTCCTACACTAGCACGTAGAGGTGATTGTAGTGATAAAAGATTATGACAATGATTTTTTTAAAGAAGAAAATGAAGATACAACTGATTTCTCGTTAATAAAAGGAGATACTTTGCAGCAAGTAGAAGAGTTAGAAGAAGAATTAAAAAGAAAATGATACGTGTACACGCTGTCTACATTTGCGATATAATATAAATAGAAGATTGTATCTTTTTGAAGAGGGGGAGAAGAGATGGCTGAAGTAAACGTACAAAAATCTTCATTTTTTAAAGAAAAAAAAGAAGAACCAAATACAGATTTCTCTCTTGTGAAAGGTGCATTGACTCAAAATATAGATCGATTAGAAAAATTTGTAGAGGCAATTCCATATAAGTATATAAAAAAGGGTAATTTAAAAGAGAATGCGTAAAAACATTCTCTTTTAAATTATCTCTTTATGATTTGTTTATGCGTTATTTCTTTTTTTGTTTAAAAATGATTTTATACATAAAATACCCAAGGGCTGCAAAAATGAATCCAATAGCAGCACCAACTATTTGTTTCATAAACAATAAGTATAACGAAGCAATAATTAGGGTAAATAAGATTAAAATTAATACATACTTTGAAATAAATTCTAACCCTTTGTACACTAGTAGAATGACACCTGAAAGAACAGTGATGATAGGTAATATCCTATTTTCGAAAAAGCCTTCCTTTTTTTTGCTAGAATGCTGTTGTTTATTCAATATAAATATACTCCCGTCTTAAAGGATTAATCTTTTATTAGTTTTGTTATTTCATTTACGAAAAGATTTTTGGTTAAATAGGTTATATCAAAGGAATCATTTATTATATTTCGAGTTAATAGCCATTGGGTGTTGGGTGATTCAATAACAAAGAATCCATTGTCAGAAATAACCTCATTCTTTTCGGTTGTATCTAGACGCATAATAGTGTAAATAGACTGTGTTGTTTTTAAATCTATTATCAAATTTTCAGCATATAAGGAATTAAATCCATTCTCTATTAACATTGTTTTCCCTTCTTGAATAGACAAAGGGAAAAACTTTTCAATATTTTGTACGATATGGTTTGGAAGAGTTCCTACAATGTCACTGCCTTTTTCTTCTTGCTGAAATACTAGCTGTAATAAATTTTTAGATTCTAAAAATAATCTATCGTCTGAAATTTCTTCGATTTTATGTGCAATACCATCTAAACTCTGATATGTAACGTTTGAAGTGTTATCAATATAAATGTTAGCAGTAATCGTTGTTTCGTTTATAAAATCGATTTTTTGAAGTAATAATGAAAGTTGCGGGTTACACATAGTGTTGAATAATTTCTCTATACTCGGTTGTAATTGCATTTCTTTAGTTTGTTGATTAAAGTTTAACAATCCTCTAGCATAAAGGGAATGCGCTGCAGTCAATAATATTTTTTCGACATCTGCTTTCTCTAGTTCATCATAAATAAGACTTAGTAATTCTTTTGCATAAGTTTGATTTTCTTTGGAATTCATTAGAAATGCTAATTCTTCTATAGAAACAATTTGTTTTTTATTCATAGCTCTGAAAAAGTCTAATTAGAGACTTTTTTTACCTCATTTCTTCAATTGATTTTTAATTTATTTTAAAAAATTAGTGAAGCTATCTGTAAAACTTGAAATACTCTCTTTAAACTTTTGACGAGGTACAAATTTATCTGCTAATTCATTGAATGCGGTTCCACCTACAGTAGAACCAATAATGCCACCTGCAATTGCACCAACAGCTGTACCAACTGGAGGGAAAATTAATGAGCCAGCTAATGCACCCGCTTCAGCACCCGCTACTCCACCTGCATAAGTTGAAGCTAAATTTCCAACTACCTTTCCTGTAGAATAAACTGTATCCATAGCAATATTAACACCAGCTTGAGAGCCATCATATTTTTTAAAATCACCTTGTATGGCGGATGTTAATGAACTTACTTCTCCTAATGCAGTAAGGGAAATGGAAGCTATACCAAAGGGTTTCATATTTTTTATAATATGCTTAGAAATATTAGATTCTTTAATACTATTTTTAGGAAGAGATTTATCTAATTTCCCTAATGATGCAGCGGTTTTTTCTAATGTTGAAAAGTCTTTTAAGGGAATTAATTTATTCCATATTTCTCCTGCCTTACCATTAACCCATTTACGAGTGACGATATCTACTAAATCATTTCTTTTTTTGTTAGGAATAACATTTAATACACCTGCCATTATACCTAATTTAACGGTGGGAGATAAGGAGGTCATCAATCCCTTTTTGAGAGATTCAAGCAAACTTCCCTCATTTGTAGATAACTCAGCTCCTGTTTCACTATCTACTTTTCTGAATTTTTCGGCCGATCTTTTTAGTTGAATTTCAATCTGTTGAAGGCAATGAATATATTTATTCATTACTTGGCTAGATTGTTGAAAATCATAATAAAACTTTTCTTTGGTAGAACCATACCAAATTGATTCAAGATATGAGATATCTTGTCGAAGGTTAGTGAATTGTACTTGTGCTTGCTCTTGAGCACTTTTAAACTTGTTAGCAGAAGCTTCTAATAATTCTGGAGTCACGATAATATTCAATATGGTTAACCTCCTTGTGTGAAAAATTATTTTAACCAAAAATATATTAGATTATAATTCCATTAAAATCTACTTTTTTATAATATCAAATATTATTATTAAATAGTAGATTAATATTGGTAATTTTATGATAATTAACAAAAATAAAAAAGAGAGAATGCCGGGTAGGAGTTAAAGATACAACTGATTTCTCGTTAATAAAAGGAGATACTTTGCAGCAAGTAGAAGAGTTAGAAGAAGAATTAAAAAGAAAATGATACGTGTACACGCTGTCTACATTTGCGATATAATATAAATAGAAGATTGTATCTTTTTGAAGAGGGGGAGAAGAGATGGCTGAAGTAAACGTACAAAAGTCTTCATTTTTTAAAGAAAAAAAAGAAGAACCAAATACAGATTTCTCTCTTGTGAAAGGTGCATTAACGGAAAATATAAATCGTTTAGAGAAATTAATGAATAATGGTACTTCAAAATATATGAGAGCAAAAAAAACGAAAGAAAATGCATAGTGCATTTTCTTTCGTTTTTTATACGATTAAATATTTAAAGGGTGGATTTTAAAGGATGAAATAGAAAGGGAAAGTAACGAATCATGGTATAATGATAGCAGACTTACATATTATTTTGTCATTTTGAGAGGAGCTTAAAAATGTATTCTACTTTAGAACAATTAACAAAGCACCCTGTATTTTATCATTTTGCAGAAATTTCAAAGATTCCTAGAGGATCTGGTAATGAAAAGGAAATTAGTGATTATTTAGTTGGTTTTGCAAAAGAGCGTAACTTAGAAGTGATTCAAGATGAAGAAATGAATGTCATTATTAAAAAAGACGCAACTACTGGCTATGAAAATGTACCAGCTATTATCATTCAAGGCCATATGGATATGGTATGTGAAAAAAATCAAGCAACCGTACATGATTTTGAAAAAGATCCAATTGAATTACGAATCATTGGGGACATGTTATATGCAAATCAAACGACTTTAGGTGCTGATAATGGTATTGCAGTTGCGTATGCAATGGCTTTATTAGATGCATCAGACATTTCGCATCCAGCACTTGAAGTAGTTATTACTACTGAAGAAGAAACAACAATGGGCGGGGCTTTCGCTGTTGATGCAAATCACTTTGAAGGAAAGATTTTTATAAATATTGATTCTGAAGAAGATCATAAATTACTTGTAAGTAGCGCAGGTGGTGCGAAAGCTGTAGAAACAATTCCAGTAATATGGGATGAAGTGCCAGCGAATACGGATGCATACCGTCTATATGTTGGTGGTTTAAAAGGCGGACATTCTGGTATGGAAATTGATAAACAACGCGGTAATGCGAACAAAGTATTAGGACGAGTATTACGAGATTTATCAGCAAATATCCAATTTGATATAAATGAAGTTCACGGCGGATTAAAAACAAATGCAATTCCGCGTGAAAGTGTAGCTACAATTGTATTAGCTACAGAAGATGTAGAGAAAGTAGAAGAAAAACTAGAATCATGGACAAGAGTATTACAAGAAGAAATGCGTGCTGTTGATCCAGATGTTCATGTAACTCTTACAAAATTGGATGAGAAAGTAGAAAAAGTATTTGCTAAAGAGACGCAAAAGCAACTTATTTCATCATTATTCTTAATTCCAAATGGCATTCAAAGTATGAGCATGGATATTAAAGGCCTAGTAGAAAGTTCAACAAATTTAGGCGTTATTGAAACGTTGCAAGATGAAATTAAATTACGTAACGAAGTGAGAAGTTCTGTCAGTAGTTTAAAACAACATGTTGCAAATGAAATTAAATGTATTGCCGAATTAGTTGGTGCAACATTTGAAATAGAGTCGGAGTATCCAGAATGGCCATACAATCCGAATTCGCAAATTCGTAATTTGTTTGAAAAAGTGCATCAAGAAAAATACAACAAAGATGCTGAAATCTTCGCTGTACATGCGGGTATTGAATGTAGTGCATTCGTTCAAAAGATGCCTGACTTAGATGCAATTTCATTCGGTCCAGATATATTCAATGTTCACACTCCAGATGAACATATTAGTATTTCTTCTGTTGTGAATAACTGGGGCTTCTTCGTTGATGTAATGAAGGGTACGAAAGAATTAGCTAAATAATATGAATGAAATGAAAAGTAGCCTATAAAACTTTATAGGCTACTTTTTTGTATATAGTTTTATTAGAAATTCATTTTTACGATATCATTTAATTTTTGCTTTTATTTCTAGGGGAGATTATACCAAAGACTGCTCCGGATATTGCACCGATTAAAGTCATAAAAATTGTACTCCATGCTGCAAATGACATTATTACACCTCCACATAATAAATTATTGTTTCTTAGCCTTTTGAATAGAAATGATAATTGCAACAACTATTAAGAAAATAAGAGGAGACCAAGAATAGAAAGACATGTAACATTCTCCTTTCAATACTAATTTTATACCTTTATATAAATGAATTATCGCATGTTTTAAAATTGAACATATAGAATATGCAATATTGCATATCGAATTGTAGGACATAAAGAAGTAAAAATGGTTCGTGAATAAAAATGCTAATTGATAAAGAAGGTAAGGATTTCTTCTAGCCTTAAAAAGGGGAAACGATCAAAAAAGCTCCCTATATATAAGGAGAGCTTTTAAAATGATTTTTGTCTAATAAAAATGTATCCAATATTTTTTTACTGATGAGATAAATGTAAATTATTTTGAGATTTTAAAGCTGCCCCCATAATAATAATTTTCTCCAAGTTTCATAACAGCTACATATGTTCCTGGATTATAAACATTAGTAATAGGTGTAACAAATCTACCATAATTATGTTTTAGACCTGAGTCATAAATGGTTTTATATCTATGCAAGTTTATTTCATCATTTTCATTTCCACTCAATTGATATATTTTTACAATACCAGTATCTTTACCACCAGTATATATAGTAACATCGAATGTATCTCCATGCTTTAAGTTACCAACTGCTAACTCTTCTAAAAAATCTGCATTATGATGTAATAAAAAATAGCTTTGCCACCGCCAATTATCTGTAAATCGTGATTCTTTTTGTATAAGTTGCGATTCAGCAGACACAGGTGGGAGTGTACCAATTGTATTCGAAAATAAAAATCCTCCAACAGTCAATGCGCCAATAATTGTTGATTGCCTTAATAGTTTCATGTTCTAAACCTCCTATTTACTTAAGGATTCAGAAATCGTTTTTGTGAAAAACTAGCTGTGAAATCTAATGGATGATAATATCTTCTATAATCATATTAACATTTATTGATTTATCAGACAAATGAATAAATAATAAAACTATATCGAGGGAGTTAAGGCTAATATAAGAAAGAGGTTAGATGTATAGCTAAAAAATCTTTATTATATGTAATTGGGATTTGTTATTTGAAAACTCGATTGTTTTAATGCTGAAATTTCAATTCATACTTCAAGTTTCAGTACATAATTTTACAATTTGACTTATATAATTTATCACGATATGATTCCTTTATAATAAAAGAAAGGCTTGAAGACAATGATTCGTCGTTTGAGAAAGCTAAAAAATGTAGCAGTCGTAGTAAGCTTCTAAGTAAATAGCAAAATATATAATACTTAGAAGCGAGGAATAAAGTTATGAAGCATCCATTATTTAATCATTGGTCAGAAACAAAGTATTTAAAAGATATAGTAACAAATTCACTCATTGAGGTAGGAGAGTACTCCTATTATTCAGGTTATTATGGTCATCAAAATTTTGAAGATGGCTGTGTAAGGTATTTGTGGGGGGATGCTAAGTCCCGAGCGCTGTTCAATCCAATTGAACAGATGGGATGGCATCTTGATAAACTCATTATTGGGAACTATGTTTGTATTGCGAGTGGAGTAGTCATTTTAATGGGTGGTAATCATAATCATCACTCAGAATGGATTACAGTATATCCATTCGCTGAGCAAATTGAACATTCATATGAACCGAAGGGCGATACAGTCATTAAAAGTGATGCTTGGATTGGAATGAATGCTATTATTATGCCTGGCGTTATAATCGGTGAAGGTGCAATCGTTGCAGCTGGATCTGTCGTAAGTAAAGATGTTCCGCCGTATACAATAGTTGGTGGAAATCCTGCTAAGGAAATAAAGAAACGATTCACTGATACAGAAATGAAAATGCTAATGGAAATGCGTTGGTTTGATTGGGATAGAGAATTAGTTGAGAAGGCAATGCCGCTTTTATCTAGTTCATCTATTGAATTATTATATGATTTTTATAACAAGGAAGTAAAAAATAGATAGATCTGTGAGGGAAACTACATTCTATATAGGATGTAGTTTTTTTATTATAAAAAATTAATAATATAGACTAAGGAAAATTCATCTCTGGTATGAGTATAGTAAATAGCTGAATTAAATAATTAAAATCCTTGATAGCTAATAAAACCAGTGTGTCTCGATATTTAATCGGGATACACTGGTTTTATTTTTTGTAAATATGGAACAAACGTATTATTTAGATTGTCTATTCATTGTAATCCTAAAAAATATATTGGAGGTAACAGAAGTGAAAGGTATGTTTTGCAAGAGATTTATAGCAATAGTAACAGTGCTTACACTATTTTGTAGCATAATTGTTACATCTGGAAGAGCAACAGCGGAAACAGTCCCTGTTTTAGATGTAGAAGCAGGATCAGCAATTTTAGTAGAAGCGAATTCCGGAAAAATTTTATATGAAAAAAATGCGGATGAATCACTAGCAATTGCTAGTATGACAAAAATGATGAGTGAATATTTAGTTCATGAAGCGGTGGATAAAGGAAAACTTAAATGGGATCAAAAAGTTAAAATCTCTGAATATGCACATAAGATTTCACAAGATCGCTCATTATCAAACGTTCCATTAGAAAATGGTGGCTCTTATACAGTAAAAGAGTTATATGAGGCAATGGCAATTTACTCTGCAAATGGTGCAACAATTGCTTTAGTTGAAGAAATTGCTGGAAAAGAAGCCGATTTCGTGAAAATGATGAATGATAAGTCAAAAGAGTTTGGAATGAAAAATTATAAATTTGTAAATTCTACAGGCTTAACAAACTATGATTTAAAAGGATATCACCCAGAAGGGACAACTCCAGACGAGAAAAATAAAATGTCCGCAAGAGATTGTGCGATTTTAGCACAACGTCTTATTCAAGATTTTCCGAAAATGTTAGATACTGCAAAAATCCCTAAAAAAACATTCCAACAGGGTGGTAAGTATCCAATTGATATGACGAACTTTAACTGGATGTTAAAAGGTTTAATTAAGCAATACGAAGGTGTAGATGGGTTAAAAACAGGAACTACCCCAGAAGCTGGTGATTGTTTCACTGGTACAGTAGAAAGAAACGGTATGCGTCTAATATCTGTAGTGATAAAAGCAAACTCTCATGCAGCACGTTTTGATGAAACGAAGAAATTATATGATTATGGATTTGCAAATTTCGAAGTGAAGAAGGCCTATGGAAAAGACTCAGTAGCAAAAGGGCATGAAACAGTGCGAGTAGCAAATGCGAAAGACAAAGATGTTGTTGTTCAAACGAAGCAAGCTGTTTCACTTCCGATACCAAAGAACAACAAAGACGTATATAAAAAAGAATTTAAAGTATTGAATGAAGAACAAGAAGCACCTATTAAAAAAGGTGTAACAATAAGTAAAATGATTATCTCGCCTAAAGATAGTACAGATCCAGGGTTCTTATTAGGTAAATCATTACAAGTAGACCTTGTAACAAAATCTGATATAGAACAAGCAAATTGGTTTACACGTTTTATGCGTAACATCGGATCTTTTTTTAGCGGTATGTGGGATAGTGCGGTTGATATAGTAAAAAGCTAAATTTATAGGATAAAACTAAATATTAATCTGAAAAAAGAGTTTCGAAGTTTTATAAATTCTTATGTAGATAGTTTGGAATGGAAGATGGTATTAATTTTCAAATTGGATTCTTCGGAACTTTTCTTATTGTAATCAAGCTAAGCTAAATTTGTATCTATAAAAACAAAAAACGCTATTCTTTTTGTAGAAATATACAGAAAGGATGGCGTTTATTATGTATTTTTTGATTCAATGCATTCTAGTACAAAGTTAGTTTAATAAAGTTACATGAAGAAAAAACATCCATTTTTGCATCAAATGACAATAAAAAATGAATATCCGTTACTTATTTCTGTAAAAAGATTTTATAAAAATTTAATAAAATCTTTTCTTTGTATTAAATATTTTGTTTTAAATTATTTATATAAGGAAATGGAGACCAGAAAACAGATGCATAGATTGACTTTGAACTGCTTATATCTGGGATCTAGATAGACATTATGTACAATTCTCCCACTACACTAGTATAGTGGCCTTTATGAACAGCAAAATCTACAATTTACAAGGAGAACATTTTATGAGTAAGAGAATAAAAGAATTAGATTCTATACGAGGGTTAGCGGCACTTACTGTGGTATTTGGACATTTTTGTTTAATGCTACCATCGTTGCCTAATTCTATTAAATTTTCCCCGCTTAGGTTTTTATGGGCGGGTGGGGAAGCTGTTATCGTTTTTTATGTACTAAGTGGTTTTGTGTTATCTATGGCACTTTATCATTCAAAAACAAATTATTGGGGATATTTAATTAAGAGATTTGTAAGAATCTATATTCCTTATTATTTTTGGATAATCATTACCTTTGTTTTATTTATTTTATTTTCGTCGTATGAAGTGGTAGGACTACGGGATTGGTTCTATGATAGGTGGCAAGGGTCTATAACAAAATTAGATATTCTAAACCACTTTGTGCTTCTTAATAACTTTTTTACGGAAAATTATAATCCAGTTATTTGGTCATTGGCTCAAGAAATGCGTATATCTATTGTGTTTCCTTTATTATTCCTTCTTTTTTATAAACTGAATTGGAAGAAAACGATACTATTTGCTTTGAGCTTTTCTTTCATTAGTGTTTTTCTTAATATGTTGCATATTGGGAAAGCTGAAGGATTTTATAATGGTTATGCTGATACACTGCATTTTACATCTATGTTTATGGTTGGAATGTTACTTTTTAAGTATAAGGAAAAACTTATTTACTCATATAGGAATATGAAAAAATTTAAAAAAGGATTTCTTATTGCATTAGGGATTATTTTATATTTATATTCCATTTTAATTTATGGTTTTTCCCGTAATGATACTACTTTCTTATTAAAAGATTGGGGTGTCGTAATGGGGGTTAGTATATTTATTATAATGGCTATGAGTAACCTAAAAGTAAAAGCATTTTTAAATAAGAATGTATTTGTATATTTAGGAGAAATTTCATACAGTATCTATTTGTGTCATTTTCCAATCATGATGTTACTATTTAAACTTTTGTATACAAAGATACCTATCTTTTTCCTTCTTACTTTGTGCATTGCAATGACACTACTTTTTTCTATAATTTCGTATCATTTAATCGAAAAGAAATGTATCAACTGGGCAAAACAAAGAACAACCAATTTTTTGAAAAAAGTATAATTCCTAGAGAGATTTTATTTCTTTAGTAAATATACGAATATGACCGATTCCTAAGTATACTTAGGAATCGGTCAATTTTGGATTCTAAATGTAAATATAATTGAAATCGAAAACTACTTAGAAATAACAATTACGGTGTGAGCTATTGTATAGTATAGATATGGTTAATAATAAAGGGGGACTACATATGTGGAAGCGATTTGTATCGATTGGTGATAGTTTTACAGAGGGCATAGGGGATGAAGTTGAGGGAATAGCATTAAAAAGCTGGGTAGATCATTTTGTTCAACTTTGTGTAAACGATATAGAATATGCTAATTTTGCAAAGCGTGGGTTAGTAACTAAAGAAATACGCTCACAGCAATTGGAAAAGGCATTAACGTTTAATCCAGATTTGGTTAGTCTAATTGCAGGTGCAAACGATGTTTTAAAAGGACGTTGGGATCATCAAGCATATAAGAACGATATGGAATTTATGATAGATACATTAAGTAAAACAGATGCTGATATTATTATAGCAAACCTTCCAGATTTTACAGTTCGGCTACCTATTTCTTCTGAAAAAAAACAAGTGTTAAAAGAACAATTATTAGAGGCAAATGAAATTATACTTTCACTGAGTAGAGAGTACAAGCTTCATCATGTTGACTTTTGGAATCATCATTTAGTTAATGATAATACGCTTTGGTCTACGGATTTGATTCATCCAAACTCAAAAGGATATGTAAAAGTTGCTGAATTGATTTTTAGTAGTTTGCCTGTACATGACTCTTCTAAATAAGCTTTAGAATGAACGCATCGAATCCCCTGTCGCATACAGCGCAGGGGTTTTGATGCGAAATAGAAGGATATAAAGCGCCTATAAATTATACTTTCAGTAATTCTTTTTATTGTTTATACTTAGTTATTTTCTATTGTAGGACCCTTAGTATAAGGGGTCTTTTTTGTTTCAAATATTTACAAAAAAGATAAGAGCGGAGAACTCAAACTAAAAGGTATTTTAAATAAAATTGTTAAAACAGCACTAATAATGACACCGATTGCTAAATAGATTCGCTTTTTTATTTGTAAGAATTTTAAAATCTTCCCCTTCGAATGCATCTGAACCATAAATTAATTTCTTTTGTAAATATGGAACAATCTCATTACTTACACTGTCTATTAAGCGTTACAACATTTTTTATTTAATATATCAAGAAAGGAATAAATATTTTTAACTAAGGGAGAAGATTGAATTGAAAAAATTATGGATGTTGGTTTTCTTTTGTTTTGCAGTTATGTTGGTAGGATGTAATAAAAACGAACCGCCAAAACAAGCATTTGAAGAATATATAAATTTATGGAATGATAAAAAATTCGCAAATATGTATGATCATTTATCAGAACATGCCCAAAAAACGATTTCTAAAAAGGAATTCACCGAGAAATATCAAAAAATCTATGAGGGTATTGGAGTTAAGGATTTAAAAATTAAAACGAAAGGAGAGAATGCTAAAGATAAAGAACTTTTTCTTTTTGAAGTTAATATGGATACGGATGGAGGAACAGCTTCATTTATCCATGAAGCAAAACTTGTAAAAGAAAAAGAATCTTGGAAAATAGATTGGACACCAGATTTCATTTTTCCAGGTATGAAAAAAGATTACAAAGTACGTATGCAAATAGAACAAGGAAAACGTGGAGAAATATATGATCGAAATGGGAAAGGTCTTGCAACGAATGGTAAAGCGACTGAGGTTGGAATTATTCCAGAGAAAATAGGAGAAATGGCGGCTCAAACAAAAGAAATAGTAGCACAATTACTTGATATGTCTATAGAAGAGGTCAATCAGAAGCTTACAGCGAAATGGATAAAACCAGACTCCTTTGTACCAATTGGTATTTTAAAAGAGGGAACTAGACAGAATGATTATATTGAATTAGAAGGAGTTTCATCTCGCCCAGTAAATATTCGGACGTATTCATTAGGAGAAGCGGCGGCACACTTAACTGGTTATATAGGAAAGGTGAATGCAGAGGAGTTAAAATCGCTTCAAAAAAAAGGTTATCAAGCTGATGATTTAATAGGTAAGACAGGTTTAGAGAAAGTATTAGAGAATAAATTGCGTGGCGAAAAAGGTGGACGCGTATTTATAGAAGATGAGAGTGGGAAAGAGATTAAAAACGTAGCAAAAAAAGAAGCGAAAGCAGGGGAAAATGTTACGTTAACAATTGATGCTGCAATTCAAGAAAAAATCTTTAATGAGATGAAAAATGAAGCAGGATCTAGTGCAGCGGTCAATCCTAAAACGGGTGAAACTATTGCACTTGTAAGTAGCCCTGCTTATAATCCAAATACAATAGTTAGAGGAGCATCAAAAGCCCAACGAGAAGCATGGAATAACGACTCGAAACTACCAATGATGAATCGTTTCACACAAGCATTTGTACCAGGTTCCGTATTTAAAACGATTACTGGTGCAATTGGTTTGGAAACAAACACTATAAACCCTAAGGAAGAATTTAAAATTCAAGGATTAAAGTGGACAAAAGATTCATCTTGGGGAAATTATTATGTAACACGTGTGAAGGAAGCTAGTCCAATTGATTTTGATAAGGCAATGAAATACTCTGATAATATTTATTTTGCTCAACAAGCTTTGAAAATGGGAAAAGATCAGTATGTAAATGAATTTAAGAAATACGGATTTCATGAAAAATTACCAATCGAATACGAATTTCCTATTTCAATCATTGCAAGAGATGGGATAAAAAATGAGATTCAACTAGCAGACACGGGATATGGACAAGGACAAGTATTAATGACACCACTTCATTTAGCATTAACATATGCACCGATTGTGAATGAAGGGAATATTCCGTCGCCTCATCTTTTAAAAGAAGCAAAAGTAGCGGGGAATTGGAAAGAAAATGTGGTTTCTAAAAAGAATCAAGAGATATTAAAGAGCGCATTAATAAAAGTCATTAATGACCCTGATGGCGCGGGGAGAATTGCTAAGGTCGATGGTATAACTCTTGCTGGTAAAACCGGTACAGCAGAACTGAAGGAGTCGAAAGAAGCAGACGGAAAAGAACTTGGATGGTTTGCAGCTTTTGATGCAAATGCGCCCGACATGATTGTTACCATAATGATCGAAGATGTAAAAGGAAGAGGGGGGAGTAACGTTCCAGGCGAAAAAGTAAAACATGTTTTTCAGAAAAAATAAGTAACTATAAGGTGAAATCTTTTACTACATTCATTGTTTGCTTAACACGAAGGTATAAATTGAGCAATACAAAGAACAATTAAGTTTCGAAAAAGCATTCTCCTTAATTGAGAATGCTTTTTTGTTGTGGCTGAATAAAGATGATAACACATCTTTGTTTTCATTTTTGAAAGGTTGGTATTGCTAATAGTAAATAGAAGAGTAAAACAAATTGAAAGGGACAAGTGAGGGGGAATTATAAATGTTAACAAAACAGTTATTTAGTAAAACATAAATAGAGCACACAAATAAGTATGCTCTAAGAAAAAAGGTGATACAAGTGGAGTGTTGCGTGAAATGTAAAAATAATAATCAGATTTTTTTTGAGTGTATTTTTAACATTGTATGCTTTACTTGTTTTTAAGAGCTTGTCATGTTAAAGAATGTATAGATGATTATTTTATGAAAGTAATTGCACACCTTTACATTTTTAGGAGGATTTTTTTATCAAAAAAAGATAAAGAACGGAACAAATGAAACTTGTATCTTGTCTATATATTGAAACCATAATAAAAGTGAGGGCAGTTTTATCTTTATTCAAATAAGTTCGAGGTGTGGAAATGGAAGAGACGTTTATTGAAAAGTGTATTCATGATGAGCTTGACTATGTTATAAAAGACTATTGGCAAGATGTATGGAATTATTCATTTATTATTACGAAAGATCCACACTTATCAGATGATATCACGCAAGATGTGTTTATAAAGGTATTTAAAAATTGGAATTCATTTCGAAAGGAGTCATCTATTAAAACGTGGATATTAAAAATTACAAGAAATACAGCAATAAACTATTTGAAATCCTCCTATTTTAAAAGGATATCATTAGTAGGTTTTTTTAGTGACGATAAGCAATCTCCATCGGCAGAACGAGAGTTTTTTAAGCAAGAGGAAATGAATGAAGTGTGGGATGTTGTTTTAAAGCTACCTAAAAAACACCGTGAAATAATTATTTTAGATGCAAAATATGAATTATCTTATGAAGAAATGGCCGAAACATTAGGTGTATCCATTGGAACTGTTAAATCTAGATTAAGCCGAGCGAGAAGTAAGGTTTCAAAACTAATAGGGGAGGGTAGTAGTGATGAACAATAAAAAAAATCCTAACTGGTATAGTAAATTGAAAAAAGGCCCAATGGAGCATCGGAAAGATGAAGAAGAATTTATTTATAAAATAAAGCAATCGGTATATCAAAATAGTGAAGTAGATTCTGCAACATATAAGAGACCATTTCGTAAAAAAGCATTGCCTGTTGTAGTTGTTTTGGTTTGTACAATGTTATTTTTTATTGTTCAACAACCTTGGCTTGATGATAATAAATCACCGGTACAAAGTAGCACTCAAATTAAGCCTAAAACAAAAGATGAATCTGCTCAAGATCCATCATTAAAACAATTTATGTATGATTTATATCAAAGCACAAATTCAAAAAATGAAAATGATTTGTATAGAGCATTAAATGATGAAGTTCTATTTAAAGGGAAGAGTTATAAGAAGGATGAATTGAAGTTTGATGAAGATATTTTTCATGAGTTGCAAGTCGCTCTTACAATGGGGGGAGAATTTGCAAATGATACAAAAAAAGTATACAAAGTACCAAGTGGATTGACAGAAAGTAACGAACCAAAGCAAGCGCATTTTATATATGCAACGGTTACTGGAAATAAAACAAAAATTTTAGCTGAACCAAAACGAGAATCACAAGTTTTATATGAAGTATCTAATGAAATGGTAAAAGCTTGGATTCCAGAAAAAGTGCAAAATGATGAATATATAAAAATATCGACAATTAACGGTAATACTGGATATGTACAAAAAGAGTATGTTTTAACTGATATTAAGTATTCATTTATGTTCGAAAAGAATGATAATGGTGATTGGAAAATAATAAATATAGATTCTATATGGTAAAAGAGGAAGGTTCACTTTAATGAACCTTCCTCTTTGCTATTATCTTTTTTTTGAAGTGTATGCCAAGACTCTAAAATTTCCGATGTAACGAGAGCAGCGATGTTTTTTTCTGAATTACTACCAGGAATAACGACAGAAATGGCGATTTGTGGATCTTCGGTAGGAGCATATGCAATGAAAAGAGAATGATTTATCATTTTTGCTTGCTCATTCGGAAAACCTGTAATACCCGTTTTACCTGCGACATGAAAGGGTAAGTTTTTAATCTCCTCTATATTTTGACTCATTCCGCCTTGCACGACACTCCAAAATTTCACCGGATAACGATTAGAACTTTCTAAAATTGGTTTAAACTTTTTTGTTTCCTTACCATTTTGATCAATAATAGCACTTACGATTTGAGGTTTATATTTATCACCTTTACTTGCTAAAGTTGCTGCATATTGAGCGAGTTGAAGAGGAGTGTGTACTTCATTTCCTCCCCAAGAGGCATTTAATAAAGCGGAGATACCATTTTCAAACTTGTTTGTTGGATGAAATTCATATTGTCCGTCTTCTTCAAAAGGTAAATCAACCCCGGTTTTAGAACGAAGGCCAAATTGCTTTAAATACTCTGTCCATATATGTGCAACTTTTTCTATATTCCCATTATTTTGGTTGAATAAGGGTAGAGCTACTTTTGCTGTCATAAATGTGTTAGATGAATTAATGATAGCCTGCCTCGGTGTAATCTCACCTGTTGGCGTTCCAGGTGCATTCGTAATGTTATTTTGATTATCATATTGAAAAGTACCTTTATCTAAATAAGTATCTTCAGGTTGAAAAAGCTTTTCGTTTAATCCAATTAAAATAGTAAGTGGCTTTATAGTTGAGGCCATATTTACATAAGATTCACCATACTTTAATTTTTGAATTGCTTTATTTTGCGAAAGTGATTTAATGTTTTCATTTTTAGATGATACATGTGTATTTAATGTATTTGGATCAAACACTGCCGAGTTGGCCATAGTTAAAATTGCGCCAGTTTTTACATCGGTTACTACAACATAACCAGCTTTAGCATCACGTATTTTCTTAATTTGAGATCTTAATGCTTCCTCTGTTTTTTGTTGCAATTTAGAGTCTAAAGCTAGCTGGACATCTTTTCCTTTTTGAACTTTTTGAATGTTCCATAAGGATTTTTTATTATTCATTTTAAAAATCAGTGTTTTTCCGGGTTTTCCTTTTAAATCATTTTCATATTGAAGCTCAATCCCACTTTTTCCAACAGGTCCATACTTAGAATTAAGGTCATTTTCTACATACCCAATTAGCTGTGAACCAACTTCGTGTTTAGGATAATATCGAATCCATTCATCTTTAATTATTACATTATTGGGTTTGTTCTTGTTTATGAATGTAAGTTCACTCTCATTTATGTCAGAGTATAACGGTAAATCATTCATAGTCTGCTTTTTACAAGATTGTTGTAATTGAGATTTTATGTCCACTGTAGAAATGTCATGTTGAAACTCGCTTGAAAATTGATTGAAAAAAGCCAATGTGTTTGCTGCATCTTGTTTCGATAGCTTCTCATCATTAAAAGTGCAATATAGAGACTTAACTTTCTTATTTGTAGCTAGTATTACACCATTTCGATCGGAAATTTTTCCTCTTTCAGCTGAAGAAGTTGCGATAGTAATTGAGATGAAGTTGATTTTTAATAAAATTAGTAAAATCAAACCTACAATAGAAAGAACCGCAAAAAATCTCCATCTTTTTATATGTAACATATAACCCTCCCTTATGTAGCCTATTTCATCTTATAGTTAATTATTTTTTTTGTAAATGTGGAACAATTTTATTATTTAGGTTGTCTATTAAGTATAACAGCATGAAGAAAGGAATAATTAGTATGAAAAGTTACTAGCAAGTCTATGTGTAAGCTTAATATGAGTCATTATACAGTTTAGCATTTCTAATGCAAGCAATAAAAAAATAGAGAGAAAAACAGGAAAGGGGATTTATCAATTACGCGGCTAAACGAAGAAGGCTTGATGCTTACAAGGATGTAGAAAAAAAGATAAGACACTATTTATAACTGAATGGTGATTTCTAATATATAGGGAACGTATTTATTTACTAAGTATTAGTGAGGAGTTCCGGAAGAATTATATGGAGGATTTATGAAAAAACAAAAAGAAAAAAAGCAACAGACATATATATCTATTCGATTAAATATAATGTTCCTTTGCATATTTCTACTATTCTCAGCCATTATTATGCAGCTAGGAAAAGTACAAATCGTTGAGGGAGAGGCTTATAAGAACCAAGTGGAGAGCAGTCAAAATGAAACAACTAGTATACCAGTTCCACGTGGACAAATACTAGATCGAGAAGGGAAAACAGTTGTTAATAATAAATCTCTTCGTACGATTACGTATACAAGGGTAAAGGGAATTACTAGTGAAGATATTTTAAAAACAGCAAAAGACTTAGCGAAAGTGCTTGAAATGCCTGAACAAGATATAAATAAATTAACAGACATCGATAAAAAAGATTTTTGGATGCAGTTGAATAGGCAACGTGCGGAGACAATGATTACTAAAAAAGATATAGAAAAGTTAAAAGATAAGGGAGTAGAGGGAAAAGAGTTAGATAAAAAAATAGAAGACTTAAGACGAAGTCGTGTTACAGAATTAGAATTGGCAGAATTAACAGCACAAGATTTAAAGGTGTTAGCTATTAAAAGTAAAATGAGTTCGGGTTATCAACTAACACCACAAATTATAAAAAAAGATGTAACAGATCAAGAGTATGCGCGAATAAGTGAAAACCTTGCTGAGTTTCCAGGAGTAGATGCAACAGTTGATTGGGAACGTAATTATGTAAATGGTAATTTATTCCGTTCTGTGTTGGGTAATATTACGAGTAGTGAAGAAGGGTTACCGAAAGAAAACTTAGATTCTTATTTGGTACGTGGATATAACCGTAATGATCGTGTAGGAAAAAGTTATATTGAACAACGATATGAAGATGTGTTACACGGTACAAAAGAAGAAGTGAAAAATATTACTGATAAATCAGGAAACATTATAAACACAGAGATAATCTCTAAAGGAAAAAGTGGTAATAGTTTAACATTAACGATTGATATGGAATTACAAAAGAAAGTGGAAGAAAGTATAGAGAAAAATTTGAGAGCGTTTAAGAGTTCAGAGCCACTGTTGGACCGAGCTTTTGTCGTCATGACGAATCCAAATAACGGACAGATTTTATCTATGGCAGGCAAAAAGATTGTAGAAAAAGAAGGGAAATTAGAGATTGAGGATTTGGCATTAGGTAACATGACAACTTCCTATGAGCTAGGGTCCGCTGTAAAAGGTGCAACTGTATTAACTGGATATGAGACAGGGGCAATACAGCCAGGAGATCAATTTTATGATGCACCTATGAAATTTAAAGGTACACAAGCTAAGAAATCGTGGAATGTATCCGGATTTGGTAATATTAATGATTTACGAGCGCTACAAGTATCTTCGAATGTATACATGTTCCAGACAGCTTTAAAAATTGCGGGAGTTAATTACGTACCAAATGGTTCATTGGATATAAAACAAGGAGCATTTGATACGATGCGCTATTATTTTAAACAATTTGGATTAGGAGTTCCAACAGGTATTGATTTACCGAATGAAATAGTAGGACAAACTAGAAAAGTAGATAGTCAGCCTGGGTTTTTACTAGATTTTTCTATTGGTCAGTATGATACGTATACACCGTTGCAATTAACGCAATATATTTCAACGATTGCTAATGGAGGCTATAGAATGCAACCTCAAATTGTACAAGAAATACGAGAGCAATCAATAAAAGAAGAAGAGGTTGGCAAAGTTATACGCTCTATAGAGCCTGTCGTATTAAATCGAATTGATATGAAGACAGAACATATTGATCGAATAAAAGAAGGGTTTAGATGGGTATTCCAAGAAGGTGATGGAACTGGCGTGAAATATTTCAAAAATGCTCCATATAAACCAGCAGGAAAGACAGGGACAGCTCAAACTGTATATGGTGGAGATGATCCAATTGGTAGAAATGCGAAAGGGGAACGTATGGAATGTTACAACTTAACATTAGTTGGATACGCCCCATATGATAATCCAGAAGTAGCATTCTCAGTAGTAGTCCCATGGCTTCATGATGATAAAAATGGTATTAATTCTATAATTGGAAAGGAAGTTTTAGATGTATACTTTGATTTGAAAAAGCAACGTATACAAGGTGAAACTGCTAGTACAGAGAGTTCGAATCAAAATCATTAATAATTGTGTACTTTTCTCAGGGGAAGAGATCCTGTTTATATAAAAGCCTTTATAAGTTAAAGAAAAAGTAAGATTTGAAATAAGAGTTAGTAGCTATCATAGTTGCTATCTCTTATTTTTGTTAATATCTTGGTTACTAGTTAAAAAAGGTTTTAAATTTATGGAACAAACTTGTTTCTTAGATGGTCTATTATGTGTACGTATAAAAACAGGTATTCAAATAGATACATTGTATTGAATTTACTACTTGTTTTCAGTATTGAAAATTTGAAAGGAATGATGATTTTGAAAAATAAGAGGATGCTAAAAATAGGAATATGCATTGGTATATTAGGTATAAGTCTTACAAGCCTAGAAACTTTTACAGGAGGGGCATTGCAAGTTGAAGCGAAGGAAAAGACAGGGCAAGTTAAACATAAAAAGCATGCGACATATAAAGAATTCTCTCAACTTGAGAAAAAATTTGATGCTCGATTAGGTGTGTATGCTATTGATACGGGTACACATCAAACAATAGCTTATCGACCTAACGAAAGATTTGCCTTTGCATCAACCTACAAGGCGTTAGCCGCAGGAGTATTGCTAAAGCAAAACTCAACTAATAAATTAAATGAAGTTATCACTTATACGAAAGACGACTTAGTGGAATATTCACCTGTTACAGAGAAACATGTAGATACCGGAATGACACTAGGAGAAATTGCTGAGGCCGCCGTTCGTTCCAGTGATAATACTGCAGGGAACATTTTATTTAATAAAATAGGTGGACCTAAAGGATATGAAAAAGCGCTTAGACAGATGGGTGATCGGATTACTATGGCTGATCGCTTTGAGACAGAGTTAAACGAGGCTATTCCAGGAGATATTCGTGACACTAGTACAGCGAAAGCAATTGCTACGAATCTGAAAGCTTTAACGGTCGGAAATGCGCTTCCAGCTCATAAACGTAATATTCTTACAGAGTGGATGAAAGGAAATGCTACAGGAGACAAACTTATTCGTGCAGGCGTACCAACTGACTGGATAGTTGGAGATAAATCAGGAGCTGGAAGTTATGGGACACGAAATGATATTGCTATCGTTTGGCCTCCGAATAGAGCACCTATTATCATCGCAATTTTATCTAGTAAAGATGAGAAAGAGGCTACCTATGATAATCAACTAATTGCAGAGGCAGCTGAAGTTATAGTTAAAGCTCTTAGGTAATAATCTCTCAATTCTTTATTTAATGTAATTGAAAATATGAACTTGGAAAGCGATTCTTTTAAATGTGAAAAGAATCGCTTTTTTGTATTCCTATAATGAATAGTAAGTATATAAGCGAAAATTATTATTTCATGGACAATTTATCCCCTAAAGTGCATGAGGGAAATTTTCTCCTGTGGTGTTCGTAGCAATAATATTATTATGTATACGATAATAATATTTTGGACTAGTTAAGCTAGATACTCCTATATGGATATGTAATTTTACATATCCATATAAAAGACACATATGTGCTAATCCCTATTAAATTATATTAAAATCATTTTTAGGTAAGGGGATTCATATAGATTTAAGGGAATCAAAGAATTTTTATGTTTAATTATCATAGTATAATTATTTCACTTTATGAAATGAAATTTGTATATAACTTTTTTAAATATAATATTTTTAAATTCGAATAATAAATATCTGAAAAATCAAATTTAATCAATGTGATTTTCAGGTTTACTTATGAAAAACATAGTGTTTAAAATGAGGGGGAAGTAAGGTCCTTATATTCTATCAAAAATAAATAAAAAACGAGATACGATTACTCTATCGAAAAAATTTCTCTCCTCAAGTGTGTGTGATGAAATCCTAACGTTAGGTTGTACAACATTTACGATTAAAACTGTAAAAAACAATAGTGAAGAGGTGTACGGAATGAAGAATAAAATTATGACAGGATTTTTAATAACATCAATCGTTACTGGAGCGACTATTCCTATCAATACTCTCGCAATGCCAATCGTTCAGGCGGAAACGAAACAAGATAATATAGATATTTCCTCAGCATTACGAAAAATAGGTGCACACTCCAAATTAACACAAACCTTTATAGATGGAGCCTTAGCAAGTCCGAATGTGCAACTTGAAGAAGTTCCATCTTTAAATACAACTCAATTTCTAATTAAACAAGATATGAAAGAGTGGTCATCAGAACTATATCCAAAATTAATTCTATTAAATTCAAAAAGCAAAGGATTTGCAACCAAATTTAATAGCTATTATCCAACATTAAAAGGATTTGTAGATAATAAGGAAGATAAAGAAGGGTTTTTAGATAGACTGGAAGTTCTTCAAGATATGACTATAACAAACCAAGAAAACGTGCAACGTCAGATTAATGAGTTAACAGATCTTAAACTACAGGTAGATAAGAAACTGAAAAATCTTGATACAGATGTGGTAAAAGCACAGAGTGTACTTAGTTCAGAGGGAACAGGAAAAATAGACAAGTTAAAGAATGAAATGCTAAATACAAAAAAATCAATTCAAAATGATTTACAGCAAATAGCATTATTACCAGGAGCTTTAAATGAACAAGGGCTAAAGGTATTCCAAGAAATTTATAGTCTATCAAAAGATATCATTGAACCGGCTGCTCAAACAGCAGTAGTAGCGTATAACAAAGGAAAAGAAATAAACAATGCTATTGTAGAAGCAGAGAAGAAAGCAGAGCAAGAGGCAACAGAAAAGGGAAAATCAGCTATAGAAATTGAAGTTGCCAAAAAAGAGGCACGTGAAACGATAGAGAAAAGTAAAAAAGGTGAAATTGCTGCAGCTGCAGTTACGAAAACGAAAGAGTATGATCTTATGAAAGTAATTGATCCTGAAAAAATTAAAAAAACATATAGTACTTTTGCAGAAATTAATAAACTAACAGCAGAGCAACGAGCGCATTTAGATGATCTAGAGAAACAGAATCAAAAATTATATGACTTAACAACTAAATTAACAGTAGCAGATTTACAAAAATCAATGATTCTTTTCATGCAAAATGATTTGCATACATTTGCTAATCAAGTAGATGGAGAAATTGAGCTAATGAAACGTTATAAAGAGGATTTGAATCTAATAAATAATAGTATTACAAAATTATCGACTGAAGTTGATACTAATAACACTCAGTCTCAAAAAGATACATTAAGACGACTAAAAAATGTAACAAATCAACTCGAAGAACAAGTTAATAAATTTTAATATTAAGAAATAATATTTAACGAAAAAATTATAACGCAATTGAAAATAAGGAGGAGAATCAAAAAATGAAATTTTCATTTAAGGTCATAACTTTGGCCGCTTTAGCAACGGTTATAACTGCTACGAATGGTAGTACTATTCACGCACTTGCACAAGAACAGACAGCACAAGAACAGAAAATAGAAAATTATGCGTTAGGACCTGAAGGGTTAAAGAAAGTGTTGGCTGAAACAGGCTCTCATATTCTTGTAATGGATTTGTACGCAAAAACAATGATTAAGCAACCGAATGTAAATTTATCCAACATTGATTTAGGTTCAGGAGGTGGAGAATTAATCAAAAACATTCACCTGAATCAGGAACTGTCACGAATCAATGCAAATTACTGGCTAGATACAGCGAAGCCAAACATTCAAAAGACAGCACGTAATATTGTAAATTATGATGAACAATTTCAAAATTATTACGACACACTAGTAGATACTGTAAAAAAGAAAGATAAGGCGGGCCTCAAAGAAGGAATAGGGGATTTAATCGGTACAATTCATACAAATTCAAATGAAGTTACGGAAGTTATTAAGATGTTAGAAGCTTTTAAAACAAAGTTGTATACAAATACTGTAGATTTTAAAAATAATGTTGGAGGTCCAGATGGACAAGGGGGATTAACGGCTATATTAGCGGGAAAACAAGCACTAGTCCCACAACTTCAGGCCGAAATTGAGAATTTACGTTCTACGCAGAAAGCACATTTTGATAATGTATTAGCCTGGTCAATTGGTGGTGGATTAGGAGCAGCTATTTTAGTTATTGGAACGATTGCAGGAGCGGTAGTAATTGTTGTGACCGGTGGCACAGCGACACCAGCTGTTGTTGGTGGTCTAACAGCTCTAGGGGCAGCTGGTATCGGTTTAGGAACAGCAGCTGGTGTTGCGGCATCTAATCATATGAGCTCCTATAACGAAATTTCTAATAGAATCGGAGAATTAAGTATGAAAGCCGATCTTGCTAACCAAGCAGTTATTTCACTTACTAATACAAAAGACACGTTGACATATTTGTATCAAACAGTGGATCAAGCAATCATGTCTCTAACGAATATTCAGCAACAATGGAATACGATGGGAGCGAATTATAAAGATCTATATGATAATATCGACCAAATGCAAGAACATAAACTTTCTTTAATACCTGATGATTTAAAGGCTGCAAAACAAAGTTGGAATGATATTCATAAGGATGCAGAATTCATTTCAAAAGACATTGCTTTTAAACAAGAAAAAACAAACTAAAAATCAATATATATGTATAGGAGGAATTAGAATGAATAAAAACTTTCCTTATAAACTACTTGCTGTATCGACGTTTTTGACTCTGACAACAACTACTGTAGTTTCTCCAGTGGCAGCCTTCGCAAATGAAAGTAAAATGGAACAAACTAGTACCGAAGATATATCTCTTTCTGTAAACAGCGAAAAGATGAAAAAAGCTTTGCAAGATGCTGGGGTATTTGCAAAGTCTATGAATGATTACTCTTATTTGTTAATTAAAAACCCAGATGTTAACTTTGAAGGAATTGACATTAAAGGATATACAAATCTACCTAGTCAAATTCTACAAGATCAAAAGAATGCAAGAGAGCATGCTACGAAATGGGATTCACACATAAAAAAACAACTTTTAGATACACTGACGGGGATTGTAGAGTATGATACTAAATTCGACAATTATTATGACACATTAGTAGAAGCGATTAATGAAGGGGATGCAGACACATTAAAAGAAGGCATTACAGATTTACAAGGTGAGATTAAACAAAATCAAGTATATACACAGAATTTAATACAAGAACTGGCTGAGTTAAGAGATAGTATTGGAGAAGATGTCCGGGCATTTGGAGGTCATAAAGATATTTTGCATTCGATTCTGAAAAACCAAGCATCTGGAATTGATGAAGATGAAAAGCGCCTAAATGAAGTTTTAGAGCAAGTAAGACATTTTAAACAAGTAGAATCAGATGGAATTATAACTGTATCAATTCCCTCAATTCCTACGTGGATTGCTGGTGGTGTAATGATAGGGGTAGCAAGAAATAATTTAGGTACGTTAGAGCCATTGTTAGCACAATTACGTCAGACTATAGATTATAAAGTAACATTAAATCGTGTAGTTGGTGTTGCGTATAATAATATTAATGAAATGCACAATGCGATTGGATCGGCTATTAATGCACTTACCTATATGTCTGCACAATGGCATGATTTAGATTCTCAATATTCGGGAGTGCTTAGTCATATTGATAAAGCATCCCAAAAAGCGGATCAAAATAAATTCAAATTCCTAAAACCTAATTTGAATGCAGCGAAAGATAGTTGGAAAACATTGAGAGCGGATGCGTTTACATTAAAAGAAGGGATAAAAACATTAAAAATGGATCCTGTTTCTTCAAAAAAATAGCGGAATACGGTATTTGTTGCAAGGGCATTTATACAGTTATAAAATGATTTTTTGTTCTTTATAAATTGAAAAGACGGAGGTATAATCAGGCCTCTGTCTTTTGTTTTATTGAAATATTTTTATAATTCCATCCTATATGTAGAAAGTAGTTATACAAGTTTGAATTTTTAAGGTGAATGATTTTTATGAATTTTTCCGTAAAACCTAATCTATGATTAGTGAGCTTTATATTCTTATTTTCCTAATTGAATACTTTTATACAATTAGATGGAAGTTAAGAATACTAAATCAAAACATAATAGGTTGTTATTGATGAGTTTATTGTAAAGTTGTTATTTTATGTGTCATCAAATAACATTTATAAACAATTAGAAATAAAGAAAAGGAGACTATTATGAGAAAAAATAGAGTATTAGATACAACATAAATAGCGTAAATAGTTTTTGATGTAAAAACATGATAAATAAAATAATAGTCCTTACATGTACTAAGGGAAAATGAGGGAGATAATATGGGGAATAACTCAAAATATAAAACTAGAAAAATACTTGCAGCCACCGCTACAGTAACTATGCTTGCAACTGCAATGATTTCTACAACAGATATCATTGCAGAGGAAACAAAGCAGCAAAAAAAAATATCGACATTACTGCAAGAGGGAAAGTCAGTTAAATCAGAAAACAGAACATATACAGTCCCAGGAAAAGGGGATGTTGAGGTACTGAAACAACAGGAAAGAAAAAGTATGGCATTTAGTCCATATGAACCCACTGGTTTATATGCAAAGCCAAATGAACAAATAACGATTAATGTAGAAGGAAATCAAAATATTCAAGCATACATTGGAACGTATTCGTATGATGCTTCTTGGAGAGAAGATTCTAAAATAAAATCATTTACATTAAAACCTGGTATAAACACGATTCAATCTCCAAATGGGGGGATGATTTATTTTTATAATAAACAACAAGGTGGCACTATTCGAACAACAATCACAACGGGTGGAGCGACTACTCCTTTCTTTGAACTAGGCAAACATACGAAACAAGATTTAATAAACATGCTGGACCAATATCCAAATGCACATGCGGTGGAGTTAAAAGGAGAACGTGTATTAATTACGGCCAGCCCGGCACGTGTTAAGAAATATTTGTTAGGTTCTAATACAGATCCTGTACAACTCTTAAAAAAGATGGATGAAGCTACTCGAATTCAAGACAAAGTAGCTGGATTATCTGAAGAACAAGCAGATAAACATTATATTCATTACGTAGAAGAAAATCATTCTCCTGATTATTATATGTATGCAACTTCTTATCGAACCGCATATGTGGGAGACGCAATCCAATACGTGTTAGATATTAATAAATTTATAAAAGATGGTTGGGGTCCATGGCATGAGGCAGGGCATTTGAGACAGCAATCACCTTGGAAGTTTTATAATATGACAGAAGTACAAAATAATATTTACAGCCTTTCTGTAGAAAAAGCATTTACATCTAATCAACCTTTTAGATTGCAACAAGAGGGTGCTTATACTAAGGCATTTCAATACTTAGAACAATCTAATAAAAATTATGATGAAATTAGTGATGCTTTTGTTAAGCTTGTTATGCTTTGGCAACTACAATTAGCATATGGAGAAGACTTCTATCCTAAACTGCATCAATTGTATAGAGATATGCCTTCTGATGAACTTCCACAAACAGATGAAAATAAAAAACAATTATTTATGATCTCAGCATCAAAAGTAGCCAAACAAAATTTGATGCCTTTCTTTGAGAAGTGGGGATTACGTCCAAATAATGATACCATTCAAAAAGTGGCTGCATTAGGATATCCAATTTTAACAGCAGAGATTTGGAAGGGTACTGATTCTAATCCGATTAAACCAAATGTGCCTAATGCAAATAATATTTTAGAAGGAAGACAGTTTGCGTGGTCAATGAAAGGAATTAGTGATTTCGAGTTTGCTAAAATCAATTTCAATAAGTCGTCAGAAGAAATGCAAGTGGACTTAAAAGCAGGCGTACCGCATCACTATTTTAATGAAACATATGCGAGTATTAAAGTACAAAATGCATCAGGCAAAGTAGTATACAAGAAAGACATTTATGGAAACAAACAACAAAATGCTGAATCGCAAAAAGTTCCAGTTAAAGTAGGGGATTATATTGAGTTAACACATCTAGAAGGTGTGCATAGAGCTACTTTAACAAATGTAGATAACAGTAAACAAGAAAGCTTTGGAAAAAAAGCAATGTATGAAGTTACAAAAGAAGGCATGAAGAAAGTAGAAAAAATGCCAGAATCAACAATTTTAGATGGGAATCAATTTGCATGGTCACTAAAAGGAATAAGTGATTTTGAGTTTGCTAAAATCAATTTCAATAAGTCGACAGAAGAAATGCAAATGGACTTAAAAGCAGGCGTACCACATCACTATTTTAATGAAACATATGCGAGTATTAAAGTACAAAATGCATCAGGCAAAGTAGTATACAAGAAAGACATTTATGGAAACAAACAACAAAATGCTGAATCGCAAAAAGTTCCAGTTAAAGTAGGGGATTATATTGAGTTAACACATCTAGAAGGTGTGCATAGAGCTACTTTAACAAATGTAGATAACAGTAAACAAGAAAGCTTTGGAAAAAAAGCAATGTATGAAGTTACAAAAGAAGGCATGAAGAAAGTAGAAAAAATGCCAGAAACAACGGTTTTAGACGGAAATCAATTTGGTTGGTCTTTAAAGGGATATAGTGATAGGGAAATCGCAAAAGTAGATTATAATAGGGCAACAGAGAAAATGCAGGTGAATTTAGAAGCAGGTGTACCACATTCTTACTTTAATAATACGTATGCAAGTATTAAAGTACAGAATTCATCCGGTAGTGTTTTGTACAATAAGGAAATAGTGGGAAATAGACAACAAACTGCTGAAAGCCAAGCCGTGCCCGTAAAAGTGGGAGATTACATTGAGTTTACCCATATAGAAGGGGAAGCAGTAAAGGAAAAGACACGCGCTACACTTATTAACCTTGAGAATAATAAACAAGAATATATAGGCAAAAAAAGAACCTATCAAGTTACTTCTACGGGATTAAACAAAATAGATTAACATGAAGAATATTCAAATTATTAGTAAGATGCTAAATAGCAGTTCATTATGAACGGCTATTTGGCTTTTATTTATATAAAAGTGAAATGAAAATACTCTCTCTATTATATATACTCTTGTTTTCATCAACAGCTATATTTTTTAATGTAACTTGTAAAAAACTCACATTATTAACTGTTTCCCATTCATTCAAGCTATTGAGAGATAGTTAATGGTTTTTTGAATGTTTTATTTCAATTAACTATCGAGTGAATATAAATAGAATATCTTCTTAGAAAAAGCGAACTGACACGGGGTACTCTTTTTTATGGTCGTAATGTCCCACAAGAATAAGTACTAGTATCTACTGATATTGGAAAGTGAATAGCCTGAAAAATGTACGGGATTGATTTTTATTACAAATTTGTAAGGTTATGTAATGAAAATCGATAGAATTGGATGTTTGAATAAAATAATCTGTATAAAGAATAGAATATTATGAAAAAGTAAAAGAACATCTAGTTTTTTTAAAAATGCTGTATGCATATTTATATTCATTATGAGTGAATTGACTTCCACGAAAGTAGTAAGGGCACAATCGAAAATTTTAGCTGATAGGAGCATAGAAAACTTTAAGAAAAAGATGGATGAGCAAGTACCTAAATGGCAGCAGGATTATGATGTACCAGGGGTTGTGATAGGAGTTGTAAACAATGGGCGTATTGCTTATACACTAAATTATGGTTATGCAGATAAAAATAAGAGAAAAGAAGTGAATGATTATACTTTATTTCAGGCAGGTTCGGTGTCCAAAAGTCTTACTGCTTGGGGAGTTCTACATCTTGTAGACGAAGGGCTTCTATCATTAGATGAACCGGTGGGCAACTATCTAAGTAAATGGAAATTACAAAATTCGAAGTTTGATAATAATGAAGTCACGATAAGAAGGTTATTAAGCCATACGGCAGGATTGTCCACACATAAAGGGTATTTAGGAGTGGTACCTGGGGAACCGCTCAATGCTATTGAAGAATCACTGTCTGGGAAATGCAGGAATAGTGATTCTGTTGAGATAATTAAAAAGCCAGGTTCAGAAGCGATATACTCCGGGATTGGCTATACGATTTTGCAGCTTGTTATTGAAGAGGTGATAGGAATTCCCTTTGAACGTTACATGGGTAAACAAATTATGGAACCATTAGGAATGAAATCTAACTCATTCCGACAAACCCCGGATAATTCAAATCTTTCGAAAGCTTACGGATACTTTGGCCAAGAAATCCCGAATTATCAATATACCGAACAGGCTGCTGCAGGTCTCAGAACAAATGTTACGGATATGATGACTTTCATACTGGCAAGCATGGAAACTACTGATCATAAAGGTAAGGGGTATGGTGTCATCAAAAGTGAACGTGTGGAGGAAATGCAAAATCCGGTATTAGGTGAGAATGGTTTAGGTATATTTGAGAGTAAGTTATCTAATCAATGGAAAATGATGTACCATTCTGGTGATAATCGGGGGTGGCATTCCTTTTATGGCTACCAAAGGATGGATTAGTCATTTTCACGAATGGTGAGAATGGTAAAGATGTAAGACAGGACATTTACCATGAATGGATAAAACACGAGACTGGGGAAGTTCCTCGAAAGTTATTTTGCCTTCGAAGAGCAAAGAAAAATAAATGCTATTATATCCGTCGTTATTGGGGCAGTACTTGGTATATACTTGCTACTATTTGTAATTAGATTTAAACAGAGGAAAAGAGCTTTTATTTTGAAACACGAGAAAAAAACTTACATTAGAGTTGGAGTTAGAACACTTCTACTTTTTAGTATTGCTCTGTACTTGTTTTGTCGCACCTACATGTGGAGCACTTTAAGTTTAAGTGCAAGCAATAGAATAAATATAATGCTCATACTGGCATGGATGTTGGCGTTATTAATTGTAGGATTCTTTCCCCAAAAAAAACGAAGTAGCACAAATAAAACGCTAAAGTCTGAAGCTGTTGGTTATAAATCAAAAGGGAATTAAACGTTATGTAGCTGGAAGCTGGGAAAGATTTGTTATTGTACACTTCTAAATTTTGAAGTGTTATATATCTAATTGATAATGACATGTTTAGTTGGGGTTAATTCCTAAAAAATAAAGTGGTAAGTACTTAATATAAGTGTATATTAACGTGCAAACAGGGCTGCAAGTAATTGGTAGTCCTGTTTGTAATGTTAAATAAAGACTCGCTGAGGATCTAATGAGAAGAAAAAGAACCCTATAGGGTTCTTTTTCAAGGCATATTAACAGTAAGGAGAACCATGAAATGCTACTTCAAATCTTTATTAGGGGAAAGATTTTGAAAAGCTTAACATACATCTATTTTTACATAAATGTAATATATAGTGAATTGATAATGTTTATACTTACTATTACTAATATTCAATTAAGATAGTTAACGCTATGTGTATAGTGTTAATGAACGTTTAATGCAGTATACATTTAAAAATATGAGTAAATAATAAATTGTCTTACAAATATCTTGTTTTTTAATACTTATATCTATAACGTTTATCAAGATGAAAATTAACACATGGATGGCTTTAGGATTTACGTTGGTTGTAATAGAAAAAGGTATTAATGCAGGATATGACTTTTACAAACATGATTACTATGGTGTCAGTTGGAGTTTAGCTATCATTATCTATTGCATATATGAGATGAAAAATTATCATATTGAAACAAATAAATAGCCGCAAAAAAATAAGGTTTTAGTAGGCGAAATGCTTATTAAAATATACAATAAAGAATGGGGAAAAGTGTATTAGTTTTAGAAATTTGAGTTGAAAAGCGGCTAACAAAAGCTAAGAGTGATTAGAGCATTCATAGATGTAATAAAAAGAGGTTAACCCAAGTAGCTATTCAGCTATATTTGAGGCAACCTTCTTTTTATATTTATTTGTAAAATCCCTGTCACTCTTCTCGGTATTCTTCAGCTAAGTGAGAGGGATATGATGAAATAGGAGGACCAATCTTAAAGTGGGCTAAATTGGTCTTTGAAATTGCTATACAGTTCTTTAATAAATAAAGTTTTTGTAATATATCTTTATCTATTGGATGAAGCATGTGATTTGTCATAATGAAATAATTGTTATGATAAATAAATACTTTTCCTTCAGGGAGGATTGTTTGATTGGATAAATTCGGATGAATAGGTGGTCCATCTGAAAATTGATCTAAACTATTTTGTGAAACTTTAATAATTTCTTGAGCTGTAAATTTAAATTTGCGAAATGCTATCGTGTTAATGAAAAGACGTTTTTGATTATTTTCTATATAAAACAACTCTTTTTTTTCGTTTTGTACAACCCGTAAATTTGGAATTGATTCTGCAAGGGTTATGGGGGGACCTTCTGTATATTTGTAGATGAATGGATCGGGGATTAAGACAATTTCATTTTGATTATATTTGAAGTAGGAAATCATGTCTTTTGAAATGAGCCTACGTTTAAAATTATCAATCAAAAATACTTCACCTTGTGAATTACTAAACAAAATACCATTTAAATCTTTTGAAGGGAGGTTAGCATATAGGTTTTGGAAAGAAAATGGTGTCTTAAAAGTAATATCGAGCACTTTGCTAATAGGATAAAAAGGTTGGAATGTATTTAGGCGTTTCCAAAACATTGCATCTCCAACAAACCAATATATAGGGTTTGTATCCCAATATTCGCAATATTTTTCATAAACCTGTAATAATATTCTTCTAGTATGCATAACTGAACAGTGATCTACAACATTTGCAGCTGTATATAAAATTTTTGAAGCTTCTCTCACAAATTCATGTATAGGCTGTAGGTTGTAATCAACATATTTTACGTATTGAGAAGAGTACACTACATCTATTTCAGGATGTTTTTCTAAGAAAGATAACATTTCAGCTAATCTATTTGGAAGATACATAGTATCATCCGTTAAATAACAAATATAATCTCCATGGGTTAATGGAAGTGCCTCATTGATAAGAGTTGCATATCTTGTGGTTTTATATCTCTCATTATCTTGTATAATACTATTTTTATAATTAATTCGAGGATCATCTAAATAATTTTTTATAATATTTATAGTTTCCGGACAGGAGTTATCATCCATAATAAAAAGTTCCCATTCTTTATAAGTTTGCATTAGGACACTTTCAATAACTTGATTAATTAATGTTGGTTTATTGTAGCTAGTAAGGATAATTGATATTAGGGGTTGCAAAGTCTTCACCTCTTTTGAGAATATTGAATGTGGTTTTTCTAGTGAAATCTAATAATTAAACCTGTATTGATACTTTCTTATTTATACTTGAATAGTTTATTACTTTGTAATAGATATGGTATGGATTATAGTGGAGTGGAAAAATACATGCTGCTATAAATTTTAATAGATATATAAATCTTTTTAAAAATTATCGGAACGGATTGTCCTTCTTGTTTATATAATAACGTAACTGTTTTTGTATTTGTTGATAAGGAGGAGAGGGAGATTTGCCTAAAATTTCAGTTATAATGACAAGTTACAATAAGCCTACGTTTGTTGAAAAATCAATATTAAGTGTATTAAACCAAACTTTTCAAGATTTTGAACTTTTTATTATGGATGATGATTCTAATGAAATGACCCAGAAGGTTATTCGACCATTCATAAATAAGGAAAATGTACATTTTTATAAAAGTAATGTGGCTCATATTTCTGAACGCACAAAAAAAGTCAGATATGCGGCTTTAATTAATGAGGCACTTAAGCAGGCGAAAGGGGAATATATAACTTATATTACAGATGATAATCAATATGAAAAAGAACGCCTTAAAAAGATGTCTAGTTATCTTGATGAGAATAAAGAGGTTCAAATTATTTATTCTGCATCAAAAACGATTCATGTAGATGAATCAGATTTACCTATTAAAACGGTTGAAAGACCTGCTAAAAAAATTACGAATAATGCCCCATGTTCAATTGATCATTGTTCTATTATGCATAGAGCCTCTGTTTTACCAATTCTTGAAAAAAGGTGGAATTCTTACTGGGATGAAGATCCTCAGTTTTATCGGATAGGAGATGCTCGCTTTTTTTGGAGATTAAATCACTATTGGGATTTTTATCCCTTAGATGAAATTTTAGATATTAATTATATTACTCCTCATTCAATACATGCGCAGTTATTTGCCGAAGAAAAAAATGAATTTGTACAATTATTACCACCACAAAGAACATGTAAAGAATTAAGAGAAGACCTAAGAAGAAAAAGAGGGTGAAAAATTGAGTGATATTTATTTGAAAAATTACTGGTTATTAAATCTAGAGTATATAAATGTTTTTTCAGAGTTAAAGCATTATAATATTCCTTTACCATTACTGAGTAATTTTTATCAATATTTAGATGCAGATGTAAAAAATAAAATGAAAGAAAATAATCTTAATAAGCAACTGTCAATCGAGCCCATAGAGGAAATGCAGTTACAGTTAGAGTTTGAAAAAATAATGTCTTCATTTCAATCAAAAATAAAAAGCAAGAATCGAAATGGAACAATTCTCCTAAATTCAGATTATCTCCGTTTTTCAGTAAGTAACTTTACTCACTTTAACCCAAATCAAACAAAGATATTAACAAGATCAAAAAAGACAGAACTTTATGGTCTTCCTACAATTTGTGCACCAGATTATATAAATAAAGCCTCTAATAATGCACATGTTTTTATAGAAAAAGCTAAAGAAATCTTTTTAAAGTTTAATAAGCACCCACTATTTTCAAACATGTTTTTTCAAAAAAAATTAATTAGTGATCTCCCTATCATGATTGAGAAACTTAATATGGCCTATTTCATTTTTAAAGAACAAGATATTTCTGGTGTGATTGTTGGTACTACGGAAGATATAGCAAGTCGAGCTCTTACTTTTCTTTCTAGAAGTGAGGGGATACCAAGTTATTGTCTGCAGCATGGTGCAATAATGGGAGAAGAGGCATACTTTCCGGTTTTTGCAACAAAGCAGGTCGTATATGGAAAATATGAACAAGATTGGTACCTTCAAAGAGGAGGCAGTGAATCTCAAATTGAGATTTTAGGGCACCCCAGATATGATGAAATCTTCAATAGGACATATATGGATAAGAAGGAGCTTTTTAAAACATTAAAAATAGATCCCACTACAAAAGTGATTTTTATTGCAACCCAGCCATTTAAAACTTCATTTTATACTGAACTGACAGAAAAATTAGTGAAAGACAAAAAAATTACGGTTATTATAAAGCCACATCCTTGGGAAAAAGGACGTAACCTAGTGGGAGAATACATTAAGTTAAGTAACTTATATCCTAATGTTAAATATATAACAAATGAAGTAAATATGTATGATGTTATTTTACATGCAAATCTTGTGGTTATCTCAAATTCAACAGTAGGGTTAGAAGCAATGTTATTAGATATACCTGTAGTTGTTTATAAATCGCTATTAGAAGATAGAGATTATAAATATTACGATACACTAGATGGGCTTGTAAATCACTCTATTGAGGATTTGCTTAGCACGGTTGAAAAGGTTTTAAATGATTCTTCACAATCAAGTCTAGCGAAAGAATTAAGAAGAAAATTTATTAATGAAAACTATCCGCAAGAAGCATGCACGAAAAGATTAATAAATTTAATTCAAAGTGAAAAAGATTGAGCCTATCATCACTTATTTTTTTGGAAGTAAGGGATTCCTAAAACAACATCATATCCTCAGATTTCAATAAACAATATGTAACATAAATTTGTAATAAAAATGTATGTTTCAATATGCAAAAAGCTAGTTTATCTCTCACTTAATTGTTTGCCAATAGAATTACACCAGAATTAAGGAGAGATTGTTCTTGGCTCAAAGTAACTTTATAAGAGGAGGTATACATTTCTATGTTTTTTAAAGGTAAAAACGTTTTAATTATTGGTGGAACAGGAACAATTGGAAAAAGCATTCTTTCTAAAGTTCTACAGGAAAAGCCAAAAGTGGTAAGGGTTTTTAGTAGAAGTGAATATAATCAATTTTTATTACAAGAAGAATTCAGGGATGAAAATCAAAATATTCGTTATTTAATTGGGGATATTCGCAATTATGATCGAGTGTTTAGTGCGATGGAAAATATTGATTATGTGTTTCATGTGGCCGCAATGAAGCATGTTTCTTTTTGTGAATATAATCCGTTTGAAGCAGTTTTGACCAATATTTTTGGAACACAAAATGTAATAAAAGCGGCAATTGCTCAGAAAGTAAAAAAGGTGATTTTTACAAGTTCTGATAAAGCAATTTCACCAACAAATAATTACGGTGCAACAAAATTGACTGCTGAGAGATTGATTACGTCAGCGGAATATTCAAAAGGTTCAAGTGAAACGATATTTGCCAGTGTTCGTTTCGGAAATGTTATGGGGTCAAGAGGCTCTGTCATTCCTTTATTTGAAAATCAAATTAAACAAAACCAAAAAATAACCGTAACGGACCTTAGTATGAGTAGATTTATGATGACACTGAACCAAGCTACTATGTTAACAATTGAAGCGATGAAAATAGCAAAGGGTGGTGAAACTTTTATATTAAAAATGCCAGTTATTTTATTAAACCATTTAAGTGAAGTGATGATAGAAGAAGTCACAAAGTTATATGGGTTGCCCAAGGAGAATATTAAAATTGAAGAAATTGGGTTAAAACCTGGTGAAAAAATGTATGAAGAACTTATGACACATGATGAATCTTTACAGGCTTTTGAATTACCAGATATGTTTATCATTCCTAGCCCATTAAAAAAGGGTACCCAATATGAAAATGCAAAAAGGGCGAAGGCAGGATTTTACCGTTCTGATCATCAAAATGCAATTACAAAAGAAGAGCTTAGAAATTTAATATTAAACCAGCAACTACTAACAGGAGGGGATAAACTATGAAAATATTAGTAACTGGTGGTGCGGGTTTTATTGGTAGGTGGGTTGTAAAGAGATTATTGCAGGATAAGCATGAAGTATGGATAATAGACAACTTAGCAAATTCAACTACTGTAAATATTACCGAGTTTGCACACGATCTAAATTTAAAGCAATGCATTCAAGGAGATATTAAAGATAAAAAGTTAATTGCTCAATTATTTGAAAATAATTCATTTGACCTTTGTTATCATTTAGCAGCGAGTATTAATGTTCAAGATAGTATAGATGATGCTAGAACAACTTTTGAAAATGATACAATAGGTACTTTTAATTTGTTAGAACAATGCCTTAAGTATCATGTCAAAATGGTCTTTATGAGTACTTGTATGGTTTATGATAAAGCTACTAATATACAAGGGATATCAGAATTAGATCCGATTAAACCAGCTTCTCCATATGCTGGATCAAAAATTGCTGCTGAAAACATGGTTTTATCTTACTATTATGCTTATAAGCTACCTGTAGTGGTTATTCGCCCATTTAATACGTATGGCCCATTTCAGAAAACAGGTGGTGAAGGTGGGGTCGTTGCTATTTTTATAAATAATAAATTAGATAATGTACCACTAAATATTTATGGGGATGGAAAACAAACGAGAGACCTTTTATACGTTGAAGATTGTGCGGATTTTGTTGTGGCAGCAGGATACTCTGCAAAAGCAAATGGTCATATTATCAACGCTGGAACAGGACAAGATATATCCATTAATAAATTAGCAGAATTGATTTCGGGAAATCAAGTAAGTATTCATCATATAACTCATATCCATCCACAAAGTGAAATTCAAAAATTATTATGTAACTATGAAAAGGCAAAAACAATATTAAACTGGGAGCCGAAAGTTTCTTTAGAAGATGGAGTTATTAAAACAGAAGAGTGGATCAAATCTTTAAAAATTGCCCCTAAGGAGAAAAAGTGATGGTAAAGAAAATTCTTGCTATACACGGAGGAAAGCCTGTTAGAGAAACATATTTACCATATGGTCAGCAACAAATTGATGAACATGACATTCAGGCGGTTGTAGATATATTAAAAGGGGATTTTTTAACGACAGGCCCAACGATTCAACAGTTTGAGAAGTCTATTGCGAAATATGTGGGAGCAAAATATGCTGTTTCTTTTTCAAATGGTACAGCTGCATTGCATGCTGCCTGCTATGCAGCTGGCATAACTGAGGGAGATGAGGTAATTACAACTCCAATGACATTTGTAGCAAGTGCAAATTGTATTTTATACCAGGGTGGAAAGCCGGTCTTCGCCGATATTGACAATGAAACATATAACATTAGTCCTAAATCAATAGAGGAAAAGATTACAAACAAAACAAAAGCCATCATTCCCGTACACTTTACTGGGCAGCCTGTAGAGTTAGATGCAATACAAAAAATAGCAAAAAAAAATAATTTGATTATCATTGAAGATGCAGCCCACGCATTAGGAGCCACATATAAAAATAAAAAGATTGGTTCTATTGGTGATATGACAATGTTTAGTTTCCATCCGGTGAAACATATTACTACCGGAGAGGGTGGAGTAATTACCACAAATAATCCTCTGTTTTATGAAAAACTTGTTCAATTCCGTACGCATGGAATTGAAAGGAATCCTCAAAAACTCCTTGAAAATCATGGGCCTTGGTATTATGAAATGCAATTCTTAGGTTACAACTACAGATTAACGGATATACAAGCTGCTCTTGGTTTATCACAGTTAAGTAAATTAGACTCTTTTATTAAGATTCGAAAGAAATATGTAGACATCTATAATAAAGGATTTAGTTGTTTATCTGAAATCACAGTACCAAAGCAATTGCCTCAAACCGATTCAAGTTGGCACCTTTATATTTTTCGTTTAAATACTAAATTATTAAAATGTAATCGAAAAGAAATTTACGAGGCATTACAAAGAGAAAATATCGGTGTGAATGTGCACTATATACCCGTACATTTACAACCGTTTTATCAAAAGTTAGGATATGGAAAAGGTATTTGTCCACAAGCAGAAAACGTATATGAGGAAATTATTACGCTACCTCTATTTCCTAAAATGACGGAAGCTGATGTGTGGGATGTAATAAAGGCAGTAAGAAAAGTTCTTTCGTTTTATAGAGTTGCTAAAAATTAAATGAAAGGGGTGTTATTAAAATTGCAAAACCAAAAATTATTAAGAGCAGTTACAAAAGTTGATATTAGAAAAGGAGAGATTATTACAACTAATAAAGTAACTATGGAATTAGATGTTGTAGAAAATGCGCTGAACGAGCTTGAAGCAGAGGGATTATTACCTCAGGTAGCTCTATATAATTTGTCTGCAGGTACCCCATTAACAAAAGAGGTTATTGAGCCTCCAAAGGTAGTAATAATTGTACTTTGCCGGTTAAAATCTACTAGGTTACCTTTAAAGGCGATATTGCCAATACACGGAGTTCCTTCCATTGAACGATGTCTTATAAATACATTAGCTATTCAAGGAAAACACCAGATCATACTTGCTACTTCAGATATTACGCAAGATGACCCTTTGGAAAAATTTAATTTAGACGGGAAAGTTAAGATTTTCAGAGGTGATCCAGAAAATACTGCTGATCGCATGTTCCAAGCTGCAAAACAAGAAAATGCAAACATAGTCATACGGATTACAGGGGATTGCCCAGCTGTGTCACCAGAAATTAATACTTTTTTACTAGATGAACATTTAAAAAGCGGTGCAGATTATACACAGGCAGAGTTAAGTACGTTACCTGTCGGAACAGCAGGCGATATTTTTACATTAGAGGCAATCGAACGACTACTACAAACCCCAAAACCTTTAACCTATGCAGAATACCTTCCGTTTTATTTTATAAATAATCCACACTTATTCCGCGTCAATATAGTAAAACTCCCTCCATCATTTTGCTATCCTTCTTGGAGGTTAACATTAGATGAACAACCAGATTTAGATTTGTTCAATGAACTTTATAAAGGTCTGAATGTAAAATCTAAACCATTATTTTTTCATCAAATAAAAGATTACATCTTTCGAAATCCTGAACTTATTGAAATTAATAGTCATGTGAAATTGAAATGGGCAAATCAACAATCTTTAGTAGATGAGCTAAATAGAGAAACGATATTATAAATTATTAAATTGTAGTGCTTTTAGTGAGGAGGGAGTATTTTGCTTGAGAAAAAAATTGCCTTTCGCGCCGACGCATCTATTGAAATAGGTACCGGTCATATTATGCGTTGTTTAACATTGGCCCATGAGTTACGGAATAAAGGTGCTCAAGTATATTTCATTTGTCGTAAGCTGCAAGGTGATTTACATCAATATATTTTAAATAAGGGATTTCATGTGTTTGTATTAGATGGAGATGGTGAGAATACGAATTTCTTAAGGACAGAACACGGGAGTTATTTAAATTGGCTAAAATATCATTGGTTTGTTGATGCACAGCAGACCAACGATATTTTATCGCAACTTCCCAACTTTGATTGGTTAATTGTTGATCATTATGGATTAGATAATAAGTGGGAGTCTGCTTTAAGAAAAAATGTAAGAAAAATAATGGTAATCGATGATCTTGCAAATCGAATGCACGACTGTGATTTGTTACTAGACCAAAATTTATACAATAACCTTAATGACCGCTATAAAGATTTAATACCAGAGCATTCATTAGTAAAACTGGGACCTAAATATGCTATATTACGGCCAGAATTTCATGCCGCTAATAAATTTTCACGAAAAAGGACAGGAGAAATTGAAAGGATCTTTATTTTTTTTGGTGGACATGATGTAACAAATGAGACATTAAAAACGTTAAGAGCCTTACAAAATATAGATAAAGATAACTTAAAAATAGACGTTGTGGTAGGAAGCCAAAATCCGCATAAAGAGGAGATTCAAACTTATTGTAAGAGTGTTTCTAACGCTTCGTTTTATTGTCAAATAGAGAACATGGAAGAGTTTCTCATACGAGCGGATTTAGGGATAGGAGCTGGGGGCACAACCACATGGGAACGATGCTTTCTTGGATTACCTTCTATAACAATTACAACTGCCCAAAATCAAATTGAAGTAACCAAGACTGTAGCGAAGGTTGGAGCTACATGGAATATTGGTACAGCTGAAAGTGTTTCGGATAAAGCAATTACGAAATGTCTAAACAAACTTTTATCAGATTATCAAATAGTGAAAGAAATGTCTAATAAAGCTCTTTCTATACAGTGTGCGAGTAATTCAAATGAAATAGCAAAACTTATTTTAGGAGGATAGTATGTTAAATATTAGGGATTTTCAATTGGAAAGGTTAGAAAAGAAAGATTTAGAACTTATTTTACAGTGGCGGAATACAAAAGAAATTCGCTCGGTTATGTATGAAGATCATCAAATAACAATAGACGAACATTTAAAGTGGTATGAAAAACTAGTAGTGGATGATACAAAAGTTGCAAGATTATTAACATATAAAGAAAAACCAATTGGAT
This sequence comes from Bacillus sp. 16GRE42, assembly GCF_019837435.1. Classification (NCBI taxonomy): domain Bacteria; kingdom Bacillati; phylum Bacillota; class Bacilli; order Caryophanales; family Bacillaceae; genus Bacillus; species Bacillus sp. 16GRE42. The sequence goes on from NZ_JADAXF010000003.1 coordinate 785,947, forward strand.
TTGTTAATTTTACAAAAATAGATAAATTGGATCGGACTTGTTATTGGGGATTTTATATAGGTGAAAAACAAAGCGTAAAACGTGCTGGAACGGTATTAGGTTTATTAGCGTTAGACTATATTTTTGAAAAAAAAGACATACACAAAGTGTGTGCAGAAATAATAGAATCAAACCGTATTAGTTTAAATTTCCATCAGAGATTTGGGTTCCAAGAAGATGGAAGATATGAAAACTATATTTACAGGGATAATGATTATATTGATGTTATTACAATGGCCCTGTCTCATGAACAATGGGCGGAAAGGAAAGAAGCAATAAAAAAAGAACTTGAAGGTGAAAAAGATGAGTAATGTATATATCAGAGGTAGAGAGATTGGCAATAGCTTGCCACCATTTATTATTGCAGAAATGTCAGGGAATCATAATCAATCATTAGATAGGGCGTTGCAAATTGTAGAGGCAGCTGCGGAGGCTGGGGCACAAGGATTTAAAATTCAAACATATACACCAGATACAATGACTTTAAATATAGAAAATGGTGATTTTTTAATTCATGATACAAAAAGCTTATGGAAAGGTAAATCACTTTATCATTTATATAAAGAAGCTTATACACCATGGGAGTGGCATAAACCCATTTTTGATCGCTGTATAGAGTTAGGGATGGTACCATTTAGTACGCCGTTTGATGAAACAGCTGTAGACTTTCTAGAGTCATTAAATGTTTCTTGTTATAAAATCGCATCTTTTGAAAATACTGATATTCCCCTCATACGTAAAGTAGCAGCAACAGGAAAACCAATAATCATTTCGACAGGTATGGCTTCGATTGCTGAACTAGATGAAGCAGTAAGAGCTGCGAGAGAAGAGGGATGTAAAGAATTAATTCTATTAAAATGTACAAGTACGTATCCTGCATCTCCAAAATCTACAAACATAGTTACCATACCTCATATGAAGGAGTTATTTAAGTGTGAGGTAGGTTTATCTGATCATACACTTGGAGTAGGGGTATCAGTAGCGAGTGTTGCCTTTGGGGCAACAGTAATTGAGAAACATTTAACGCTCTCGAGATCGGATGGAGGAGTTGACGCTGATTTTTCAATGGAACCAGCTGAATTTAAATTATTAGTAAGCGAAACTGAAAAAGCATGGGAATCTTTGGGGAATGTATATTATGGCCCTACTGATATAGAAAAAGATTCGTTAAAATTTAGAAGATCATTATATGTAGTAGAAAACATAAAAGCGGGAGAAGTCTTTACAAATGAGAATATTAAAGCTATTAGACCAGGGAATGGTTTATTGCCAAAACACTTATCCAAAATTATCGGAAAAAAAGCGAGTAAGGATATTAAAAAAGGTACACCTATTTCGTGGGATTTAATTGGATACTGAGGAAATTAGAGCATTTATAGAGGGATTTATAACAAAAATGCTATTTTAGTAGAGAATAAATTTTAAAGGGACATTTAATAACTGAAGGTACCTTTATATTACTATTATTGGAATATGGATACCATATGTTGGGTGTTGAGAAATAAAAAATTCATTCGGCACAACAAAGCAGTCAGCGAAGTTAGCTAACCACCTGTTGAACAAAAGGAAATTAGGCCCTGCAAGTAATAGATGTGTAACCTAAAGTTACATTTATAGTGTAAACAAGATTGCATATGGTATACGAAATTGTATGTAATAAAAATTTCATTTTGTAGAAATAAAAAAGGCAATCGTCGCCGAATCGCCTTTTGATAAAACAGAGCACTTTCAAACATAATGTATTCGAAGTCTTACGATATGTGTAAATAAAGGAGCAGCTAGTAAAAGCTAACTGCTCAATACAGAAAAGAGAAGAACTACAGGGACGGTTAAATTCGCCTATCTTTATTATTGACGGAATGTTTAGTTTTATTCTGATAAACCTAAAAAGAGCACATTTAAAAAGTGCTCTTTAAGGAAAAAGTGAGATATCTCGAAGTAAATTAGGGTTTTTTACTTGGAAATAATATATGATTAATTCATCATAATGTTACTTCTTATTTATCTATGAACATTATCTGTAGAACGAATAGATTAATTTGAAAAAATCCCCTTGTGCACCTATATGCAGAAGGGGATTTTTATTTTAATGAAGGTGTGATTGTAAAATAGTCGTTATAAAATGGATTCTCTCATGAAAAGTATGCTGGGTAATAATTTTTGTATGAATTTTTCCGACCATTAATTCTTTTAAAATCGTATCATTCAAATGAAGAGATACTTTATTTAAACAGTCTTCAAAGCTGTTATAGGATATAATTTCATCTTTATTGAAGAAAGATGAAAGGTCAGGTTTTTCTTCAATAATTTGAAATCCTTGGCAAGCTGCAATATCAAAGGTACGATTATTAATAGTATTATTTTTCACTCTATTTTTATTTTTATTCTGTGGAAATAGATGACTACGATGAGGATTTAATATAAGACTAGCGTTATTATAATAGAGAGCAACTTCTTGAGGTGGAATCCATTCTTCTATAATCTTAATTCTTCGGTGATTCTTCCATTTTTTTAATAACTTATTTCTCCAGTGCTTACCAATAATGGTATAGTGATAAGGGGTTTTTTCCAAAAGAAACTGTATCAATTTCACACGGATTGGATAAGGATATCCAATGAACAAAACTTCACTTTTATATTTTGGATTTTTTAGACTAGGTTTAAATACATCTATATTAGTTGCTAATGGTAAGTGATATACATTGATATATCCTAAAGCTGTGTAATATTTAAGTGCTTCGCTATCAATAGTAAATATAAAATCAAAGTTATTTAATAGAAGAAGCGAAGTATCTATATAAAATGGATCCTCAGTTAACCAGACAGCTAATTTAATGTTCCTTTTTTTAAAATAATGAATTGCTTTTTGTGGTAGATGATTCCCTAATAAGGTGAATACAATATCAGGATGAAATGTTGCCGTAATGAAATCCAATTGTTCGAGTAATTCACACGGCTGTACTGCTAACCATTCAAAATTTTGATCGATAAATGCTCTCTGTATGCTTTGATCTAAATATTGATAGATTTTTGAGTAACCAGAAGTAATGTATAAGAGTTTCATATTTCAATCCCTGCTTTAGGTTTAAAATATATTATGAGATAAACGTAACACTTTCTATTTCTTTACAACTGATCTTAGTAATACTTGTAGTAGGAGGAGTAACTGAATTTTCCTCTTCTAATGTGACGATACAAGTATTAGGATTGAAATTTGTAAAAATAGCAGGTCCGATAATATTTCCAGATTTACCAGTAACAGTAACGACTTCGCCTGGTTGTAAATTTTTAAAAATACTACATACTCCACCTGAACAACCAAATAAATTGCATAAGAACAAATTTATCCCTCCTTTAAACAATATACTATATCATATGAAAGTTTGTAGAACGATGTGTAGACAAGTAACCTTTAGAAGAGAAAAAATTGAAATTAAAGCAATTTATTGAAACAATATAATGGTATATTTTGGGGTAAGTTGATTAGATTTTTCATGAAAAAAGACATTCATTAGAATGTCTTAAATATGGATTAAGCTCGAACCATCTGAATCATCTTAAGGAGTGGCTAAAGTAACACTTTCAATATCTTCACAACTTATAAATATAGTATTGGTAGAAGAGGGGGTAATCACATCTTCTTCAACTAAAACCACCGCACAAGTATTCGGAATGAATTGCGAAAAAGTAGCAGGCCCAATAATTTGACCCGATCTAGTAGTAACTGTAACAACTGTTCCCACTGGCCATACAGAGAATATAACACAAGCTAAACCTTCACATGCTGCCATATTAAACCCTCCTAACTCTAAGTATTAATAATGTATTAAATTCCAAACATTTTATAGTGTATGTGATAGTAATGTGAAGTGTTTGGACTAATAGAAGTCACCTCTGGGCTTTATCCCTTCATAATCAATTTGATAACTATTAAACCAATCCAAAGGCTTAAAAATACAATATGGTTAGAAGGTTTATATGTAACTATTTTTAAAAGGGCTTGTTAAGGGGAAATAAATGTTTTAAAAATGTGGCAAAAAATTGAACAAAAGCGTTATCTAAAAAAGAACACAAATCAGTGCTCTTAGAAAGTAGACTATATGGTTTTTGGATTAGTATATAATATCATATGCTAGTTTCTTTTAAGTGTGTAAATAAAATTAAATAAAAAGAACCAAAATACATATGTGCTCCATAAAAAGGTGACAGCTCACAAGGACTAATTTGCAAGCTGAATATAGATGCCAATCCAACTAATATATGCATTTTCCCATGCAGAGTTAAAAGATTCTATTATTTTCTCCGATAGAAGTACCCTTTCTCAAAAATTGAGTTTAATAGTGAAAGTGAAGCTCTAAAGAGCTTGAAATAATAAGCAGAAGGAGAATGGTTTTCAACCAATTATTTATCGTAACAAATAGGGGTTAGATGAGTTATTGCCAATTTTCACCCCAAAGCTTAAGCAGAGTTTTTAATAGAGGGAGTTCTTAATTGTTTTGTAATATAATGGGCTCCTATCCGAGGAGCTTTTTTTTATTACAATTTAACAATTTCATGTACCGTAATTATTAATAATAAAATCAAATATCTACAACAAAGGGATTCAGTTAAAGCTAGGTCAAACTAGGCTACAGTACTACATTAATATATAATGCATAAAAAGCTTATATTCATCTTTTTTCTTACCGTAGGTAAATAATGTAATTTTATAATAAGTGTTTACACAGCAGCTCAATTATTATATATACCGACTGCTCACATTATTGAGGGACTGGAAAAACAACAAAGACGTTCTCAAATGCATGTATAGATATTTATAATAAAGATTCAAAAAAGAATAGGTAATATAGCTATTGGAATAAGATTGTTTTTGTCTATCTCCTGAAAAGGAGGATGGACAAACCATACCAAAGAAACTTGCATTTCATTATCTATAGAAGTGTAATGTCATTAAAGTGAGATAGAATACAGGCTAATATTGAGAAATGTAAAGTTTGTAGAGTTTGAAACAAATTAAAGAAGTAACATAAGGGATTTAAGCATATAGTAATGTCGACGGATAACGTTAACAGAATATTCTTTTTAATAAGACAAAATAATAGTATTTTTATCTTATAATATTGTTACTACGATGAAATAAGGCTAATAATTAGTTAACTTAAAAATTAAATTCAGATAGGAAGAGGATAATGAAGACCAGAGATAATTATAAAATTATTGTGATTGGCGCTGGGACTGCAGGAC
>NZ_JADAXF010000030.1:0-427 GCF_019837435.1 Bacillus sp. 16GRE42
AAAGCGGGTGAAGAGAATCGAACTCTCGACCAGAGCTTGGAAGGCTCTTGTTTTACCACTAAACTACACCCGCGTGGTCGGGAAGACAGGATTTGAACCTGCGACCCCCTGGTCCCAAACCAGGTGCTCTACCAAGCTGAGCCACTTCCCGTTATGGCGCGCCCGAGAGGAGTCGAACCCCTAACCTCTTGATCCGTAGTCAAACGCTCTATCCAATTGAGCTACGGGCGCTTATTCATGATGTTTTTTCGTCGTTGTATTTTGGCGACTCAATTATCTTATCATACTACATTTTCAAATGCAAGTACTTTTTAAAAAAGATTTTTTGATGCGGCCGAGAGGACTTGAACCTCCACGGGGTTTCCCCCACTAGGCCCTCAACCTAGCGCGTCTGCCGTTCCGCCACGACCGCGCGGAAAAAACAAAA
>NZ_JADAXF010000031.1:0-399 GCF_019837435.1 Bacillus sp. 16GRE42
TTTCCAAAAACATGGGGCCTTAGCTCAGCTGGGAGAGCGCCTGCCTTGCACGCAGGAGGTCAGCGGTTCGATCCCGCTAGGCTCCACTTATTTTAATATCTTTTATGGCGGTGTAGCTCAGCTGGCTAGAGCGTACGGTTCATACCCGTGAGGTCGGGGGTTCGATCCCCTCCGCCGCTACCATAAAGGACCTTTAGCTCAGCTGGTTAGAGCAGACGGCTCATAACCGTCCGGTCGTAGGTTCGAGTCCTACAAGGTCCACCACTAAAGCTTTATATCTCGGAGGTATACCCAAGTTCGGCTGAAGGGATCGGTCTTGAAAACCGACAGGCGGCGAGAGTCGCGCGGGGGTTCGAATCCCTCTACCTCCTCCATTTTTTCTAAATTAAATATTTTATC
>NZ_JADAXF010000032.1:0-398 GCF_019837435.1 Bacillus sp. 16GRE42
TATTATAAATCCTATGGCGGAGAGCAAGGGATTCGAACCCTTGATACGCTTGTGACGTATACACGATTTCCAATCGTGCTCCTTCGGCCAACTCGGACAGCTCTCCAATGGCTCCGCAGGTAGGAATCGAACCTACGACCGATCGGTTAACAGCCGATAGCTCTACCGCTGAGCTACTGCGGAATAATATTGCCTGGCAACGTCCTACTCTCACAGGGACAAGGTCCCAACTACCATCGGCGCTAGAGAGCTTAACTTCCGTGTTCGGTATGGGAACGGGTGTGACCTCTCTGCCATCATTACCAGACATTATTCTTTTGAGACAATCATTATTATAACTTATTTTCTTTAAAAGTCAACAAGTTTTTTATGTTCTCTCAAAACTAGATAACATTGCT
>NZ_JADAXF010000033.1:0-387 GCF_019837435.1 Bacillus sp. 16GRE42
ATTCCCAAAAACATGGGGCCTTAGCTCAGCTGGGAGAGCGCCTGCCTTGCACGCAGGAGGTCAGCGGTTCGATCCCGCTAGGCTCCACTTTATTTATTATATGTCTCGGAGGTATACCCAAGTTCGGCTGAAGGGATCGGTCTTGAAAACCGACAGGCGGTGAGAATCGCGCGGGGGTTCGAATCCCTCTACCTCCTCCATTTTTTTAAATGGTTTAGATACATATAATAATAAAATTTTTATTTTTTCCTTCATGGAGGTATACCCAAGTTCGGCTGAAGGGATCGGTCTTGAAAACCGACAGGCGGCGAGAGTCGCGCGGGGGTTCGAATCCCTCTACCTCCTCCATTTTTTGAAAAACATTATATTGTCGCGGGGTGGAGCAGC
>NZ_JADAXF010000034.1:0-354 GCF_019837435.1 Bacillus sp. 16GRE42
GGAATATATATTAAAATTCCTTTTGACATTCTGAAAAGAATGTGTATAATGATAAAAGTCTGGTAATGATGGCAGAGAGGTCACACCCGTTCCCATACCGAACACGGAAGTTAAGCTCTCTAGCGCCGATGGTAGTTGGGACCTTGTCCCTGTGAGAGTAGGACGTTGCCAGGCTTGTATTATTCCGCAGTAGCTCAGCGGTAGAGCTATCGGCTGTTAACCGATCGGTCGTAGGTTCGATTCCTACCTGCGGAGCCATTATGCTTCCATAGCTCAGCTGGTAGAGTACTTCCATGGTAAGGAAGAGGTCACCGGTTCAAGCCCGGTTGGAAGCTTGGAAAAAGTTTTTAAATT
>NZ_JADAXF010000035.1:0-298 GCF_019837435.1 Bacillus sp. 16GRE42
CATTTGCTATTTAAAATAGCTTTTTGGTGGAGCCTAGCGGGATCGAACCGCTGACCTCCTGCGTGCAAGGCAGGCGCTCTCCCAGCTGAGCTAAGGCCCCAAAAGTTGTATGGTGGGCCTAAATGGACTCGAACCATCGACCTCACGCTTATCAGGCGTGCGCTCTAACCAGCTGAGCTATAGGCCCATACAAATTGCAGGATTTATTTATATCATATCCTCATTTAAGAGTCAATAATTAATTGAACTCTCAAAACTAAACGAAAACGAAACACGGAAACTTATATTGATGAACAGT
>NZ_JADAXF010000036.1:0-292 GCF_019837435.1 Bacillus sp. 16GRE42
TTTTTATTGCAAGAGCCATTAGCTCAGTTGGTAGAGCATCTGACTTTTAATCAGAGGGTCGAAGGTTCGAATCCTTCATGGCTCACCATTTTAATGAAATATGCGGGTGTGGCGGAATTGGCAGACGCACTAGACTTAGGATCTAGCGCCTTTGGCGTGGGGGTTCGACTCCCTTCACCCGCACTTTTAATGAAATATCTCAAACATGTCTTGCGGAAGTAGTTCAGTGGTAGAATACAACCTTGCCAAGGTTGGGGTCGCGGGTTCGAATCCCGTCTTCCGCTCCAATTTC
>NZ_JADAXF010000037.1:0-274 GCF_019837435.1 Bacillus sp. 16GRE42
ATTGTATCTTCTGCTGCTTTTTTATTATTTGCTACTGTGATTGTATCCGCCGCTGGCGCCGTTGTTACTGGCTCTGTTGCGTATTTTACTGCTGTTCGGCTACTTTCATCTTTGTTTGGTTTTGTCACAGTTACGTACACTGTTCCACCTGTTGACTCTAATAAGTCTTCCACTTTAATTGTTGCTTCTTTTCCACCGTCAGCTACTGCTTCTGATGTTGCTTTTACTTCTCCGTCTTTCGCTACATTGTATACTTTTACAATGTCACCTTCTG
>NZ_JADAXF010000038.1:0-272 GCF_019837435.1 Bacillus sp. 16GRE42
CTTATTGCTTCATTCTTTATATTGATACTTGCGTTAATATCCCTATCATGGTGTGTACGACAAGAAGGACAGTCCCATTTACGTAGGTTTAGATTTTTAACGTCTTTGTTTTGATATCCACAACAAGAACATAATTGGCTGGAAGCAAATGTTTTCGATACGACAATGACTTGTTTGCCATACCATTTTGCTTTATATTCCAACATGGTTCGAAACTGTGACCAAGATACTTCACTAATTGCTTTTGCTAACTTACGATTTTTTAACATATT
>NZ_JADAXF010000039.1:0-206 GCF_019837435.1 Bacillus sp. 16GRE42
AAAATCATGGCGGTTGTGGCGAAGTGGTTAACGCACCGGATTGTGGCTCCGGCATTCGTGGGTTCGATTCCCATCAGTCGCCCCATTTTTCTTAAAAATTAATATGCGGGTGTGGCGGAACTGGCAGACGCACTAGACTTAGGATCTAGCGCCTTTGGCGTGGGGGTTCGACTCCCTTCACCCGCACTTTTAATAAAATAACTCAT
>NZ_JADAXF010000004.1:0-559546 GCF_019837435.1 Bacillus sp. 16GRE42
CTCGTTCAGTTTTCAAAGAACTACTTGGTCGCTCATTTGCGACTTCCTTATGTTAACATCTTCGTTTTTCGATGTCAACTAAGTTTTTTAATTTCTTTTTTGTCGTTTTCTGCGTTTCCGCATCAGCGACGGTTATTAATATATCATGGTGAAAAATGAAATGCAACACCTTTTATAAATTTTTTTTAAAACCACCCACATTTCTTTTTTAATATCATATACTTAAACGAAATATCTCTTTCATGTATAAATAATTCCTACATATATTCTATATAAAGTCACTCTATCAAAAAGCGTTTCTTTCTATAATAAACGTTTTATTCATATACCATATCATACAAGGAGGAATATATATGGACTATGCCGATTTATTAATCAAACTAGGTCTCTCGGCTATTTTAGGGTTCGCTATCGGTTTAGAGCGCGAATTAAAACGGAAACCACTTGGTTTAAAAACTTGTTTAGTTATTTCTATTATTAGTTGCCTCCTGACAATTGTTTCTATTAAAGCGGCTTACAATTTACCACATACCGATCATATGAATATGGATCCACTTCGACTTGCCGCTCAAATTGTATCAGGAATCGGTTTTTTAGGTGCCGGTGTTATTTTACGAAGAGGAAACGATAGCATTGCAGGACTAACGACTGCTGCTATGATTTGGGGTGCTTCTGGTATTGGTATTGCTGTTGGGGCTGGATTCTATATCGAAGCGATTTTCGGAATGTGTTTCCTTATGATTAGCGTCGAACTTATACCATTAACAATGAAATTTGTAGGACCGAGATCATTTCGTCAACGTGATATCGCAGTAAAGCTTGTTGTGCGAAATATGGACAATATCCCAATTGTAATTGAAGAAATAAAAGAAATGGATATAAAAGTTAAGAATATGAAGCTCAAAACATTGGAGAATGGCTCTCACTATTTACATTTGAAATTATCTATCGATCAAAAAAGGCATACTGCTGATGTTTACTACGCCCTCCAGCATCTTGAAAGTGTTCAACAAACTGAATTAGAAAGTATGTAATGTAAAACAAACTCTCTTTTAAATTAGAGAGTTTTTCTTTTTTCTATAATGGTAACAATGAATGTAGTCCTGCAAAGTAAGGAGGAATAAAAGTTTGAAATCCCGTCCAAATTTAGTAGATACATTTCGTGATTCCATTATTTTTCGTTTAGTTTGCTTTATTGTTGTACTTACTGCTTTTTCTGGCTTCCTTATACATAGATTAGAGCCATCGCACTTCACCACATGGTTTGATGGTGTTTGGTGGTCAATCGTTACCATTTTCACCGTTGGCTATGGTGACTTTGCCCCGCATACACTAATAGGCAAACTTATCGGTATGGGTATTATTTTATTTGGAACCGGTTTTTGTTCTTATTATATGGTTCTGTTCGCCACTGATATGATTAATAAACAATATATGAAAATTAAAGGAGAAGAAGCCGCTACCTCTAACGGTCATATGATTATCGTGGGTTGGAATGAGCGGGCAAAACATGTTGTAAAACAAATGCACATCTTACAACCGAACCTTGATATCGTTTTAATTGATGAAACACTTTCTTTACTTCCAAAACCATTTCATCATTTAGAATTTATTAAGGGTTGCCCCCATCACGATCAAACTTTATTAAAAGCTAATATTACAACGGCTCACACTATATTAATAACAGCTGATAAAGAAAAAAATGAAAGCTTAGCAGATACACAGTCCATTTTAAATATTTTAACTGCAAAAGGGCTCAACCCAAACATTCACTGCATCGCTGAACTTCTTACTACTGAACAAATTCAAAATGCAACGAGAGCTGGTGCATCAGAAATTATAGAAGGAAATAAATTAACGAGCTATGTATTTACAGCTTCTCTTTTATTTCCTTCCATTTCAGGTGTACTATTCTCACTTTACGATGAAATCTCTGATAACAAATTACAACTGATGGAGCTTTATCCTTCCTGCACCGGACAAACTTTTGCAAATTGCAGCTACACTCTTTTAAAGCAAAACATTCTCTTACTAGGTATAAAACGCGACGAACAATATATGATTAATCCAGTCCATTCCTTTGTTCTCATTGAAAGCGACATACTCATTGTTATTCACCATTAAGAAAATGTTTTTCTAGTTCCTGCATGAGCACTTTCCCAATATTGATATATTTTCTTTTCACATCTCCATCTGGATCTTTCGGCTCAGCAAATTGATCCATTCCACTCGTTCCAGCCGTTAAAGTATTTACGTGATCATCTAGTTCGTCTTGATATACGTGCGAAAGAATATACGGTGTTTCCAGACGGACTATTACACCAGGCACATCTAATTCGCCATTCACTGCTGTAAATGGCACTCGCAGAAATTGATAGCCATCTTCTTCATCGATTTTGTAATCAAAACATCCTGTATCGTAATCCCAATTGCCACCAATGTTATACCCAAGTGGCTTCATTATCTCTTCTAACTTATATAACGCATATGTACGTCCTTCTAAATTTGATTGAATCGGAATCAAGCCCATCCCTCCTAGACTTTTTCTTTAGCATACCCACTCTAGTTTGAATATACCGATGGACTTTTCGATAAAATAATAAAAAGCGACCGGAATCCGGTCGCTTTTTATTATTTTAAACGCTCTTCTAATTCTGCTTTTAACTCTTCAAATCCTGGTTTACCAAGTAAAGCAAACATGTTTTTCTTGTATGCTTCTACTCCTGGTTGGTCGAATGGATTTACGCCTAATAAGTAGCCGCTCATCGCACATGCCTTTTCGAAGAAGTATACAAGGTAACCGAATGTGTACTCATTTAATTCAGGGATATTTACGATTAAGTTTGGTACGCCACCATCGCTATGTGCAAGTAATGTACCTTCGTATGCTTTCGTGTTTACGAAGTCTACAGTTTCACCAGCAAGGTAGTTTAATCCATCTAAATCGTTTTCTTCTGATTCAATTGTTAGTTCATGTGTAGATTTACCTACTTTCAGAACTGTTTCAAATAAGTCACGACGACCTTCTTGAACGTATTGACCTAATGAGTGTAAGTCAGTTGAGAAGTTTGCTGAAGATGGGAAAATGCCTTTTTGATCTTTTCCTTCACTTTCACCAAATAACTGTTTCCACCACTCAGAGAAGTATTGAAGTGCTGGCTCATAGTTAACAAGCATTTCAATTGTTTTTCCTTTATTGTATAAAGCGTTACGAACTACTGCGTATTGGTAAGCTGGGTTTTCTTCTAGTTCTGATGTACCGAAGTCACCATGACCAGCAGCTGCACCTTTCATCATCTCTTCAATATTTAAGCCACTTACTGCGATTGGTAATAAACCAACTGGCGTTAATACAGAGAAACGGCCTCCAACATCATCTGGAATAACGAATGTTTCGTAACCTTCGTTATCAGCTAATGTTTTTAATGCACCACGTGCTTTATCCGTCGTTGCATAAATACGTTTGCGAGCTTCTTCTTTTCCATACTTTTCTTCTAATAACTTACGGAAAATACGGAATGCTAGTGCCGGCTCTGTTGTTGTACCTGATTTGGAAATAACGTTAATAGAGAAGTCTTTACCTTCTAATACGTCCATTAAATCTTTCATGTAAGTGGAGCTAATGTTTTGTCCAACAAATAGCACTTGTGGAGTTTTACGTTGTTCTTTAGATAGCGTGTTGTAGAAAGAATGGTTTAACATTTCGATTGCTGCACGTGCTCCTAGGTAAGAACCACCGATACCTACAACAAGTAAAATGTCAGAGTCATTTTTAATTTTTTCTGCGCATTTTTGAATGCGAGCGAATTCTTCTTTGTCATATTGAAGTGGAAGGTCTACCCACCCAAGGAAATCGTTCCCAGCTCCAGTTTTTTCGTGGATTGCATGATGTGTTACTTTCACTGCATCACGTAAATAAGTTATTTCGTGTTCACCGATGAAGGATAACGCTTTAGAATAGTCGAACGTTACATGTGTACTCATCTTTTTCCCTCCAATAATGTATATGTATTTCTGTATTCACTTTAGCGAAACTGAAGTTGTAAATCAAGCGATTCAACAATTGTAACCGTAACCAAAATATATTTTTTAGAAAAAGTTCATTTTTTGCATAAAAATTCGCATTTTTCGGTATAGATGTATATACATCCTTTTTCTTATATTTTTTATGTATAAAAACAACATAACTACGCCATTCTATAAAGGAGTTAATTAACTCATCGCTTGCTCATGCTTCACAATTAAGGGGGGGCTTTTTCATGAGTACTCTGCAACGTATCGCATTAGTCTTTACTGTAATTGGTGCTGTTAACTGGGGACTGATCGGGTTCTTCCAGTTTGACTTAGTGGCTGCCATTTTCGGTGGACAAAACTCAGCTCTCGCACGCATTATTTACGGTATCGTCGGTATTTCTGGGCTTATCAATCTTGGTTTACTCTTTAAACCATCAGAAAATCTTGGCACTCACCCAGAAACGAACGAAATTCGCTAGTCAGTATGTCTTTATTTCACCTCCGACATACGAATATGATTGCATGCAATCATATTTGCAAATATATATCATAAAACAAAGTAAAAGAGGAACGCTCATATGCGCTCCTCTTTTACTTTGTTAACTCGGATTCTTCAATCCATTCCGTTAGCTTTTCTCGCAGCGTATTAAATCCATTCTCAGATGGATTCGGTATAAGAATCCGTCCTTGTTTTCTTTTCGCCGCTTTTAACGATAAACTCATTTTTCTGTGTTCTTCATCAATTGAAAGTACTTTTACTTCTACTGTATCGCCGACTTTTAAAAAGTCATGAATATCCTTTACATATCCATTTGTAATTTCAGATATATGCACAAGCCCTTGTGTTTCTGCATCTAACGCTACAAATGCTCCGTAATCTTGAATCCCAGTCACTTTCCCTGTTACAACCACTCCAGTTGTATATTGTTCTGACATATGAAACACTCCCATACGTTTACCATTTTCTCTACAATTGTAGATAGCAAAGCAGATGATTTATTGTTAAATATCCGATTAGTTAGTACGTACCCTAAGTAAAGCTACTCAGGATACGCATACCTTATATTAGTAAATTATACCACTATGACAGAACTCATTCAAAATTAACGAAAAATTTCCTAGAGTACGTATAATTTTCTAATATTGGGATAGAATACTAACACATGGCTTTCTAGTATTCCCCCCCCTTTTATGGACAAAACGTATTATGTTTTGTCCTTTTTTTATTTTCTATAAACCGTTCCATTCTCTTCATTGCTTCCATAAGTTGTTCAAGCGATGTTGCATACGAACAACGAATAAATCCTTCACCACTTTCGCCAAATACACTTCCAGGTACAACAGCCACCTTTTCTTCTAATAATAACTGTTCTGCAAATTCTGCCGAAGATAGTCCAGTTGAAGAAATAGAAGGAAAGACATAAAATGCTCCGCCCGGCACATGACACATTAAACCCATTTCATTAAACGATGTCGTCATAAAATTACGGCGTTTCTTATAACTATCTCTCATCCGAATTACTTCATCATTCCCCGCGCGTAACGCTTCAAGTGCTGCGAACTGAGACATTGTCGGTGCACACATCATGGAATATTGATGAATTTTGAGCATTAATTCCGAAAATTGAACAGGAGCTGCAATCATACCGAGGCGCCATCCTGTCATCGCAAACCCTTTTGAAAATCCGGAAATTAAAATTGTATGCTCGCGCATATTTTTAATACTCGCGAAACTTGTATATACTTCGTCGTATACAAGCTCTGCATAAATTTCATCAGATAATACGATTAAATTGTACTTCTCAACAATCACTGCTATTTCTTCAAGCTCGGATTTATTTAACATTGCACCTGTTGGGTTATTTGGTGAACAAAGCAAAATTGCCTTTGTTTTCGCTGTAATAGCTGCTTCAATTTGTTCTGGTTGTACTTTAAACTCGTTTTCTAAAGTCGTTGCCACAGGAACCGGAACTCCTCCAGCTAATGTCACAAGCGGTGCATAAGAAACGAAACTTGGTTCAATAATGAGTACTTCATCATCAGGATTTATAATGGCACGCATCGCTACATCTAACGCCTGACTCGCTCCAACTGTAACAATGATTTCATCGTTCGGATCATAGGATACTGCAAATTGTTTTTTTAGATACTTTGCTATTTCTTGGCGAAGTTCCAATAATCCTGCATTTGCTGTATATGACGTATATCCTTGTTCTAAAGAACGGATGCATGCTTGCCTTACATTCCAAGGTGTAACAAAGTCAGGCTCTCCTACTCCAAGAGAAATAACACCTTTCATATTTGCTGCTAAATCGAAAAACTTTCGAATACCAGATGGTTGTAAAGATTCTGCCGTTCTAGATAGTTCAAATTGCTTCATGGTGTCACCACAATGCGCTTATCATCATCGTTTTTTTCGTAAATAATTCCCTCATGTTTATACTTTTTCAAAATGAAATGCGTTGTTGTAGAAACGACAGATTCAATTGTTGCTAATTTCTCAGAAACAAACATCGCTACTTCTCCCATTGTCTTTCCTTCTAATGTAATAGAAAGATCGTATGTCCCTGACATTAAATACACAGATTTCACTTCTGAATAACGATAAATTTGTTCAGCAACCGCATCGAACCCAACGCCGCGCTTTGGCGTAACTTTCACATCGATCATCGCCGTTAAACCTGTATGTTCTTTTACCTTCGTCCAATCGATATGTGTTACATAATCCACAATAATCTTTTCCGCTTCTAATTTTTCAACCATCTTCTTTACTTCTTCTACTTCTATATTTAACAGCTTCGCTAATGTATCTACAGATAATCGACTACTTTTTTCAAGACAAGCTAATAATTCTAATTCTTTTTCTGTCACCATATAAATCATCCTTCCTTTTCGGTTGTGTCTAAATTATACAAATACCCTTTCCAGTTTGAAAAGAAGATTTTTTTAGTGAATTATGTCAAAATAAAGTGAAACTTTAATCAGTGAAAAAACGTAGGATAAAGTGAAAGGGGATGGAACCGTGAAACCAAAAGTTTATATTGCTGAACCAGTTCCAACATTTGTAGAAAACTATTTATTAGAACACTGTGATTATGAAAAATGGGAGCAAAATGAGAAGGTGCCTCGTGATGTCCTATTGGAGAAAATACAAAATAAAGATGGATTATTAAATTTTGGATCTGCTATTAATGAAGAATTATTAAATGTAGCTCCTAACTTAAAAGTAGTAAGCAACATTTCTGTCGGTTACGATAATTTTGATTTACAAGCGATGGAAAAGCGAAATGTAATCGGAACGAATACACCATATGTATTAGATGATACAGTAGCTGACCTTGTTTTCGCTCTTATGTTATCTGCTGGTCGCCGCGTCTGTGAACTCGACTCCTACGTGAAAAATGGTGAATGGAACGCCGAAATTGGAAAAGAGCACTTCGGGCTGGATGTACACCATAGTACAATCGGTATTATCGGTATGGGGCGAATTGGAGAAGCCGTTGCAAAACGAGCGAAATTCGGATTTGATATGGATGTTCTTTATTATAACCGTCGCCGTAAAGAAGAAGCTGAACAAAAATTTGATGCTACATATTGTGATTTACAGACGCTACTCAAACAGTCTGACTTTATTATTCTTCTTACTCCATTAACAGATGAAACGTATCACCTTATCGGAGAAAAAGAATTTTCATTAATGAAAGAAACAGCAATCTTTATTAATGCTTCTCGCGGGAAAACAGTAGATGAAGAAGCGTTAATCCATGCGTTAACCGAAAAGAAAATCTTTGCAGCAGGCATCGATACTTTTACACAAGAGCCAATTCAAAAAGATAATCCCCTCTTATCATTACAAAATGTTGTGACTTTACCGCACATCGGATCTGCAACATTAAAGACTAGGCAGCAAATGGCTATGACAGCCGCTGAAAATTTAGTTGCAGGATTACAAGGAAAAACACCGCCTAATATTGTTCGTGGGTAATAATAAATAAGCGAAAGGCAAGATGACATCGTCATCTTGCCTTTTTTTGTTAACATATTTTTTTCTTCCTTGGAAATGATATGAACAAAAATCAATGGAGTGACAAAAAATGAATCACGAATATACTTGTCCTTATTTCACTTTTTCCACTCGCGGCACTACTATTCATTACGAATTGTATGAACATGACAACAAAACGGAACGTCCTACTTTCGTACTCGTTCATGGCTTTTTATCTTCCTCATTCAGTTACCGCCGCCTCATTCCTTTATTATCGAAAGCAGGAACAGTACTAGCTCTTGATTTACCACCATTCGGAAAAAGTGATAAGTCTCATCTCTTTAAGTATTCTTATCATAATTTAGCAACGGTTATCATCGATTTAATTGAACATTTATCTCTCTCAAATATTGTGTTAGTTGGGCATTCTATGGGTGGACAAATTTCTCTCTATGTAAACCGTATACGCCCTGAATTAATCTCAAAGACGATTTTACTATGTAGCTCTAGCTATTTAGCACGCGCAACCTTACCTTTACTGTACTCTTCTTACTTACCGTTCTTTCATTTATACGTAAAGAACTGGATTATACGGCGCGGGATTGTTCATAACTTAATGAATGTCGTTCATGATCACTCATTAATTGACGATGAAATGAAGGAAGGTTACTCCGCTCCTTTTTATGACAACCGTATATTCCCTGCTTTAACTCGTATGATAAGAGACCGTGAAGGTGACTTATCTTCAACTGAATTACAAAAGATCGAAACACCTACACTACTCATTTGGGGTGAAAAAGATCGTGTCGTCCCTGTACATGTAGGTCACCGGCTACACAAAGATTTACCAAATTCGAAATTTATTTCTTACGAAAACACAGGACATTTACTACCTGAAGAAAAGCCTGAACATGTTTATGAAGAAATCATTGCGTTTTCCGCGCAATAATGCAAAAGGCTGTCGGAAATTCCGACAGCCTACAATGAACAACTTCCGCCTTCTTTTATTACAAGTAATTCCACAGCTAACTTCTCACATTTTTCAAGCGCAGGTACTTCCTCAAAAGACATAAAGTATATATGTTGAATCTTTTTTGCGATGTATTTTGAATCGTCGAACACACTTACGACGTTCACAACATCGCTCGCTTCTGTTTCATAAAACTCCGGTCCCATTTGAAACGGATCCCAATTCTTCACAACCTCTATCATCTTTTCATATGTACCCATTCGCTTCCCGCCTTTTCACTTTTTAATGCTTTTCTTTATCCTATCACATCAGCTATTCTATAAGAAGAGAGAGAACTTTCATAACTTAACGGTTTTACAGAAGAAGGGGGCAAACTTATGCAACTATTTCATAAAACAGTCAATCGACGTGGAACTCATAGTACAAAATGGGATACGTATAAAAACGAAGAACTTATCCACGCTTGGATAGCTGATATGGATTTTGAAGTACCACAACCAATTCAAACTGCTTTAAAGAAACGTATCGAGCATCCTATTTTCGGCTATACACTTCCTCCCGAAAATATTGGAGATACTATTTGTAACTGGACAAAAAAACAGTACAACTGGGATATTCAAAAAGATTGGATTGTCTTTAGCGCAGGGATCGTTCCAGCTCTTAGTACGAGCATACAGGCCTTCACAAAGGAAAATGAATCCGTTCTCGTACAACCACCTATTTATCCCCCATTTTTCGAAATGGTCACAACAAACAATAGACAATTATGCGTGAGTCCATTACAGAAACAAAATGATACATATGCGATAGACTTCGAGCATTTAGAAAAGCAATTTCAACAAGGCGTCAAACTCATGCTTCTTTGTAGTCCTCACAATCCAATCGGGCGTGTTTGGTCAAAAGATGAACTCACACAACTTGGCGCATTGTGTACAACATATAATATAATCGTTGTCGCAGATGAAATTCATGCCGATATTATTTACGGAGATCGTACTCATACACCATTTGCTTCTTTATCTGAAGAATTAGCAGCACGCACGATTACTTGTATGGCTCCGAGTAAAACATTTAATATCGCCGGATTACAAGCATCGATTATTATCATTCCAAACGAAAAACTCCGTCAAACCTTTACATCTATCCAATATAGACAAGGTTTCCACGGATTAAATACATTTGCCTATACAGCGATGCAAAGTGCCTATACAGAATGTAATGATTGGCTAAATGAAATTCGATTATATATAGAAGATAACGCTCAATTCGCTTGTGAATATATTAAAAATCACATACCCGCTCTTTCTGTAACAAAACCAGAAGGTAGCTTTTTATTATGGATTGATTGCTCTCGCCTACAGCTTTCTCAAAACGAACGCACCACATCGCTTGAGGAAAAAGGGAAAATCATCGTTGAACCTGGTGAGAAATACGGATTAGGCGGAGAAGAACATATTCGAATTAACATCGGCTGTCCAAGATCTGTTTTAGAAGAAATCTTAAATAGGTTGCGCCATACGTTTTCAGAATAAGAAAGGAGGCGACCTCCAATCGTTTTGGGACAACCTCCTTTATCAATATCTTTTCAATTACGTTTCACAAAAAAAGCTACCATGCACGGTAGCTTTTACTTTTTCTTCATATCCGATGCTTTTTTTACAATGACACCACAAGCAATTCGATCACCTGATTTACCTGTTGGTTGTGTCATACCATCATCAGCGTTTTCTGTAATAATAATAGACGCTCCATCTTTTCTATGAATCGTTGTTTTTCCTTCTTCAAGCGTTATATGCGGCGCATCGATTTCTGCCTTGATCTTTCCAGAACTGTCTGCAATTACGTTCGGTAAATCACCGTTTTCTGCACCCTTCGGATTAAGAAGTCCATGTTTTTTATTATCAGGATTAAAATGATTGCCAGATGATTCAAAACGTGGTGCTTTACACTCACCAATTTCGTGTACATGTATGCCGTGCGGGCCTGGTGCAAAACCTTCCCCTTTAATCGTAATTTTCACTCCGCTTGTTTGTTGCTTTACTTTCGCAGTCCCCACTTCATCGCCTGAAGCATTATGTAATTTCACGTCAATTTCTTTCGGCTTTCCTTGGTCACAACCTGCCATCAGAAATAATAAACAACAACTGAAAAAAAGCCGTTTTTTCATTCTATTCCCTCCAAAATATATTCTGCCCTTAGATTGTCCGAGCATAGAGGGAAACATACAAAAATGAGTTACTGTTTCTTTTCCGCTAAAAGTTTTTCTTCAACTTTCTGTAATCGCTCCGCTTCGCGTTTTGATACACGAATGAACATACGCCACGTAGCAACGGCACCAATGATAAATAGAACGCAAACAATCCCTGGAATAATATATTCTGTTTTATCTTCCGGAAAATATAAAGGCATCATAACGAACACTCCTTATTATTGGATTCAAAAAAACATCAGAATTTTCTGTTATATACCTTTAAATTATAGTTGAACCAGTTCATATTCTCAAGGGGCGTTCCAAAAGCGAATGATTTCTTTGACTCCTTCGCACACTTTCCTTACTATAAACTTGAGGTGAAAAATATGAGAGAAACATTTGAAATTGGTGAAATCGTTACTGGTATTTATAAAACTGGCAAATACATCGGCGAAGTTACAAATAGCCGTCCTGGCAGTTACGTCGTAAAAGTGTTAGCTGTTTTAAAACATCCGGTGCAAGGTGACTTACATAACGTAAAACAAGCTGACGTACCATTTTTCCATGAAAGACGTGCTTTAGCTTTCCGTGAACAGACGAACATTCCAGAGCAAATGGTGAAGAAATATGAAGGAGAAATTCCAGAGTATACAGAGTCACTCAAATTAGCATTAGAAACTCAAATGAATTCATTTTCTGAAGATGATTCATCTTTTGCGGTTCGTAGTCTAGAAACATTAGAGCAGTTAAAAAAAGATTACAAACTTTAAAAAAAACAAAACGACCAAATTACATACTGTGCAATTTGGTCGTTACTGTGTACTCACTTTCTTTAACACTTTTGAAAAATCCACGAGTTCTCCTAACGTTGGGGGTGCTGGTTTCACTAAATACTCTTTATCTTTTTCTACTAATTTAAAAATATTATACGTCGTCATCGCATCATCTAGCGCACAATGATGCTTACCCGTCCCTGCTTTTCCATATGCCTCAATTGCTTTCCACAATCCAGTTTGATTTCTCTCCCCAAAAAACTTCTTATACTCAATTGATAAATCACGACACTGTCCTAAGAACGGAAAGTCTACTCTTGCCATTTCACAATTATGCTTCAACACTTTCATATCCATATTTCCCCACGTAACAATGGTTGGTTTACATCTCCTTTCATATTCTGCAAGTTTTTCAACGAGTTCTGGAAACGAAATTCCTTTATCTACGACTTCTTGTTTAATTCCTAAAAATTTCTTACATCGATCCGTTAAAGAAGGAAAAGTTTTCGGCCTAACATGAGCTGAATACGTGTCTTCTACCTTACAGCCAACAACCGAAACGAGTCCTACCTCAATGATTTCCGGGAAAAATCCTTTTGGTTTTTTTCTGTGCTGGGGCATCGTAAACTCAAAATCCAAAAATAAAAATCGTTGTTCATCCATACGATCCCTTCCTTATCATCTTTGTCATTCCTTTCTATTTGACACTCCTACACGAACAAGCTCGAATGCTAATTCCATTTTAAATATTCAGATTGGATGTATCTTATATATATGTCAAATGCCCACAAATATTTTTAAAAATAAGAAAAAATGACCGATGCAGAAAATATGACAAAATACCCCCTCTCATTTACATCCTCCATTTTTCTACTTTATAATGACTTTATGTGTGTTTCTTTGGGAACATTTTTGACACACTAAGAAAAGTGAATGAAAGGAGATGAGAGTTTTGCACGAAACAACGCAAGAGCTCGCAAACTGGCAGTATTATTTTGCTATCGCAGTCTTTTTAATTACATATGCCATTATTATTTCAGAAAAAATTAATCGCGCTGTCATCGCACTTCTTGGTGCAGCACTCATGGTAATTATGGGGGTCGTTGATTTACACAACGCCTTTACGAAACATATTGAATGGGGGACGATTACGCTACTCATCGGTATGATGATTCTGGTGAACATTACGAGTAAATCGGGTGTCTTCCAATACGTTGCCATTAAAGCAGCAAAAGGGGCGCAAGGAAATCCAATTAAAATTTTAATTTCACTTTCCTTACTTACTGCGCTTGGTTCCGCATTTTTAGATAACGTTACAACTGTACTTCTTGTTGTTCCAGTTACTTTATCTATTACGCGCATACTGCAAGTAAATCCTGTTCCTTATTTACTTTCTGAAATTATTTTTTCAAACATTGGAGGAACAGCAACATTAATTGGTGATCCGCCAAATATTATGATTGGTTCTGCAAATAAGCATTTAGATTTCAATGCTTTCTTATTCAACTTAGCACCTATCGTAATCATTATTATTGCTGTTACAGCGACAATACTTTACTTCATGTACCGTAAACAATTAATTGCTGATCCTGTACAAATTAAAAAATTAATGAGTTTAGATGAAAAACAATACATTAAAGATCCAGTATTAATGAAAAAATCTTTAACAGTACTTGGACTTACAATCGTAGGTTTCATGACTCATTCGATCTTCCATGTTGATGCGGCTATCATCGCTTTAACTGGTGCTACTGTACTTATGCTAATCGGTGTGAAAGAACATGAAATTGAAGAGGTATTCGCAAGTGTAGAGTGGGTAACAATCTTCTTCTTCGCAGGACTATTCGTACTTGTTGGAGGACTTATTGATATCGGCCTTATCAAAATGTTAGCTCAAAAAGTAATTGGAATAACAGGCGGAGATGTTTCTTACGCATCTATCCTTATTTTATGGGTATCTGGTATCGCCTCTGCAACAATTGATAACATTCCATTCGTTGCAACAATGATCCCACTTATTAACGATATGGCAGTTGGGCTAGGTTTATCACCTTCTGACGCACAAATCGACGTATTATGGTGGGCATTAGCATTAGGTGCTTGTCTAGGTGGAAACGGAACATTAATCGGAGCTTCTGCTAACGTAATTGTTGCAGGTATCGCAAGTCGTGAGGGCCATAAATTTAGCTACATGGAATTCCTTAAAGTCGGCTTCCCAATTATGATCGTTTCATTAATCATTTCTCATATTTATATTTATTTACGCTACCTTATGTAGTAAAAAAAGGGCTGTCCTATGTGGCAGCCCTTTTTTCTTAGTCAACGAAATATCGATTAACCAACAAAGAGCTGTTCCAAAATATCTTTGAAACAGCTCCCCGCATATATCTACTCTTTATACCTTACCGGCTCATTCCGAATAATGAACAAGTGAATCGGTAAAAAAACCGAAAATGTGATTGTATGAATAATCGTAAACAATATAGAATTCGTTCCGTATCTATCTAAAATTGCGTAGATAAGATAAATAGACAGCACAATCGATACAGCTGTTGCTAATAAATATAGAATTGGTACGAAGTTAAAAATGAAACACGCGACATATATGCCGAATACTTTCCATCCTGCTTCTTCTTTTAAGAAATCCGGTAATTTGTCTTTCGCTAAATCCCCCCATATCTTACTATTTAAAAAAGGAATAAACGCAAGAACACCATCCGTTGCACCATCATTTTTCGCCATCGTATACAGTGCAAAAGCCGTTAATAAATACGCAATAATTGCCCAAATCAATATAACAAGAATAAACGCAAAACTAAGAGCAAAGAAACCTGCTAGTACGCCTTGATCTTCCATCTTATCCTCTCCTCTCTACTTTCAACATATTTCATTACTTTACAAGTTATGTTTTAAAATTTATCCAAACTCTCTGTATAATGGTATGAGAAAGGTAATAAGAAAGGAGAACGCACTTATGCATCCATTTGTACAAGCATTACAAGAGCATTTCATAGCTCATAAAAACCTTGAAAAAGCGGAACCGATGGCACGTTATATGAAAAATCACTTCCCATTTCTCGGTATTCAAACACCTGAAAGAAGACAACTGTTGAAAGACGTCATCCAAATACATACTCTCCCAGATCAAAAAGATTTCCAAGTTATCGTACGTGAGCTTTGGGATTTACCAGAACGTGAATTTCAAGCGGCCGCACTCGATATTATGCAAAAATATAAAAAGCATATAAACGAAACGCATATCCCGTTTTTAGAAGAACTCATTGTAACAAAATCTTGGTGGGATTCTGTCGATAGCATCGTTCCTACATTTTTAGGGAATATCTTTTTAAAACATCCGGAATTAATTTCCGCCTATATTCCAAAATGGATTGCATCAGATAACATATGGTTACAACGCGCCGCTATTTTATTCCAGCTAAAATATAAACAAAAGATGGATGAAGAACTTCTTTTCTGGATTATTGGACAACTACATTCTTCAAAAGAATTTTTCATTCAAAAAGCAATCGGCTGGGTCCTTCGCGAATATGCAAAAACGAAGCCCGATGTCGTTTGGGAATACGTGCAAAATAACGAGCTTGCCTCGCTTAGTAAACGTGAAGCAATTAAGCACATTAAACAAAATTACGGAATAAATAACGAAAAAATAGGCGAGACTCTATCATAGATAGACGCGTTCCTCTATTGAGATTTAAAAAAGAACGTGTTAGAATATGTTCATTATTATTAATATAAGTAGCGATGACGGACTTATAAGTACTTGCACAAAAGCGATTCAGGGATAGTGAAAGCCTGAAACCGCAAGGAAACGGCAGTCCCGAGCAATACGTGATAAAGTGGATGCACCTGTTGTGTATCAACTAGGGTGGAACCGCGGGCAAACGCTCGTCCCTAGGCAATTAAGCCTTGGGATGAGCGTTTTTTTATGTTTTCAAAGCATATACCGCTCGTTTCACTAGTATCTGAGCACGTCATCGCCAATACGTTAACTTTCAAAAGGAGGATTTTATTATGTATTCAATGGAACAAATTGTAAACTTAGCGAAACATCGCGGTTTTGTTTTCCCTGGTTCTGAAATTTACGGTGGTCTTGCAAACACTTGGGATTACGGTCCACTTGGAATCGAATTAAAAAATAACGTTAAAAAAGCTTGGTGGAAAAAATTCATTCAAGAATCTCCACATAACGTTGGTTTAGACGCAGCTATTTTAATGAACCCAAAAACTTGGATCGCTTCTGGTCACGTTGGTAACTTCAACGATCCAATGATCGACTGTAAAAAATGTAAAGCGCGTCACCGTGCCGACAAATTAATTGAAGATGCATTAGATGCAAAAGGCATCGAAATGGTTGTTGATGGTCTTACTTTCGACCAAATGGCTGATTTAATGAAAGAACATGAAGTAAAATGTCCTGATTGTGGTAGCCAAGAATTCACTGAAATCCGTCAGTTCAACTTAATGTTCAAAACATTCCAAGGTGTTACAGAGTCTAGCACGAACGAAATCTTCCTTCGTCCTGAAACAGCACAAGGTATTTTCGTAAACTTCAAAAACGTACAACGCTCTATGCGTAAAAAGCTTCCATTTGGTATTGGCCAAATCGGTAAGAGCTTCCGTAACGAAATCACGCCTGGTAACTTCACATTCCGTACACGTGAATTCGAACAAATGGAACTTGAATTCTTCTGTAAGCCTGGTGAAGATTTAGAGTGGTTCGCATTCTGGCGTGAAACTTGTAAGAACTGGTTACTTTCACTTGGTATGACTGAAGAAAGCATGCGTCTTCGTGACCACGGTGAAGAGGAATTATCTCACTACAGTAACGCAACAACTGATATTGAATTCAGATTCCCATTCGGTTGGGGCGAACTATGGGGCGTTGCATCTCGTACAGACTTCGATTTAAAACGTCACATGGAACACTCTAATGAAGACTTTAACTATATCGATCCACAAACGAATGAGCGTTACGTACCGTACTGCATCGAGCCATCTTTAGGTGCTGACCGCGTAACATTAGCATTCTTATGTGATGCATATGAAGAAGAGCAATTAGAAAACGATTCTCGTACAGTTCTTCGTTTCCACCCTGCTTTAGCACCATACAAAGCAGCTATCTTACCATTATCTAAAAAGCTATCTGAAGGTGCTACTGAAGTATTCGCAGAACTAGCTAAAGACTTCATGGTAGACTTTGACGAAACTGGTTCTATCGGTAAACGTTACCGTCGTCAAGACGAAATCGGTACACCATTCTGTATCACTTACGACTTCGACTCAGTTGAAGACAAAGCTGTTACAGTACGTGACCGTGACACAATGGAACAAGTTCGTATGCCAATTAGCGAACTAAAAGGTTTCTTAGAGAAGAAAATCCAGTTCTAATTATAAGAAAAAGAGGCGCTCTATTGAGCCGCCTCTTTTTACTTTTCACGTTTTTCTTTAATTGCTACTGTACATCTTGATATGCATAGTAAATCATCATTTTCATCAATAATACGCACATCCCAAACCATCGTTGAATGTCCTCTATGTATCGGTGTCCCGATCGCTGTTACAATTCCATCTTTCTTTGAGCGAATGTGATTTGCATTAATTTCTAGACCGAAACAAATACATTTCTCTTGATCAATTAAATTGTATGAACCAACACTTGCTACTGTTTCCGCTAATGCAAGAGATGCACCGCCGTGTAAAAAACCAAACGGCTGATGCGTACGCTCATCAACAGGCATCGTAGCAACCACCTTATCTTCTGTCATCTCTAACAACTCAATTCCAAGTGAATCCATTAAAGTTTTTCCCATATCGTTTCCTCCTTCTCTTACTTTAATTGAATGTATAATTTTACCTATTTATTTTCAAACTACTTATAACACTTATATAAGGAGGTTTCACCTAAATGAAACAGAAATTTTGTATATTACTGCTTATGTTCTCCTTGCTGTCTATTGTACCAAATTGTGCACTAGCAGCCAAAGCATCCAACCTGACAATCGATGTTCAGACTGTAACACAAAAAGGTAAGAAACCTTATATAGAATATCAAATTAACAGACCTTCTTTTCACAATTTTTCCGATTCTAAATTTCAAAATAAGCTCAATTTCTATTACAAAAAATCTACCGATAAATTTAAAACAAAATTAGAAAAAGACGCAAAAAAATATTATAAAGAAACAGAAGGATCTAGTACACCATTTCATCCGTACGTGGCGAATGTTGATTATAAAGTCTCCCTGAATAAACCACCGTTTCTCAGCCTATATTTGAATTACTATCAATATACAGGCGGAGCACACGGTCTTTATACGTGGAAGGCAAACACATTTGATTTAAACGAAAAAAAGTTACTACGCTTAGATGATTTATTTCAACAAAAAGATACATATAAAGAAGTAATCCGCGCTGAGATCGTAAGACAAATTAAACAAAATGAAGGCATTTATTTTCCCGATGCAACTGA
Organism: Bacillus sp. 16GRE42; assembly: GCF_019837435.1. NCBI lineage: Bacteria > Bacillati > Bacillota > Bacilli > Caryophanales > Bacillaceae > Bacillus > Bacillus sp. 16GRE42. The sequence continues at coordinate 18,423 of NZ_JADAXF010000004.1, forward strand.
AAAGGTCATGAGCACGAAAAAGTTTCACTTCTTTTTAGAACCGGACAACCTCGTCATTTATTTCCCTTTATATGAGATTGCTCCTTATTCAAGCGGAATTCCTCAATTCCGTATTCCGTATACGTTGCTAAGAGAGTATTTGAAGCCTTCTTATCAAAATATTTTGATTGACAACAAGTAAATATTTTCGCTACGATAATGTTAACCTAAAAACAACAGGAGGTTAACATTATGAGAAGATTTCATGTTTTAGATTTAGCATTAGCTGCCATGTTCGTCGCTCTTATGGCCATTGGTGCAAATATTGTATCTTGGGCACCATTCCTGCAAGTAGCGGGCATCCCATTATCTATGCAACCATTTTTCGCAATTTTAGCAGGGCTTCTTCTTGGAAGTAGACTTGGTGCATTATCAATGACTGTGTATATGCTCGTTGGCTTAGCTGGTGCACCAATTTTCGCTAACTTCAAAGCTGGATTCGGGGCACTTTTAGATCCTACTGGTGGTTTTATTATTGCATTTATTATCGTTGCTTACGTATCAGGAAAACTAGTAGAACAAAAAGAACGACCAACATTCAGTACATTTGCAATTGCCTCTTTCACAGGAATCATTTTAACGTATATTATCGGTACTACTTATATGTACGGGGCAGTCAATTTCTTCATGGGTGGTAATATGAGTTATAAAGCTGCTTGGATGATTATGATGTGGTTCGCAGTAAAAGATATTGCATTTACCATTATCGGTGCTATTATCGCACCTCGCATATACTATGCTGTACGTCGTTCCGCTTATCAGCATTCTCATTCGACGATTTCATAATAAAAAGAGTTATCTTACTATGCTAAGATAACTCTTTTTTGTTTCTTCGACAATATACGACACATATTAAAAATGATTTTTGTTATGCTAATTCAGCAAATTAGATATTTTGCACATCTAATTAGAACAATATTTTGGAGGAAAATCAGTGAATCTATCAAAAAATACACTTATTAAAGTAAGTGTCGGAGTACTATCTTTATTTTTCATACTAGGTATGAGTATCGGTTACAAATTATATGGAAATAGCGAGTTAGGAATGTCATATACCTTTGGAAACGGCCTAGCATTTTTCTTTTTAATTCTTACTATAGTTAGTTTATGCGCGGCTTTAATCTTTATTGTTATTGGGTTAATTAAGAAAGTACGAAAATTACCAGCAAAAAAATCTTTAATAACATCGTTAATACTATTTCTAACAACCGTTATATCCGTCATCGTTCTTCTCTTTACGATAACAAAAGTAACAAATATGGAAGAGGAGTATCAAGCTCTTCAAGCCCAAAAGAAAAAAGAAGCTAATTACTTAATTGCCGCAGCATCTTTTTATAATAATATAAACACCTTTAAATATGCAGCATCTTACGTGTTATCCGAGTATTCAACTACATGGTCAAGCGCAATAGATAAAAGACAGGACTTCAATAATGCACTAAGTTCTAAGAGAACAGAAATTGACGGAATGATTACAAGCGTTGATACGTTTTATAACAATATGGGAAATGATTTAAAGTTAGTCTCTGAAGCTGCAAAAGAACAGCCTAATAAATATAAAGAAACCTATGAAGAATATAAAAAAATATATGGGATTATCACTGCGCTTAACGAACAGGCCCAATCTCCAAGTGGCAGCTTAATTTCATTTAATCAAAACGTTAATGCATTGATTCAGGAATACAAAAAAGCAGCTGGTAATATTAATATCGCTATTACTGATGAAATAAAATCCAAAGCTGATGAGCTAAAGCCTACTGATCAAAAGTAAAGACACTCTCTTGAGAGTGTCTTTTTTTCTCAAAAAAATCCCCTTTAGATTAAGCAGTAAATACGTTCCTTTACCGCTCATCCAACAGGGGATTATATCACTATATTAAGACTGTTGCTTCGTGTGTTCTTCTAAAATTTTCTGCATCATTGGAACCATTTCATCACGTAATTCTGGGTGTTGCAGGGCCATTTCGATTGTCGTTTGAACGAATCCTAACTTTTCACCTACGTCGTAACGCTTTCCTTCGAAATCGTAAGCGAATACACGTTGAATTTCGTTTAAGTTTTGGATTGCATCTGTTAACTGAATTTCACCACCAGCACCAACATGTTGCTGTTCTAAGAACATGAAGATTTCAGGTGTTAAAACGTAACGTCCCATAATTGCTAAGTTTGAAGGTGCTGTACCTGCTGCTGGTTTCTCAACGAAATTGCGAACTTGGTAACGACGTCCTTCCTGCTCTAACGGGTCGATAATTCCATAACGGTGTGTTTCATCTTCTGGAACCGTTTGTACACCAATAACAGAAGAAAGCGTTTTATCATATTCTTCAATTAATTGACGTAAACATGGTTTTTCAGCTTGAACGATATCATCACCTAATAAAACAGCGAATGGCTCATCACCGATGAATTTACGTGCACACCAAACTGCATGCCCTAATCCTTTTGGTTCTTTTTGACGGATATAGTGAATATCTACCATTTTTGAAGAAGCCTGTACTTTTTCAAGTAACTCATACTTTTTCTTTTCTAATAAGTTTTGCTCTAACTCAAATGCATTATCAAAATGATCTTCAATAGAGCGCTTCGTTTTACCAGTAACGATAATAATATCTTCGATTCCTGATTTTATTGCTTCTTCTACAATGTATTGGATAGTTGGTTTATCTACTATCGGTAACATTTCTTTTGGCATTGCTTTTGTAGCTGGTAAAAAACGTGTTCCTAATCCAGCTGCTGGGATTATCGCTTTTCTTACTCTTTTCATCACAAAATACCCTCTCTTCTGTCAGAATCAATAACGATTATTTCCTTACATAGAACAAAAGGGAGGTTTCACTCCCTTTTGTTCCCTACTACTTAAAATTACTTTATATTATAAACGATTCATAATATCTTCTTTAATAGTAAGTAACTTTTGTTCACTATTTTGTAAAGAATTATCTTGAACACCGAAGTAGAACTTAATCTTCGGTTCAGTTCCCGATGGACGTAGGCAGAACCAAGAACCATCTTCTAATTGATATTTTAACACATTTGATTTCGGTAAGTGAATCTCTTCTTTATGTCCATCTTGTAAAGATGTAACGATGCTCGCTTTATAGTCTTCAACAGCCACAACTGTTAAGCCCGCTACTTCTTTCGGAGGATTTTCACGGAATGTTGCCATCATCTCTTGAATTTGTTCCGCTCCATCTTTTCCTTTTAACGTTAGCGATACAAGATCTTCACGGAAGAAACCGTACTTCTCAAATACTTCTAATAAACCATCGTATAACGTTTTACCTTGTGATTTGTAGTATGCAGCTACTTCACATGCAAATAGAACAGATTGTACTGCATCTTTATCACGACAGAATGGACGGATTAAATAACCATAGCTTTCCTCATAACCGAATTGGAATTCGTATTGTCCGCTTTCTTCATACTGTTTAATTTTCTCACCGATAAATTTAAATCCAGTTAACGTATCAACTGTATCTAAACCGTATGCTTTCGCGATTGTACGGCCAATTTCAGACGTTACGATTGTTTTTAATACAACACCGTTCTCTGGAAGCGTTCCGTTTTCTTTCTTTTGAGATAATAAATAATCAAGCATTAATGCACCTGTTTGGTTACCCGTTAATACTTGGAACTCACCATCGTGATTACGAACTGCAACGCCTAGGCGGTCTGCGTCAGGATCCGTTGCGATTAACACATCTGCGCCTACCTTCTCACCGTCACGAATTGCATACTCAAACGCTGCATGCTCTTCTGGGTTCGGTGATTTTACTGTAGAGAAGTTCGGATCTGGTAATTCTTGCTCTTTTACAACTGTTACATCTTTAAATCCAACTTCTTCTAAACCACGGCGTACAGAAATATTTGATGTTCCATGTAATGGTGTAAAGACGATTTTTAAGTCTTTTCCAACATTTTGTACCATTTCTTTATTAATGATGACATTGTTCAATTCTGTTGCATATGCATCATCTACTTCTTGTCCAATAATATGTAATAAACCGTCAGCTTTTAATTGCTCCACATTAGCAACCTCAACTGTTAACTCATCCTCTACTGCATTTACATAGCTAATTAATTCATCAGCTTCTTTTGGAGGCAACTGCCCACCATCTTCACCATATACTTTATAACCGTTATATTCCGGTGGATTATGGCTTGCCGTAAGAACGATTCCACTTACTGTATGTAAATGACGAACTGCGAAAGAAAGCACTGGCGTTGGACGCAAGCTTTCAAACACATATGTTGTGATACCGTGTGCACCAAGTGTAGCAGCTACTTCCATTGCAAATTCAGGTGATTTATGACGAGAATCGTACGCTACAACAACACCGCGTTTTTTCGCTTCTTCACCTAATTTTTCAATAAACTTTGCTAATCCTTGTGTTGCTTTACGAACTGTATATACATTCAAACGGTTCGTACCAGCACCAAGTTCACCACGCATACCACCTGTGCCGAATTCTAGATTTTTATAAAAGCTGTCCTCAATTTTCTTCTCATCTTGCTTCATGTTTTCTAACTGTTCTTTTAGTTCTGCATCTAACTCTGCATATGAAAGCCAGCGACTAAATTCTTGTTTCCAGTTCATATTTCTATCTCCTCTCGCTTGTCCTACCTTTATTATATGAAAAAAACAACCTGTATCTCAATATTTTTTACAATCTAACAGGATTTTACTAGGAATATTTGTATACACTATGGTTAAATACTCCAATAAAGGGAATGAGGATTATGCAAGAATGGGGCTTGTCAGAAGAGCTCAAAATACAAACAAAGCAAATGATTGAAATTGCTGAGAAAGAATTATCCATTATGAGACAAGCAATTGATAAAGAGGATGAATGTATTTTGTGCAAAATGGAAGATATTCATCATATGTTAGCAAACGTACAAACATTGGCAGCTACATACTATATTCAAGCGTATTTATCACCTTATACGGAAAGCTCACATTCTATTACAGCAACTGTCCAACATTTAAGTGCCCGAAAACACGGGGCTCTTATTGTTGTGGAAAGAAACGAGCCGCTTGACTCTCTCATTCAAACTGGAACAACATTACATGCTCATTTAACCTCACCGTTACTTGAATCCATTTTCTATCCAGGTAACCCTCTTCATGACGGAGCCGTTCTCGTTAAAAATAATCATATTGTTTCAGCTGCCAATATTCTTCCGTTAACGAAAAGCACAGAAGTTGATCCTGAGCTAGGAACACGTCACAGAGCTGCAATTGGTTTATCAGAAAAAAGCGATGCACTTATTTTAGTTGTCTCTGAAGAAACAGGCCGCACTTCATTCGCTTTAAATGGGACGTTATATACGATTTCTTTATAGGATCCATCTTTTCCTATAGAACAGTACAATAGGAAATGAAATTATATCGACTTACCGAAAAAAATGACAATAATCATACCAATAAAAAAGGCTGTTCCAAAATATTGGAACAGCCTTTTCTATTGGATCTTACTCTTCCCCGAAACGTTCAACAAGTGTTGCAAGTGTACGTACCATTGCACCTGTTGCTCCAGCTGGCCCTAAATCATGCGCTCCTGACGTTTCAGATGTTCCCGCGATGTCTAAGTGTACCCAAGGTGTATCTTCAGCAAATTCACCTAAGAATGTACCTGCCATAACCGCATGTCCTTCACGGCCTGGTGAGTTATTTAAATCGGCAAACTTACTGTTTCGAACGCGTTCTTTATCACGATCAAAAATCGGTAATTGCCAAATTGATTCATCTGTTTCCATAGACGCCTCTAGCACTTGCTCAAACAACTCTTCATTGTTTGTCATTGCGCCTGTCGTCTGATTTCCAAGTGCAACAATTACACCACCTGTTAATGTGGCAACATCAATAAGATAGTTTGCACCTAGTTTTTTCGCATACGTAATACCGTCAGCTAACGCTAGGCGACCCTCTGCATCTGTATTTAATACTTCAATTGTTTTTCCGCTCATAGATGTGATTACATCGTCTGGCTTAAATGCTGTACCACTTACAACGTTATCAGTTGATGGAATAACAGCAATCACATTTTGCTCTGGGCGAAGTTCACCGATAATTTCCATCGCACCTAATACAGACGCAGCACCGCCCATATCACCTTTCATACCGACCATGCCTTCACGTGGTTTTAAAGAATAACCACCTGTATCGTATGTAATCCCTTTTCCAACGAATCCAATGACATCTGTCCACTCTTCTTTTCCTTTATAAATAAGAGCGATCATTTTTGGTGGCTCAGTAGATCCTTGGTTTACTGCAAGTAACGCACCCATACCAAGCTCTTCCATCTCTTCTTTCTCAAGAACTTTATAATCCATATCATACTTTTCTGCTAACTCAACAGCATACTCAGCAAGCTTTGTTGCTGTTAATACGTTTGGTGGCATATTTACAAGTGTACGAGCTGAATTTGTTGCACGTCCATGTACGTAGCCAACTGTTAATGCAGCTTCAATTTCTTGTGCATCTTCCGCTGTAATAGCCGTGAACTTCTCTAGTTCCACACGATCCTTTTTATCTGATTTATACGTTTGTAACTCATATGTACCAAGACCTTGTACTTCTGCTGCAATATGAGCTACATCAATCGCATCCAATTTCTCTGTTACGAAAGAATCAAGCAAGATTGCTGCATCTTGTACTTTCGCTGCTTGTAACGTTTTAAACGCCTTACCAAGAGCAGAACGCAACGTTTCTGTCGTGTAAGACACTTTCTTACCTAAACCAACGAAATAATAACGTTTCACATTTGTTTTTCCTAAACTATGTACTTTTGAAATAGCTTTCTTCTTAGTAGAAAGTTCTTTCTCTTCTAATAAAACTTGTAATTGTCCTTCAAAAGCTTTGTCCAGTTCTTGTACAAAACTACTCGTTTTCTCTTCTTCAAATAAGGCAACGATTACCGCTTCATGGCTTGCTAATTCTTTTTGTACTTGAAACATGTTCAGACCCCCTAAATTTCTCTACTCTGCCTTTATTATAACTTTATTTTCGATAAAATGCGACAATTCTAACTTCTGTTACATCCTATATAATCCATATTTCTTCTATTTATAAAATAAAAAAGTCTAGCGTACTTCCCACTAGACTATCTTTGTTTTAAATATTGACCGCGAAACACTTGCATCGTTTCGTCTTGATTTAACATCGTTAACTCTTCTTCTGAAAACTTACCATTTCCGACTTTCACTACATACACATTTACTTTTTTCTTACCCCATTGGCTATAAACATCTTTCACCGTATCATAATATAGATCAAGACGGTTTCCTTTTATTGCACCGCCCTTATCAGCTACTACACCGTACCCATAACCTGGTACGAATAGAATCGTTCCAATTGGGAATACGCGTAAGTCCGCAGCTATTGTGGAATATAAATCCCTTTTCACCTTAACTCCTGAATATGTAATACCATACTCCGGATGCCCCGGTCTCTTACCAGTTGATTCAATTCCCGACGTATAACCTGTTGCAGTCATTTCAATTGAACGATATTTAGACCAGTCGTTTGCCTGCTCTAAAGCATTTATCACTTCTTTACTCGGAGCAACATTTCTCTTAACTTCTGCTGCATGTACTTCTTTTGCACTCGTTCCCTCATATTTCTTTACAATCTCTAATAAAGAAACTCCTGTGAAAGCATTCCATGTTACGCATAATGCGGATACAAGTAAACAAGTCATCATAATGCGAATACAATATCGTTTTAACATTTTTATATTCCACACTCCTTCATCGTTAATCATTCCCTATACGATGAAGGAATATGCAAAAAAATAATCCCCAAATGAATTGGAGATTAAAACATTTGATATCCGCTTTTCCGAAGTTTCTTAATGACAATTCCGGCTAAGGCAGCACCTACTAATCCAGTAGATAGAATAAACACATCTGCCTGCCCTAAATGCGATACACTTGTCCCAAATGAAGAGAATGTTTCTTTCGGCTTTGAAAAATAATCCCACACACTCGCCTTATTAATAATAAGTATACAAACAATCGGATACACAATAACCATTACCCATGTCGCTCGCAATATCATGTTGAGTAAAAATCCAATTCCAAAAAATAAAATGAAAAATAACATCATTGAAATAAGTAGTACCGGTATACTCACTCTTTCTCCCTCTCCTTCGTCTGCGCCGTAAATACGTGATAAGCTGTATAACCAAATTGCTCTCCTGGATCTAATGTTTTGTTCATCTCAAGATGTGGTTCTGATCTTCCTTCAAACAAATATTTGATAAGTACAGACGTATTTGGATCGTCCGCAATCGTATCTGGATGTAAAAATGCTACTTCAGACAATTCCTTCTCCTGTACAATAATGTTTTCTCCTTCAGGCTCCAAAAGGAAAATAATCATATTATCACTAATCTCATTGCGAATCACGCCCGATCGAACACCAATGATCCCCTTCACATGAGCGACGATACCTGTCTCTTCTAACACTTCACGTTTCACAGCTTCATCAACCGTCTCACCTTCATTTACAAAACCAGCCGGTAAAGACCATTTCCCCTTTAATCCACTGTATTTTTTCTTAACGAACAGCCACCTGCCATCTTTTGTAGCAACTAAACCACTAACAGCTAACCACACTTTCCCTCGCTTCTCCATGATGTAATACCCTCCTCTACTAGAACGGACAGAATATTCTTTCTTTTTTATATATTATACTATATTTTTTAAATGAAAAAAGCAGAAACAGCTCTTAGCCGTTTCTGCTTTTTCTACTATATATTAAAAGAACTTTAATTTACCTTTTTTAAGAACTAATAAAGGTCCACCTAATAAGAATAGGTAACGGTTATCGATAACTTTCTTCATGAAAGAAGCTTTCCAACCTGTTAACTTTTTGCCCATAACAACGCCCATTGCATCGTCATGACCTAAAGAACATACAGATCCTTTATTATCAAATGCGAATTTTTTCATTTCGCCCTTGCCACGAACTAACACAGTTAAGTTGTGTGCAATGTTGTAACCTTCTTGAATTGCGATTTGTGCCGTTGGTGGATATGGACGATTAATTTCTTCGTTAATGATTAACGCTGCGTCACCAACCATGAATACATCTTCGTATCCTGGAGCGTGCATGTACTCATCAACTTTTACACGTCCGCGCATTGCTTCAAAGCCAGACTCTTCTACAATACCGTTACCACGAACACCCGCAGCCCAAACTACTGTTTCAGACTTAAGTAATTCAGTATCATCACCGTTTGCAACGATAATACCTTCTTCAGTTGCTTCTTTAATTGCTGTACCGATGCGGAATTCTACGCCTTTTTTCTCAAGTTGTTTTACAGCATATTCTACTAATGCTGGATCGAAACCTGGAAGTGCTGTTGGAGCAGCCTCTACACAGATGATACGTGCTTTTTCACGTGGTACATTGTACTCTTTGCAAAGTTCTGGAACACGGTTTGCAAGCTCACCTACGTACTCGATACCAGTAAATCCAGCACCACCAACAACGATTGTTACTAACTCATCGCGTTGTTCAGCTGCATATTTAGCGAAACTAGCTTCCATATGCTCACGAATTTGACGAGTTGCATTAATGTTAGCGATTGAGAATGCATGCTCTTTTAATCCTGTAATTCCGAATGTTTCTGATTCGAAACCAAGACCGATTACTAAGTAGTCATACTCTAACTCGCCGTCTTTTAAGATAATGCGTTTTTCAGCAGCTTTAATTTCTACTACTGTATCTTGTACAAAGTTTACTTTATTTGTATCAATAACGTCTTGAATATCTAGACAGATTTTTTCATCTTGTAATGTACCAGCTGCGCTCTCGTGTAACCAAGTCGCTTGGTAGTGATAGCTGTTGTTGTTTACTAACGTAATTTCAGCTTCATTTACAGATAATGCTTTTTGCAGACGAACAGTCGTAATCATCCCGCCATAACCTGCACCTAAAACTACGATTTTTGGAGTCTTCACCAAATCACAACCCTTTTCTTTATATAATAGTAATGAAAAATAATACCAAGTACTAAAAACTCTATTTGTCAAGAATGTGGAATTTATCACATTCTATATCATAACAAAACGCAGTCAAAAAATCGTACGATTTTTGTCATAGAAATTTAACATAATACTTCCCTATATTAGTCGGTTTTATTCCAGAATTCAAGCGTCTGGCGAATTATCAATATTTTAAAATAACATAGCGTTTTCAAGGGTTTTTCAACCTTTTTTTCATGTATTTTCCTTTCACCATATTTTATACAATTAAAAAAGCATCTATGCGAAAACTTACACACAATTCAGTCGTTTTCGAAAGTATTATGAACTCAAATATGCTATCATTTATTTGAAAGTGTCATCATTTGCAGGATTTTCTTGTACATATGAACAATATATGAAATCAATATCAAAATTCCATCTATAGGGGGCATGAAAGTGGCAGAAAATCAAAAAGTTTACGACATAACAATTATTGGTGGTGGTCCAACAGGACTGTTCACAGCATTTTATGGCGGCATGAGACAAGCAAGTGTAAAAATCATTGAAAGCTTACCTCAACTTGGAGGACAATTATCCGCACTCTACCCTGAAAAATACATTTATGATGTAGCTGGATTCCCGAAAGTGCGTGCACAAGAATTAGTTGATAACTTAAAAGAGCAAATGAAGAAATTTGACCCAACCGTTTGTTTAGAAGAAGCTGTTGATACGCTTGAGAAACAAGCTGACGGTATATTTAAACTTGTTACGAATAAGCAAACTCACTATTCTAAATCAGTTATTATTACTGCTGGCAATGGTGCTTTCCAGCCACGCCGCTTAGAATTAGAAGGTACAGCAAAGTACGAAAAGAAAAACTTACATTATTTTGTTGATGATATGAATAAATTTGCTGGTAAGCGCGTCGTAGTATTTGGTGGCGGCGACTCAGCGGTTGATTGGACAATGATGTTAGAGCCAATTGCTGACAAAGTTACAATCGTTCATCGCCGTGATAAATTCCGTGCGCATGAGCATAGCGTAGAAAGCTTAATGAATTCCCGTGCGGAAGTAAGCACACCGTACGTTCCAGTTGAACTCATTGGTGATGACAATATTGAACAAGTCGTTCTTCAACACGTAAAAACGGAAGAAAAAATTATCATCGATGTGGATGATGTAATTGTAAACTACGGCTTCGTTTCCTCTCTTGGTCCAATTAAAAACTGGGGCTTAGATATACAAAAAAACAGCATTCTCGTGAACTCAAAAATGGAAACGAATATTCCTGGCATTTACGCTGCTGGTGACATTTGTACATATGAAGGAAAAGTAAAACTCATTGCTTGCGGCTTTGGTGAAGCACCAACAGCAGTAAACAATGCAAAAGCTTACTTCGATCCAAACGCAAAACTTCAACCGATGCACAGCTCAAGTATGTTTTAATATAGAAATGAAAAGAACTCCTTTTACGTGAAGGAGTTCTTTTATTATTGTGCTACCGTATCCTTCCAAAATATGTTACAATAAACAAGAACAAACGTTCTATTTGATAAGGGGGATATTTTAAAATGAAAGAACCTAAGATCGTAAAAAAAGAAGATTTCCAAGCAATCGGCGTTTCGATTACGACGACAAACGAAAAAGAAGCATCTACTGAAGGAAAAATCCCACAGCTTTGGAACCGATACTTCCAAGAACAAATGATGCATCACATCCCAAATCAACAAACGAAAGAAACATTCGCTTTCTATTCAAATTACGAATCGGATGAAACTGGTACATATCAATTTACGATCGGTATGCCCGTTTCTTCATTAGAAGACGTTCCTGAAAATATGACAACTTTAACAATACCTGCCGCTACATATGCGGTATTTACAACGAGAAAAGGACCAGTTGCTGAAGTCGTTTGTGAGGCTTGGGAATATATTTGGCAATGGTCGAAAGAAAACAAACGTGCTTTTACAACAGACTTTGAGCTTTATGATGAAAAAGCAACAGATCCAACCAACGTACAATTAGATATTTATATTGCATTAGCCTGAACGACAAAAAAGAAGATACCAAATGGTATCTTCTTTTTTGTCGTTAAATAGCCACTGTGCAAACCCAACATTATTGTCTACAATGAGAAAGTGCAGTATAGAAATATTAGAAACTGTATAAAACGATTGTTAATAGGTTTTTTAGTTTAAATTTGTCACATAGAAAGGAAGCAATATGGAGGAACTACAACAAAATAAATCTGCTTTAAAAGAAAATGCGAAACCGTTATTAAAAAATACAAATTTCCTTTTCCTTTGGGCAGCTACACTCTTTTCAAGTTTTGCCCTAGCCTTTTTTACTTTTTCACAAACCTGGTACATAGCAAAAACATTAAACCTTGAGGCTTCACTCGGTGTTGTTTTCGTAGCTCTTAGTGTTCCAAGGCTTATTTTTATGATTATCGGCGGTGCTGTAGCTGATAAATTCCCGAAAAAAAACATTATGTTTTACTCTAATATTATTCGTGCTATTCTTGTCGCAACCATCCTTACATGGTTCATCGTAGGTGATGTAACACTATATACATTTGCTTTATTCGCTTTATTCTTTGGGCTTGCTGATGCTTTTTTCTGGTCAGCTGATGGATCTATCTTGCCTGAACTTGTAGAAAAAAGCCGTTTAACACAAGCAAACTCACTTACACAAATGTCAAATCAAGCATCGGTCATCTTAGGCCCTGTACTGGGCGGAATTCTTATCAAATTTACGAACTATGAGACGATCTTTTCGATCACGATTTTATTACTAATTGTCGCAGCCATACTCGTTCAAAAAATACAATTTACGATGCCAGAACAGCAAAATACAGACAAAGGCATGTTCACTTCTATTAAAGAAGGAATTTTATATGTAAAGGAATCACCATTCCTTTCAACTTTCCTTCTTTGTAGCGCCTTTTTAAACTTATTTTTAATCGGTCCGATGCAAGTTGGTTTCCCGCTTTTCGTTAAAAATGTTCTGCACGGTGACTCGCTTCAGTTCAGTTACTTAGAAGCATCTGTAGGAGGCGGAATGGCAATAGGCGCTGTCATTGTCGGTTTAAAAAATATTAATCGTAGACGCGGTCTATTTTGTATTATCATGATGCTACTGTCTGGTGTATTCTTCTTATCAATCAACTTTAGCACCGTACTTTGGCAAGCATTATTAGCTGGCATGTTTTACGGTATTACAATTGCAATGGCTATCGTTCCGCTTATGGCGATGATTCAATCGACAGTAAAAGAAGAAATGATGGGACGCGTAATGAGTTTACTTATGCTCTCATCAATGGGCTTTATCCCGCTTTCTTATGCATTCACATCAATCGCACTTGCAATAGGACTTCCAATCGTAACCGTTATGAAAAGCGGTGCAATCGCCGTTATCGTCTTCGTACTCTTTGTAGCGATTCGTGTTCCAGTTGTAAGAAAGTTTGATTAACTACTTGGAGTCATGTGTTATACGCATGGCTCCTTTTTAAACGGATCAAATAACAGTATCCCCTTACTTCTTCTCACAGCTGCTCCCCATTCTAGTCCAACCTCTAAAAATAGATCCCGCACTGTACTATATAAGAGCGCCTTAACATTTTTACGGATTTCCCCGTATTTATACGCTCTCACAACACTCTTTACTCGCCAAATGAAATTTCCATACACTTCTTCATCAGCTAATATTTGCTCCAGTAAAACACCTTGCTCTAGTAACCCGCTCTTTTTATATGCAAGTTCCACCTTACTCCAAAATATATTAATCTTTTTCGGATTACGCGTCATTGGCACAAGTGCGTATATAAAAGGCTTCGGTATATCGTGACGGCAATACGTCTCATCAAGTTCGTACGTTTCTTTTCTATTCTCTTTTATTTATGGAATGTTTTTAAAAATAATTGTTTCCCCTTCACTTTTTTGCTCATTTTTACTACAGCCATCTACACGATCCTCACTTTCACATGCGGACAGTTTCATACGGTCATCCATGCGGTCAATTGCAGATGTAAGAAATACATATAAGTTCGCACTATATCCGCCGCGCTTATGTCTTTCTTTTGTCGCAACACGCTTTATAATTCCTAGTTCCTCTAACTTTGCAATTGAGCGGCGTACTGTACGAATGCTCTTTCCAACTTTTGTAGCAATCGTCTCCATTAACGGACAAGCAACTCCCACTGTTTTCTGTTTCTCATTCACCGCATACTTTCCTAAAAAATGAATGATGGTAGTATCCGTTTTATTTAATTCAAATCGATAGCACTTCAAAATTTGTCTTTGATATGTATTAAACTCTTCTTTACTTCGAAATTCACTATATGGTTTCATTAAATTATATAAGCTTCCCATTTTTATCACCTCATTTATAGGTAAGAGTCAGGAAGCAAAATTGGCGTGATATTTTAAATTTTTTTGGAGGTGACAATATGATCGTAATTAGCGCTTGTTTAGGTGGTATCGCTTGTCGGTATGATGGAAATGACAATCTCGTTTCAAAAATAGAGGAGCTACTGCAACAAGAAGATACAGTCCTCATTTGTCCTGAAGTATTAGGAGGATTACCAACGCCTCGTCCTTCAGCTGAAATTATTGGCGGGAATGGCGATGATGTTTTAGATGGGAAAGCGAAAGTGATAACAAAAGACGGTGAAGATGTTACAAAAGCTTTCGTGAGCGGTGCTTATAAAGCTCTAGAACAAATGAAAGATTTACATCCAGAATATATTATTTTAAAGGAACGCAGTCCATCTTGTGGTAGTTCTACGATTTACACTGGAGAATTTAACGGGAATAAACAAACTGGTTACGGGGTAACAACTGCTTTATTCAAAAGACATGGATTGAAAGTCATTTCAGAAGAGGATTTCGAGAATATAAAAAGGAATTGACCCTGTTCGTCAATTCCTTTTTCTTTCTTATTTTGCACCTAATTTTTCTTTCACTTTCGCAGGAAGCTCATCTTTCTTTACTTCTTCCCAAGCTGATACACCTTTTTTATTTGAGTGATATACACGTAAGAATGCTTCTTTACGAAGATTTTTTTGTGCATTAAATTCTAATTCTTTTTCTTTCCCGTCTTTATCAAAACCATTTAGTTTATATTCGTAATTTTTATACGGCTCACCATTATCAGATTTACCATTATACTCTTTTCCATCTACTGTAATTTGAACGTAATACTCGTCTTTACCCATACGATTTAAATCACAACCAACTAATAGACTTGCAAATACAACTAAAATACTAAAAAGTGCAATATATCTTTTCATTTCCTTCACCTCATGTGTTTTTCTTATATTGTTATCTTAAAGCCTAAGCTTTAAAGAAGAAATTCAAAAACATGACATGAACATTACACTTTTGTAAGATAATCATTATTTCTTCACTTTAGAAACCGTCATTCCGTCACCAATTGGACTGAGTACGGATTCTAAACTTGGATGAGTTGCTACTACTTCGTTATAAAAAGCCTTAAGGGAAATGAATTAATCATCCCCCTTAAGGCTTTTTATCCTCTATCTCTTTACTGCCAATTTTTTATGTACCTATTACCGCCAATAACGTCTTTCACGCCAGTTTCGCCACTTATCACAGATTTTATCACGTAATTTCCTTATACCGTTTATTACACCTTCTATTATGCATTCTATTATAATATCTATCACAAGGTATCTTATAACTCTAAAAATAGAACCTATAACGTACTTCAATATAAATTCAAAAATATCTTCCAGCATATATCTCCTCTTTCTACCCTTCAAATATAACTCAAACAAAGAGAACTTTAAAAGAAGCTCAAATAAATAATAATGCATAAGTTGAACAACTTAAAGCTACTTTAGCGGCTATTTTTTGTACCAACTGGCAGTTTCGTCTTCAATATATGAAAAGGGATTTCTAAATGATGAATTGAATATATACTTATTGTTTTCTAGCTTTCGAGCGAAAGTTTTTATATGTCCTAATTTAAAGTTTTCGAGGAGAGAAATACTATGAACCCTATTTTATTGGATGTTCCGTTACAAATAGAAACAGACAGACTCATTCTTCGGGCACCACTTCAAGCTGGTGAAGGGAATATCGTACACGAAGCTATTAAAGATTCCATTCGTGAATTAAAGCAATGGCTACTTTTATTCCAGTCAATTCCTACTGTTGAAGAAACCGAAATTCTCCTGAGAAATGCGCATATAGATTTTTTGAAAAGAGAAAGCTTTCGCTATCTTATCTACCATAAGGAGACGAATGATTTTATTGGAACGGCTAGCCTTCACGAAATCGATTGGAAGGTTTCTAAATGTGAAATTGGATACTGGATTAACACGCAATTTAGTGGTAATGGATATATGACAGAAGTAGTAAGTGCGTTAATAAACTTTGGATTTCAGTTATTCAAATTTAGAAGGATTGAAATACGATGTGAACGTAATAATACGAAAAGTCGTGCAATCCCTGAAAAACTAGGTTTTGAGCTTGAAGGGACATTACGTAATGAAGATCTTTCAGCTGACGGCAAACAACTAACTGATACTTGCATCTATGCAAAAATAAATTAGATTTTAACATTCGTTGTGCAACATATCTTAAAGTCGGTTTCTAAATTGGGAAGGCGACGTTTTTGATTTTTTACGACACAAGAAAAGACCTCCTTAACGATTTTATTTCATCGCTAAAAAGGTCTTTCTCTATTTCTGCTAAAAACTTAGCACTCTTCTGGCTTACCAGCATTCGTCGCTGTACGGAAAGATGATCCACATCCGCATGATGCGATTGCGTTTGGATTGTCGATTGTGAATCCGCCGCCAAGCATAGATTGTTTATAATCAATTTTTACTCCTTTAACAATTGGAGCACTTTCTGTATCGATAACAAATTCAACACCGAAAAACTCAAGAACTGTGTCGTCTTCTTTTGGTTCTACTTCAAATCCTAAGCCGTAAGAAAGGCCCGTACATCCGCCGCCATGTACAGCAAGGCGCACGTACTTCTCTCCATCTTCAGCATCTTTTAACATATCTTTAATTTGAAAAGCTGCTTGTTCTGTTACTTCAATCATGAAATACACCATCCTTTCTGTTCTCATTCTATTATACATCTTTACGCTTCTATCTTGTACTCATACACTCCGCGGCAAATTACTTCTGCTGGTCCTTTCATTAACACATTGCCTTCTTCTGTCCATGCAATCATTAAATCGCCGCCAGCTAAATGAACTGTAATTTCCTTACCATGTTCCATTTTCCCATTTAAAATAGAGGCTACAACTGCAGCACACGCCCCTGTTCCACAAGCTTGTGTTACACCAGATCCACGTTCCCAAACGCGGAAGTTCATCTCTGCATCATTCAAAATCTCGATGAATTCAACATTTACTCGCTCTGGGAACATTTCATGTGTCTCCAAGACTGGACCAAGTGTTGTAAGAGGCGCTTGTTCTACATCATCAACAAAAATAACCGCATGCGGATTCCCCATTGAAACAGCTGTAAATGCATAGCGATGATTATTGTATAAGAAGTTTTCACGAATAAATGGTGTTTCACCTTCACCAAGCATCGGTATTTCTGCACGTGTTAAACGCGGTGCTCCCATATCGATTTTTGCTAATGTAACTTTCCCTTCTTCTACCGTTACTTCCGCTGTTACAATACCAGCTAACGTTTCAATTGTGAAAACTGTTTCTTCTACTAGTTTATGCTCATACGCATATTTCGCTACGCATCGTAAACCGTTACCACAACTCTTTCCTTCTGAACCATCATTATTAAACATGCGCATTTTCACCGGAGCTACGTCAGATGGACAAATTAAAATCATCCCATCTGCTCCAATACCAGTATTAATATTGGAAACCTTTTCCGCCACAAGAGCTAAATCTTCTTCCGGAATTTGTTCTTCAAACATATTTACATATATATAACTATTGCCAAGACCATGCATTTTTGTAAAAGAAAATCGGCTCATTTGTATTCACTCCAAAAATAGTTTGTTATTTTAAGTATAAAATGCACGCTTTTAGAACACAATATGAATGTCCCCCGTTTCTCATATTTGACAACATTTGGCGATGAGCCATTCTTGCACAAATTGTGTAAGAAAAAAGCCCTTTTACAAGGGCCTTTTTTATTTATATACAATATTATCCTCCCCCGGGAAAGAAAATTTTATCTAATAGAAAAAGAAAAAGGTGCTGCTGATTGCAACACCTTAAAACATTGGATTTTCATCCAAATAATCATATACATTATTGACCAGTTCTTCTACTGTAGCACCTTGTACTACTTCACCATTTACAAGTGCAAACGGTCCTTCAAAACAAATGCCACAATATCCTAAACAACCATACTCCATTACATCTAAATTCGGATCTTTTTCTAATTTCTCTAAAGCTGCTTGTGATCCACTCGCAAGGTTACCTACACAAAATTCAATTAATGGTTTAATCAAAATTCTCCCCCCTGTACTACAAAACAAATTACCTTCTGACTCTATCTATTAAGAAGAAAACTAAGCTGTCTCTTGTTGTTTTCGTTATACATTCTAAACTATTTAGTTACTTCACTATTTCACTTCAAAGTAGATGGTCTTATTTTATATAACATGCTACCTGCAATGAAATAGTAACTAAAAAGGAAAAACAGTTTACTTTACTTTTCTTCTTATTGTACAACAGAGTATTCATTCATGCATTGTTATTTGTTCACAAATTCGATATAATTTGATTGAGTAAAGTCGAAATATTTTATTAATATAAAATTGTATGATTAGGGGATATTTCAACAGAAAAGGGGTAATCCATCATGAAACACCTCGTAATACTAGGTGGCGGCTACGGTGGAATGAGAATTCTGCAGAGGCTACTTCCAAGCAACCAACTTCCAGATGATGTACAAGTGACATTAATCGACAAAGTACCATATCATTGCTTCAAAACTGAATATTATGCATTAGTTGCGGGTACTATTTCAGAAACACATATTCGTATACCGTTTCCCGAGCACCCACGCCTCAATATTCAATACGGCACAATAACAAATATTGATCTCGAAGAAAAAGCTGTTCATCTCGATGGCGGCGAAGCGATCCAATATGATGATTTAATTATCGGTCTTGGCTGTGAGGATAAATATCATAACGTTCCTGGGGCGAAGGAATATACACATAGCCTACAATCGATTGAACAAACACGTAAGACATATGAACAATTAAATAGTCTAGAACCAAACGCAACAGTAGCTGTCGTTGGCGCTGGATTAAGTGGCGTTGAAGTTGCAAGTGAACTTCGCGAAAGCCGTTCTGATTTAAAAATTCACTTATTTGATCGAAAAGATAGAATTCTATTCCCATATCCAGAGAAATTAAGTAGATACGTAGAAGAATGGTTCGTAAAACATAAGGTTACTATTATACGAAACGCTAACATTACAAAAGTAGAACCAAATATTGTGTACAACCACGATGAACCACTTGAATGTGATGCAATCGTCTGGACAGCTGGTATTCAAGCAAATGAAGTTGTTCGAAACCTTCCAGTTGAACAAGATGGTAGCGGACGGGTTGTTTTAACAAAATATCACAATATTCCAAATAACGAGCACGTGTATGTTGTAGGAGATTGCGCAGCACTTCCACACGCTCCATCTGCACAACTTGCTGAAGGTCAAGGAGAGCAAATTGTCCAAATATTATTAAAACGTTGGAACAATGAACCACTTCCTGACGAACTACCTGTAATCAAATTAAAAGGTGTTCTCGGCTCTCTTGGTAAGAAGCACGGCTTCGGTTTACTTGCAAACCAACCATTAATGGGACGTGTACCGAGATTATTAAAATCCGGTCTTCTTTGGATGTATAAACATCATAAAGGTTAATACTTTACAAGCTGTCTACTAAGTAGGCAGCCTCTTTTATGAGTTACAATATAATTTTCAGACACATCTTTCTCAATATGGATAATGATTTATTTTTCATTTTTATATTAAAAACTATCGATGAACAGTGTATGCTATTTATAAGTTGTTTTATTTCCTTTAAGACCGAAGTCATTCGGTCTTATTTTTTTATGTTGTAAACACTTTTACAGGAGGTATTCCATTTCACTTATGAACTTAACGAAACTAAACAATCGAATAGAAGTAAAGAAGAAAGAATTGATCTATCTCGTTGAAAAGTACGGATTCACTCATGATAAAGTGATTTCTTTCAGTCAAGAATTAGATCGTTTACTTAACTTATTAATAAAACTCAAGACGAAGAAAAAACGTTGCTCTTTATAACCGTTATCTTCTCTTTTTTGATACGATATAAATAGAATCAGAAAGGAGCCATTTATGTTTATATTAAAAGACGTTACATACAAAGATATACTACACATTCCTTATTTACAGATTCAAAAAGAAAAAATTACATGTATTATCGGTGAGAGTGGGAGCGGAAAAAGTACATTGCTTCGCATGCTAAATGATTTACAATCTCCAACATCCGGTACAATTGAATATAACGGAAAGCTGATTTCTGATTATCCTCCTATTCAATTACGACGTGACGTAGTCATGCTTGGGCAAACTCCACCTATTTTTGATGGAACGATTAAAGACAATTTATTAATGGGACTTCGTCTTTCTGAAAAACCATTTCCAAATGATGATATTTTGCGAGGCGCACTAACGACTGTTAGCTTAGAAAAAAATTTAGAAGACAACGCCGATTCATTATCAGGCGGAGAAAAACAGCGACTTGCTTTTGCACGTATCGTACTTATGGATCCACCTGTTTATTTATTAGATGAACCAACCTCGGCACTAGATAGCGATACAGAACGCCGCGTTATGAAACAATTTACTATGCTAGCAAAAGAAAAGAAAAAAACAGTTATCTTCATCACACACTCACAACAACTTCCAGAAGAAATTGCAGACGATATTATTGAAATTAGCAAAACAAACGGTGCAACTAGAAAGGAAGTGCTCTCAGTTGAAGGGCGTTATTGAACTCCAAATTTGGCAACTTGCCGCTGCATATATTTTTATTCTTATTTTAATAGGTCTTGTAAAATTAAAAGGAATACCGCGTGAAAAACAAATTGCGCTCGCAACATTCCGTATGACGATTCAGCTCGTACTTGTTGCATATGTCCTTACATACGTATTTGAAAATAGTAATCCATTTTATACAATTGCTCTTATTACTTCTATTACTACCTTTGCCATTTTTAATATTTATAAACGAGTTAACATCCCGATGTCAAAAGACTTAAAACGAGTAGCCGCGCTTTCCATGGTTGCCGGATCAATCGGGCCACTTCTACTATTTATCTTTGTTATTATCGGGCATGATCCTTGGTATGCTCCGCAATATATCGTTCCGATTACAGGAATGTTAGTTGGAAATGCAATGACAGGTGTTTCTCTCGGTGCAAATACGTTCTTAAACAATATGAAATCGCAAAGAGGTCAAATTGAAGGAGCACTTATGCTCGGTGCAACACCGAAAGAAGCAACTGCTCCGCTCATACGTGACGCTTTTGACTCTGCTATTTTACCAACAATCAACTCCATGGTCGGAATGGGAATTATAAGCCTACCAGGCATGATGACTGGTCAAATCTTAGCTGGTGTATCACCATTTACAGCCATTCAATATCAAATCGCCATCATACTCGGTATTTCTGGGAGTACTGCCTTTGCTGTCATTATCTTTTTACAGCTTGGATATAAAACATTCTTTAATAAACGGTGTCAGTTAAAAGAAATTGACTATGGTGCGCGGTAAATGTTGCACTGTTCACGGTAAATAAAATTATATAGACTTACCGATAAAAAATGACAATAAAAAAGAGGAGGCTAATCGCCTCCTCTTTTTACTTACGCCTTCTTAACGAACTGTGATTTTAACTTCATAGCTCCGAAACCGTCGATTTTACAATCAATATCGTGATCGCCATCAACTAGACGGATACTCTTTACTTTCGTACCGATCTTCACAACTGAAGAAGTTCCTTTTACTTTTAAATCTTTAATGACAGTAACAGCATCGCCATCTTGAAGAACGTTTCCGTTTGCATCTTTTACAACTTTTGCACCATCATTATTTTCAGCTTCTGCTTCTTGGCCCCACTCATGAGCACATTCTGGACATACGAATAGAACGCCATCCTCATACGTATATTCTGAATTACATTTTGGACAATTTGGTAAAGTAGCCATAAATTCATTTCCTCCGTTCATTATTTATACGTAAAAATCAAAATTGATGTTTACATCTCGATAAATAAAATTTGTACAGCATTTCTTTATAGTGCCATAGTCTTACGTTATTGACAAGCCTACCTGGAATTCTCATTTATTATTGTATTTTACAAATTTTCAATTCGTATGGTGTTTCCAATAAAAAAAATGAACCTTCACAGGATTCTTCTTTTCAAAATGAACGAGTTTTCACTAGAAACTCCAACTATTTTCTTCAATATAAAATTGATACTCTTCTAACTCTTCTTCACTTAACTTTTTATTATTCTCATATACTTCTTGCCATTCAAAATAGTCTTCACTAAAATAAACAGCAAATTTTATTTTCACATTTTTCTTCTCTGTATAATCATAACCAGTAAACTCTACTACGTCATAATCTTTTTCTTTCTTCACAAACTTCCAAGTTGGATCATCTGTCATAATCTCTAAAGTAACACCTTCACTACTTTAGCGAACGACATTTTGTATATTTGATAATAAAAATGTTTCACATGAAACTATCTATATTTCGTATTACCTTACCTCTACACAGTACATGTAAATCCATTTCTTCAAAATACGAAAGACGCCCTTTTCAAAAAGGCGTCTTTTTACAGTTGAAAATTTACTAATATAAAAAATGAATTATTGAATAAATGAATTACCCATGGAACGAGTAAATTATTTGTTTTCTTATAAGTGTAGGCTAAACATATACCACCACCAAAAATATATAAAACACCACCTAAAGTAAGTGGATGCCCTAAAGTAAATATAAAAGCACTTATAACAATACTAGTAAGTGTAGAAAAGCGCTGAGATAATTTTGTGAAAAACATCCCCCGAAATAAAAGTTCTTCCCAAATCGGTGCGAAAATTGTGAGTACAACTACGTATAAAATGATTTCACTTTTAGTAGGCTCTATTACTATATTAGATTCATTCACACCAAGCCCATGTGGTAAAACTAAATTTAATACCGCAAGATATATAAGCAGTACGATCATCGTCATTACTATCGTTACATAATGCTTAAAATTATTGAACTGTATTGATTTTAATAAATGTGCACAGTAATTTCTTACTGGTGAGTATATTAAAATAATAGTAAGAAATGTTAAAGGCGGAATAAGATAATCTACATACCATGGATATAAGGAAGAGTCATATATAATGTTCAAAAAATCAATTCCATACATGACTCCAAAAATAATTATTATCATACTAATTACTTCGCGCATACTCATTTGTACATTCTTTTCTTCATATGTAGCTAATTCTGTATTCATCCTATCCCTCCAGTATAATTAAACCTTTTAATCCATTATATACCAATTCTAACACAAAAACAGACGATACAATCTAATGTATCATCTGTTTTTTTCCTACCATTTCTCTCTACATGTTTCAATTAAATGCAGTAAGTACTTCCTCGTCATATCTGCCCTTCTCCACCTTGAGAGCATTCGCTTTTCTTTTGGATTCTGCCGTATTCTCGCTACTTCTTTTAATAAAAGCCCCCATTCTTCCGCTGAACGTTCTAACAAGTATTGCAATCCACTATCTTTTGAAACAATTGTTTTATGATCCAGTGTATATAAAATACGGCCCATCGTAACGACAGCTGATTCTACCCACTCTTCTACGAAAAATAAATATGGCTGCTTTGCTTTTTCACTCCAGTATTGTTCTACGTTGTATTTCATCGTATTTACTACATCGTCCCACCTTATTTGAAACGAAAGATCTTCAGCTTCTTTCCCAGTAACTGTAATACCTTGATTTTTTAACGTCCACCATGTGACCGCATTAATATCCCAATGACCTATATTTGCTTTACCATCTGCACAATACACGTACTCATTCATTTCATCATTGTATTTTCCTAAATCAGCAAGCGGAATATACATACCATCCATTCTTTTACCTAACGTACTATCACTAAGTTTCTTATGAAGTTCTACAAGTTGCTGTTTTTCAGCTTCATTCACAGAATCACTTATTACCGTAACAAAATCAACATCGCTCGTTTCTGCATGAAATGCACCAAGTGCGATGGAGCCGTAAATATATACCCCGACTATCTTTTCGTCCAAAAAAATTTCTTTTAATTCTACTGTGTACCGCTCCATTAACTGTTGTACTTCCGTTGGTAACGCATACTTCACTCCATTTTTCACATCTATCCCTCCAATAAAAAAGAGCCTTTGCGAATTCGCAAAGGCTTCCTGTTTTATAAATATTTCTCGATTTCTTCGTAAACATCCTTCAAACGAGGATTTCCTTCTCCAACAACTTCTCCATTTACAAGAACGACTGGATAAAATAGATCTTCCTCCACTACGCGCTCTGCGAATGCTTTTTTATCTTCATCTTCTTGTTTTTCTTGAAAATCAATATACTCGAAATTAAATTTATTTTCTTGTCCTTCATATTTACGCCCAATTGCCGCTTGTAACCATTCAAACGTTTCTGTTGAAGATGGCATTCCAACGCAGCTTGCACAAATTACTTTCGTCCCATACACTTGCACATTAACCATTTCTTCTCCCCCACTTCTTGTTTCAACAGTATATTCAGATGTCTTAGTACATAAGCACATCATTTTACAAACTTATTCCCTACCCCTATACTGAAAAAACACGTTATAAACATGATAAAAAATTTCGACATTAAAACAAGAACAGAAAAAATAGATTTTCCCCTCTATCTTGATTATAATAAAATTGATGAAAGGAGTCGATAAAAATGGAAAACCCACATATGGAAGAACAAGTACTAGAAGTATTAGATAAATTACGTCCATTCTTACTTCGCGATGGCGGAGACGTTGAATTAGTAGACATTGAAGAAGGTATCGTAAAATTACGCCTTATGGGTGCTTGCGGAAGCTGCCCAAGTTCTACAATCACACTAAAAGCTGGTATCGAACGCGCATTACTTGAAGAAGTACCAGGCGTTATTGAAGTAGAACAAGTATTTTAATTAAAAGCGGAAGCGGCTCATTCAGAACAGGAGGTCATTGGAGCTCCTGACGAAGAGGCGCTTTTTGCCTCACAGGAAGGCGCGAAATGGCCGACTGTTCTAGCCGCTGAAGCTAGATATTAATCTAAAAGCGGAAGCGGCTCGTTCAGAATCGCTTCCTAGAAAGAGACCCAAATGGGTCTCTTTTTTTATTCAAATAACACTTCTCCTTTAACATCATAAAACAAAATTGGAAATCCTTCTCAAAAAGTGAGATAATTAATACTATAGAATCGTTCACACATATACAGAAAAAAACATAGGGGGACGACACATGCCAAGAATGGGAAACACTTTTTTAACAATTCAAGAACTAGAAAAGAAAAAAGAATATTTATTAGACCTTTCATCCGTTATACCAACATGGAATACAAGCTATCAATTTTTATTTAAAGAAATCCAGCAAGAATTATTGAGTAAAGTAAATGAAAAAATCGAAAGACATCAATTCATTTTAAATATATGTACAGATCAACAGGTAGGGGCATAATGTATTACATACAATTGTAGTATAAAAAAAAGAGACCTCACCCGGTCTCTTTTTTATTTTAAGATAGCCAATCTAATTTCCTAATACCTAACTTATCAACTGGTAAACGAAGTGATCCATAAAAGTGCTTCATAAATTGCTCAGAGCGGTTCACATCGTGTAAAATGGCTTCTAAGCGATCTCTATATATGCTTTTTTGTTCTTCATTTCCTGTTTGGTAATATCGTTCGACTGTTTCAAAATAGTGAAGTGGGAACAGGAGCCTTGCAAATAATAAGCGCCAACCAAAAGAGGATAGCGAATAATTTCGTTCATAGTCTGTAACAAATTGAACGATTGTTTGCTCCCAGTCTTTCTTTTTTTCTATCATCATATAGCGGATTAATTCTGCCATATCTCGAGTTGGGTGATCATACACCCAATCAAAAGGAAGTTTGAGGCGCTTCGTTTGATGCCATAATAAAGGTGTGAATCGTTCTTGGCAAATTGTTGCTGCATCAGTCATTTGCGGCGTATCATCCATCTCTGTATCGACAACATATTGAATTGCATTTTCTGCAACTCCTAAGTAATACGGGAAGGATTCAATAAACAATTGATCGAATACGTCTGTAGGGTGGTTCATCACTTGTGATTGCCAAAACTTTTCTAATTGGTCGAGTCTTTTTTCCCATAACGCTTTCCATTCACCAATGCGGCTTAATTGCTCGATTTCTTCTGGAAAGAATGCGCCTCGTTTATGGAATATAGAAAGCTCACTTCCTAATGATGTAGCATGTCGTTCTAACGCACGCATACCTTTTAATAAGCAGTAATTTTGTTCTTCTATCTCACATACATAGTAGCCGTGTATAGTCGGAACGAAAGTCGCTACAGTTATATCCCCTTGCTGGTTCATATAGTCACTGAGCTTTTTCATCTCTACAAGTACTTCTTCCTCCATTTCTCCAATTGGAACAAGTACATAAATTTTGTTGCGAATCCAAAAGCTTTTATAGGGGCCAAGGGGGATTAATTCTTTAACATGCATGTGATAATGCTCATAAATATGATGAATCATCGCAGTCGCCACCTATGGTTTTTCTTTATATATATGAGCTTGTGCTCGCCTTTCATTCCTATGCACATGATAAAGCAACGAAACGTATACAAATACTAAAAAGAAAAAAAGGTGATAAACATGAAAGAATCAAATCAACTACAAGAAAGAGCATTACAACTATTACAAGAGCGCGGTGTAACAATTGACGATATTGCTGAGCTTGTTCATTTTCTTCAAAAAAAATATCATCCAAATTTAGAGATGTCAGAATGCCGTTATAACGTTGAGCGTGTATTATCAAAACGTGAAGTACAAAACGCACTGATTACTGGTATCGAACTCGATGTTCTTGCTGAAAAAGGAATGTTAAGTGAGCCGTTACAAGATATCGTAAAACGTGATGAAGGCTTATACGGAATTGATGAAGTGATCGCACTTTCTATCGTTAATGTGTACGGCTCTATCGGTTTCACGAACTTTGGATATATCGATAAATTAAAACCTGGTATTTTAGAATTCTTAAATGATAAATCATCTGGAAAGGTGCATACATTCCTTGATGATATCGTTGGCGGAATTGCTGCCGCTGCTTCAAGCCGCTTAGCGCATAGAGCTGAGCATTCGGAATAAAATATGAAAGACCGTCAGTTTCATACTGACGGTCTTTCATATTCCATGAGCATAAATTCTCTTCCGCGGCTTAAAAAAATAGGACCTTGTTGAAAACCTATTTTTTTATATAGCGTAATCGCCCTTGTATTAAATGTCGCTACACTAAGTCGAAACATCTTCGGCTTATATTCTTTCGCTGCAAAGGCTATCCCAGCTTGAAAAAATATGTTACCCAGCCCTTTCCCTGTTAACGCTGGCTTCATGCCAAGTCCGATATCAATTACATCTTCTCCACCATATAAATGAGCATCTCTTCCACCTGGTACTTGTGCATTTTCCCCAAAACAAAAATAGCCGATAAACTCTCCCTTATCGTCACAACAGCCATAATACGTCCCATCTAATAATTCTTCTATTGCTTCTTCCTCTCCTGAAAAATTATACAAATCATAAGGTTCTTCATACGTCCACGTATTTATCTCATTTGCTTCTGCTACCGTTAACTTATGTATATCCATCCTTCTCTCTCCTAATCAAATATTCTATATATACTCATTCATTTTTCGCGCCTCATTTCCCTCTAATTGGAATATGCATAATTACATACGCACACCTATGAAACAAATGATACAATTTATTTGAATCGCTGTTGCTACACTTCTTGATCAAAGAAAAGGCGTTAAAACGGATATTAGCGCCTTATCGAACTCAAGCAATTGGCACATTTTGTCATCATGAAAGACACTCGAAAGAGTGTCTTTTTTTTATATCTCACAAGGACTTACTCATTTCAACATATAAACACATAAAATAATGTAACTCTTTACATGCATGAACCCTTTTCTCAAAGTTTTGAAGTAGACTCAAAATAAAAAAAGCACTCTTGGCTAGAGTGCTTTTTACTTTCAAATAAGGAGGTTACATAATATGGATAGTACTCTCGTATTTAATTTCGGCATTGGTATTGTCATCATTTTATTTGTTTTCTTTGTTCTTTGTATGAGTGGGGTATAGAAAGACGATTTTTGCCGTCTTTTTATACATATGTATCATTTGACTTCCGCAAAAGAAGTAACCATAATAGTTACATAAATAAAAAACTATTCACATATCCACAAATAGGAGGAAGAGCAATGAAACATGTAATCGTTTATGCACACCCAAATACAGAAAGCTTCAACCATGCAATTTTAGAAACGGTAAAAAGTGAATTAGAAGAAAAAGGTCATGAAGTACGCGTTCGTGATCTATACGAATTAAACTTCAATCCAGTATTAGGCGCTTCCGATTTCATCTCATTTTCTCAAGGAAATACACCAGAAGATATTAAAGAAGAGCAAGAGCACATCTCTTGGGCCGATAGCATTACATTCATTTATCCAGTTTGGTGGGCGGGACTTCCTGCTATTTTAAAAGGATACGTTGACCGTGTATTTAGCCATGGCTTCGCTTATGCTTACGGTGAAAATGGTATTGAAAAGTTATTAAGCGGTAAAAAAGGATTATTATTATCCACAATGGGAAATACGAAAGAAGCATACACAGCAGGCGGTATGTTTGAAGCAATGAAGAAAACAGCGGATGTTGGTATTTTTGAGTTTACAGGCATTGAAACAATTGAGCATACATTCTATACGAGTGTTCCTTCTGTGGATGATAATGTGCGTAAACAATATCTTGAAGAAGTGAAAGAGGTAGTAAATCGTGCATTCTAATAAAAAACTCCGGTTGTTAAAACCGGAGTTTTTTATTTCATCATTAATTTCGGAATATATCTTTGAAGAATGCTTTCTAATTCATTCATATCTTCCTGTCTAATAAGTAAATTCACATTGTCATTCATTTTTTCTCGCCCGCGATATAAAAATATATTTTCTTTTGGATTTTCCCATGTCGATGTTTTATAGCCTTTTAATTCTTCGTATGAATAAAAGTTTAATCCGTCTACTACACCTTTTTCATATATTTGTACACTTTTAATAAGATGGATAGCTATTAAAGTCATAAAACAACTTGCTACAACATAACTACCCGACTGAATAAGAAACTGTTCAGCTGTATCAATATCGCCACTTACGTACTGAGCATATATATACATACATTGTCCAATGAAATATGCTGGTCCAAGTAATGCAATCCAACGTCTCTTCACTCGTGGATATGTTGCAATAAGTTTTCCCACACTTTTTTTCATTTCATTTATTTTATATATCTTCCATAGAACAAAAAATAAAACACATAATGTAAAAACAAACATAATACATGACATCCAGTACACTCTAATTCCCTCCCCTCAATATCATTACATATAAATTTTACATTTTATATAACAATAGCACATATGCAATTATGCATAAAAAAACAGGTAACCACTTCCGGTTACCTGTTTTTCATTACATCTTCTCAATCCACTCCGTCAAGTTATGCACAACTTGCGTTGGTTGTACTTCATATTCTGTTAACTTCTCCACAGTTGTGACTCCAGTGTGGACAAGAAGCGTATGCATGCCAGCATTTACTCCCGCTAAAATGTCTGTATCGTAGTTATCCCCAACCATTAATGCTTCATCTTTTCCTATCTCAAGCACTTTTAACGCTTGTTCCATAATGATTGATTCTGGTTTTCCGATAAAGATTGGCTCCACACCTGTTGATACTGCTACAACTGATGTTAATGAACCGTTACCTGGTAATAATCCGCGCTCAGTCGGAATGGCAATGTCTCCATTTGTAGAAATAAACGTTGCGCCGTTACGCACAGCAAGACAAGCTTTTGCTAATTTTTCATATGTGATGTCACGATCTAAACCAACAACAACGAAATCAGGATTTTCATCCACAAGTTCAAACCCTTTTTCCACAAGCGCATCATGTAAGCCTTCTTCACCAATCATATATACCTTTGCATCTTGTTTACGTTCATAAATAAAGTTCGCTGTCGCCATACTCGTTGTGAATACTTGCTCTGCTTCCGCTGGAATATCGAAACGAACAAGTTTTTCTGCCACTTGTTCTGGTTTACGCGTCGAATTATTCGTAACGAATAAATAAGGAATGCCGCGCTCTCCTAATGCTTTTACGAAGTCGCTTGCTTCTTCAATTTGTTCTTCTCCGCGATACATCGTACCGTCTAAGTCAATTAAGTAACCTTTATACATCATTATGTCTCTCCTTCTATGCTAACGTTCTCACCTATCATACCACTCTTATATTACCCGCTTTTTCCAAAGAAAAAAACGCTTTACCTTAAAGCGCCCCATAACGTTCATTTTTTCTCTTTTACTTGGTAAGAACAACTACAATCGCCCTCACACATGTTTGCCAACGTCTTTACATCTGCTCCTGCAAATAAACGATTATACATCTCTTTTTCATCTTCGCATACTTGCGGGAATCTCTCTGCAATTTCTTTTAACGGACAGTTTTGTTTTTCAATTACGAAAGAGTTCTCTCCATCTCTCTTTATTTGAACCATATAACCATTTTTCTCTTGCATAGCTGCTATCTCTTGCACTTTATATGCTAAACTCTTCTGATTACTCACTCGCTTTTGCAACTGGTCTTCCATTCGCTTCGTTCTCTCTTTTAAAATGTGACTAAGTATTTTTTCATCACCCATTCGAGCTAAATCTTCTAGCATATCAATCGCAAATTGCTTATACTCTTTCGGGAATGTATCTTCTCCCTTTTCACTTAATCCATACAAATAAGTTGGTCTTCCGACATGTTGTCTTACCATCTTAGAATAAATGAAACCATCTTTCTCAAGATTACTTAAATGTCTTCGAATCGCCATTTCTGTAATCTCTAAAACATCAGCTAATTCCGCTACCGTGTGCTCTCCCTTTACTTTCAACAATTGCACAATTTCATCTTTCGTCGTACGTGCTTCCCCCATGCTTCACCCTTCTCCCTTCTCCCTTTACTTTCTCACATACAATATAAGATCCCCAAAAGATAGTCCTGGGGATCTTATAAGCATAATTATTCTGGTACAAATGCAGATACAGGTCCTAATTCCTTCTCTAAATAACTGCGAATATTTGCTGGGTATTTCTCTACCACTGCAATATGTTTTTGAATCGTCTTATATAATTCATCATGATTCATTTGAATATAATCTTGCGTAAGCATTTTTCGAAGAAGGATAATTTCTTTCATTCCTCTTCCTTCTTCTGCACTTATCACTCGCTCGTCCATCAAAATGTCGATAATATCTTCATAACTTCCTGGATCGCGCATAATAAATCCATCAATCATCGCATTCCCTACATCTAATACACAATCAATAATTAGATGGGCTATGCGTTCTAATGCGTAAAATTCAAACTCGGTTTCATATATCTTTTTCTCTTGAAATGTACTTGTTGCTCGTTCTAAACATACTAGCATTTGTTCTATTTTCTTTCTGTCTACAAAATACATGAATGTCACCTACCTGGAAATTAAAGCATTTACATTTTAATTGTAACGCTTTCTTCTGAAAAAATCGACAATTTTTCGAATTCACCTTTTCTCCGTTATTTGTTATAGTTATATTTGTATGATTTTTGAAATTGGAGGAATGGAATCTTGGAACGTGAACTCGCACTAGAAATTGTCCGTGTAACAGAAGCAGCAGCATTAGCATCCGCACAGTGGATGGGCCGCGGAAAGAAAAACGAAGCAGATGATGCAGCAACTACAGCAATGCGTGATATGTTTGATTCAGTAAACATGGCAGGTACAGTTGTAATCGGTGAAGGAGAACTTGATGAAGCACCGATGTTGTATATTGGTGAAGAACTAGGAACAGGTAACGGTCCAGAAGTAGACATCGCCGTTGACCCATTAGAAGGTACAAACATCGTTGCAAAAGGTCTTGCAAATGCAATGGCAGTTATCGCAATCGCCGATAAAGGAAACCTTCTTCATGCTCCTGATATGTACATGGAAAAAATCGCGGTTGGTCCAAAAGCAGCTGGTAAAATTAGCTTAGATGATCCAATTGAAAAAACAATTGAAATTGTAGCAGAAGCTAACAATAAAAAGATTCGCGATCTAACAGTTATCGTGCAAGAACGTGAACGTCATCAAGATATTATTGAACGTGTTCGTGCAAAAGGTGCACGCGTAAAGTTATTTGGTGATGGTGATGTTGGTGCGTCAATCGCAACAGCACTACCTGGAACGGGTATTGATTTATTCGTAGGTATTGGCGGAGCTCCAGAAGGTGTTATTTCTGCAGCAGCATTAAAATGCCTTGAAGGTGAAATGCAAGCTCGCTTAGTTCCAATGAACGAAGAAGAAGAAGCTCGTTGTCGTGAAATGGGATTAGAAGATCCTCGTCAACTGCTTATGTTAGATGACTTAGTATCTGGGGATGATGCAATCTTCTCAGCAACTGGTGTATCTGCTGGTGAGTTATTAGACGGTGTGAAATTCCTTGGCGGAGATTTAGCTGAAACATATTCTATCGTTATGCGTTACAAAACAAGAACGGTACGATTCATTAAAACGCATCACCATTTAGATCATAAACCACACTTAAACTTAGATATTTAATAAAGGAGCCATGTGTATGGAAGAACGTTTCTTTCTGTACGACGATACAGTCGCTACAAGAACTCGTTTCGTTAGCTTTATGGGAGAAAATGAGCGTCATGATTTAGCGCTTTTATACTCCGATCGTCATTACGGTAAAACAATTGTCCTTGATATGCAGCGCAATAGATTTGCAATCATCGGTCCTGACGATTTAAACGAACCAGGCTACTTAGAGCATGCATTTTCGATGACTGAAGAAATTGCAGAAGAACTACGCTCATTTTTATTTGAACTTATATAATTTATCGTAGGCACCAGCTATGTTAGCTGGTGTTTTTCCGTTATAAGAGTTTTGAATTTTCAATCTTCTATGTTATAATTAAGAATAAATCTATTTGGATAGAAAGGACGTTATCTACGTATGCCAACATTTACTTTGTAATGGACCAGCAATTGGATAGCATTACTCTCAAAAAAGCACCATGCTTTTTCAAGGGAGTAATCTGCCCATTCCCATTACAAAGGAACGTAACGCATCTGTAGTATGATGTTTACGGAGGTTCCTCTTTGGGGAACCTCCTTTTATTTTTGTCTATTTCTCATGTCTTCATACTACAAGACATCCAAATAGCTGTATTACGTTCCTTTACCACTACTATAAGAGGTGAAGGAAAATGCAGAAAGTACAACTTTCTTGGAGTTTATATGAAAATGAGCAAAATACAATCGAAAAGTATTGTAAAAATTGCAGACGCACTACCCTATTTACTGACACGAATATTCGTAGGCATAACGCCAACGGAAAAAATATATATCGTTTTGCCATTTATAAATGTCCGAAAGATCATACTTGGAACCAAAAACTTCGTATTTATAAATCATTTACTGATCATGTGGAAACAGTCGACATGAATACGCAAGATCAAACAGAAACAACTACTACCATTTCCATTACACATCATAAAGAAAGTGGCGTAGCTGAAATTACAATCGTATTAGATATCGTTTTCGGTTCCCACCGAATCGATAAAGCTTTATCCACATATATTTCTGACTGGAGCCGTACACGCATTGTGGATAAAATTAAAAATGGGGATATTCAATTGAACGGACAACAAATGAAACCAAATGCAATACTTTCTGAAGGTGATTCTATTTCAATTTGTTTGTGAGCAAGTAAAAAAATCCTCTTACAATCGTAAGAGGATTTTTTTATTTCTTCACTTTTCGTAATACAAAGTGTGCACAACCGAAGTTACAGTACTCGTATAAATACTCCGTTAACGTACTAATTTTCGTATCATATGTCGAACGTTGATTACTATCATCAAAGAAACCGCGCAATCTAAGTTGCTCATAACCCCAGTCCCCAACGATATAATCATATTTATTTAAAATTTCTGCATAACGCTCTTTAAATGCTTCTTCACTAAAACCGTCACGAAAGTTTTTAATTACTTCGTACTGCACATTATTAATGCTCACCGTAGCATGCATCTCTTGCTCTTGCTTTTGCTCCATCATTAACTTCCTCTCTAAGCATTCTTCTTTTTATCGTATCACAAAGCATACCAACCAACAATTTCAAATACAAAAAATTGAAAATTAGTGCATACTATGGAGAAGGAGGTGATACATCGTGAAAAAACAAATTATACTCTCTCTCCTCACTCTTTCCTTATTTGCAGGCTGTCAATCAACGAATAAAGCCGAAATGGAACGTGAAGAAGGAAGTCGTGTTCTTGTTTCCAATAAAAACGACATGTATCATACGGAAAATACAAATACACGGCTTACAAGAGTCGGTTATTCATCTAAACAAAAACATGAAGTATCTAACAAACAAGTAGGAGCCATTAACCGCGAGAAAGTCGCTGAAATGATTACAAGCATGACAGTCAAACTTCCTGACGTTACAAACGCTGCTACGCTCGTTACCGATGATGAAGTATTTGTTGTATACCGTGCAAACACAACGGATCCAAAACTCGTAGCAGATCAAGTATATAAAGCTGCTTTGTCCATCGTCCCTCGCTATTATAAAGCATATGTATCAACAGACCAAAAGTTGATTTCTCAAATTCAAGGGCTTCAATCTGGCGCGTTAAATGATACAGAATATACACAAAGCCTTGATATGCTAAAGCGAGAAATGAGCAAAAATCCTCATTTGAACAATACGGGGGATCAGACTTTGAATGATATGATAAAAAAATAAAGAAGGTGGAGAAAACCTCCACCTTTTTTACTATTTCTTACAATCCGCATAAACCTCCATCGCATCACACATAAACTGTGCTAACCCCTCACCAAACTTATCGATATTTTTCGTAAAGCGCTCATCAGCGACATACATTTGACCGAGTCCTTTAAAAGCATCTAATGAATATTCTCCGAAGTTTTGCAAGTAATCGTACCATACCCCGATTGCTTCTTGTGCCTCTTTAGAATCTGGTGCGCCGTGTCTAAGCGCCGCCAAATTTCTATAAATCGTATTAAACTCTTCTTGATTGTCTTTTGACATACCTTTCGCGTATTCATTCGCTTTATCTACAGCTGCGTCTCCCCATCGTTCACGCGCTTCTTCTTCGTACGGATTATGGCTGAAATCGAAGCCTTCAAATTTCTCTTTATTCGTCATTTCAATCTCTCCTTTTGTATGCTGAATTGTTTTATCAATCGTCGCAATCACTTTATCTAACCTAGCACGCTTTTCAAGAAGCATTTTCTTGTGAAGCTGTAGTGCTTCTTCGTGGTCAAATGATGGACTCATGATAATTTCTTTAATTTTCTTTAAAGGGAAGCCTAGTTCTTTAAAAAATAAAATTTGCTGCAATGTCTCTAAATTTTCATTGGAATACAGACGATATCCAGACTCTGTCGTCTCGTCTGGGGTTAATAACCCAATTTCATCGTAATGATGCAGTGTGCGCACACTAATTCCAACTAAATTAGCTACTTCCTTTACCTTCATTGTCATGTGTATCTCCCCCTTAATACATACGATAAAGTATGACGCAACGTTAGAGTCAATAAGTACATTCATTTTTTGTTAAAAGTTTCATCTCTCCCATATTTCATGCATAATAGATATGTACATATATTAGAAAGCGGTGAAAGTATGGTTTCAAATACTGTAATTGCCAGCATCATATTTCAACTCGTTGTTTCGGTTCTGGTCCCAATTGTTGTACTCGTTTATTTCCGTAAAAAATATAATATTAATTGGAAAGTGGTCGGCGTTGGTGTTCTCATCTTTATTGGATTTACCCAAATTCTCGAAACACCGTTCCACCTATTTATGCGCGGTAATCCAGCAATCGCTCCATTTTTAGAAAATCCGTTTGTCTTTGCAATTTATGGCGGACTAACTGCTGGTATTTTTGAAGAATTAGGACGCTTCGTTGCCTTCTTCTTCCTACTAAAAAAATATCTAGAATATAAAGATGGCTTCGCTTATGGAATTGGTCATGGCGGGATTGAATCCATTTTAGTTGGCGGATTCTCTGCCTTGCAGACACTTATATTCGCTAATGCTATTAACAATGGTAGCTTCGCTCAAATGGCAGAAAAACTACCACAATTAGATGTTGTAAAGGATATGTTAATAGAACAACCTGCTTATTTATACTTCCTTGGCAGCTTGGAAAGAATTATGGCCCTTGTATTACAAATTGCCTTTACAATGCTTGTCTTATTCGCTGTAAAACAGAAGAAATATATCTTCCTTGTTTACGCTATATTATTCCACGCATTTGTAGACTTTTTCGCGGCGCTTTACCAAACAAAAACAATTAACATCTTCGTCGCAGAAGGAATTACCCTTCTCTTCACAATTGGTGCTGTCATTCTTATTCGTAAAATGAAAGCGAAATTAATGAGTGTACCGGCGTAAAAATAACCCACCAGTTGGTGGGTTATTTTTTATATGGATTATCGTAATGATGATAACTTTTGCCCTCTCGCAGCTCCTTCTTTGTTTCTGCATCTATAACAATGTACTTATGAAATTCGTCTACTTCATTTTGAGAAAAGGAAGCGAAAAAATAAACTTGGCGATCAGGGTGAATAAAAATATCTTGAAGCACCACTTCACCCCGGCAACCCACGGCTGTTTTTTGCCTGAAAGAAAATTCTTCATCGGGCACTTCTTTAAATAAAATCTTTTTCCGAACACTATATGCTGCATTGTTGTATTCTTTATAGATTTTCTTATCTAACTGTTCGTAAAACACATCCTCACTCACAAACGATTTATTTCGATTGCTCGGATAATTTAATTTTGCATTCGATTCTGCATATGTTGTGGACAAGTGTATAAAAAAACAAAGACCGAATATAATACATATCATTTTTTTCATCATTACACCTCAAATATTCATTTATCCACATTACTTTTCCACATATTTAGATCAATATGCCGTTTCCAATAAAAAGGAATTTTTTCCACATTTGTCGAAGTATATAGCGTCAACTTGAAAGATGGGGATGAATTATGAAGAAATTGATTGTAATACGACATTGTTCAGCAACTGGACAAGAACGTGATGCCGAATTAACGATTGCAGGAAAAAATCAAGCAAACACTCTTGCTACATTCCTCTTAGAAAACCAACCACAAATAGATCATATTATTTCAAGCCCATTTGTGCGAGCTATCGATTCTATTCGGCCCTATGCGCTTCAAGCTAACTTGTCTATCCAAGAAGATGAACGATTAGCTGAACGCATATTAAGCGACGTTCCAATGGATGATTGGTTGCAAAAACTAGAATCTACTTTTACAAATATAGATATTGCCTTTTCAGGCGGAGAGTCTACAAAACAAGCGACGGATCGAGCTATATCACTTATCCAAGACGTTTTAAAGTTAAACCATACTACAACACTACTCGTTACACACGGCAACTTACTCACGCTCATTTTAAAGCACTTTGATCATACGATCGGCTTTATTGAATGGAGAGCTTTAACGAATCCTGATATTTACGAAATTACACTCGATAAACAATGTATCCTAAAACGATTATGGGGAGCACCGTCCAAGTAATATCTCTTTCCAACACATTCAGTTGACGCCACGAGAAGAAACTGTACTAACAATAGAAAGGGGTATCACTCCATATGTACGAAGATGTACTTGCTTTACTACATAAAACAAATGCTTCTTACGAAAAGTTTGAACACGAACCAGTACTCGATTATGAAACAGATCGTATCGTACGTGAAAGGCTTGGCTTACACGGCACTCCAAGTAAAAGCTTATTTTTAAAATCAAAGTCTGGAGATTATTACGTATTTTTCACGTTAGAGGGCACAAGGCTCAACCGAGGAGAGATGAAAGAAATAACTGGAGAAAGCTTATCTCTCTGTTCTCCTGATGAGCTAAGAGAAGAAACAGGCTGTACGCCAGGATGTGTAGCTCCTTTCGGTTATTCACAACATGTAACGATTATTGTGGATAGTGCTATTTATGCTTACGATAAAATTTTAATTACACCTGGTGTACCTGAATTTACAATTGAATTATCCACAGAGGAATTAAAGAAAATCTTATTAACATGCCCAAATACTGTTTTAGAATATAAACAAAAAGAGAGCTAATCATTAGCTCTCTTTTGTCATTATTTTGCTTCTGCTACTTTTTCTTTTGCAGAACGAACTTGCTCGTCCGCATGGTAAGAAGAACGTACAAGTGGGCCAGCTTCACAGTGACTAAATCCTTTGCTAAGTGCAATTTCTTTAAGCTCTGCAAATTCTGCTGGTGGGTAATATTTAAGAACTGGTAAATGCTTCTTAGATGGTTGTAGGTATTGTCCAAGAGTTAAAATATCCACATTGTTTGCACGTAAGTCATCCATTGCTTCAATTAAATCTTCTCTCGTTTCACCTAAGCCCACCATAATGCTCGATTTAGTTGGAATATCAGGCTGCATTTCTTTCGCTCGACGTAAAAACTCTAATGAACGGTCATATTTTGCTCTAGCGCGAACTCGGTTAGATAATCGACGTACTGTTTCAATGTTATGGTTTAAAATATCTGGTTTTGCATCCATTAACATTTTTAAGTTTTCTTCTACTCCACCCATATCAGATGGTAATACTTCGATTGACGTAAATGGGTTTTTGCGACGAACAGCGCGTACTGTTTCAGCAAAAACAGCTGCTCCGCCGTCCTTTAAATCATCACGTGCAACCGCTGTTATAACAACGTGCTTTAAGCCCATTTGTACTACAGAATCTGCTACGCGTTCTGGCTCTTGTAAATCAAGCTCAGTTGGTAAGCCTGTTTTAACCGCACAAAAACGACAAGCACGTGTACAAACCGCACCTAAGATCATAAATGTTGCTGTTTTCCTTACAGCCCAGCATTCATGAATATTCGGACATTTCGCTTCTTCACAAACTGTATGAAGATTCTTAGAACGCATCATTTTCTTTAAGCCTGTATAGTTTTCATTCGTGTTTAACTTAATTTTCAACCATTCGGGCTTGCGCTTATATTCTGTTTGTTTTGTCATGGTTATCAACTCCGCACAATATGAAATAGTTTACCGTGTTCGCTTCTTTCAATGTAACATATCTATTCTAACGTATGAAAGCGATTTGCTCAAATGAAGATTCTAAGATTTTTTCCAATCGTTCCCTATAATGAAATACTCCGTATATCCCACACTAAAAAGAGTGATGTTGTGAAAGGAGTCTATTTCATGCTTCGAAAAATTTCTCTTTTGCTTTCGATTTGCTTTCTTCTCCACCAAAACATCGCTTACGGTGAAGATAATCAGCAAAGCATATACGAAAAGCGCATGGCACTATATAAAGAAACCGAGCAATCTTCAGGCATTCCGTGGTATTACTTAGCTGCAATGGATCAATATGAAAGAAATATACGGAGCGTAAGAAAAGATATTCCGAAAAAACCAGATGCCATCATTTCCCTTTATTTCAAACCAGAAATATGGGCTGGACCCGTTAATATTAACGACACTCTTCCCCATACAATTTCTCTATTTGGCGGGATGGGTTTAGATGGTGACAAAGATGGATTTGCAAATGCAAATAACGACCGTGATCTTTTGCATACAGCAGCAACGATTTTAAAGAAACAAGGACCGTCCGAAGACCGTATTCACATTATGCTTTGGGAATATTATAGACGTGCGAAAACAGTTGAATTAATTACCGAATACGCCCGTATTTATAAACATTATGGACGTATTAATTTAGAAGGAAATGCTTTCCCTCTCCCGATTCGTAGTGATCATAGCTACCGTAGTACTTTCGGTGCTGGAAGAAGTTTCGGGGGAAGGAGAGTTCATGAAGGAACCGATATTTTTGCAGGCTACGGCGTACCAGTAAGATCCACTTGCTATGGCATTATTGAAACAAAAGGCTGGAACCGTCTTGGCGGATGGCGCATCGGCATTCGTGACCTTCATAATAACTACCA
The DNA here is from genome assembly GCF_019837435.1 of Bacillus sp. 16GRE42. Taxonomy (NCBI): domain Bacteria; kingdom Bacillati; phylum Bacillota; class Bacilli; order Caryophanales; family Bacillaceae; genus Bacillus; species Bacillus sp. 16GRE42. The sequence continues at coordinate 58,837 of NZ_JADAXF010000004.1, forward strand.
TTATTACGCTCATTTAGGCGGATTCTCAAAGGAAATACAGCTTGGACAAATTGTTGAGCCCGGAAAAGTAATCGGATTTGTCGGTAGCACCGGTTACGGCCCTCCCGGCACAGCTGGAAAATTCCCGCCCCACCTACATTTCGGCATGTATAAAGACAATGGTTATACAGAATGGGCTTTCGATCCATATATGCATTTAAGTCTTTGGGAGCGAAAAGAACGCGCGAATACAAAGCGATAACCGTAGCAATATGCTACGGTTATTTTTTTAATTCGGCTAACTATCCGTTTTCTTTTTATCAGGTACAACAACACTCCCGCTTCCATAATAAGTAGGTACTTCCCCTTGAACAATGCGCGTTGCAATCGGAACGTCTTGCTTCACTGTTATTTCTTTCGTATGAAATGGAATAATCACTTGCAACGTGACTTCCATCTCCATAATAATTTGAATCGCTGTCGTATTGATTCCGTGCGGTTCAATTTTTTGTTTAATATCCGTATTCACATGACCAATCGTCGTGAAATCGATTGGAATATCGGGACCTATATTTCCAAGAAGCGCATTATCCGTTACACGACCAAAAGGAACTGCCATCGTTGCTCCATTTTTTTCAGAAATACCTAGCCCCTTCAAATCACCTTGTTCTACTTGCTGTAAATATTTTTCTATGTATGTGGTCGTTGATGTTACGATTTCATTTACTTGCTTCGTATTTAAATTAATTGTGGATACTTTCCCGTTTTTATCATTTTGTACTTTCATTAATGAATCGACATCGAATCCTTCATTAATTCTATCTTTTACCGCCTTTGTCATAATCGCTGTCGCCATTTTATGCGTCTCTACTTCTCCATATTTAAGTAATGTTGGCTGAATGCTACTATTCACAATCCATAATCCTTGCACGAGTAATATGACAAAAAGAATAAACGACATAAGCAGTATGTACCGAAAGGAAATAGGCCCCCTTCGAAACCGCGAATTTTTCGAACGAAATATACTCATAAAAAAACCTCCTTCTTATATCATTTCTATGCAAGAAGGAGGGACGATATATGCTTATCTCATTTTTAATAATGCTTCTTTTCCGATTGTGCCTGCCGTAATACCTAAAGCTTCGGCTTCAATCGTTACTGATTCTAGCGGTGCTTCAAGAAGCTGTTCAATCGTTCTTACACCAACCGCACGGCCAGCAATAATTCCTCGATCCCCTAACTTCTCATTTAAAAGACCTACATCTAATGCACCGCACATAATATATCCTTTATCGCTCATTACAGCTAGCAAATTTGTCTTTGGAAGTTTGACGCTAACCGCAATAAACGTATAATTATCAATTATAATTGGCTCCACATTAACCATAGTTCACACTCCTCTCTTTCTTATCTGTATGACAAGAGAAAAATGAGTGTTACAAGTAACTAGCCTATAGTTTGACGGAAGATGTATGAGTTATCAACACGTCTGTTAACACATCTCTGAGTAACTCTGGCATATAATATTGTTTGTCAGAAAGTGTGGATAGCTCTGGGTATAAGTATCCGAACGTAAACATATCAATCGTTCCTACCGTATATATACGATCTAATTCCAGCGATTCCCCGTTAATCAATACATCTTCGAGTAAAATTTTATTCCCAGGAATCGTATCTGGAATGACCTCTACACCAGCATAAATCATTTTTCCCATCACTTTTCCGCGAAATCCGAATCCTTTTACCTCAAGGTTCTCCATATTCGGGCGACGCGCTTTCAAAATAACTTCTCGTAACGTTTTTCCTGGCACTTTTAATAAACATGGATTAATTGGATGTGGACAAATTCTGTGAATATCTCCGCGCGTCACAACACCTTCTTCTAATCCTTCAAGAAGTACACCAGCGTTCACCATGCCAATCTCTGCATCGCACCACGTTTTCAGCGCATTTGCTAACATGTGAGAAAATGATGTCTCATGAAACCAATCGATCGGTAATGATTCCTTTAAATGAACGACAGGCTCTGCCATAATATGTTTACTTTCTTCCTGCAGCATTTCAATTGTGGATAACGGTTTGTTATAAGCACCTAAACGTTCTGTTTTAATCGCCCTACCGTCCTTTTTCAATAACTTCTTCGTCTCTTTATCCACAGTAAGCTGAACGTGCCCAACGTAACGTCCCCACTTTTCACAACAACAAAGTAAAGTATTATTCATGAGAACTCCACGCTCAAATAAATGGTGCGTATGTGCACCTAAAATAACATCTATATCATAATGCTCTGCCATATACTCATCCATGCTTTTTCCAAGATGAGAAAGGACAACCGTAATATGAGCCTCATCTCGCACTTCTTCTAAAATAGACTCTAAATGGATAAGTGGATCTTCAATATGCCAATCGAGCATATGATAAAACTCTGGATAAGCTACCGTTAACCCGATAAAGGCAATCGTAATCCCATCTGTCGTTGTATGTAATTTATAAGGCTTTGCCCACTCCGGACGTACACCTTCTTTTTCAAATAAATTCGCAACGAGCACCTCAAATCCAGCATCATCATATAGACGATTCAAATGCTCCTTCGCTAACGTAATTCCTTCATTATTTCCGATTGTTACATAATCATATAACGCCTCATTCAAAAGCTTCGTATTGCCAAGTCCATTCGTCGCTTCCGAAATACTATGAAAACGATCCACATGATCGCCGATATCAGCCGTCAAAACGGTCTCTCCCGCTTCCTGTCTTCGCTTTTTCTCCCCTTGTACAAACCGAGAAATTTGCGGCCAATTTTCAAAATGACTATGTATATCGTTTGTATGATAAAGGTGGATGATTGTTTCTTTATTTATATTCAGAGAAAAAACCTCCTCTCAGTTCCTTACTGCCATTTACGCTACACGTACGCAATAATCCTGTAAATACTTTTCGTCTTTTCTTGCTATTTTACATTGTACTCGCATTGTGAGAAAAAGCAAAAGATTGCCCTTTTTGATATGAAAACTTTTTCTATTGTTTGGAAGGATTCTAGATGGTTGGGTTGGGGTTCGGGGAATTTGTCAAAAAGTTTAACAGAGAGTTCGGTAGGTCGGGGGCGATTGGATTATCCAGTGGGTTTATCAATATCTTTGCCTTACTTCCAGTTGTTCTCTTTTCATATAAAATGTTGCGGGGTATATGAAGAATTTCTTTTGTCTTACTTTGTCGAATCGTCGATATATTCCGAGTTATGATCGATATATTTAAAAAATCGTTGATATATTTAACCGAACATCCACCCAGGTATCCCTACCTGGACTGAACTGAATAGACCCCAGCACAACATAAAAAAGCGCCCTGCATTGCAGGGCGCTTCCACTTTATCTATTAACCAATAGAACCTTCCATCTCAAACTTGATTAGGCGGTTCATTTCAACTGCGTATTCCATTGGAAGTTCACGTGTGAATGGCTCAATGAAGCCCATTACGATCATTTCTGTAGCTTCTTGCTCAGAAATACCGCGGCTCATTAGGTAGAATAATTGTTCTTCTGATACTTTCGATACTTTCGCTTCGTGTTCAAGTGAAACGTAATCGTTTTTGATTTCGTTGTAAGGAATTGTATCAGATGTAGATTGGTTATCCATGATTAACGTGTCACACTCGATGTTAGAGCGAGAGTTTTTCGCTTTTGGTCCGAATTGTACGATACCACGGTAAGTTACTTTACCACCATGCTTCGCAATCGATTTAGAAACGATTGTTGAAGACGTGTTTGGTGCTAAGTGAATCATTTTTGCACCAGCATCTTGGTGTTGGCCTTTACCAGCAATCGCGATAGATAATGTTAAACCACGAGCGCCTTCGCCTTTTAAGATAACTGCTGGGTATTTCATCGTTAATTTAGATCCGATGTTACCGTCAATCCATTCCATCGTTGCGTTTTCTTCACAAACCGCACGTTTTGTAACTAGGTTGTATACGTTGTTCGCCCAGTTTTGGATTGTTGTATAACGGCAATATGCATCTTTCTTAATGATGATTTCTACTACCGCACTGTGAAGTGAGTTAGTCGTGTAAACAGGTGCTGTACAACCTTCTACGTAGTGTACGTGTGCGCCTTCGTCTACGATGATAAGCGTACGCTCGAATTGTCCCATATTTTCAGAGTTAATACGGAAGTACGCTTGAAGTGGTGTATCCACTTTAATACCTTTTGGAACGTAGATGAATGATCCACCAGACCAAACTGCAGAGTTTAATGCAGAGAATTTGTTGTCTGTTGGTGGGATTACTTTTCCGAAATGCTCACGGAAAATATCTTCGTTCTCTTTTAATGCGCTATCTGTATCTTTGAAGACGATTCCTAGAGCTTCTAGGTCTTCTTTCATGTTGTGGTATACAACTTCAGATTCGTACTGTGCAGATACACCAGCTAAATATTTTTGCTCCGCTTCAGGAATACCTAATTTATCAAATGTCGCTTTAATTTCCTCAGGTACTTCATCCCAAGACTTCTCAGATTTCTCAGATGGTTTTACGTAGTACGTAATTTCATCGAAATCTAAGTCGTTTAAGTCGCCGCCCCATTGTGGCATTGGCATTTCATAGAACTTATCCAGTGATTTTAAACGGAAGTCTAACATCCACTGTGGTTCTTCTTTCATACGTGAAATCTCTTCAACGATTTCTTTTGTTAAACCGCGTCCAGCACGGAAAATCGAAACGTCTTTGTCTTTGAAACCATATTTATAATCGCCGATATCTGGCAGTTGCTTCGCCATGTTGGTGTGTCCCTCCTTAGATAACCTCGTTTTTAGGAACCTTTAACATTACTTATCTTCGTTTAAGCCCTTTTCTAACGCTTTCCACGCTAATGTTGCACATTTAATACGTGCAGGGAACTTGCATACGCCTTGTAATGCTTCAATATCTCCTAAATCAATGCTGTCATCGTACTCTTTTCCTAGCATCATGTCAGAGAAAATTTTAGAAAGCTGAAGTGCCTCTTCAATTTTCTTACCTTTTACTGCTTGTGTCATCATCGAAGCTGAAGACATTGAGATAGAACATCCTTCTCCTTCAAACTTCGCCTCTTGCACAATACCTTCTTCTACTTTCATCGTAAGTTGAATACGATCGCCGCAAGTTGGATTGTTCAAGTTAACAGTAACACTATCTTCTAACACGCCATTGTTACGAGGATTCTTATAATGATCCATAATAACTTGACGGTATAACGTATCTAAATTATTAAATGACATTTGTGAAATACTCCTTTGTCTTGATTAGCGATTCAACAAATGTATCAATTTCTTCTTTTGTATTATATAAATAGAAGCTCGCACGTGCTGTAGAAGAAGCTTTCAGCCACTTCATAAGCGGTTGTGCACAGTGGTGTCCTGCGCGAACCGCAATGCCTTCTACATCTAATACAGTTGCTACATCATGAGGATGTACGTCTTCAATATTAAATGTAACAAGACCAGCGCGATGCTTTGGACCATAAATTGTAACGCCATCTACTTCTGATAGTCTTTCTAAAGCATATTGCGCTAATTCATGTTCATGCTTTTCAATATTATGAAGACCGATTTCTTCTAGGAAATCAATTGCCGCACCAAGTCCGATTGCATTACCGATAATCGGTGTACCTGCTTCAAACTTCCACGGAAGCTCTTTCCAAGTAGATTCTTGTAAATCTACGAAATCAATCATTTCACCGCCAAATTCAATTGGCTCCATATTGTTCAGCAATTCTTTTTTACCATATAATACGCCGATACCTGTAGGTCCGCACATCTTATGAGCAGATAATGCGTAGAAATCACAGTTTAAATCTTGTACATCCACTTTCATATGAGGTGCACTTTGTGCTCCATCAACGATCATGATTGCACCGTTTTCGTGTGCGATTGCTCCGATTTCTTTTACAGGGTTAATCGTTCCAAGTACGTTTGATACTTGCATAATAGAAACGATTTTTGTATTCGGTGTAACTGTTTGACGAACATCTTCTAAAGAAATTGTACCGTCTGGTTGAAGCGGAAGGTATTTTAAAGTTGCACCAGTTTTCTTCGCAACTTGTTGCCACGGAATGATGTTACTATGGTGCTCCATGTAAGAAATAACGATTTCATCGCCTTCTTTTACATTTTCAAGACCATAGCTAGCCGCTACTGTATTTAATGCAGTTGTCGTTCCGCGCGTGAAAATAATCTCTTCCATTGATTTCGCGTTAATAAACTTGCGAACTTTCTCGCGTGCACCTTCATACGCGTCGGTAGCTTTCGTACCGAGCGTATGAACACCGCGATGCACGTTAGAATTATATTCTTTATAGTAACGTTCTAACGTTTCAATTACTTGAATTGGTTTTTGAGAAGTTGCTGCACTATCGAAATATACAAGTTGTTTGCCGTTCACTTTTTGATCAAGAATTGGAAACTGTTTGCGTATTTCATGAATATTCATTAGCGAACTTTCCTTTCAATTACCTCAACAAGCTGTGCTTTTACTCCTTCAATTGGAAGCTCATTTACTACAGGTGCTAAAAATCCATGGATGACTAAACGTTCTGCTTCGCGTTTTGGAATACCACGGCTCATCAAGTAGTATAATTGGTACGGATCTACGCGGCCTACTGAAGCTGCGTGACCTGCCATTACATCATCTTCGTCGATTAAAAGAATTGGGTTTGCATCACCGCGAGCTTTTTCATCTAACATAAGAACGCGAGAAGATTGTTGTGCATTTGATTTAGATGCACCGTGTTCAATCTTACCAATTCCGTTAAAGATAGATGTTGCACTATCTTTTTGTACACCGTGTTTTAAAATCCAACCTTCAGAGTGTTTACCGAAGTGAACAACTTTAGTTGTAAAGTTTTGCGTTTGGTTACCACGGCCAATTGTTACTGTTTTCGTATCAGCATATGAACCGTCGCCCATTAAGTTCGTAACGTTCTCTGAAATTGTGTTTCCGTCATTCATAAGGCCTAGAGCCCAATCAATGCGGCCGTCGCGTCCAACTACACCGCGGCGGTTAACGTAAGTTGTTACATCTTTTGCTAATAGATCAACCGCACCGAACTTCACTTGTGCGCCTTGTTCCACGATTACTTCTGCTACGATATTTGCAATACCTTTAGCATTTTCATTTGCAACGTAGTTTTCTACATAAGTTGCAGTACTGTTCGCATCAGCCACGAATAATACGTGGTTATATACGTTAGCTTCTTCGCCGTCTACTAAGAATACAGCTTGAAGTGGAGTTTCAAGAACAACGTTTTTCGGAACATATACAAATGCACCGCCGTTGATTAATGCAGCATGAAGTGCAGTTAAACGATGCTCGTCTACCTTCACGCCGTCTTTCATTAAATACTTTTGTAATAATTCAGCATGCTCTGTTGCAGCTGTTACGATGTCTGTAAAAATAACACCTTTTTCTTTTGCTTCGTCTGCTAAAGAAACGAATGCAGTTGTACCAGTACGTTGTACTAATACACTGTTATTTTCATCGATTAAGTTTTTCACTGCTTCTGGAAGCTCTGTTAAAGAACTTACAGGCTCTTGCTTAGCAGCGTCGCCTTTTCCGATAAAGTCCCATTTTTCAATTTTCGTTTTATCAGGCGTTGGCATTGGAAGTTCAGTTGCTTGTGCAAGAGCTTGTAAGCGGAACTCAGTCAACCAAGCAGCTTCGTTTACTTCGCTTGCGCGCTGACGGATTGTTTCTTGATCGAAAGGTAATGTACCGATTGTCATGTTTATGCTCCTCTCTTACGCTTCTTGCTCTGCTGTTTCGTCTTCAATACCTAATTCTTTTTTAATCCAGTCGTAACCTTCAGCTTCTAGACGTTGTGCAAGCTCAGGGCCACCAGATTTAACGATACGACCGTTCATCATAACGTGAACGAAGTCTGGAGTGATGTAGTTTAATAAACGTTGGTAATGCGTAATCATTAGGCAACCGAACTCTTCGCCGCGCATTTGGTTAATACCTTTAGATACAACTTTTAATGCATCGATATCAAGACCTGAGTCGATTTCATCTAAGATTGCGATTTTTGGCTCAATCATCATTAATTGAAGAATTTCGTTACGTTTTTTCTCTCCACCAGAGAAACCTTCATTTAAATAACGTTGTGCCATTTCTGGATCCATTTCTAGGAATTCCATGTTTTTATCTAATGTACGGATAAATTTCATAAGAGAAATTTCATCGCCTTCTTCACGACGTGCGTTAATTGCAGAACGTAAGAAGTCAGCGTTTGTTACTCCGCTAATTTCACTTGGATATTGCATTGCTAGGAATAGACCGGCTTGTGCGCGCTCATCTACTTCCATTTCTAATACATCTTCACCGTCGATGATGATGCTACCTTCTGTTACTTCATACTTTGGGTGACCCATAATCGCAGAAGATAAAGTTGATTTACCTGTTCCGTTAGGTCCCATAATTGCGTGGATTTCTCCACCTTTTACTTCAAGGTTTACACCTTTTAAAATTTCTTTGCCATCAATTGATACGTGTAAGTCTTTAACCGTTAATGTAGAACCAGCCATCTCAATACCTCCATTAATCCTATATATACATTTTAAAAATTCCTAAAACGTTCATATTCTCATTTTATTCTCATTCTAATCTTATATCAAATAAAATGATATCGCAAACGACGAAAAAAAGTAACAATTTTTTCACAAATGTATATAAGTATTTCCCTTGCATCCTTATATGATACACCTTTCTTCTTATTTATATAAAGAAAAAAGGACTGGGAATTTTCCAGTCCTTTCCTTGTGTTTATTCACTTACCGGAAGTACAGCACCTTTATATTCTTTATTAATAAAGTCTTGGATTTCTTTTGAATGCAGTACTTCTACTAATTCTTTAATTTCTTTTTTCTTCTCGTCACCTTTACGAACTGCAATAATATTTGCGTACGGAGAGTCTGATCCTTCAATTGCAATTGCATCCTTTGTTGGATTTAACTTCGCATCAATTGCATAGTTTGAATTAATGAATAAAGCATCGCCTTCATTATTTTCATACAGCTTTGGTGACAATCCAGGCTCTACATCTGTTTTAAACTTTAAGTTTTTCGGATTTTCTACAACATCTTTTACTGTTGCTTTCACAACATCTACACCGTCTTTTAATTTAATAACGCCGCCTTTTTGTAACAATGCGAGCATACGGCCACGCTCCGCTACGTTGTTACTCATAATAACTGTTCCGCCATCTGGAAGTTCTTTTAAACTTTTATATTTCTTAGAATAAATGCCCATTGGCTCTAAATGGATTTTTCCTGCGTTTACAATTTTATATCCCTTTTCTTGAATTTCTTTATCTAAGTAAGGAATGTGCTGGAAGTAGTTCGCATCAATTTCCTTATCCGCTAACGCTTTATTCGGCAACACATAATCTTGGAATTTTTTAATTTCTAATTTAATGCCCTTTTTCTCTAATATCGGCTGTGCCTTTTCTAAAATAACAGCGTGCGGCACATTAGAAGCTCCAACAACAAGCTTATTCTCCTCTTTCCCCCCGCAAGCAGCTAATGTAAATACAGACAGCGCTGTAACAACTGACAATAGAATCTTTTTCATATGATATCCCCTTCTCCCTTATAGTTATGTAGTTATAAAAAAAGACCGGCGTACACCAGCCCTTTTTTAGCAATTATTCTTTTACAGGAACAACCGCGCCTTTATATTCTTTAGTAATAAAGTCTTCAATTTCTTTAGAATGTAGTACTTCTACAAGAGCTTTAATCGCTTTTTTATCTTTATCACCTTTACGAACAGCTACTACGTTTGCGTATGGAGAATCATCACCTTCAATTGCAATTGCATCTTTTTCTGGATTTAATTTCGCATCAATTGCATAGTTCGAGTTAATTAAAACAGCGTCGCCCTCTTTGTTGTTATACACTTGCGGTAATAAACCAGGCTCAATATCTGTTTTGAACTTTAAGTTTTTCGGATTATCTGCAATATCTTTTGGAGTTGCACTAACTGGATCTACTCCGTCTTTAATTTTTAAAATGCCTCCTTTTTGTAAAATTGCTAAACCACGTCCATGGTCAGTAACGGAATTACTCATAATAATTGTCGCCCCGTCTGGAAGTTCTTTTAAGCTCTTATATTTTTGAGAATATACACCGATTGGCTCTAAATGAATTTTCCCTGCTATTTCAAAATCATATTTTTTATCTTTCATTTCTTTTTCTAAATACGGAATGTGCTGGAAGTAGTTTGCATCTAAATCCTTATCCGCTAACGATTTATTTGGTAACACGTAATCTTGGAACTTTTTCACTTCTAATTCAATTCCTTTTTTCTCAAGTAACGGTTTTGCCTTTTCTAAAATTTCAGCGTGCGGTACGTTAGAAGCACCAACAACAAGTTTCTTTTCATCTTTATCTTTCCCGCCACAAGCAGCTAACCCAAAAATTGAAGTTGAAATAAGTGCTGTAAGTAATAATTTTTTCATTTGAAATATCCTCCCATTTTTTATTATCGTTTATCTATTCGAGTCGTTAAACTATCACCAATCCACTGAATGAAAAATACAACTAATAATACACAAATTGTCGCAACGATTGTTACATCGTTATTTCCTCGTTGGAATCCTTCTAAATAAGCAAGTGTTCCAAGGCCACCAGCACCAACAACTCCCGCCATTGCTGTATAGCCTACTAAAGCAATTGTCGTAACCGTGATACCAGATACTAATGCTGGTAACGATTCTGGAATTAAAACTTTCAAAATAATTGTGCTTGTTTTTGCTCCCATTGCTTTCGAAGCTTCAATTACACCTTTATCAATTTCACGAAGCGCAATTTCAACCATTCTCGCGTAAAATGGTGCCGCTCCAATAATTAAAGCTGGAAGTGCTGCACTCGCTCCAAGAATTGTTCCAAGCAGAATCTTTGTGAATGGGATTAATAAAATGATTAAAATGATGAACGGTATCGAGCGGAAAATGTTTACGAACGCTCCAATCCCCGTGTTAACCGCTTTGTTTTCCCATAAATTATCTTTCGCTGTCATAAAGAGTAACAATCCTAAAATTAGTCCTAATACAAATGTGGCAAGAGCTGCGATTGCCGTCATATATAACGTTTCACCAGTTGCTTCTAACATTTGATTCCAATCAACATTTGCAATTAACTTATCCATGTGCAATCACCTCCAGCTCTACTTGATCTTGATGTATTCCCTCTATTGCTTGCTGAATCGCTGTTTCCTCACCATTTAAATGAACAACTAAACTACCGTAAGAGCCGTTATTCGTTTGTGCGATATTTCCTTGCAAAATGCTAACTTCTATATCACTGCGTTGCATCAATCTTTGAAGCACCGGTCTTTCTACTGCCTCGCCGATAAACTGCAAACGAACTACTTTACCATCTGGATACTTTTCAATTAAACTTTCAATCGTTTCATTTGTATCTTCAGAATCCGTTAACTGCTGTACAAATCGTTTCGTAATGTCTTTCTGCGGATTGCGGAATACATCAAGTACTGGACCCGTTTCTACAATCTTTCCTTTCTCCATTACCGCCACTCGATTACAAATTTTTCGAATCACGTGCATCTCGTGTGTAATGAGTACAATTGTTAAACCGAGACGCTTATTAATATCTAATAATAAATCTAAAATTTGATCTGTCGTTTCTGGATCAAGAGCTGATGTCGCTTCATCACATAAAAGCACTTGTGGGTTGTTAGCCAATGCTCTTGCAATACCAACGCGTTGCTTTTGTCCTCCGCTCAGCTGAGATGGATACGCGTCTCCTCTTCCTTCTAATCCAACAAGATGAATTAACTCATCTACGCGTTTTCTTCTCTTCGCCTTATCAACACCTGCAATTTCAAGTGGGAACTCGATATTCTCGCGTACAGTTCGTGACCAAAGTAAGTTGAAGTGCTGAAAAATCATTCCGATTTCTTGCCTTGCCTTACGAAGTTCACTCCCTGTAATTGCTGAAATCACACGATTTGCAATTGTAATTTGGCCAGAAGTTGGTTTCTCTAACTGATTGAATAATCTGATTAAAGAACTTTTCCCAGCGCCACTATATCCGATAACACCAAATATTTCACCTTTGTCTATTTTTAAATTGGCATTATCTACAGCAGTGACATCACCGCTTTTTGCTTTATATATTTTTTTTACATTCTCTAATAGAATCATGATGTATCACCCCTTTTTTAATTAAAAAGCGCAAACGGCTTGTTTAGAACAAGAGGGCGTTGGAATCCCTGACGTAGAGGTGCTTTTTGCCTCATAGGAAGGGATGAAACAACCGACTGTTCTAGCCGCTGGAGCTAGATTTCATAAAGATTTTGGATCGACTCCGCAATTTTTTATGTTTAATGCGTGTAGTCCACCGTTATCACTACTTTTATTATTTGAATGTCCTCCACATTCAAACAATAAAAAAACCTTTCCGCTTTAGAGAAGCAGAAAGGTTTATATGCGTATATCACAACATTATCCCTCTCTCTCATCTCTCAAAGCATTTGCTTTGCAGGAATTGGCACCATTTCAACATAAGTTGACGGTTGCCGGGCTTCACAGGGCACAGTCCCTCCACCTCTCTTGATAAGAGAAATCAGATTACATTTTCGTCTGATTTGTAATTTATGAAATTGTCTATATTTTATGAATTGAATTGTATCAATATCCACACACCATGTCAACAGAAATTTTCGCAAAAAATGAAACTTCAGAATTTTAAGCACCTACTGACATCGGTTTACATATGTGAAACATCGATTCAACTAATAGCATCGTTCGATACGTTCCCGAATATTGTACACGTCCATCGTTCATTAACATTTGCAATCGTACATTTCCGTTCACCAATTGTTTTACATCTTCCTCATCTACACAAACGATTTGCTCCGTTCCTCTTTCCTCATGTAGCAGCTCTATATAATCTCTTGAAATTTGTAACGAACAACTTTCATCTCCAAAGCGGAAATTAACAGTTTTTTCTCCTTGTCTTAAAAGTGGCTCTAAATGATATTGACCATTAGCGTAATTTACAAATGATTGCAGCAAAGAATATAATTTCAACCTAAATCACATCCTTCATATCACTTTCTATTACACATACCATTCCCTCTCACTAAAGAGCAATCCTGTTACTTTCGCTCGACAAATACTGTAACCACCCTGCATCTCGACATATTTCCCGAGAAATATGTCGAGGCGGCAAAAACTTTGCCGCCTACTTTAATTCCGTATATAAATATTCAACCGAATGAAATGCATATATCTTCTTCATGAGTGTCCCCTTTTCAAAAACAAGTAAACACGGTACACTTTCGATTCCATACTCTTTCGCTAAATGCGGAGCATAATTTAAATCTAACATTCCAATTTTCAAGTCTTCAATTGTCAGCTCAACGACTGTTAACATCTTTTTTGCTAATTGGCATGTTCCACACATTGGAGTATATACATATAACACTGTTTTTTCTTCGTTCTCTATTAGGGTTGTAGCTTCGGCTCCTGTCCAATCAATCACTTCTATCATTCCTTACCGTAAATATTCTGTATAAACGTCAATGTCAGCTCCCCATAATACATTTGCTAAGTGTGAAGATGGCGCAGTTGCCACTTCTCGGTACGAGCGATCAATATAAATATGCTCTGCTTGCGGAAATTCTTTTCGAAATTGCTTCCTTAACTTTTCTCCAGCATCATCAGCATCCACTAGTACATACACTTCCTTATCAAAAAACTGATCAATGAGCTCATCCATTTTCGATAAACCAATTGTACCATTTGTACAAACAATTTCCACCGGTTCACGAATAATAGATTCAATCTTTCTTCTATCTGATTTACCTTCTACAATAATGACTTTTTCTACATAAATCATATGTCATCACCCGATCACCATATACTATACAACCTTTAACTTAGTATATAGTATATTCGTTATTTTCATGTTGTTTCCTGTTTATTTTTGCAAAAGAAAAGCAGAAGCGGCTTGCTCAGAACAAGAGGGCATCCGAACCCCTGAACTAGGGGCCCCTTTTGCCTCAAGTTCAGGAGTGAAATAACCGACTGTTCTAGCCGCTGGAGCTGGATCATAAAGAAAAACGGCACCGACTGTTTAGCCCTGTTGGCTAAGGTTCTTTCGTACAGAAGACGCCTTTTGTCTTCTCGTGCGAAAGCTGCTAGGAGGTGGAGCTGGACAATGAAAAACGCAAGCGGCTCGTTCAGATTACGAAGCCACATGAAACCTTACCGAAAAACGTTCATTCCCATAATAGCTTATTCATTTACACTCGATTTTAAATGTATTATGTAACACAAAATAAAAAAGGACAGCACAAAGGCTGTCCTTTAGTCGACTATAATTAGTCTTGGTTTGTCATTTCTGCATATTTTTCAGCAGTTAATAACTTCTCAACTTGGCTTGCATCAGAAAGTTCAACTTTAACCATCCATGCACCCTCGTATGGAGATTCGTTAACAAGTTCTGGTTGGTCACTTAATTCTTCGTTTACTGCTACAACTTTACCACTTACAGGTGCGTATAATTCAGAAACTGTTTTAACAGATTCTACGCTTCCGAATGGCTCGTCAGCTTCGATTGTTGCACCTACTTCAGGAAGTTCAACGAATACGATATCGCCTAGCTCACCTTGTGCAAAGTGAGTAATACCGATAACAACTTCATTACCTTCAGTTTTTACCCATTCGTGTTCTTCAGAGTAACGTAAATTATTTGGAATGCTCATGACTGTACCTCCAGTGAATGTATTAATTATGTAAAAATACCTTATTGGTACTTTTTCCACACACTTTCAAACTGCTCTTCGTTAAAACCAAGTGTTACATTCGTTCCACCTGCTACAATTGGACGCTTAATCAACATGCCATCAGATGCTAAAAGCTCGTACATTTCGTCTTCACTGGCATCTTTCAACTTATCTTTCAGACCAAGTTCGCGGTAACGCATTCCACTTGTATTAAAGAATTTTTTTAATGGTAATTCACTTTTTTCATGTAAATTACGTAAATCTTCTTTTGACGGTGGATTTTCAACAATATGAATCATCTCATATGCTACATCGTTTGCCTCAAACCATTTCTTTGCTTTTTGACATGTGCCACACTTTGGATATGAATAAAATGTTACTGTCATAAATTCACCTACTTTTTTACTAACCTTTACCTTTATCATATAGAAAACGTTTTATTATTTCAAACGATTATTCGCTAAACTTTTACTTATTTCGTGATAATTTTTTATAATCCTGCAAATTTTTCTTATTTTTCCGCCATTTGTTAAGAAAAAATAAATATATAAATTTTTTAGATTCTTCTCTTATCCCTCGCCGAACGTATATCTTAAACAAACGTTTGATTAACTCCCCTTTTTTCTTTGTTAGCCCTTGAGCTGTATCGATTTTCCCCTACCGAACATACATCTTAAACAAACGTTTATTTAACCATTTCAGCCTATAATCACAGAACCCGGAAACACTTTAAATGACAAAGGCGTACAGATAAAAGGAACTAACGATTTTGGCCGTAATAGTGAGAGTATTCCATGATGTTGAAGAAATTACTGCAATGAAAAAAGCCCTAATTAGGGCTTCTTATTCCGCTTTTACAGCAAGACTACTATCCATGAAATTGCTAATTGAATGAAATAAAAAAAGACGCATTTAAAGTGATGCGTCTTTTGGCAATGTTTCTTTTGTGAAATCATATAAAGCAACTGCGCCTAAAATAACCAATATACTTTCAGGGGCATCTAACAAAATAGTTCTCCAAGTTTCTGATATTACCCATTTAATACCTGCGGCTGATTCAAGATACGCTTGAAAATAACTGATTGTAAAATCAATTACACATAAACATACAAGTAATGTTAGACCAAATTGAATCAATTTCTTATTTTTAAACATGTAACACCTCTCAAAATTCATTGGATATTTCTGCTTTCAGTTCATTACATATAAAAATCTTTATATGTAATTTTAACATGAATAAAATCCAAATAAATACAATATGCCCATTTGCATATTTCGTGAATATTGAGGAATTACTGTTAATAAAAAAGCCCTACAAGTGTAGGACAAAATAGCTTTAGCAATACCGACAATTAATCGCATAAATAACGGAATCATTTGAACCACTATATAGCCAATCCCAGTCCTTGAAATAAGGGGAAATCCCTTTTCCTGGCTACCACCCATAATGAATATCCCGCCACATAACGCTACAACGGATGCGATAGAACCGACAGGTAAGAAATTACTGCAAAGAAAAAGCCATGCATAAACATGACTTTCATAGCATAATCACTTCTATATTCAATAGAAATTAAAGTGAATTATATTTCTTTACTTTTAAAGGAATAGATATTACATATAAATCTATAGCATAAGTAATAATCAAAATCCCTTTTCCTTCATCAGCAAATTTTGCTTGCAGAAACTTTTCTGAAACTTTCCTTTTTCTCCATCTCTTTGGAAGGTATTCGAATCCTAAGAACATAATAATAGCCCGATACTCATTAACTTAACTACTTTTCTTTTTTCCATGATATTTCAAATTCTCCACCATGTTCTTCTGTTATAATTTTAACTTTATATGTATCATCTTTAGACACTTTAATATTATTTTTACTGTTTCCACTATTAACTTCCAGTATTGTATTATCATTTGAATCTAAAACATAAGCCTTTATGGTTCCTTGCTTCGTTTTATCATCAAAGATAAATATCCAGCTTTCACCTTTTTTTACATCCATATCTTGAGTTGCAAAACCTGTGAAACTTTTATACTTTCCATCTATACTATTTGAACCTCCATGAACCTTACCACCAACAATCGTTCCCTCTCTTGTAAAACAACCACTAAGAACTACCAAACATAGAACAAATAATAATGTATTTTTAATAGTTTTCAACATCATTCCCCCCTTATCCTCACAATACATATCCTCTTATTTACATTTTTTCTTTCATAAAGAAAAATGGATCTTTGTCCCCGTAAATAACGTAATGAATGTTGACAATCCCCTTGTTAGAGTACCATATTAAAAATAAAAAGGAGTAATAAGCAATGGATATTAAAATAGTGGATATATCAGAAAAATTATTAGATGGATATAAAGTTTTAGTTCAAGTAGATAGCAATCCATTTATCGCTGAGTGTGATGGGGATAAGCCAGAAAAAAACGAAAACTATAATGTAGAAATACATATAGATGATGAATTTATATGGAATACAAATATAACCTTTTCAGATAAAAATGCAAATGCAATAATTCAGAATAGTAAAGGCTTTAAAGTAATTGCTAAGCTAGATTATAACAGTGAGGATAACTTAGCAACACTAAATATCTACGATAGTATCATACTAATTGATTTAGAAGGAATTGAGCAAGATATAACAAATGAATGGGTAGAAATGCAGTGCACTTCAATTAAGATATTTAATACTAATTTTTAACAGAAATCCATTACATAACTATGGCATAGTCGTTATGATGTAGTGAGGTATAGAAAGAGTAAGCGAGTATATAAATAAACATGTTTATATGCATATGAATATCCTACTGCAATTCCTGCTCAAGCAGACGCCACTAACCATACCTTAGCCACTCATAACCGCAAGTCCAGTCTCAACAGGAACGCTTATTGGCCATAATGAAGCTAAAGCCGCTTGCATACTTGCCCACAAACCAATACCAATCGCAAGGGGGAGATGTAGAACTAACATTATCATCCCTTGATAAAACGAGCTAATACTCGATGCGCTTTATTAAATTTTATAATTAAATCTGCAATAGCTGATATAAAATTATAAATCGGTATCATTACAGCCGCGAATGCATCTGGCATACGTTGTAAAGCTTGCGTGAGCTTCTCAATCACATTGTTATATGCTTCTACATAAAAAAATAAGAAGCCTCGTTTACAGGCTCCTTCATCATCGACTTAAATAATCTGCAATTGTTTGAAATACTACGATATACATATTATGAATACTTTCTTCTGTATTTCCACCATTTGATAAACCAACTGCCCATTGTTGCCCTTCACCACTTCCGATATTTGCAAAACCTTGCGTATACATAGCATTTACATCTTTTCGTGCACTGTTATACTCTATCCCTTTTGTAATAAACGTTGAATATGATTTATCTTGCAAACCGATAAAAAATACTGGTTTCTTTAGCGATGAAAATACATTTTTATACTGCTCTGTTGAGGCTTCTTGAAAGTAATCTTTCATTATTAAGAAACCATCCACTTCCTTAGATTTCTTTTCCAGTTCCTCTAACTTCATTTCCTCAAACTTTATATTCCTAAACGTATCTTTCGGCTTTTCTCCAATAACTCCAATTACGAGTGCTCTCCCGTTATATTCTAATTTCTCTCCTTCTTTATCCTTTGCACACCCAGCACTCACTAGGCATATCAATATAAAAAATAAGAAATACGATAAACGCTTCATTTAGCACCCTCCCCTTCTTTTAAGTCAAGTGACGAAAACGTAAGGTTAATTCAAGAAAATGTAAGTAAAATCGATAGCTCAAATGACGTTTCTATATTATAATCAATTGAATTTACTTACATTACTACACATAGGAGATTATCATGAAGAAATTTAAACTTTCATCTTTTCTTCCGTTAAGTTATATACTTCTACTCGTACTCGTAAGTCCCCTTTACGATGTATTAAATAAATCTACTGTACACGCAGTAGATGTCACAACTGTAGTAGATGATTGGATTCCATTTGTGAAAGCATTTATTATTCCTTATTTACTTTGGTTTCCTTACTTATACGGCGCACTTATTTATTATTGCTTTGCAGATCGAAAACAATATTATGTCACTTTAAGTAGTATAATTTTTGGAAAACTTGCTTGTTTTTCTATTTATTATTTTTGGCAAACAACTGTACCACGTCCAACAGTCATTGGATCAGACGTATTTTCCGAACTAGTCCGGTATATTTATAGTATCGATCAACCGGTAAACTGTTTCCCTAGCATTCACGTTCTTACTACCTTTGTGATTATGCTAGCTGCCTTTAAACGTAGAGAACAACATGCTTTTGAATATTATATTCTTACCTTCTTCGGTACGCTTATTATTTTATCAACGCTATTTACGAAGCAACACGCATTTGTAGACGCCATTTCTGGAATGACGCTTGCAAGCATACTTTACTTCGGCGTTCAGCTTTTATTAGCAAAAGAAACTGTACGTGTTCCAGTAAAACAAAATCACAAAATGTAAAAAGCAGACTGTGGCTTCCAGTCTGCTTTTCTCTATATAAAATTTAAGATTGCGGTACAGTCATATCACCAGAATGAATACGACCTGCTTTTTTAAGAGCAATGTAAAGTATATAAGAAACAGCTACTGGAATGATGATATAAGTGATTACCATCGCTGGGACAACTTCCCATCCTTCGCTAGAAATTAAATTAATTGGTGCGATAAGAGAACTTAATCCAAGACCTGCAATTTCTTTTCCTGCTTCCAGTTGGAAAATTAATGCAGATACTGGACCAACTATAGCACTGGCGACGACAGTTGGGACGAGAATCATTGGATTTTTAGTGATATTTGGCAACTGTACTTTCGGAGTACAAAGCGCTTGAGCTAATATACCGCCTAAATTATTTTCTTTCGCTGAGATTACAGAGAATCCGATAAACTGAGCAACGCAGCCTGCAAGAGCAGCACCACCTGCAACACCGTCTAAGCTAAGTGCGATCGCTAACGCAGCTGATGAAGCTGGAGAGATAAGTAATAGTCCCCAAACGACTGCAATAACAATAGAAGCGATGAACGGGCTACCAGCTGAACTATCTTTAATGAATGCTCCAACTGTATTTAACACAGGAGTAATATTATGAGATAACCATATACCGACTAAACCAGAACCTAATATTGCTGCAAATGGAACGAGCATCATATCTAACGCAGTTTTTCCGCTTAAACGTTTACCAATATATACAGCTAAAGTTGCTGTTAATAATGCACCGATTGGTTCACCTGTTTTAATGATTAGACCCGCTTCAGTAATGGAAATGGATCCGGCACCAATCGCTCCAGCTACCATAGCCGAGAAAATTACAAGACCATTTGCACCGAGCATAAAGGCAATTCCGGCACCAATGGCTGGTGCCATAAGTGATTTTGCAACAACCCCGATTGTAATAAGCATTGGAATATCAACAATTCTTCCTATATTTTCGATTAGTAAACCAATTCCAAGGGATACGAAAATACCTTGTGCGATTCCAGCTGATGCTTTAAATACACGAGACATTATATATTCCTTCATTTGTTTCACCTTCTCCTATAAGTTAGTAACCAATTGTTTTCATATAATCACGTAAAATATCGTTTGATTTTGCGAATCGAGATTCTTCATCCTCTGTTAAATTTAGTTCTACAATTTCTTTCATACCATCTCTAGTAATAATAGCTGGCACTCCTGTACAAATATCATATTCACCATACTCACCATCTAAAATGGCTGATACAGCAATTACACGGTGATCATCATTAAAGATTGAGCTCGCAATATACGCTAGAGAATTTCCGATTCCGTAATAAGTAGTACCTTTTCGTTTATAAATTTCCCATCCAGCTTTTGCAGTCTTCTCAACAATTTCATCTAAATCTATTTCACCAAATTGGTCTTTTTTCTCTTCTAAAATTTGTAGAATCGGCTTTCCACCAACCGCTACGTGAGACCAAGCAACCATTTGAGAATCACCATGTTCTCCTAGAGAATACCCATGAATACTACGAGGATCTACATGTAACATTTCAGATAAAATTGTTCTTAAGCGAGAAGAATCTAATGATGTACCAGTACCGATCACACGATTTCTAGGTAATCCAGATAATTTCCACACTTGATATGTAATAATATCAACTGGGTTCGATGCAAGTAAGAAAATACCATCAAATCCACTTTCCATTACGCCTCCAACAATACTTTCCATAATCTTCGCACTCGCTCCTAAAGTATCTAAGCGACTTTGTCCAGGTTTTGGTGCTGGTCCTGCTGTAATAATAACGATGTCCATATCTTTGCAGTCTTCATAGCTTCCTGCATATACTTTTGTTCTTGTATTTGTAAAATTAATGCAGTGTGATAAATCCATCGCTTCCCCAACTGCACGTTCATGATTTATATCAATTAATAATAGTTCTTCGCAAATGCCTTGATTTACAATGGAATATGCACAACTTGATCCAACTAATCCAGTACCGATAATTGCAATTTTTCTTGTATTTCTTTTCATAGCAATCTCTCCTAATTGATCATATAATCTATTTCTTTTGTTCTTTACACTCCTCATTATATAGATT
Organism: Bacillus sp. 16GRE42; assembly: GCF_019837435.1. Lineage (NCBI taxonomy): Bacteria > Bacillati > Bacillota > Bacilli > Caryophanales > Bacillaceae > Bacillus > Bacillus sp. 16GRE42. Next base: position 80,201 of record NZ_JADAXF010000004.1, read on the forward strand.
CCCACGATATAAACCATGGATACTTTGTGAATCATTGAGCAAACTTTTTGTCTTTTTTGTGAATTGTTATATTCCATTTTCGTCATATTTGTTACAACTGGAAAAATATTTATTATATATTTATTGACATATATAAAGTGAAACCTTAATCACCCTTCACCAATTGTACTTTTACGGGACAAAACAAAAAAACGAGCGACTTCATTCGCCCGTTTTTTCATCCCATTATTCTGCACTTAATTGGCCTTTTAATTGCTGTACAATCATTGGGTTAGCAGGTGCAGCTGGCTTATAATAACTCTTTTGCTTTGCGTACTCATACATATTACGTTGACGCATCTCATCTTGATTACGAATTTGGATTAACGTTTGATGTAACTGTTCATTATCAGACTGAGAAATATAATTTGCATAACTTGTTAAACTTGCATTTAATCCTGCTAAATAATCGTTTACCATATCTTTTTCATTCATCTGTCGTTTCCTCCTATCCTAGGAAAGTCATTAATTGCTGTTTCGTATTTCGTGCATCTTGCGCATCCTTTTGTAACATTTGTTTCAGTTGTGGATCTGTACAAGCCTGTGCATACTGGTCTAACTTATTAATAATTGTTGCATGTCCACCAATTAAATGGCGTAAGTTTTCTACTTCAAGCTCTGTTAAATTTTGCATAGAATACTCCTACCTTTCTTTATTCGTTCACTGTTAGTATTTAGCTCTTTTTTGATTGTATACATGAATTAACTTTTTCACGTGCATACAAAATAAAAGATGAATAGCTAAGCCATTCATCTTTTATACTGGTTATGTATTTATTTTTATAGAGACACAATCATACTTATACTCACAAGTAAGTTCCATACAATGTGTAAAACAATACTAGGTATAATAGATTGCGTCTTTTTGTATAACATTGCAAATACCATTCCCATAATCGTTGCCGTAATCAGAAGACCTCCATGAAGAATTCCAAAAATGAAGGAAGAAATAATGATACCAACTAAAAAATTATATTTCTTTTCTAAAAATCGATATAAAATACCTCGAAATAGAATTTCTTCTTTAATCGGTGTAATTATAGCAACACTTAACACATATATAATACTTTGTATGCTATTTTGAATCCCTAAGCTCCCTAATTGTTCCTTCTGTTCTTCTGCACTTTCAAAACTAAACACATGTAACATTAAATATTGTGATAACGCAATGACTATAAAACCAATTAATAGATATAAATATGTCTTCCCATTCTTCAAAACGGATACATCCCAAATAGATTTAATAAAATGAAGAACTGGTTTATAAGCTAGTAAAACGATAGCAACAACAGCTGCATCTATTAAAAGGAAATAGTACCCCTCTAAATTATCACGCAACGCTTCCTCACCATAAATCCCCAAAGCCAAACCAAGGAATAATCCTCCCAGAAGTAAGAATCCTAAAATGGTTGCTATCATTACAAATAGATTTTTATATGTTATATTCTCTATTTTTCTTTCCGCACTATACGCTTCTAACACTGTTTTACTCATAATATTCCTCCATTTGTTTTCATTTCCCTCAACAAAATCCTTTAATGTAAATATAAAGATAATATAGCGAATCTTTCAAAAGAATAATATGCAATTTTACATATTATGAAAACTTTGTATTCTATAGTTTTAGGAATCAGATTGCTATACAATAATTATTATATGAAGTTTCAAAAAACTTTCTATCCACCATACCCCTCGCATCATATAAAACTTATTAGTTAAAGGAGCAATGACTATGAAAACCCATGAATTCCTTACAGAAATTCAGAAAGGCTCTGAACCTAGTCCCTATCAAGATCCTATCGCATTCAGTTTCGTTTGCTTTTTCTTAGCGATATATACATTTTTCAAACCTGCAAAATAATATCATTTAATAAGAAAAAGCCTCTAAACCATTAGAGACTCTTTTCCATCTAATATCTTCTTTTCAAAACTACAATAGTTAAAGCATACGAACAAAGTACTCCAGCTAATAAAAATGCATTTGCTAACTTATACTCTTCGCCTGTCAATGAATATAGATTCCCGATTAAAAAGATAACTAAATATAGAAATAAAAATACAAATAATGAAATTTTAGCTGCATTCCCTGTAATATGCTCGCCTCTTTCATCTTCCCCTTCATTCTTCTGAAAACGTGTTGAATATAAAACACCTATTATTCCTGCTACTGAGATTATGATCCCTATTACAACACTCATTCCGTTTCCCCCTCTATCTTATATTGAAAAACTTCATGAAACTCCTTACCGAAAATATGTGCAATTTCAAAAGCTAAAATTAAAGATGGATTGTAACGATTCGCTTCAATTGAGGCGATCGTTTGTCTACTTACCCCAGCTTTGTTCGCTAAATCTGTTTGTGACCAGCGCTTTTCTGCTCTAAGTACAACGAGATTATTTTGTAAATTTCCACTCTGTTTCATAACCCCTCCTCTTTTTACATTATTTTCTATTTTTTAGTTGTAATTTATTTTTAACATCATGTAAACTATTTTTAACACCAAATGAAACTTTTATCCATCTACCGTTCTTTTGAAATCATATATACTAAAAAACCTTAGAATCGCTTCTAAGGTTTCGGGTTGTCTCGCTTCCTATTCAACCTCTCATTACATGTAATCCTTTAATAAATGTTTCCAATAATACATGTAAACTTGTATCTAAATCTAGCGGCAAACCAAATCCACCCTGCTGTTCAATCGACGCAAATCCATGGCAAATACTTCTGAATCCACGTGTCGCATGAAGTGCATTCTCTCCTTCTAAGCCGTACTGCTGTAAAACCTGAAGACAAAGCTTTACAATTCCGTCACCTGCTTTTCTTACTTCTTCATCTCGTAAAAAGGTTGCTTCATACAGTCCAGGGTGTTTGCGGACGAATGCTACATACGCTTCTCCTAAAGCATGAATTGCTTCATCCATACGTTTACCCTCAGCCGATTCTTCCAGTCTGTTATGCAGCTGTTTTATTCCGTACATACCGAGATTTTTCCGTACATCTTGTAAACCTTTCACATGATTATATAGCGAGGGTGAACGTACCCCTAATGTTTGCGCTAATGAGGCTAACGTTACTTCTTGTATTCCATTTATATCTGCAATTTCTGCTGCTGTTTCTACAATTTTTTGCAATGTAAGTCCGATTCTCGGTGACATAAATTAACCTTCTTTCCTACTTTCTATATTCCGCTTAGCTTCCTTAATAGCAAGTTTTATGACAGTGCCTGGATCCTTTATCATTTTCCCATGTCCTGCCGCAAGCAAGGAAGGCTCATATTCGCTTAACTTCTCTGCACTTTGTAGTGATATTTCTTTGCTCCACGTTGCCATCGCAGGAAACGGAAACCAAAATTTCATTTGTCCCGAAACAGCCATACCTCCTCTTGTTTGGAAGGCATCCCCGACAATAAGAGCTTTATTTCTTACATCAAGGAACGACATGGATCCTGGCGTATGTCCCGGTGTCATAATCGCAAGAAGCGATCCAACTCGGTCGCCATCTTCCAATAAAACATCAGGTACCGTTTTTATCTTTTTAGGTACACCGCCTTTTATCGGCATATTCGGTTCATCCTTTTGTAACTTCGTATCTCCTTCTAAAAGCTTTGCGTCCCGCTTAGAAATATAGACTGGAACATTAGGAAGCACTTCCTTTAATGCGTCTAATGCACCAATATGATCATCATGCGCATGTGTTAATACAATCTTAGTAATTGGCTTCCCTATTTTCTCAGCCACCTGTAAAATTCCTTTCGCGCTATATGGCAAAGCCGCATCAATTAAAGTTAAACCATCTTCTTCCTCGACAAAGTAACAATTCACAGGAAACACTCTTGGCAAAAATGACAATTGGTATACCGTTTTTTCATGTATCACTCTCATATTTCCAGCTCCCTTTCTGAATAAAACTAATACCATTAGTTTTATTATACTAATGGTATTAGTTTTATGACACTAAAATTTTCATTTTTGAAAAAAAAAAAAAAAAAAGAACAGTAGCCGTTTATACGACTACTGTTCTTTACACCTATTAAACTGTGTAACGCTCATCTTCTAAAATTTTCGCAGCAATTTCACGCTTCTTCGGAATTACGTTAAGTGGTGTGTGGCGAGTTAATTTACGTAATGATGATAACATCATGCGCAGCATGTCGCCGTTTTCAACTGCGATAAGTGTTTCTTTCGCATCTGCTTCGATTTCGTTGAATGCTTCTTGACAGAATACTTCAGTGTATAACACTTTTTGTTTATTCTTTTCAAGACCAGTTGTTTTAATTGCTTTTTCTGTACGAAGAACAGCTGACTCCATTGCGTAAAGGTTGCTTACGATATCAGCGATATTCACAAGAATTTCTTGCTCTTTATCTAATGCTTTACCGTATTTTTGAGCAGCTAATCCAGCTACCATTAAGCCGATTTTCTTCGCGTTAGTTACTAAATATTTTTGAAGTGCTAATGGCTCATCGCCTACTTCTTCTGGCATCATCATCATTAACTCTTCTTGTAATTTTTGTGCTTTTTGAAGAAGTGGTAATTCACCTTTCATCGCTTTACGTAAGAACGTACCTGGTACGATTAGGCGGTTAATTTCGTTCGTTCCTTCGAAAATACGGTTAATACGAGAATCGCGGTACATTCTTTCAATCTCGTACTCTGCCATAAATCCGTAACCACCGTGAATTTGAACACCTTCATCTACTGTATAATCTAGTACTTCAGAACCGAATACTTTATTTAAAGAGCACTCGATTGCATATTCAGCGATAGAAGCTGCTACTGCTTTACCGTCCTTTACTTCCTCTTCAGATAATGTGCTCATGCGGCTTTCGAATAAACCTACTGTACGGTATACAGAGCTTTCAGCTGCATATGTTTTCGCTGCCATGTTCGCAAGTTTCTCTTGAATTAATGGGAAGCGAGCGATTGGTTGTTTGAACTGTTGACGTTGGTTTGCATATTGTGCTGAAATTTCTACTGCACGTTTCGCAGATCCAACTGTACCAACACCTAATTTATAACGGCCGATATTTAAAATGTTGAACGCGATAATATGACCTTTACCGATTTCACCAAGTAAGTTTTCTTTCGGTACTAATGCATCTTCTAAAATTAACGTACGAGTTGAAGAACATTTAATACCCATTTTCTTTTCTTCTGGGCTTGTAGATACGCCAGCATATTCTTTCTCTACGATAAATGCAGAGAAGTGCTCTCCATCAATTTTTGCGTATACGATAAATACGTCAGCGAATGCAGAGTTTGTAATCCATTGTTTTTCACCATTTAATACGTAATGTGTACCTTCTGCATTTAAACGTGCAGTTGTTTTCGCACCTAATGCATCAGACCCTGAACCTGGCTCTGTTAATGCGTATGCTGCTAATTTTTCACCAGTTGCAAGTAATGGTAAATACTTTTTCTTTTGCTCTTCGTTACCAAATAAAACGATTGGTAAAGATCCGATACCTACGTGAGCACCGTGAGTAATTGCAAAACCACCAGCGCGAGAGAATTTCTCTGCGATTAACGCTGAGCTTACTTTATCAAGGCCAATTCCGCCGTACTCTTCTGGTACGTCAGCGCCTAATAAACCAAGTTCCCCAGCTTCTTTTAAAAGGCGAACAGAACGATCAAACTCGTGTTGCTCTAAATATTCAAGCTCTGGAAGAACTTCATTTACGATAAAGTCCTCTGTCGTTTTTGCAATCATTTTATGCTCAGATGAAAAATCCTCTGGCGTAAACACTTGATCAATCGTAATCTCATCAACTAAAAAGCTACCGCCTTTAACCGCATTTCCTACTGTTTTTTCCATGAAAATTTCCTCCTTCATATTTTCATAAGCCGCTCCTTTCTTTTTGAAAGAAGCTGGCTCTCAATTTTATTTTTTATAAACCTTTGTTGCTTCCATTCTTTGCATGGGCGTCTCGTTCTGAACGAGCCACTTCCACTTTTTATAATCTAGTTCCAGCGGCTAGAATGTTCGGTGGCTTCGCTTCTTCCTGCGAGGCAAAGAACGCCTCTACGTCTGAAGCTCCATCCTCCTCACATTCTGAACGAGCCGCTTCCACTTTTTATAGTAATTCAAACACTCCCGCTGCTCCCATTCCGCCACCGATACACATTGTTACGATACCGAATTGTTGGTTGCGGCGTTTCATTTCGTGAATAAGAGATAGTGTTAGTTTTGCTCCTGTACAGCCAAGTGGATGTCCAAGTGCGATTGCACCGCCGTTTACGTTTACTTTTTCTTCATCTAAACCAAGCTCACGAATAACTTGGATCGATTGAGAAGCGAATGCTTCATTTAGTTCGAATAAGCCAATATCAGATAGCTCTAAACCAGCTAATTTTAACGCTTTTGGAATTGCAGCAATTGGGCCGATTCCCATTACTTCTGGTGGTACGCCAGCTACTGCAAATGAACGGAATTTCGCAAGTGGTTTCATGCCATCACTCACTGCTTTTTCACGATCCATTAATAGTACAGATGCTGCACCGTCACTCATTTGTGAAGAGTTACCAGCTGTTACAGAACCGCGAACGTTAAATGCTGGACGTAATTTACCTAAAATGTCTAGCGACGTTTCTGCTCTTACACCTTCGTCTTGTGCGAAAATGATTGTTTCTTCTTGCAGTTTATTGTTTGATCCAACAGTACGTAACGTTACATCTACAGATACTGTTTCATCAGCAAAGTTCCCTGCAGCTAATGCATTCGCAGCACGTTGATGACTTCTTACTGCAAATGCATCTTGTTCTTCACGAGAAATTCCATATTTCACAGCAACTTGCTCTGCTGTATGTCCCATACCCATATAATATTCTGGAGCTGCTTCAACAAGGCGACTATTTGGACGAACAACGTGTCCCATCATCGGAACTAAACTCATTGATTCCGCTCCGCCTGATAATACTGCTTCCGAGTGACCAAGCATAATACGCTCCGCTCCGTAAGCAATACTTTGTAACCCTGAAGAACAGTAACGGTTAATTGTAATAGCTGGAACATCGTAAGAAAGTCCTGCTAGTCCGCCGATATTACGAGCCATATTTAAACCTTGCTCTGCTTCTGGCATTGCACAACCGAAAATTAAATCGTCGATTGGTCCTTCATAATTCGCACGCTTTAACGTTTCCTTTACTACTAACGCCCCTAGATCGTCAGGACGAACTGTTTTTAATGAACCCCTCTTTGCTTTTCCAATTGGTGTTCTTGCTCCCGCAACAATGACAGCTTCTCTCATGAACGATATCTCCCCTCGTTATTAGTTACGTAATGGCTTTCCTTTTACAAGCATGTGCTGCATTCTTGCTTGTGATTTCATCTCACTTACTAAGCTAATAAATGCTTCACGTTCTACATCTAATAAATACTGCTCATCAACTTCTGTTCCGTACGGCACTTTTCCGCCCGCAATGACATATGCAAGTTTCTTCGCAATGTGAAGATCATGTTCAGAAATGTAACCTGATAAATGCATTGCTTCTGCACCAAGTACAAGTGTTGCATATCCTGTTTCACCAACAACTGGTATCTTTTTGCGAATCGGCGCTTTATAACCTGCTTCATATAAAGAAAGTGCTTTTTGTTTCGCATCATATAGTAAGTGATCACCATTCACACTAATACCGTCTTTATCGCCTAAGAAGTTGTTCGATACAGCTTCTTGTGCTGATGTAGAAACTTTCGCCATCGCTACAGATTCGAATACTTTATTCGCAACTTTTTGCAGATCAAACTCTACACCGTTTGGCATTTTATTTAAGTGTTTAATGTATAGCTCTTTATTACCGCCTCCGCCAGGGATTAAGCCAACACCAACTTCTACTAAGCCCATATACGTTTCGCTAGAAGCTTGAATGCTAGCTGCTGGTAAACAAACTTCTGTACCTCCGCCAAGCGTCATACCGTATGGTGCTGCTACAACCGGCTTAGAAGAGTATTTAATTTTCGTCATTGCATCTTGGAAGTTTTTCACAACCCACTCAATTTCAAAGTAGTTGTCATCTTGTGCTTCCATTAAGATCATTGCTAGGTTCGCACCAACGCAGAAGTTCTTCGATTGGTTACCGATAACAAGACCTTTATAATTCTTTTCTACTTCATCAACAGCGTAGTTAATCATTTGCGTAATATCCATACCAATTGCATTGCTCTTCGAATGGAATTCTAAGCAAAGGATGCCGTCACCTAAATCAATTAAGCTCGCTCCGCTATTTTTCTTTAAAACGCCATTTTTCGCTTTTAATTGTTTAAGAGAAATTGCCTTTTTATTACGTTCGATTAGCTTATATTCGCCATTATCGTAATAGTAGCTATCTCCGTTATCATGTTTGTAGAAAGTAGTGAAACCTTTCTCTACCATTTCTTTCACCCAAGTCGGAACAACTGCACCGTTTTCTTCCATCTTTTGAACGGACTTTTCAACGCCAATTGCATCCCAAACTTCAAATGGTCCTTGCTCCCAGCCGAAGCCCCACTTCATCGCTTGGTCAATTGCAACGATATCGTCAGCAATTTCTTTATGAAGTTTTGCAGAGTATAAAAGAGTCGGTGTAATGATGTTCCATAACAACTCTCCTGCACGGTCTTTCGCGTATACAAGCGCTTTCAATTTATTCGATAAACCTTTTTCTTGTTTACTTAACTCGATAGATGCAGCTTTTAATTTTTTGCGAGCTTCGTACTCCATCGTTTCAGGGTTCAATTCTAAAATTTCTTTTCCTTGTTTTAAGAAGAAGCCTTGACCTGTTTTGCTTCCAAGCCATTTTTTATCAAGCATGTCATGCATGAAAGCTGGTACTTTAAATACATCACGCTCTTCTTCTTGTACGTTTTCATATACGTTATTTGCAACGTGTACGAATGTATCTAAACCGACAACATCTAATGTACGGAATGTTGCACTCTTCGGACGACCAATAAGTGGGCCTGTTACAGAATCAACTTCCCCAATGCTATAGCCGCGTTTTATCATCTCTTGAAGAGTTACTAATAAACCGTACGTACCGATGCGGTTTCCAATAAAGTTTGGTGTGTCTTTTGCGATAACAACGCCTTTTCCAAGAACGTCTTCGCCAAATAGTTTCATGAAGCTTAATACTTGTGGATCTGTTTCTTTCGTCGGTATTACCTCTAGAAGTTTTAAATATCGTGGTGGGTTAAAAAAGTGTGTGCCTAAGAAGTGCTTCTGGAAGTCGTCTGAACGACCTTCTGCCATTTTTTCTACTGAAATGCCTGACGTATTCGAGCTTACAATAGAACCCGTTTTACGAACAGCATCTACTTTTTCAAATAGTTTCTTTTTAATATCTAAGTTTTCAACTACTACTTCAATAATCCAATCAACATCAGCTAGACGCTCAAGATCATCTTCTAAGTTACCTGCTTCGATCAGTGCTAGATTTCCTTTCACTGTCAGAGGAGCTGGTTTTTGCTTTAGTAGTTTTTGCACAGCCGTATTACTAAAACGATTTCTCACACTTTTATGTTCTAATGTAAGTCCCTTCGCTTCCTCTTCTTTTGTTAGCGCAGGTGGTACAATATCAAGCAATAATGTCGGAATACCAATATTAGCTAAGTGTGCCGCAATCCCTGAACCCATTACGCCTGAACCTAGAACAGCAGCCTTTTTAATTTGGAACATCCAATTCTCCCCCTATTCTTGAATGAATGCTCATTCAATTTTTCGACATAAGTCGCAATCAATGAGTGAGCCTCTACTAATAAATATATGATACAGTTTGAATTTTCGCAATATATTTATTGATAAAATTTTCTGAAATAAATATTTTTCTTTTATTTGCCCATGCTATATATATGTATTTTCTTCACTCAAATACACTTTTCCTTTTTATAATCTGACGAAAATGGAGGAATATATATGGCAAAACTTAAGAAGAACCCTTCAAAGGCTGGAATTAGCGCAGCAAGCGTAACGGGAAATGCAGGTCCGCATAATCACGGTGTGGAAAAGGGCCGTCAAGGTAATAACCAACAATATAAGAAGCATAATATGGGCGAAAAATAACGGTATATTTTTGGGCAGAAAACGTGGCATAATGGGTAATGGCTGCTTTTTCTGCCCAATTTATTTGTACATATGGAAAACAAAAGAGGGAACGATGATGAAACGAACAATAGTTATGATTGTAATGATTGCTACACTATTTACAGGGATGATTTTCTTCTCTTATGCACAAAGGCAACAAGCTGTAAGAGCGGATCAACCTAACATTACTGGGCAATACGGCATTACAATCGATGCAGACACAGGTGAAATTTTGTATGGAAAACGGGAAGACGAACGCTCTTATCCGGCTAGTATAGGGAAAATGATGACTACCTTACTCTTACTAGAGAATGTAAAAGAAGATGAAGAAATTACGGTTACAGAGAACGCAATTAAAACGGAAAGTCAAAGTAAGAAGATTAAACTTCGTGCTGGGGAAAAGTTAAAGCGTGATGAGGCATTAAAACTTATGCTTATCATTAGTGCAGACCCAATCGCTGAATCTATCGCAGAACATATCGCAGGATCAAAAAATGAATTTGTAAAAATGATGAATGCAAGAGCGAAGGAACTTGGTACAAAGCATGCGACTTTCAAAAATGCAAGTGGTGCTGATGCACTCGGAAATAAAGTATCACCATATGATATTGCTATGATTACGAAAGAAGCATTAAAGTACCCAGTTGTTTTAGAATATATGAATTCAACACGTACAACTCTACATACTTCAGAACGCTCTCCAAACATCGCAAACTATGGACGAGAAGAACTATATGACGATCCATATGCAATTGGAAGTAAAAGCGGTCTATCAGCACTCGGAAAATATACGGTCGTAACAGTGGATGAAAAAGACGGTAAACGCGTCATTAATGTTGTATTATCTTCTACTCGCACACAACTATATCCTGATACGAAAAAAATGGCACATTACGCATTTCAGCAATTAAAATAACCAAGGAGTATTTTCTCCTTGGTTATTTTTTAACCATACCTTTTAATACGAACGCAACGTTTGCTGGACGCTCTGCTAGACGACGCATGAAGTAGCCATACCAGTCGTTTCCATAAGGTACGTAAACACGCATTTTGTAACCTTCTTTTACTAGCTCAAGTTGACGCTCATTACGAATACCATATAACATCTGGAATTCAAATTGGTCTCTTGGAATGTTGTGTTCTTCGGCAAGTTTTTTCGTATATTCAATAATCGCTTCGTCATGTGAAGCAATTGCAGTATAATTTCCATTTAATAAGTGCATTTTAATAATTTTTTTATAGTTATCATCTACATCTTTCTTATCCGGGAACGCTACCTCTTCAGGCTCTTTATAAGCTCCTTTTACAAGACGTAAATTAGGACTATAAGCATTTAATTCTTCCATATCTTTTTCTGTACGATATAGGTAAGCTTGAATAACTGTACCAATATTATCGTATTCAGATTTTAATTGTTTAAAGATCTCAATTGTTTTCCCGCAGCGCGTATAGTCTTCCATATCAATTGTAATAAACACACCATTTTCTTTTCCAGCTTCTAAAATACGGCGCATATTGTTCATTACGATTTCATCAGAGATATCTAATCCCATAGAAGTCATCTTTAAAGAAAGCTGCGAATTAAGACCTTCTCTTCCAATTGCACGAATCGCTTCAATCGATTCGCTAGCCATTTCATTTGCTTCCGCTTCGTTATCAACGAATTCACCTAAATAATCGATTGTTACACAAAGACCTTGCTTATTTAATGCTTTAATTGCAGCTGTCGCTAATTCAATCGTCTCCCCTGCGACGAAGCGACCTGCACCAAAGCGCAAACCATACTTTTTAGCCAGTTTTGTTAGCGCTTTATTTTTTGACAAGAAAAGAAACGAATTTCGCATTAATTGTTCCATGTAATTCACCCCTATGACTGTGATTTATCTGTTTTTTACCCCTCTTCAAAATTATATCACTGTTTAAAATTATTGGATACAAATAATTATTTAGATAATTTATAAAATACTATAAAAACATTTAAAACCCTATATTTCCGCTTATAAATATGCAGGGAATATTTTTCGACATTTAGAAAAAACGAATTTACTAGGCACAAAATAAGCATGTCGAAAATATTCGACATGCTTATAAAACCCTTTATATTCCATGTAAATTATATAAGGATATTAATACTGAAAACTTGAGATTATATTTACCTCAAGTTTTTTATTGCTCATTTCTCTTCTCTTCATTCAGCTTTTTAATATCTGTAATTAACTGTACCATCTCTTCTTTTGCATCGGGATATGTCTCATTCCAGTGCTTCACTAAAGCTGGCATCGTCTTTGCAATATAAGAATACAGGGCCCACTTCTGTACCTGTTCTTTTCTCTCTTCATTGCTCTCTCCCAGTAATAACTCCGTGTATTTCTCTAGTAATCCGTCAAATTGCTCGTTAAACTTTTCACTCATTTTATTTACCTCCTATATGAAAAAAGCAGCGAAAATCGCTGCTTTTTCTTATAATTTTGATCGAACAGAGTTTAATTTCTTCTCCATTGTGCTTACTTTATCACGACGATCATCGATACGAATTGTTGTTGCAACGCGCTGTGCACCTTTCGTATATGGAACTTCATGCATTTGTTGAATTACTTCTAGAATGACAGGAAGATCTCCTTCAATTACTGTATTCATTGGTGTTAATTGATACTTCACGCGATCTGCATTTTTCTCTAGCACCTTTTGTACTTCTGCTACATATTCACTAACACTTGGATTACCCGTTCCTACTGGAATAATCGATACGTCAACAATTGCCATAGTAGTCTTCCTCCTATAATTGCTTCTTATATATCCATTGTCTATTTTACCGAAATACTCATCATTTTACTAATTTGTTATTCCTCTATTTTAAACTGCTCAACCAATCTTTCTAAGTCTCTCATATGCTCCGTCAAACTTTCCATCGTATGAGCTACCTTTTCTAGATGACTCACTTGAGATTCAGTTGCAGCATTTACTTCTTCCGAAACAGCTGCGCTTTCTTGACTCGTACTAGCAATTGTATGCATTACCGTTGTAATTTCTCCTTGCTTATAACCGATGTTATGTACCTCTTCTACAATTTGTTCGACTGAAGTACTAATCGTATTTACAACTGACATAATTGTGCGGAATTCCGTTTCTGCCTCTGTCGTAACTTTATTTTGTATATCTGCAATATCTTTTAATTTACTTACAACTTCTACAACCCGTCTTACCTCTACTTGTACATCGCCAATCATCGTTGCGATTTCTCCTGTCGCCTCTTTAGATTGTTCCGCTAACTTTCGAACTTCTTCGGCCACAACAGCAAAGCCTTTACCTTGTTCCCCTGCACGTGCCGCCTCAATTGAAGCATTTAAAGCAAGTAAATTCGTTTGATCCGAAATACCTTTTATAAGCTCTACAACATTTTGAATCGATCCAACTCTTTGCTCTAACTTTCCGGATGCTTCCTCTGTATGAACAACAATCGATGATGATTGGCCCCTCGTACGAACTAAATTACGCATCGTATTTAATCCTTGCTTAGATGCCTCTTCAGCTTTGCCAGCCACACCTTTTATTTCACCAACGGAGTGATTCATTTGTTCCACTGACTGCGCCATATTCTCGAGCTGTTCTGAAACTTCATCTACACTATTAGCAAGAGTGGACGCTCCTCCGCTCACATCATCCATTGCACCTGATACTTCTCTACTAGCTGCTACAGTTTCATTCGTTAAATAATGTAGATTATTCGTTGATTGTTGCACTGTTGATACACTATTTTTAATTTTACTTACCATTTCATTCATTTGCTCAACCATATGATTAAAGTGGTTCGTCAGTTCTCCAACTTCATCCTTACTTGTCACTTTCATTTGCAACGTTAAATCACCTTCTGCTACTTTTTGAACGTGATTCGTTAATAGTTGCAATGGTCTTGCTAATCTTCTTGAGAACAAGTATGAAGCTGCGATTCCAACTAATAAGCTAATACAAGCCATTATAATGACTGTATTTCTCGTACTATTTAATAGCCCATCAATCGTTTCTTTCGGATAAAAAATTCCTATTTTCCATTTCATCAAATCAAATGACTGGCTATAAACAACTACATCTTCACCTTTTAATGTAGTGACAGCATATTTTGTTACCTCTTTATTTAAACTCTTCACAAGTGGCTCTTTCGAAACATCTTTCCCTATTTTCTCTGGGTAAACAAGAGCCATACTTTTATCATTTATAATAAACATTTCTCCGCCATTATTGTATTGAATATTATGAAGTAATTTCTGAATTGTTCCAAGTGATACATCCATCGCAACAACACCTAATACAGATCCATCTTGAGCTGTAATTGCTTTAGAAACTCCCACGCTTAGCTTACCTGTTGCAATTTCATACATAGGTTGTCCCCAGTGAACCTTTTTCACATCAGCTTCTGAGTCTTTATACCATGATCTTGTCGTTGGATCATATCCTTCTGGCACTTGTCCACCTTCAGCAAGATTGGCACTTAATGTTTTTTTATCTTTCGTACCAATATATAAGTCTAAAATGCCAGGATGATTCTTTTTGTACTCCGAAAACTCTTTCGTCAAAAAGGCTTCTTCTTCTGGAGTAACACCGTCTTGAAGTATATTACGAACCATCTCACTGTTCGCATAATATCCCATATCTTCATCCGTTCTTTGAACAAATGTCGTAAGTTGCTCTGTCACAAGATCCATCGTATTTTGAGAATACTGGTCTAAGGAGCGCACTTCCTTCTCTTTCTGTAATTGATACATTGCTGTACCTAATATTACAAACATCATAGAAATAAGCACCGAAAATACTACCGCAATTTTTAAACGTAAACTTCTTAACATCTTCCCCCAAGCATCCCCTTCTCGTTGTATTGTAATCATATTAATCACTATATTAAGTATAATGGATAAAATTAAAAAATTGAAATTAATTCTCATCTCAATTTGAGTAGACAACCTACTACCACTTGTGCAAAAACAAATAGTTCATTATCCTTAAGCTATATAATCTCATTCGTTCGGAGGGAACTATGTTACAAAAATTCGGTTTCTCACAATATGAAAGCCAAGCTTATGAAGTTGTCGTATCAAGCAACGAACCACTAGATGCTACAACGATTGTGAAGCACTCTGGTGTTCCAAAAGCAAAAATATATGAAGTGCTAGCACGCCTGATCGATAAAGGGATGGTAATGGATTCTGTTTCAGAAAAGAAAAAGCTGTATACAGCTTTACCACTCAAGCTAGCAATTGAAAAATTAACGACAGAATTCCAATCAAATATTAAAGAATTGGAAACAAATATATCGAAAAAATCATTTACAGATGACCGTGTGTGGAGCTTAAAAATGCAATCTTCTATTCGAGTGCAAAGTAAGGAACTCATCGAAAGTGCAAAAGAATCGATTCGCATTTCAGCTTGGAATGATACTCTTTTAGAATACCTTTCTTCATTAGAAGAAAAAGCAAAACAAGGCGTCAAACTCGAGTCCCTTATAGTTGGACAAGTAGAAACAGACTTAGAAAACATGCATTTTCTAATCCCAACTGAAGAACCTAATGCATTAGAACGCTACTTGCTGCTAATCGTTGACGACCGCGAAATTTTATTTGCTGGTGTAGAGCAAGAGTCATGGCAAGCGATGAAAACAATGTCACAACCTTTCGTAAAGTTCTTTACAGAATTCTTCTATCACGACGTTGCACTTGCAAAAATTACAGAGAAGCATCTGGATCTCTTCATGCAAGATGAGGAAATTAAAAGTTTGTTGCGGAAGTTGCGGTATTAATTGCATACAAAAAAGGAGTCTAGTTCTTCACCTAGACTCCTTTTTATTTTCCTCTTTTATCTCCATCAACAGCTCAATAATTTTCTCATTTTGCTCCACTTGTTTCTCTGAATTTTGATAGATGCAACGAATCCACTCTAATACAAAAACAACTACAACTATCGGCAATAGTGCAAGTATTATACCGAATATCGAGAAATTAAACATCATTTTTCTATCACCTCGCTGCATACAACTTTCTCCATATACCTACTAAAACCTGCAATTTTTTACAAATAAAAAAAGAACCTATCAAACGATAGATTCTTCCTTCGCAAACTGAGCAGAACGTCCTCTCGTAATAGAGAAAATCGCACAAAGCAGCGCTAATATAATAAAGCCGCCTCCTACCCAAGCGTTATATATAACAGATGATTTTTCAATAACAACTCCGCCTACTGTTGAACCGAGTGCAATTCCTAAGTGAAGGGCAGAATTATTTAAACTTTGCTGAATACCAGCTGATTCTGGCGCAATTTCAATTAAATAATTTTGTTGCGCTGGCGAAATAGCCCAGCTCAGCATACTCCAAAGTCCCATCATAATAATGAACAGCGGGAATGAGAATGTCATCATTGGTAATATAAAGATTGCACATGCAAATACAATAATGATGGAAATAATACTTTTCTTCGATCCCCATTTATCAGCAAGCAAGCCCCCAAGACCGCCTCCAAGTACCGCTGCAATTCCGAAAATGAAGTAAAATACACTAATCCAATCCGCTTCCACGTGCATCACATCTTTTAAAAATGGTGTTAAATATGCATATAGTGTTAAATGCCCCGTTAAAAATAAAAATGATGTTAACTGTGCACTTACGATTTTCTTATCTTTTAACGTAGCAATTTGTTCTCTTATTGATAACACTGATGTCGGTGGTACTTTCGTTAAGAATAATGAAATACAAGCGATTGCTATAACTGTTAATACCGAAATTAATACAAATGGTGCACGCCATCCATATGCATTTCCGAGTACAAGTCCAAGTGGTACTCCAAGTACGAGCGATCCACTAATCCCCATGAAAATAATTCCAATTGCACGCGCACGAAAATGCGGTTCTACAACACTAGAAGCAAGTGTTACTGATAGTGCAATAATAAGCGAACCACTCGCTGCACAAACAACCCTTGAAAACATTAACATCCCGTAATTCACACTAAATGCTGAAATAATATTTCCGATTAAAAAAATTGATAATGCCCCAATGTATAATCTTTTTCTTTCAAATTTTCCAGTTACCGCTAATAAAACCGGACCTGATAAAGCAAACACTACTGAAAATATTGTTATAAGCTGACCAGCTGCACTAATAGATACTCCTAAATCATTGGCAACTAGATCGAGCGTTCCTCCTATAATTAGCTCAACCGTTCCGACTACGAAAGCCGCGATAGCTAAAATATACACACGAAAATTCAAGTTTTTCCCCACGCTTTCTATTTTGGTTACTACGACTATAGTAACCAAAATAGAAATTGAAAACAAGTACAATTTTTTTACAGTAAAAAAACAGGCGTATCATACGCCTGCCTTCTAATTATGAAACACTATTTTTGTTCTTCTTATTTAAATACCAATACACCGGCAGTCCAGTAAAGACAATTCCAATTGATAAGAAACAACTTACCGGATCATTAATAATCGCACTTCCAAGTACAAACAATGATCCTAAAATCGCAACGATTGGTACAATCGGGAATAACGGTACACTGTATGCACGCTCTTTATTCTTGTTACGTTTTCTTAAAATGAAGACACCAATAAACGTCATTACATAGAAAATATAAATAATGAATACGGAAATCTCAGATAGCTTATTCGGATCACTAATAATCATTAAAATAATTCCTAAAATGATTTCAACAGTAATCGCATTTGCTGGTGTTTTAAATCTTGGACTTTCCTTTGCGATAAACTTAGAAAACGGAAGGTGTCCACGCTCTGCCATCGACATCGGAATACGTGGGAACGTTAAAATCTTTCCATTTAAACAACCGAAAATAGAAACGATAATACCGATACTAATGATTTTTCCGCCATATTCTCCAAGTAACATGCCCGCAGCTGTCGCTGTTGCATTCTCTCCAAGGTCTACAATTTTCGCTGCTGGTAATACATTTAATAACGCTAAGTTAATTAGTACGTAAGCAGCCGTTACAATTAAAATCCCAACTGTCATCGCTTTCGGTAATAACTTTGTTGGATTCTTCATTTCTCCGCCAATCGAAGCAAGTAGAATCCAGCCGTCATAAGCAAATAATGTTGCTAAAATTGCCATACCGATACTTTGATTTTCTGATATCGGCACTACTACATTAAATATATCGCTATTCCCTTTCCAAAAACCTAGTACAACAATTAATACGATCGGAATCATTTTCCCAATTGTCGTGATTGTTTGAACGATACCTCCGTATTTTGTTCCCAGACTATTTACAACGCCAAGGAACACAACTGTTCCAATAGCAATTGGTAAATTCCATACTTTATCTAAATAGAAAAAATTAATCATTAAAGAACTAAAGTACAATCCTAATGTTCCAATAATAGCTGGTCCATAAACAATCGTTTGCATCCAGCCTGATAAATATCCCCAAAAGCTTCCGTAAATCTCCTCTAAATACGTATACAACCCACCATTTTTCGGGATTTGCGCTCCAATTTCAGCTACTGTTAAACCACTGGCTAGCGTCAATAGTCCACCAATTACCCAAGCAAGAATAGCCATATTAGAACTCCCTGAGTAATCTAATACGCTCCCTGGTTTCATAAACACACCAGATCCAATAATCGTTCCTACTACGATAGAAAGTGCTACTGTTAAACCAATTTTGTTCTTCTCATCATGATGCATGCTGCGTATCCTCCTTCCAATTCTAGTGTGATGCAAAAATGAAATAAAAAAACACTCCTCCCTAAAAAAGGGACGAGTGTTGTATTCGTGGTTCCACCCTTGTTTCAATTCGCAAAGTAACACACTTCACCAATTTCTCAAGTCTAAATAACGGTTTTTGCCGGCAAGCAATTACTAGGTATCCGTTCACTGCTGCAGTTCAGAGGTGGTAATCCAGTTTTCCGTATTAGGAAGCTCACAGCCAAAGGCTTCCCTCTCTGAGAATCGTAAAAAATTGATCATGTCCTCATCATCACTTCTTGATGTCGAATTTTGTAGTTATTGTTCATTATATTGAATTGTTAGAAAAAATCAATATATTTTTTTATATAACATAAGAAATGTTTCTCTTCTTATATTATAACAGAAGTTACGACACTTCTCTAATTCCCTAAAAATGGTACAATCTATATAGGAGGTGCACCAATAATGATTGCTGTTTTTTGTATCATCGCTACGTTTCTTTCTGTTCTATTCGCTATCATGTACAGGCACAAGTATCCTGGTTATAGCATTTTAGCGGTAGCTATTATACCAGCTGCTGCCTTCTATGTATTAGGTAAATACCAATATACAGAAGTGTTTATCGGTTTTGCAATCTTCTACTGCGTCTTTGGATACATACTAACAATGAAAAAAATTTTATTGAATCATTAAAAGGGACCGATTTCTGCTAACAGAAATCGGTCCTCGCACGTACCTTCCGGTTGCCCACACGAAAGATACGACTTCACTCAATTATTTCTCATCTTTTTTCATAAAAATCTTATGATGCGGAAGATCCACATTCAACGCCTCTAATTGTTTCTTCTCATTTTCTAAAATCGCTTTTGCTTTTGTTTTCGTTGCCTCATCTAATCCCGCAAACATGTCTTCATGCTTCTCTTTCTCTGGAAGTTTCACACCTAGCTTTGTTAATTCTTCTTTTACTTGCTCATGAGTTAATTTCCCGGATTTTTCTTGTTCGAAAATAGACTTTGCTTTTTCTTTTGTTGCTTCATCTAAGTCAGCAAGCATGTCTTTATGCTTACCTTTCTCAGGGAATTTCACACCTAGCTTTGTTAATTCTTCTTTTGCTTGTTCACGTGTTAGTTTGCCGGATTTCTCTTGTTCTAAGATTGATTTCGCTTTTTCTTTTGTTGCTTCATCTAAGTTAGCAAACATATCTCCATGCTTACCCTTTTCCGGGAACTTCACGCCTAGTTTTGTTAATTCTTCTTGCGCTTGTTCACGTGTTAGTTTGCCGAATTTCTCTTGTTCTAAGATTGATTTCGCTTTTTCTTTTGTTGCTTCGTCTAAGTTAGCGAACATATCTTTCCGTTTTTCTTTCTCTGGAAGGTTTACACCTAACTCCTTCAACTGTTTCTTTGTATCGTCCATAATCGTTTTTACTTTTTGTTTTGTAGCGTCATCCAAATCTTTTTTCGCCGTTTTTGTAGACTGCTCAGCTGCTGGAGTATTCGTTGCCGCGAATGCCGGAATACCGACTCCTCCAATGATTCCGAATGATAAAGCACCTGCAATCGCTAAATACCCAACTGTTTTCTTCTTCATAGGAAATTTCCTCCTTCATATTTCTAAAGCATGTACACTATCGTATACAATGCCTATAGTAATGTTGGTTTCTTAACATTTCCTTAACGACTTAACCAAAAAACACCGCTCATCCCGAGCGGTGTTGTTCTAAGCTTTTTGTAATTGTAATTCTTCACGTTCCATTATTCTTCTTAATACAATTGTTTGTATCATTGTAAATAAATTACCCGTTATCCAGTACAACACAAGTCCTGATGGCGCCGCAAATCCCATAAATAGAATCATTGCCGGCATCATAATTTGCTGCATTTTCAGCATCTGTACTTGTTCTCCAGGTGTAATATTAGATTGGAAAACTTTCATCTGAATAAATGTCGTTAACGCTGCGATAATCGGTAATATATGATAAGGATCTGCATGTCCTAAGTTCACCCATAAAAATGAAGATGTGCGAATCTCTTCTGTTCGGCTAATCGCATAATACAAAGCAGAGAAAATCGGCATTTGTATAAAGATTGGCCAGCAACCAGCAAGTGGATTCCAACCGCCTGATTTCATTAGTTCCGACATTTCCTTTTGATACTGCTTTTGTTTTTCAAGATCTTTACCCACATCACCGTATTTTTGTTTCAGCTTCTGCAGTTCAGGTTGCATTTTCTTCATTTTCGCTTGACTACGATATTGCGAAACAGCTAATGGAATCATGGCTGAACGAATAACGAGCGTCATAATAATGATAGCAATCCCGAAGCTAGCTCCTGGTATATGATGAGCAACAAATTGAATCATATACGAGATTGGATATACGAAATAATGATCCCAAACTCCCGTACTATGTGCATCAATTGGGGCTGCATTACTGCAACCAGATAAAACAAAAACAAGTAATAATGATAAACTAACGAGCACAGCTCGGTATGATTTTAACATGTTCATTCCTCCAATGTTTCGTAATTATTTAGCGAAACATTGGTGTATACGGACCGACCTCGTCATTCTCTTCACTGGATTCTTGTCTGCGCACAGAACGAATCATTCCATATTTATAAAAAATAGAGAAAAGCGATACATTACCAGTACCCTCTTCACACGTATTAACTAGTTTAAAAGCTCTTTGTCTACCGCTTGATGCTTGCTGACGCACAAAGCGAGAAACATTAGCAAGGAAGAAAACTTCTAATAAACAAAGTGCTGTCGTTACAAACGATATATATAGAATTGCATCCTGCAATAAAAATTCCATCGCTTCACATCCTTAATAAGGTCATTTTAGCACATTCCACAAACATTCTCTATTTCCTTTTATCGTCAAAAAAGTATTTTGCATATTTTCTCAAGAAAACTATGCTAAAAAACTAATGTATTCGCTTTCTTTAGTATATTCACACGCATCCTTGTATAGGTTTAATTTGTTAGAAATTTATAAAATTTTTGCATTATAATAAAACTATTGCCAGTTTTTGAAAAAACCTTTATTCTCTTCTTGTAATCAAAAATGAATATGGAGATGAAACATACTATGGGTCAACTAGGAGACGCCGATTACGTTCCCGACACCGCCTTTTTATCCTTCCCAGCAGCTAAAACATTCCATTTAGAATTTATCATACAGTTGGTTGTTATTTTCGTAGCCTCTATTTTGTATGCAATTTCTATGAATATGTTCTTTATCCCGCATAACATGATTAGCGGTGGATTCGCTGGTGTAGGGATGATTATCGGTTATTTAATGCACTACAATATCGGTGCACTTATCTTTTTACTAAACATTCCTCTTCTTATTTTAAGTCACTTTTACTTAGGCAAGAAGACAACCTTTTTAACAGCGTACTTTGTAGCTGTATCATCGTTAGCGATGAACATTATCCCTGTACACCAAGTTTCAGACGATATTTTACTATCTTCTGTCTTCGGTGGTGTAATCTGTGGAGCAGCTTCAGGGATCATATTCCGATTTGCTTCTTCAACAGGTGGCTTTGATGTTGTTGGATTGATTGTAGCGAAACATCGAGATATTTCAATTGGAGCAATCATCTTTGGATTCAACTTAATCTTACTTGTTGCAGCAGGATTTATTTTCGGATGGGATATTACGCTTTATACGTTAATTAGCCGGTTTGTAGTCAGCAAAGTTATCGATGCTGTGCATACGAAACATATTAAATTAACGATAATGACAGTTACAGAAAAAGGCGAGGAAATAAAAAGCGCACTATTGCATCACGGCATACGCGGGGTGACAATGGTAGATGCTGTCGGCGGCTATACAAACCATAAGAAAAAAATGATTTACACTGTCGTGACTCGCTATGAGTTAGGCGAAATGAAACGTATTATCCGTCAAGTGGATAACAAAGCATTCATGAACATTACTGAAACAGTTGAAATTGTCGGCCGTTTCAAACGCATATAAAAAAGGTTAATACATGAAAGGGCATAACATATTAGTCATATATAATATGTTATGCCCTTTGTTATGCAACTAACGCACCCTTTAGCATAATAAAATCACGAAGTTTATTACTACAAATCGGAGAATAGCATTCCATATACAAAACTATCTGTCCATTCATTTTTATTCCAAAAATCTTGTATGAAATGGGCTTCCTTTCTCATACCTATTCGTTCACACAATTTTTTTGAAGCAGTATTACGTGCATCAAGGTTAGCTTGTATACGGTGTACATTAAATTCATTAAATAATTTAAATACCAAACTACTTACTGCTTCTGTTGCCAAACCTCTCCCAGCTACTTCATTTGAAAAACTATAACCAATCTCAACAGTATCTTTCATATTTGTGTACCATACGGATAAATCACCAACTACTTTAGCCTTGTATATAACTGCCAAACTTAATATTGATTCTTCAGTAAGTACACTGTTTGCTAGCTTCTTATTAAATTTTTTCTGCATGTCTTCATGAGTCCACTTATTATGTAATAGGAACTTACATGTATCATCATTATTATAAATAGCAAATACATCCTGTAAATCAGTACTCTTAAAAGGTCTAATTATTAATCTTTCTGTTGTGATCTCCAAGTTAGCTCTCCTCCCTTACATTCATGCTACAAAACATTTTTTATAGTATGTAAGCTTCCTTCTTAAATCTCACCTTGATTACATATTTCATCATAATAAATTAAAATCCTTCTTCCACTAAATTGCATTGTTAGTGGTATTTCCTTGCGATTTTTATTTTTTACACTTATTACAAAATCAGATAATTCTATTATTGTGGCCCTAAATGTGTTATAATGAAAGCAGACTCACAAAAAAAGAGTATATAGACTTGGAAGTTTCTCTTATTTTTACAAGCAAAAAGAAACGAGCAGTCAGGTATATTTCAAACACCATACACGTAACGGTTTAAAAAACCGATCATCTTAGTTATTCTTCCATGATCTTTTTATAAAAAGATACGTACAACTAAAATTCACTTCAATATACTATACCTACCTTTTTGACTTCCAAATCATCTTATTACATAAGGAGATGAACATATGAATCAATATATAAGATATACAATAGCTGTCCTGTTTGCTATTATCGGCGGAACAATCTGCTTCTGGACAAACACTCAGCTTGGAGAGAATATCATTTTTAATGGAATCGAAACGCTTGTAAGCGCTTCAATTTTAGGTGGATACATTTACTTCCTCTTCAATCCAGAAGAAAATGCACAAAAAACAATGTTATTAACAATGATCGGAATCGTTGGCGGATGTATTTCCTACTCAATGACTAACTATACATTACCACTTCAATTAAGCTCAGCTTTCTTCCACGGTCTATGGACTTGGTTCATTGCATTCTGCCTAGCAGACGTATTCAACCTTTTACAAGACAATGAAGAAGAAAACGGTCGCCAAATTGAAAGTAACTCGTAAGCTGGAAGAATATCTTCCAGCTTTTTTGTTTGTTATTCTTTCTTGTTCATACCCATTATCAAAATAAAAAGAAGCTACCCTCATGGCAACTTCTTTTCCACATACCCCACTTAGTATTCACTAAAATATATCAACGATTTTTCAAATATATCGATCATTTCTCCACTTATATCGGCGATTTTTTCATTATATCGACGCTTCGACACAACATATCGACTTACCGACATTCAAAGCGTACAATATACCCTATCCCCCAAGCAATTTACTGCCGAACTCTACGATTAAAAAGATAACTAATAGGATCGCGAGTATCTTTAATGCTACATATGCTACTTTAAAAACAGCATAAATGAGCAAGACTATTAAAATAATCGTTAAAATTTCCATCTAGAATTCCCCCAAGCTTTGCTCTTCTAATCTTATTTTACTCGCCCCAGACTTTTTATGGAACGGCAGAAGACGACATAGAAAAAAGAGGATACCTTACCCATCGTAAGATACCCTCTCTTTCAACTGCTCAAACCATTCTCTCTCTAATTGTAAATATCCCAGTTCATTCTTTTCAGCATTCTGTAATTCTTTATCGGCTTTCTTCATATACATACGGGAAGCTTCTAAATCATTCTCTGCATATGTAACAATTGCTTGTGCTCGATAATACCCATGTAGGTCTATTTTTGTAATGGCCTTCCCATGCACCTTCGCTTCTTGCAGAGAAAGACGATCCATCTCATAAAGAGCTTTATATAAAAGATACCAACTGTGAAAACTGCTAACGAAATATTTATTTTCTTTCGTTACAGGGAGCTGGGCAACTTGTTCTATATATGGTATCGCTCTTTCCATTCCCTTTTGATCCGACCGGGCAAGGAAGACAAGCATAAGTCCGCTCATGATCTCTCTTATACTTTTATGTTCTTTTATTTTATCTTCGGTAAGTTTTACTAATCTCTCGTCCCAATCTTTCGGCCTCTTATAACTAAATAACTCACTCGATACTTGAATGTTATATACATGCTGCTTCGCCTTTTCATCATCTTTAATTAAAATAAGAAATTGCATACCATCGCTCATAAGCGTTCCTTTTATCGGTACGATTGTAACCGCAAAAATGATAAAATGGAAAACAGAAAAATATAACAGATATTGATAATAACTTACCATGTATATGTAACCAAAAGTAATACCAAATAGTAAACTTGTTATCGGTCCACCTAAAGTCATCCATGCCCATTTTTTCGAAAGGTTCGGTGTTACTATAGAAGGCGGTATTAACATTGCCACGCCTCCGAAGTACGCCCATAATTTATTTTCTCGAATACGTACTTTCCCCTTCTCTTTTTGAACAGTAATAGGCCCTACTGTCATAAATTTAAATGTCAAACCACCCATTACGCCGAATATGACATGTCCTAACTCATGAATGATTACCACTAACAGAAAAATAGCCAATAATGCCCATATGTTCAGCATTGTTTCTAATTTTCCAGTTCGGATTACTCCGTATAAAATGGACAAAACTAACGCCACCGTCATAGAACCAGCTGGCCTTCTTAAAATATCCACCTTTTTCTCCCCTTAATAAATCATTTTTCTCTGCATCTCGTACATGAATTTTCCGAGATGCAATATCCAAATAAATGAGATTAAGCCAATTAATACAAAATCGATATCACTAGCCGCTGTATATATAACGGCAGCCCACCATACATATGCTAATATTGTATTCGTAAATTCATACGCTTTGTATCCAGCTTCATGCACAATGTGCTTTAATCCTTCATCTGCGTTTTTCGTCCACATTTTCATAGATTCCATATATGTTACACCTTGTTCAGGATATAACTTATTATAACGATTTTTTGTTATGAGCCCGATAACCACTACAATAGTCAAACAGACAATAGCAGCTACTAAATTCCACACTGCAAATGACACATTTGTATCCTGCAACAGTGCACGTCTACATGTAATAACTGCATATACAAACCATGCCTGGGTAACTATATCACCTACACGTAAATATATACTTATAATACCTAACTTTCTGCCTTGTACGCTCTCTTCTTCATCGCGTGCCTCCGCTAACATACGTGTATTCTTCCAAGTGTAGTACATCATTAAGATTCCAAAAATAGTACATACACCTATAAATGTATTAGATGATAATTTTCTCGGTTCATCCGAGAGTAAATTTAAAGCTATATAAGATGTTAAAAAGCCACCCATCATACTTAATGCTATTTTCCCCACAAAATCAAATTGTTTTTTTCGTTTACTCTTCATCATCCTCTTCCCCCTCCACTAACGTAAATATTTCCTCCACCGGTACATTGAAAATTTGTGCGATTTTTAACGATAATACGATAGATGGTGCATAATCCCCGCGCTCAATTAAACTAATCGTTTGCCGTGATGATCCTATCGCTTTCCCTAAATCCCCTTGTGATAAACGATACTTTGCTCGCAATTCCCTCACTCGATTTTGAAGCTTCATGTCTTCCCTCTTTTTCATTTATTTAATTAAAATTGTAAATAATATCCTTATCTTCGTCAATTATAATTGTCATTACGACTATAATAATTGACAAAAATAATGATGTATTATGATGAAAATAACTTATATAATGAATGTGAAATATTAAACAAAGGAGGTTCCATATGAAGAAAACATCTACCTTTTCTTACATTCTTACTAAGCTTACAGCAGCTTTATTATTATTATTATTACTTATTAGCACGCTTCTCTTAACAACTAGTCAACAAACATTATATAGTTTCTTAGCTGGATTACGAGAACTACTATATGTTCCCTTCGTTCCTATTCTTGCGGCATATGCAATTTTTTGTTCTATTTGCATCGATAAATTGAAATTAAAAACATATACAAGACTGAAGACATTATGCCTTTATATTTTTTGCGGCTATTTATTTTCTCTTCCATTCCTAATATTTAAAGAAGCTAGTCTAATACAGTTCTTGTTTCTCGGATCAATTGGAGCAGTGTGTTCTCTTTTTTTCTACTTATGTGCAGTTATAGCAACAAAATTTAAGTGGATACAATATGTCGTGCCAGGTATTATGCTTATTATATTTATCACAATCAACTTAATCGATCTAGGAAAGATTGGAACATCAAAAGAACAATGGGTCGAAACAAAAACAGAAAACTCTTTCGAAGCATCTTTTCAACATTTTAGTGGTGAACATAAAGTCCCCATTGAACTAAAACGAGGTGACATATTAGAATTTACCATTGAATCACGAGCTGAAAATCCAGATGGCTACATGGGAGCCGTAAAAATGGCTAGTGAGTTTCAAGAGGAAGAAAATTATTTAGCTTCAAACGGTCCTAATACATACCAATTTGCAGCAATTAAGACGGGAACGTATTACATTATAGTTAATGGCAATAAGTTAAAAGGAAAGTTGAGAATAGATTGGAATATAAAATAAAAAGGCAGTGCTTTTGCACTGCCTTCCTAAATTCTGACATAGAATGGATTCCATATTAACTTGCGTTTTGTAACAATACTCGTTTTAACTGTTTGCGGAAACGAACACCTAACGTAATTGCTACGATAACGATAACTCCAACAATGATTTTACCGATATGATCTTCTAGCACTCCAAAGATGTCATGTAAGTTTCCACCTAACCAATAACCACCGATTAAGAAGAATGATACCCAAAATAGAGCACCTGAGTAAATTGTAATTGCAAAACGACGGAATGGTAAGTTAATAATTCCTGCAAAATATCCTGTAAAATGACGTACACCAGGAATAAAGAAGCCGATAAAAATAAGGAAGTATCCATACTTATCAAACCACATTCTTGTTAAGTCGATTTTTCTTTGTGTTAAAAATACGTATTTCCCATACTTTTGAACAAAGGGCATACCTAATTTATTTCCTAAAAAGTATTGAATTGTCATTCCTACACTTGTCCCAATAAAGGATAAGATAATTAAAATCGGTAAACTTAAATCGCCCTTCTGTGCTAAAAACCCCGCATATGCTAACGTTGGCTCTCCCGGAAACGGAAGTGCAATATATTCTAACAGCAAACCAACAAGTACAACATAGTACCCGTACTGCTGAAATAATTCATGAACCCACTCCATGTCATCTCTCCTTTCAATCACGTACAACTTCTTACTATTATTGTATAAAAAAATTGTCGAAATAACTATCACAATAGCTTACATTTTTATTACATTTTTGTAAGGCTCACACTAAAGTTTTCTGTTCTTTATTTACTTCTATGTACGTTCATTTAAAAACAACTTAACAAATATATACCGTGAGAAACCTGGCCTTAATATACATTTTTCATCCATTTTTTAACACTTAAAAATCACCTTATTTCGTTCTCAATAAAAAACCACTACAAACTCATACTAACTTCATATTAGCTTCATATACGTATTGTAAGATTATAGCGGAATTTGTTGAAAAATTTAACTAATATATTACTAATCATTAAATTGAATAAATATAAGTCGCTTTTCGAAATTAAAAAAAGGGTGAATAAGAAATGGAAGCTTATAAAATGCACGATTTTATTAATACAAATGTTGAATCTCACCAAAATGAAACCGTTTTTAATTTACACATATGTGAAACAAGTGAATTTGACGTAAGTTTAACAAAATCTACAACACTGTCTTTTATCGTTTCAAAAAAGAACATTAAGATTGTTACGAAAAAATGGATTAATTCAAATCAAGAAAGCATGATTGGTAAAAGTTACATCATTCCAACGAAAGCTTTCCACTACTTCTTACCAATTATTTCTGAAACTGAAGATGAGCTAAATATTCAAGTTCAAAGTTTTGGACTGCATGGTGAACTTTTACTAAATGAAAGATTACTTATTGATAAAAACAACAAACAAAATCCAAAGATTACTACCTTCTTTGAAACATTAGATGAAAATGTAAATAAAGTATTACGAGGATTGCAAATTCATTGTATGTAAGACTATTACAATAGTAAAAAGGAGAATATAATGAAAAAACTATTATTAAGCGCACTATTATCATTAGGATTTTTAACTATTCCATTCACAAATGCTGAGGCAGCTACAACGAACGATCAACTGATTGTAAACACGCAGTTAAATAAAATGGATTATTATCAAAATGGAAAATTTATAAAGAGTTTTACTGTCGCTACTGGAAAAGCAGCTACTCCTACACCTAAAGGTACTTTTCAAATCGTAAATAAAATTAAAAATCGTCCTTATTATACAGGCAAAATTAAAGGCGGCGATCCACGTAATCCACTGGGTGACCGTTGGCTCGGACTAAACATGGCAGGAACTTACGGAACAACTTATGCGATTCATGGTACGAACAATAATCAGGCAATTGGCAAATGGACAACACTAGGTTGCATTCGTATGTATAACAATGATATACACTGGTTATTTGAGCGTATTCCCCAGCAGGCTACTGTCACTGTAAAATAACCTAACAACACGATTTACGTGTAGCCAAGAATTTTATATCTTGGCTTATTTTATTTCTTCATTTACAGTAGCAAAACAACTGTATTTACATATATAATAGGGATAGATTGTATTAAGTAACATCTAAACATTGATAAACATGGATATTAAAATTATACAGTTATAATATTTTATAAATTTTACAATACATACTATAATAGAATTACTGTAATTCTTAAATATTCAGTTTCACTAAAACAACTCCCCTTGCTACTTTCATGATTATTTTATGGCGGGGGCTTATTATATGTATAAACAATCTGAGTCATCGGAAAAATGATGAATTCGAATATTGCAGTAAAAAGCGTTATTTAGGAGGTGTTACTATGACGCATATACTGGTGATTGAAGACAACCCAGATATACAAGAACTAATTCGTGAATTTCTAATGGCACAAAACTTTACCGTTGATGTCGTTGGCGCTGGAACAGAAGGTATACTTCTTTTCCAAAAAAATTCATACGATCTTGTCCTCCTTGATGTGATGTTACCAGATATAGATGGCTATAGTATTTGTAAAATTATGCGAGGACAATCTGATGTACCGATTATTATGTTAACAGGCTTACATAATGAAGAAAGTGAAATTAAAGGATTTGAATTAGGTATTGATGACTATATTACGAAACCGTTTCATTACACCGTATTTATTAAACGTGTAGAAGCTGTATTAAGAAGGGCAGCAACGAAGGAAGCAGAAACCGCAACTATACTACAATTCCGTGAATTGATGTTAAATTCTACAGCATATGCCGCTTATGTTCATGGTAATCAAATTGAATTAACAACAAAGGAATTTGAAATTATTTATACTTTACTGCAAAATCGGGGAAAAGTATTATCAAGAAGTGATTTGCTGAATAAGGTATGGGGCTATGAACATTATGGTGATGTAAGAGTTATAGATACACATATTAAAAACTTAAGAAAAAAATTAGGGATTCCTTATATTAAAACGGTGAAAGGCATTGGCTACAAAATCGAATCGTAGCACAGACAACATCACCAAAAATATTTTCATCAAAACCTTATTATTTTGTATTCTTTTATCACTTTGTCTTTATCAAATTATTTACTTCCTAGCTTCAAACTACGATAAAGAACGTTTTGCAAAAGAAAATGGAGCGCTGTCTACAGAACAAGCGGATTCAGACAAACAAAACGACCAAAGTAAAACGAATCAAAATAAAGCTGTATCACAGGGAGACATTTTTAATTTCCAATCTTCTATTATAGATTATAAATCACTCTCTACAGCTATCAATCATCTTTTGCAGCCTAGCCAAACTGCAAAAGCAAAAGAACATACACAAAGTAGTACGGGGAAAAATAGCACTTCTGCTCCACTTACAGAGATGGAAAAGCAAGTCGCTACTAATGATGCCTTACATAAACAAAATGCAGCAAGTAAAACAAATGATGCACAAGATAATCCAAAATTAACAGATGTACTGCAGCAATTAGCTCCACATATTGGCGCGACAATGCTTGCATTATCTTTACTCGGATCTTTAATTTATACAAAACTAATTGCCAAACCTTTTCAATTTATGAGCGATGCTTTAAAAGATATTATGAATCTTGATTTCTCAGATAAAAAGCTACTTAACAAAAATACAGACCAAACTGATTTTAATTTACAAGTAGCTGCTTCACAGGTCCCAAATATCGTGAAGAATTTACATGCAAGCAATCAAGATTTAAGAAACGAGCTCAAGAGAGAACAACAATTAGAACAATCTCGTAAAGAATTTATGTCTATGGTATCCCATGAATTAAAAACACCAATCGCAGCCGTTATGGGACAACTAGATGGCATGATTCACGGAATTGGAGCTTATAAAGATAGAGATAAATATTTAAAACGTTCCTATGAAATGATGCAAGATATTAACATATTAACGGAAAAAATGTCGGAATTATCCAAAATACAAAACCCTCAATTTAAACCTGATTTAAAAGTTATCTCATTAACTACTATTATTGAGGATGTTATGAAGAAAGTAGATTACTTTGTATCTGTAAAGCAATTAAATGTTCAATCTAACATTAAGCAAGATGTACAAATTTTAGCTGACCCTAAATTTATTCAAACTGCTATTTTTAACATTATTTCAAATGCAATTCATTACACAATTGACCATCAGCATGTATATATAAAGCTTTATGAAAAGCCAAACGGTTACGCATTAGAAGTACTAAATACAGGTTCACAAATAGATGAAGATAAACTCGCCCATTTATTTGAACCATTCTATCGCGCAAACCCTGACAAACACGGCTTAGTACAAGGTAGTGGTCTTGGGTTATACATTGTAAAACAAATACTAGATAAGCATCAGTTTCCTTATGGGATACAAAACACACCTCAAGGTGTAAAATGCTCCATTGTATTTCCAAAAGCAATGTAAAAACCTACTACAATTTCATACCCCAAATTCATACTTCGTATGAGTGGCGGAATTTTGTAGAGTGTCTTACTCTGTTTCGTTCGCCCGTTGTCCTTATTTGGATAGCGGGCGTTTTTTATTATTTAAAAGGAGGATTTTCATGGAGAAATTTAAGTATTCATTACTTGTTTTATTCGGAGCTTGTAGCTACGGCGTACTTTCAACGATTTTCAAACTCGGATTCATTGATGGATTTTCAGCACATCAACTATTAGGAGGACAATATGTCTTCGGATGGATTGGGCTTCTTCTGCTCGTTCTTTTCGTTTCACGTCATAAAGTAACAAAAAAGCAATTCTTTTCCTTACTAACAGTTGGCACAACAATGAGTATGACTGGTATCTTCTACGCTATTTCTGTAGAAGAACTACCAGCATCTATCGCTGTTGTCCTACTCTTCCAGTTCACATGGATTGGTGTAGTTATAGAAGCAATCGCTAATCGAACATTACCAAGCCGTGAGAAAGTTATATCTATCATTATTTTATTTACTGGAACATTGTTTGCAGGCGGTGTCTTTGAAGGTCTCGGACAAAACTTTTCCACGAAAGGTATTATCTTTGGTCTATTAGCCGCTGTCTCTTTTTCATTCTATGTTTTTGCAAGCGGGCGTGTTGCTACAGAAGTTCCGCCTTATACGAAAAGCTTTCTTATGACAACAAGTGCTACTCTTATCGTATGCCTATTCTTCCCGCCAACCTTTTTAACGGATGGTGCCCTGCAAGCCGGTCTTTGGAAATACGCTTTCTTCCTCGGATTGTTCGGCGTTGTCGTACCTGTCATTTGTTTTTCAATTGGTGTACCGAAAGTAGGAACAGGACTTAGTACAATACTAGGAGCAGCTGAATTACCAACGGCCATTATCGCTTCTATTACACTTGTACATGAAGTCGTAACCTTCATGCAGTGGATTGGGATACTCTTTATACTACTTGGCATTTTTATTCCTCAGATGCTTACGGCTAGGAAAGAAAAGAAACATAGTAGCGTGCATAGTGCGTAACAAAAGACCTTTCATTGATTTGAAAGGTCTTTTTCTCTATCTCACTTTACTGCTCCATATAGCTTTTCTATCTCATGCTCGATTTGTTTTACATCAATTCGTTCAAATAGTGGTTGCACACTATTAATTCTATTCGGCAACGTATTTTGAGGCTCCCAATTTCGGTTCACAATCGATAACGTGTTTCTAACTCTTTCACTTGAAAATGGTAAAAACGGTTCAAGGAGATTTGCAAAATTAGCGATAAGATACACACAGTTATAAATCGTTTCTTCGCATGAAACTGGATCATCTTCCCTTTGTTTCCAAGGCTGCCTCTCATCAAAGTATTTATTTGCAAAACGTACGGCATCGAATATTGTTTCTAGCGCCACCTTAAATGTAGTTTGCTCAATCAACTCTCCTACATTTTTATATAATCCTTCTACTTTATCTTTCAGTTCTACATCAATACTTCCCTGCGGCACAATGCCATCATAATATTTTTCAATAAACTTTAATGTCCGGTTCACAAAGTTCCCGTATGCACCTAACAATTCACTATTATGACTGTAAATGAATTCACGCCATGAAAAATCAGTATCACGATTTTCTGGTGCATTTACTGTTAAAAAGTAACGAATAGAATCTGGATTGTAGCGTTCTAATATGTCAGGCACCCATACTGCCCAGTTTTTACTTGTAGATAACTTTCTTTTTTCAACTGTTAAATATTCATTTGAAACGATATGACGAGGAATTGCTCCTTCTCCTATTCCAAGCAATACTGCTGGCCAAATGATGGAATGAAACGGAATATTATCCTTTCCGTGCACATAATATGTTTTCGCTTCTTTATCCCAAAACTCTTGATCATCTTTCCCTGTTTCTTCAGCCCAATGTTTACTCGCCGAATAATATCCTGTCACTGCTTCAATCCATACGTAAATTTTCTTATCTTCATACCCTTCTACTGGAATTGGTACCCCGATTGGTAAATCACGTGATACGGCCCTATCTAGTAATCCTTCCTTTACATATCTCTCTGTTAGCTGAATCGCATTGTCACGCCATGTTCCTTCTTGTTTTGCGATTTCTACTGCCTCTTTAATTTGCTGCTGAAATGTATGCAATGCAAAATAAAAATGCTCTGTTTCCTGTACGGATGGCGTACTACCGCATAACTTACATTTCTTTTCTAACAAATCGAGTGGATCTAAAATAGCTGAACACGCATCACATTGATCTCCTCTTGCTGCTTCATGGCAATGTGGACAAATGCCTTCTACATAACGATCAGGTAAAAACTGCGTACACGTTTCACAATACGCTTGTTCCACTGTTTTTTTATAAATATAGCCTTCTTCCAATAAACGTAAAAAGACATTTTGCACAGTTTCATGATGGTGCTCACTATCTGTACGTGTATAGCAATCATACGTAAAACCAAGGCTACGAAAACATCGCTGGAACTCTTCATGATACTTATCAGCAATTTCCTTCGCCGTCACACCTTCTTGTTTTGCCCTAATTGCAATCGGTGTTCCATTACAGTCACTTCCCGAAACATACAACACATTCTCACCTTTTGCCCGGTAATAACGTGCTAAAATATCTCCAGGTAACAAACTCGCAATATGTCCAAGATGTAACGAACCATTTGCATACGGCCAAGCGCCTCCAATAAAAATACTCATCTTACATTCCTCCTTTTAAATATAAAAAAGCCCCGCCCTTATCTTAAAAAGATAAGGGCGGGGCTGTATAAACAGTCGCGGTACCACCTTATTTCGCCAATTACTCACATAATTAGCCTTAACAAGTACGGAGCTATATGCTCTTATACTGTGGTTTTGATAACGAGTACCAACTCTCGTCGCCGCCTACTATTATCATTTAATAAGTTCAGGACGAAGCTCAAAGGCCATTGTTCAAATGAATATTCTTGCTTCTTCTCAGCTACCGAAGCTCTCTGGACAGAATGATTTCATTCTACTTTTCCTTTTCAACGCTTTTATATATAACACGTATTTTACGACTTAATTGCAGAAAAATCAAACTTAAATTCAAAAAAAGGAAATTCCCTTCTCCCGCAGAATAAATATACGTTCACAAAAGGAGTGATACGATTGAATCAAAAACAACTAAGCACGCGTAATGAAAAAAGCTGGAATGCAGCTGCTTATGAAGCTTGGACGAATCGCCACGGGGCACCAGCCGATTATGCAAAAAAGCTTATGAAAGATCCCGTGCGCGAAGTAGAACACTATTTACCTTACATACAATCTCCAAAAGGAAAACGTATTATTAACTTACTCGGGTCAAAAGGAAATAAAGCCGTTGCTCTCGCTCTTTTAGGCGCTGATGTAACAGTTGTTGATATTTCAGCAAGTAATGCAAAATATGCAAATGAACTTGCGGAAGCAGCAGGTGTCTCTATCCAGTATGTCGTTTCTGATGTACTAAATGTGCAGCTCTCCGAATCATTTGATATCGTATTACTGGAACTTGGTGTACTCCATTACTTTCTAGATTTAAAACCGCTCTTTCAAAAAATTGCTACCATGCTTAAAGGAGATGGAACGCTTATCCTTCGTGACTATCATCCTGTTTACACGAAATTATTAGGAGTAGACCACCCATCATTTCGGGCCAATGGAAATTATTTCGATGAAGAATTGATTGAAGATGATGTGGCTTATAGCATCCTTCTTACAGAAGCGCAGAAAGAATCATTGCCTAAAACAACCATCCGTCGCTGGACGCTAGGAGAAATTATTACAACACTTGCACAAGAACATTTTAAAGTTGAAAAACTAATTGAAGAACACGGGTCTCATCAAAGGTGGGTCTTCCCTCCTACTGCACCGGAAGGAATTGAAGAACATATACCAGGTCTATATACATTAATTGCGACAGCATGCAAAAAAGGATCCCTTCACGGATAGGATCCTTTTTGCATGCTCACGCATATAAGTTGAGGTTGGAGATTACCATAATTCTGTAGAATAGGACACAAGATATTTCAACATTTCGTCTCTGACTTACGTCGTCAAAAAGGGGTATGACCAACATAACGAAGAGTAATGTTCATAGTTGATACTGATAATCGTTATCAACTAATTAGAAGTATACATGATGTTATTTCAAATTACAATAGCATTTCTCATTTTTATTTATGAATTTTTTGATATACAAATGTATACATTTTAAGAACATTTCCTCTTATCAATCTGCCATCTTCCATTATCTGCTATAATTTTCATTGAACAGATTAATAACTTCATAATGGTGTTTTTATTAATGTCGTTCTTAATATTTATAAATCATAATAAATAGTTTTTAAAGGCAGGGATAACGATGAAATATGTTAGTATTCGCAAAAAACTACTGTTCACACTCTTAAGCATTTCTTCTTTATTTAGTATTGCTCTTATTGTTATTCTTTCATTCGCTATGAACCAAGCAAGCGAAATTGAAACGTTAAAAAATGATGTATCTAAACGAGCAACAATTTTAAAAGAACGTGGTGATTGGTTCCAAGCACAAGTTGCCGGTTTACAAGAATATTTACTGTCACATGATCAAAAAGGATTGGATAAATTCAACCGAGAAGGAAAAAAACTTGCTGATACTAGAGAGAAAGTAACAAGTGATAAAAAACTCCCAGAAGGAATGAAAGAAGCGATTTTAATGGGAGCAAAATGGCGAAGCGTCATAGATAATGAAGCCCTCCCTCTCGCTCGCGAAGGAAAATGGGACGAAGCATCCAAAATCGCTTTAGCTCAAACCGATTATGTAAACGATCTTTTAAGCCGTTTTACTAAATATGCAAATGAAGAAAATGATAAACGTGACGCATTAATTGCTGACGTAGAGTCTTCTTCATCTCTTATTCAATATATTATTTTCTTCTCTCTTATTACATGTACGTTAACATCTATTTTATTAGCATGGTGGTTCTCTGGTAAACTCGTTAAACCGATACGACAAATTGATGAGAAATTAAAAGAATTAGCCTCTCAAGATGGCGATTTAACTGCTAGATTACACGTAACGAGTAAAGATGAAATTGGTGATATCGCCAATTCCTTTAATCAAATGCTCGCTAACTTACAACGTATCATAAAACAAGTGCAACAAACATCAACAAGTGTAAAAGAAGCGTCTGAAAATGTGTTTATCGAAACCACTGCTTCTATGGAGAATACAGCAAAAACCGAAGAAACTATGAATGCTCTTGCGTATAATATTCGTTCACAAGTTTCAAGTATCGAAGAAAGTTCAACTGCAATGGACGATATGACAACGAGTGTTCAGCGTATTGCAGAATCTGCCTCCTCTGTTGCTAGCCTAGCTGTTACAACTTCAGAAAAAGCAGATAGTGGGAATAAAGTCATTGAGAAATCTATTACACAAATGCATACAATTAACGAAGCTGTTAACGCTACATCACAAGTAGTAGAGCGACTCATTACACATACGAATCATATTGATACTGCACTTCAATCCATTTCTAATATCGCGGAACAAACGAATTTACTCGCTTTAAATGCTTCAATTGAAGCAGCTCGTGCTGGCGAACATGGAAAAGGATTCGCCGTTGTTGCCGATGAAGTACGAAAACTTGCTGAACAATCTCAGCTAGCAGCAACTGACATTAACCATTTACTTCATCAAATTCAAGCTGACACAAAAATAGCAAATGAAATGATGACACAAGGTCAGTCAGAGGCTTCGGAAGGAATTACAGTCATTCGTACCGCTGGATCTTCATTCTCGGAAATTGTTAACCACATTAACAAAGTCTCTACACAAATACAAGAAATGTCTGCAACTGCTGAAGAAATGGCCGCAAGTTCAGAAGAAATGAATACAGCTTTAAATAACATCGCTTCTATTTCAAATGAAGTTGCCGCCGAAACATCACAAACAGCAACTTCGGCTGGTGACCAAGTAAACAAAATGAGTGTCGTTGCTAAAAAAGCTTCTGAAATGAAAACGACTGTACAAGAACTTGAAGTTCTCGTTTCTCATTTCAAAACAAACGTTTAAAGCGAAACTTTCATTTATACTTCTAGGACCTACAAACTATTAAAAAGAGGGATTTACAATCTCTCTTTTTTTACTTTAAAATATCTCTTTCTATCTCTCATTCCGTCTGCTATAATTCCTAAAGGAAAGAAGAAAGCTTTATTCCAGAAGGAGTAAAGCTTTCTTTCAATTTTTTACATCAATTAATTCTAATACTAAGATTTCACAGAGGAGGCTTTTTATCATATGAATTTTATTAGCATTCGAAAAAAACTAATGTTTATGATGGGAACGATTTGCGCTTTATTTGGCATTGCCTTAGCTTTTATTTTATTTTTTACTATTGATCAATCTCGTCAAGCTCAAGCATTACAAAAAGAAATTTCCCCTTTGGCAACAGAATTGAAAGAACGTGGAGATGCTTATCAAGTACAACTTTCTGCTTTAAGAGGTTATTTATTACAACATGATCAAGTCGAATTAGACAAGTTTAATGAGATGAGTAAACGTCTGGAGGATTCAAAAGATAAACTTCTTTCTAATCCAAATGTTTCTCAGTCCATGAAAAATACAATGGAATCAGGATCGACTTGGAGAAAATTTATTGAAGAAAAAGTTTTCACTCTTGCAAAAGAACAAAAGTGGGAAGAGGCTTTACAAGTAGCTTATGCAGAAAATGGTACTGTTTATAAAGTAATTGGTGACTTCACAAATTACAGTAATGAACAAGCTAAGTTACGTGATCAATCTATCAAAAAAATTGATCAATCTTCACTACAAATTGAATATGTTGTCTTCTTATCACTTGTTATTTGTATTATCGTAGCTATGATTCTTGCATGGTGGTTCTCTGGTAAACTTGTAAAACCAATTCAACAAATCGATAGTAAACTAAAAGAATTATCATCTCAAGAAGGTGACTTAACAGCCCGCCTACAAGTAAATAGTAACGATGAAATTGGTACGATTGCAACATCATTTAATAAAATGTTAGAAAACCTACAACATATCATCAATCGTGTTCAAAAAACATCCGTGGAAGTACAAAATGCTTCTGAAAATATGCTAGAAAAGACGAATATATCACGTGAGGCAACAATAAAAGTTCAAAGCACGATGTCTAGCTTAAATGCAAGTATTCAATCGCAAACTGCTAGCATGGAAGAAAGCTCAACTGCAATGGATGATATGGCAGTAAGCGTTCAGCGTATTGCTGAATCAGCTTCATCTGTAACTGAACTTGCTGTAACTACATCGGAACAAGCTAATGATGGAAGTACTGTTATTCAAAAATCCGTTTCACAAATGACAACGATACACGACGCGGTAAATGCTACGTCAGAAGTGGTCGAACGTCTAATCACCCACACGAAATATATTGATACAGCTGTACAATCTATTTCTAATATCGCAGAACAAACAAACTTACTTGCTTTAAATGCATCTATCGAAGCAGCTCGTGCTGGCGAACAAGGAAAAGGTTTCGCTGTCGTAGCTGACGAAGTTCGAAAACTTGCTGAACAATCTAAAACAGCGGCAACGGATATTAACCAATTACTACATCAAATTCAACAAGACACTGAAACTGCTAGTTCGATGATGTCACAAGGCCGTTCTGAAGCATTTGAAGGCATTCATGTCATTCGTGAAGCTGGCAATTCTTTCACAACGATTGTGGAACAAGTAAATAAAGTATCTACTCAAATGCAAGACATCTCAGCAACTGCTGAAGAAATGGCTGCAAGCGCTGAAGAAATGAACGCTTCACTGAATAACATCGCTTCTATTTCGACTGAAGTGTCTAGTGAAACAGCGGCAACAGCACAATCTGCTGAGAAAAAAGTCACTACAATGAATGAGATGACACAAACTGCTAAACAAATGAAACAAACAGTTGAAGAATTAGATCAACTCGTATCTCATTTCAAAACTGAATAGCTTTCAAAAAATATTCCTCTTTCAAGAGGAATATTTTTTTGAGCTCATTCCCTGCATTATATATATATATCCGTTATAATGAGAACCGATATCATTAATATGTAGGGGGTGCTACACATGTCACAACAAGCATTTGAAGAAAAGTTATATGCAAACTTAGAAGCTGTTATTGATCCTGAACTAGGTGTTGATATTGTTAATCTTGGATTAGTTTATGACGTTACAGCAGATGAAAATAATAATGCTGTCATTACGATGACGATGACTTCTATTGGTTGTCCAATGGCTGGGCAAATTGTATCAGACGTAAAAAAAGTATTATCAACGAACGTAC
The DNA here is from genome assembly GCF_019837435.1 of Bacillus sp. 16GRE42. Taxonomy (NCBI): domain Bacteria; kingdom Bacillati; phylum Bacillota; class Bacilli; order Caryophanales; family Bacillaceae; genus Bacillus; species Bacillus sp. 16GRE42. The sequence goes on from NZ_JADAXF010000004.1 coordinate 120,702, forward strand.
CTGAAGTCAATGAAATAGAAGTAAATGTCGTTTGGAATCCGCCCTGGTCTAAAGAACGCATGTCACGTATGGCGAAAATCGCATTAGGTATTCGCGATTAAATAAAGAAAGACCTGACATCCTAGTCAGGTCTTTTTCTCTTATTATTTTACGCCTACTGCATCATAAGCTTTCGTTACAGCTTGTACAGCTTTAGAGTTTTTACCATATAAATCTTCAGCTGACTGCAGAGCAGCTTGACGCATCATCTTAAAGTCAGAGTTTGCAGTTAAGTATTTCGTAAGAGCACGGTAATAAATTTTTTCTGTCGCTTCACGGCCTACTCCAGTTACTTTCACACCGTAATGCTCTCCGCCATCAGATACTAAATATGCAGCTTTATTGTTAATACTACTGTTAATATGAACGCCGCCATTATCAGCTGTTCCAGTGTAGCGTTTATTGTAATGATCTGGGTAACCTTCACCTGGTTTTAATGGATTTGGAATAGATGCTGGATCTTTCAGAGAACGAAGTGCATCACCAGGTTTTCCAGGTGTATAAATGTCAGCACCTAAATCCCAGCTCTTCTTCTCAACCATGACACCCATAATATCAGATAACGATTCATTTAACGCACCTGACTCATTTTTATAAACAAGGTTTGCTGTATGTTCAGTTACAGCATGCGTTAATTCATGACCGATAACATCTAATCCAGCAGATAATGGAATAAACGTCGTACCGTCTCCATCACCATACATCATTTGTACACCGTTCCAAGCTGCGTTATTCCAGCTTTCTCCGACGTGAACAGTAGAAATAAGCTTCGCACCTTTATCATCGAAAGAGTTACGATTAAATGTCTTTTTGTAGTAATCATATACTTTTCCTGCATTTACATGCGCATCAACCGCTGCTTTATCTTCGAAGAACTTAGATTTACTCTCAACTTCTTCTCCTGTGTATCCAAGCCATTGTGAGAATAAGTTAAACAAGTTTTCATCCATATTTTCTGCATCAAATGTATGAACACCTTGTCCTCGTTTACCATCAAACAAGTTGAACGCTCCTGTTTTCTCATCTTGAGCAATTTCAAATGATTGTCTATCGCCTAATACTCCGTAACCAAATCCTGTAATGTGATCTACAGCGTTATATTTCTCAATCACATTTCCATTCGTTGCATCAACAAAATAATGCCAGTATCCTGGAGCTGGTTTTGAAATCGATGCTTTAACTAAGTATGCAAGATAGTACTTCCCATCTTTTTCATACACAAATAAATCTTTTTTCACACCGTCATAATTCTTTACTTTACCAACTTCTTTTTCAATATCTGCCTTTGCAATCGTTTCAGCTTGCTCTGCACTAATATTTGCAAACGCAGGAATATTTTTATCCTCTAAATTCGGAATAACTTGTCCGAAGAATGCTTTTACATTATTTTCTTTATCTAGTGTAACAGTCTGATCTGAACCATACACAGGAATATTATTATGTTTTTCAACTAACTTCACATGTGTCGTACCAGATTCAGCATCTTTTTCCTCCCCAACGACATTGAAGTGTTTATCAATATTTCCTGCTAATTTAAACATATCTTTCTTACTCTCTAAATATTGAAAGACCGTCTCTTTTTTATCTAGTCCTTCTGGTGCTTTCCATTCTTCACCTATGTATGCAGGTGTTTTAAATTCTTGATGATATTGAATTTTTTGTTCTTCTGCTTTCGTTGTCGTTGCTCCAAATGTTCCAAATCCCCCGGCTATAACAGTTAACGCTAATGCTGATGAAATGACTTGCTTTTTCACTATAACATTCCCCATTCCCATAAAGATTTTTGACACTTTTATACAATTCTTATTTTCCGGGCTAATACCTTTTTCTAAATATTGAGAAAGTTTTTTTCTGACAATTCCACTCAAAAAAAGAGGACATCAATTCGATGTCCTCTTTTCCATAAACGTTCTATTGTCTTTTCAATTCGATTGCTAAATAGTGTGATTGCTCTTTCGCTTCAATATGAATATCTTCTACTGCTTCTGCTGCATCACGCATAACAAGATTTTCACCATTTATTACACTACTCCCTTCAATTTGTACAAGGTACAATTGACGGCCTTCTTGCACCGGGAAATGAATTTCTTTTCCAGCATCTAACGATAAAGAATATAAATTCGCATCTTGGTGAATACGAATTGGTGCCTCTCCTTCTACTGGAGATACCATATGGAACCATTCATTTTCACGCTTGCTCCAATCAAATGTAAACTCACCATAGTTTGGTTTATGATCCGCACGATCTGGTAAAATCCAAATTTGTAATAAACGTAGTGTTTCATTTCCTAAATTATGCTCGCTATGAAATACACCTGTGCCAGCACTCATATATTGAACATGTCCTCGCTCAATTGTTCCGCGATTCCCCATGCTATCCTCATGTGTTAAAGCACCATCTACAACGTACGAAATGATTTCCATATCGCGGTGCGGATGCATATCAAAACCAGTTTGTGCCGCTACTAGGTCATCATTAATTACACGCAATGCTCCAAAGTTCATGTTATTCGGGTTATAGTAATTCGCAAAGGAAAAATGAAAATGTGTATTTAACCAACCGTGATTTGCTCTTCCCATATTTTTATGATCAACTTTTCTAAACATATCCTTCACCTCATATTATCTCGAATTCAAGATTTATTTTAAAAATTTTTCTCACTGTAATTTTTTTAGTAATTGTAATAATTGATGTTGTTCTTCTACATTTAAATTTTGAAACTGCTCCGCTTGGAACGTTTCTTGAGGCGGGACGATTTCTTCATATAAAGCTTTTCCCTTTTCTGTTAACGAAATATATTTTGTAGTACCTTCTTGTTCACGATGAATCCACTCCAGCTGCTCCATTTTATTTAATAGCTGCGTGATATTTCCCTTCGTAACAAATAGTTTATTTCCGAGCTCTTGCTGCGTTAGACGATTATGTCCTCCAACTTGAGCTAGCACATCAAACTGAGCGGCAGATACATTCCATTCTTTCAAATGCTGATTCGTCTCACGAATACTTTTGTTATAAAAACGTGATAAACGAAACCATAATAGTAATCCGAGTCTATCTTCTGTCTTCATTCTATCACCTCGCTCATTTCATACCATTAGTTTAGAACTAAACTTCATAAAAGTCAATCACTTACTTTTAGTAATCAATAAAGAAAGCACAGTGCCATTTCTCCACTATGCTTTACATTAACTTTCTATTTTTATATTCATCTAACTTCCTCTCCGCGAACTTTCTCGCATCTTTCTCAATCCATCTATCTTCGTACACTTCACTTCCAACATACAATACTTCTCTCTTATGCTGCATCGCATGACGAAACTCATGCAGTAGTGTTTTGAGCACCTGCTCGTACTCTTCCCACATACAAACAAAAATTAATTGTTTTTCTTTATGATAAAAACCACCTACTGGGAATAAGAATTCCTCTTCTTCTTCTCCTAATGATAGAAGCACATGATTCGCATCACACGTATCACAAAAAACAACTGGTGTTTTACATACTTCAATCAGTGAAAACAAATCATCTCTAAGCCTTTTGACATCCCAAGGAAGCTCCGAATCCAACACATACCAATTCTCAACTTGTTGATATACATTTTGAAACTGGAGTTCCATTTCTCTATAATCCCCTTTCCAAACTCCCTTTTCCTATATGTATGCCACAATATGTAAAATATTAAACCTACTCTTTCCCCTTTCGAAAAATGACAATAAAAAAAGAATCTATGTCAGCATAGATTCTCTTTACGTAATCACTTTTTTTTCATCATTTTTTTTAATACAAAGTAACCAATTGCACAAACAATAGCTGCAAGTGCAAAGTATTTCACATATGGCCCAGCTACTTTATTAATACTTTCCCACTCTGTTCCTAATTTAAAACCTAAATATACAAATACAATTGACCATGGAATAACAGCTAATGTAGTTAGCGTAATAAACTTAGCATGTGACATTTTCGCAATACCCGCTGGTATCGAAATAGCATGACGCACAACAGGAATAAAACGCGCTGTAAAAATAACACCAGTTCCGTAACGATTAAACCAATCTTCAGCATAATCAATATGTTTCTTTTGAATTAAAATATATTTTCCATATCGCTCAAGGACGGGTCTTCCTCCGTACCGACCGATCCAATAAATGAATAGTTGTGCGATTACACCACCAATTGTACCGAACGCGACAGCGCCCCAAAACGTAATGCTTCCTGTTGATACTAAATAACCTGCATAAGACAATACGATTTCACTCGGAATAACCTCTAACATCAATCCAAGCATAATTCCCCAATAACCAAGTCCTTCTAGAAAAACTAAAACGGAATGAATCAACTCTCCTAACATCATGTACCTCTCTTTACTGTTTTCATTGCAAAAAATAAAAGTACAAGCAGTAAATATCTTGTACTTTTATTTTTAAAAATTAGTTAGTCTTCGTATCCCACTTAAAGATTCTATTTAAAAATTTATATACATTCTTTGACTCTTTCGTCAGAAGTGGACCTAAGATGGATAGTATAAGCACGTATAGTGCCGAGAATGGTTTCAAGACTGACATTAAACCACCGGCGATGCCGATATTGGCCATAATGATGGAGAATTCTCCTCTTGAAACGATTGTTAATCCAATATTTGTTGACGCTTTATGAGATAATCCAGCTTGTCGCCCTGCAATCATTCCTGCAACAAAGTTTCCGATGATTGTAAGAAGGACAGCACCTAACGTTAACCATATCGCTCCGCCTAATGAAAACGGATCAATGCTTAATCCGAAACTGAAGAAGAAAATAGCTCCGAAAAAGTCTCTAAATGGAACAACGAGATGCTCAATTCTGTCACTATGCTCTGTCTCAGAGAAAACTAATCCTAAGAGAAGTGCTCCAATTGCTTCAGCAACGTGAATTGTTTCCGAGAAACCTGCAATAAAGAATAAAGAAGCAAATACTACAATAATGAAAATTTCATCCGAACTAATATTGAGCAATTTATTTAATAACGGCGTCGCTTTTCTAGCTACAATAAAGAATAGAAGCATGTATCCTAAAGCAATCCCAATTGAAGTAAGAGCACCTAGGAAGGAAGCATGATCCCCTAGAACTAAACCAGAGACAACTGATAAATATACAGCAAGGAATATATCTTCAAACATAATAATTCCTAAAATTAATTCGGTTTCATTATTACCAGTTCTTCTTAAATCCACTAACACTTTAGCAACGATAGCACTAGAAGAAATCGTAATAATACCCGCAATAATTAAGATTTCTAGTAAAGGGAATCCCATTATAAACCCGTATAATAATCCAAGTGAAAAGTTAATTAAAATATAGATTGTTCCGCCAATTGCAATGGAACGTCCAGATTTAATTAGTTTTTTCATCGAAAACTCTAGTCCTAGGTAGAACAGAAGGAACAGAACGCCAATCCGTCCAAGGAAGGAAATTACACTCGCACTTTCAATAAATTTGAGATCAATAACACCTATTGTCGGTGCATGCGGTCCTACTAACATTCCAAGAACAATTAGAAAAGGAATTACTGAGAATTTAAACTTTCCAGCAATTACCGCCGCAATTGCTACTAAAACTAAAGCTGTACCAACTTCAAAAATTAACGTATCCATCTAGTCAGTCCCCCTATTCGAAAGTAACTCATTAATAATTTTTTTAATTTCTTCTCTCTCACCTGAAACTACAAGCATATCGCCTTCTTCAATTACCGTTTCTGGTCCTGGATTGAACAGCTTTTTCATATTCTTTTTCATAACTGCAATAATCGTTACGCTATATGTTTTTCTTATTTCAAGGTCGCCAATTGTTTTTCCGATTGCCGGAGCTGCATTCTCCACTTTAAACCACTCAATTGCTAAACCTTCAAAGACCATCTCAACATTTTCTAATGCTCTAGGTTTGTATACCATTCCACCTAATATTGCTGCAATTTGTCTCGCCTCTGAGTCACGTAATGAAATACTTGAGATACTTTCTTCATGATCTGAATCAAAATGATACATTTCTCTACGCCCATCATCATGAATGACAATCACCATCTTTTCGTTACCTTTCGTAACGATTTGAAACTTATAACCAATACCCGGAAGTTCACTTTCTCTAATATTCATATTTAGCTCCTCCATAACTTCTTTATTTTAATTTTCTGTTTTTCTGTCTTTTGTTCATCCAATCAATTTTAGAAATTCTAACCATTCAGGATACCTATGACTTGGAAATCTTTTATTGTAATAATAAGTGGCTCCTAAAAAGATACTTAAAGATGTAATGATAAAAAATATATTACTTCTCATTTTCAAACTCTTAAGGCTTATATTCAATAAAGATTCTTCTTTCAAATTATCCCCTCTTTCTCGTTTTAAATTTAGTTTTTTAAAATGTAAATAATTCTAAAAATATTACGATGTAACATAATCATAACACGAAATACGTTTATGTAACATAATTTTTTAGAAAAATTGATTCTCGTATATTTTTTGCATATAATTTTCTTATTACGGAAAAAAGGAAGTGTATTATATGGTTGATATCTTTAGCAGATTCCTTGAGGTAACGAATAATATTTTATGGTCATATATTCTTATTGCAATGCTAATCGGCTTCGGTCTTTATTTCTCTTTCAAATTAAAATTCGTCCAAATTACTCATTTCGGTGAGATGGTCAGTTTAATTAGTAAAGGGTTTAATCGAAAAGAAAAAAAGAAAGATAGCATCTCTCCATTCCAAGCATTTTGCTTAAGTGCAGCGGCACGTATCGGTATCGGAAACTTAGCTGGTGTAGCATTAGCCATTTCAATGGGTGGACCCGGCGCAATATTTTGGATGTGGTTTATCGCTATCCTTGGAGCAGCTACTAGTTTCGTAGAATGTACGCTCGCGCAAATTTATAAAGTAAAAGATGGAAGCAGGTTCCGTGGTGGACCAGCATATTACATGGAAAAAGGATTAAACAAACGCTGGATGGGTGTTTGGTTTTCACTTCTTATTACAGTTGCGTACGGATTAATTTTCAATTCTGTACAAGCAAATACAGTAACAATAGCGTTTGAAAATGCTTTTGGACTAGAGCGAACGATCGTAGGAGCTCTATTAGCTTTATTAGTTGCAGTTATTATTTTTGGTGGTATCAAGAGCATTTCACGTATTACAGAAATGATTGTCCCTCCAATGGCGATCATTTATATCGGTGTGGCTATTTTTGTCGTAATTAACAACTTCAATATGTTACCAAGCATTTTTACAGAAATATTTAACAGCGCATTTGGTTTAGACCAAGCTATCGCTGGTGGTATTGGAGCAGCAATCAAATTTGGAATTCAGCGCGGTTTATTCGCGACAGAAGCAGGTATGGGTAGCTCCCCTAACGCAGCAGCAACATCAGATGTATCTCACCCTGTAAAACAAGGACTTGTTCAAGCATTAGGTGTTTTCGTAGATACATTCTTAGTATGTACATCAACAGCGTTTATCGTATTATGTTCTGGACTTTACAAAGGATCGAATTTAGAAGGTATTGAATTAACACAACGAGCATTAAGTTCACAAATTGGACCGTGGGCAAGCACTTTCTTAGCGATTATTATTTTCCTATTCGCTTTCAGTTCTTTACTAGGAAACTACTATTATGGTGAAACAAACATCGCATTCATTAAAGAAAGCAAAACATGGTTACTGATTTATCGTGTTGCAGTTGTCGGAATGGTGTTCTTCGGATCTATCGCTGCCCTTCAAACGGTTTGGAGTTTAGCTGATTTCTTTATGGGACTAATGGTATTCACAAACTTAATTGCCATCTCATTCCTTAGCAAGTTTGCATACGCAGCCTTATTAGACTATATAAAGCAAAAGAAACAAGGAAAAGATCCTGTCTTCGTTGCAAGTTCTATCCCTGGCTTACAGAATACAGAGTGCTGGGATGGACAGGATGTAGAAGAGAAGCAAAAGGCTGTATAATAATTAAAAGCGGAGGTGACTTGCTCAGAACAGGAGCGAAATGACCGACTGTTCTAGTCACCGGAGTTGGATATCATTTAAAGCAAAAGCGGCTCGTTTAGAACAAGAGCTATATCAAACAAAATCCCTATTACTCCACAGTAATAGGGATTTTTATTTATAACAGTTCATAATTTGTTCAAATTAATTCCAGCAAAAGGGTTGATTTATACAAATTACTAGATTATAATGATTATAAATTAGTAATTGATATAAAATAACAACTCAAAAGGAGATTGATCATAATGAACAAACAAGTAATCGAAGTATTAAACAAACAAGTAGCAGACTGGAGCGTTTTATTCACAAAATTACACAACTTCCATTGGTACGTAAAAGGGCCTCAATTCTTCACATTACACGAGAAATTCGAAGAACTTTACACAGAATCAGCTACTCACATCGACGAAATTGCAGAACGCATTTTAGCAATTGGTGGCAAACCAGTAGCAACAATGAAAGAATACTTAGAACTATCTTCTATTCAAGAAGCAGCATACGGCGAAACTGCAGAAGGAATGGTTGAAGCAATCATGAAAGACTACGAAATGATGCTAGTCGAACTGAAAAAAGGCATGGAAATCGCTCAAAACTCTGATGACGAAATGACATCTGACCTACTACTAGGCATCTACACAGAACTAGAAAAACACGCTTGGATGCTACGTGCGTTCTTGAATCAATAATAGAACTAAAAGCGGAAGCGGCTTGCTCAGAATCGCAGGGCATTGGAGCTCTCGACCTTGAAGCGCTTTTTGCTTCGAGCGAGAGAGCGAAATGACCGGAGATTCTAGCTGCTGGAGCTGGATATCAACTAAAAGCGGAAGCGGCTCGTTCAGAGTCGCTTTTTTTCTATGGAGTGGTCGCACATATCAGTACATGAAATTTATATCAGCGATTTTCCCAATATATCGACTTACCGACAAATCACGACAATATTAGCACCTCTCTCCTCTACTTTTATCAATATATTACAATCTTTTTTATGTTAAAATATAGGTAACACCCTTTAGTAAAATAGATCCAAAAAAGCTTTTCCATATTCATCATTTACTACTTAAATGGCGGGAGTGGTTCAGTTGAAAGACTACTTAATTAGAGCATTTTTTGCGTTAATAACAGTTGGGATTGTCTTACTTATAGCTAATATTTTCAATATACGTGTCGAGGTGAAAGACTATGCTTTCCTCGTTGTTGTAGCAATTGGTGGCGGCTGGGGTGGCTGGTACCTGTATAAGAAACAAAATAATAAAAGTGATAAAGGCATTCCGAAGTAATATGGAATGCCTTTTTTGTATAATACACAATTAAGCTTAAATCACTAATAAAAGCCGTCCACAAAAAACATCATATAAACCCATACTCTATGGTAAATAAAAAAAATTCATTTTGAATATAAAAATAGTCCAAAATCCTGCATAACAGAGGTATGACCCATTTGCCGCAACATTGTGGCTATATTCCCACGGTGATATGCTCCGTGGGTGACGACGTGTAGTATTGTTTCAGAAACCGTCGTATCCAGGTACCCAGCATATGGATTATCAACCTCAAACACTTTTTCATAATCTTGTTGACTACTTAAAAGTCCTTTATATCTTTTAGATAATTCATAAAAACTAGTTTCCATTTCCTCAATATTTTTTGTTTCCAGCTGTTCTTTCAATTGATCTGTGTGTACCATTGCATCACTCATGCTTTTACCAGAAATAATCTCGAGCCAGGCTAAATCTGTAAGGTATATGTGAGACATTACTTTTGCCACCGAAGAAAAACCACTATTAACTTCCTTATGGAAAATGTCTTGCGGTAGTTCTTTTAAGCGATTTAAAATAACTTCATTTGCCCATAAGTGGTAGTTATACATTTTTAATACAGAACGACCCATGCTCATTTCTCCTCCAATTTTCATTTTAATGATTAGATTATGATACATAGCTGATTAAAAATTCATAAAGGATTACATCTATAAAATTTATTCTGATTTCGATTAAAAAAACCTCTATTAACTTCATAAAAAACATTCCCTATCTTCCACAATCTACCCCTTTAACGGAACAGTTCTATGTCACTCAATAATTCCTTACTTACCTTTTATTCAGATGTTCTTTTTTTAGTCAGCAAAACATACCTCCATCTATACTTCCACTCTTCCAACGATTTCACATCTCACTATCAATATATTTAACCAGATTAAAAACACATACCTTTTTACGATAAAAAAGACATGTGTTTCCAAAAATCTATATAAAAATCAAAATGATAAAGGCATTCCGAAGTAATATGGAATGCCTTCTTTTTATTGCCGTCTATAATAAATAATAAAATTCAAACCGCTAATACAACCAATTGCAATAAACATGCTAAAACTCTGTACATCACCAGCTAGACTATACTCATCAACGATAAACCCAGACATAAACAACGTTATCGCGGCCACACCGATACACAATATCGAAATAAGCCAAAGCGAAAATTCATTAATTAGCTCTTTCTTCTGTGTTGAAACAATTAGCATAACAAGAATAGATGCTGCTAAAATATTTTTAAAAACAGGACGTAAATACACAAACTCCTCCATCTATTTCTCCTTTTCCAAAAACATTACATCTTAACATTAACATATTTAACCAAATTAAAAACACATGCCTTTTCAAGATAAAATGACATGTGTTTCCAAAAACATCTATAAAATTGTATTATGATAGCTGCTTCCACTTCGTTCCTAAAACAGGACGCTCATAATTTTGGATTGCATGAATTAGTTTATCTGCCGTCTCAGCTGAAACGATCAACTCTTTATTTGATGGATTCATAAATCCTTCTTCTGCTGCACGTTCAACCATTTGCAAAATTGGCCCATAAAAGCCTTTTATGTTCAATAAACCAACCGGCTTATTATGTATACCAATTTGTGACCAACATACTACTTCAAATAGCTCTTCAAACGTTCCGTATCCGCCTGGTAATGCAATAAAAGCATCCGCAAGCTCTGCCATTTTCGCTTTGCGCTCGTGCATCGTTTCTACTTCAATTAATTCTGTTAGCCCTGTATGAACAATTTCTCCTCGGAATAGACCGCGTGGCATAACACCTGTTACACGTCCGCCTAAGCGAAGAACTTCATTTGCCACTTCTCCCATTAATCCAACGCAAGAACCACCGTATACAAGCTCATAATCGTTCTCAACAAACATTTTTCCTAACACTACTGCCTGCTCTTTAAATTCTGGTCTCTCCCCTAAGTTGGAACCTGCAAACACACAAATCTTTCTCATTCCTACACCCCGAAACTATATATCGTTATGATACAATGAACATTGTACAACATATTGAAGGGATGAGGAAGAAATGGATATCGTCGCATTTCAAAGATGGGTGGAGGAATTTTACGAAAAACGAAGCTGGTCACAGTATAATTCCTTTATTCGCTTAAATTTCTTAACAGAGGAAGTTGGAGAAGTTTCACGCGTTGTTCGCGCCATTGAAATTGGTCGTGATCGTCCTGACGAAAAAGTGAAAACAGAAGAAGAGCTAAAACAGGAACTAAAAGAAGAACTTGGTGATGTACTATCCAACCTTATTATTCTTTCACAAAAATATGATTTAGACTTACAAGACATTATGGAAGCTCACGTCACAAAGCTTTCGAAAAGGTTCGAGACATCAAAATGAGAATATTATCAATTATGGTATAATATTCTTGTCACAATACTAAGGGGGATTTTATGTTATCTAAAAAATTGCACGACGCATTAAACGATCAAATGAACTTTGAATTTTACTCTGCCCACGCTTATATGGCAATGGCTGCTTACTGTACATCTGAGAGCTATGATGGATTCGCTAACTTTTTCCTTGTACAAGCTGAGGAAGAACGTTTCCACGCAATGAAGCTTTATAACTACATTAACGACCGCGGTGAGCGCGCTATTGTTACTGGATTTGATAATCCGAATAACGAATATGAATCTGTACTGAACGCTTTTGAAGTGGCACTTGAGCACGAGCGTGAAGTAACGAAGCGTATTTACAACTTATCTGATATCGCTTGGGATGAGCGTGAGCACGCAACAATTACCTTCTTAAAATGGTTCGTCGATGAGCAAGTAGAAGAAGAAGCTTCATTCGATAGCATCATCCAAAAATTAAAACGTATTACAAGCGATTCAAACGCACTATTTATGCTAGATGCTGAATTAGAGAAACGTACATTTACGCCTCCTGCTGAATAGTATTTCAATCACCTTAATGAATGTATTAAGGTGATTTTTTTATTTCTTCTCTAAGCTTAATAACCTTAGCCACATCCTTCTTATAAAGCGCTGAAACCTTTTCAACAAAATCACTATGAGTAAAAGTCCCATCCCCTTCTTCTACTATGCTTAAATACCCATGTATGAATTTCAAAAAGGTTCTAGCATCTTCACCAGTTAATTGATCAATGTTCTCCATAATCTCATCAGACTCCCTTAAACTATCCCGTTCTTTCAACTTAATCCCCCTCTCTATATTATTTATCATACCAAAATAAAAAAGTCGTTCATCCCTCTAGGCGAGAGATAAACGACTTCGTTTGTTTTTATTAAAGCATAACCCCAACGATAATCGCTGATAATATACTTACTAACGTTGCACCGTATACAAGTTTTAATCCGAATGAAGATACAACGTTTGCTTGTTTGCCATCGATACTCTTCGTTGCACCTGCGATAATTCCGATTGATGAGAAGTTCGCAAATGATACAAGGAAGATAGATAAAATGCCTACTGTACGAGCTGATAAATCTCCAGCTACTTTACCAAGGTCAAGCATTGCAACGAATTCGTTCGTTACTAATTTCGTTGCCATAATTTGTCCTGCCGTTAGCATCTCTGATGTTGGAATACCCATTACGAATGCTAATGGTGAGAAGACATATCCTAAAATGCTTTGGAATGTGATTCCGAAAATTGAATCGAACACACCGTTAATTGCTGTAATTAATGCTACGAAACCGATTAACATCGCCGCTACTGTTACAGCGATAGAGAAACCAAGCATAATATATTCGCCTAACATTTCAAAGAATGTTTGTTTTTTATCTTCTTGTAATTCTAAAATATCGTCTTCTTCTTTCACTTCATATGGATTAATAATATGAACGATAATGAATCCACTGAATAAGTTTAATACAAGTGCTGTTACTACATATTTTGGATCAATCATTTTCATGTAAGAACCGACGATTGACATCGATACTGTTGACATTGAAGATGCACAAAGTGTGTATAAACGATTTTTCGGTAATTTGCTTAGTTGATCTTTTACTGTAATGAATACTTCACCTTGACCAACAATTGCAGCTGCTACTGCATTATATGATTCTAGTTTTCCTAAGCCGTTAATTTTACTTAATACGAAACCGACTGCACGGATGATAATCGGTAAAACTTTAATATGTTGTAAGATCCCGATTAATACTGCTAAGAAAATAATTGGTAATAATACTGTTAAGAAGAATGGTGCTTGTCCATCATTTGCTAAACCACCAAATACGAAATTAACCCCTGCTTCCGCAAATTTTAAAATAGCGCCAAACCCATCTGCAATCCCTTTTACTAATACAAATCCGACCTTTGTATTTAGTAAGAAATACGCAAGTACCAATTGGATGACAAGCATAAGTGCAATTGGTTTATATTTAATTTTCTTACGATCTGAACTGATAAGGAACCCTAGTACAAATACTACAAGTAAACCGACTAGAAACATTACGATCTTCATATGTGAATCCTCCACTTCTCCCACGAGTTATCGGTCGTATAACGTATAACGAATGACGTCTGACCATTTGTGTTAAAAAAATTTAAAACCCCTAAATACTATTCAACTTTTATCTAAAATCAGTAAGCGTTTACATAAATTGCAATTTATAAAAGGTAGCCTCTTCTCTCCTACCATACTTGAAAGTCTGAAATTGATACCACCTACAAATCAAATTGTAAGCGTTATCTAGTCGAAATGCAATATAAATTTAAAAAGATTTTTATATGTTAATATATTCCTAAATAATTGGTTTTCTCATGCAGATTTACCATAAAAAAAATAGCCCTAGCTATGAGCTAGGGCCATCTTTGTTTATAACATAACACCAACGATAATCGCTGATAGAATACTTACTAATGTCGCACCGTACACAAGGCGTAGACCGAATGATGATACAACATTTGATTGGTTTTCATCGATACCTTTCGTGGCACCTGCGATAATTCCGATTGATGAGAAGTTCGCAAATGATACAAGAAATACAGAAAGAATACCAACTGTACGAGCTGATAAATCACCAGCTACTTTTCCAAGATCCAGCATCGCAACAAATTCGTTTGATACTAATTTTGTTGCCATAATTTGTCCCGCTGTTACCATCTCTGCTTGCGGGATACCCATTACGAATGCTAATGGTGAGAAAATGTATCCTAAAATAGCTTGGAATGTAATACCGAACATGGAATCAAACAAGCTATTAATTGCTGTAATTAATGCTACGAAACCAAGTAACATTGCCGCTACTGTGATTGCAATCGTGAAACCAAGCATAATATATTCACTTAGCATTTCAAAGAATGACTGTTTTTTCTTATTTTCTAATTTCAGTGTATCTTCTTCTTCTGTAATATCGTACGGGTTAATAATATGAATAATAATGAAACCACTAAATAAATTTAATACAAGTGCTGTTACTACATATTTCGGTTCGATCATTTTCATATAAGAACCTACGATTGACATTGATACTGTCGACATGGAAGATGCACATAATGTATATAAACGATGTTTTGGGATTTTACTTAATTGATCTTTTACTGTAATAAATACTTCCGCTTGCCCAACAATGGCAGCCGCTACTGCGTTATATGATTCTAGTTTTCCTAGACCATTTACTTTACTTAGCGCAGTACCAATAGCACGAATAAATATCGGTAAAATTTTAAAGTGTTGCAGAATTCCGATTAAAACGGCAAAGAATACGATTGGTAATAACGCTGTTAAGAAGAATGAAACCTCTCCTTTATTAACAAGACCGCCAAATACGAAAACGATTCCAGCTTCCGCATATCCAAGAAGCGCGCCAAATCCATCTGAAATTCCTTTTACTAAAATATAACCAACTTGCGTATTTAATAAGAAATAACTTAACGCTAGCTGAATAACAAGCATAATTGCGATTGGTTTATACTTAATCTTCTTTCGATCGGCACTTATAAGAAAACCGAGTACGAATACAACGAGCAATCCTACAAGAAACATAACAAACTTCATTAATAAAATCCTCCATTTAACTCTTCATTAACGTTGAACGTCTGACCACTTGAAATAAGAAATAATCCGAACTTTCCATTTCTCCTCTAAAACCTTCAATCGGATAGGAAAGATCATAAAACCTCTTATTTCAAAGGCATTTTCCATTCTAACACAAATCACAACTCATATCCGCACTTTTCTTAAAAAAATACATTTTATTATAAAGCATTCATGAATGTTCGTCTTTTACATTATATAGCGAAACTTTAATCAGTGTCATCTCCACTGATTATCAGCCCGCATCAATCGAAAGTTTTACTGTTCACAAATAGCGGGATAAAACAAAAAAATGAGCATCAAGTTTCACTTGATGCTCACCTCATTATACTGCTTTTTCTTTATCAGCTACTGTTGGCTTATCCCAGCACTCTGTATTGCTCAAACCTGGAATAGACTCCGCATAGAACACTGGATCTTTTCCTTGTTTCTTTTGCTTAATATAATCCGATAACGCTGCAAAAGCGTACTTAGAAAGGAATACGATCGCCACTAAGTTAATAACAGCCATAATCCCCATAAATAAATCTGCTAAATCCCAAACGATTTGAATTGTTGCTACAGATCCTAAAACAACCATACCAAGTACAGCAATGCGGTATGCATTTAATAACACTTTACTTCCATTTAAGAATTCAATATTCGTTTCACCATAGTAGTAGTTACCTACTAATGAACTAAATGCAAACAAGAAGATTGCAACTGCTACAAATATAGAAGCCCACGGTCCGATATGTTGACTTAATGCTTGTTGCGTTAATTGAATTCCGTTTAAATCAGCCGCTCCAGGCACATCTGATAATAAAATGATAAATGCTGTACAACTACAAATTAATAATGTATCTGTAAATACCCCTAAAGTTTGAATGAAACCTTGTTTAACTGGGTGCGTTACGTTTGCAGTCGCAGCTGCGTTCGGCGCACTACCCATACCTGCTTCATTTGAGAATAATCCACGTTTTACCCCTAGTAAAATCGCAGCTCCTAATCCCCCACCTACTACTTCTTTAATTCCGAAAGCATGTAAGAAAATTTCTTTAAATACATACGGAATTGCCGTAATGTTTGTTACAACAACGAATAATGCCACTGCTACATATATAATTGCCATTACTGGAACAATCATTTCAACCGCACGTGCAATACGTTTTACTCCGCCGAAGATAATGATTGCAAGTAAACCAGCCATAAACAGACCTACAAACTTACCATCTGTGTTAAATGCTCCATCAAAAGCCGCTGCTACTGTGTTTGACTGCACAGCGTTGAAAATTAATCCGAAACTAACTGTTATTAGAACAGAGAAGACAACTCCTAGCCAGCGTTTCTTTAAACCCTTTTCCATATAATAAGCTGGACCACCACGGAATGCATTCCCATCTTTTACTTTATAAATTTGCGCTAATGTGCTCTCTACAAATGCAGAAGCACCCCCAATTACCGCAATTAACCACATCCAAAATACTGCTCCTGGTCCACCTGCTGAGATTGCGATAGCTACACCAGCTAAGTTACCAGTACCTACACGAGAAGCTGTACTCATACAAAAAGCCTGGAACGACGATACACCACTCTTCTCTTTTTGTTCTTTCCTCGTTTTCGAACTTGCCCCGTCCCCAAGCAATCGAATCATTTCACCGAAGTAACGAACTTGGACAAATTTCACACGAAATGAAAAGTAAAGCCCTAACCCAATTAACATCGCAATAATGATATATGACCAAAGGACATTATTTACATCCCCAATTACCTTAGCTAAAAAATCCATAATTGCATTGCCCCCTCTTCCTAACAATAAGAAAATTATATTCTAAAAACTTTTAGTAATCAAGAACTTTATGTTAGGTTTTATGACATGAACACGTTAAACTTCTTAACATATATGTTTTTTTTACGTAAAAATATAACCAGTACGTGCATTTATCCAATACTCAATCACTCATCACATTCGACCGGTCATGCTTTTAAGACAGTGCGTTCTCTACAAATAACGAGAATAATGAACAAACAAAATTATATTACTAATTACCTCTCACTCTTTTCATCATTCACTACAACAAAAAAGACGAGCATCGATTTTATCTCGACGCTCGCCTTTTCATTACACTGCTTTTTCTTTATCCGTTACCGTTGGCTTATCCCAACACTCTGTATTCGTTAAACCAGGAATAGAATCTGCACTGAAGACTGGATCTTTCCCTTGTTTCTTTTGCCTTACATAGTCTGCCAAAGCAGCATATGCAAATCGGCCAAGAAGCGTAATCGCAATTAAGTTTGTGATTACCATTAGTCCCATAAATAAATCCGCCATATTCCATACAACTTGAAGTGTAGCAACAGAACCGAATAATACCATTGCAACCACCGCAATACGGTAAATTGTTAACCAAGTTTTACTTTGTTTAATGAATTCAATATTCGTTTCACCATAATAGTAGTTTCCTAGAAGTGAACTAAATGCAAATAAGAAAATAATAATCGCTAAGAAGCTACTTGCCCACGAACCGATTTGTGAACTTAACGCCACTTGCGTTAATTCAATACCTTCTAAATTCGTTGCCTTATATGCACCAGAACATAGTACGATAAATGCTGTTGATGTACATACTAAAAATGTATCTACTAATACTCCAATTGTTTGAATAAATCCTTGTTTCGCTGGATGTGTTACATCCGCTGTTGCTGCCGCATTCGGCGCACTACCCATACCTGCTTCATTCGCAAATAATCCGCGCTGAATACCATATTTCATCGCAGCACCAATACCGCCACCTACAGCTGAATCTAAACCAAATGCACCTTTAAAGATTTCTGTAAACATGTCCGGTATTAAATAATAATTTTTAATAACAACGAAAACTGCTACTGCAATATAAATAAGTGCCATTGGTGGAACGATCATTTCCGACATACGCGCAATACTTTTCACACCGCCAAAAATAATAACCGCCACTAATGCAGCTAATGCAATCCCAACAATGTAACGCTCAATACCAAATGCATTTTTAAATGCTAAAGTAACTGTATTCGCTTGTACGGAGTTAAAAATTAAACCGTAACTAATTGTAATTAGAATAGAGAACCAAATCCCCATCCAGCGTTTATTTAAACCTTTTTCCATATAATAAGCAGGACCACCACGGAAGCCACTGCCATCTTTTATTTTATAAATTTGCGCAAGCGTACTTTCCACGAAACTTGAAGACGCTCCGACAATCGCAATAACCCACATCCAAAATACCGCTCCAGGTCCTCCCATAGAAATAGCTAACGCTACACCGGCTAAGTTCCCGATTCCAATACGAGCTGCTGAACTCATACAGAACGCTTGGAAAGAAGATACACTACCTTTTTTACGCGTCTTTCCAGTTAATCCATCACTCATTAGTCGAACCATTTCCCCTAAATGAGTAATTTGTACGAATTTCAATTTAATAGAAAAATAAAGACCTAAACCAATTAACATTGCAATAAGAATATATGACCAAAGAATTGTATTCGTTGATGAAACAAATTGCTCTAAAATATTCATACAATTAACCCCTCCTTTTCTCCATAAAACGAATTATATTTAAAAAACATTTAAAAATCAACATTTTTCGACAATTTGCAATTTCCAAATATTAGCCAGACACGAAGTAACAATATCTTTATGACTCTCCTCCCTCTAACTGTGCATACTAAAATAAAAAGTAAATCTACAAACTATCCCATTGACAAAAACACCAACCTGTAACTATAATGATTACATCAGGTTGTAACAAACCTTATTACAACAAATTCATTTACTTTCAGATATACACTTTAACAAAACACTTTGGAGGGATTTATTATGAAAATCGGAATCATCGGAGCAACTGGTAAAGCAGGAAGTCGTATTTTAAAAGAAGCATTAGATCGCGGACATGAAGTAACTGCAATCGTAAGAAACGCTGCAAAAATTACAGAAGAAAATATAAAAGTTTTAGAGAAAGATGTATTCGCTCTTACATCTAATGACCTACAAGCATTTGATGTAGTTGTAAATGCATTCGGCGCTCCAGCAGGAGAAGAACATCTTCACGTAGATGCAGGAAACGTACTAATTGAAGCTATGAAAGGTGCACCTAACACAAAATTACTTGTAGTTGGCGGCGCTGGAAGCTTATTTGTAGACGAAGAGAAAACAACGCGTGTATTTGATACGCCAGGTTTCCCAAATGAATACCTTGCAACAGCTCAAAACCAAGGTAAAAACTTAGAAATTCTGCAACAAACAAACGATATTACTTGGACATTCATCAGTCCTTCTGCACTATTCGCATTAGGAAAACGTACTGGTTCTTATACAGCTGGACAAGACAATCTTCTTGTTAACGCAAAAGGTGATAGCTACGTAAGTTACGAAGACTTCGCAGTTGCAGCACTTGATGAAATCGAAAATCCAAAACACGTAAACGAACGCTTCACAGTAGTTTCTGAAGCTGAGTAATAAAAAAAGCTCGTAAAACATAATGTTTTACGAGCTTTTTCTTATTATTGCACTTGTTCTAAGCCATTTGGAGTAATCTTGAAAGAAATTTCTTTAAACTTTTTCTTATCTCCTTTTCCTACTAACTCACTATTTTTATACCAAATTAAACGACCTAATTCGGCATGATACACTTTCACTACATCTCCATACTGGAATGAAGTTCCATTTACTTGCTCAGCAAAATTCTTTGAAGTTTCTTGTCCTTCTGCTGTTACATGTTTTTTCCCCATTCCGTTTTGATCATATAGCGTAATTCCCATATATAATTCATTCTTAAAGTAGCTATGAATTTGTTCATTTGTATACGTCACATGTAGTTTCTTATCGTCATGATTTACCGTTACAATAGAACGGATAACGTCACTAAGCCCTTGGTATACAAAACTGTCTCCATACGTTACTTCTAATGCTACTTCTGTTACTTGCTTATTTCCAAAACGATCTTTCGTTTCTACTTTCACTGTTTGCTGACCAATTTTTGTCGTATCTGGTTTCCCTACAAAACCTACCACTTCTCCATCTTTTACTTCAACAAATTTTTTCGCGTCTAACTTTTCAACATCTGTTCCGACTACTACTTGTTGCGGTTTCGCTGTTACTTCTTGCAACATATCCATTCTCTCAAAGCCTTTTTCTGTCACTTTGAAGAATAGTTCTTTTGCCCCTTTTTTCTCACCTTGACCAGTAAGGGTATTATTTTGATACCATTTCAAACGATCCGGTTCTGCGTGGAATACTTTTACTACATATCCATACTCGAATTGCATACCATTCACTTGCTTCGCAAAGTTCTCTGATGTTTCTTGTCCCTCTGCTGTTACATGTTTTTTCTCTTTTCCATCTCGATCGTATAACGTGATACCCATGTATAACTCTTTATTAAAATACTCATGAATCTCGCTATCCATATCAGTCACATGGAATTTCTTCTCTTCGTGCTTTAAAGTTACAATTGAAGCAATATCATCGCCATATCCTGCGTATACAATACTATCTCCATAAACCACTTCTACAGGTACCTCTGTCACTTGCTTATTCCCAAAACGATCTTTCGTTTCTACTTTTACTGTTTGCTTTCCGATCTTCGTTGTATCAGGATTCTCCACAAACCCGACTACTTCTCCTTCTTTTACCTCAACAAAGTTTTTCACATCTAACTGGGCAATGTCCGTTCCGACTACTACCATTTGTGATCGTGCCGTTACTTCTTGCAAACCATCTTTTAATTCAAAGCCTTGCGGAGTAATTTTAAAGAATTTCTCTTTTTTATTTTTAGCTTTCCCTTGATCTACAAGTTCGTTATTTCGGTACCATTTTAAACGACTCGGTTCTGCATGGAATACTTTTACTACATCACCATATTCAAAATTCAATCCATTTAGTTCCATCGCAAATCGTTTTCCACTTTCTTGCCCTTCTGCTGATACATTTTTCTTTTCAATCCCATTTTGATCATATACTGTTAAACCTATATATTTTTCTTTATCAAAAAGGTAATGTATTTCATTACTAATAAAAGCGACATGTAATTTTTTTTCATTGTGACGAAGCTCCACTGTCGACATTACATCATTTGAAATTCCTTGAAAAATCATACTGTCACCATAAACAGCATTGACTGGAACAGTAATTAAATTTTCATTCCCTTTTTCATCCTCAATTTCTACTAACACTTCCTGTTTTCCACTCTCTAATTTAGACCATATAATCTTACCTGTTACTTTTACATTCTCACCTAAATTTTGAACAAGTTTACCCGCTTGCTCTTCATCAAAATTGGTACCAACTACAAGGTTTTTTACCTCATTAGCAGGTTCACCATACGGAACTTTATACGGTTCAACTTGCTTCTCGCGAATATCATTACTATCTGTAGCTTTCCATATTTCTTTTTCTAATTTAGGTAAATTTAATTTTTCTATTTTTTCTCTAGTCTCATCACTTGGAGTTAATCCCCATTCTTTAAAGAAAGGAACTAAATTTTGTCCTGCCACTTTTGATGTCATATAAACAAACATTTGCTTTTTCTCTTCATCAGAAGTAGGCAATTCCTCCTTAGGTAACATACGATAAGCTTGATGCAGTCTCGGATAAAAATGTTCTCCGTAAACAACATTTAATTGCCAAAACATTGTAAGAGGATCAAATTCATCAATTATTCTTTCTTCTATAGGTTTCTCTAAGTACTCAAATGACTTTTTATAGTGCCCATCCATTTCTAATTCATTTCCTAATGCTTTTTGCACCATTAAAGAATAAATATTGACTGTTACTTCTCCAATAGCATCCCAATCCCAAGGACTTTGCTGATGTAGATGTCCAACTTCATGCCATGGTCCCCAGCCATCCTTTTCAAGCACTTCTATATCTAAAACTCTATTCATTGCGCTTGGAATATATCCTGTATGATAATTTGTTGCAAACATAAAATCATCTTCAGCAGGCTTCCGTTTTTCAACAAACTGAACATAATGAATTGGAGATTTCGCGAGTCCAATTCCACCCTCTGATAAACCAGCTACTGCATTTTCTATTCGAATAATCTTATCATGCAATTTCATTAACTCTATCGGGCTTGTGTTTTTCATAAACTTTTGTATAGAGCTCGGACTAGCAGTAACTAAACTCCGCTCACCTTTTAATTCAACCGCATAAGGATCTTTATATTTCTTTAACATTTCATCCCAATCTTTTTTCGTATGCTTACCTAAAATAAACAAAGGAAAATGGCTACCACCCTTCGTAACTGAAGCAGTTACCTCACCTTCGTTATTCATATTGTAAAAATATAAAATACCACCTCTTGGCGATGAAATAACGTTTTTTCCAGGTTTTAAATCAAATTTTTCAGGTGCCTCTTCATCATAAGATCTCGTTCCTATGAAAGCTTGAATAGACTGTGTTCCTTTTATTTCAACTGTAATTTTTTCATTTGCCGCTGCATAAATTCCAGTCGGTTCATTAACAGAAAGATCAAAAGTTACTTTTAATCGTTCTGTTTCCTTGTCTATATCCCCTTTTCCAGGTACCTGGAACGTCCTTTGCTCAAATTTGTTCTCTTCCAAATTCCCACCTTTAACCTCTTCTAAAGGTGCTGCATATCCTTTCGATGCTTCGAAAGCTACTGGCGATAATAATGTAGATATACATATTCCAGCTACTAATACCCTACTCGTCTTTTTCTTCGACATAATCTGTGTCCCCTATTCCTTTATTTAGAGAAACTATCCTATATATTCATTTAATAAGACATCCTATTATTTTTATAAAAACATTTAACGAATAGACTAACACCTCGCACACCTGTATCAATTACTACCGCATTCCTCTCAATGTATTCGCTTTCTTACATTATAGAATTTTTATGTACTGTATCCCCCTCACTTCTCTCTACATAAAAAGAGAATAGTAAAAGATATATTTCAGTATTGTCATCTATACATCTAAAATTGTGAATAATAATAGAATCTTACATTTTCTTCATATATGACCATCAATAGGTAGTTTTTCCAACTGAATTTTACACGCTTTCTACTTTGTTTGATAGCCTTTCCAATCAGAATAATGTTACGATTTTGTGAATACAATCTATTAATTGTAACGTTTGAATTTTAGTATATTTATATTATTTCTAAATAGAGTTCAAACTGTATAAACAGTAATTTTATCCCGCATTTAATTTTTTCAATATAATTTTATCAGCCATATAAAAAAGCACTGGCACAAGCCAATGCTTTTTCATTATCTCTTTTGATTCGGTTTATGTGGTTCATTTGGAGTATGTGGTTTATTATTATCATGACCATTTGTTGTTTTCCAACTTACCGATAACTCCGGACTTGTTTTTTCTTCACTACGCTCAAGTAATACAACTGCATTTTGAATAGTCGGTGTCCCTTTATGTGCAATCCCTTGTAACTTTGTTAAATTCCCTAATACTTTAAAGCTAAACCCACCAGCTGGTGTTTGTTTCGGAATTAAGATGCGGAACTTTTCTCCTACATTAAATTCCGTTTTTGCTTCGCCCTTTTCATTTACAAATTTCGCGCCTTCTGGTGCACCTGTTGCTTGCACTTTATATGTTCCGCTTTTCGCATTTGTTTCTACTGTATATAAACCTGTTTCAAAGAAATCATTTTTCAACACTGCTTGTTGCTCTTCTGACGGCACGACACTCATCGTAATTTCTTGTAATTCTTCACTAGCGCTTGCCTTTGCAACGATATCTTTCGTTACCTTTTCTACATTTTTATTTCGAAAATCTAAATCATTAATATCAATTTGTTTTAACGCATTCCATACTGCAAGCTGCGTTGCATAATGCGCTTCTCTCCAATCAGAAACACCTAATTCTTGTGGGCTCTTTTGTGGATATCCATTTAATAGTACACGATACACATTAATATCCACTTTCCCCATTTCCGGTAAATCTTGACCGCTTGGAGATTTCAAATCTACATTTAAGCAAAAGGCAATTTTACCATCTGCTGTTTTAATAAGCTCTGTTCGAATTGGTTTCTTCTTTGACTTACTATAACTCCAATCCATTTCATACTTTGTATGATCCATAACTTCCGCGAATGCTTGTTGAAGTGGAAATAATAAGTTCGCAAATACAAATAAAACACTCAAAAAAGCGGCCATTAGCTTGAAAGATCTTTTTATATTCATGTTTACAACCCCTTATGAAATAACAAATTTTCTTCTGTTTATTATTTAGTTAGAAACTTTTTTTATGCATAAACAAAACAAAAAAGAGTGCAAACTGTTTGCACTCTTTCTCTCCACTATAAGTTTAGAAATCAAAGTTATCAGGATCTGGACCAACACGATGATTTTCATTTAACGCATCGATTTTCTCCATATCTTCTTTCGTTAATTCAAAGTTAAACACATCAGCGTTTGCAATGATACGGTGTTCTTTCGTTGATTTCGGAATTGTGATTACTCCATTTTGAAGATCCCAACGTAAAATAACTTGAGCTGTCGTTTTACCGTGTTTCTCAGCAATTGCTTGTAATGTTTCGTTATCTAACAATTGACCTTGCATTAATGGTGACCATGCTTCCATTTGAATACCTTGTTCTTTACAGAAAGCTTGTAATTCTTTTTGTGTCAAACGAGGGTGGTATTCTACTTGGTTAATCATTGGCTTGATTTCCGCATCTTTCATTACATCTTGTAAGTGATGAACTTGGAAGTTACTTACGCCAATTGCACGTACGCGTTCTTTTTTATAAAGTGTTTCTAATGCTCTCCACGTATCTTTGTATTTCCCTTCTACAGGCCAATGAACAAGATATAAGTCTAAATAATCTAGCTCTAATTTTTTTAAGCTCTCTTCATATGCAGCAAGTGTCGTTTCATATCCTTGATCTGCATTCCATACTTTTGAAGTAATAAATAAATCTTCTCGAGAAATCCCTGCTTCTTTTATACCAGCACGAATTCCTTCTCCTACAGCTTTCTCGTTTCCATAAATCGCAGCTGTATCGATACTGCGGTATCCTGCTTTAATCGCCGATTTTACAGCTTCTACAAGTTCTGGTCCATCTTCTACTTTAAATACACCTAAACCGAACCAAGGCATTTCTACACCGTTATGCAATGTTGTTGTACTTTGTAAATTTTTCATTATATTTTCTCTCCCTTATTTCACTTGATCTCTTTTTTCTAATGTCATACTCCACGCTGTTAAAATAACAGCACCTACTACCATAATGCCTCCTACCCAGGCCGTATGAATTAACCCTAACGAGTTCGTTACAATACCGCCCAAGTAAGCACCAAGAGCAATTCCTGCGTTAAATGCTGCAATGTTAATCGCTGATGCCACATCAACAGCACTTGGAACAAATCTCTCAGCCAAGATAACGACATACACTTGTAGCCCTGGAACATTCATAAACGCAAATAGTCCCATAAAAATAATTGTGATGAGTCCAGCGACTTTAAATGGCGCTGTAAATGTTAAAACAAATAATACAATTGCTTGAATAAAGAACATGTAAAATAATGCTCGAATCGGATTATGATTTGATAATTTCCCGCCAACCATATTCCCAATCGCAATTGCAATTCCGTACACTAACAAAATAATTGTAACGGTACTTGATTTAAATCCTGTTACTTCTTGTAATAGCGGAGATAAATACGTAAATGTTACGAATGTCCCCCCGTACCCTAATGCAGTAATAGTAAATACAAGTAATAGTCTTCCATTCGTAATCAGTTTGAATTGATCACGAAATGATACGGATGTACCTTTTTTCAAGTTAGACGGAATCAGCATACTGTTAGCGATTAAGGCAACGATTCCAATTACCACAATTACCATAAACGATGCTCTCCAACCAAATTGTTGACCGATAAATGTTCCAATCGGTACACCTGTAATGGTCGCAACAGTTAAACCAGTAAACATAAATGCAATTGCACTTGCA
This sequence comes from Bacillus sp. 16GRE42, assembly GCF_019837435.1. NCBI lineage: Bacteria > Bacillati > Bacillota > Bacilli > Caryophanales > Bacillaceae > Bacillus > Bacillus sp. 16GRE42. The sequence continues at coordinate 147,045 of NZ_JADAXF010000004.1, forward strand.
CGTTTATTCTCTGGTACAAGCGCAGCCGCAATTGTGGATCCTATCGACATAAAAACACCATGCGCAAACGCAGATACAACCCTCGCGATAAGTAACACAGTAAAACTTGTTGCCACTGCCGCAATTCCATTACCAATAATGAAAATAATCATAATCCACATTAATAACGTCTTTCGCGACATACTAGCTGTTAACGACGTTAATACTGGGGCACCAAACGCTACTCCTAATGCATATAAAGAAACGGTTAAACCCGCTGTTGTAACAGAAACATGTAAATCCTCTGAAATAGATGGTAATAAACCGACACTAATAAATTCGGTTGTACCAATTCCAAACGCACTAATTGCTAGTGCTAATAAAGCAAACATACTTCTTCGATTCGTCTGTACCGCTGAAGAAGATACTGTATATGAATTCAATTGAACTCCTCCTTAATGCGAGAAATCCAATCATAATAGTGTGATAAAAAGGCCTTTTTATCTTCTACAAACATAACTTTACTGCTGATATATGCTATTATGAATGGCTTCACTCTTTTTTTGAAGAACGCACTTTAAAGTACGATAGGTACCAAAAAGTAACATAGGCACTTTTTAGTACCGTACTACTCATTTCCCTCTTACATATGCTATTATGGAACATATTCAACATGATAAAAAGTACGTACTTTAAAGTGCTATAGGTACTTTTTAGTAACATTTAAATTATTTAGCTTCTTTTGTTGGAGAACTGCAATCTATATTCATCAAAGGAGATTTTTTATATGAAGAAATATAATATTCCCGTTGAAGCGACTTTAGAGGTTATCGGCGGAAAATGGAAAGTCGTTATTCTTTGCCACTTAACGAAAGGTACAAAGAGAACGAGTGAATTAAAACGTCTCATGCCTGGTATTACACAAAAGATGTTAACACAGCAATTACGCGAATTAGAAGAAGACGGAGTTATTCAAAGAAAGGTATACAATCAAGTACCACCGAAAGTAGAATATTCTCTTACAGACTACGGTTGGTCTTTAGAATCCATTCTCGATTCTCTTTGTACTTGGGGCGAATGCCACCTTGAAAAAAGCGGTAACACATCGATGCTAATTACAGAAGGTGAACAATAAAAAAAGGAAAAAATGAACATAAATTTGTCCATTTTTTCCTTTTTTTATTTATATATACGTACATTTCCTACCTTATCAAAATAATTTATGCGCTTTCACGCCTTGTCAGTACTACGTTATACGCTTAATATCAAATAATTAGGAATCATTTTTATGTTAACATAGGTGTATATAGTATATAATATAGGATATATATTATATACACTTTCCGATAAAGGAACTTTCCATTATGCGGACAAGCCATGTATCGGACAGTTCATAAATAATAGGTAGGACATTATGGTTTTGGATTTATGATTTCAGCTTACTTGCTGGCATAAATTTAAAGGCATTTTATTGTGCTTTGTGAAACTTTGTATAAAGTTTCGCAAACGTTTACTATCTTACCTATCAAAAATAAGAGTATTGCTATCGTAAAGGAGAATTGGAGATGCCAGAAACTATGACTCAAACAAAGCCAGAACAAGAAACTGTACAAATTTCTGCTAGCCAAGGACAACTTGATGTACTTGATCAGTTGTTAAAACCTGAGGTACAAGAATCATTAACAACACTAGTAGAACAGCTTCCAAAATTAACTGAGCTTGTTAATATTTTAACTAAGTCTTATGACTTCGCTCAAACTGTTGCTACTGATGAAGTATTAAAAAGCGACACTGTTAGTGCAATCACAGAGCTTGTAGAACCTGTAAAAGATACAGTGAAAGGCATGGCTGCAACTGCTATCGAAGCGAAAGATCGTGCTGACGAAAGCAACGAAGTTATCGGCCTGTTCGGTCTATTAAAATTACTAAAAGACCCACAAGCACAAAAAATGTTCCGCTTTGTGAACGCATACCTTCAAATTAGTGCAGAACGTAACAATAAATAATTTAACTTATAACAACAATTAGTAAAGACGGGGGATATCATACTATGTCAAAACAAATTGTCATCTTAGGCGCTGGTTATGGCGGTCTTCTTGCCGCTTTAAACGTACGTAAATATTACAGCAAATCAGAAGCACAAGTTACAGTGATTAACCAATACTCAACACACCAAATCATCACTGAACTACACCGCCTTGCAGCTGGTAACGTTGCTGAGCAAGCAATTGCAATGCCACTTACAAAGCTTTTCAAAGGTAAAGACATCGATCTTAAAATCGCAACAGTTGAGTCATTCTCAGTTGATAGCAAAGAAATTAAACTAGCTGGTGGCACTACTTTATCTTACGATGCACTTGTAGTTGCTTTAGGAAGTAAAACTGCTTACTTCGGTATTCCAGGACTAGAAGAAAACAGCATGGTATTAAAATCTGCTGCTGATGCAAACAAAATCTACAAACACGTTAAAGACCGTATTCGTGAATACGCGAAAACGAAAAACGAAGCTGATGCTACAATTGTAATCGGCGGTGGCGGATTAACTGGCGTTGAGCTAGTTGGTGAGCTTGCTGACATTATGCCTAAACTTGCAAAAAGCCACGGCGTAAATCCAAAAGAAGTTAAACTTCTTCTTGTTGAAGCAGGTCCAAAAATCCTTCCAGTATTACCAGACCACTTAATCGAACGTGCAACTACTAGCCTAGAAGCACGCGGTGTTACATTCTTAACAGGCCTTCCTGTAACAAACGTTGCTGGCAATGAAATCGACTTAAAAGACGGTCAAAAACTTGTTGCTAACACATTCGTTTGGACAGGCGGCGTACAAGGTAACCCATTAATCGGTGAATCAGGTCTTGAAGTAAACCGTGGCCGTGCAACAGTTGATGCATACCTACAATCTACTTCTCACAAAGACGTATTCGTTGCTGGAGACAGCGCTGTTGTCTTCTCTCCAGATGGTCGTCCATACCCACCAACTGCACAAATCGCTTGGCAAATGGGTGAGTTAATTGGATACAACTTATACGCAGCACTAGAAGGCAAAGCTTTCGAAGAGTTCGCACCTATTAACTCTGGAACACTTGCTAGTCTAGGACGTAAAGATGCTGTTGCTACAATTGGAGCAAGCAATACTCCACTTAAAGGCTTACCAGCATCATTAATGAAAGAAGCAAGTAACGTTCGTTACTTATCACACATTAAAGGTCTATTCAGCTTAGCTTACTAATCTGAATATAAGCCCGAATCATGCCCTGCATGGTTCGGGCTATTTTTATCCGTAATATTCTCTACTTACTTATATTCGGCAAAGAATTACTATAACCCTTTTCAATTATCTAAATATACTGACTTTTTTGTGTCGAAATTGTGTATATGAAAAGAGTGAAAGCATCTTTCTTACTTCCACTCTTCCACAAAAATTATTATCCCAATTTCACTAAGCTGTAGTTCTTCTTCCCTTTACGAATAATAATAAATCGTCCATCAAATGAATTTTCTACAGTAACATCTGTACCCACATCCATTACTTTTTCACCATTCATCGAAATAGCTCCATTATTAATATCTTCACGTGCTTGTCGCCTAGATGGTTCAATCCCTAAATCAACTAGCCATTCTACGATGTTTTTCGTCTCCTTTGAAGACTGGAATGTTGGCATCTCTTTAAAGCCTTGTTCAATTTCATCAGCTGTTAACGATTTAATATCTCCGCTAAATAACGCTGCTGTAATCTTCTCAGCTTGCAGTAGTGCCTCTGCTCCATGAACGAATTTCGTCATTTCTTCCGCTAATACTTTTTGCGCTTCACGTTTATGAGGCTCTGTTTCTACCTTCACTGCCAATTCATCAATGCGCTCTCTCGTTAAGAACGTAAAGTATTTCAAGTATTTCACTACATCACGGTCATCTGTATTCACCCAGAACTGGTAAAATTCAAATGGTGTTGTTTTTTCAGGATCAAGCCAAACCGCACCACCTGCAGATTTACCAAACTTCGTACCATCTGATTTCAATAATAATGGAATCGTTAATCCGAATACCTTCGCTTCGTGCCCTTCTAACTTACGAATTAAATCTAAACCACTCGTAATATTTCCCCATTGGTCACTACCACCAATTTGCAGTTGAACATCTTCTTTCGTGTATAAATGATGGAAGTCCATCGCTTGCAAAATTTGGTACGTAAATTCTGTGAAAGAAATACCTGTATCTAAACGACTGGCTACAATGTCCTTCGCTAACATGCTATTAATGCTAAAGTTCTTCCCGTAATCACGTAAAAACTCAATAATGTTTATTTCATGTGTCCAGTCGTAGTTATTTACCATCTTCACTTCGCTATTTCCGCCAAAATCAAATAGCTTTTTCATTTGCGCTGTTAACGCATCCACATTATGCTGAACTACTTCTAACGTTTGAAGTTGACGTTCTGATTGACGTCCGCTCGGATCACCAATTGTTCCTGTTGCCCCACCAATTAAAATAACTGGATGATGGCCAGCTAACTGGAATCTCTTCATCATCATAAACGGAATCAAATGTCCAATATGCATACTATCACCAGTCGGATCAACTCCGCAGTATAGTGAAATCTTTTTCTCTTCTACTAGCTTACGTAAACCTTCTTCGTCCGTCTGTTGATTAATGGCACCGCGCCATTCTAATTCATCAATAATATTCATCTTTTTCATCCCTTCTATTTTTTTGAAAACAAAAAGTCCCTATGTCTATGACATAGGGACGATTATTCACCGTGTTACCACCCAGTTTGTATAAATAGCATAGCTACTCATACCACTCTTAGCAATAATATCGATTGCCAATCCGCTTAGCATTACCTAAGATACTCCAGAGTGTAATTCGCAAGTTTGTTTGTGCTAGGTTCCAGCAACCCCTAGCTCTCTCGTTAACAGTGACAAACTGCTACTGGGCTCTTTCAACGTATATTATTTGTTAAATTATTAGCCATTATATTGAATTAAAAACAAATTGTCAACAATACCCAAATGTTATTTTAAAATAATTCACATTTTCATACGGATTTCGTTACTCTTTATCTTCTCCAATAATCCTTACTTCTCGCTCTAACTTCACGCCAAATTTCTCTTCAACGGTCTTTTGTACAAAATGGATTAAATCAATGTAATCTTGTGCTGTTCCGTTATCAACATTCACCATAAATCCAGCGTGTTTTAAAGAAACTTCCACTCCGCCAATTCGCTTACCTTGTAGACCTGATTCTTGAATCAATTTACCAGCAAAGTTATTTGGTGGGCGCTTAAATACACTACCACATGAAGGGTATTCTAAAGGCTGTTTTGATTCACGTTTAAACGTTAAATCATCCATTTTTTCTTTAATTTCTTCACGCACACCTTCTTGAAGCTCAAATCTCGCTTCAAGAATAATGTAATGGTTGTTTGCAAATACACTCTTACGATATCCAAATTCAAATGCTTCTTTCGTTAAAGTACGTAGCTCTCCATCACCTGTCATTACGACAGCTTCTGTTAATACAAACGATACTTCACCGCCGTAAGCACCAGCATTCATATATAATGCTCCGCCAACTGAACCTGGAATACCACAAGCAAACTCAAGACCCGTTAAATTATGATCTAATGCAATACGTGATACATCAATAATTGCTGCACCACACTGTGCTACAATCGTCGTTCCTGTTACAGTCACACCTGTAATGTGAATTAAACTTACTATAATCCCGCGAATTCCACCGTCTTTAATAATGACATTCGATCCATTTCCTAAAAACGTAACTGGAATATTATATTCGTTAGCATATTTGATAACTTCTTGAATTTCATCATAATTCGTCGGCGCAACGAACACATCTGCTTTTCCACCAACTTTAATATGTGTATGATTCTTTAACATTTCATCTTGTTTCACATGACCTTCAGGCAATACCGTACTTAAATATTCATAAACCTCTTGCATATTCATTTTACGATTCCTCTATTTCTATATTCTTTTTATCCCGTTATACGGGCCCATAATATCCCCACATACATGAACGAACCTAAAGTGGTGGATACAGTGTACCCAAAATCAATTCGAGACACCTATAAACCTCTTAATTTATAAGAGGTGCCACTCATATTAAAATATATATTGCATAATAAAGCAACCCAAATGGGCTACTAAACTTGACATGTCATCAGAAAGACAACAATTTGTAAAATATATTACTTTTTCAAAACACTATCCTTCAGTATCTTACTATACCATACGAAAATAAAGTGGTATTTTTTTGTAACCTTTACTTTATTTTCATCAATAAAAAAGATGCTTTTACATAGGTAAAAGCATCTTTTTTATTACTTATTATAATTTACTTTTCGTTCTCTTCTTTTTCCTTATCAAACCATAATAGCTCATCGTCATCAACTTCACCATTATAATTGATTAGAATCTCTTCTCCCGCTTTTATATCTTTGTAAGCAAAGAAGTTAAACGTATGATTCTCGAAGACAATATCATACGTTGCATTCGGATTATATGCATGATTAAATAACATGCCGTATCCTAAAAGGAATGCCGTATGATTTACCCCATACTCAAATGCGTAGTCAGCAAGTAACGTTTTCTCAATGTGTTCATGCTGTTCATTCGGATAAGAGATAACTGGTGCTGAGTGAATCAACTCACCCTTTTTAATATCACGAGTTGCAAATACCCCTCTATTAAATTCTCCATCACTAAGTTCAGAAGTCTTAACTTCGATCATATGCGTCACCTATATAATTCTTTCTTTGAAGTATTTTATTCCGCTATTTGCGGGGTTCAACTAATAATCAGTAGCGTATAGCCCCACTAATTAAAGTCTCAGTTTATCTCCTTAAGCTTGGCAGAAAACGCGCAGAAAAGCAATTAAATTACTATTAAGTATTCGTTTAAATGAAAAAAGAGCACATATGGTGTGCCCTTTTCAAGAGATATTACTTTTCTAAAATATCTTCTAGTAACTTCACTTGCTCGCTAACAGTATGTAACGTCTTCACCGATATATCATTTCGATGTTTTTCTTCTTCCACACTTGCTAACACTTCTTCCGTAGCCGCAGAAGTTTGCTGAATTACATTAGAAGCATGTGTAACATCCTTTACGATATTCGTCGTTTTAACCTGCAAGTTTTCTTGATGACCAACAATCTCTCTCATTACATCATTAATTGCATCAATAAACTTCCCTAAATCCGTTACATTTGTTAAAACACTTGCTAGCATTTCATTACATTCTTCTTGTACTTTTTCTGATTTCTCTACCTGCACTTCCACTTTACTTGCTTGATTACTAAACTCCTTCAAAATACCTTGAATTCTCCCCGCAGAACGATTCGATTCTTCGGCAAGCTTTAATACTTCATTCGCTACAATAGCAAATCCTTTTCCATGCTCTCCTGCTCTTGCAGCTTCTATATTTGCATTTAAAGCTAGCAAACTCGTCTGACTTGAAATATTCGTTATTACATCTACAATTTCGTTAATTTGCTTCGACTGCATCATTAAATCTCTAAATATAATTCCTGATTGTGAAACAACATCATTTAAACTTCTCATATTCGCTTCAAAATTTCGTAAAGTATGTACACTACCCTTTGAAATCTCTAAACTTTCATCAACACGAATCGATGCACCTCTTACTTGAGAAATGATTTGTTCAATATTTCCTTCCATATCATTCAATACTTCTACTGAACGATGCATCATCTCTGATTGTGATTGAGTACCAACTGCCACCTCTTCAAAAGCAAAATTAATTTCACTCATCGACTCCATCGATGTATTCATATTTTGTCTTAAATGATTGAAATTACTATCTAGTTTCACAACAGTTTCCTCAATAAGTCTTTGAGTCTCTTCTAGCTCCTGAGCTTTCCTCATCACTTCTTGCTTCTCATCACTTAAACGAGCTAGCAGATTAGAGCCAATCTTCGTTACGCCCCACATAGCGATCGTTACGATTGCTAACAAGCTTGCGAAGTTTGCAGCTTCAGATGCCGCTGTATAAGCAAAAAATTGCTCCGGCCAATAACTACAAAGAATAAATGTGATAACAACCGCCACTCCGCCGAGAATGATAACGAGACGTTCACTTAAATAAATAAGTGAAACTGCTAGTGTAAAGTAGATCATTTGAAACACAGCCGGACTTTCGTTAAAAGCTTGTACCATAATGAAAGACATAATAAGCAACATAAATGTCATGATATATTTATACATCGCTTCCATGCTTTCTATAAAAGTAAGAAGCGTTCCAAATACAACAACTGAAATGCCACAAACCCAAAATGCTATTGCTCTCTCTGTAAAAATATATCCGTAATACCCAATCGCGATTATTCCAAGAAAGAAACTACAAATCGTAATGAACAGCAATAAATGATTTTTCTGTGATTCTTTCTCAAGGTTAGAAAAACAAGTTCTCTTTAACCACTCCATATATGAAGCCCCACCTTCTACTTATACATATCGATTACTTCAGCTTAAATACCGCACTTACTGGGTTATGATCGCTATTTTCAAACTTTAAATCTTTCCCTTGTACATTTACAATTTCCACATTCGGTGAAACGATAAAACCATCAATAATCGTGACGAAGTTTTCACCCTCCACATATTTCTTCACATCATCTCTCACCGTCATAACCGACGGATCTACAGCCCACTTAAAGCCACCATCAGTAAAGTCCTTTGGTAACTCTACTAACCACTCTGGGCGCTCTTTCACAAACTTCGGATCACTTAACTGAGCGTTCGAAAGTAATTGATTCCAATCTCCGCCCATTATTACGTAATCACCATTTTCATAATGCTTGTTCATATATTCTTTTAAAAACTCTACTTGCTGTTTTCTAATTTTCCCGCCTTCATCATACGCAGACAAATGTAAATTTACGAGTCTCACAAACTTCCCATTATTAACAGGTATTTTATGCTCAACAATCGCTCGATCTAAATCAAACAAACGCTTTGGCCAAGGCTCCATTCCAGGAAGTTGGAACCTCTGCGCTGTTTGGACTGTATATTTAGAAAACGTACTTAGTCCAGCCTCCGCATATCCCATTGGACTTGTAATTGGTACAGGGACCCATTTTGTATCATAGTTCTTTCCGAACGACGAAGCATAATCAGGTAATCCTTTTTTCAAAAATTCATGTCCATTTACATCAAAAGATCGCAGTGATTTTATATCAACCTCTTGTAATAACGTAAAATCACTATTCTCATTTTGTAAAAACGAAAGCATATTCTTTAAATTCGTTTCCGTTTGCTCTTTACTACTTGAACCAGATCTCTTTCCACCATCCATAAAGAAGTCTTGATCCTTATCTAATCCAGCATAGCCAATATTAAATGTTGTAACTTTAAATTCATTTCCAAGCGCTAACACGCGTTCCTTATTATTCTCCACCTTCAAACTTATAACATTAGCCGGCTGTTCTTTTGTAAGTGTCATATACGCTAAAAAACCACCTACAACTCCCAATCCTACTAAAATACATATAAGTACTATTTTTAATAATTTTTTCAAACGAACGACTCCTTTTCTAAAACTACCAATTTTACTTTTCTTTATTTTCAGTCAACTAAAAACAAATGACAGACATAAGAAACATTTTATCACATCAAAAACCTTATATCACTATATTTAGTTTATAAACAGAAGTTCCCTATCTTAAAGCATCACATACATACAAAACAGCTCCACTTCTTCACTGGAAATTCTACGCAATTTTTAGTACACTATATGTAATAATTATAGGCGATGGAGTTCGCCATAACTGCTGCTTAGCTAATGACTCCTACCAGTATAACTACTGGTAGGAGTCTATTTTTTTGAGCAAGCTATTTAAAGAGGTGAAGAAATTGATTTATATTATCGTTGGCATAGCCGGTATATTAGGAGCCCTCTCTCGTTATTATTTAGGTCTTACTATTCATACTTCATGGCATCATTCATTTCCATTAGCTACGTTACTTATTAACTTAGCCGGCTGCTTCTTATTAGCGTGGCTAACTACGTATATCGCTCGAAGAAATATCTTGCCTTCAGAAATTATTACAGGCGTTGGAACTGGATTCATCGGTTCCTTTACGACGTTTTCGACATTTAGTGTAGAAACTGTGCAATTAATCAATCATTCTGAATGGAATACGGCTTTCTTATATGTATCATGCAGCATACTTGGTGGACTCATTATGTCTGGTCTTGGCTATACATTAGGTGATTTCTTACTTAAGAAACATCTTACGAAAGGTGATCACTTATGATGGAAGCTTTATTAGTGGCAACTGGAGGTTTCTTCGGTGCTATTACACGATTTGCAATTAGCAATTGGTTTAAAAAAAGAAATAAAACTTCCTTTCCAATTGCTACATTTCTCATTAATATAACAGGGGCGTTTTTACTCGGATATATAATTGGCAATGGCGTCACTACAGGTTGGCAATTATTATTAGGTACTGGATTTATGGGTGCCTTCACGACATTTTCAACATTTAAACTAGAGTCCATTCAGCTCTTCAATCGTAAAAACTTTTGCATACTATTTCTATATTTAAGTGCTACTTATATAATCGGTATCCTTTTTGCATTCCTTGGAATGAAGCTAGGCGGAATATAAAAAAAGAAAGCGACTCTTATCAGTCGCTTTCTTTCATAAGAAGTATGTCCCGCCATATGGAATGGAGAATAAACCCGCTGGATGCACATCTTAATGTACAATTTGCATCGGAGGCTGTGAGTACGACATATACTGCCCTTGCATCATTTGTGCAAAATATGCTTGTTGCTGCATTTGAATCGCTTGATTCACAGCATGAATTGTCCCCTGTGCTCCTGCCAGTGTAATAGCTGCTCCCACTTGTCTACCACTATAAAAATAATGATTCATCATGATTCAGCTCACTTATTATTTTTCTTCCATATAGTATGTTTCTATTTCATGGTGAGTGTTTTGTCCCGATTAATGAATCCCTCACTACTTAAACTTCATTTTATCTATTACTTTTTTTCAGCTTTGAAGTAATAAATCCAAATAGTAATACACCAATACCACTCAAGAACAATACATAACTTATCGGTACTAAGAAAAAGAAAGGTTCTTCAAGGAATCCATTCGCTCCCACTTTACTGTTTGAAGCATGTATAGCTAAAGAAATGATCGCTAAAATCATGAAAGAAATAGCTACGACGTATTTATTTATCATTTCACATTCTCCTCTATTCATATAATTACCCTTAGATTATTAACATCATATTACCTAAAACAAAATCATTCGTCAATAATTTTTTATTGTTTTACAATAAAAAATTATTGATTATTATAAATAGAAAAAGGTTTATGAAGCACCTTAAATTGCCTCACAAACCTTTTCAAACATAAATATTTACACTTCAAACCTCTTGCTTACTACAACATAAATCGCACACAATAGCACGAATATCCCAGCATAAATTAACAAAATTTCTACACTAAACATATCAGCCAATGGACCAAATATTATCATTCCTAAAGGAAACGCGCATGAATTAGCGATTTGTACAAGACTAAACATTCGTCCGTGCATAGAAGGTTCTACTTTTTCCTGCAATAACACGGTAACCGGTGTATTGAAGCACGGCATTGTTATACCAATTAAAAAGTTAAATACTAAATACACAATAAATACCGGAGCAATCCCTAGTCCAATCATAAGCAGTCCATACAACGCACAAGCTAGCGCTGTTGTATGCATACGATTACGGAAACCACCCCATGCCGCAATCAATACGCCACCAGCTGCCGCCCCCGCACTAAAAGTCATCTCACTAGCAGTAAGTCTCCACATTTCTGCACCGAAAGAACGAGTTACCATTAAAGGTGTTAAAAAGGCGGCTGGACTTATTAAAATCATGACAATGATTAATAAAAAGAGTAGCCTCTTAATAAATACATTTTCTTTTAAGTAAGCAAAGCCTTCTTTTATACCTTGTAAATTAGATTTTTGCTTACTCTCTGTATTCACATGTCTCTCCACTTGAATGATAAACATAATACTAATTCCAATCATAGCCGTAATAACATCAATAAAAAATGTCGTTTCAATGCTAGCAATAGAAAGAATTGCAGCACTTGCTGCTGGAGAAAGAAACATAATTAAAGATGTAATACCGCTATTTATCCCATTTATTTTCATAAGATAATCTTTCGGAACGATTTGTGGGATTAACGCATTCACAGCTGGCGTTTGTACCCCTGTCCCAGCTGAACGAATGAGTAGTACTATAAAAAGGAACCAAATACTTTTATATCCTGTTAAAAATAAAACTGCTAAAACTAACGTAGTAATTGCTATACTCCCGTCCGATAACATAATCATCTTTTTACGGTCGTAACGATCAATCCAAACACCTGCAAATAAAGATATTGCAATTTGCGGTAGGAATCCGCAAACAGTTGAAATGGTCAACATTAACCCTGACGATGTTGTTAAGGTGATATACCATATAATCGCGTATTGCACGAGAGAGGAACCGAACAAAGAGATCGTTTGAGCGGTCAAAAATAAAATAATTTTCTTTTTCCAATCATTTCTACTCATATGTTTCACACCCCCTTAACTAATCCTGTCTCTATATTAAAAATACTATCTGCCCAATCAAGATAAAAACTTGCTTCGTGAGATACGAGTATAATGCTACCTTTAAACTGAATGAGTGCCTTTTGCAAAGCTCCCTTCGCTTCTGCATCTAAATGATTTGTCGGCTCATCTAAAATTAAGAAATTACAAGGTGATAATAATAATCCGCATAATTTAACCTTTGATTGTTCACCACCACTCAACGTACGAATTTCTTGTGAAACATGAGTATCTTTCACACCACATGCAGCTAAATGATGACGTACCTCCTTCACATTTAGTTTAGGAAACTGTTCCGAAATAATTTGAAGCGGCGTTAAATTATCGTTATTCCAATTTAAATCTTGCTCATAATATCCAATCTTTATTTGCTCTGAGAAGTGAAATTCTCCGGCAATACTAGAAATAGTTCCAACGATTGTTTTTAATAAAGTAGATTTCCCTACTCCGTTGAACCCTGTAATAACAAGTTTTTGCCCACCCATCACTGAAAAATTCAATTTTGGTAAGAGAGCAAAATCGTAACCAACTTCAAGATTATTTACTTCCAGAACTGTCTGAACCGAAATAGGAAGTTCCTGAAAATGAATAGACGGTTTATGAGTAAAACTTGGTGGCGCAATTTTTTCCATACGTTGCAACTGCTTTCTACGTCCTTGTGCTATTTTTGAATTCACTCCAGCAATATTTCTACGAATATACTCTTCCGTTTTTTCAATTTTCTTTTGCTGTGCATAGTATTGGCGAATATAATCTTTTCGCAAATGCTCCTTTTGTCTTACAAAATCTGAGTATTTGCCGTAATACTTCTTCACCGTTCCAAACTCTACATCACATATGCAAGAAGTCACTTTTTCTAGAAAGTCAAAATCATGTGACACGACCATAAACGCCCCTTCAAAATTCACTAAATAATTAGCAAGCCATTCAACATGCTCTTTATCAAGAAAGTTTGTCGGTTCATCTAGTAATAAAATAGTAGGCTCTTCTAATAAAAGCTTTGCTAAAATTACCTTTGCCCGTTGTCCTCCGCTTAATTCATCAATAACACGATCCATCCCAATCGCATCAATACCTAAACCGGCTGCCACCTTATTTATTACGCTGTCTACTGAATAAAAATCACGAGCCTCAAGCTGTTCTTGTATTTCAGCTGCTTTCAATAGTTGATTCTCATCTCCAGTCATCGCACTTTCTTCATATAACTTATTCATTCTCTTTTCCATTTCAAACAAATCATAAAAGGCTCGCTTTACATATTGTGAAATGGTATAGCTCCCATCAATTTCTGCATATTGATCAAGATGTCCAATTTGAATATTAGGTTGCCACTTAATGCTCCCCTTATCAGAAATAATTTCCCCTACCAATATTTTCATTAATGTGCTTTTCCCTGCACCATTCTGTCCAACAATCCCCATATGTTCCCCTTTATACAAATCAAAAGAAGCATTTTCGTATAATACTTTATCTATAAAACTATGTGATAAACTTTCAACTTTAAGTAAACTCATTTTTATTCCTCTTTTCCTGAAATTAAAAAAGCAGAGAGATAGCGTCGTTCGACACTAGCCCTCTGCTTCGTGGTTTTTCCCATACTACTCCAATTTACAGTAAAAGCTCATTGGAATAATATACACAAAGGGCCATAGACAAAGCATTGTCTATGGCCCCTTAATCTATTTTATACATCAACTGAAAAACCATAACCAAATAAGCATAGATAAACTATACTTTTTTAGAAAAGTTATTCAGTCGATGAATATAGGGATTTATGCCCCTTGATTAAGCTCCGTACAACACTTCACCGTATACATTTGTGCGGAGCAAAGTTTTCTAATGAGTTTTACAAATTTTATATAAAGCATGTTCTGCACCTTCCTTAATACTTAAAAGGGATTTTAGCATACAGTTTTACGAAGCGTCAACATTACCTCCAAATCATTCAACTACTTATTTTTAAAATATTCCTTCTGGAACATACACATTCTTATCGCATTATGATAGTTACCATCAACGAAAAACTCGTCTAAAAGCTCGCCTTCCACTATAAATCCAACCTTTTTATACACATGGACTGCTTTCTCATTTTCTTTATCCACAACTAAATAAATCTTATGCATATTTAATACAGAAAAAGCGTAATCCATCGCTAAACGCGTCGCTTCTGCTGCGTAGCCATGCCCTTGATAATTAGGATCAATAATAATTTGGAATTCAGTTCTTCGGTGAATATAATCGATTTCCACTAATTCGACCAATCCAACCATCTCATTATTTTTCTCAACGATAAACCGGCGTTCACTTTGATCATGTATATGTTTATCGTATAAATCCTGCAGCTCCACAAATGCCTCATACGGCTCTTCAAACCAATACGACATAATATGGGCATTATTATTAAGTTCGTGTACAAACTTTAAATCTTCCCGTTCTAAAGGACGTAACTTCAATTCCTGACTCATTGTTATAACCTCCAAGTAAAAGAAACCTCTTCACTTAATTTCTCAATTTTTTTCAATTTCAAACGCCCTATTTACATTGTAAACTTTCAAGCCACTTGAAGGTCAAGACATAAAAAGTTAGTGCAAGCTACGCCTGCACTAACTGACCCTAACGACGAAAAACCTATTAAAGTTGCTAATGCCCCAATTCCACAAATCTTTTTTGCTCTTGAATTCCCCAAAAATTTATTAAACATGAATCACATCACTCCTTTTTAGATTTCCTTATTACAAAAACATGATAAACTAATATAAAAATTTCATGTCGAAATTTACAACTTATTAACGAAAAAATGAAAAATAGCGCAAACTTATGTCTGCACTACTCTTTTCTCAAATCTCTCATATTCGATATGTATAAAGCAATAACTAAAACAAGAATGGATCCCGCATATAACAACGTCTCCATCGGTTCCTCATGAGATACAATAATTAATCGAATTAAAGCCGTAATTCCGATATAAATAAAATAACGTAACGGAAAATGATAATTCGACTTAAAATACTTAATAATCAATGCGATGAACTCGAAGTATAAGAAGTAGACGATAATACTTTCAACCAATTTATACGATGTATACTCCTTTTCCGAAAAGATATACTGCACAAATGTGATTGTCTCATTCACTAAGAAAATCGATAACACAATGGATAATATAATTAAAGCTATATTTAATATCCATTGCAAAACACTAGCTATAAGATGATCGATATTAAACGACTTCATTTTATCTTTAAACTCCCCTTCGTGTAAGTACGCATTTATTATAGCAAAATTATACTTACAAAAGTGTTAAATCAAATATGATCGTCCTCTTTCACTAACACTTCACCATCCTGATATTTACGTTTAATATAGCCGTTTCCCCAATCTTTACTTTGTATCTTTTAGCTTTTTCACAATGAAACTGTATGCGTTAAAATCGTTTCATGACATTATTACCTGCACATACCTACACTTTATATAATAACGGTACAGTACAAACAACGTACTGTACAAATATATGTGGGGGGATTAACTATGAACGAAGCGTTACTATTAATCGACATGCAAAATGATTACTTTGAAGGCGGCAATATGGAATTGCATCAACCTGAAAAAGCCGCACAAAAAACGAAAGAAGTCTTGAAAGTATTTCGTGAAAAATATAACACAGTTATTCACGTACAACATATTGCGAACAATGAAGGAGCTACTTTCTTCTTACCTGAAACAGTAGGTGTTCAAATTCATGATGATGTACAGCCAATCGCTAACGAAAGAGTCATACAAAAACATCACCCTAACAGTTTTTTAAGAACCAATTTATTTGAAACATTAAAGAAGGAAAAAATAGATCAACTAGTCATTTGCGGCATGATGACTCATGTATGTATTGATGCAACAGTACGTGCTGCCAGTGATTTAGGATTTCAATGTGTTGTAATTGAAGATGCTTGTACAACAAAAGATTTAGAATTTCAAGGAAATCTAATCCCCGCAGTACACGCTCATCAGTCATTCATGAGCGCATTAGAGTTTGGTGATATTTATGCAAAAGTCATGTCAGCAAACAGTTTTATAAACAAAAACAAATAAAGAATTCCATTTCCATATAAAAAAAGAAAGGATAAATATCTTATTCTTTCTTTTTTTCAATTGTCTTAATGACAGTATTTATACGATAATCACCATAATGTAAAACATCTGCAAGAGTCTCTTCTAATTGTTGATGTGAAGATGTGTGAAGAATCATGATATAACAGCCATCGCCACTTATACGATACATTTCAGTAATTACGTCCGTTTTTTCAAAAAAGGTTTGAATTTGATTATGATAATGTGGTGCATGCAGAAATAGTGTAACAAACGTCATAATAGACCCTTCTAACTTAGCCCTATCGATATCTATCGTATATTTTTGAATGACACCTGCCTCTTCTAATTTATTAATTCGTTTCCCAACAGCCTGGCCAGTCAAATGTACTCTCTCTCCAATTTCCTTCCAGTTCATTCTAGCGTTTTCTTGTAGTAACTTTATAATTTTAAAATCTGTTGAATCGAACATGGACATCCCCTTCCTATAAGAATCCCTTCTATAAGATCTTCATTTCCCCTACAATTCATCTTAAAAAATTTTACAATACAATCAATTCACTCTATTAGAAATTACATTATTGTTAACGGCTTTCCTTCTTCCTTACAATGTATTTTTTTAACAACTTTAAAAAGCCTTACTACACATAAATTGTAGTAAGGCTCTGACTATTTAAGATAAACATGAAACGACTTCATTATCTCTATACAAATAAAGTTTAGCAAATAATGTTACCATCCCCTCCAAGGAAAAGAAACCTTATTTCAACTTTCCTATCGATAAGTTAACACGATAATTCCCGTATTTTAATAGTCGTCCTAGAAAGTTATCTAAGTCTTCATTGGACGCAAAATGTGTTTTTAATAAATAACACCCCTCACCACTTATACGGTGTACTTCAGAAATCCCTTCTTCTCCTTGAAAGAAATTCATAAACTCTTGGTGATTAGCTGTTGTTACGAACAAAGTAACAAATGCAGTCACTACTTGTCCTAATTTGATTCGGTTTATTGCAATTGTATACTGTTCAATAATCCCTAAATCCTCTAATCTTCGAATTCGATTTCCTACGGCCTGCCCCGTCATATGTATTTTTTGGCCAAGCTCTTTCCATTGTATTCTTGAGTTTTCTCCTAATAATTTCAGTATCTCAAAATCTGTTTGATCAATGATATAAACCAATCCTTTCACCGTGAAAGTAGAAAGCCCGAAAGTGTTTCGCCAACTTATTCTGCTTATCAATACAATTCACTATACTTAGTTTATCCTCTTACATCACATTATTTATCAGTTATATTTACTTATAACACAGAGGACGCAACAAAAAATACATCTAGATTTAAAGGAGGTTACAAATATGTTATTACAAGAAATTCTATCGTTCAATGAACAATTTGTAGAAAATAAGGAATACGCTCCTCGTGAAGCGACAAAAATGCCTAAAAAACGTATGGTTGTTGTTTCTTGCATGGATGCTCGTTTAATTGAGCTACTTCCAAAAGCTTTAGATATACACGATGGTGATGCAAAAGTCATCAGAAATGCAGGTGGTAAAATTGCTTCTGCTTTCGATAGTGTTATGCAAAGTGTTGTCGCGTCAGTATACGATTTAAATGCAGATGAAATCTTCCTTATTGGACACCATAGATGTGGTGCGAGCCAAACGAATCCAAAAGGAACACTTCAAAAAATATTAGATCGTGGAGTAGCTTCACCAGAAATTTTATCAGCGATTGAATATGCTGGTGTTGACCTTAAAAAATGGTTATTCGGATTCGATGATGTTTGCGATTCAACACAAGCTAATGTTGATTTAGTAAGAAATCACCCACTTATTCCAAAAGATGTTCCTGTACACGGTTTAGTTATTGATCCACATACAGGGAAATTAGATGTAGTGGTAGATGGATATAAAGCATTACATGGTGAAACAAAATAATTAATATTACTTACACGAAGGGAAGTTATTAGATATGAAAAGACAAGTATTAGATATGAATCGACCGGAAGCTACAAAAAAAATTTTAGAAGCAAAAATTGCAAAAGGTTTAACATGGGAAGAAATTGCAAAAGTAAGTGAAAACTCTGAGACTTGGGTTGTAACAGCGTTATTAGGACAAGCTACAATGACACGTCCAGAAGCAGAAAAAATCGGTAAACTATTAGAATTAGATGAAGAAGTAGTTCAAGCATTAACAGTAGTTCCACTTCGCGGCCAAGTAATGGAAATGCCTCCTACTGACCCGATTGCATATCGTTTATATGAAATGATGTTACAATATGCACCAACTATTAGAGAGTTAATCTTAGAAAAAGCGGGCGAAGGTGTAATGAGTGCGATTAACTTCAACCTAGGTGTGGATACACAAGAAGATCCAAAAGGTGGCGATCCTCGTATTGTGATTACACTTAATGGGAAATTCTTGCCATTCCGTACATGGTAATTAATTAAAAATCTATCTATATAATTAAAATAATTTTATAGATTTAATAAATCCATCCTTTTTAATCTAACTGTGTAGAAAGGATGGATTTTTACTATGATATTCTTTTTCGGCAAAGGAGAATAATATGAATAAAAAACACTTTGATACGAGTTTTAGTATTCTACAATGGTTTGTGTTTCTATTAGCAAATGCAATTGCATTACCTATCATTATTGGTGGCATATTCCATTTACCAATAGAAGATATCTCAACATTAATGCAGCGGACTTTTTTAGTCGTGGGAGTAAGCTCGTTTCTACAAGCGTGGTTTGGGCATCGCTATCCCATTGCGGACGGGCCAGCCGGTTCATGGGTAAGTATATTTGTCATATTGGGACAAGTTGCTATGCATCAGGGACAAAGCGCAAAAGACGTGTTGCAACTTTTAGAAGGCGGATTAATTATTGCAGGTATATTACTCTTCGTTCTTGGTATAACAGGGCTTGTTCATCGAATCTTACGTTTATTTACACCCTTGGTTACAGGAACCTTTCTTTTAATATTATCTCTTCAGCTTAGTGGTGTGTTACTAAAAGGAATGATGGGATTACAAGGACCTGCAACTCATCCTGACTATACAACAGCTACTATTGCGCTCTTTGTTTTTGCCCTTATTACTTTCTTATCAATTAAAGGGAAAGGATGGATGAAAAGTTACGCTGTGTTACTTGGAATTTCATGTGGTTGGCTTTTGTATGCAGTATTAGGAAAATCATCTCATATGCCTTCACATACAACGCTAGTCAAGTTACCAGCGATATTTGCTTGGGGCACACCTAGATTCGATATTGGAATGACTCTAACTGCAACTTTATTTACCTTTCTTTTAGTTGCAAATACAATTGCTGCTATTTCGGCTGTAAAACAAGTGGCTCCCCTATCTAAAGAAAATGAAAAGCAAACACTGAACCGTGGTGTATGGGTCGGAGGTATATCACATATTATTTCATCATTGTTCTCTACAATTGGAATTGTACCATTACCTGCATCAGCAGGATTTATTCAACTAACAGGTCAAAAAAAGGTGAAGTCGTTTCTTATAGCAAGTCTTATATTAGCAGGTATTTCTTTTATCCCCTCAATTGTAAACTTTATATCCTTGCTACCAGGTCCTATTGCTAATTCTGCACTTTTAGCTACATTTGTCCAAGTAATAGGCATTTCATTTCAATCCATTTTACGTGAAGAATTAAAGCAACGCCGATTAACTATATTAGGAATTTCATTATTAATCAGTTTGGGAATAATGTTTCTTCCAGAAAGTGCATTTAGTGGAGTTCCTTCTTCCTTACAATATGTTTTAAGTAACGGATTACTCGTAGGTACTATGATCGTTATTTTGCTAGAGCAGTTTTGGAAAGAGTAAAATTTGTGACTAAGTGAAAAAGCGCCCTGATTACAGGGCGCTTTTTTATACCTAATGACTAATACTAGCCGTTGGGTATAATGTTGTTCCTCCAATTGAAACTTTTATTTCATTTGTTAATGGAACATTTTGTTCATTAATAATTGTTCTCCACCATTCCCATGCAAGACCAGTACATTCTCTAGCTACGATTTTTATATTTTTTGAATTTGGTGGAAGAGGGATAACTGTAGAGTAATGAGCTGTTTTGTCTCTGCCGCTACCATCCCATGTTTTATGTGTTAGTACTTCTTTCCCATTTTGATCAAATGTGAATTCATCCCAAGATACATCAAATTGAGCAACGTAAGCACCGTAATGATCAAGTTTCATTTTAGCACTTGAATATTCTGTAGTTGTCGTCTCAATATAATCTGTATTGTTATGAACAGCAGCAGTTGCATTATCTTTTAAGAAAGTGCTTGTATATGAAATTGGATATGCTGGATTTTTAAGACTTAATTCAGCATTATCTTTAATGATATTTCGGATTTCATTGAAATCTTTAGTAACAACCTTGTTATGCTCTTTCGCATCTCCGCCTAATACTACAGCAGTAAAGGTACTTTCTTCAAAAATATCTTTATACTGTCCACTCGTTTCGACGCTGTTATTCTTAAGTAAGGCTTTAAAAGCAGCTTGTACATCTTTACTCTTAGATGTTGTTTCTAATTTTACATAAACAGTTCTACCATAAGCTACATTTGAAACCATAACAGGTGGAGCCGAATTACTTACACCTTTACGAGTTAACTCACCAAAAGTAACACTATTATCAAAAAGATCGGATGGATTGTTAGGTAGTTCAGAACTTACGGTATAAAATATTTGCTTATATG
The DNA here is from genome assembly GCF_019837435.1 of Bacillus sp. 16GRE42. Lineage (NCBI taxonomy): Bacteria > Bacillati > Bacillota > Bacilli > Caryophanales > Bacillaceae > Bacillus > Bacillus sp. 16GRE42. Next base: position 168,485 of record NZ_JADAXF010000004.1, read on the forward strand.
CCGCTACCATCACTTTCTTCTCTCCATTTGCAACCGCATTAAAATCGATGTTTAGACTGTTATCGAGATATTTAGCGTTAACGTTAAGGGCACTTGCGATTTGTGATTTACTATAAACCATAGATTCTGTATACTGCATTCTTGCAGGTAACGTATGTGTTTTAGAATACTTTTCATTCCAAGTAGATACTAAATCATCTACTGCTCCAGCCACATTACCATATGTCGGATTTTGGACAGTAATTGTATTTTCTTTTCTCATGCCAGGTAAGTCTATACTAATATTCAAAGGCTTTCTCTTAGCCACTAATAAACTCGGTTGATTGTCTGCAAAAGCTTTATTTGCAAGTTGTACCGCTCCTGGATACGTACGATTCACCACAGAATCAATAATCGAAATATCGACTGGTGAAGTTGTAAGTGATTTTTTCTCGCGTTCCACTACTACAAATTTACCATTTGAATTGATACTTTCTTTCGGAACAAAACTCTCTACCTTATCACCATTTACAGCTAAAACTTCTTGATTATTATATTTAAGATTTGCTATGCCAGTATCAATGCCACTAGCATTTTTGATTACATCAGTTGCATTACCTACTTGTGTTTCTGCGAAGGAAATAGATGAATAATTAATAGTGCATAAACTAACTAATAAACATGTAAGGAATTTTCTTCTTTTAGTGTTTTTCTTAATATTCAGAAAAATCACCCCGTTCTTTTTTTAGTAAGATATGATAATGATTGATAAATGATAGCTAACTAATAAACTTACATAAATGCTTTTAAAAGTTCTTGAATTAACGGGATTACGCCACCTACAAATTTCAAAACTGCCATTGCGATTTCCATATTATTTCCTCCTTTTTCTTGCTACGATAATGTGATTTATCTTTATGCCCTCATTATAGTGACCCCTTACACTTTTATCAATACACTCTGATATGCAATATTACATATAAAAAACCAAGCTGAATTCTTTTAAAAAGTTATACAGAGATATTTTTTCGTTTGGTACATACTTGAATAGGTGAAGCATTCCTTTGCATTTTATGAGTAATTTACAAGTTTATTGTTTGAAGCATCGCAGGACCGGAAGTAATGAAATACCTGTGGGACAGAGCTATCATCGGCAATTGCATAAAAAAAGCTGCTGCCTATAAAATATAGACAGCAGCTTTTTTACATACTCATTTTGTAACTAATAAACAGCGATGGGCCCATAAGGACCTTTGATAATTTCTATTTTTGTTTCAAAAATATCTGTCAAAAGTGTTGGGTCCATAACCTCTTCTACTGTTCCAAAAGCAGCAATTTGTCCATCTTTCATAGCACAAATTTTATCAGAGTATTTAGCTGCAAAATTTATGTCATGCATAACAGTCAAAATTGTTCTTCCGAATTCATTAGCTGCACGTCTCAAATGCTCCATCATTTGAACAGAACGAGCAACATCAAGGTTGTTCAGAGGCTCGTCCAAAAGCACATATTCAGTCTCTTGGCACAATACCATCGCTACATATGCCCTTTGTCTTTGACCACCAGAAAGCTCATCTAAATATCTATTCTCTAAACTAGTTAAATCTAAGAAATCGATATATTTAGAAATGATAACCTCATCTTCTTTAGTTAATCTTCCCTTTGAATAAGGAAAGCGCCCAAATCCAACTAGTTGTCTAATAGTAAGCCTCGTTACAAAATGATTTTCTTGTCGCAATATAGTCAAAATTTTTGCTAAGTCTTTTGATTTGGATTCAGAAACATCCATATTCGCTACTTGAATTTGGCCTTCATCCATATCTAAGAGTCTTCCAATCATCAATAGTGTCGTAGACTTTCCAGCACCATTTGGTCCAATTAAAGAAGTAAAGCCCGCTTTTGGTATTTCAATATCCAAAGGTCCTATTTTTACCTTATCAGTATAGAACTTTTTAACATTATCAATTTTTATCATAAAGCCCTCTTCCTTAAAACAATAGTTAAGAATATGATTCCACCAAATAATTCAATAATAACTGAAACTACACCTTGAGCATTGAATACATGATACATTAAAAAGTATGCACTCGTCATTATCAAAAATCCTATTGCAAAAGCCATTGGAAAAATATATCTATGATCATAAGTTGACGCCGCCTGATAACTCAAAGTTGCTACTAAAAAGCCGTAGAAAGTAAGTGGCCCAATTAGAGCTGTTGAAATGGACATCAAAATAGCAACTAATACAAGCGTATAAATTACACTAGGTTGATATTTAACCCCAAAGGAAGTAGCAACATCCTTTCCAAGTGATAAAATATTCAACTTCTTAGAATGAACAAAAATTAATACCGCTACAATTATAATCACAGGAATTACAACAGGAAAATATGCAGGATCTGCATGATTAACAGAACCAAATAATTTCGCTTGTAAAATATCAAACTCTGAAGGCGCAAGTAGCTTTCTCATAAAAGTTGATACGGAATTCAGTCCAGTACCAATAATAATTCCAACTAAAAGCATAAGTTGTAAATTCCCGTATTTACCGGAAAGTAACCATCCATAAAGTATCAAACTCATCAAGACCATAGCAACAACTTGGAATAAAAATGATCCAATTCCATTAAAGTTTATTAATGCACTAGCACCAAAGAAGAATATTGTACTCGTATGAATTGCTGAATAAAGTGATTCGAAACCTAAAAGCGAAGGAGTAATAATCTTATTGTTCGTAATAGATTGGAAAGCAACTGTCGACAAGCTATGGCAAACTGCAGCAATAATCATCGCAACAATAGCTATTATCCTTCTCTTAACAACTGGGATAAAAGAAGGTGAATCTATCGGAACTGGATTGTTATAAACTAAAAGTCCATATGAAGAAAGGAGACCTAAAGCAATCAATGTTATCAGTACAATCCAATAACGTCTTGCTTCCTTCTTAGAACGAAAAGCACTAGCTGATCTACTTTCATTATGAAGGCTAGAATCGATTTCGACATTTTCTTTATTTTTATAGTCTAATGTGATCATCGTAGCCTCCTTGGTTTTCTTCGTCTCAATAAAATAGTAATAAACACGACTGCTCCCACTGTTGCAAGTATTAAAGAAACAGGTACTTCAAAAGGCTTTATAATTGTTCTAGAAATGATGTCACAGGTAGTTATTGTCCCCATTCCGATCACACATACCCAAGGTAAATTACTCCTAAGATCATCCCCTCTAAACATGGAAACAATGTTTGGAACAATTAATCCCAAGAAAGGTAAGTTTCCAATAACAGCTGCAACAATTCCAACTGCAACAGAGATAAGGCCAGTCCCAAAAAGAACAATTCTATTGTAATTAACTCCAAGGCTTGTTGCGACATCTTCTCCTAGCCCAGCTAAAGTCAATCTATTAGCATACATAAAAATAAGCAAAGTAACGATAACAATTAGCCATAAATATTCATATCTTCCCACCTGAACGGTAGCAAATGAACCTACGAACCAAGTTTCAATACTTTGCGTCATTTGAAAAAGGAGTCCCAAAAAAGTAGACACTGCAGAAATAACTGCTCCAAGCATCAATCCAATAATAGGGACAATTAAAGACGAACGAAGTTTAACTCTTCTTAAAAACAGAAAGAAAATCATAGTTCCTATAAAAGAAAAAATGATTGCACCAGTCATTCTTTGAACTAAAGTCGGGGCAGGAAATAATAAATATACAAAAAGCAGGCCTAAGCCTGACCATTCAATAGTCCCCGTTGTAGTAGGTTCAACAAAACGATTCTGTGTAATTAATTGCATTACGAGCCCTGCCATCGCCATTGCAGCTCCAGTAAGCATTAATGCAACTGTTCTCGGAACACGAGTGATGAAAAACATCTCCATTCCGTCCTCTTGTCCACGTATATCATAAACTCCAGTAAACAGTGATATAATCCCTAAAATTATAACAACTATAATCGCTATTATAAAAGGTTTTGTCCATATTTTATTGTGATTATAAAACTGGGGTTGAGAAATATTCTCAACCCTAGAAATCATATTTTTTGACACTGTTTCGTACTCCTTTACACTACTTAGCTAAAGTTTTTGCGATATTTCCAAATAACTCTATATAAGTCTCAATTGATTCATTTGTGTAAGTATCTGCTGGTGCATAAATAACTTGTTTTTTAGAAACAGCAGTTGTGTTTTGAAGAGCAGGTGATTTAGAAATAACATCTTGAGCAGGAGCTGAAGTAGCAGCATCAGATGTTGCAGCATCACGATCTAATACGAAAAGCCAATCAGGATTTGTTTGTGCAATAGCTTCAACAGAAACGTCATCACCTTTATGACCTGCAGTAGAATTAGACACTTCTAGTGCTGGAGTCCAACCGAAAATTTCATACATTGGTCCCCAAACGCGACCAGAGTGAGGCGCAGCAAAACCAATATTCCCACCAGTAACGATAACACTCATAACTTTATCTTTTCCATTATAAGCAGATTTTGCATTTTCAATAGATTTATCAAAATCAGCTACTAATTTTTTAGCCTCTTTATCTTTATCAAAGATTTTCCCTAAAGAAATTGTAGAATCTTTAAGTCCTTTTACTAAATTTTCTCCAGGCTTAGTAGCTTTCTCAGAAACATCAACATTAAGATCAATAACAGCTGCATTTGGCACTAATTTTTTGATTTCTTCGTAATGGCCAGCAAATCTTTGACCAACGATTACAAGGTCAGGGTTTGCCGCTGCTATAATTTCAAGATTTGGTTCGCGGTGATTCCCAATATTTTTAACTGAATCATCTTTTTTATATGCTGAATCTGCAGGCATTACATCCTTTGGAGCAGCCGCTAATTTAATTCCCCAATCAGCTAAAGTTTCAAAAGTTCTATTATCTAAAGCAACTACATTCTTTGGATTTACAGGGACTTTAACAGTTCCATGTGCATCAGTAATTTCAACCGTTTTTGGCTTATCACTACTATCACCTTTATTAGCTTTCGAAGTTTCCTTACCTGAATCTGAGCAAGCTACTAACATTAAAGTGAAAATCGCTAGAATACTTACTAATTTTAAAAGCATAGTTTTTTTCATACGTATACTCCTTATTATGTAATTTAGTTCGAAAATGATGACGTCCATAGATTGAATTAGATAGTAACTGCTATTCACCTAAACCAATATTGATAATCATTTTCATTTGAATATCCTGTTAATTAGTATAGTCATTAATTCTGTGAAAATCTTGTGAATGGTGTGAGTTAATAGAATTAAGCATACTTTGTATACGAAAAGTAATATGTGCAGTCAGGCGTGTTGATTAACCTTTATTTTACAGAGAATACATGAGAAAATCTTGATTTTCTTTTCAAGTAGGTACTTGCATTAGATACGGTCGCGCTAGAATCTTCCCCTCCACACTAACCAAATATATGAGCACCTTATAAACCATGATCCATTGCCTGATAGAAATATTCTAGTTCCGTCTTTTAATATTTCACAGAAACTATTTTATTATCTTATTTTTATCATTCAACCATTGAATAGCCTCTGCCATGTATCGTTTGAATATATCTGTCTTTCTTCTCGCACTTTAACTTTTTTCTTACATACCCAATATATAAGTCTACTACATTTGGATTTACTACTACGTTATATCCCCAAACCTGATTCAAAAGCATTTCACGGCTCAATATTGTATTTTTATTCTTGATTAAAAATACAAGTAAATCGTACTCGCGCTTCGTAAGCGAGAGATTTTCGCTACCTTTTTTCACAATATTGCTAGATGCATCAACAAAGAGATCTTTAAACTGAAAAAAGTTTGTCTCATTTTGCTGAGTATAGTCAGTTCTCCTTAAAATAGCTTGAACCCTTGCTACTAATTCTTCTTTCGCAAATGGTTTTCTAATATAATCATCTGCTCCTGCTTGTAGCCCTGCTATGCAATCCTTACTAGAAATATTGTCGGTCACAATAATGATCGGTGTCGTTTTAACAATTCGTATTTGTCTACAAATTTCTGGCCCCGATATACTTAATGAATCCCAATCCAATATGATAATATCCCAATCTTGTTCATATACTATATTTAAACCTTGGTTTTCATTGTGAAGTTTTAAAATGAAATAGCCCTCTTGCTTTAGACCGCTTACGATTTTCTTCGCAAAAGACCGTTCATTCTTAATTACTAACACCTGCTTCACCGATGGTTCACCTCTACTTCAATATAACTTAGTTAGATAAAAAATTATCTCAAAAAAACATTTTAAAATTTATAAATATGAACCCCCTAAAAAAGGCCATTGTAACAGCTTATTAGGAGAACTCTATATAATCTTACAATAAATATGAATAGAAACACAAAGGATATGAAGATTTAAATACATATTATGTAATCATTAAAGGTAGCTATAGTATCTACCTGTTTATCGTCAATAACTATTTCTTCATTTTCTTTTTCAGGGGTACCACCCTTCCCCCATCAACTTAAACATTTTATAAAACTACAAAACAAAAAGAACCATAAGCTTGCCACAAAAAATAGTAGTGGTCCATCTCCAACATTTAAAATCAAATATTTTTCATTGGGAATATCTTGTTGTTTTAGACTATAGAATAAAGTATTAGACCATTAAAAAATGGTTGTAAGCTGAAAAGGTATTAATCTTTTTGATTAAATAAAAAATACTTTTGTTTTTCTTTTATTTACTTTAATATCAATAAGGGCACCAAAAAAATAGATAGAGGTGCTAAAATGTACGGAATTATTAATTATGAAGTGTTTTTACTAACAGGGATTTTATTAAATTTAATTCCTGGTGCGGACACCATGTATATTGTGGGAAGAAGTATTTCACAAGGCAGAAAAGCAGGTGTGTATTCTGTTTTTGGTATTATTACTGCCTCTTTAGTTCATACGTTATTTGTTGCTTTTGGTTTATCTATTATACTTACAAAATCCGTTGTATTATTTAACATCATTAAGATTATTGGTGTTATCTATCTCGTATATCTAGGGATTAAAATGGTACTTGATAAGACGAATGTAGATTTCCAAGCTTCATCCAATAAATTAAACATTAGAAAGATATATATACAAGGGCTTTTAACAAGTCTTACGAATCCAAAAGTCTCTTTATTCTTTATTGCGTTTCTTCCGCAATTTATAGATACAAAGGCTTCAGGTCCTATTCCCTTTATCATTTTAGGACTTACTTTTACAGCCACTGGATTATTGTGGTGTTTATTTGTGGCTTATTTCTCTTCATATGTTACAAAAAAACTAAGAGGAAACCAAAAGGTAGGAATGATTCTAAATAAGGTAACAGGAATGATTTTTATTGGTATGGGGTTAAAGTTGCTTCAAACGAAAGCTCCTCAATGAACCTGAATAACATAACAATGCCCCCTTCTAAGAAATGTTATATCGGGTTTAAACCAATTCCTATATACTAAAAAGTCCCTTCAGAATTTGAAGGGGCTTTTTAATATACCTGTCTTGATGATACGATTCACTCTTTATTGAAAAAATGAGTGTAAATTGAGTCTGCTATCAAATAATTACTGTTAAAATAGATATTTCTTGCTGTTAGGAATAGTCGATGTATCTATTTGTATAGAGAAAGCATATCTTTGCCGCAAACAAAAAGAACCATAACCTCGCCAATCTGGCAAAGTTATGGTTCATATCATACAAAATAAAAAAACCACCAAATATGTATTGGTGGAGACGGTGGGAGTCGAACCCACGTCCAAAAATATCGGCACTTAAGCTTCTACGAGTGTAGTCGATATATTAGCATTTCGCGAACTCTTCGGCCTATCGACAGGCTTCCAAGTTGCTAGTCTGATTGTTCTCTTCCTTCGCCCTCAGACGGCGAACTCCGGCGTAGTCCACTTAGTTTGAGTCCCTTACCCTACCACATGGACGATGGAGGGAGGAACCTTTAGTGCAATTAAGCAGCTAAAGAAAGATTGTTTTGTTTGCCAATTATAGGCTTTGACGTTTTAACGAGGCCGATCCCCTCGACTCGCAACCTAAGCTCGAACTATCCCTGTCGAATCCGTAACGTCCCCATGATAAAAATGGAGCATACGAAGAAATATCGTGATAACTACTAAGAGCTGTTTTTCAATGTGCAACAATCTTACATAAGTTATTATAACATACGCGCGTCGTTTTACAAATGTAAATATCTGTATTACATCTTTTGACGATCACGGAACGCGCGTGCAATTTCACGTTTTGCTTCTTTCTCTTTTAAATCGTTACGCTTATCATATTGCTTTTTACCTTTTGCTAAACCAAGTGCCATTTTCGCGAATCCATTTTTTAAATAAATTCTAACTGGAACTAATGCATAGCCTGTTTCTTTTGAAGCACCCGTTAACTTCTCAATTTCTTTTTTATGAAGAAGTAACTTTCTTGTGCGAAGCGGATCATGGTTGAAACGATTCCCTTGCTCATATGTACTAATATGCATATTATGTACCCATACTTCACCATTATGTACACGTGCAAACGCATCTTTCAAGTTCACGCGTCCAGCGCGAATCGACTTAATTTCAGTTCCTTGAAGGACAAGCCCTGCCTCGTATGTTTCTTCAATGAAATAATCATGAAATGCTTTTTTATTTTGTGCAATAACCTTACCTGTACCCTTTGGCATATAACGTCCCTCCTCTATTTTTACTATTGTAACAAATGTTAATAAAAAGCGAAAGTGGCTCGCTCAGAATCGTTGGACATTGGAACTCCCGACAGAGAAGCGCTTTTTGCTTCGTCCGAGGGGGTGAAATGGCCAATAGATTCTAGCCACTGTAGCTGGATTCCATTAAAAAGCGAAAGTGGCTCGCTCTCAAGCCACCAATAAAAAAGAAAAAGCCCCGCTTTTCATCAAAGCGAAGCCCTCCTTTTCTTACTTACGCTTTTTCTTTTTCTTCTTGAATCCTGGTACATTTTCGAAGAATGCTTTTTTCTTCTTGCCGTTACCATCTTTTTTTCCTGGCTGACTAGCAGATGAGGATGCAGATGAGGACGCAGACGCTGATCCTCTTCCATTTCCTTTGCCACCACGGTCAAATTTTCTACCTGTGCCACGTTCTCCGCCGCGCTCATTACTGCGCTCGCTACGTCCACCGCGTTTCTTTCTGCCTGTTCTTGGCTGTTCGATAACGACTGGACGATCTTTGAACTTACGACGCGGCGTACCTTTCATGCCAACGATTTCAAAGTCGATTGCACGCTCGTCTTTGTTTACGTTAATAACGCGAATTGTAATTTCGTCTCCGATGCGGAATACGTTACCTGTACGTTCTCCGATCATTGCGAAATGTTTCTCATCATAACGGTAGTAATCATCCGTTAAGTAGCTAACGTGTACAAGACCTTCAATTGTATTTGGAAGCTCTACGAATAAACCGAAGTTTGTTACAGAGCTAATCATACCATCATACTCTTCGCCGATCTTATCAACCATATACTCTGCTTTTTTCATTTCGTCTGTTTCACGTTCTGCTTCAACAGCACGGCGTTCCATATTAGAAGAATGCTCTGCAATTTCAGGTAAGTTTTCACGCCATTTTGCTTGTGTTTCGTTGTCGACTTTACCGTTAATGATATATTCACGAATTAATCTATGAACGATTGTATCTGGATAACGACGAATTGGTGATGTGAAATGTGTGTAGAACTCAGTTGATAAACCGAAATGTCCTAAGCTATCCGCATCGTAACGCGCTTGCTTCATTGAACGAAGCATTACTGTTGAAATAACTACTTCTTCCGGTTGTCCTTGAACCATTTCAAGAATTTGTTGCAGCGCACGAGGATGTATTTCATTCGCACGTCCTTTTACTGCATATCCGAAGTTCGTTACAAACTCGAAGAAACGTTCTAGCTTATCTTCTTTCGGATCTTCATGGACACGGTACATGAATGGTACGTTCATCCAGTGGAAATGCTCTGCTACTGTTTCGTTCGCAACAAGCATAAATTCTTCAATTAACTTCTCTGATACAGAACGATCACGCATGACAACATCTGTCGGTTTTCCTTCTTCATCTACTAATACTTTCGCTTCTTTAAAGTCAAAGTCAATTGCACCACGGCGCATACGTTTTTCACGTAAAATCTGTGCCAATTGACCCATCTCTTTAAACATCGGTACTAGCGGCTCATAGCGTTTGATTAACTCTTCGTCCTCATCTTCTAAAATGCTTCTTACGTCAGCATACGTCATACGCTCTGTCGTTTTAATCACACTTTGGAAAATCTCATGCTTTACAACATCACCTAAGTTGTTGATTTCCATTTCACAAGATAACGTCAGACGGTCTACTTTCGGGTTTAACGAACAAATACCATTAGATAGACGATGCGGAATCATCGGAATTACACGGTCAACAAGATATACACTCGTTGCTCTTTCCACTGCTTCTACATCAATTGGAGAACCTTCTTGAACGTAATGACTTACATCCGCAATATGAACGCCAAGCTTGTAGTTACCGTTCTCGAGCTTCGTTACTGTAACAGCGTCATCTAAATCTTTCGCGTCTGCACCGTCAATCGTTACGATCATTTGGTCACGCAGGTCACGGCGATCTTTTAAATCTTCTTCTGAAATCGTTTCTGGTACACTGTTTGCATGCTCCATCACTTCTTCAGGGAACGCTAAAGGTAGATGATGTTTATGGATAACTGATAAAATATCTACTCCTGGATCATTTTTATGACCTAGAATTTGAATAACTTCACCTTCTGCACTTAAACGATTCTCTGGATAGCTCGTAATTTTCACAACTACTTTATGGCCTTCTACAGCACCCATTGATGCACTTTTCAAGATAAAGATATCACTCGTCCAGCGCTTATTGTCAGGTATAACAAATCCAAAGTTTTTCGATTCTGTATATGTACCAACTAGTTCTTTCGTGCCGCGCTCTAAAATACGTACAATTGAACCTTCTTGGCGTGATCCACTTGATTGTGCGCTAACACGCGCTAATACTGTATCACCATGAAGTGCACCGTTTAACTCTGTAGGCGGGATGAAAAGATCATCATCTCCCGTTTTCTTCTCTTCTGGTACAACGAATGCAAAGCCACGTGCATGTCCAATTAATTTACCGCGTACTAAATTCATCTTTTCAGGAAGACCGTAACGGTTACTACGTGTGCGAATAACAAGCCCCTTCTCTTCCATCATTACAAGTGCCTTTACAAAATCTTTAAAGCCCTCAGACCCTTCAATTCCAAATGCCTCTTCTAACTCTTGTATTGTTAACGGTTTATACGCTTCTTCTCTCATAAATAATAACAACTTATCAATATTTTCTTGTATGATTTCTTCCAAGCAGAAATACCTCCTTTAAACCCTTATATTATTTAGTGTATCCGAAAGACTGGGGATGTATAAAGCGAAACTTTAATACTCCCCTAATGATTTTTACAGTTTTCACAAAAAATTCCTTATGAAAAAAAGAGGCAACTAGATCTTACCAATCTAGTTGCTCCAAGAAGTTATATACATCCTCATGTAGCTCGTCACGTTGCTTATCAAGTGTAATGACATGCGTAGAGTCTTCATACCATTTAATGTCTTTTAACGTAGATTCTACACCGTTATAAATAATGTTAGCACTATCTGTATTAATCATTTCATCATGACGTGCTTGTACAACAAATGTCGGTGCATAAATCATATCCACATTGTTACGTACGTCAGCAATTAATTGTTGTAATGCTTTTAATGTATTCATCGGTGTCTTTTGGAATTCCAACATTTCTTGTTCGATTTGCTCTGGTGATTTTTGCTCACGGTTTTTATATTCGCGGGCATATGCCAATATACCTTGGTACATCGTTTCTTCACTCTTAATATACATTGGTGCACACATTGGTACTACACCTAAAACAGGTACTGTATAACCTAATTTTAAAGAAAATACGCCGCCAAGTGATAATCCAACAACAGCAATTTTCTCAAAGCCTTTATCTTTTAAAAGCTGATATGCCTCCATTACGTCTTGCCACCAATCTTCAGGACCTGTATGAACAAGCTCTTCTGGTGGTACACCGTGCCCTTTATAAATTGGCGCATGACAAGTGTAGCCTTTCTTCTCTAAGAAACGCCCTAACATACGTACATCAGCTGAGTTTCCTGTGAAACCATGTAGTAATAAAACAGCGCGGTCTCCACCCTCAAATGTAAATGGTTTCGGAGATGCTAATTTCATCATGTACTTCTCCTCTTTCTCTTCTGTAATCTAGTCGTATTCTTTCTATATCTAGTGTACCATATTTATATTTCTATAATCTAATTAGAAACATCTTTCAAATAGCAAAATAAAAAAAGAAGAACCATTAGTACATCTTACTAACGCTTCTTCTTTCAATTCTATAAATTTAAGTACGTAACAGCAATTGTTAATACGAAGAATAGAACAGCTAAAACAATTGTAATACGGTTTAATACTGCTTCAATTCCACGTGCTTTTTGCTTACCAAATAATTGCTCTGCACCGCCTGAAATTGCACCTGAAAGGCCTGAGCTATTACTAGACTGCATAAGTACCATAACAATCATTAAAATCGATACAATAATAAGTAAAACGGATAATAACGTATGCACTTGGCGTACCTCCTACAAAGATTCAGTTATTTTAACTGTAGCATAAATCCTATAGAAAAGCGAGAGCTATAGAGTCGCTCTCGCTTTTCTTCTATTACATAAACATCATTGCAAATAACGGCCCGAGCAAACATGTCAAAATTGCTGTTAATGTCATTGTTACCGATCCAATAACACCTTCATGTTCATTATTTTTCATCGCTCTCATTACACCCATAATATGAGAAGCACATCCAAATCCGATACCTTTACCAACTGAGTTTGTAACACGGCTCCATTTTAATAAAAGTGGGCCAGTAATCGTTCCAGTAATACCTGCGATAACAACGAAAGCTGCTGTTAATGAAGGTACACCACCAACTTGCTCTGAAACACTCATCGCAACTGGCATTGTCACCGATTTTGGTAAAGAAGATAAAATTAAGCTTTTATCTGTTCCCATAAGTGATGCAATGGCAAAATCACTGGCGATTGCAACTGTTGTTCCTACTAATACCCCGCCGGCAATCGGTACAACATATTTTTGCAGAACGTGACGTTGTTTATAAAGAGGGATTGCAAATGCTACAACACCGGGCCCCAGCAGTTTTGCAATCCAGCCACCACCGCTTTCCATATAATGTTGATATGGTATATCAAGCATGATAAATAAGAAAGCCATTAATCCTGTTGCTACAAGCATTGGAATGGTGAATGGTGTTGGAAATAATTTATAGATTTTTTTAGATAATTGGTATAATAGCACCGTAAAAAGAACCCAACCGATTCCGATTAATATTTGGCTCATCTCGACTCTCTTTCCTTTCTATTCGCAAGATATTGTCCTGTATGTCCTGCGACAATAATAATTAAAAATGTACTCGCTACAATTGTAATGAAAAGAGAAATTCCTTTACTCATAAAAAAAGCACCGTAATTCATTAGGCCAAGCGTTGGCGGAATTAATAAAAACGGCATAATAGCAACGAGTGTTTCTGCTCCTAAATCGAACCATTTCACTGGAAGGACTTTTAGGCTAAGTAAAACAAGTAAGAGGAACATTCCAATCAAACTTCCTGGAATCGGAATATTTAACACTTCTTGTACCCAATTTCCAACCATATAAAAAACGTAAAGAGCTACAATTTGGACAAGAATCTTTGTAAATTTCATGTTCATCATCCCTCATGTTTATACGATCTTCTCTTAATATCTTTATCATAGTATAAATTGTAAAAAGCTGCAATTTATCAACTTGACAGCAAAAACAGCCTATGTTATACGCTTACACCCTTGATATGACTGCATTTCTAAACAAAAATTAAGTCAAAAACCTTGACCTAATATAAAAAGTTTTTATTTTCTGAATTTGTAACGTTGTTATTTCAATAAAATAATCTTTTTATCCTTAAGCTTACATATATATAAAGTGAAACTTTCATTAGTGGCGGTTTTCTTCCTCCCCACAATCGGACTTTTACGGGATAAACAAGATAGGTGGTGAGCATATGCCAAAAAAAGTTCTTATTTTTTGTGATCCTGGGATTGATGATACGATGGCTCTCCTCTTAGCATTCTTTATCGATGAAATAGAAATCGTCGGTATTGTTGCTGATTACGGCAATGTCCCAAAAGAAATGGCCGTACAAAACGCTCATTTTCTTAAGAGCGAAGCAAAGGATAGAAATATCAAGATATTTGGTGGTTCAGAACGTCCACTTACTGGTGCCCCTCCAGCTTTCTTTACGGAAGTACACGGGAAACAAGGGCTCGGGCCAATTATTCCAAAGGGACATGTGACTAACGGGGAGATGGAGAATTTTTTCGAAGTTATTCCTCTTATTGAACAGTATAAAGATGAATTAATCATTGTAAGTTTAGGAAGACTTACCTCCCTAGCAATTTTATTCATTGTATGTAAACAGCTCATGAAGCAAATTACATCTTACTACGTAATGGGCGGCGCCTTTTTACATCCTGGTAATGTGACCCCTATTTCCGAAGCGAACTTTTATGGCGATCCTACTGCCGCTAATATAGTCCTTCAATCCTCACCTAACATGTACATCTATCCATTAAACGTCACTCAGTATTCCATCATTACACCAGAAATGGCTGAATACATTGAAGCAAAAGGAAAAGCCCCACTCGTCAAACCGTTATTCGATCATTATTACTACGGCTATTATAAAGACGCCTTACCGCATTTAAAGGGGAGCCCCTTCCATGACACAATGCCAATACTCGCTTTACTTGATAACTCTATGTTTACGTATCACAAGTCACCTATCGTTGTCATGACAGAATCTTATGCACAAGGAGCAAGCATAGGAGAATTTCGTTCTTTAGGAGAATCTAAGCCATTTATTGATTGGCCGAGTCATCAAATCGCAATTGATTTTGATTATAACCGCTTCTTTAAATATTTCATGTCACTTATGACGGGTGAGCAATTTTAGCATAAAAAAACAGACCGTGATTTCTCACGGTCTGTCGTTATTTTCTACAATTATCGTTTAATGTTGTAGAAAGATTTGATACCATCGTAAACAGCGATTTCGCCTAGTTCGTCTTCGATGCGTAATAATTGGTTGTACTTAGCAATACGGTCAGTACGGCTCATAGAACCAGTTTTGATTTGGCCAGCGTTAGTTGCAACTGCGATGTCAGCGATTGTAGCATCTTCAGTTTCACCAGAACGGTGAGATACAACTGCTGTGTAACCAGCACGTTTAGCCATTTCGATAGCTTCGAAAGTCTCAGTTAAAGTACCGATTTGGTTAACTTTAATTAAGATTGAGTTAGAGATACCTTTTTCGATACCTTCAGCAAGTTTTTGAGTGTTAGTTACGAATAAGTCGTCACCAACTAATTGTACTTTATCACCGATACGCTCAGTTAATAATTTGTGACCATCCCAGTCGTTTTCGTCTAAACCATCTTCAATAGAGATGATTGGGAAGTCTTTGCAAAGCTCTTCGTAGAAATCAACCATTTCTGCAGAAGTTAAGCCAGTACGGCCTTCGCCTGCAAGGTCATATTTACCAGTTTCTTTGTTGTAGAACTCAGAAGAAGCAACGTCCATTCCTAAGAATACGTTCTCGCCAGCTTTGTAACCAGCTTTTTCGATAGCTTCGATGATTACTTCTAATGCTTCACGGTTAGAACCAAGGTTTGGAGCGAATCCACCTTCGTCACCTACTGCAGTGTTAAGACCTTTGTCATGTAATACAGCTTTAAGTGCATGGAATACTTCAGCACCCATACGGATTGATTCTTTGAATGTTGGAGCACCAACTGGTAAGATCATGAACTCTTGGAAGTCTACGTTGTTATCAGCGTGAGAACCACCGTTGATGATGTTCATCATTGGAGTTGGTAATTGTTTTGCATTGAATCCACCAAGGTAACGGTATAATGGAAGACCTACGAAGTCAGCTGCTGCGTGAGCTACTGCCATAGATACACCAAGGATAGCGTTAGCGCCTAGTTTACCTTTGTTTGGAGTGCCATCTAATTCGATCATAGCACGGTCGATACCAGCTTGGTCAGTTACGTCGAAACCAACGATTTCTGGAGCGATTGCTTCGTTAACGTTGTTTACTGCATTTAGAACACCTTTACCAAGGTAACGAGATTTGTCACCGTCACGTAATTCTACTGCTTCGTGCTCACCAGTAGATGCACCACTTGGTACGATAGCGCGTCCGAAAGCGCCGCTTTCTGTGTAAACTTCTACTTCTACAGTTGGGTTACCACGAGAGTCAAGGACTTCGCGAGCATAAACATCAATAATTGTTGACATAATAAATTCTCTCCTTTTTATATAAGCAAATTATTTAATAATTGTTTTACCTGTCATTTCTTTCGGTTGTTTCACATTTAAAAGCGTAAGCATTGTTGGAGCGATATCTCCTAAAATACCACCTTCACGAAGCTCTACATCATTTTTTGTAACGATGAAAGGAACCGGGTTAGTTGTATGAGCTGTCATTGGTCCGCCATCAGCAGTTAACTCCTGATCAGCATTACCATGGTCAGCAGTAATAAGTGCTACACCATCTTTTGCAAGAATCGCTTCTACAACTTTTCCTAAACATTCGTCAGTTGCTTCTACTGCTTTAATTGTTGGTTCCATCATCCCAGAATGGCCAACCATATCACAGTTTGCAAAGTTAAGAATGATAACATCATGTTTATCATTTTCGATTTCATTTACTAAAGCGTCCGTTACTTCGTAAATGCTCATTTCAGGTTTCAAGTCATACGTTGCAACCTTCGGTGAGTTAATTAAAATACGCTCTTCTCCTGGGAATTCAGCCTCACGACCACCGCTAAAGAAGAATGTAACGTGCGGATACTTTTCAGTTTCCGCGATGCGAAGTTGCTTTAATCCCGCTTGCGCAACAACTTCACCTAATGTGTTATCAAGGTTCATTGGCTTGAATGCCACGTAACCATCTACAGTTTCACTGAAATGTGTCATACAAACGAATTCAGGAATGTGAGGTACTTTTTCACCACGATCGAACTCACGGAAGTCTTCGTTTGTAAATACACGAGCAATTTGAATTGCACGGTCTGGACGGAAGTTATAGAAGATAACTGCATCATCATCATTGATTGTTGCAACTGGCGTGTTATCTTCGTTAACAATTACAGACGGCAATACGAATTCATCGTAGATACCATTTGCATAAGAGTCTTCTACACACTCTTCTGCTGATTTATAAGTAGGGCCTTCACCATTCACCATAGCACTGTAACATTTTTCTACGCGATCCCAACGCTTGTCACGGTCCATGGAGTAATAACGACCAGAGATAGTCGCGAATTGTCCTACTCCTGTTTCTTTAATTACTTCATTTGTTGCATCGATATAACCTTTTGCTGTTTGTGGTCCAACATCGCGGCCGTCTAAGAATGCATGGATATAAACTTTCTCCACGCCTTCTTTTGCTGCTAAGCGAAGAAGAGCAAACATATGGTTCATGTGACTGTGCACACCACCATCAGAAAGTAAGCCGAATAAATGAAGAGCAGTACCTTTTTCTTTTACGCTTTTAATTGCATTTTGGAAAGTTTCGTTCTGATCGAACTCACCTTCACGAATTGCAACGTTTACGCGTGTTAAGCTTTGATATACGATGCGGCCTGCACCGATATTTAAGTGACCAACCTCAGAGTTACCCATTTGACCTTCTGGAAGACCTACTTCCTCACCACAAGCTGTAAGCGTTGTGTGAGGGAATTTGTTCCAGTAACCATCAAAATTAGGTTTCTTAGCTTGTGCTACAGCATTCCCGTGAGTTTCTTCACGTAGTCCGAAACCATCAAGAATGATTAAAGCTGTTGGCTTTCTCATTTTACCGCCCCCAGAAGACCTAAGAACGAAGCAGGCTCTAAGCTAGCACCGCCAACTAAAGCGCCGTCGATGTCAGATTGTGCCATATACTCTTTAATGTTTTCTGGTTTTACGCTACCGCCGTATTGAATACGAACAGCTTCTGCAGCTTCTGGAGAAACAGCTTCTGCAACAACTTTACGGATGTGCGCACATACTTCGTTTGCATCTGCAGAAGAAGAAGATTTACCTGTACCGATAGCCCAGATTGGCTCATAAGCGATAACAGTTGCTTTAACTTGCTCTTCTGTTAAACCTGCAAGTGCTTTTGTCACTTGACCTGCTACTAGATCAAATGTTTTTCCGCTTTCGCGCTCTTCTAAAGTCTCACCACAACATACGATTGGTGTTAAACCATGTTCAAATGCTGCAAGAGTCTTTTTGTTTACTGACTCGTCTGTTTCAGCAAACATTTCACGACGCTCAGAGTGGCCAAGTACTACGTAGCCTACTTTTAAATCGCTAAGTGCTACTGGGCTAATTTCGCCAGTGAATGCACCATTTTTTTCGAAGTGCATGTTTTGTGCACCTACTTGTAAATCAGTTCCTTCAGTTGCTGCTACTAAACGCTCTAAGAATAGAGCTGGAGAGCAAACTACTGCATCAACAGCTGAAGCTGCTGGGATTTGACCTTTAACTTCCTCTACGAAGCTAACTGCTTCAGATAGAGTTTTATTCATTTTCCAGTTACCTGCGATAATTGGTTTACGCATGCTTTGCACCGTCCTTTTTCTTTGGCTGCTACTTATTTGTCGTTAAGACAAACTACACCTGGAAGCTCTTTACCTTCCATGAATTCTAATGACGCACCGCCGCCAGTAGAAATGTGGCTCATTTTATCAGCCATACCGAATTTTTCAACAGCTGCTGCAGAGTCACCACCG
Organism: Bacillus sp. 16GRE42; assembly: GCF_019837435.1. Lineage (NCBI taxonomy): Bacteria > Bacillati > Bacillota > Bacilli > Caryophanales > Bacillaceae > Bacillus > Bacillus sp. 16GRE42. The sequence continues at coordinate 187,357 of NZ_JADAXF010000004.1, forward strand.
CCGATAACAGAGTATGTATCTTCTGCATCTGCTAATGCTTGTCCTACTGCTTTTGTACCTTCTGCGAATGGAGTCATTTCGAATACACCCATTGGTCCATTCCATACAACAAGCTTAGAATTTTTAATTACATCTGCATAAATTTCACGTGTTTTAGGACCGATGTCCACGCCTTCCCATGTAGAAGGAATAGAGTCGATACCTACGATTTGAGTTGTTGCAGTTTCAGAGAATTCCTCTGTGATTACAACATCAACTGGCATGTAGAAGTTTACGCCTTTTTCTTTTGCAAGTTGCATAAATTCTTTAGCTAGTTCAATTTTGTCGTTTTCACATAGAGATAGACCAATTTCATGACCTAAAGCTTTAACGAATGTGTAAGCAAGTCCGCCACCGATGATTAAGTTATCTACTTTGTCTAATAGATGACGAATTACACCGATTTTATCTTTTACTTTCGCACCACCAATGATAGCTGTGAATGGACGTTCTGGGTTAGAAAGTGCTTTTCCAAGTACATCTAACTCTTTTTCCATTAATAGACCAGATACTGCTGGTAGGTAGTCTGCGATACCTGCTGTAGAAGCGTGAGCACGGTGAGCTGCACCGAATGCATCATTTACGAAGATATCAGCAAGAGCTGCAAATTCTTTCGCAAGTTCTGCATCGTTCTTTTCTTCGCCCGCATAGAAACGTACGTTTTCAAGAACTAATACGTCGCCTTCGTTCATTGCTGCAACCATTTCTTGTGCAACTGGTCCGAATGCTTCGTCTGCTTTTTTAACATCTTTACCAAGAAGCTCGCCTAAACGTGCTGCTACTGGAGTAAGACGTAATTCTTCTACTGCTTGACCTTTTGGACGGCCTAAATGACTTGCTAAAATAACTTTCGCACCTTGCTCTACTAAATATTGAATTGTAGGAAGAGCTGCACGGATACGAGTTTCATCTGTAATTTTGCCTTCTTTCATAGGTACGTTGAAATCAACGCGGCAAAATACACGCTTACCTTTTAAATCTACGTCACGAATTGATTTTTTGTTCATTGGATTTCCCTCCGACTACTAGTTAGGATTGACAAAACCCACTCAAAAGCTTAACACATTTGCTTTTAAAACGAAAGAAGAGAGAGAGGGAACAAACCCTCTCCCTCGTTTTGTCATTGATTACTTATATAATTAAGAATTAAAGACCTTTAGAAGTCATGTATGCTGCTAGGTCTACTACGCGGTTAGAGTAACCAGTTTCGTTATCGTACCAAGAAAGTACTTTAACCATGTTACCTTCCATTACCATTGTAGATAATGCATCGATTGTAGAAGAAGCTGTACATCCGTTATAGTCGATAGATACTAATGGCTCTTCGCTGTATCCAAGGATACCTTTTAATTCGCCTTCAGCTGCTGCTTTAAATGCTGCGTTTACATCTTCAACTGTTACTTCTTTGTCAAGTTCAACAACTAAGTCAACAAGAGAAACGTTAGCAGTTGGAACACGTACAGCGCCACCGTTTAATTTACCTTTAAGTTCTGGTAATACTAATGCTACAGCTTTAGCTGCACCAGTAGATGTTGGGATCATGTTTTCAGCTGCTGCACGAGCACGACGTAAATCTTTGTGTGGTAAGTCTAAGATTTGTTGGTCGTTAGTGTAAGAGTGAATTGTTGTCATCATTCCGCGTTTTACGCCGAATTTTTCGTTTAATACTTTAGCGAATGGAGCTAGACAGTTTGTAGTACAAGAAGCGTTAGATACTACGTTGTGGTTAGCTGCATCGTATTGTTCGTGGTTAACACCCATAACTACAGTGATATCTTCGTCAGAAGCTGGAGCTGAGATGATAACTTTCTTAACTGATCCACCTAAGTGTTTTTCAGCGTCTGATTTTTTAGTGAAACGGCCAGTAGATTCTACTACTACTTCTACTCCGTAGTCGCTCCATGGTAATTGAGCTGGGTCACGCTCAGCGATAACTTTAATTTCTTTACCGTTAACAACGATGCTGTTTTCGTTAGCAGATACTTCTGCATTTAAAGTTCCGTGAACTGTGTCATATTTTAAAAGGTGAGCTAATGTTTTAGCATCTGTTAAGTCGTTGATTGCTACTACTTCTACCTCAGAGTTGTTAAGAGCTGCGCGGAATACGTTACGTCCGATACGTCCAAATCCATTAATACCAATTTTAGTCATTTGAATTTCCTCCTTGGGGGATTATATTAAAGGGTAATACCCTTTGTTAACTGTTTTGCTGCACCTTCATCTGTAATTAGAATTGAAGTGTGCCCTTGTTTAATTACAGCCTGTATTGCCTTTGCCTTTGAAGAACCTCCAGCGACTGCAACAACGTGAGATACATGTTGTAAATCCTCAAGTTGCATACCAACTGTTCTTACTTTATGAACAACATTTCCTTGTTCATTAAAGTAGTAACCGAAAGCTTCGCCTACTGCTTCGCTTGCTTGAATCTTTAACCAATCTGCTTCTGAAGTATTTCTGCGACGTGCCATTGTTAACGCATCACCTATTCCATGAATGACGATATTGGAAGATCGAATCAACTCAAGAACTTCTTTCACGGAAGGCTCTGTCACAATAGACGCATATGCTTCGCTACTAACATGGTCTGGAACATACAATAAGCGATAATTACTCATCGTATTTTGCGCCATCTTGGCACAAATGGTATTGGCTTCTAATTCGACGCCCTCTCCAATTCCACCACGCGCTGGGACAAATAGCATATGTAAATCTTTGCAATCAAGCTGCATCATGTCCGCAGCAGCAGCTAGCGTAGTTCCTCCAGCCACAGCAACGATATTATTCGCTGTCAGACGGTCTTTTATACAAGTCACACAAGCACGGCCCATCTCCAGTTTGACCCACGGCGATTCATCACTATCACCAGGGACAACGAAAACTTCATCCAAGTCTAATGTTTCCTTAAGTTGCTTTTCTAAAACCTTTAACCCGGAAATTTCTTTCATAAAGTCTTCCAAAGCAAGAACTAAAGCTGTTCCTTCTTCTGTCAAAGTCATTCCAGAAGAAGCGACGTGAACTAAGTTTTGTTCTTTCAAAACTTGAACTTCACTTCGCAATACTCGTTCTGTCATACCGAGACTTGCTGACAAGTTTCTTCTTCCAATAGGCTGCATGAGCCTAATGTATTGAAGAATTTGCATTCTCGTTTGCATAACAGGTAGCAGATCAGGTAATAATTTTTTTGTGTTCTGAATCCATGAGCGCATGTCTTTTCTCCTCACTACATTGGTTCATTTTCCCTCGTGGTCACTTTGTGTCCCGTAGTGACATTTTATGTCCCACGTAGGTTAAAAAAATAATCCCTGCTACGTGTATTATTGTAACAGGAGATAGAAACTTATTCAACTCTTAACTGCATTGTTTATATAGTTTATTATGACACCTTTGTGAATGTTACCATATTCTACCTGTTTCCCGCCTATTTCTACAACCGGAATCATTAAATGATACTTCTCCAAAAGGTCATTATCTTCATATATATCTATTTCCTCGATTTGAAAAGAATATTCACATTGTACTTCCTGTAAAACTTGTTTCGCCTGCACGCAAAGGCCACAATCTTTTTTTGTATACAGTACAACTTTCATATTCTTCACCTATCCGATCGTTTTTCGTAATGATGAAGCTGGAATGTGCATTTGTTCTCTATACTTCGCCACTGTTCTTCGAGAAATAACGATTTCATGCTCTTCTTCTAATAATTTTGAAATCTTTTGATCTGAAAGTGGCTTTTTCTTATTCTCCGCCTCAACAAGCGTTTGGATAAATCGTTTCACACGCTTTGTAGAAACTACTTCATCTTCAGTAGTCGAAACAGCATTACTAAAGAACGATTTCATCTCAAATAAACCATGTGGTGTTTGCACATATTTATTTCGCGTTGCACGACTAATTGTAGATTCATGCACACTTAACTCTTCCGCTACCTCTTTTAAAGCAAGCGGTTTTAAATATTCTGGACCTTCCCAGAAGAAATCACGTTGTTTTTCCATAATAATAGTCATCACTTGCAGAAGCGTTTGTTTTCTCTGTTTTAAACTGCGCATAATCCACTGCACATGCTGATACTTTTCTGAGACGTAAGATGCTACTTCACTTTCACTATTATTCAGAAGCGCACTATACTCAGAATGAATTTCAATTCTCGGCATATTTCTCTCGTTCATTTGTAAAACGAGACGATCACCATCTTTTTTCACCGCCATATCAGGTACAATATAAAGTGGTTTATCAGAAGAAAACGCAAGACCTGGTTTCGGCTGTAATGACGTAATACAGTTCACCGCCGATTGCAATTCCTCATTACTACACTTCAACACTTGGACGAGCTTTCGCCAATCTTTCTTCACGAAATAAGCAAATTGATCCTCTATAACCTCTTCCGCTAATCCATTCCGTCTTTGTAAGCGCTTCAATTGCAAAGTTAGACATTCCTGAATATTACGCGCTCCTACCCCTGCTGGCTCGAGCGATTGGACAAGCTCTACAGAGCGGTCGACTACATGAATTGGTGCGGAAAGGAGATCCGCTAACTCTTCGTTCGTTTCTTGTAAATACCCATTTCCATCCATGTTCATAATAATGAAAGAAGCTATTTTTCGCTCTTCTTCTTCTATTTTATAATACTGTATTTGATTTAATAAATGTTGCTGAATCGTTGTTGAATCCACACTGTAGATTTCCATCTGATTCTCGACTTGTTTGCTGGTACTTTTACTTGTGTTAGAGCTCTTTTTCTTCTCCCTCTCAAAACCACCTAACTCAATAAGGGGATTCTCTAACGATTGCTCATACAAAAACTCCGATAATTCTTGTACATTATACTGGAGCATTGTAATCGCTTGCCTTAACTCTTGTGTCATTGCCAAACGTAAGCTTTGTTCTTGTAAAAGACTTGCCTTCAAACTAATCTCCCCCTTGTTTCTATTGTACAATAAGTTTGGTAAAAGGAGAATGCTATCACAGACACCCATTCCAAAATATTATTAATTTATATGTATTAATGAGATTTACAACTTACAACCGAAATTTGAATAATATTGAAAGAAAATAATAGCGCGATAAAAATTATTACCACATACTAATAGTAAATCTTATTACTAGATATAACAAGTATTAATAAAAAGGTCTGCACTTATATTTGTAAGTGCAGACCTTTTTATGCAGATAGATTCATTATGCTTCGTTAAATATAACATCCCCTTCTTCAGCAGGCCATTCACCTTCTAATTCCATGTCGTCTAACATCATTTCAGCCGTAAAGACAATCGCTATTAAATCCTTATGGTAGTCTCCGCTAGGCAAATAGTGACTAGGTCCAAAACAATCCCTATCAATTTCTTTATAGTGCAATTCCATATTTAACATGAATTTCAACATTTCATCGCCTGTAATTTCACCAGAATCAGATACAGCAACGGTTCTACGTTCGTTATCCCCTAAAATGCTTAAATTCCCACTAATTTTACGCACCTGCAATCCCCTCATACTATAAGTTTTAAATAATTTTAGTATAAACTCATTGCAGAATTAACAGAAGTACCTTGTAAGCCCATAACAAAAACCCCCTATACACGATTATTTCTAATCACATACAAGAGGTTGTTTTAAATTTATTATTCATTTTCAACACGGAACACCAACAATAAAAAACGCGCCCAGAGGGATTCGAACCCCCGGCAGACGTGGTACCGGAAACCACCGCTCTATCCGACTGAGCTATGGGCGCATGATTATAAAGACACTTCATTTTCTTTCCATAATAATAGCAATAAAATCCATCTAAATCAATAAAAATATCCCCGTAATCCTTTATGCACCTTAGTTAGTAGTATATTAACTAAGCACTCTCTCCTAAATTTTCCAATCATAAATTCACCCCAACTCACAAATTATAATCTTTGAATTGATATTCCAAAGGGGGCTTCATTCAATGACTGTAATTACAAAACTAAAGCAAACTGTTTCTGGATTAAAAAGTGCACAAGCTAGCTTAGAGGGATTCGCTCTTGATACGGATAACCAACAAGCAAAGCAACTTTTCCAAACAGCTGCAGAGCAAACGCAAACGATTATCGATTCTTTAAACCCACGCGTTGAAGAAGTCCAACAAGAAGAACCACAATACTCACAGCAATAACAGATTCGTCATGCTGTGAAATAGAAAAAGGATGATATGCAGTCATCCTTTTTCTATCACATTACATATTGCAATAGAAATGGAATGATAATCATGCGAAAACTCGGCCTCATAACCGCGTTATTTGCCCTTCTATGTAGCTCTTTTGCCGGATGTGATAATAGTCCCTTAGATAAAAAAGTGAAAGAAGAAGCAAAACGAACGGAGAAAGAAAAAGGTCCCAAACTAACAAAGACGAGTACGGAATCCTTTAATCAATCTATATCACAAGGAGCCAAGAAAAGTGCTCTCGCTATGGATGAAATTATAAAAAGCACAGCAGTGAATTCAAATTTAGATCTCTACATAGCAGTTACACCTGAGCATCACGAAAGGTTTGGGCTAAAAGCTTTGCGTAAGAAGCTTCAAAAGCAGCTAAGTGATGAGCATCCTACTTTCGATGTTCGTGTAAGTACTGATAAAAAAATCTTTATGTTACTCGAAAAGCTTGAGAGCAAAATTAAGAAAAAAGAAGTATCTAAAGACGAGATCAATAAGCAATTAAAACTCATTGGGAAAAAAATGGAGTCTAACACTTAACGCTTTTTAATAGAAAAGGAAGGATCGCAATGTCTAGTAAAGATAAGAACTTAACCCCTGTGCAACAAGAGTATAAAAAATTCGAGCAAGAACGCGAACCGAAGCGCCCTGTCTTGAAAAATTGTATTAAAGCCTTTTTCGTCGGTGGTTTTATTTGCTTCATCGGACAACTCATTTCTACGTTTTATATCACATATTTTGATTTCACTGAGCGTTCAGCAGGAAATCCGACAGTCGCAACTCTCATTTTCATTTCCATGTTACTAACTGGATTCGGTATATACGATCGGTTTGGACAGTTTGCCGGAGCAGGTACAGCTGTACCTGTCACTGGATTTGGTAACTCTGTTATTGCCGCATGTATCGAACACCGAACGGAAGGGTTCGTCCTTGGTGTTGGCGGTAACATGTTTAAATTAGCTGGATCCGTTATTTTGTTTGGTGTATTTTCAGCTTTCGTCATCGCACTTATTAAAACGATTCTCGTTCAATGGGGAGGGCTATAAATGTTACAAGGACACCGAACGTGGGTATTTGAAAACAAACCAGTTATTATTTCGACAGGAGTCGTTGGCGGACCATTTGAAGCGAAAGGGAAAATCCCAGAAGACTTCGATATCCTTCATGAAGATTTATGGCTCGGACAGGATTCCTATGAAAAAGCACATAAAATTTTATTCGAAGAAGCTTGTAGCCGAGCTACTGAAAAAGCAGAACTTCGTAAAGATGATATCCAATTCGTACTTGCAGGAGATTTAATTAATCAAATTACTCCTACAAGCTTTGCTTGTCGTACACTCGGCACTCCTTATCTTGGATTATTCGGTGCTTGTTCTACTTCTATGGAAGGTTTAGCACTTGGGGCAAGTATCGTAAATGCAAAAGGTGCAAAATATTTATTAACTGGGGCATCAAGTCATAACACCGCGGTAGAAAAACAATTCCGCTATCCAACTGAATACGGGGGTCAAAAGCCTCCTACCGCACAATGGACAGTAACCGGGGCAGGCGCGGCTATTTTAAGTGACACTGGACATGGTCCTAGGGTAACATCTGCAACAATCGGACGAGTGGTTGATATGGGACTAACGGATCCGTTTAATATGGGCGGTGCGATGGCTCCAGCTGCCGTCGATACAATTGAAGCCCACTTACGCGAACGCCAAATTGATGCCTCTTACTACGATTTAATCGTAACAGGCGACCTAGGACATGTCGGACGCGAAATTGCTTATGACTTACTACATAAACACGGAACAAAAGTGACAAGCGAACAGTTTCAAGATTGCGGGCTACTCATCTATAGAGAAGGACAACCTGTCATAGCTGGCGCTAGCGGACCAGGATGTTCCGCAACAGTTGTATACGGTCATTTATTAAACCGAATGAAAAGAGGAGAGTTCAAAAAAATACTTGTCGTTGCGACAGGCGCTTTACTATCTCCACTTACATTCCAACAAGAAGAAACGATTCCATGTATCGCTCACGCCGTTTCGATTGAATTTGGAGGTGCAACGCAATGATTTTTTTCTGGGCTTTCGTCATCGGCGGACTCATATGTGTAATTGGCCAACTTATGTTTGATGTTGGCAAGCTAACACCCGCTCATACAATGGCAACACTCGTTGTTGCCGGTGCTATACTGGACGGATTCAACCTGTATGAACCATTAATCGACTTTGCTGGAGCCGGGGCAACTGTACCTATTACAAGTTTCGGTAATGCCCTCGTTCACGGCGCAATGGAAGAAGCTGCAAAACACGGCATCGTCGGTGTCATTACGGGAATGTTTAAAGTAACAAGCGCTGGTATTTCTGCTGCTATCATATTCGGATTCATTGGTGCATTACTATTCAAACCAAAAGGATAAGAGGTGTTTGTATGACAGTTATCGCTAGCGTTAAAACCTGCCTTGCTAGTGTAAGGGGCGCTCAAGCAAGTTTAAGCTCCCTTTCACTAAATTCACAGGACGCGGAATCAAAACGCTTATTTCATGAATGTATGTTAGAAATGGACAGCATCATCGCTGATTTACAGAATAGAGTTTCAGTATTAGAACGCGAAGAACCTCAATATAAAGGGTTTTAAGTAGACTGGAGGAAATGACTATGTCTCACCTGCCTGAATGGACACTTGTCATCCTTCGCTCTGTATTCATATTAATTATTTTATTCACTATTACAAAATGCTTAGGAAAAAGACAAATCTCTCAACTTTCCTTTTTTGAATACATAGCGGGAATGACAATCGGTGATATCGCTGCTCAAATATCTACAGGGCTTGATCAAAAGTTTTTCCATGGTGTCTTTGCCATACTTATTTTCGCCTCGGTACCTTTTTTCGTTGGAATTCTTTCCTTAAAAAACAAAACTGCTAGAGACTTTTTTGAAGGAAAGTCTACCGTTTTAATAAAGGACGGCAAAGTACTTGAGGATAATTTAAAGAAAGAGAAATATACAAGTGATGAATTACTTGAACTTCTTAGAGGAAATGGTGCATTCAGTATAGCTGAAGTCGAATTTGCTGTCTTAGAACCGAGCGGAGAATTAAATGTATTATTAAAGAAAGATTCTCAGCCACTTACAGCAAAAGACATCGGGTTAAAAGTACCTAATGAAAAAGAACCGCAAACTGTTATTATGGATGGCAATGTCTTAGATGAACCTCTATCCTCTAGTGGACATAACCGTGCTTGGTTACATTCTGAACTAGAAAAGCTCGGTGTTGTTATTGAAAATGTCTTTCTAGGTCAAGTGGATTCATACGGACAACTTACTATCGACATTTATAATGACAAACTACAAATGCCTTCTCCTCAAAACAAGCCTTTATTATTAGCATCTTTAAAAAAATGTCATGCTGATCTTGAACTATTTTCCCTAGAAACAAAGTCGAAATCAGCAAGCGAAATGTATAGTAAAAACGCGAAACACATCGAAAAGATTTTAAATAAAGTAACCTATCTTTTAAAAGAATAGATATCGAAAGAACGCTTCAGTAAAAAGGCGTTCTTTTCTTTTTTCTACAACTTTCATGACGTTTAAATTTATGTAATTCGGTTATGATGTTGAAGATACATAAGCAGGGAATTTCAAAAACATAGCGAATAATTCATGGTACAACTACATATTTTTTTGATTTAAAGTGGTTTCGTTTGACCTTTATTGACCATAATTGTATTATAAGACTAAGAAAGCTTTAGAAGGAGGAAATAACAGATGAATTTAATTCCTACAGTAATTGAACAAACAAATCGTGGAGAACGCGCTTACGATATTTACTCTCGACTATTAAAAGACCGCATCATTATGCTTGGTAGTGCAATTGATGACAACGTAGCTAACTCAATCGTTTCCCAGCTTTTATTCTTGGAATCTCAAGATCCAGAAAAAGATATTCACATCTACATCAATAGCCCTGGTGGTTCTATCACAGCAGGTATGGCAATTTACGATACAATGCAATTTATTAAACCACAAGTATCAACAATCTGTATCGGTATGGCTGCATCTATGGGTGCATTCTTACTTGCAGCAGGTGAAAAAGGAAAACGTTATGCACTTCCAAACAGTGAAGTAATGATTCACCAACCACTTGGCGGAGCACAAGGTCAAGCGACTGAAATCGAAATCGCTGCAAAACGTATCCTATTCTTACGTGAAAAACTAAACCAAATTCTTGCTGACCGCACAGGTCAACCACTTGAAGTACTACAACGCGACACAGACCGCGACAACTTCATGACAGCTGAAAGAGCTCTAGAATACGGCTTAATCGATAAGATCTTTACAAATCGTTAATAACTAAAAGTGGAAGCGGCTCGTTCAGAATCGCAGGGTGTTGGAGCTTTTACATCCGAGACGCTTTTTGCCTCGAATGTAAAAGCGAAACAACCGGAGATTCTAGCCGCTGGAGCTAGATAGATCTAAAACGAAAGCGCCCTCTTACAGGGCGCTTTTTTATAATTAAACCTCCGCACGTGCGCCCTACATACCCGCCCCCCAACAACAAACAACAAAACAAAAAAGCTATCGCACATGCGCGATAGCTTCTTATTGTATATATGCAGCTAATGCTTCTAAAGCTTCTTCTGCATCTGAACCTTCTGTTGTAATTGTTATCATGCTACCAGTTCCAATTGCTAAGCTCATAATCCCCATTATGCTCTTTGCATTCACTGTCTTTCCATCTTTCTCGATGAAGATATCCGCATGAAAGCGATTAGCCTCTTGTACAAACAACGCAGCCGGACGTGCTTGTAAACCGTTTTTTAATGAAACCTTAACTCGTTTTTGAACCACAGCTCCATTTCCCCTTTAACCTCTTATTTTTTTGCTACCGTTTCCCCCGCGCGTAATTTCTCTGCAATCTCATCGATTTTACGCAAACGATGATTAATACCCGATTTACTAATTTTCCCCCCGGATACCATCTCGCCTAACTCTTTCAATGTTACATCTTGATAATCTCTTCGTAATTGTGCAATTTCTCGCAGTTTATCTGGTAATATATCAAGACCAACCGTCTCATCAATATAACGGATATTTTCAATCTGCCTTAGCGCTGCACCAATTGTTTTATTTAAATTGGCTGTTTCGCAGTTCACTAAACGATTTACTGAATTACGCATATCACGAACAATTCGAATGTCTTCAAATCTTAAAAGTGCATTATGAGCGCCTATAATATTTAAAAACTCCGTAATCTTTTCTGCTTCTTTCAAATACGTAATGTACCCTTTTCTTCTTTCCAACGTCTTACTATTTAAATCAAATCCGTTCATCAATTCACATATAGCATCATTATGTTCCTTATATAACGAAAAGACCTCTAAATGATAAGATGATGTTTCTGGGTTATTTACTGAACCACCTGCTAAAAATGCACCGCGTAAATACGATCGTTTACAACATTTCTTCTCAATCAATTCTTGTGATATATTTCGAATCAACGAAAAGTCGTCTCGAACAATATGAAGATCAGCTAATATTTCGCGAGACTTCTCAACAAGCCGCACAATATATACATTATTTTTCTTCAATCGCATTTTTTTACGAACAAGTAATTCTACCGTCACGTCATATCCTTTTTTCAAAAGCGTATAAATCCTTCTTGCAATTGCCGCATTCTCCGTTTGAATATCGATAGATAGACGACGGTTTGAAAAAGAAAGCGATCCGTTCATTCGAAGTAACGCTGATAATTCTGCTTTCTCACAGCATTCCTTCACCTCAAGATTCGTTAGCTCTTTCTTTGTTTCTGATGCAAATGACACAGTCAACACCTCCTTATACGATTACTTTGGAACAAAAATCTTGTCCTATATGAAATGATGAGCGTTACCTCAAACGAGGCAACGCACATCTACAACAGTGAATATAAAATAGAAGCTAGTTTTAATGTATCGTGCCTTACAACACGATCATCATACTTCGCTAATTGATCTTGAATGACATCAATATTGCTCTCTGTAAAACGCTCTTCATCTACTACAACTGGTGCCGACAGTTCTTCCTCATATAACTGACGTAATTCACAAGGAATATCACGGTTATTTACAATTGCAGTATCGATAAATGGTTTACCTAAATGATCATGTAACGCCTGCACATGGTCAAACGCAGTATATCCCATCGTTTCACCAGCTTGCGTCATAACATTACACACATATACCTTCTTCGCTTTTGCAGCAAGAACAGCGTCCCCGATTTTGTTAACAACTAAATTCGGTAATATACTCGTATACAAACTTCCTGGACCAAAAACAAGTAAATCAGCTCGTTTAATCTCAGCCAACGTTTCATGTAACGGCTCTACATCTTCTGGAGTTAAAAAGACGCGGTTAATCTTCTTCCCGGAATAAGGAATCTTTGATTCACCTGTTACAATTTCTCCATCTTCTAGTTCCGCATGAAGTACCGCACTTTGGTTAGCTGCCGGTAACACACGCCCTCTGACATTTAACACTTTACTCGTTTCCGTAATCGCATGGAAGAAGTCTCCTGTAATCGAGGTCATACCCGCTAATAATAAATTTCCTAACGCATGACCTTTCAGCCCGTCTCCCGTTGTGAAACGATGCTGAAATAAAGCTTCCACCAGCGGCTCTACATCTGATAACGCAACAAGTACGTTACGAATGTCACCTGGGGGTGGAATTTCGAGCTCATCACGTAATCTACCTGAACTGCCACCATCATCAGCGATTGTAACAACTGCTGTAATATCAACCGGATATTGTTTTAATCCTCGTAATAAAACAGAGAGTCCAGTACCGCCTCCCATAATAACAATTTTAGGTTTTCTCTCTTTTTTCATCCCTTAATGGCCCTTTCTCTTCTCCACATCACGATGAGATACATGAACGCTATACTCTGGTTTCAAATGTTTCCCAAGGTATTCTGTAAGCGTAACAGAACGGTGCTGTCCACCTGTACATCCAATTGCAATTACAAGTTGACTCTTGCCTTCTCTTTTATAATGAGGCAGCATGAAAGTAATAAGATCCGTCAATTTCTCTAAAAACTTATGTGTCTCATTAAATTTCAGCACATACGATGAAACTTCTTCATCTAGTCCTGTTAATGGCTTCATATGTGGAATGTAATATGGATTTGGTAAAAAACGAACATCAAATACTAAATCTGCATCAATTGGAATACCGTACTTAAATCCAAATGACATAACATTTACACGAAATGCTTGCTCAGTTTCAGTTGAAAACAGATGAACAATTTTTTCACGTAATTCTTTCGGTTTTAAATCCGATGTATCCAGCACAATATTCGCTCGCGCCTTCATATCAGTTAATAAGCCACGCTCCATCTCGATTCCCTTTAACGGCAAACCAGTTGGTGCAAGTGGATGCGAACGTCTCGTTTCTTTATAACGAGTTACAAGCGTGCCATCTTTCGCATCTAAGAATAAAATATGAGGAATAATCCATGTACGTTCTGATAAATCATCAAGTGCTCCCCATAAATGTTCGAAAAACTCTCGGCCACGTAAATCAACGCCAAGTGCCACTTTATTCATTTTCCCTTTTGAATCTGCCATAAGCTCAATAAACTTCGGCAATAACATCGGTGGTAAATTATCTACACAGAAATATCCTAAATCTTCAAAACTTTGTAAAGCTACTGTCTTTCCAGCTCCAGACATTCCTGTAATAATTACCATTTTTATATCATTATTCTCTGTCATCGTATCCTCTCCTTGACGGTTTAACTCGGATCTAATCGATATGAAAGCAACTCAAAATCTGGGGTATATACAAATGTACCGTAGATTATGCCATTTCCTTTAATTAAATAATCAATAATGTGATAATCTCCTGGTGCCATTGCTAAATCATCAATTTTGTCAAATGTATGCCAACCAATGATGCCTTCTTCGCTCTCTAGTTTGTTTTCTCCTGCAAAATCTGTCGCTAAAAAGGAGAACATCATCCATTCAGAAACAACTTTATCACCTTCTTGGATGACAAAGGTGAAGACCCCTTTTAACGCTGGGTTCTTTAAATAAATACCTGTTTCTTCACGATACTCGCGAACAACGGAATCTCTTACTGTCTCACCACGCTCCATTTTCCCGCCTGGTGCAACCCACCAATTTCGGCGAGGTTTTTGGAGTAAGAGTACTTCATTATCTCTAATTAACACACAGTTTGTCACTCTTTGCATGTTTCTTCACCTCAGCTACTTGCAGTAAATTTCTCACTGCATACTCATTTCATTATACTATCAAAAACAGTTTGCTACAACGAAGGAGCCAGTCCTCTTTCGCTAAGCACATGCTACTCAACAATTTTAAAAAAGCTTTCTAGAACAAGCAATGTAAATACCTAGACTTTCAATGAATAGCATAAAAAATCCCCTTAACGATTTTTATCGCCAAGGGGATTAAAGTCCTTATTTCTTACCGAAATAAGTAACAATCGCAAATCCTAAAATAAAGGTAATAATTGAACTTATAATTGAAAATCCTCCAGTTGGAATACCAGGGAACACAATTACAATCGAGCCGATAACAAGTCCAATAATTGCCGCAAATGTCATACTTTTATAACGATCTAACAAGAAACTAATTCCTTTACTACTTACAACAAACCCCGCCATAACACCAGCACCGATAACTACGATTAAAGGTAAGTTCAGTGTAGTTAAAGCATTAATTGCTGTCGGATACACACCAATAATTAATAAAATAAATGATCCGCTAATTCCAGGAAGCAACATAGCCATACTAGCCATCCAGCCCGCGAAAAATAAACCAATTGCATTTAAAATTGTTAACGTCGTAATTGGATCTGCTGCCTTATCTGGTTTAAAGAAAGCTGTGATCGCAACAAGAATTGCTGCAACTATTAATAAAACAATGTGCTTACCTTTAAACGACGACTTTGCATCAGCTTCTCTCATTAACATCGGTAATATACTAATAATTAAACCGAGGAAGAAAAATTGAGTCGGTTCATAATGATTTGCAAGTAAATATTTAATAACGTGACTTAACGTTAAAAACGCTGCTGCCACACCAGCTGCAAGGGGAATTAAAAAGCCTAAATGTTTTTTCCATTCGCGACTAAAGAATCCACTAATTGCCGCAAGCAATTGTTCATAAATCCCTAACACAACAGCGATTGTACCGCCGCTCACACCAGGAATTAAATCACTAACGCCCATACAAAATCCACGATATATATTACGCCATTCCATACTGAATAAATTCCTCATTTCTTATAGTGATTTTTCCGTAAAGTCCAGTATATCAATAAGAAAGCTTATAATCTTAATATTTTTTGACAAAACTTTGACATTTTCATAAAAAAAGAAGAAAGCTCCTATCGGTAGCTTTCTTCTCAAAAGGCATATTATCCCTTATTTTTCTGATACAGTTTTTAGTTCTTCTAATAATTCTTCTACATAATGTTGAGCACTTTGTGCTGCGATACTACCATCACCTGTTGCCGTTACAATTTGACGTAGCATTTTTTCACGAACATCTCCAGCTGCGAAAATACCAGGAACTTTCGTTTCCATACGCTCATTTGTTTCAAGGTAACCATTTTCATTTGTAATACCTAGTTCAACAAATGGTTTTGAAAGTGGTAACATACCGATGTATATGAATACGCCGTCAGTTTTGACTTCTTTCTCTTCTCCACTGTTTACGTCTACAAGTGTCACGCTTCCTACTTTACCATTTGCATCGTTAATTTCTTTAATAGTGTGATTCCAAATGAAATCTACTTTCTCGTTTTGGAAAGCACGATCTTGTAAAATTTTCTGTGCACGAAGAGTGTCACGACGGTGAACGATTGTTACCTTTGATGCGAAGCGTGTTAAGAACACACCCTCTTCAACAGCAGAATCTCCACCACCAATAACTACAAGTTCTTTTCCTTTAAAGAAAGCCCCATCACATACTGCACAATATGATACACCACGGCCGCCAAGCTCTGTTTCGCCTGGCACACCAATTTTTTTATATTCTGCACCGCTTGCAACGATAATTGCACGTGCTTTATATTCTTTTTTACCAGCAATAATTGTTTTGTATTCTTTACCATCGATGACTGCTTTCACATCACCGTATGCATATTCAGCACCAAATTTCTTCGCATGCTCAAACATTTTATTTGATAAGTCTGGTCCTAAAATAGACTCATAACCTGGGTAGTTTTCTACATCTTCTGTGTTTGCCATTTGGCCACCTGGAATACCACGCTCAAGCATTAATGTGCTTAAATTCGCACGAGATGTATATACTGCAGCTGTCATACCAGCTGGTCCTGCACCAATAATAATGACATCATAAATTTTTTCTTCTGACACATCATTCACTCCTATTCATTCCTACACAATTAAGTTACCCTCATTATACTGTTAGCATCATTTTTTTCCCAATGATTTGCTTACCCTATGTGTGCGTACGCTTAACAGCCTGCACATACTTTCGAACAGTCGCTACAGATACATTATATACATCTCCAAGCTCCGACTGTGTCATCTTATTTCCTTGTTCGCCGCGCACAATATATTCAACCGCAGCTGACCAGCCGTATACATTTGTAAAAACTGCCCCAGATGTATATAAACGTATGAACGTACAAAACCAAAATTGTAAACACTCTTCGATTAATTCATCATCTTTTTTCGTATAATTATATAAAGCATCCGCAATTTGCGCGCACTGTTCAAATTGCTGTAAATCCGCTGGAATGCTCTTATGGCTATTAAGTAAAAAGAAATACTTTGCAAGTTGCGATACGATTGGAACACCGTTTTTCGCCTGCGTTACATCAAAGAAGAATCCCACCTTCTCTGGCGTTGACAATTCATTCATTAAATATAAAGCTAGCATTTGTTCCTCTAGCGTCGCACTTTGTTGAAATGATTTTCGTAATTCTTCAAATAATACGTTTTGTCCTTCATCTGCTAAATTCAGCGCATTCCACGGTTCTTTTCCCTTTTTATCAGGGTGCAATTCTACAACATGCTGCCACATTTTTTCAGCTACTTGCTGATCTTTCACCATATAAGCAGAATATGCAAACCAATAATAAAAACTAACGTCTCCCTCGTATCCTTGACGCTTTAATACTTTGAACCATTTATATGCAGGCTCAAAATGACCAATTGTTGCAAGTGTCGTTCCTAGTTTCAAACGATGCTCGAACGAAATCGGATATACTGAAACTAACTGCTCCGCTAACGCTTCTACTTGTTTATGCTCTCCAATTGAATATAGGAAAATAAGCGTATTACAAAGCGCATGTATATTACCAGGATTTTTCTCTAAAATCATTTCCGTTAACTTCAGAGCTTTATCTACATTACCAGATTGAAAATGTGCAATGGCTAAATTATTATGACCCGACCAAAATTCCGGATAATCTTTTGTAACAATTTCTAATGTAGCAATTGCTTCTTCCAATTGTCCGTTACGAATATAACGATTCGCTTCTTCCTGCATAACAATTAGATCATCTTCATCCTCAATCTCTTCCTCGCCCATCGCTTCTTCTTCCATAATTTCAAGTAATTCTAATGTATCTTCTACAAATTCCTTCTCTTCTGCAACTTCTAAATAACGATCCGCATACTTTTTCGCCTGCTGAAATAGCCCCATATATGCATAATTATTTGCAATAAAATAATAGCATTGTTCAAGTTCTGGATTAGATCTAACAAGCTTAAAGAAGATTTGATTCGACTCTTGATATTCACCAGCCTCAGATAATACTGTTGCTAATTGACATAAAATAAACGGCTCCTTCTCACTTTGTGCCGCTCTTCGAAAATATTTAATTGCATCTTGCAATTTCTGCCCTTTGTAAGCCCTCATCCCTTTTTTATAAAAGAATTCCGCTAATTGATTAAAAGAGATAACTTGTCCGTTCTCCTTATATATTCCTTGATTTTTCCCCATATATCCTCCAGTTTTTTGTTTTCTTCGTTCACACATTCTTCTATCTATAAGTATAAACGATTCCGTAAAAAACAAAACAGTATATTATACTCAATTATTTCCTTTTTATTCATTAAAAAAGAAGAGAAATGTTACATTTTTAGCATCAACCTTCTCTAGCATCCATTTCTTCTTTCGTATAAATAACACGCATTGGATTTCCACCCACGAAAGCACCACTTGGGACATCTCTATGAACAAGTGTGCCAGCTGAAATAATCGCGCCATCCCCAATTTTTACACCTGGTAATATAGTCGTATTTGCTCCAATCATCACTTCATTTCCTATGATGACCTCTCCAAGTCGATATTCGCGAATTAAATATTCATGTGCTAAAAGCGTTGTATTATAGCCGATAATCGAATTCTCTCCCACAGTTATCTTTTCTGGGAACATAATATCCGGCATTACCATAAGCGCAAATGATGTTTTCTTTCCGACTTTCATCCGTAAAAATGTACGGTACAACCAATTCTTGACGGATAAAAATGGTGTATAACGCGCAATTTGGATAATAATAAAGTTCTTCATTACCTTCCAAAAAGACACTGTTTTATACACATTCCATAATGAATTTTCTCCCGAAACAGGATAGCGCGTTGTCCGTCGCACTTAACTCGCTCCTCTACTAAAAAGTGAAACTGTAAGTTAATAGGGAAATACACCCCCACTAACTTACTTGGACCTTTATAAACGGTTCATATTAGACAAAATTGGTAGCAAATCACTCATTTTATCTAGCATAAAGTCCGGCTTGTAAGCCTCTAAATATGCTCTACCTTTCAACGTCCATGAGACAGCAGCTGTTTTCGTACCCGCATTTTGTCCACCAACAATATCATGATGGTTATCCCCAACCATCAATGCTTCTTCCGGTTTCGCATCTAATAACTCAAGCGCTTTTTGAAGTGGTTCTGGATGTGGTTTCACATGCTCTACATCATCAATTGTCACGACAACATCAAAAAATTCATCAAGCTTTGATAACCTTAATCCCATCTCAACTGTTTGTCTCGCTTTCGTTGTAACAATACCAACTTTATAGCCTTGCTTCTTCAACTCTTGAACTGTTTCATATACAGTTTCATATTCTTCCACTAATTCATCGTGATGATCATGGTTAAATTGACGATAACATGTAATCATCTCTTCAACCTTGTTGTCATCAATCTTGCTGAAAGTATCATGTAAAGAAGGGCCGATAAATGGCAATACATCTTCACGCTTATATTGATTTGGATAATATGTATGTAACGTATGTAAAAAAGAAGAAATAATAAGTTCGTTTGTATTAATTAAAGTTCCATCTAAATCAAATAACACTGTATTTATTCTCATTGCCTTAGTCCCTTCTCTTTCCTGAATATGAAAGAAGCAGCACCTTATAATAAGATGCTACTTTTCTCTAATTTTCCGAATATCTTTTATCAGCTTGCCCCATTTTTCGTCTCACAATAATGAAAATAATAGAAATAACAACAAGTCCAATTGACATTACTTGTGCGATACGAAGTGGTCCTAACATTAAACTATCTGTACGTAAGCCTTCTACGAAGAAGCGCCCTATTGAATACCAAATTAAATATGTGAAGAATAATTCCCCGCGTCGTAAATTCACTTTTCGTAATGAAAGTAATAAAATGACACCTGCAAAATTCCATAATGATTCATATAAAAACGTTGGGTGATAGTACACACCCTCAATATACATTTGATTAATAATGAAATCCGGTAAATGAAGTCCTTCTAAAAACTGTCTCGTTACTTCATCACCATGCGCCTCTTGGTTCATAAAGTTTCCCCATCGACCAATTGCTTGTCCTAGTAAAATACTTGGCGCAGCAATATCAGCCAACTTCCAGAATGAAACCCCGCGTCGTTTTGCAAAAAGAATTCCTGTAATAACAGCCCCGATTAAACCACCATGAATCGCCAAGCCACCTTGACGAATATTAATAATTTGACTCGGGTTTTGCGCGTAATATTCCCATTCAAAAATAACATAGTACATTCTCGCAAATAGAATAGCGATCGGTACTGCAATTAATACAAGGTCAACAAATGTATCTTTTGGAATACCTAGCCTTTCTCCCTCGCGAGTTGCTAGCCAAAGACCTAATAGCACACCCGTACCGATAATAATCCCGTACCAATAAACAGGAAACGGCCCAAGTTGGACAGCTACGCGGTCAAGCTGTGGTACAGAACCTAACAGCATATGTATGACCTCCCTCTCCAAAGTTTACTCCTGATTTCCTAACTCAATCGCACTCATTAATCGTTCAGAGAACTGTTGTGCTGCATTGACTCCCATACGTTTTAAACGGAAGTTCATCGCTGCTACTTCAATAATAACAGCCAAGTTTCGACCAGGACGAACTGGAAGTGTAATCTTTGTAAGCTCTGTATCAATAATCTTCATCTTCTCTTCATCAAGACCTAAGCGATCGTAATTTTTCTTTTGATCCCAAATTTCAAGATTAATAACAAGTGTAATACGCTTATAATTTCGCACTGCCCCTGCACCGAATAACGTCATCACGTTAATGATACCTAGACCACGAATTTCTAATAAATGCTCAATTAAATCTGGTGAGCTTCCGACTAACATGTCTTCATCTTCTTGGCGAATTTCTACACTATCATCCGCAACAAGGCGATGACCACGTTTTACAAGCTCAAGAGCTGTCTCACTTTTACCGACACCACTTTGACCTGTAATTAAAACACCAACACCGTAAATATCTACTAACACACCATGTACAGCTGTTGTTGGTGCTAACTTACCTTCTAAATAATTAGTTAAACGACTTGATAATCTTGTTGTCGTTTGAGAAGAACGTAATAAAGGCATACCTGATTCACGCGATGCATGCAGTAACTCATCTGGTACATCTTGATTACGAGTTATAATAATACATGGCGTCTCCTCAGTACAAAGCGCTTTCATTCTCTCTTGCTTTTGCTCTGACGTTAATGTGTCAAAGAACGTAAGCTCCGTCTTTCCAAGAAGCTGCACACGATCAGCTGGATAATATGTGAAAAATCCTGCCATTTCAATTCCAGGTCGTGATAAATCACTTGTATCAATCGGACGATGAATTCCTTCTTCACCACTTATTAACTCCAATTGAAATTGTTCAATTAAATCTTTTGTCCTTACTTTCGGCATATGTATAAACCTCCACTCCGCTGCGGGTTCAGTCTCATTTGATGTAAAATTCCATTCTACCGGATATTGTACCATTTTTTTCTGGAAACAAGAAATACGGTTTCTAATAAATAGAAAAAAACATTTCATATACATCATGAAATGTTTTTCTTTTTGTCATTTTCTCTTTTTTTCATACAGTGGCTCCACAATTGCCTTTTCAATAATCATATTAAAAATTGAAATACAAATTGCCGCTACAATCGCTACACCGAATCCTGATATATTAAATGCATCTCCTAATAATGAATCTGCTATTTTTAACGTAATCGCATTAATAACAATTAAGAAGAACCCGAAAGTTACAAGAGTAATTGGTAGCGTAATTAAAATTAAAAACGGTTTTACGAACACATTTAAAACAGCCAAGATAATACTCGCAATAATTGCAGTTTGTATATTTGCTACGTAAAACGCGTCTGGCGCAATCCCTTTTAAAAGTCCCGATACAGCGATTAACACAACGCTATTTACAAGAAGTGATACAATCCATCTCATTTTCTTACACATCCTTTTGACATATATATTTCATCATACGCTAATAGATAAGAAACGCAAGTATCATACAAACACTTATATCAACTTATTCTATTCTCCATGCTTGTATACCTACTAACATTCCCTCGCAAAATAAGGACCACACCATCTATGTTCATGAGTTTTTACAAAAGTCCAAGTGAACTCTTTATCTACAATATAAATATCGCCTTTATACATATCGTCCCTCTCACACAATATATCCTCCATATGTAATAAACTCGTATCTTTTATTAGCAGTACATCATCACAATGTTGATAGAATATGTAACAATTCTTTTTCACTTCATTATGAAACGCGTTCTCCGCTTCTTCACCCTCTAAACACTTCTTTTTCTCATAACTAAATATGTGCCAAAGATACCCACATGCATACTTATCTCCATACAGAAAAATGTCTTCTTTTTCCTCATCACTTAAATGGTTTGCAAAATGACCCTCCCAGCGTTTGCGAAAATAAACACCCCAATTTTGAAACTCTCTTACCTTCATATTTTTCTTTCTTAAAATATCTACAAACTCCATTTTCTCCCCCTATGAACGAAAAACCGAGTGTCATTTCCACTCGGTTTTTTAGTAATACACTTATTGCGATAATTCTACTTCTTTTATTTTCTCTTTCATTCTTGCTTTATCACGAACTAAAATATCTTTTAAATACTTACCTGTATACGAGCGCTCTTCTTTCACTACTTGCTCTGGCGTTCCGGAAGCAACGATTTGTCCACCTTTGTCTCCACCTTCTGGTCCAAGGTCAACGATATAATCAGCTGTTTTAATTACATCTAAATTATGTTCAATAACAAGAACTGTCTCGCCACTTTCAACAAGGCGTTGCAGAACTTCTAGAAGACGCGCGATATCATGTGCATGCAAACCAGTCGTTGGTTCATCTAAAATATATAACGTACGCCCTGTAGAACGACGGTGTAATTCAGAAGCTAATTTCACGCGCTGTGCTTCTCCTCCAGATAACGTAGTAGCTGGCTGCCCTAATTTCATATAACCAAGCCCTACATCTACAAGCGTTTGAAGTTTACGCTTAATTTTCGGGATATTAGCGAAGAACTCTACTCCATCTTCAATTGTCATCCCTAACACTTCAGAAATGTTCTTATCTTTATACTTCACTTCTAACGTTTCGCGGTTATAACGTTTACCATGACAAACTTCACACGGAACGTATACGTCTGGTAAGAAGTGCATTTCGATTTTAATAATTCCATCACCACGGCACGCTTCACAACGTCCACCTTTTACATTAAAGCTGAAACGTCCTTTTTGATATCCACGCACTTTCGCTTCATTCGTTTGTGCAAACACATCACGAATATCATCGAATACACCTGTATACGTCGCTGGATTAGAACGTGGTGTACGCCCGATTGGCGATTGATCAATATCGATTACTTTATCTAAATGCTCAAGACCTTTAATTTCTTTATGAGTACCTGGCTTCGCTTTCGCTTTATATAACTTTTGCGCTAATGATTTATATAGTACTTCATTAATCATCGTACTTTTACCGGAACCAGATACACCCGTTATCGCTACAAACGTACCAAGCGGGAATGACATCTTTGCATTCTTTAAGTTATTCTCTTTTGCACCGATAATTTCCACTTTACGTCCGTCACCTTTACGTCTTTCAAGTGGAACCGGAATAAACTCTTTACCGCTTAAATACTTCCCTGTTAGCGAATTATCATCTTGCATCACTTCAGCTGGCGTCCCCGCTGATACAACTTGACCACCATGAATACCTGCACCAGGTCCGATATCAAGTAAATAATCAGCAGCCATCATCGTATCTTCATCATGTTCAACGACAATTAACGTATTACCTAAATCACGCATCTCTTGCAACGTACGAATAAGACGATCGTTATCGCGCTGATGTAAACCGATAGAAGGCTCATCAAGAATGTAAAGTACGCCAGTCAGACGAGAACCGATTTGCGTCGCTAAACGAATACGCTGCGCCTCACCACCTGATAAAGTTCCTGCAGCACGACTTAACGTTAAATAATCTAACCCGACGTTCACTAAGAATCCAACGCGCTCCTGGATTTCTCTTAAAATTAAATGAGCAATTTTTTGTTGCTTCTCCGTTAGCTCTACATTCGAGAAGAATTCCTGTACTTCTTGAACAGAATACTTCGTTACATCAGCAATCGTTTTATCACCAACGAAAACAGCTAAACTCTCAGGCTTTAAGCGTCCACCTTTACACTTCGGACAAGCTTGCTCTGCCATATACTTTTCCATTTGCTCACGGACATAATCAGAACTCGTTTCACGATAACGACGTTCGATATTTGGAATAACACCTTCAAATAAAATCTCATTTTCCTTTACTTGACCAAATTCATTTACATAGCGGAAATAAACTTTCTCTTCACCGCTTCCGTACAACACTTTATCAAATAAATCTTTCGGTATATCTTTCACAGGCACATCCATATCAACGCCGTAATGATTACATACAGATTGTAAAAGCTGTGGGTAATATTGTGAACTTGTCGGTTCCCAAGGCGCAATCGCATGTTCATTTAATGATAAATCCCAATTCGGAATGACAAGTTCTAAATCTACCTCTAACTTTGAACCAAGTCCATCACAAGAAGGACACGCCCCGAATGGACTATTGAATGAAAACATGCGCGGCTCTAATTCTCCGATTGAAAAGCCACAATGCGGACAAGCATGATGTTCACTAAATAGAAGTTCCTCTTCTCCCATTACATCAATTAACACTCGGCCCCCGCCAAGCTTTAATGCACTTTCAAGTGAATCCGCAAGACGGCTTGCAATCCTTTCTTTTACAACAATACGGTCAATTACAACTTCAATGGAATGCTTCTTATTTTTATCTAACGCAATATCTTCAGATACATCAAGCATTTCACCATCAACACGTACACGAACATATCCTTGCTTCTTAATGTCTTCAAGCACTTTCACATGTGCACCTTTACGCCCAGAAACGATAGGAGCTAACACTTGTAATTTCGTACGTTCAGGATATTCAAGTACACGGTCTACCATCTGCTCTACTGTTTGTGATGTAATTTCAATACCATGATTCGGGCAAATCGGCGTACCAATTCGTGCGAATAGTAAACGTAAATAATCATAAATCTCCGTTACCGTTCCGACAGTTGAACGTGGATTACGACTCGTTGTTTTTTGATCGATTGAAATCGCTGGAGATAAGCCTTCAATTGTATCCACGTCAGGTTTATCCATTTGTCCTAAAAACTGGCGCGCATACGCAGATAACGATTCTACGTATCTGCGTTGCCCTTCTGCATAAATCGTATCAAACGCTAATGATGATTTCCCTGAACCAGACAATCCCGTCACAACAACAAGCTGATCTCTCGGAATGGTTACATCAATATTTTTTAAGTTATGTGCTCTAGCACCTTTTACGACAATAAAATCCTTGCTTATGCTCACTCTGTTCACCCTTCCGCTTTTAATTCTAATAGTAAATCTCTTAATTCAGCTGCACGCTCGAAATCTAACGCTTTTGCTGCTTCTTTCATCTCTGCTTCCATCTTCGTAATTGTCTTTTCACGCTCTTTTTTCGTCATCTTCTTGGCTGGTACTGCTTCATATGTTTCCGGCTCTTCAGCAGCTGTCGTTGCACGGATAACATCACGCACGCCTTTTTGAATCGTTTTCGGCGTAATACCATGCTCTTTATTGTAAGCTTCTTGTATAGTACGACGACGTTGCGTTTCTTCAATCGCAATTCCCATCGATCTCGTTATACGATCTGCGTACATAATAACGCGGCCGTTTTCATTACGTGCCGCACGACCAATTGTTTGAATTAATGAACGCTCCGAACGCAAGAATCCTTCCTTATCAGCATCTAAAATAGCTACAAGTGATACTTCTGGAATATCTAATCCTTCTCGTAATAAGTTAATACCGACCAGTACATCAAACTTACCAAGGCGAAGGTCACGGATAATTTCAATACGTTCTAACGTTTTAATTTCAGAGTGAAGATAGTTTACTTTAATTCCTACATCCTTTAAGTAGTCTGTTAAATCCTCTGACATTTTCTTCGTTAAAGTCGTAATTAATACACGTTCATTTTTTGCAATGCGATCTTGAATTTCTCCTAATAAATCATCAATTTGCCCTTCAATTGGTCGTATATCAATTGGTGGATCTAAAAGCCCTGTTGGACGAATAATTTGTTCTATTACCTCCGGTGCCTGCTCTAACTCGTACGGTCCTGGCGTTGCCGAAACGTAAATAACTTGATTCGTTTTCCCTTCAAACTCATCAAACGTAAGCGGTCTATTATCTAAAGCTGATGGCAAACGGAACCCATGATCCACAAGTACTTGCTTACGTGCTTGGTCCCCGTTATACATCGCTCTTACTTGCGGTACTGATACGTGTGACTCATCCATAACAATTAAGAAATCTTCCGGGAAATAGTCTAATAACGTATACGGTGTTGCACCCGCTGGACGAAGTGTTAAATGACGGGAATAATTTTCAATACCTGAGCAAAAGCCCATCTCACGCATCATTTCTAAATCATAACGTGTACGTTGCTCTATACGCTGCGCTTCTAACAACTTGCCATTATCATTTAATTCCTTTAAACGCTCTTCTAATTCTTTTTCGATATTTTCAATAGCGACCTTCATCTTTTCTTCACGTGTAACGAAGTGAGATGCTGGGAAGATTGCTACATGATCACGTTCTGCTAATACTTCACCTGTTAACGCATTTACTTCGCGAATACGATCTATTTCATCGCCGAAAAATTCAATTCGAATACAATGCTCATCAAGTGATGCCGGGAAGATTTCAACTACATCTCCGCGCACACGGAATGTACCACGCTTGAAATCAATGTCATTACGCCCATACTGCACATCAACAAGTTCACGAAGCAATTGATTGCGGTCCTTTTCCATACCAACTCGAAGCGAAACAACTAACTCGCGGTATTCTTCTGGAGAACCTAAACCATATATACACGAAACACTCGCAACGATAATAACATCGTCTCTTTCAAATAAGGAAGACGTTGCTGAGTGACGCAATTTATCGATTTCATCATTAATCTGCGCATCTTTTTCAATAAAAGTATCTGTTTGCGGCACATACGCTTCTGGCTGATAATAATCGTAATAACTAACAAAATACTCCACTGAATTGTTAGGGAAAAAATCTTTCAGCTCACTATATAACTGTCCTGCTAACGTTTTATTATGAGCCATGACAAGTGTTGGCTTCTGCACTTCTTTAATGACATTTGAAATCGTAAATGTCTTACCCGTTCCTGTCGCCCCAAGCAACACTTGCTTTTTCTTTCCACTATTAATTCCCTCTACAAGCTTCTCTATAGCTACCGGCTGATCACCTTGCGGGGAATACGCTGAGATAATTTCAAATTGATGTTCCAAGTAAAATCCGACCTCCTCATAAAAATCTGTATTATTATTTTACCACGAATGCCCATAAAAAACCTAAAAAAACGAACAGATATTCGGTAAAACTTTCGACAATATATACATAGAAAAAGGAAGGAGTCAAAACTTCCTTCCTCTACTAACTCTATTTTTTAGGTACATATAATAAATCATATCCATTGCGCCCATTTTCATTCACACAGTCTATTAACCTATAAGCCGTTTGTGATTCACGCTGCTCTTTAACAATCCTTTTACAGTTATCTTTATGTAACCCTTTATCCTCACCAGCAAATTGGTCTTTTCTATTATCTGACACATAAAGTATATCGTTCTCACTATGCTCTAGCGTTTGAAAGATCGGGTCACCTTCATGGGTATACTGTACAATCCTTATTTTATCAACCTTCCCTTGGTCAACATTCAAAATGAATTTTTCAAATTTATCTAGATTGGAAATTCCCGCTCTCTTTACAATGACATCATTCTTCCTATCAATTTCAATGTTAGGTTGTGAGCATGCTACTAAGCTAAAGAAAAAGAGAAATAGACATATAAAACCACTTCTTTTTCCTATTGTCATCCTCTCCTATAAAAATTCTTTGTATACCGCAAAAGCTACTTTCCTCTACGAAAGTAGCTTCTCTTTTCCTTTCTCTTTCTTCGGAAAAATCACATATGAAAATGAAATAACTGTATCCACTAAAAGTATAATCGCCCAAACTTGACTAACGCGACTAGCTGGTTCATTTAAAACAATCCCAGTTTCTAACCAATTATGCCATTGGTCAAACGGGACAAAACCGTACAGAAAGAAAAAGAAAATATGCACAACAATGAATAAAACAAGATGCAATACCAAATTTTTTATTTCCTGCTTCGCATAGGCCATACCTGTTAATTCTATATGTTCTTCAATAATAGGCGCTGGTTCATTCCGCCATTTCGCAACTAGCTTTTGCGCAAATATATCAAGCTTCTTCAAATCCTTTTTCCCGTAGAAAACTGCATACAATAAAATAATTACAGTAATGATTTGAAAATTAGAGAAATTCCCTGTTTGATAATAGTCCACTACCCCTAATGTTAAAATAATTACTTCATTTACGAGGAGTACAATCCCCATAATAAAGCTCGCTTTCTTCAAACGGAATCCGTAACGGAGTAAAAAGAAGCCGATAGCCGATAACCAAAATACAATCTCTGCCCCAATTAAAAAATACCAACGATATTCTGCAAGTATACTCATTTATCCATCTCCTTTTCATCATATATACGAAAAGCTTCATCCATATATAATAAAAGTTCTTCTTCAATTGGATACATGCTCATTTTCTGCGAATCTTCCTTCGATTTTCTAACTTCCCATAACTTATCTAAAAATGCTTCATCACCATTAGCCATTTCTAAACACTTCTGCATTAATCTCTTCGTTGCCTCTTGTACCTCATTACTCGCGGCTTCTTTGCCGTCTTTCATAAAAATACGTAATTGCTTTAATAAATCTACCCATTCTAAAACATTCGGATCTTCTTCACTCATATTTGGCAAGTTATGAAGCAATTTTTGTTCTTCCTTTGAAAATACTTCATTTTGAAATATTTCACGTATGCGAGACGACTGTTTCGAAAGCTGGATAAGTTCAAACATAACTTTCCAATCGAGCTCTCCCTCCACATCCACCGAATAAACAACTGCTTGTAAAACACGCTCCATTCGATTGAATTTCTTTTGTTCTTCCTGTACAAATCGAAGTTGTTTTTCAAGTGAATCCTTTAAATTAAGCTCATCTTTTACTAACATATTCGCAGATTCTTTTAACGAAAATCCCATTTCCTTTAAAAATAAAATTTGTTGCAGCCGTATTACGTCAGCTTCACTATATAAACGATGCCCGCCTTCTGTTTTCCCGCTCGGCTTTAATAAATCTATTTGATCATAATAACGTAATGTACGTACTGTTACCCCTGTCTCTCTCGTCAATTGTTGTATGGAAATCACTACCATCACCTCTTCCCCTTCATTATAAAAGATGACGTTACGTCACTTTCAAGTCTTTTGTAAAAAAAATACAAAAAGCTGTTTATACTCTTCGTATAAACAGCTTTTACGGGAATAATCCTTTTTGTACAGCACGCCCACAAAATAAAATAAGTGCTCCAACAACAACACTCGTTGCTGTTTTATGATAATGAGCTGAAACTAATAAATAATATGATAAACCGACAGTACCAATCATAATACAAACGCTTGGCACTGGATTACGAGAGAAGTTCTGCATTCCCCAAAACAAAGCAAAAATAGCCGTAGCGACACATAATACCGGTAATCCCATCCCAGTTCCCCTTTTTCTATCTATTCCTTGTTGCTAACACACTCGTCGATGCCATACTTATTAATAAACCAAAAATAGCAATATATAATAACTCATTTACATGTACTGCTTGCCTATCTAAATGCTTATTTACACAAAGATACACAATGAACAGGAAAATGAAGCTTGTAATACAAATCGTAAAATACGACTTCATCTTATTCACAACTCGCTCATCAATCGACGGAACTCCCTCTTCTTTCAAACGCTTCTGTTCTCTATATTCCGAAATACTATATAAAATGACTAGTGCTACATTCGATATGAAGATCGTTCCCCACGAAATACTTAAAATCATTAAACTCGCATTTAAAATAAGACCCGCTAAAAATAAACTTCCTATAAACCGTATAACATCTTGCTTACTCATACATGATCAACCTCTTTTTGATTTCTATATTTCCACTTCGGCCAATAGTTCACAAAGAAATAAACAAACTGCCCTAGTACAAATAAAACAAACGGCATACCAGCATTTCCATCAACAATTAAATTATATAAACTCCATATCGCTAAACTAATCGTAAAAAATAACCCTACATATTTAAACGCTTTATCTGACTGGAATCTCTCAAACTCATCTTGCATTTTTCATTCCTCCTATCTCTATGCTCGTTTCCCTATCATGACTCCTATGATGAGACTACCCGCAAATAAGGAACTACATATCATAAATATTTCTTGCACTGGTATAACAGCTCTGCCTATTGATTTACTCGCAACAATATAAACAATAAGCAATAGAAACGCGAATACAAATGAGACATTTACATATTTTTTTATATTTTCATTTACTCGCTCATCTATATCTGGAAGTTCTTCTTTTTTATACTTACGCTTTTTGTAATACGCATACACTATCAAAAATACAATTGCTAAAACGTTACTCACTACGAGCGGTAAAATTGGTATAGCCGGATTCATAATATGAACTACAATGTCTCCCAAAAACAATCCAATAGTCGCACCAATCAATAACTTTTTAGTATCTTCCATTTTTTCTCCCCTTACTCCAGCGTAAATATTTCCTCAACCTTCACCCCAAAATATTTGGCGATTTTTAGGGATAACTCTAGACTCGGGTTATAATGATGGTTTTCAATCGCCACAATCGTCTGCCGTGTCACCTGCATCGCCTTTGCCATTTCAACTTGCGTTATATGATTTTGCTTTCTTAACTCTTTTATTTTATTTTTCACACCCATAGGCTCCACCTTCGAAAGTAAAGATATCTTTACTTTAATTATAAATATTTTCCAATTTCAAGTAAAGATATCTTTACAAATTTTAGTAAAACATTTCACTGAACATCTTCTCTAACCAAGTACAAGAGTAATTCAATTTATATCAGCGATTTTTTAAATATATCGACATCCGTAGCACTATAATCATAAGAAAAAAGCTGTCCCAAAATATCTTTTGGAACAGCTTCTTCGTCCTACTACATAAATCCTAATGCATATACAAGAACGTATCCAAGAATAGAAAGGCAAACCGAGCCGATCAGCCCCGCCACGAATGCCTTACCTCCTAACTTACGGAACGTTTTAAACTCTACATTTAAACCAAGCCCCGCCATCGCCATTGCAATCAGCATGTAAGCAATGACAACAATATAGCCGGCAACAACTTCTGGTATAACCCCGAGCGAATGCACTGCACTCATCGCTAAAAATCCGAAGATGAACCACGGAATTGGAAGATCGCGCCACGATTTTTTTTCCTCGCTACCTTCACTCTTACCAAACCATAATCCAATTAAAATCGCTACTGGCACAAGCATTGCAACGCGCGTTAATTTCACGATAACTGCGATGTCTACAGCCGTACTTCCTCCTGGTGCCGCAGCTGCGATGACATGGGCGATCTCATGCAGCGTGGCACCTGAGAATACACCGTAACCGTACTGTGAGAAGCCAAGCACTGGGTATAATAGCGTATAAATAAGTGTAAATATTGTACCTAAAATTGCAATAATCGCTGCCCCAACTGCCGTTTCTTCATCCTTCGCTTTCACTTGCGGTGCAATTGCCACGACCGCTGCCGCACCGCAAATTGCTGTTCCGCACGCTGTTAAAATTCCGAGTTTCTTTTCTACTTTAAATACTTTCGTTAGTCCATATACAACGAAAATCGTAAATGCAATAACAACCGCAGCGATGACCAATACTTTCGGCCCTGCCTTCGCAATATCAACAAGATTTAACCGCATTCCAAGTAAGATGATCCCAAAGCGCAGCAACTTCTTACTCGCAAAGTTCGTCCCGGCAATCGCATCATGAGGAACTCCAATTGCTGCACGCCAAACCATCCCAATTAGAATAGCAATTACTAATTGTCCCATAATATTTAAAAATGGAAGCTCTGCTAAATATTTCGCAGCAATTGCGATTAATAGTGTAATCCCAATTCCTTGCGAAAATCCAAAGCCCTTCTTCTTTTGTATAACAAGTGTTTGTTCCACTTTGAACCACTCCAATAATCGTATTGGAACATGCATGTTCTTTCTACTTACATTATAAGAGAGTTTCTATAATAAGTTTAATATCAATATCAAATCTCTATCATCAGAAATACTTATGATAAGATGATAGAAAAAGAAAGGAGCCCATTACATGAACGTAGACATTTTAAAAATATTTGTTACTGTCGTTGAACAGAAGCACTTCTCCCGTGCAGCAGAATTATTAAACCTTTCACAACCTGGCGTAAGTATGCATATACGCAACTTAGAAAACGAATTTGGCACCACTCTTATTCAGCGCTCCCCAAAGCACGTCCAAGTGACGGAGGCTGGAAACATACTATATATACATGCAAAGCAAATGCTCTCTCTTTACGAAGAAGCCAAACAAGAAATTAACGAACTACATAACGTTGTAACAGGAACTCTTCGCATCGGTGCTAGTTTCACAATTGGCGAATACTTACTTCCAAAAATACTGGCTAACTATGCGAATGAAAATCCACACGTCGAAGTTCATACCTTTATCTCAAATACAGAAGACGTTTTACAAAGCCTTCGCTCTAATCAAATCGATATCGGCTTAGTGGAAGGGCAAGTCGTATACGCCGACGTTGACGTTGAAACGTTTATGCAAGATGAAATGAAGCTCGTCGTCCCTCCAAATCATCCACTGCTCTGCACAAATGAAATAAATGAAAGTACACTCCAAGATCAAGTATGGGTATTAAGAGAAAGTGGTTCTGGTACACGCGCTTATAGTGACCGCTTTATTCATCAACACCATTTGAAAATGAAGCGATTCTTTACATTTAGTAGTATCCAAAGCGTAAAGGAAGCAGTTAGTGCCGGGCTTGGCATCGCTATACTTTCTGATTGGACTGTACGAAAAGAGCTACTGGCAAAAGAGCTATTCCACGTCGAAGTTCCAAATGAACAACTAATTCGTCCATTCTCCATCGTGCGCGGCAAATACTTCATCCTGTCTAAAGCCATTCAGGTGTTTTTAAATCATGTAGACTCTTTTGCGAAAAAACAGCATTGACCTTCACATTAGTGTGAAGGTTTACAATACATGTAAAAGGAGTGAAACACATTGCGAATTGGAGAGTTATCAAAAGAAACCGGGGTTAGCGAAAGATCACTAAGACATTATGAAGAAAAAGGATTACTCCCTTCTAAGCGCCTCGCAAATGGCTACCGTGATTTTGATGAAGGTGCCATCGAAAAAGTGGAGCTTATTCAAATGTACTTACAAATTGGCTTAAATTTAGAAGAGACGGCAAGGATGCTGCGCTGCCTCGAAATAGAGCCGCACCTGTACGAAAATCCTTGCAGCAGTATCCTTACGCTTTATGAAGATAAACTTAATGAAGTAACGAAGCAAATCTCATTACTTTCTAGCATTCAAACGAATTTGCAAAAACACGTTTCACTCCTAAAACAAGCAAATGAAAAGGGATGATTACATGTTTGTTATACATGGCAGTTCAAGACAAAACGGAAATACAGAGGCTTTAACACATATGATGATAGAGGGCATTGAAACAGAACAAATTTACTTACGAGACCATACAGTCCATCCTATTACAGACCAACGTCATGATGCAGAAGGATTCCAAGCTGTAAACGATGACTATCAACATTTAATTGAACGCATGCTAGAGCACGACACAATTATCTTCTCTACACCACTATACTGGTACGGAATGAGCGGTCATATGAAAAACTTCGTCGATCGCTGGTCACAAAGCTTGCGTGATACATCTCTTCATTTCAAAGAGAAAATGAAAGGCAAAAAAATGTATGTTGTCATCGTTGGCGGAGACAACCCGAAACTGAAAGCATTACCGCTTATTGCTCAGTTCCAATACATCTTTGATTTTGTTGGTTCATCATTTGAAGGGTATGTTATTGGGAATGCAAATGGATTGGATGAAATCAAAAATGATGCTGAGGCGCTGGCAAAAGCACAATTGTATAATGATAAATTCAAAAATAGTAAATAGAAATTAGTTTGACAAAAACGATGACATCACATCTCTCGAACAAGAATACGAAACATTATTAGTTCAAATCCGAAAATGTAAAGAAGCGCTCTAATGTCTTCCCTATATATCGACAAGGCCTTCCGCATTTCCCAAGAAATATTGAAACTTCGACATAGAATAGCATTAATAAAAGTGAAAAAGCCGTGCATCAGCACGGCTTTTTCACTTTAAATACGGACGGCAGTCCCGCTCACTGCAACCATTAGCATTCCTTCGCGAACTACTTCGTAATCCACGTCGATACCAACAATTGCATTTGCATTTTTTTGTCTTGCGAAAGTTTTCATCTCTTCCATTGCAATGTCGCGCGCTTCTTTTAATTTACTTTCATAAGCGCCCGCACGACCGCCGACAACATCACGGACAGAGGCGAAAAGATCACGAACGATATTCGCGCCCATAATCGCTTCTCCATTGACGATATCGATATACTCAATAATTTCTTTTCCTTGAATCGTAGACGTTGTTGTTACAATCATGCTTCATAGCCTCCCATATAAGATTTTCACTTACTTATGGTGCACTAATTCAGCAGAAATTATATTTACGAACTGAACTGAGCTTCGTATAAACGGCTATATCCTCCGCCTTGCTCAATTAGTTCCTCATGTGAACCTTGTTCTGCAATACCATCTT
Source organism: Bacillus sp. 16GRE42 (assembly GCF_019837435.1). Lineage (NCBI taxonomy): Bacteria > Bacillati > Bacillota > Bacilli > Caryophanales > Bacillaceae > Bacillus > Bacillus sp. 16GRE42. The sequence goes on from NZ_JADAXF010000004.1 coordinate 222,310, forward strand.
TATTTACAACGACGATACGATCTGCATTTTTAATCGTTGCAAGTCTGTGAGCGATAACTAATGTTGTACGGCCAACAGATAGTTCAGCAAGTGATTTTTGAATCGCAAGTTCCGTCTCTGTATCTAATGCGGAAGTCGCTTCATCTAATATTAAAATTGGCGGGTTTTTCAAGAACATACGAGCAATCGCTAGACGCTGCTTCTGTCCACCAGAAAGTTTCACACCACGCTCACCAATAACCGTATCTAAACCGTCTGGTTGTGAGTAAATTAAGTCTTCTAACTGTGCACGTTTTACTGCCTGCCAAATTTCAGCTTCTGACGCCTTTAAGTTTCCGTAAGCGATATTTTCACGAATTGTTCCTGAGAATAAGAACACATCTTGCTGCACAATTCCAATTTGCTTACGAAGTGAAGATAACGTCATATCTTTCGTATCAATACCATCAATTTGAATCGATCCTGACGCTTGTTCATAAAAACGTGGTAATAGACTACATAACGTCGTTTTTCCAGCTCCTGATGGTCCTACGAAAGCAACAGTTTCACCTGCATGTATTTTCAAACTAATATCATTTAAAATCGGTTCTTTATTTTCATATCCGAATGTAATGTTGCTATATTGAATATCACCATGTACATGTTTAACTTCCATTGCATCTTTAGAGTCTACAATATCTGGCTCTGTTTCAAGAAGCTCTACATATCTCTTAAAACCAGCGATCCCTTTCGGATAGCTTTCGATTACCGCATTAATTTTTTCAATTGGGCGGAAGAAAATATTCGTTAATAGAACGAATCCGATAAATCCACCGTACGTTAATTCACCTTGCAGAACAAACCATGTACCGCATATTAAGACGAAGAGCGTTACGAGACGCATGAGCATATAACTAATCGATGAATTTAACGCCATAATTTTATATGCCATTAATTTCGTTGTACGGAAACGAGCATTGTTTACAGCAAATTGATCTTTCTCAAACCTTTCATTTCCGAATGCTTGTACAACACGGATACCACCAACGTTATTCTCAATACATGCATTAAAATCAGCAACGTCTGAGAATAAACGTCTAAACGTACCTGTCATTTTTTTATTGAAGTAAAGTGCCAACCATAATAGGAATGGAATAACGAAGAACGTTAATAGCGCTAACTTCCAGTTGATCATCATCATAAATGAGAATGCCCCAACTAAAGTCATAACAGCGATAAATAAATCTTCTGGTCCATGGTGAGCAATTTCCCCAATTTCCATTAAGTCGTTTGTAAGACGTGAAATTAAATGACCTGTTTTATTATTGTCAAAAAATCTGAATGATAGCTTTTGAATGTGATCAAATAATTTCTGCCTCATATCCGTTTCAATGTTAACACCAAGCATATGTCCCCAATATGTAACGACATATTGTAAGCCTGCATTTAATATATACACTGCAAGTAAACCGAAACAAGCCCATAAAATAAGCGTCCAGTTTTGTCCTGGCAATAACTTATCAATAAATTGATTTACGATAAGCGGGAAGCCAAGTTCTAGTAACCCTGCGACAACCGCGCAAGAAAAGTCGAGTATAAATAAACCTTTATACGGTTTATAGTAAGAAAAAAATTTACGTAGCATATCTTACCTCCATTTTCCAAAATTAAAACACCCTCTAAATGATAACCATTATCAAATAATTATTCAAGTTATCCGTCTATGAAACTAAAAAGAATGTTTGCGATAGTTGTCGTTTTTTTCCGGAAAGTCGATATATTTGAATAATCGCCGATACAAATCCTATTTACTACCCATTCCGCCCCCCACAACAAAAAAAGGTATCACCACAAGGTGATACCCTTTCTTCTATTACATCGCTTCCGAATCCCACTCATGCTCCTGCTGAACAAACACAATTCCTAATTCGTGATGTCCTCCGGCGTATAATGCCGTTTGAGCAAGACGAAGCTCTCCATTTGTATCTAATACTTCTAACTTACAAAATGCTCCTGTCGTCTTCGTTTGAAGCGCATCATAAAATTCCTCAGCGCTTCCTGGAATGACTCCATTTACTTTCGTAATTACTTCTCCAGGCAGTAAATTCAGCTCTGCCCCAATTGTATTCGGGATTGTATCTAATACAACAAGCCCATCATTACGTGCAGCGAAGTAAGCCGGTCTTGTCTCATCCGCAATTTTTTCTTGCATGGAAATTGTGAAACGCCCAAGCATTGCGACTCCCATTGCGATAATGGCAAGTACGTGCCACCAATAACTTGCGATTCCTAAAACAAGTACAATTCCTGCTAATCCGTAGACCCGTCTTCCTGTAAATAATAAAGCTTCCGTTGGCTCATAACTTCTAATCTTTCTCATAAATCCAATTAAAAATGGAACGAGGAATAAAGAATAGGTATCTGAACCGATTGAAACGACAGGCCACCATGAAATAAACTGCGTTACTGCATCACCTGGTACAAGAATAAAAATAGGCACGATCCATAAACGCTTTGATTCGTGTAAACCAATCTTTAGCCCACGCTTACCCTTCTTAATCTTCGGCGTAGAATATCCTACTGCATTTTTAGAAATCAACAAGCCCTCTACAACAAGCATGACGCCTAGTAAAATAGCAAGAGATACAATCGTACTCTCTTCACCTTCTCCAAGCTGTAAGAAGGAAACTGGTAGCTTAGAAGATAATAGAACGCATACAATTGCGATACTAAATGTATAAGCTGCTGATAAATATCGATACATAGCAGTTAATCCAAATAATAACGTCCAAAGTAAGATGACCCATAAGCTCGCTTTGGAAACGACAAGGCCAAGTCCAATTGTAATAATAGATACGATTAATCCGTATCCAACTCCCGCAAATAGAGATGTTCGCAGTTCAAACCAAATATCATAAACTTTAAAGGAAAAATCCTTTCGTTCTCGTAACATACGTAAGTATCCAACGAAGATACTACTTATTAAAAATACATAGACAGCAGGGTGTAAGAAAAAACGTCCAACTGCCCGCATTATTTCAAAAATCCATGCCTCCACGAACCCATTCACCACCATTTATATCATTCTTTCTTTTTATATTATCATAACTGGACAAACGTTTGTTTAACACAAAAAAATACAGGCAGCAAACTGCCTGTATTTCTTTTTATCCCGCTTTAATGGGCAGTAAGACCCCCACCTCAAAATTCAGCGAAAGCAAAGAATTTAGGTGGGGGATCAACTGCCCATTAAAGTCCGATTGGTTCAACTAATAATCAGTGGGGGATGAAGAAAACCCCCACTGATTAAAGTTTCACTTTATTTCGCTATTAATTTTAATGCGGACTGTAATTGTAAATCATTTTCTCCAGAACGGATTTTTTCAATAATTTTAGTTTGAATCGCCTCAGCTGTCTTTTTATCCAGCTGTCCCGTCGCTTCCATCTCATTCGCATTTTGGAATGCTTTCAGCGCTGATTCTGTCTCTTTACTAAAGTATCCATCTTCACGCCCCGGTACATATCCTAAACTCTTAAGCATTTCTTGCGCGTGTTTTACTTGCACATCATTTGAATTGTATGAAAGTGTTTTTTCAATTTGAATTGGTGTCGCATGATAATAATCTGGTTGCTTCACTTCTACTGTTGGCGCGATTCCTTTTTTATGAATCCAGTTTCCATCCGGTGTTAACCATTTAAACATCGTTAATTTAATATTGCTACCATCTTTAAATGGAACGGCTTGCTGAACAGTACCTTTACCAAACGTTTTTTCACCAATTAAATCGTATCCTTCTCCCTCTTTTAGCGCACCCGCTAAAATCTCTGAAGCAGAAGCACTTCCGTTATCAATTAATACTGAAATTGGATATGGCTTTTTCTCTTTCAGTTCCGTAGAGAATTTCTTTTTCTCACCATTTCGTTGCTCTACTTGTAGCATCGGCTTTTTATCCGTCATAATTTCCCCTAGTATCTCTTCTACACTATTTAAGTAGCCACCAGGATTACCACGCACATCAATAACTAAGCCTTTTATATTTTTCTTCTCTAACTCTTTTAACTGATCCTTAAATTCTTTCGCCGTATTTTCAGCAAAAGAAGTAATTTGCATATAACCGATATCTTTTCCACTCTCTTGTTTCACAGAACTAAACACTGTGAAGATTGGAATTTTTTCACGCTTAATTTTAAATACAATCGGATCAGCTACTCCTGCACGCTTAATTTCAATCGCGACAGTCGTTCCTTTTTTACCACGAATCTTTAATACTGCTTCTTCACGTGATAAATCTTTCACACTATTTCCATCTACAGATAAAATTTGGTCATTCGGTTTAATTCCAATCTTTTCTGCCGGTGAGCCTTTAATTGGAGATACGATAATAAGCTTACCGTCCGTTTTGTTCACCTCAGCCCCGATCCCCTCTAACTCAGGATCAAGTGATTCACTAAACTGTTTAGCCGTTTCTTTATCCATATACGTGGAATAAGGGTCCTTCAGCGTAGACAACATGCCTTGTATTGCACCTTCGACTAACTTGTCATCCTTCACGTCTTCCACATAACGTGAATCAATTAGTGCATACGCCTCATTAATTTTTGCCAAATTCCCTTGCGCGGTGCTAGCGTTTCCACTCGAAATTGTTTGCGTTACTTCTGCTGGGTTAACCCCAAATAAAGACATACCTGCAAACATTCCGCCAGCACCAATTAAAAATGCAACAACCATTCCAATAATTGCAACTCTACGTTTCAATGCGGAATTCCCCTTTCCAAAACACACAGGTGGTGTAGCAAAAGGCATCACACAGTGTGTGATGCCTTTACCTATTTCTACTATATGATAAGCTTGTACGAATTATGTTTGCAACTTTTTATACTTTTAAGAAGCGACGAATTGACATTACACTTCCCCACATACCGATTAAAGCCCCGATTAACACTAGTAAACCAGCTAATTGGAATACGAAAGGACTGTATGGTAGAAGTTCGAAAATTGTTCCGCCAAGTTTTTCGTTAAACACACTTTGTAGTGAATTATACGTAACTAGAATTAAGCCAATTGGAATAATTGATCCTAATACTCCTAGGAATAATCCCTCTAATAAGAACGGCCAACGAATAAACCAGTTTGTTGCACCTACCAGTTTCATAATTTCGATTTCTGTACTACGAGCATAAATTGTAATTTTAATTGTATTAGAGATTAAGAACATTGCTGTGAATAAAAGACCAGCAATTAACGCAATCCCGATATTACGTCCTGTTTTTACAGTATCAAATAATTTTTCAACTTGGCCTTTACCGTATTGAACATTACTTACAAACTGCATTTTCTCAATCTTTTTCGCGATTGTCGCTGTATCTGTTGGTTCTTTTGCTTTTACAATGAATACGTTTTTAAGTGGGTTATCTTGTTCAAATAACTCAAACGTTTTTCCGCTATCACCTAAGCTTTTAATTAAGCGTTTTAGCTCTTCTTCTTTAGAAGAATATTTAATAGATTCTACTTTCGCAATCTTACTCATATCATCTTCTAATTTCTTTTGATCAGCTTCTTTTGCTGCTGGATCAATGTGTACACGAATTTCTACATCTTGCTCTACTTTCGTCGCAAAATGGTTCATATTCATTATCGCTGTTAAAAAGACACCTACAAGTAATAATGTAACTGTTACTGCACTAACAGAAGCAAATGTCATCCATCCGTTACGTGATAGATTCTTTACACCTTCTCGCAAATGTCGACTAAGGGTCTTAGCCTTCATATCCGTATCCTCCCTCAATCTCATCTCGAACAATTTTTCCGCCTTCAATCGCGATTACACGATGACGAATTGTATTTACGATATCTGAGTTATGTGTCGCCATAACAATCGTTGTACCACGCTCGTTAATACGCGTAAAAATCTTCATAATATCAAGAGCTGTTTCAATATCTAAGTTACCTGTTGGCTCATCGGCAATTACAACCTTTGGTCTATTAACAATTGCTCTCGCAATCGCAACACGTTGCTGCTCTCCGCCCGAAAGTTCACTTGGTAGTGCGTCTGCACGATCCTCAAGACCTACAAGACCTAAAACTTCTGTTACACGCTCACGAATGGCTTCTTTTTCTTCTTCAATTACTTCTAAGGCAAACGCAACATTCTCATATACCGTTAACTTAGGTAGTAATTTAAAATCTTGGAAAATTACGCCTAATTGACGACGGAAATATGGAACATCTCTTTCTGCTAATGTTTCAATAACAAGTCCATTTACATTAATTGACCCTGTAGATGGCTTCTCTTCACGATACATCATTTTAATAAATGTAGATTTCCCGGCTCCACTCGGTCCAACTACGTATACAAACTCACCTTGTTTAATGTTAACTGTGAGACCAGCAATGGCTTTCATACCATTCGGGTACTCCTTATAAACATTCGTCATTTTTATCATTATTTATCACCCAATACTTAATGATTTTTTTCGAAATACTTTTCTGTACATCTGAAAATAAAAACTTTATTCTCACTTAACCACTCTTGTTGAAGGTAGCTTCCATTCATGCTTTTTATTAGCAGCGCTACTCTATGTAATATATTTCAGCAAAATTCTACAAACCCCATTGTAACATCAAACGGTTTCCAGTTCGGATACATTTTTGTTACAGTTATGTTACACTCCAGAAAAAGGAAACGAGTCGTCATAGTTCTTACCCAAAATCATTTTGGGATAAGATTATATAACCAACTCGTCCATTTTATCCTTTTTTATTTATGTTCAGCTAACCAATCAGCTACTTTTTTCGCATCTTCACCTTGAATGATTCCTGGTGACATAGAACCGCGACCTTTTTCAATAATCTTTTCAATCTCTGCTGCATCATATTTCTGTCCCACTTTTCGTAAATCCGGTCCAGTTGCTCCCGATAAATCTTTCGCGTGACAGCCTATACAACTTTTTTGGTAAATTTGCTCTGCGCTATCTGTGCTTGCAGATTGTTTCGAAGGCTTACTCTCTTCTTTATTTCCACATGCTCCTAAAGCAAAAACGACTGATGTTCCTAACGCAATAGCCAACAATTTCTTTTTCACTTCTATCGCTCCCCATTGTTGATATTCTTTTCATTCCTAACACACTCATTTTCATTATAAGCATTATCTTTATATAGAAAAACTAAGGTATATTTCATATTTTTCAAAAACACAGTAAGAACCCTGATAATATAAAGCTTTCATAAGTTGTTTCAATTCTGTGAACAACGTAAAAACTTCTATAAAGAATTCTTGTTGAACAGAAAATCAGAAAAGTTCTGTTCAAGTCTTACTCTATTGCCGCTCTGTTTTACTATTCTCTACTTTTTACAATACAATATACAACATTGTATGCTACATATAATCCCATCAAAAAGAGAAGTTGTCGTTTCCAACTTCTCTTCCTCTTTACTTCATCTATAGAAATAAAATCAAATTCTTTATCTCCTCGACTATCCTCAGCATACGCCAACAACTTTGTTGGCTTTTTTTCGCTTATTAGATGCGAGAACGTAAGTAAGCATCAATAAATGGATCAATTTCTCCATCCATAACCGCTTGTACGTTACCAACCTCTGTATTTGTACGGTGGTCTTTCACAAGAGAATACGGGTGGAATACGTAAGAACGAATTTGGCTACCCCATCCGATTTCTTTTTGTTCACCGCGAATTTCATCTAACTCCGCTTGTTGCTCTTCTAGTTTCTTTTGATACAATTTCGCTTTTAACATTTTCATCGCGTGCTCACGGTTTTTAATTTGTGAACGCTCTGACTGACATGTTACAACTGTGTTTGTTGGTGTATGTGTAATACGAACTGCTGAGTCTGTCGTATTAATATGCTGTCCACCTGCACCACTTGCACGGTACGTATCAACTTTTAAGTCTTCTGAACGTATTTCGATTTCAACTTCATCATTGAACTCAGGTACAACTTCACAAGATACGAACGATGTATGACGACGGCCTGAAGAATCGAATGGCGAAATACGTACAAGACGATGTACACCTTTCTCTGCCTTTAAATAACCGTAAGCGTTATGACCTTTAATTAATAAAGTAACACTCTTAATACCAGCTTCATCACCTGGTAAATAGTCAACCGTTTCTACTTTAAACCCACGTTTTTCAGCCCAACGTGTGTACATACGTAATAACATAGAACCCCAGTCTTGTGACTCTGTTCCACCAGCACCTGGGTGTAATTCTAAAATAGCGTTATTTTTATCATAAGGATCGCTTAGTAGTAACTGAAGCTCATACTCATTCATTTCTTGAATTAAGCCTTTCACTTCAGATTCAAGTTCCTCATGTAAATCTTCATCATACTCTTCTTTTAAAAGCTCATGTGTGATTTCTAAATTTTCGAATGTCTCATCTAACTGACGGAACTTTCCAACCATCTCTTTCAGTGCATTAGCTTCGTTAATTACAGCTTGTGCGCCTTGTTGGTCATCCCAAAATCCTGCACCCATCATTGTCTCTTCTAACTCTGCAATTTGTTTCTCCTTAGTAGGAAGGTCAAAGAGACCCCCTAAAAGCCGCTAATCTCTTAGCCATTTTCTCTAATTCTTGTCTAATTTCTACTAATTCCATTTCCTTCACCTCTATGTAATTGCTGTTACTTTCTTATGAAAACAAGGGAAACTCTCTCCACTTATGACGGAGAGAGTTTAATCTTTCTTAATTATACATTTTTGATGTAAAATTTTGCAAAGCAATCTGGGCTATCGCCCTGTATTACTTCCCGATACCACAGCAGTTTTTATATTTTTTGCCGCTACCACATTTACATAAATCGTTGCGGCCTACTTGGTCACCTTTTACAACTGGTTTTTTCTTCGCCTCTTCGCCATCACTAGATGGATGAACAGCTTCACCTTGAACAACTTCTTGACGCTCTAAGTTTTGTTCAATTTCAGCTTTCATAATGTAACGAGAGATTTCCTCTTCAATAGAAGCAATCATTGACTCGAACATTGCGAATCCTTCCATTTGATACTCACGAAGTGGATCAATTTGACCGTAAGCACGTAAATGAATACCTTCACGAAGGTGATCCATCGCATCAATATGCTCTGTCCATTTCGTATCTACTACACGGAATACAACAACTTTTTCAAACTCACGCATTTGCTCTTCTGGCAGAAGCTTTTCTTTGTCGTTGTAACGCTCTATTAATTTCGCGATAATTGGCTCGCTCATTTCCTCTGGAGCAAGACGACGTAACTCTTCTTCTTTTATATCGCCTTCTTGCAGAAGGTTTGTATTTAAGTAGTCAACAAGACCTTTAATGTTCCAATCTTCTTCAATTTCCTCTTGTGTATGAAGCGCAACAGCACGTTCTACTGTAGATTTCATCATACCTTCAATAATACTGCGTAAGTTCTCAGAATCCATTACTTCTTGACGCTGTTTGTAAATAACTTCACGTTGCTGACGAAGTACATCATCGTACTGCAGTAACTGCTTACGTGCATCATAGTTATTTCCTTCTACACGTTTTTGCGCAGATTCTACCGCACGAGAAACCATTTTACTTTCAATCGGCTGTGAATCATCCATACCAAGACGATCCATCATCGCTTTCATATTGTCAGAACCGAAGCGGCGCATTAGTTCATCTTCCATAGACAAGTAGAACTGCGTTACACCAGGGTCCCCTTGACGACCAGCACGACCACGTAACTGATTATCAATACGACGGCTTTCGTGACGCTCTGTACCGATAACTGCTAGACCAACGTTTTTAATATCGTCTCCAAGCTTAATATCCGTACCACGACCAGCCATATTCGTCGCAATCGTTACAGCACCTTTCATACCAGCTTCTGCAATGATATCTGCTTCTCGCGCATGGTTTTTCGCATTTAAAATGTTATGGCGTACACCTTTACGTGTTAACATTTTTGAAATAAGCTCTGACGTTTCAATTGCAACTGTACCAACAAGAATAGGTTGCCCTTGTTTATGACGATTTACAATATCCTCAACAACTGCATTGAATTTGCCTTCCATTGATTTGAAGATTAAATCAGCACGGTCATCACGAATAATATCTTTGTTCGTTGGAATTACGATAACATTCATATTGTAAATACTACGGAATTCTTCTTCTTCCGTTTTCGCTGTACCAGTCATACCAGATAACTTTTCATACATACGGAAATAGTTCTGGAACGTAATTGTTGCGAGTGTCATACTTTCATTTTGAATTTCTACGCCTTCTTTTGCTTCAATAGCTTGGTGCAAACCTTCGCTATAACGACGACCTTTCATAAGACGACCAGTGAATTGGTCTACAATTACGATTTCGCCTTCTTGTACAACATAATCTGTATCAAGGTGCATGACAACGTGTGCACGAAGCGCCTGATTAATATGGTGAAGAAGTGCGACATGTTTTAAATCGAATAAGTTTTCAATATGGAAAGCTTTCTCTGCTTTCGTAATACCATCTTCAGTTAACATTACATTTTTCGTTTTCACATCAAATGAATACTCTTTTTCATTTTCTAATGTACGAACGAATGCATTTGCAAACATGTATAGCTCTGTTGATTTTTGAGCTTGTCCCGAAATAATAAGCGGCGTACGTGCTTCATCGACTAAAATAGAATCGACTTCATCGATAATAGCAAAATGAAGTGGACGCTGAACGCACTGTTCTCTATATAAAACCATGTTGTCACGTAAGTAATCGAATCCAAGCTCATTATTTGTGCTATACGTAATATCAGCAGCATAAGCCTCTTGTTTCTCTTCGCGTGACATACTGTTTAAGTTAATTCCTACTGTTAAGCCAAGGAACTCATGAAGTTGTCCCATTTCGCTCGCATCACGTTGTGCTAAGTATTCATTGACCGTAACAACGTGAACACCTTTTCCTGTTAAAGCATTTAAATATACAGGTAATGTAGATGTTAACGTTTTACCTTCACCCGTTTTCATCTCAGAGATATTCCCTTCATGTAAGGCAATACCACCCATTAACTGCACACCATACGGACGCATTCCAAGAACACGAGTCGCAGCTTCGCGAACAACTGCAAAAGCTTCAGGAAGTAGATCATCTACTGTCTCACCTTTTGTTAAACGTTCTTTAAATTCAAGCGTCTTTCCTTTTAATTGCTCATCTGTTAATGGCTTAATAGATGATTCTAATGCATCAATTTGCTCAACTGTCTTCTGCATACGTTTAATTTGGCGTTGATTTACATCAAATACCTTTTTTAAAATACCGATCATAGGAAATACGCTCCTCTTTTTTATTAAAATAAAACTTCCGATTGTTTTTCTTTTTCTCTATTACAATCAGTCGTTGTAAAAATCAAATGTATGTTATGCCAATTTTTCTCCTAATTAAAAAAACTAAAATGTATATACCTAATGATAATTGTAACACTTGTCTTATAACTATGACAACAATCGGCCGAATGTCTCGTTCTAAATTAAGGAAACTTTTTAAAAAAATCTATTTTCAGCAAAAAAAGCGCAGCCATTTCGGCTGCGCTTTTGAATTATTATTTAGTTTCAATTAAACCATATTTCCCATCTTTACGGCCATATACAACATTAGTTTCATTTGTATCAGCATTTGTGAAGACGAAGAAATTATGTCCTAGCATATCCATTTGTAGGATCGCTTCTTCAACGTCCATCGGTTTTAAATCAAATCGCTTTGTACGTACAAGTTCTAATTCATCCTCTTCTACCGCATCCAGAACAGCTACTGCTTCTGGAAGGATAAAGTTCGTTTTCACAGAACCTTTCTCACGTAACTTACGATTTACCTTTGTTTTATGTTTACGAATTTGTCGCTCAAGTTTATCAACTACTAAATCGATAGCAGCGTACATATCGCTATTAGTTTCTTCTGCACGAAGTAATAAATCAGTAAATGGAATTGTTACCTCGACACGTTGCTTGTCAGAGTATACTTTTAAATTAACTTTAATCTCTGGGAATGTATCAAAATAACGCTCTAACTTACTTAGTTTTTTCTCTACATATTCCTTTAATGCTGGAGTTACTTCAATATTTTCACCACGAATGTTGAATTTCATAGATGAATTCCTCCTTTCAAGCCTATGTACTATAATTTCGACATTGGCTTAAAAACTCCTTCTAACTTTTTTAAAAAAATTAGTGGAATTGCGATTTTTTTATCGTTTTTTGTTGAAATGAAAAGATGCATCGTTTCTATCTTTATTTTATCCTATTAACATCGTGAATAACGAATATAACTGTGGACAATTCGTTACAGAAAAGAAACAACTTTTTGACAACTTGATTCGTAACAAAAACCCCTTGCAAAAAACAAGAGGTTCTACCATATATATAACGTTGCCACAAACGCAGCTTTCTCTTCCCAAAAACAATATTCCTACAGTTTTACAACATTAGCTGCTTGTGGTCCACGTGCTCCATCTACAATGTCAAACTCAACTTGTTGCCCTTCTTCTAATGACTTATATCCATCTTGTTGAATCGCAGAAAAATGAACAAACACATCATCACCATCTTCACGCTCAATAAACCCAAATCCCTTTTCTGCATTGAACCATTTCACTCTTCCTTGCATGTTCATTCCATTCCCTTCACTCTTAAAATCAGGGCATTCGCCCCATACTTTGACTATAACGAATGACAACTTACGAAGTCAAAGAAGACTTATCGTCTTTTTATTATCCCTTTCGACAGTTACAGATCAACTTCTACAGAGCGTCAAACTAGAAACTTCCCTTGCTCCTCTATCGTATAAAAGACTTCCAATTTGTCTAACTGTAATTCCTGTCGTATATACATCATCAACGAGTAAGATATGTTGGCCCTGAAACATCTCTTCTCCCTGAAAATAAAAAGGATTACTTCCCGAAAGCCTTTCTTTACGTGTCTTCTTACTTTGCTTTTCTGTTTCCCTTCTTCTTAATGAGGGATAAGAAATTTTGACAGGCAAACAAGCTGCTAATAACTCTGCTTGATTAAAACCACGTTCATATTCCCGTTCCCTACTAAGCGGAACAGCAATAACACTTGAAACATCCGTAAAATACTTTTGAAATAGTTCCCGAAAGGATCGATGAAAAATACGAACCAACTCCGCATCCCCCCGGAACTTAAACTGTGCTAATATTTCTTTCATCTCATCATCGTACACGTGCAAAGAACGATTTTTAAAAGGACGATACTTCTCCACATTTATCCACCTTACGCAATCCATACAAATATCATTTTCTTTATATTCGGAAGGCAAGTCCTCTAAAGGTCGCCCACACTCTATGCAAATCTCTCCTATAATATAGGAAAGTTTCCGCTCACACCTATCACATATATATTTTTTAAGAGGCTTTACAAAGAAGGTGTACCAACTAACTGTTTCCAACATATACTCATCGCAAAGTAGACAATACATTAATCGATTAACCCTTGTTCTTTCGCCTTTTTGTTCATACTTTGAATATGCCTTTTCGCGCGTACCATCGCCTCTGTCTTACCATAATGAAAATAAACGACCTCACCATAAGGTTCTTCAAAACTACGACCTGCTCGGCCTGCAATTTGTACGAGCGCACTTTCTGAAAAGATTGCTTCTTCTGCCCCTAACACCGCAACTTGTAAATTCTTCACAGTTACTCCTCTCTCTAAAATTGTCGTTGTAACTAATAACGGAATTTCTCCCTTTCTGAACGCTGCTACTTTTTCTTTTCTCATCGGATCTTCTGCATGTACACCTTCCACTCTATTATCCAACGATTTCAATAACAGGCTCATTTCTTCTATATATCGCACATGGGGAACAAATAAAAAAATGGGATACTTTTTGCTTACGTACATTTTTAACCATTGTAGTAACACTCGAGGAATTCTTTTATGGTGGAGACTTTTCTTCCAATTTCCGCACCAGCAAAATAGAGGAACTGGTAACGGGTGCCGGTGATATCGCCCAGAGACAATGACACCTTTTTGTTTACCCCTTCTGAAATTGCGCTTCCACTTTTCATCGGGAGTTGCCGTTAAATAAATACGCGCCGCTTTCTCTTTCATCGCTTGTTTTACTGCATACTGTAGCATTTGATCTGCATGATACGGGAAGGCATCTATCTCATCTACAATCATGACATGAAACGTTCTATAGTAACGTAACAGTTGATGCGTAGTTGCAACGACTAAAGCTGCATCTTTGTCCCTATCTTCACTTCCTCCGTATAAGGACGCTACATTTACATTTGGAAACACTTTTTGTAATCTCGGCGCTAATTCTAGTACAACGTCTGTTCTTGGCGTTGCGATACAAACCCTTTCTCCTTTTCGCAATGCCTCTTCCATACCGTAAAATAACATTTCTGTCTTTCCAGCCCCGCACACAGCCCAAATAAAAAAAGAGTCTTTCTTCTTAATAGCTTCTATAACACCTTGCGCCGCCAACTCCTGACCAGTAGACAAGGCCCCGTTCCACTGTAACGAATTTACACCTTTTTCTCCTTTTCTTTCAGCAATCCCACGAACAAGTACAGCACATTCACTTACCCTCCCCATCGTTATACACTTCCGGCAATACGTACATACTTTACTGCACCTTTTACATAAAAATGATGCAAATAGTCGCTGCTCTATATTTCCGCAGCGCTGACATATATATTTAGAAGCCTTCTTTATTACACCTTGTACACATACGACCTCCCCCTTCTTTTTCAAATCATGTAATGTATCCCGTAAATCTGAAGAGAGTTCCTCTAATAGTAACTGTTTCCCTGCCAACATCAGCAAGCACCTCCAGCACTACTATAAACCCTTCTCATAATCTCGTAAAAACTCAAAAAAGCCGATAACCTACTTATAAAATAGTAAGCTATCGACTTTATACACATGTTTTATTCTTTTATAAATCCTAGAATCTACCGTATCCTAAGAAATGTTTTTGGTTGTAGCTACTGCTTAAGCTAGCGTAAGCAATCCCTTTATCACCAGCATGAATCATTTGGCCATTCCCAACGTAAATACCGATGTGAGATGGGCCTGCTTTATAAGTACCTTGGAAGAATACTAAATCTCCAGGTTGTGGGCTACTTACTTTTGAAACTGAGTTCCAGTAACCGTTAACGTCTTGACGACCTACACCAAAGATGTAAGAAATGAATCCACTACAGTCAAAACCACCGTTTGATGGAGATGCACTTCCCCAAACATATGGCATACCTAAGTATTGTTGTGCTTTACCAATTACGCCAGGAGCCGGAGTTGGACCTGGTGTTGGTTCTGATTTTTTCTCTTCTTTTTTAGGTGCTTCTTTTTTAGGCTCTTCTTTTTTAGGTTCTTCTTTTTGAGCTGGTGCTGCTGGCTGAGCAGGTGCCGCTTGTGCTGGTTGAGCTTGCGCATCTTTAGCAGCTTGTTCTGCTTGTTTTTGAGCAGCAGCTTCTTGTGCAGCTTTTTCTTGTGCTTCTTGTTCAGCAATACGTTGTAATTGTAGTGCTTGTTTTTCAAGATCTTTCAATTGACTTTCCGTACTTGTCATTGAAGTTACAACTGTATCCATTTTACCGCTTAAATCATTTACTGCTGTTGATTTTTTCGCTTTTTCAGCGTCAAGTTCTTTCTTAGCAGTTTCAATTTGAGCTTGTGCTTCTTTTAATTCTTTTTGCTTTGTTTTTACCGTTTCAACATCTTTTTTCACGTTCGCTTGATCTTCTTGTTGTGTTTTCATGATATCTTCATCAGACTCAAGAATTTTAGAAACAGAAGTTAAACGATCAACTAAATCTGCAACGTTTTTAGAGTTTACAAGAACTTCTGTTACAACGTTCGTATTTGGTTGTTCTTGAAGTGCAACTAAACGTTTTCTTAATAACTCTTCACGTTTTGCAATTTTCGTTTGTAGTTCTGCAATATCTTTATTTTTATTTTCGATTAATTGCTCAGTATCCGCAACTTTTTTCGTTGTTTCATCAAGTTTAGAAGCATTCGCTTGAACAGATTTATCCAAACCTTGAATTGTTTTGTTTAAGTCATTCATTTGTTTTTGTAATTCATCACGTTCTTGTTGTTGTTTATGTAAAGTGTCATTTTGTGTATTAATTTGTGATTTCACGTCAGAAATTTTATCTTCTGCAAATACATTTGGTGTTAGTCCTGAAAACATTAACCCTGCAACTAATGCGCAAGATGCCATTTTTAGCTTTTTCATTTTATTTTTTACACCGCTTTCTTTTGTCTTTTTCCGTATATAACCTATAAAATTTATACCATAATTCGGGATTTTTTTTGCTAATGTTACGCTATTGTAAAACAAATGTAATATTATATGTAACTCTATCGCAAAATATGCATATTTTTGTATATATGTGTAGAATTCTAAAAGCTTTTTATAAGCAAAGAAAAAACGCAAGGTTTCCCTTACGTTTTGTTACATACACTAATACGAATGAAATCAAAACGTTATTTCATCCATTTCTCAGCCCAATTTTGGACTTCATCCATAACACTTTCTAATGCTTTCCCTTTTTCAGTTAAGCCGTACTCGATTCGAACTGGTACTTCTGGATAAACATTACGCACTACAATGCCTTCGCTTTCCAATTCCTTTAAACGCTCTGATAACATACGATCGCTCATATTCGGTATAATATCTGCGATTTCTCTAAAACGTTTTGACTCTTCAAGCAAAGATTTAATAATTAAGCCAGTCCATTTTTTACTAAGCAAAGTAAAAGCTGACTCAAACTTTGGACATAAACAAGAATTATGCTCCATATGTTTCACCTCTCTTCCATTATAATATAGTTTCTTGTAAAAAGTAAGTTATAAAACTTTCCTCATTATTTTATTTTACGTACATTTTACCATTTCCAAATATTAACTTGTCAACTACACGTAAAATATCCGTAAAAAAACCCTCTTCAAAAAGAGAGCTTTTTATATCTTATTACTTCGTATACCATCCAAGACCTAGTGCACCTTCACCTAAATGCGTACCAATTACAGCACCGAAATAGCCTGTGCGGATTGTAACATGAGGATATTTTGCTTCTAATTCTGCCTTCCATTCATTCGCTTCCTCTTCACGTTGTGCATGAATGATAACTGCTTCCATAGGTACACCTTGACTTGCTTGCTCATCAAAAATTTCAACAATTCGTTTTAACGCTTTTTTACGTGTACGAATCTTTTCAAATGGAATAATGATTTTATCTCTAAAATATAAAACAGGCTTCACTTGTAACAAACTACCAATGAAAGCTTGTGCACTATTTAATCGTCCTCCACGTTGTAAATGATGTAAATCATCCACTACAAAATAAGCGTCCATCGTTTTCTTCATTTCATCAAAACGGGCAACGATCTCTTTCGGATCCTTTCCTTCGCTTGCTAGCTTTGCACCTTCACGTACATAGAATCCTTGTACTTCACAACTAATTTCAGAGTCGTACGTATATACATCAATACCCTCTACCATTTGCCCGGCTGTCGTTGCCGTTTGATATGTACCACTAATCCCACTTGAAAGATGAATGCTAATAACCGCATCATAATCCTTAGATAGTTCTTCAAATAACTCAACAAACTTTCCGATTGCTGGCTGAGAAGTTTTCGGAAGTTCTTCTTGCTCACGTACTTTTACATAGAAATCATCTACTGAAATTTCAGCTTCTTCTTGATAAGATTCCGTTCCAAACACAACGTTTAATGGAATCATATATATATTGAGTTCATCACGAATATGCTTCGGTATATATGCTGTACTATCAGTAACAATAGCTGTTTTCATTTGCGTACCTGCCTTATAAAAAAGTTTTTATTCCCTAAGTTTACACGAAAACTAAAAATGGTGCATCCATACATGAAAATGCCGATTTGAAATCATACTTACCATCTCGACAAATTACAACAAGAAGGTGAAATACTCACCAAAAATTTCAACTTATTTATAAAAAATGTTTGAATATAAAAACGCTCGCTTTTAAAATGTAAAGTACTAGTCATTTTGGTAGATAGGGGCGTATACGAGTGTTATTACAATATTTAACAATCAAAGACTACGGTGAGCACGAAATTGTCATTCAAAAATCAAGATTTATTTGTTACGTTAGCAGAGCTACAACCGAAGCAGAAGCTCAAGAATTTATACAAAAAATAAAAAAACAAAATTGGAATGCCACACATAATTGTTCTGCGTATTTGATTGGCGAACAAGATCAAATCCAAAAAGCAAATGATGATGGAGAACCTAGCGGCACAGCTGGCGTACCTATGTTAGAGGTACTAAAAAAACGCGGTTTAAAAGATACCGTCGTTGTCGTTACACGCTATTTTGGTGGCATCAAACTTGGCGCAGGTGGATTAATTCGCGCATATGGAAAATGTACAAGCGAAGGCATTAATCATGTCGGTGTTGTTCAGCGAAAACTAATGCGTGTTATGCAGACCGAAATTGATTACACATTACTTGGCAAAATTGAAAATGAATTACGTAATTCGAAATATGCCATTAAAGATATACATTATCTCGAAAATGTCACATTTGATACGTATGTAGAAGAAGACGGAAAACAAGCATTCACAGATTGGATGATTGAGTTAACAAATGGGAAATGTACAATTACAGAAGGAGATATGTTGTACTTAGAACAAGATGTTATCTAAGAATAACTACATCCTCACCTTTAAAGATTAATGTAGTGAATTACTTTCCTACAAATGAACTAAGGAGATTATATATGGAAGAACGTTATTATCATCTCCAAAATAGCAGAATAAAAAAGAAACGAAGAAGAAAGTTTTTCTACTTCCTTATTTTCGTATTTTTATTTGGTGGTGTAGGACTTTATATATTAAATTCCTACTCTTCTCTCATGGGGATGTATAGTGGTTTTACTCGTGAAAAATCGGACTTGAGAACCGAAGATGTAGAAATTACAAAGGAGCCTTTTACACTCCTCATTATGGGTATAGAAGATTACGCAACGGACGGTCAAAACGGTCGTACAGATTCATTAATGTTTGCGACCGTCAACCCTAAAACTAAAAAGATTTCGCTTATGAGTATCCCTCGTGATAGTCGCGTTCCAATTGTTGGTAAGAACAAAGAGGACAAAATTAACGCTGCGCACGCTTACGGTGGAGAAGAAATGGCAATCAAAACTGTCGAAGGTTTTCTAAAAGTGCCTGTAGACCATTATCTTAAAATTGATTTCCAAGGCTTTAAAGGTATTGTTGATGCTGTTGGCGGTGTTACTGTTGATGTCCCATTCGATTTTTGGGAGCGTTCGGACGTGGATTACTACAAAAAAATCGAATTTAAGCAAGGACAACAAGACTTAAATGGGGAAGAAGCACTCGCATATGTACGTATGCGAAAGCAGGATCCAAACGGCGATTATGGTCGGGCCGCTAGACAAAGACAATTACTAGCCGCTGTTGCTCAAAAACTAAATTCAGCCTCTACCGTATTTAAAATTAAAGATTTAACGGCCGTCGTTGGAAAATATATAAAAACTGACATTCCTATTTCTGACGGACTTGCACTTTACAATAAACTATCTGGGTTTGATCCTTCTACAATACAAACGTTCAAACTTGAAGGAGAAGACAAAAAAATAGGTGGGATTTATTACTTCCTTCCAGACCCAATCGGTGTAGAGACAGTACGTAACGAAATTAAAAAAGAATTAGGAGAAACAGCAAACACTCAAGAAAATCCAACTACAAAAACCCAATCAAATCCTTCTTCAAATGCTAACTCTAACGAAAAAGCGAAGAAAGAAACGAATCAGAATCAGAACCAAACACCAACTGAACCTCCTCCATCCACAAATGCTCATGCAGAGTGGATTATGAGAAATCAGCAATAACAAAAAGAGCCAAATCGCATATGATTTGGCTCTTTTTTATTTACTTATTAAAGTGTTGCAAAATTGCTTCTACAATACGCTCTGATGCACGGCCATCACCGTAAGGATTAGATGCTTTTGACATCTTATCATGAGCTGCTTTATCTGATAACAACTCATCAGCAAGACCAAAGATTGTCTCTTCGTCTGTTCCTGCTAATTTCAATGTACCTGCGTCAATACCTTCTGGGCGTTCTGTTGTATCACGAAGAACAAGAACCGGTACACCTAATGACGGCGCTTCTTCTTGTACACCACCAGAATCAGTTAACATTAAGTATGAACGAGCTGCAACATTGTGGAAATCAATTACATCTAGCGGCTCAATTAAATGAATGCGGCTATGATCGCCTAAAATATCATTCGCTGTTTCACGAACAACAGGGTTCATATGAACAGGATACACAACTTGTACGTCTTCATGCTTATCAACAAGACGTTTAATTGCACGGAACATGTTACGCATTGGCTCTCCTAAGTTTTCACGACGATGAGCTGTCATAAGTACAAGACGATCGTTTCCAAGTTTCTCTAGTACAGGATGACTATATGTTTCTTTTACAGTCGTTTTTAGTGCGTCAATCGCTGTATTTCCTGTTATGAAAATGCGTGACTCATCTTTATTTTCTTTCTGTAAGTTCGTTGCTGATTTTGTTGTAGGTGAGAAATGAAGATCTGCCATGACGCCTGTTAATTGGCGATTCATCTCTTCTGGGTATGGAGAATATTTATCCCATGTACGAAGTCCTGCTTCAACATGCCCTACTGGAATTTGATTGTAGAAAGCAGCTAAACTTGCAATAAATGTTGTCGTTGTATCACCATGTACAAGTACAATATCCGGCTTTGCTTCTTTCATTACTTTATCCAAACCTTCTAAACCACGCGTTGTAATATCAATTAAAGTTTGGCGGTCTTTCATAATATTCAAATCGAAATCTGGCGTAATTCCAAAGATACTTAATACTTGGTCTAACATTTGACGATGTTGTGCTGTTACAGTCACAATCGATTCAATTTTGTCTGGATGCTTTTGCAACTCTAACACAAGAGGTGCCATTTTAATTGCTTCTGGACGTGTCCCGAAAATTGTCATTACTTTTAAACGTTCAGTCATTTCATTGCCTCTTTTCTTTCACTAGTTACAAATTCTATTATGACATATAAGAATATACATGAATACATGCCTTTTTAACGAATAACGGAAAAGTCCCTTTTACAAATACTTTCTCTTCCAACCGAATAATAATCTATTTCTTGCTTCTTGACATCCTCAATAGTATAACAATTTCTTCCATCTAATAAAATAGGCTCTCTCATAAGTTGTGCGTACTTTTCTAACGGATAAGCTCGGATAGCCTCCCATTCTGTCATGATAAAAGCCGCACTCGCTCCTCTAATCGATTCATCTATACATTCGCTATATTGTATAGTCTCTCCAAAGATATTTTTCATATTTGGAATCGCTTTTGGGTCATATAGAACTACATCCGCACCTATATGAATTAATTCTTGTATCATAATAAGGGACGGTGCGTCTCTTATATCATCAGTATTCGGTTTAAATGCCGCTCCCAGCACCGCAATCCGCTTCTTGTTCATATTTAATACTTTCTTCGCTTTCTCAATCAATAACAACTGTTGTTTATTATTCACTTCAATGACTGCTTTTAACAAGCGAAAATCATGCGCCACATTCCCTGCAATTTGCACAAGGGCTTTCGTATCTTTCGGAAAACACGAACCCCCATAACCAATGCCAGCATTTAAAAAAGACGCCCCAATTCTCTTATCCATTCCCATCCCTTGTGCAACGTCTAATACATTGGCTCCTACCTTCTCACATATATTTGAGATTTCATTGATAAAACTAATTTTTGTCGCTAAAAAAGCATTCGATGCATATTTAATCATCTCTGCACTTTTTATATCTGTAACATACGTTTTCAAGCGTAATTCACTATACAAATTCTCCACTTTTCGTGCCGCTTCCTCATTATCTGCTCCAATTACAATACGATCTCCCTGAAAAAAATCGTAAATCCCTGAACCTTCCCGTAAAAATTCCGGATTCGATACAATATGTAATTCATATCTATTTTGTAATTTCTCCTCAATCCATCCCCTCATAACATCATTTGTACCTACAGGAACCGTACTTTTCGTAACGACAATAATGTCGTTCGTCGCATATGTTCCAATATCGTCACAAGCTCTTCGAATATATGTTAAATCCGCTGTCCCATCTAATAAAGATGGCGTTCCAACTGCAATAAATATAAATTCTGCATCGTAAAATGCTTTTACTCTACATGTTGTAAAAGTTAAACAATCATTCTCACATGCATCATTTATTAATTCATATAAACCCGCTTCATAAATTGGCAGATCTCCTTGCTTTATCCGTTCAATTTTCTCATCATTTATATCAAAACATGTGACTGAATGGCCTAACATTGCCAATCCTACTCCTGTAATTAATCCAACGTATCCGGTACCTATTATCGTAATTTTCATTTCCTTTTCGCACAGGAATATACAATAGAAAATATACGAATACATAGAATTCTCCCTGTGCTTCCCCCTCTCACATTAAAAATGAGAAAACTCTTTTACTTCTTTATTATATGAATTACTTTTTCCATTCTTTTTTAAGTTTTTGTAAAATTACATGTAAGAATATAAAATGAAACTTTATTCAGTGAGGGGCATCCATCATCGACTAATTATTAGTTAAACCAATCGGCCTTTTACAGGAATTAAGATCGCCACCTAACTTCTTTTCTCCAACTGAATTTTGAGGTGCGAACCTTACTGCCCGTTCATGCAGATAAATTCCCACATTTTAACACGGAACTTACTCATTTCTACGTGTAACACTTATAATACTGAAATAAAAGTATTCACTATCGAAGAAAAAGAGAAAATGTCATATTCCAAAGCCCAATACGATTAACCTTCTCAAATGATTCAACATTCTGTATACAATTGTCATATATTCTATCTGCTTCCATTTACCGTAAACAGAAAAAAAGATTGAATTCTAATCTTTTTGTGATACCATATGTTATGAGCCTGTAAATAAACATCATAATTTTCAGATAAATGTATTAAAAAATTTACGTTAGACTATAAAAGGGTGGGGTATTAATGGACTCACAAGTGATTTATGCCATTTTGGCATCTTTCATCACTGTACTCGTCGTTACTCCTTTAGTTATTAAGTTAGCTTTTAAAATAGGAGCAACAGATAAGCCAAACGCTCGTAAAGTACACCAAAAGATTATGCCTCGTCTTGGCGGATTAGCGATATTTATTGGTGTAGCTGTAGGATTTGTTGTCGGCGGCTTATATGAACAAAGAATGTTATCGATAACGCTAGGTGCGATTATCATTGTAATCATCGGTATTTTAGATGATATGTACGAGTTATCTGCGAAGGTAAAATTCGGTGGACAACTATTAGTTGCCATAATGATTGTAAAAAGTGGATTATTAGTGCAAGTATTATATATTCCAATCCTCGGGGATACTGAACTCGGATGGCTTGCTTATCCAATTACAGTATTTTGGATTGTAGGTATTACAAATGCAATCAACTTAATTGATGGCTTAGATGGGTTATCTGCTGGTATTTCATCTATCGTACTTGCAACGCTAGCATATATGGCCTTCACTAGCCCATGGGGCACTGGAGCCGCTATTATCTTACCGCTAGCATTAATTACATTAGCAAGTACAATTGGATTTTTATTCTACAACTTCCATCCAGCAAAAATTTTCATGGGAGATACAGGCGCACTATTTTTAGGATACTGTATTTCTGTTATATCGTTACTTGGATTATACAAAAGTGTAACGTTATTCAGCTTTATCGTTCCAGTTATCATTTTAGGCGTACCTGTATTTGATACGACATTTGCAATTATCCGCCGTATCGTAAATAAAAAACCTATTTCAGCACCAGATAAATCGCATTTACATCACCGTTTACTTGCAATGGGCTTCTCTCATCGTAAAACGGTACTAATTATATACGCATTCGGTATTTTCTTTAGTGTAAATGCAATCATTTTCTCTAGTGCGACATTATGGTTATCCATTATTCTTCTTTTCGTTTTAATCTTCTTTACAGAAATCATTGCTGAAGTAATTGGGCTTGTACATGAACGTTACAAACCACTTATTTCCTTCTATAAAAAAGTGAAAAAACGCGAAGACTAATTGTAGTATAGCCTTTACAATTATGAAATATTCAAATAGCACCCTCTTTCTTATAAGAGGGTGCTATTTTTTATTTTTTACTCCTCATTTCATATTTCCAAAATATAGTTTGTTTGAGAGTCCCACTATTGGAGAAAGATATACATAATAAGAAAAGGATTATATTTTCTTTTTTACATCTTGATTGTCAAACTGAGGGTGAATGTTATGATCAAGCGAGTATCTCAATACATTATTTTATTTTTAACGATTACTATGTACGCGTCATCTCATGCAGGAGCAACTACAATGCCCCCTGCTGAACATCATCCAAATACTGAAACTACCTCTCCTATCCAAAAAATCGCGTACTTAACATTTGATGACGGACCAAACAAATATACTACGCAAATTTTAAACATCTTAAAAGAAAAGAACGGAAAAGCAACTTTCTTTGTTATTGGTGGAAAAGTGCCACATTATAAAAAAACAATGCAACGATTAATTAAAGAGGGGCATTATATCGGACTTCACAGTATGTCACACGATGTAAAACGCCTTTACACTGGTGATCCATCCGCTTTAATTACAGAAATGGAACAAACACAAAATATTGTTCAGCAAGTTACAAAATTAAATACACATCTCGTTCGTGTCCCGTACGGTAGCATGCCTTACTTAAAAAAGAATTACCGTGATGCACTTGTATCCGCCCAGTATAAAATGTGGGATTGGACAATCGATACATATGACTGGAAAAGCTATGACAATCCTTCTGCCATACTAGAAAGAGTACGTAATCAGAGCGATGAACAAGTCGAAGTGATTTTAATGCATGACTCGAGTGTAACCGTACAAATACTGCCCAAAGTAATTGATTACTTACAGTCACAAGGATACAAACTTCTTCCCTATAATCCATCTTCTCACCTCGAAGTGAACTTTTGGAAAGACACAAGATTGTAACAGCTTTAGTGCCTATGTGCTAAAGCTGTTTTATTTTTCTCTTCCCACCCTTCCCATTTTTGTGTAAAATTTTAAATAGCGATGAATTTTCGAGGTGAATAGAAATGAAACGAATAGATCTCATTTTTAACGCAATACAAGAAGGTAATTATATAGAAGGTGTAACCGCATCAGAACTCGCTAGCCTTCTACAACTAGATCGCGCCAATGTAAGTAGCGACTTAAACAAACTTGTAAAAGATAAACGTTTATTAAAAACAAATACGCGTCCTGTTCGTTTTTATATAGAAACGAACGCTTCGTTGGAAACGCATTCAAAGGAAATGACTTCATTAGATACATTTGCAATTGAAAATACAAGCCTTAAAATCGCAATCGAAAAAGCGAAAGCTTCTATTCTCTATCCTCCAAACGGTATGCATACTTTACTGCTAGGAGAAACAGGGGTCGGAAAATCTATGTTCGCTTCTTTAATGCACGAATATGCAATTGAAGTTGAACAGCTTCCTAAAAATGCACCATTTATCGTCTTTAACTGTGCCGATTACGCAAATAATCCACAGCTACTACTGGGGCAATTATTTGGGATTAAAAAAGGAGCTTATACAGGGGCAAGTGATCAAAAAGGGTTAATTGAAAAAGCACATGAAGGGATCCTTTTCTTAGATGAAGTACATCGCCTTCCTCCCGAGGGACAAGAAATGCTTTTCACCTTTATTGACCGCGGGGTATACCGCCGCCTTGGAGAAACAGAAAACGAGCGTACAGCACAAGTATTAATCATTACTGCAACAACAGAAGAACCAAATTCATTTTTATTAAAAACATTTACAAGACGTATACCAATGACTGTTACGCTACCACCACTTCGTGAGCGTACACATAAAGAACGATTTGCTTTACTGCAACTATTTTTCACAAATGAAGCAATCCGTCTGCGAAAAGAAATTCACGTTAGTCCGAATGCAATGCGCGCTTTCGTCTTTTACAATTGCCCCAATAACATCGGGCAATTAAAAACGGATGTACAAATTGCCTGTGCGAAAGCCTACTCTGAATTTGTGACAAAGAAACGTGATTCTGTCTATGTTTCAAGTACAGATTTACCTTGGTATATGAAAGAAGGACTATTCATTGAAAGAAAGAGCCGTCATCTATACCAAATACCAAATGAAACATTTATATTTACAAGTGATGAAGGTTGGAGTAATCATAAAATAGAGAATGAAAAACGGTCTTCTATTTACGATTATATTGATTATAAATACGAAGAACTTCAAGCTCGCGGTATTGAAGAAGACGAATTAGAATTACTAATAGAAAATGATATTCAAAGCTTTTTCGTACAATATTTTAACCAAATTTCCAAAAAAACAAGTCATGAAAATGTTTTTAAAATTGTGGATCGTAATATCGTTTCCGTATGTGAAAGAATTGCGGAACTTGCTGAAAAGCATTTATCTAAGACGTTTGATGAAAAAGTATTTCTCGCTTTAAGCTTACATGTACAGACAACTCTACAACGTTTACAAGCTGGGAAACAAATTCATCACCCACAATTAAATCAAATTCGTACGAAATATAAAGACGCTTTTTCCGTAGCCATGCAATGCATTCAACTACTGGAGGACGAATTACACATAACAATGCCTATTGATGAAGCAGGCTTTTTAACAATGTTCTTCGTTGTTGATCCAATTCCTGCCTCACAAACAGAAGTAAAGGTATTAATATTAGCGCACGGCAACGGCATCGCAACAGAAATGGCAAACGTCGCAAACGAACTGCTCGGCATTGAGGAAGTAACCGGTATCGATATGCCGTTACATGAATCGCCGAAAGATTTCTTAGAGCGTGTGAAAGTGTATATGAAAACACTCCAAAATGTAAATGGACTTCTCTTACTCGTCGATATGGGCTCGCTCGCTTATATTGGTGATATATTAGAAACTGAGTTCAAAATTCCGGTACGTGTTCTTTCCATGACAAGCACTCCACATGCACTAGAAGCAGCTCGAAAAGCTCAACTTGGCTACTCGTTAGATGCATTATATGAAACAGTGAAGAACTTAACACCGTTTTACTTAAACGTACAAGAAGAAAAGAAAAAGCCACTATCACCAATGAAGTCTGTTATTTTAACAGCTTGTTTAACTGGGGAAGGCAGTGCTTTAGCTATTCAAAAAATGTTAGAGAACTATTTGCGATTTGACAAAGACTTAATTGAAATTATTCCGATTAGTATCGTCCATGAAAAAGATTTAACGAAAATGATTGAGAATATAAAAAAAGAACGGAATATCATTTGTATCGTCACAAATTTCGATGTGCAGGTGCCATGCTTAACATACCATTTCCAAGACATTGTAAACTACACAGCGATTCAGCCAATTCAAGAATTAATTACGTATGAAGAAACATATGCAAAAATGGCTGATATTCTGGAACAACAAATGCAGCGGAACGACGGAGCATTACTTATTAAAACAATTCGTTACGCATTAAATACAATTCAAGAATTAATTTCCTTACAGCTAACTCCTGACAGCTTAATGGGTGTGATTCTGCATATGAGCTGTATGGTTGACCGTCTTCAAAAAGGAGAAAGCCTCCTCCCTCATCCAGATAAAGAGAAACGAAGACAAGATGAGTACTGGATGTATATGAAAGTGAAAAAAGCATTACAACCAATTGAAAATACATTTGAAATACAAATACCTGATGATGAAGTGTTTTATATCATGGACTTCTTCATTAAAAATCAGCCTGTAAAAAATTAATCGAAGTATTTTTTTAAATATATCGATTTAACGATAATAAACACTAAAATTTGCACCTTATAGAAAAAAAGGCTGTTCCAAAATATGGACAGCCTTTTTTCTACTTCTTTACTTTTCTGATTCTCCCCCTGATTTCGCCCTTCTTATTGGACTTTGTATAAACATTTACATATACATTTGCCTGAATGATTTCTTGAAGTAGGCTATCAAACGCTCTTCCCTGTAAAGGGCCTTCAAAATCTTCCACATTGACTACACCGGTCACGACTCCTTCATTTACACTAATACCTTGCTTTATTGGACCAAACAAATTTAAAATCACTGGACCTATTTGATCCGCTTTTCCTAAATGAATTTGGCATGATGTAACTTTTTCGATGTTTTTCAATATGATCCGATATTGTAATTTCTTTAAATCATCACTAAATATAAACTCTGTTACACCATAAGCTTCTGTATTTACAGGAGGTATTTCCCTCTTTCCTGTTAACCTCGCAAAGAAATGTGTTGTCATACGGGCATTCTCCTCATATAAATTTCCCAGCACTACTTCTACTACTTTATGGTTTATACATAATCATTTATGACTTTTTCAAATTTTAATTACGAAGAAAAGATTCACACAATCTTTACATTAGAATCGTTCCTTTTGCTTCACTATCTTTTGTATAATGCACATAGAAAAACATTCTCGGAGGTCGTTTTGAAAAATAACAAATACACTTTTCACACATTATTAGAGATTTTTCTCGTTTCATTTAAATTAGGAATTACTTCATTTGGTGGCCCCGTCGCCCATCTCGGCTATTTCCACCACGAATATGTACAAAAAAGAAAATGGATGGATGAACGAAGCTATGGTGATTTAGTAGCACTATGCCAATTCCTCCCTGGTCCTGCTAGCAGCCAAGTCGGTATGGGGGTTGGATTATTAAGAGGCGGGGTATTAGGTGCTATTATTTCATGGATTGGATTCACTTTACCGTCTGTGCTTGTTTTAGTTTTCTTCGCCTCATTCCTTAATCAGTTCGATCTTGGAAGTGCTGGCTGGATTCACGGACTAAAACTTGTAGCAGTCGCCATTGTTGCTCATGCCATATGGGGAATGGCACAAAAATTAACGCCAGACCGAAATCGTGCGACGATTGCGATTGTAACTGCCGCAATCGCCTTATTATGGCCAAGCAGTTGGACACAAGTCACCCTTATTATAATATCGGGCTTTATAGGCTGGTTTTTATATCGCAACCAACCAATTAGCCAATCTCAAAATATAAAAGTACCTATTTCAAAAAAGATAGCAGTTTCTTGTCTCATCTTATTCTTCGGACTATTAATACTGCTACCAATAGTAAGACCGTTCTCTTATTACATCGCTTTATTTGATAGTTTCTATCGCTCTGGTGCACTTGTATTTGGAGGCGGACACGTCGTTCTACCCCTTCTTGAAGGTGAGTTCGTACAAAACGGAATGATGACGAAAGAACAGTTCCTAGCTGGATACGGATTAACACAAGCGGTACCAGGTCCACTATTTACATTCGCCTCTTATATAGGAGCAGTTTTAAACGGGACGCTTGGAGCCATACTCGCAACAATTGCGATCTTTCTTCCTGCTTTCTTGCTCGTTATTGGTGTTTTACCATTTTGGGACAGTGTGAGAAAAATCTCTTACATACAAGGTGCACTACTTGGAATCAATGCAGCCGTTGTCGGTATTTTATTAGCAGCTTTTTATGATCCTATTTGGACAAGCACAATTATAAACGCTGTAGATTTTGTTTTTGCGTCTCTTCTATTTTGCTTGCTCGCTTTTTGGAAAACACCACCTTGGGTTATCGTTATACTCGGAGCCTTTGGCGGGTATGTTCTATCCATCTTGTAAGCAAAAAACGACGGCATTATATAGCCGTCGTTTCTCTATTAAAACTTCACAAGTTCTATTCCTTCAGGCAACTCGCTCTCTGTTAAAATACGCAATTCTTTCACACGATCCATTACGTAAGAAGAACGCTTCACAAGCTCTGGATCAATATAAGCTGGATGAACCATAATTTCTACCGTTTGTTCACCTTTTACTCTTTCTTTTAACTTCACAAAGTAATCTTCCGTCACACCATCCGCGTAAAAATCACTGTAAAACACGTCAGAAAACGGGCGTACTGCTCGCTCTTCCTCACAACGACGAATTGGAACATTATATGTAGCCGCTAACCTCTCAAGAACATCGTGCAAGATTGGTAATCCATGTACATGATGATGACTATCTAAATGAGTTGGCGTTAATCCGTAAGATAGGAATTTCTCAATTTGAGCAGTCCACTCTCTCTCTACTTCTTCTGGATTTACATTCCCTTTCCATACGACGCTTTGTTTATGAAACAATCCATCACTACTTACAAGTGATGGTACGTCTCTAAGAAGTGGTTTCCCTGCTGTTAATACGAGATGTACGCCTACTCCGAGTAGGTTATACTCTTTTGCTAAGCGTACCGCATGCTCTGTTCCTGGCATATTCATCATCATTGTCGTTGAATTTACAAGTCCATTTATATGTCCATCAATAATGCCGTAATTTGTACCTTCTGTAAGACCGAAATCATCTGCATTTACAATTAACTTAATCATCGTAATACCTCCTAATAGAATAAAAAAAGCGGGCTAAATAGCGCCGCTTTATTTCTCTACCTTTTTGAAGAACTGTGGAAGATATTCTTTATGTGCTTCCAACATTTCATCTAAAATTTGTTTTGCAACTTTATCTGATGGTACAAGTGGATTAATTGTCATAGCAAGCAGCGCTTTATGGTAATCCCCTGTAACAGCAGCTTCAATTGTTGTGCGCTCAAATGATTTAATTTGTTGTACTAAACCGCGAACTGGTACGGGAAGATCTCCAACTGCAATTGGTTTTGGACCTTCTTTCGTAATAATACAGTTCACTTCAACAGCCGAATCATGTGGTAAGCTTGCAATTGTTCCGTTGTTTCGTGTATTAACAGGCTGAATATCACCTTTATTATTGTAAATAGACGTAATTAAGCTACATGCTGCGTCACTATAATAAGCGCCGCCACGTTTTTCTAATTGTGGTGGTTTAATATCTAAGTTCGGGTCTTTATATAACTCGAATAAATCATCTTCTAATTGTTTTACTACTTCTGCACGTGTACCTTTTTCAACAGAAGCTTCTTTCTCTTCTTCTAACATTTCACGTGTTTTGTAGTAATAACGGTGGTATGGGCATGGAATTGCACGAAGGCCGCGAATAAAGTCTGGCTCCCAGTTAAGCGCTGCAATATTTTCCATCGTAATTTGCTTTTCTGGATCTGTTACAAGCTCTAACACACGATCCATTACACTTACGCCATCTAAATATACATCTAGTCCGTATACCATATGATTTAAACCTGCGAAATCAACGTGGACACGACTTGCATCTACTTCAAGTAATCTTGCAAGACCCATACGGATTCCGATTGGAACGTTACATAGACCAACTACTCTTTGAATATTTGTATAACGGAGCACAGCTTCCGTTACCATACCAGCTGGGTTCGCGAAGTTAATTAACCATGCATTCGGACAAAGCTCCTCCATATCCTTACAAATATCTAAAATAACAGGAATCGTTCTCAGTGCTTTGAATAAACCACCAGGACCATTCGTTTCCTGACCGATTACATCATATTTTAATGGGATTGCTTCATCTTTTGCACGAGCTTCTAATAAACCTACGCGAAGCTGCGTTGTTACGAAGTCAGCATCTTTTAATGCTTCACGGCGATCAAGTGTTAAATGTACCTCGATTGGTAAACCAGATTTTTTCACCATACGTTTCGCTAAGTTACCAACGATTTCTAACTTTTCTTTTCCTGCCTCAATATCTACTAACCAAATTTCACGAACAGGAAGCTCATCATAACGCTTAATAAATCCTTCAATTAACTCTGGTGTATAACTAGATCCACCGCCGATTGTAGCAATTTTAATTCCAGTCATGCTTTATTCCCCTTTCGCTTCTAACTTTTTATAAAGGTCAATAAATTCAGCTGCTAATTCTTTTACTGTAATCGCATTCATTAAATGATCCTGTGCATGAATTAAAAGAACACTAATCTCTGTTTTTTCTCCTCTTGCTTCTGATTGTATGAGCTCTGTTTGGAAATGATGCGCTTCATTAATCGCTTCTTTCGCCTTTACCATCGCTTCATCAGCCTCTGCCATTTTCCCCTGTTTGGCAAATTGAAGTGCCTCCATCGCAAAGCTTCGTGCATTACCACTATTTAAAATTAATTGGAATGGAATTTGTTCTGCTGTAGTCATCATAATTACCGCCCTCTCTATTATGGTTCAACCGATTGAAATACCCCTTCAGTTTGAACATTTCTATTAAATTATTATTTTATGAATGATAGTTTGGTGTTCTTGTAGATGGGTCTCATCTTTCTGAACATGATATAAAGGTGATTGTTCTCACAGATAATGTTACCCGTGAGAACAATTACTATGTTACATAGGTACAGAGTTGTTATTTCCTTGTGCTGCTGCTTTTTCAGTACGAACAACAGAACGGTCAGATAATACAACGAATGGATAGTAGATTACCATCGCAATTACAAAGTTGAATAACTGTAGAATTGCACCTGAAAGATGTCCACCTGTTACAAGATAACCACTAATAATTGGTGGTGTTGCCCATGGAATCATCACAACTGTTTTTGGTACCCAACCAATAGATATTGCTGTATAAGAAGTAATTACTAATACAATTGGTGTTAGGATAAACGGTAAGAATAAAATTGGATTTAAAATAATTGGTGTACCAAAGATTACTGGTTCGTTAATATTGAATGCACCTGGTCCAATTGATAAGCGAGATACACCGCGTAATTGTGCACTTTTTGCTACAATTAATACGACCACTAAGAACGCTAATGTTGCACCAGAACCACCAAGATATACGAAAGTATCAAAGAATGGTTTTGTAATAATGTTTGGAACATCAAATGCAGATGTACCACCTTGGAATAACTTCATATTTTTCTCTAATGCCGGTAAGTATAATGGCTCAATAATACCACCAACGATATTTGGCCCATGTAAACCGAAGAACCAAAGAAGATGAACAAGGAGTACAATGATAATTGCACTTGGTAATGTCCCTGCTAAACTTTGCAGTGGTGATTGAATCGTGTTAAAGATAAATTCATGAACACTTGTACCAGCTAATTTCACTGCTAATTGAATACCTGCAACTACTGTTAAGATAACAAATGCTGGAACTATAGCTGCGAAAGATCTTAAAACTGCTGGCGGTACTCCATCAGGCATTTTAAAAGTAATGTTTCTTTGTACAAAGAAACGGAATACTTCAGTAACAAGGAGTGCCACGATAATTGCTACGAATAGCCCTTGTGCCCCTGTCCAAGCTAAGTTCAATCCGCCTTCTTTCGGTGTTGTTGGCGTAAGAATAATTAACGCACCAAATGAAATAATACCTGCTGACAAACCATCAACGCCGTAAGATTTTGCTAAGTTATAACTTGTTGTAAATGCTATGATTAGTGCTAAAATTGCGAAAGAACCAGTCCACATTCCACCGCCAACTTGTTTCCACGTTTCACCAAACAAACCTTTCATGAACTCTTGGAAAGCTTCAGACGGAAAACCATTAATTAGTGATGCCAGTGCACCAACTAAAATAAGTGGCATAACTGCAATAAATCCATCACGGATCGCAGCTAAGTGACGTTGCGATCCGATTTTACCAGCGACAGGAACAATATATTTCTCCATGAATGCAATAAACTTTTGCATTTCGCTTCCCCCCTAATTATTTTTTAAGTGTTAATGCGTGATCTAAAACTGCTTCTCCATTCATCATGCCGTAGTGCATTGGATTAATAACGTCGATTCCAACGTTTCTCTCATCAGCGAGCGTTTTCATTGAAGAAAGCATGTAACGAACTTGTGGTCCTAGTAATAATACATCTGCTTGATCGATATTTGTTTTTACTGCATCCCCAGATACAGCCCAAATCTTTCCTTCTAGACCGCGAGCTTTTGCAGCCGCTTCCATTTTTGTAACTAGTAAACTTGTAGACATCCCTGCTGAGCAACATAATAAAATATTCATTTGAAAATCCCCCTTGTGTAGTATAAAAAATTTATGTTTATTTATTTTTCTTTACGCTATTTATTAATGCAATTAGCGTGCCAACTTTTTAAAACCACTAAAATCAGCACTTTTCCGACTGTTTTCTTTGTGTGTTAACGCTTTCAATTAGTGTGTCACCAAAAAAACACACAGTGTGTTATAAAACAACACGCTTTTAACACATAACTGTATGAAAATAGATTAGTGTTTAGTTGTCTAGTTGTATTCAAAACAAAAAAACACTAAAATTTTTTTAGCGTGAAAATCTAGTGAAAAAATAAACCTCTCTTAAACACATTCTTCTATCTATTGTCCAAGCCACCTCTACTAAATTACATAGAATAGAATAAAATAACAAAATTCGAAAGGGGATTCCTATGCCAAAACATAGAAAACAGAACAAAATAAAGATTTATAGAATAACAAGCTATAAAAAAGACAAGCGTTCTGAATTAGACTCTGACAAATTTGAACTAGAACAACAGGAAATAGAAAATAAGCAGGATAAGCAAAACAAACAGGACAAGCAAAACAAACAGGACAAACAAGACAAGCAAAACAAACAAGACAAACAGGACAAGCAAAATAAACAAGACAAGCAGGACAAACAGGACAAGCAAAATAAACAGGACAAACAGGACAAGCAAAATAAACAAGACAAGCAGGACAAGCAAAATAAACAAGATAAACAGGACAAACAAGAACAATTGGAACCTATAATAGAAACAAGTTCACACAACTTAGATGTATGGGATGCAATTTCTCTACAACAGATACAAAATGGCGAGCATACGAGTTTATTTGCAGAACAAAGTAATTATCAAAATATTACTTTGTTACAAGTAAGCGATGTCCGTTTATATTTAGACAAACAACTACAATTCAGTTCCGTTGACGAACAAATTTATCATGAAGCCCTTGTGCATCCGATTATGTCAAAAGTAATTGATCCAAAACGTGTTCTCATATTAGGTGGTGGCGATGGCCTTGCCTTACGAGAAGTTTTGAAGTATGAAACTGTGCTACATGTAGACCTTGTTGACTTAGATGGATCGATGATTGATATGGCTCGTAATGTTCCTGAATTAGTTTCTTTGAACAAAAGCGCATTTTTTGATAATCGTGTGAATGCACACGTATACGATGCAAAGAAATTTCTGAATTCTCCTTCCTCTTTATACGATGTAATCATTATTGATTTTCCAGACCCAGCGACAGAGTTGTTAAGTACTTTATATACAAGTGAACTTTTTGCTCGTATCGCTACGTTTTTAACAGAAGATGGCGCGTTCGTCTGTCAATCTAATTCACCTGCTGATGCACCCCTTGTATATTGGAGTATCGGTAACACAATTGAACATGCTGGATTAACTGTGAAAAGTTATCATACAATCGTTCCTTCTTTTGGAACTGACTGGGGATTTCATATTGCGGCTAATTCTGAATATGTACTTGATCAAATTGAGCAATTATATGTTGTACCAACTCCTCAAACATTACCTTCTCTTCTTTCTCCCTTATTTCAATTTAAAGAAGAACATCTCGAACAGCGTAACCTTGCCCTTTTAAATTCAGAATCAAACCTTATCCTACATCAGTGTTATAAAAAAGAAATGGAGTTTTAACGATATTATAGTGAGGAGTGCTATCTTATGGAATACTCTACTTTCGGTAAGCATATAATAGTAGATTTATGGGGAGTGGACTTTTCCCTATTAGATGATGTTCACTTTTTAGAATATCATTTAGTTACCGCTGCTGATCACTCAGGTGCCCATGTTTTAAACGTAAGTGCAAAAGAATTCGAACCGTACGGTGTTACTGTCTTAGTTTTACTATCAGAAAGCCACCTTTCTATTCACACTTATCCAGAAAAAAACTTTGCAGCCGTTGACTGTTATACGTGTGGTACGACCGTTGAACCGCAAATAGCGATTGATTATATCGTAAGTATATTAAAACCAAATGAGATGAATATAAAAAAACTAATTCGTGGTATAGGAGAGATTGTTACAACCGATTAATTATCACTCTTACTCATTTGTGAAAAAGGAGGATTGTAAATACCATCAGTGGAACGACCATTCCACTGATGGTACAGAAACATACATATTTTTTCACCTTAATTGATGGTTTAATCTCTCGATTTTTCGCTTCCAGTATAACATCATCATAAACCATATAATGAAGTAAATAACAATAAAACTTCCTATACAAACAAGAATCGGACCGAAACGATTTGAAACCCATCCAATCCAAATGGCTGTAGGCAAAAATGTTCCTATTCATTTTTACATAAACCTGGAAATAATAAATATAATCCTGCGTAAGTGGTTTTTGTTTCGTCATAACTGTCTCTTAATACAACATAAAAAAACCTTGCATACGCAAGGTTCATTCAGACATCGACATCTTCCTATATAATTCTACAAATTCACTCGCTAATTCCTTCACCGTAATTGCATTCATTAAATGATCTTGCGCGTGCACCATCAGAAGGGTAACTTCGGTCTTTTCACCACCAGCTTCTTTCTGTATGAGATCCGTTTGTACACGGTGTGCCTCTTTTAATTCATCTAACGCTTCTTGTAATTTAGCTTCTGCTTCTGTAAATTCCCCACGCTTTGCGCAATCAATTGCTTCCATTGAACAACTTCTCGCATTTCCCCCATGCAAAATTAAATGAAAAGCTTTCGTCTCTATCGTATCCATTTTACTTCTTTACTCCCCCTTTTCTTCCGCTACTTTTTGTTTATCCCATATTTTTAAGAACGGTAAATAAATGAAGAATGCAAGCGCAAAATTAACAAGTTGTAACACAACACCTGAAATTTTCCCACCCGATCCTAAATATCCGCTAAACAGAATCGGTGTCGTCCAAGGAACAGCAGCCCCGCTCGGACGAGCAACTAATCCCCATTCCATTGCAAAGTAAGAAACAATTGTTAACACAACTGGAACCAATATAAATGGAATTAGTAAAATTGGGTTCATGACAATCGGCATACCAAAAGTTACCATCTCATTAATGTTAAATATACCAGGTGCAATTGACAATCTACCTAAACTTTTTAATTGCTGACTTCGTGCAAACAATAACATTCCAATAACTAAAGCAAGTGTCGCACCAGATCCGCCCATATAAATCCATAAATCAAAAAACTGTGCAGTAATCGTATTTGGTATATCTTGCCCTGCTTGGTAAGCAACTCGGTTTTGATCCATTAACGACAACCAAACCGGACTCATTACACCACCAACAATAGTAGCTCCATGAATTCCACATGACCAAAGAACATGAACGAGAATAACAGCTATTATTGCGCCCCAAAGACTAGCACCAAGTACACTAAGTGGTTCCTGTAAAATTTGCCCCACAATATTATGGATACTGCCAAAAGAAGTATTTTCTATAATTAAGCGTAAAATCCAAATAACCGTTACAACAATAAATCCTGGAACAAGCGCGGCAAATGAACGTGTCACAGCTGGCGGAACTGTCTCTGGCATCTTTATAATTATCTTTTTTTGTACAATAAACCGATAAAGTTCAGTAGATATAAGTGCAATAATCATTGCTACAAATAACCCTTGGCTTCCCATTAACGCAGCTGGGATAGCACCTTCTACAAGTACACTCTCTTTTGTACTTGGTATAATATATGCAACTTGAAATGGCGTCGCAAGTAAAAACGTCACAAGCGACAATGCCCCGGATGCTAAAGCGTCCACTTTATAATATTCTCCAAGTCTGTAAGCGATTCCAAAAACAGCTATTAAAGCCATTATATTAAAAGTTGCACTAACTGGATACCCCAAAGCCCTCTGCCAATTCTCCCCAAACAAACCTGCCATAAAATCATTATAACCTGGTATTGGTAAAGCACTAATGATGAGGAAAAATGATCCTATAATTAAGAAAGGCATCGTCAATACAAGTCCATCACGAATTGCTAGCAAATGCCTCTGTTCTGCAACCTTTCCCGCTACTGGCATTACATATTTCTCTAAAAACCGTATCATCTATCCCACTCTCCTCATGGTTTCATTGACAAAGCTGCTTGTAAGATAGCTTCTCCATTACAAAGCCCGTAATGGACAGATTGAATGACATCAACAGGTACTCCCTTCTCCTTACATAACTCTTTCATTTTCGGTAATAAATAACGTACTTGTGGTCCAAGTAAAAGTACGTCAGCTTCATCTATGTGACTATTTACTTCAGAACCTGATACTGCCCAAATCTTTACCTCTATCCCTTTTGCCTCTGCTGCTTTCTCCATTTTAGTAACAATCAAACTGGAAGACATTCCCGCTGCACAGCAAAGTAAAATATTCATCCCTTTTCCCTCCCCCCTTTTTCCAAACCTAAGTTACGGTGCATCCTTTGCCACCACTAGGTTACAAATATATATGTCTAGATTTCCTGCTGTATGCCGAGCTCAAAAACAAAAATTTCTCGTTTTTCACGCTATTCCATCTATCGGTATTTTCCTAGTAAAGAGGGCTCTAACTCGCTATAATAATTCAGTATGATTTTTTTAATTGATAGGAGGATATATTTATGAAGGCATATCGCTTTCCGCTTATTTTATTATCTTCTATCCTAATTGGTGGTTTCATTGGTTATTTCATGGGTGCCGATGCCGTTGCTTTAAAGCCGCTTGGTGACATTTTCTTAAACTTAATGTTTACGATTGTTGTACCTTTAGTGTTCTTTAGCATCGCGTCATCTATTGCTAATATGGATGGATTAAAACGTTTCGGTAAAATTATGTCTAGTATGGCTGGAACTTTCTTATTTACAAGTATTTTAGCTGCTATTTTTATGATTATTGTCGTGAAAGTATTTCCGCCAGCACAAGGTGTTGTATTAGAACTAACGCAGCCCGATAAAGCTGAAAAAGCTGTTAGTGTTGCGGATCAAATTGTTGGTATTATAACAGTATCTGATTTCTCGAAGTTACTATCTCGTGAAAATATGTTAGCTCTTATTTTCTTCTCTATTTTAATGGGGGTTGCAACTTCAGCAGTTGGTGAAAAAGGAAAACCATTCGCTACATTCTTACAAGCTGGTGCAGAAATTTCAATGAAAGTTGTATCTTTCATTATGTACTACGCTCCAATCGGACTTGCTGCTTACTTCGCGGCATTAGTTGGTGAATTCGGACCACAACTTCTTGGAACTTATTTCCGAGCAGCAATGGTATACTATCCAGCGTCTCTCATTTACTTCTTTGTATTCTTCACGTTCTATGCATACCTTGCGGGTCGCAAACAAGGTGTACAATTATTTTGGAAGAACATGGTCTCTCCTACAGTTACATCTCTTGCAACTTGTAGTAGTGCCGCAAGTATTCCAGCGAACTTAGAAGCAACGAAGAAAATGGGTATCTCTTCTGACGTTCGTGAAACAGTTGTCCTTCTTGGATCTACACTTCATAAAGACGGATCTGTTTTAGGTGGCGTATTAAAAATTGCTTTCTTATTCGGTATTTTCAACATGGAATTCGAAGGACCGAAAACATTAGCAATTGCACTTGTTGTTTCTCTATTAGTAGGAACAGTAATGGGCGCCATTCCAGGTGGTGGTATGATTGGTGAAATGTTAATCGTTTCTCTATACGGCTTCCCGCCAGAAGCATTGCCAATTATCGCAGCAATTAGTACAATCATTGATCCTCCTGCAACGATGTTAAACGTAACAGCAGATAACGCTTGTGCCGTA
Organism: Bacillus sp. 16GRE42; assembly: GCF_019837435.1. NCBI lineage: Bacteria > Bacillati > Bacillota > Bacilli > Caryophanales > Bacillaceae > Bacillus > Bacillus sp. 16GRE42. The sequence goes on from NZ_JADAXF010000004.1 coordinate 262,036, forward strand.
ATGACAGCTCGCCTTGTAGAAGGTAAAAACTGGATCAAAAATAAATTTGCTTAATAAAATGGAAAGAGGATGCTCCAAACGAGCATCCTCTTTTTTGTTGTGATAAATATATCGAAATAATCCATTCCGCCACAAATTTGTTATAATCTTCACAAATATTCCACACCTATTATCCATTCTCCGTACTATAATCATGTATGGAAAAGGAGATGGACATAATGACTCAAAGCGCACCAGAATTTAAAATTTTGCAAAGCATTGCATTCCTTGCTGTCGTTTTGCAAAGTTCCTTATTATACACAATGCATCAAGGAAATGTCTTACTTGAGCAATCCCTCATTATGGGCATGCTATTCAACCTTGCAAAATTTTCAGCACCTGCATTCATATTTATCGTTGGCTTTCACTTAATTCGGCAATATACAAAGCAACTAGCCTACACAGAATATATTTATGAAAAAGCCGCACATTTACTCATTCCTTATTTCTTCTGGTCTATCCTTTACTTATTAACAACAAACGATATGATTACACTACAAAGCGGAATAAAAAGTTTATTACTCGGAACAGCCGCGCCCCATCTTTGGTACGTGATTATGATGTTCCAAATTCATTTATTGTTCCCTTTGCTGTGCACACTATTTTATTGGTTTCAAAAACGAATAGAAAATAAAAAAGACATATATCAATATATGACCATCTTTGCTTCTCTATATTTCCTCTTAATGTGGTATTCTTCTCACTACATTTTTAATGGAGAGAAATTGACTAGCTCAACCATTTTACATTATACAGATCGTTCCTTCTTCTTCTACTCATTCTATTTCGTCATGGGAGGAATCGCTGCTGTCGCACTAAAAACTTGGCGTTTATTTGTCATGAAACATATCCCGCTTATAACAATGTTATTTTTCGTCTTATTTCTATTCATCAATTATGAGTTATTTAGTTTTTACGGAGCAAACTCTATTCATTTAACCGTTTCGACTTATTTAAAACCGTCTATGTTTTTATATATTGTATGCGAAATTATCATACTTTACGTTCTGTCTATTACAATCGTACAGCGACGCGGTTTCTTGTATAAAGCTTTACGATTTATCGGGAATTACACATATGGTGCTTATTTAGCTCACTTTTTCTTCTTACAACTATGTACAAAATTTCTTTCTTTATTTACACTGCAAGAAAACACAATATTATATAGCCTATTATTATTTACAATAACGGCCACAATCTCGATTTCAGCAATGGTCATTTGCAGTACACTACCATTTCACACATGGATTACAGGGCCTTCCCCTACGACAAATATGAAATGGGCTAAGATTGTACTTCGGAAAAATCAAGAAAAAGTATTCAAACCATATCTTTGATATAATAGAATTCCATACAAGAAAAGAAAGTAGGACACACACCTATGATTAATCAAATTGGACAAATTATGTTATATGTAAATAATCAAGATGAAGCAGTACAATTTTGGACTGAGACAGTAGGATTCCAAATGATTGCAGAAGAAAATAACGGACAAGGGTTTCGCTGGATTGAAATTGCACCAACGAAGGAAGCAGGCACAAGCATCGTCCTTCACGATAAAGCGTTAATTGCGAAGATGCAACCTGAATTAAACTTACATACGCCTTCACTTATGTTCTTCTCTAATAACTTAGATCAACTGTATAAAGATCTTTCTGAGAAAAACGTTATAGTTGGACAAGTTGTAGATTTACCTACAGGTAGAGCATTCAACTTTGCTGATAATGAAAATAATTACTTTGCGGTAATGGAACGTAAATAAAAAAGGAGCTATCCTAAAAAAACGGATAGCTTCTTTCATTTTAAGAAACTTGTTCTGCATTCGTTTCCCTATGTTGTATATGACTCGTGATCCAAGCAATTCCGCCAGCAACAACGAGATAGCATAACAATATTAAAATTTGCATTTGTAATTGTAACCAATCTCCTAAAGAGATAACATCTTGTAATCCTCTAAGAGAATGGGACATTGGGAGAAACTGTCCAATTTTGCTAAGAACAGCTATATTTAATTCTCCTGGGAAAGTCCCTCCGCTCGTCGCTAATTGCAGGACGAGAAGTGTTACTGCTAAGAACTTTCCAACGAGACCAAATACCGTTACTAACATAAGAATAAATGTCATGAACGTAAAGGAAATAACGATACTTGATAAAACAAAGAGTGGCACACTTGCAACTTCTAATTTCATAACTCCTAGCACAGCCACATCCACAAGTAATGCTTGAATAAGTCCAATTAAATATACCAATCCTAGTTTATTAATAAAATGTACTGTTCCGCTTACCTTCATATTTTGTCTACGGCCAAGCGGTAAAATATTCGATGCCATAATTCCACCAACATAAAATGCCAGTGATAAAAAGTATGGTGCAATGCCTGAACCGTAGTTAGGCACATCAGAAACTGTCGACTTCACTAACTGAACCGGCTCTGAGAACATCGTATTACGGGCATCATCATTGCGAACATCCGCTATCTTCTCTGCGCCCTCTCCTAATTTTGTAGAAAGTTCTTTCGCACCATCGTCAAGTTTAACAAGTCCGTTCGTTAACTGATCAGCCCCGTGATTCAGCTCTGTTCCGCCACTTGCAAGATGATTTACACCTTCTTGCAGGGATGTAAATCCATTTCCCCACTTCGTAAATCCATCTGCTACATTTGCTGCACCATCTGCTATCTTTTTCGTTCCAGCAGTAGCTTCGCTTAACTTAACTCCGAATGTATTCATACCTTCTTCAATCTTATTCTGACCTTCAGCGAGCTTCTTCGCTCCTTGTGTCAATTGTTGTTGGCTATTATTTAAAGTGTTTACTGCTTTAGCTAATCCGTTAGAAGTAGCAATCATCTTTTGAAAAGCAGGATCTTGCTGCACTTCCGGATGACTTTTCACGTACTCTTCTAATTGTTGTTTTACACTATTTGCTGCATTGTCCGCTTTCACTTGCCCTTCAGCAAGTTTCTCACTTCCGTTCACCCATTCATTTGTACCAGCACTTAATTCACTAACCCCTGATTGTAAAGTTTTTTCACCTTGAGCTAATAACGCCATACCACTATGAAGTGAGGTTGCCCCTTCACTCAGCTCATTTGCGCCGCCACTTAAGGCAGATTGGCTAGAAGCAAGTTTTTCACTTCCCTCTTTCACTTTTGATGCCCCGTCACTTAAACGATGAATACCATTTGCAAGCTGATTCGCCCCATTTTTTGCATCTGTCGTTCCTTCATGCAGCTTCTCAGCACCATTACTTGCATCACTCAATCCTTGTGCCAAATCTTGAAACTTTGAAAAGACACCTTCTGTATAAGATTTCGTAATACTATTTGAAATTTTTGTTTTCATATTTTCAACAGCTGTCGTTCCAATTTGAGCTGCTACAAAGTTTTTACCCGGATTTACTTTGTACTGAAGCTGCGCTGGCTCTGGTTTCTCATCCATAAGTGTACTTACCTTCTTAGAGAAATCCTCTGGAATCGTAACGACCATATAATACTTATCTTCTTTTAACCCTTCATCAGCATTTTTTTCTGACACGAAATGAAAAGCTAGTTCCTTATTCTCTTTTAAATTTTTGACAAAATCGTCTCCTGCATGAATTGTTTTTTCATCCATCGCAGCACCTTTATCTAAATTTACAATTGCAACAGGTAATTTATCTAATCGTCCGTATGGATCCCAATATCCAGCTAAAAAGAATCCTGAATAAATTAAAGGAACGATTAATAAAAAAATTAAAGCGATACGTCCATGTTTATGATGCCACATCGCTTTCCAATCTTTAAATATAAGTTGAATTCCCTTCATGAAACATACTCCTTCTCCTAATTTAACACCATTAGAATGGTTTAACAGATTTACTATACACGCCCATTTTCATACTGTATAATACATCTTTAATTATCAATTCATTCCTTTTGGTCTATAGAAAGGAGAGTCAAAATGGAACTTCTTCAATTAAAATACTTTCAGACAGTCGCACGATTAGAACATATGACAAAAGCCGCTGAAGAACTGCATATCGCACAACCTTCACTTAGCAAAACAATCGCTAGATTAGAAAAGGACTTAGGCGTCCCGCTATTTGATCGCCAAGGTCGACAGATTACATTAAACTCTTTTGGGAAAGTATTTTTAAAACGAGTAGAGCGCATTTTTCATGAATTAAGTGAAGGCGAACGAGAAATTAAAGATTTAGCTGAATTACAACAATGCTCTATTACACTGGCCGTTTCTATTCCGAGAATATTACCAGAACTACTCGGTTCTTTTTTACTAGAACATCCTAACGTTCGATTCCAACAATTTCTCGCATCTACTCCTTCTATGAAGCGACAACTAGATAATATAGAAATTGACTTTTGCATTTCTTCTGTTCCAATTGAAGCCGAGGAAATTATGTGGGAACCACTTATTACAGAAGAAATTTTCTTAGTTGTCCCTTCAGGTCATCGTTTATCAGGACGCGAAAGTATCCATCTGCATGAAGTAAAAGACGAACCATTTATTAGTATGAACACTGGTTACGGATTTCGGCACTTAACGGATGAATTTTGTAAAGAAGCTGGCTTCACTCCACATATTGCTTTTGAAGTAGATGAACCGACCGTGATTAGCGACCTTATTAAGCAAGGTCTCGGCATCGCCTTTGTCCCAAGTTTAACTTTATTAAAAAACTCTACTTTAGCATTAAATAAGTTACGTATTATTGAACCGCATTGCGAGAGAACTATCGGATTAAGTTGGTCGAAGAAACGCTACTTATCAAAAACCGCTCAACAATTCCGTAAATTCGTAATTGACTACTTCTCCAATATTAGAACGTAAAATTATATTGACTTAGTAAGAAATAAAAGGTGCCACCCCCAAAGGGTGACACCTTTTATTTCTTACTCTTCTCCAATTCCATTTCCGCTAAAAGCGGCAATACGTTATCGAAAATATGCGTATTATTATTTTCACCTGTTACATATCCACCGTAATATCTACTAAATATATTGTCATTTCGGAATGTGGCCATATGATCATATAATTCCTTTGCAAACTTTGTATCACCTGTTTGTAGTACGTACAAGATCGTTAGTCCGTATGCGGCTGGCGATTCATAATTCACAGTTTGTTTTCCCGTTTCTAAATTGTAACGACCGTATAGCTTTCCATCCTTCTGGAACTTCTTCTTGATAAATTCCAAATAAGCATCTGATGAAAGGCCACCTAAACTTCGATGATATGCAACGTATGATTGGTCAATAAGATTTACTTCTTTATCGTACGTAAATGTACCATCTTCTTTATACTCTTTTGGGAATGCCCAGCCATGCCTTGGATAATCCGCTAAAAATTGAACGACTTCCTGATATTGCTGAGCAGAAACTTTGCCGTACTTTTTCATATACGAGAATGCGTGTGGATTTATGTATGATGTAGTTGCAAAATTATTTTGTTTACCTGCATCTGCATCATAATAATCAACGTAATAATTATCTTTCCTATTATAACGAATTACAGCGTCACTCAATTGATCTGCCAAATTTTTATAACGCTCTTCCTTGTACATATCATAAGCACGATATAATTGTTCTATAATACGAAGATCATCTATAAGTGCATTTGTAGCTGACTGCATTTCTCCCTTTTCAGAGATTTTCCATATAACAATATGATCCTTATGTACAAAGCTATTTTGAATAACCTTAACTTGTTCATCGAATAACGCTTGATCGTCTTTATCCAATGTATATTGTAGCCATAGTCCTGCTGATTCCGATAAAGCTTCACGGCCTTTCGCTTCACCCGTACCTGCCTTTGTATCCGCTAAACGATATGTGGCAAGCGTCCCATTTTCATTCACCATATGTCTTAAAATAAAATGTTCTGTACGGTTTCCTTGTATAGCTGACCAAAATACAATGCCACCTAAAGCGATTAAGAGAATAACTCCAATCCCTATATATAAACGTTTCCGCAATCTTTTCACCTCCCTAATAAGGCTAGCCTTAATTTTACCAGAACATACGTAAAATTAAAAAAGACAATCTATTAGATTGTCTCCCGTGCCTCTATCCCTCACAAGCCTCTTTAGAAGGTCTATATAGCGATGCCACAAGTCGATCATATTCACGACGCGTAATCTCTTTATTATACAGCTTCAATAATAAATCTCTATGCTCTTTTGAAAATGCCATCTTTTTAATGACTTCAGGATACATAAAACATCCTCTCCATTTCACATAAACTTCTTCACCTCGAAAAACAGAACTTATGTTCGCATAAAAGATTATAAAATATTCCTCACTAAAAAACAAACAAAATATTATTAAAAATTAACTTCTTTCTATTTAGAATATTCAAACATTATATTACCATACCCACTTTTTAAATACATATATATTTTTGGTAGTTTTTTTGAATAAATCTTCCAATTCAATCAGAAAATAATGGCAAAAAGAAGAGGAGTTTACATATGGATACGGTAACATTAGCAAGAGCATTTTTTGGTTCTTCATTAGCATTCCACATTATCTTTGCAACACTTGGTGTCGGACTTTCATTAATGATTTTTATAAGTGAAATACTCTATCACTGGAAGAAAGATTCCGATTACGCCATTATGGCGAAAAGATGGACGAAGGCTTTTGCCATCCTTCTCGGTGTAGCAATTCCAACTGGAACAATTGTTGGTGTGCAAATCTCACTTCTTTGGCCTGGTTTTGCCAAAATTGTTGGACAGGTTATTTCTGTTCCCTTTCAAATTGAGATTTTCGCCTTCTTTTTAGAGGCTTTGTTCATGTCTATTTATGTATATGCAGCTGACAAACTACCTCCATTCATGAGATTAATCTCGCTATTCTTCGTCATGATTGGTGCCACGGCATCTGCCGTGCTTATTACATCAGCAAATACATGGATGAATACACCCGCAGGCTTTTCAATGGGACCAGATGGATCAGTTTTTAACGTTGATCCATGGAAAGCTTTCTTTAATCCGAGTTTTGGCACAAGCGCATTCCATGTTGTGATTACAGCCTACGCAACTGGAGCTGCCGTCATTGCCTCTATCGCTGGATTTAAATTATTAAAGAAGAATTTAAGTGAACGTGAAGTAGCGTATCATAAAAAAGGACTACTGTTAGGACTCGTCGTGACATTTATTACAGGTGCTACGATGTGGCTTTCGGGACACGAATCGGCGATTGCCTTACATAAGCATTCCCCTGAAAAACTTGCATCTGCTGAAGCTTTATTTGAAACGACATCACATGCACCGTTATCAATTGGCGGAGTTGTAGATCCTAACACACTTGAACTAAACTATGCACTAGAAATTCCGAACATGCTTAGCCTATTAGTGGGACTCGACCCTAGCACCGTCGTAAAAGGACTAAAGGAATTCCCACAAGAAACATGGCCACCATTTTACACACATACACTATTCAACTTAATGGTCGGCACTGCTGCCTTTACTTTTGCAGTTGCAGCAATCGCCCTCTTATATTGGTACTTTGTTTACCGAAAAAAAGGTGCAGAATTACCGAAGTGGCTTCTTTGGGGAGCTGCCGCATGTGGACCAATTATGATGCTCGGTATTGAATTCGGATGGATTTTCAGCTGTAGTGGTCGTCAACCGTGGACCATTTATGGTATGCAACGGACAGTCGACGCTTCTACACGCGCTGATTTTGTCGGTCCTTTATTTATTCTATTCATCATTTTATATATTGGACTCGGCATTTTAACAGTTTTTGTACTACGGACATTCTTTAAGAAACATCCGCTTACAAATGATTTACATCACGAAGGAGGCGATTCTCGTGCATGAGGAAAGTATTGCAATCATCATCTTATGGGCTCTTATTTTCGTATATAGTATATTAGGGTCCATTGATTTTGGAGCAGGTTTTTGGGGCATGGTATACGCAAAACATCCAACGCTTGCTGCCAAGCTTGCCAATCGATACTTATCACCCACTTGGGAAGTAACAAATACATTTCTCGTCTTTGTCGTTGTCGCTTTTCTCGGTTTCTTTCCGAAAGCTGCTTTCACCCTTGCGACAGTGATGTTCGTGCCAGTTATGTTAATTTTAATACTCATTGCAATTCGCAGTACATTCATGGTATTTGCTTACTCTCTGCCAAAGTATCAATTCCTCCTTCGGGTTATTTCAGGTATTACTGGGCTCTTAATTCCAGCCTTATTAATTACCGTGTTACCCGTTACAGAGGGGGCTTATATTACAATGACTGAAGGAAAAGAAGTACTCCTGTATGGAAAACTTCTTTCTAGCCCAGTTATCTACTGCTATATGCTCTTTGGGCTAACTTCGGAACTATTTCTCTCCTCTCTCTTTCTCGCAGATTTTGCGAGAGAGCAAGGTTCAGAAGATTCGTATAGAGTTTATAGAAGAAACGCCATCATCCTCGGTCCTGCAACACTCGTTACGGCAATTATCGCCCTCGTTGTAATGGATCCGGAAACACACTGGCTTATGCAAGGACTCATAAAGCAATTCCCATGGTTTACAGTTTCTATCGTTTTATTCGTTATCGGATACTCTTCTCTTTGGTGGACAAACAAGAAGTATGGCACACTAGGATACCCTCGCATTGCCGTTTTAGCAGTCGTCGCTCAATATGCATTTGCAAGTTACGCTTACGGTGTCGCGCATTTACCTTATATTATTTATCCTGATGTAACTGTATTTACAAGTTTTACAACGCCAGAAACATTCTATGCATTGCTTATCCTATACGCAATTGGAATCGCAATTTTACTACCAGGATTTATTTTCTTCTGGAATTTATTCTTGAAGGATCGAACTTTTTTGAAGGAAAAATAATATATTCGGGGGAGTCTGTTCCAAAAGGCATTTTGGGATGGACTCCTTTTTTCATGTTTTGTCGATAAGTTGATATATTTCAAAAATCACTGATGAAAATTTCATTTACTATCTTACTGCCCCCAACAATTTATAGACTCCTCTCACAATAGTTATTTCACTATTCGTGACACTTGTCCTTTAGCTTGAAAAACACATATTGGCTTTATTCCATTATATGTCTAGTTCTTCTTATTTTTTGCTGAATATACTATCAATACAAACTTGAGACAAGCTACATTTGCTCAAGGGAAAATAGAAAGGTAGGCAAAATATGAGCATTGAAATATGGATTACTATTATTGTATTCTTCTTAACAATGATTGTTGTCTTTTGGCGGCCTCGTGGCTTAAATGAGGCGTGGCCAGCAGCAATTGGTGCTGGCATTATCCTGATTACTGGACTTGTATCAAAGCCAGACGTCATGGACATTATCAGTAAAATTGGCGGTGCCTCCATAACAATATTAGCGACCATCGTTATGGCGGTTATATTAGAAAGCTTCGGCTTCTTCCACTGGTCCGCAGCAAAACTTGCAAACTTAGCAAAAGGCTCCGGTCGCCGTTTATACTGGTATATTCAATTATTATGTTTTCTTATGACTCTTTTATTTAATAACGACGGTAGTATTTTAATTACAACTCCAATCCTAATTTTACTACTGAGAAACCTTAAATTAAAACCTCATCAACAAATCCCTTATTTATTAAGTGGTGCTTTAATCGCCACTGCCTCTAGTGCCCCCATTGGTGTAAGTAATATCGTAAACTTAATCGCATTAAATATTGTGAATATGACTCTTTATATGCATACTGCTATGATGTTTGTACCTGCAACATTAGGATTATTATTTATGTCATGGCTTATGTACACAGTTTTAAAGAAAAAACTACCAGAGAAATTACCTGTTTCTTCATATGATATCGAAGAAATGTTCTTCACGAAAAACTTCCATCCGTTAAAAGGAAAAAATTCTGTTGATACGAAACAAAAACGGACAAAATTCATGCTAAAAGTATTAGGTTTCGTCTTCCTTATGCGCTGTCTACTTTTCGTTGCATCCTTCTTATCCATCCCAATCGAAATTGTTGCCGTACTCGGTTCACTCGTTCTTCTCATCTGGAGATGGTACTACTTACGAACAAACCCTGTCGACATTTTAAAAAAGACACCGTGGCACATTTTAATTTTCGCATTCTCTATGTATGTAATTATTTACGGGCTTCACAACGCAGGGTTAACAACGGTGCTTGTAAATTGGCTTGAACCAGTTGTAAGTCAACATCTACTCTATGCTAGCTTTGCAATGGGAGGACTCGTTTCTCTCCTCTCTAACGTCTTCAATAACCATCCTGCACTTATGATTGGTACAATCACATTAACAGAAATGGGACTAGACCCAGTCACATTAAAAACTATCTACCTGGCAAACATTATTGGTAGTGACATCGGTTCACTATTATTACCAATCGGTACGTTAGCTTCCCTCATTTGGATGTATATCCTGAAACAAAACAAAATTAAAGTAAAATGGAAAGACTATTTAAGTGTATCCCTTATCGTTATTCCTCTCACAACAGTCGTCACATTATTCCTCTTATACTACTGGGTACACCTTTTCTTCGCCTTATAAAGTGAAACTTTAATCAGTGGGGGTTTTCTTCATCCCCCACTGATTATTAGTTGAACCAATCGGACTTTTATGGGCAGTTGATCCCCCACCTAACTTCTTTGCTTTCGCTGAATTTTGAGTTGGGGGTCTTACTGCCCATTAAAGCGGGATAAACAACAGAAGCCCCCTTTGCTACCGTCTTAGCAAAGGGGGCTTCTTCTATATTTAAGTTAGGTACTACAGTGTGATCAATCAAGTAAAGAGGTGTAACGTATTATTGGTATAAATGACTACCAGTGTCTTTAAATTCTTTCGCTTTCTCTTTCATCCCTTTTTCAATTGCTTCTGTCGTTTCTAAATCATTGTCTTTTGCATATTCACGAATATCATGTGAAATTCTCATACTACAAAACTTCGGTCCACACATTGAACAGAAATGAGCCGTTTTCGCGCCTTCTGCTGGCAATGTTTCATCGTGATATTCCATCGCACGTTCAGGGTCTAAAGATAAATTAAATTGATCGCGCCAACGGAATTCAAAGCGAGCTTTTGAAAGTGCATCATCACGCTGATGAGCCGTTTTGTGCCCTTTCGCAAGATCAGCTGCATGTGCAGCGATTTTGTACGTAATAACCCCCGTGCGAACATCATCTTTATTCGGTAAACCTAAATGTTCTTTCGGCGTTACATAACAAAGCATCGCCGTTCCAAACCAGCCAATCATCGCCGCTCCAATTGCCGATGTAATATGGTCATAACCTGGTGCAATATCTGTCGTTAACGGCCCAAGTGTATAGAACGGCGCGCCCTGACAAATATCAAGCTCTTTCTCCATATTCTCTTTAATTAAATGCATCGGTACATGCCCAGGCCCTTCAATCATCACTTGCACATCATGTTTCCAAGCAATCTTCGTTAATTCACCAAGTGTTTCAAGCTCAGAAAACTGTGCTTCGTCATTTGCATCTGCAATCGAACCTGGACGTAATCCATCTCCAAGAGAGAACGAAACGTCGTACTGCTTCATAATTTCACATATCTCTTCAAAATGAGTGTATAAGAAGTTTTCTTTATGATGGAATAAACACCACTGTGCCATAATTGAACCACCACGTGAAACGATACCTGTCGTACGCTTTGCAGTAATCGGAATGTAACGAAGTAATACGCCCGCGTGAATCGTAAAGTAATCAACACCTTGCTCAGCTTGCTCAATTAACGTATCACGATACACTTCCCACGTTAAATCTTCTGCAATTCCGTTTACCTTTTCAAGCGCTTGATAGATCGGTACAGTCCCAACTGGTACAGGCGCGTTACGAATAATCCACTCACGCGTCGTATGAATATTTTTACCTGTAGATAAATCCATAATCGTATCCGCACCCCAACGCGTTGCCCACGTCATCTTCTCTACTTCTTCTGCAATTGAAGAAGATACAGCAGAGTTTCCGATATTTGCATTGACCTTCACGTGAAAGTTACGGCCGATAATCATCGGTTCTGCTTCCGGATGGTTAATATTCGCTGGTAAAATGGCACGACCTTCCGCGATTTCCTTACGAACAAACTCAGGCTCTACTCCTTCACGAATCGCAACATATTCCATCTCAGACGTAATGATACCATTACGTGCATAATGCATTTGCGTAACATTTGCACCATGCTTTGCTCTAAGCGGCTGACGATCCATTTGCGGGAAAACAGGCGTATGTTTCAAAGCCACTTTCACACCGTCATCCTCTGGTTTTACTTCGCGCCCTTCGTATGCTTCTACATCTCCGCGCTCCAGGATCCAAGAGTGGCGCGGCGCCTGCAGCCCCTTTTCCAGTTCCACTTTATAAGCAGGATCTGTATAAGGACCGCTCGTATCATATACACGAATTGGCGAATTCGGAATACCGTTCGTTTCGCTTTGTTCAATCTCTCGCATCGGCACTTTCATACCCGCGCGTGGTCCATCCACATACACTTTCTTACTTCCTGGTAAACTCGATTTCAATTCAATTTGCTCAGCTGAAACAGACTGTTTCATAACCTTTGTTGCCCCCCTGTACGTGACAAGGACGAGATATGGCCAGCGTATGCCAAAATAAAAAGAGCCAGGTCCATAAAAAAATAAGGACCTGGCTCATAAAGACATCATTATGTAAGCCGTTAACTTCCCTACGCTGGTACGAGCCAGATCAGGTCCAAAGGGTTAAGAAGTTCACACGCTTCTCTCTCAGCCTACGCATACGTTAGGCACCCCTAGTTTATCACTGATTTAATTTTCAATACTTTCCCATCATACACGATAATCTGAAAAATGCAAAGTTTATTTCTTTTGTTGTTTATGGAATCATCCACGTTAAATAATATGCCTGTACATACGTCATAATACCAACAATAATTACGAAGAATAAACTATGCTTCACTGTAAAGCGGAATAAATCTGATTCTTTTCCAGCAAGTCCAACTGCCGCACAAGCAATCGCAATTGATTGCGGAGAAATCATTTTTCCTGTTACACCGCCCGTTGTATTTGCTGCAACGAGAAGTACTTCAGATACACCGACTTGCTGCGCTGTAATCGCTTGTAAATTCGAGAACAGTGCATTTGCTGACGTATCGGATCCTGTTAAAAATACACCGATCCAGCCTAGGAATGGTGAGAAGAACGGGAATAGTCCTCCAGTGCCTGCAAGTGCTAATGCTAATGTAGAAGATAGACCAGAATAGTTTGCGATAAACGCGAATCCTAATACGAATCCGATAGACAGAATTGGCATCTTAAGCTCATGTAACGTTTCTTTAAATGTTACTACTGCATCTTTTGCATTCATTTTCAAAATAAAGATAGAAATGATACAAGCAATTAAAATGGCTGTTCCCGTCGCTGATAAAATATCTAATTTCAAGATTGCTTCATAAGGCGTCGGTTTATTTACAATTGGCTCTGCTTTCATTACTAAATTGTGTAAGCCTGGAACTTCAAACTTAAACACAAGGCTTTCCAAAGCACCACCTGAAGCAAATAACGCTTTAAAGAAACTTTGGCTCCAAATGACTACCATCACAGTTAAAATAATGAATGGAGACCATGCTTTTACTACTTTTCCTACCGTTAGTTTCGGCATAGATATCGCCGTTGCTGCTACTTCACTATTTGCTTCTTTAGACTGATAGATTTCTTTCGGCTGCCAAACTTTTAAGAATAGCGATAAACTCACTAAACTTACAAGTGCTGACGTAATATCCGGAAGTTCTGGCCCTAAGAACGTCGCTGTAATGAATTGCGTAATTGCAAATGAGCTACCGGCTACAAATAGAGCTGGCCATGTTTGTCTTACTCCTTTAAATCCATCCATTAAAAATACGATAAAGAACGGAACAAATAATGATAGAAACGGTAATTGATGTCCAGCCATTTGTCCAATTTTATGTGGATCAATACCTGTTACTTGTCCAGCAACTGTAATCGGAATTCCCATCGCTCCGAACGCTACTGGTGCCGTATTTGCGATTAAACAAAGACCCGCTGCATATAAAGGATTTAACCCAAGACCTGCAAGAAGCGCTGCGGTAATCGCTACTGGTGCACCAAATCCTGCTGCCCCTTCCAAAAATGCTCCAAATGAAAAACCGATTAAAATAACGAGTAAACGATGGTCATTTGTAATTGATAATACAGATGCACGAATCACATCGAATTGACCTGTTTTCACAGATATTTTATATAAAAATACCGACATAATGATAATCCAAGCAATTGGCCATAGTCCGTATAAGAAACCATATCCCGTCGCTGCCATCGCCATCGTGAACGGCATCTTATAAGCGAATAACGCCACTAAAATTGTAAGTACAACTGTAATAAATCCTGCCACATACCCCTTCATGCGGAAAACTGCTAAAGCTAAGAAAAAAAAGATAATCGGAATAAGTGCGACCGCTGCCGAAATCCAAATGTTTCCGAACGGATTATAAACTTGTGTCCATGTGTTCATTGTTCTCTCCCCCTAAAGAATCCCCTTTTAAATAGAATAACCTCATCAATAGACTATCAGGTCATCATACCTTTAAACCTAAAATAAAAAAACGTTCAAGAAAACGTTTTCATTAATTCTATCACAACAATTTTCATTTAAAAAGATTTTTTTGAAAATTTTATTATTTCACTAGAAAATCTTACAAAATCGTCACGTTCTTGTAATGTTCATCGATAGTAAGCTTGCCAAAACTATTGCATAATAATAGTATAGCAACGGACATTATTTATGAGGTGATATATATGAACGGAAACAAAATATTAGCAGCTTTATCTTACTTTAGTGTATTATTTGCCCCTATCTTATTCCCTATTATTGTGTGGATTGTAGGCGATGCTGAAACAAAACCACATGCAAAACGTGCTCTATGGACACACATTATTCCAAGTATCGCTACATTCATTGGCGTAACTATTTTAGGAATTATGGGTATCGGATCGGATCAACCAGACGTAACACTTGGAATTGGAGCAATAATTGTCTTATGTATTTGCGGCATTATTAGCTTATACTACTTCATTTGGAACATCGTAAAAGGTATTAAAGTGCTGAAAGCTTAAGTTTAAACAAACGTTTGATTAAAACAGCACGCATCATAATAAATGAAATTTTATCGGCGATACGACAATCTTTTAATAAGAAAAAAACCGTCCCAAAATACCTTTTGGGACGGTTTTTTTATCTTCTGCGTTTCTTCTTTTTTCTCATCATTTTTTTGCGGCGCGTATTCACTTTATCCGCTATAATGTGAAGCGTGCTTGCCACAACAATTCCCATTAAGAACGTTACAATTTCAACCTCATGTTCCTTCGCAATTTCTATTAAATTCCCATCAAGCGCGATTACATTTAATAGGAATAAAAACGGAGAAAACACAATTAACATGTATGCAATACGAATCACATCACCAAGTATAATTGTATGTGTAAAGAAGGAGCGATGCGGCATGACCTTCTTATACGGATACCAAAATATACGTAGGAATCCCCATTTATTATACGCATTACTATATGTATCTAAATCCGGCGTTAAAAATGAAGTACCTACTAAAAAGCCAATTGCAAAAGTTAATAAAAAATCCAAGTTTGTTAATCCATACGAAAAGAGCATAAACAAAACAACCGGAAGGGATATTAAGTTTATTTTCGTATGCGTTCTTCCTGATGGCATAATGCACTTCCTCGCTTACGTTCGCCCTGTCACCATATGACAGTTCTCACCTATTGATCTAATTTCTGATCGATAAAGGATGTGTCTATATCCGAACCAAACCATTCTGCCAACTTCACTCGTGCCTTATCTTTCACCTCTTCATTGACGTATAACGACGTTTGTAATAGAGCAGCCATTAACGCCCCTAAATCATCTGTATAACCAACTCCAGCAATAAAATCTGGGATGGCATCAATTGGTGCAATAAAATAAGCAAGTGCTCCAATCACAATAATTTTCACTCGCTTTGGAACATCAGGTCTTTGCAAAACGTAAAACAATAATAAACTTGCATAAATAACCGACTGTCCTGCTTGCTTTGCAACATGTTTTGCTTTCTTCCAAAACGCTTCAACTGAAAATTTTTGTTCCATGTAAAAGCCTCCCTATTTTTTAAAAGAAATAAGCTACAATATGTTATCAGTAAAAGTTCATCAAAATTACACATAATCTATCAATGAACTTTCATTGTAACAAACAAACGAAAAAAGAACAAGTGTTCGTTAATTTTTACATATTTCTCATCATATAATAGGTTTC
Source organism: Bacillus sp. 16GRE42 (assembly GCF_019837435.1). Classification (NCBI taxonomy): domain Bacteria; kingdom Bacillati; phylum Bacillota; class Bacilli; order Caryophanales; family Bacillaceae; genus Bacillus; species Bacillus sp. 16GRE42. The sequence continues at coordinate 278,342 of NZ_JADAXF010000004.1, forward strand.
TAGATAGCCGCTTACCCATTGTCATTTCTTATTTCTCAACAAAGAAAATTTTCACTTTCACTTAACATTCTGCTCTACCTTTGTTATATTTTCTAGTTGACGGACATAAAAACGAATGTTAAAGTTTTCTCTGGTAGTGACAAATCTTATACAAAAAATGTAAAATGTTATAGTGTTTCTCAGAAATGAATTTTGTTGTATAATACAGAAATGACGTTATGCTTATGAGCAACACAAGAAACCAAAAGGGTATGCATAGTTATAGTCGTATATGGGTGAATATAGAACCTCTAATTATGGCCAAGAAAACTATGTATTTTTTATTTTAGCATTTTTCGCTCCAAAATCGACCAAGCCTGATAGAGAAAGGGTGGAAATGAATGAAAGAAACCTTGAAATCACAATTTCAAAATGTGCGTTTCACTGTATTCGTAGCTTTAGCTTTATGGCTAAAGACGTACCTTATTACACGCACAAGCTTTGATTTAAAACTTGAATCTTTCATGCAAGAATTCATTTTATTCCTTAGCCCATTAGCAGCATCATTACTGCTTGTTGGTCTTGCATTATTTGCAAAAGGGAAAAAACGTAACTATATAGCACTTGGAATTAATTTTGTTTTAACAATCGTTCTTGTTGGTAACGTAATGTTCTACGGATTCTACAATGACTTCGTTACTTTACCAGTACTAGGACAAACATCTAACTTTGGAAGTTTAGGTTCTAGTGTGAAAGAATTGTTTAACTACAAAATTATCCTTGCATTTGCTGATATTATTGTATTCTTCATTTTATTGAAGAAGATGAAGAATTTTGCACCGACAGAGCGTGTAGCACGCCCAATGCGTTCCCTATACTTCGTGTCAACAGTTGCTATTTTCTTCGCAAACTTAGGACTTGCAGAAGCTGAGCGTCCTGAACTATTAACACGCTCATTCGACCGCGTTATGCTTGTTAAAAACTTAGGTTTATATGTACACCAAGTATATGATCTTGGCTTACAAGCAAAATCAAGTTCACAAAAAGCTTTTGCTGACGGTAGTAAATTACAGGAAACAGAAAACTACGTAAAAACAACGCAAAGCAAACCAGATCCAAATATGTTTGGTACTGCAAAAGGGAAAAACGTAATTGTTGTCTCTCTTGAGTCATTACAAACATTCTTAATTGGTGCAACAGTTAACGGACAAGAAGTTACACCATTCTTAAACCAATTTACGAAAGAAAGTTATTACTTTGATAACTTCTTCCATCAAACTGGGCAAGGAAAAACATCTGATGCTGAATTCTTAGTAGATACTTCAATGTATCCACTAGACCGTGGTGCTGTATTCTTCACACACGGTAATAACGAATATACAGCAACTCCAGAAATTTTACGTGAGCAAGGATACCACACATCAGTATTCCACGCGAACAACGCAACATTCTGGAACCGTAACATTATGTATCCGGCACTTGGTTATGATCGTTATTACAACGAGCTTGACTACAAGATTACGCCAGAAACGAAATTAAATTGGGGATTAAAAGATATCGAATACTTCGATCAATCTATCGATATGTTAAAAGAAGTGAAGCAACCGTTCTATACTCGCTTCCTTACTTTAACAAACCATTACCCATTCACTTATGATGACAGTACGAAATTAATCGATGAATACAATTCTGGTGATGGCGTATTTGACCGTTACATGGTAACTGCTCGCTATTTAGACGAAGCAATGAAACACTTTATTGAGCGTCTAAAAGCAGAAGGTATTTACGACAACTCAGTTATCGTATTCTACGGTGATCACTACGGTATTTCTGAAAACCATAACCGTGCAATGGCACAGTTCTTAGGAAAAGAAGAAATCACTACATTTGACCATATGAACTTACAAAAAACACCGATGTTTATTCACGTTCCAGGTCAAAAAGAAGGTAAAACAATTTCAAAACCAACTGGTGAAATTGACATTAAACCAACAATTCTAAACTTACTTGGTGTAGATTCTACGAATCAAGTTCAATTCGGTCATGATGTATTCTCACCAGACAATAAAGGATTCGTTGTTCTTCGTGACGGTAGCTTCGTTACAGATAAGTACATGTACACGAACAGTACATTCTACGACCGTAATACTGGCGAAGTTGTACAATTACCAAAAGAAGAATCTCAACCACTCATTGATCGTGCCCAAAATGAATTGAACATGTCTGACAAAATCATTGAAGGTGACTTACTTCGCTTCTCTGAAAGTAACAAGACCAAAACTGGTGAAGTAAAGACGGCTATAAAAGAAGAAAAGAAGAGCGCTGAGTAATCTCAGCCTCTTTTTTTATATTTCTCCATACAATCACTTATATTCATTAACTTTAACATTACATAACCTTTACCAAATATTCACATAGAATTAATGAAGCATCTCTATAATAAAATATGTAAACGAGGTTCTCTATATTTCTTATCTCTCATCTGTAATAAGATCCCTTAAAGAAATATTTGAATCGTTTATTTCTACTTTCTTATAATTGTCTTTCAATGTGTTTTGTTTCCATACACAAAACATTCAATAAGACGATGTCCCTATGAAAGATAGCTACCCTCCTTGTGCAGCATTCCATAAGAATGTTGCTTTTTTTTATTCAAAAGCAGGATTCTTATTTCTCATTTTCGAATTTGTATATACAAAATGCTGTAAAAGTGAAACTTTAATCAGCCCTCACCAATCGGGCATTTACGGGCCGTTATTCGCCCACTTCACTTCTTTGCTCCAGCCGAATTTTTAACAGGAGTTTTACTGCCCACAAATAGCGGGGTAAATCATTACTACTTCTCTACCATTTACAAATACATATACGTCATATGTAAAGAATTACTCACATAAAAATTACTATAAGGACTTTATTCCGCTATTTGTACACAGACCAAACGAATTAAAGCTTCATTTTACTTATGCACTTACGAAAGGATGGGACGAAAATTGGCATACGAAAAATTTGTACTCTGGAATGATGCAGTTATTGATACAACAAAACATCACGCGTACATAGATTTTGAAGAAAGAGGCTTGCAGTTTGGAGATGGTGTCTACGAAGTTATTCGCTTATATAAAGGGAACTTTCACTTATTAGATCCGCATATCACAAGATTATATCGCTCCATGGAAGAAATAGAATTAACACTCCCTTTCTCAAAAGCAGAACTGATTATCCTACTCTATAAACTAATCGAAAATAATAATTTCCACGAGGATGGAACGATTTATTTACAAGTATCTCGTGGTGTACAAGCTCGTACCCATACATTCTCATATGACGTCCCTCCGACAATCTATGCCTATATTACAAAGAAAGAAAGACCAGCGTTATGGATTGAATATGGTGTACGTGCTATATCAGAACCAGATACACGCTGGCTACGCTGTGATATCAAATCATTAAATTTATTACCAAATGTATTAGCTGCTACGAAAGCTGAACGCAAAGGTTGTAAAGAGGCCCTTTTCGTACGAAATGGTACCGTAACTGAGGGCAGCTGTTCTAATTTCTTTCTCATAAAAAACGGAACTCTCTATACACATCCAGCCAATCACCTTATTTTAAATGGAATCATTCGTCAATATGTCCTTTCTTTAGCGAAAACCCTTCGCATTCCGGTACAAGAAGAACTTTTCAGCATTCGTGATGTTTATCAAGCAGATGAATGCTTCTTTACAGGAACGACGATTGAAATTTTGCCGATGACTCACCTTGATGGAACTGCAATTCAAGATGGTCAAGTTGGCCCTATCACAAAAATTCTGCAAAGATCATTTTCTCAAAGCTTGTTACAATCCAATATGTCATCTTCTTAAACACGTATAATTTCTAACCTTTCTACATTCAATATATATATTTAAATGGAAATCAAGGTATAGATTTATGCCTTGATTTTTTTTTGTAATCTTTTTGTCATATTCAGATTACCGCATAAGTCTTGACAGTAATCGACATGCTCTTTAGAATTTTTAACAGTTGGTAAATATTTCTTCACTACATTACAGACAGAAAGGAATCGACAAATTATGAAAAAATACCTTGCCGGTCTTGCGGCAGTGTCTGTAGCAGGAGGAGCAGCACCTACACTTGATAGTGTTCAAGCTGCCCCTGAACAAAATACACAAAAAGCTGCTACAACTGTCCAAGCTTCTGCATCAAACAGCTCATCTTATACGGTAAACACTAGCGTATTACATGTTCGTGCAGGATCAAGTACTTCTCACGATATCATCTCGCGTGTTTATAACGGTCAATCATTAAATGTGATTGGCGAAGAAAATGGTTGGTTCAAAATTAACATTAATGGGAAAACAGGATTTGTTAGTGGCGAATTTGTATCAAAAAATGGAGCAAGCAATTCCAATGTAAGTACAACAGGTGGAAACAATAAAGTTACTGCTGATGTATTACGTGTACGTACTGCTCCGAACACTTCTAGTTCTGTTTCAGGACGTGTATATGCAGGACAAACATTAAACGTAATTGGTCAAGAAAATGGTTGGGTGAAAATCAACCATAATGGACAAGTTGGCTATGTAAGTGGCGAATTCGTATCTGGTGTTTCTTCTAATGCAGGTTCTTCAAACAACAATACGAATAATAACAACCAAGAATCTGTAAAACCAGCAAGCGGAAACTATACAGTAAATGTATCTTCCCTTCGTGTTCGTACAGGTCCTAGCACTTCTCACACAACTGTAGCTTCTGTTACAAAAGGACAAGTTGTACAAGTAGTTGGCGAAGTTCAAGATTGGTTCAAAATCAATTACGCTGGACAAACTGCATACGTAAGCAAAGACTACGTAACAAAAGGCGGTTCTAGCGACAACGTTACACAAGGTAACAATCAAGATAACAATCAAGAACAAAACAATAATGTAACTGTTCAAACTGGTGGTACTTACGTTGTTAACGCAACATCTCTACGCGTTCGTACAGGCCCTGCTGCTTACCATAGTGTAATTGGTGGCGTGTTAAATGGTACTACATTAAACGTAGTTGGATCTGAAAACGGTTGGTTTAAAGTAAACTATCAAGGGAAAACAGGCTTCGTTAGTAGCGAATTTGTAAAATTCGTTAAAGGTGGCACTGCTACTCCTGAACAACCGAAACAGCCTGAACAACCGAATCATGGTGCAATTGGTGACTACTACATTAATGCTTCTGCACTAAACGTACGTAGCGGCGAAGGTACAAATTATAGAATCATAGGGGCACTTCCACAAGGACAGAAGGTTCAAGTAATCTCTGAAAACTCTGGATGGAGCAAAATTAACTACAACGGTCAAACTGGTTACATCGGAACACGTTACCTTTCTAAAACACCGGTTGGGGGCGCAGTAGATAATAAGCCTAACAACAACCAAAATAACAATCAAAACAATAACAACAATAATACAGGCAATAATAGTGGTGATAGTTCTTCCATACTTGCATATGCAAAATCAATGCAAGGTGTACCATACGTTTGGGGCGGTACTTCTGCTACTGGTGTTGACTGCAGTGGTTACATCTACCACGTATTTAAGAAATTTGGTCATAACATTAGTCGTCAAAGTGTTGCAGGATATTGGAGCAGCTTACCACAAACTTCAAGTCCACAACCAGGTGACTTAATTTATTTCAAAGACACTTATAAAGCAGGTCCTTCTCATATGGGTATTTACCTTGGCGGCGGATCATTTATCCAATCTGGAGATAAAGGTGTCGCAATCGCTTCATTAAGCAATTCTTATTGGAGTAAGCACTTCTTAGGTTATACGAAAGCACCTTAAGTTATATTTTAGAGCCTTCTAGATTACTAGAAGGCTCTTTTTAGTATATGTCACCTATATCCCCGAAAAAATAGTGTATCTATTTCCCTATTTCATACACTATATTCTACAAAAACACTCCATAACGTTATCATAATGTATATTTTCACATAAAAAACATAACCTATTTCATGTCTAATCATTTTATATGTGTTTTTTTGAAGAATTTTCTTTTTATTTAAACTTTTTGTTAGACGTTTGACCTCCGATGTCCATTATGATAAGTTACTTAAGATGTTATATTCGCAAAAGTATAGACAACTGGTTTATACACTTTTTTACTATGAGGAAGGAGCATACACTGCATGAATCTTTTATGGGGAATTGGCGGCGTGATTGGAGTATTAGCAATTGCTTTTTTACTATCTTCCAACCGCAAAGCTATTAATTGGCGCACAATTTTAATCGCGCTAGCATTACAAATGTCATTTTCATTTATCGTATTACGATGGGATGCCGGAAAAGCAGGTTTAAAATACGCTGCTGATGGTGTTCAAGGATTAATTAATTTTTCTTACGAGGGAATTAAGTTCGTTGCTGGGGATTTAGTCAACGCAAAAGGCCCTTGGGGATTTGTCTTCTTTATTCAAGCACTACTTCCAATCGTATTTATTAGTTCATTAGTAGCAATCTTATATCATTTCGGTATTATGCAGAAATTTGTTAGTGTCGTTGGTGGCGCATTAAGTAAACTTCTTGGAACATCTAAAGCAGAAAGTTTAAACTCAGTAACAACTGTATTTTTAGGACAAACTGAAGCTCCAATCTTAATCAAACCTTACTTAGCACGTTTAACAAATAGTGAATTCTTCACTATTATGGTAAGCGGTATGACAGCTGTTGCCGGATCGGTTCTTGTCGGCTATGCAGCAATGGGTATTCCGTTAGAACACTTATTAGCAGCAGCAATTATGGCAGCTCCATCAAGTTTATTAATTGCGAAATTAATTATGCCAGAAACAGAAAAAGTAGATAATAACGTTGAACTTTCTACAGAACGTGAAGATGCAAACGTTATTGATGCAGCTGCACGTGGTGCATCTGAAGGTATGCAACTTGTTATTAACGTAGCAGCAATGTTAATGGCTTTCATCGCATTAATCGCTTTATTAAATGGTCTATTAGGATTAATTGGCTCTCTGTTCCATATTAAACTTAGCCTTGATTTAATCTTCGGTTACTTACTATCACCATTTGCAATCTTAATCGGGGTTTCTCCTGGTGAAGCTGTACAAGCAGCAAGCTTTATCGGTCAAAAACTTGCAATCAACGAATTCGTTGCATACGCAAACTTAGGACCACACATGGCAGAGTTCTCTGCAAAAACAAACTTAATTTTAACATTCGCAATCTGTGGATTCGCAAACTTCTCTTCTATCGCAATTCAATTAGGTGTAACAGGAACGTTAGCTCCTACTCGCCGTAAACAAATTGCACAGTTAGGGATTAAAGCAGTTATCGCTGGTACATTAGCAAACTTCTTAAATGCAGCAGTTGCAGGTATGATGTTCCTATAAAATGATGCAAAGTCTCCTCTTTCTAAAGAGGGGGCTTTTTATTATATGTTGTATATTTTTTCGGTATATATTAAATACTTTATGCTTAAATATAAGAACATTATGATACAATAATTAGTAAGTCTGTTTATTTTTTCTTACAAAAGAGAGACACTACTTGTGGTTGCTCTCCAAAATAACCTAGTCATCCGGTCTATTTCTTAATAATTGCGCATACTACAAGTATCCTTGCATGAATTACCTTTAAGGAGGAAAATTTTGTGAAAGATAACTTCTATAAAGTCCTCTCTATGTGGATTTTACAAATTTTATTTTATTTTACAACTGTACATGTAACGCAATATGAGCATGCTCTCATTTTTACAATTATATATGTAATTGTTAATGTACTATTTCTATTATTGACTGATAAAACCGCATTTGTTCTCTTTATATTAGGAACCATTATTTCGGTATTCTACCTGTTCTACCAAGCATGGCTTTACTTATGGAGTACATCAGAACAATGGGAATACATTATTACTCACTTCCTAATGGCAGCAAACTTCTTCATCGTATATATCTCAACTCATTTATTAAAGAAGGTTATTCATGAAAATAAAGAATTAACCGAACGTGTGAGAACGTTAGAACAATACATTGGAGAATCAAAATTATTAACAAGAAAAGAATTCGAAAGACGACAAGCATTATTAATAAATGCAATGAATCGCCGTAATGAAACAGGCGTTATTATTTATTTTGACTTTACTTCCTTTAGTAAATATACGAAGGAAAGTGTTATGGACCGTGTAGCTTCATTATTAGTTGAAACAATAAGAGCTGACTTTGACCTTGCTGCTGAATATGATAATAATAAGCTCGTTATTTTATTACAAAACACAAATGAAGCCGGTGCTGACATTGTAATGAATCGCCTAAAGCCAAAAATGGAGCAATGGCTTGCTGCTGAAGCGATCCAAGATATAAAAATTTCACGCGAGCAAATTGGGAACAAAGGACAGACGTTATTATGATGACACTCGTTATACTTCTTTTATTCCTTCTATTTTGCGTACTCGTGTTTTGGATTAGCATCACATTTTCGATTAAGTATATACTTATTTTTACAGCCTTTCTATTCTCTGCCTTACTTGTTTACTATTCTTTCTTAACACTCGCAGGTTTAGTTCACCGAAATAGTAAACGAAAAGATCGTACGCTAGAACATTATCCAAGCGTCGACATTTTAATACCTGCCCACAATGAAGGTGTCGTTATTAAAGATACTTTAGAGGCAATGGCGAAGATTGAATATCCAGGTAAACTAACTGTTTATTTATTAAACGATAATTCGCAAGATGAGACACCTGAAATTGGTGACGATTTTGACAAAGCTTATGCTCATATTCGTCACATTCGTGTTCCGGCGGGTGAACCAAAAGGGAAATCACGTGTATTAAACTATGGTCTTAGTATTTCAGATGGTGAATACTTCTGTGTGTATGATGCAGATAACCAGCCTGAACCACATGCTCTGCGAATGCTTGTAGAACACGCTGAAACAACCGAGGATGCCGTTGGAGCTGTTGGTCACGTTCGTACTGTAAATGAAAATAGAAACTGGCTAACACGAATGATTTCATTAGAATTTCAAATCTTCCAGCTCCTTATGCAATCCGGACGCTGGTTACTATTCCAAACAGGTTCACTAACAGGAACAAATATGCTTCTTCGTCGCTCTGCATTAGAAGAACTTGGCGGCTATGACCCGTATGCAATTGCAGAAGACGCTGAATTAACATTACGAATTACACAAAAAGGCTATCTCTTACCAATCGTTCCAGAATCGATTACATGGGAACAAGAACCCGAGCATTTAAGGATCCTTATTAAGCAGCGTACACGTTGGCTCCAAGGGAACTTGTACATTTTAGAAAAAATGTTTTCTTCCTTAAGTTTCTTTAAAGGAAAACTTCTCGTCCATTCCTTACAACAAGTTTTAGTGTATGTTGTATTTTGGCTATTCTTAATCATTTCGAACGTTTGGTTTGTAATTGGGTTACTCGGGATATTCCAAATTCAATATAGCATTCCGCTACTATTTATGTGGTATGTCGCATATATTACATACGTTTCTCAATTATTTAGTGCCCAGAGTGTGGAACGAACCTTTACACCAACTAATATTTTTATTAGTGTTATCATGTACTTTACGTACGCACAGCTCTTTACGTACTTATTCATTCGCAGCTTAATTTTATACTTACGTGCGAAGAGCAAGAAACAAGTCATTGGCTGGGATAAAACAGTTCGATTCAAAAAAGAAAAGTAAAACTTTAATCAGTGGGGTTCTCCCACTGATTTTTATTTACAAAATAAAAATCAGCACAGAGCGCCGTATGCTCTGTGCTGATTTATTGCCGTATAAATTATATATCAGACAATACCCCTTAGCTGAAAGTAATTTCACGTCCATCCCCCAACGAACGATTGACCTTCATTTATATACGAAAAAGTGATTGCTATTTTTGTAGAACCAATTGCTTCTCTTGCTGTTCTTTGCGCGTTTCAGTCTTAGGTTCCGTGCTTTCTTGGACACTACGATGTGCCACACGTTTCAAACAAATATGCTTCCACTTTCTTTCGTAACGTTTCATTATTCTAGATGTCCCCCTTGAATGCGCTTTAAAACTATTTGAAATCGCTTACAGGAAATAATATAGCACATATACATAAACGTGACAACACATTTCCGACAATTTTTTGTCAAAAATATGAATAGAATTTACAAAATATCGTAATTTGTCGAAATGTATCGATTTTTCTTTATATAAAAGGCATACTACTTATATAGTAAAGTATTTTATTTCCCTTACTTGTGTTTAAAATTCCTTCTATATAAAAAAGAGCTGATACATAATCAGCCCTTTTTCCTTCTATTATTAATGACGCTTCATACGCCCCTCTTTTTGTAACTCTTTAAATAATGCTGCCATCATAAAGAAAATAACGAAGACGAATGGGAATGCCGCAATAATAGCTGCTGTTTGCAGTGCTTCTAATCCACCAACATATAATAAGGTAGAAGCTATCGATGCTAAAACGATACCCCAAACCATTTTAATGCGGTTTGGTGGATTTAAACTACCATGTGTCGTTAACATCCCTAAAACGAATGTCGCAGAGTCTGCAGATGTAATAAAGAATGTTGCAATAAGCAGAATACCTAATACCGATAAAGCTGATCCAAAGCTTCCCATCTGATCAAACATAGCGAATAACCCTACTTCTGTTCCCATCTCTTTCACTTTGTCGAAGATATGAGCATCACCAAACAGCTCCATATGAATACCAGTCCCGCCGAAAACAGAGAACCAAAGCGCACCGATTACAGTCGGTACGAGTAACACACCGATAACAAACTCACGAATCGTACGTCCTCGTGAAACACGGGCAATAAACGTACCTACGAATGGTGACCATGCAATCCACCATGCCCAATAGAAAATTGTCCATGACTGAATCCATTGATTTCCGCCTTCATCTAATGGACTTAAACGGAAGCTCATGCTTGGCAATTCCTGAATATAAGAACCGATTGTTGAAGTGAAGTAATTCATAATAAAGTTTGTTGGACCTGCAAATAATACAATAATCATAAGTGCAAACGCCAAAATAATATTCGCATTACTTAAATATTTAATTCCTTTATCAAGACCTGTTTGCGCAGATAACATGAAAAGAACGGTTACGATTGCAATAATAACTAACTGTGTCGGCAATGAATTCGGGATAGATGTTAAATAACTAACACCACCTGCAATTTGCTTCGCACCAAGACCTAATGATGTTGCAACACCAAACACAGTTGCGAAAACAGCTAACACATCAAATGAATGAGCAATACGTCCATGCTCTCCGCCTTTAAATAACGGACCTACTGTCGCACTAATCGTACTTGCTTTTCCTTTTCTAAAAGTAAAGTAAGCAATACACAGCGCTACAAATGCATATAGTCCCCACGGATGTAATCCCCAATGGAAAAATGAAAAACGTAGTGCAAGACGCGCACTTTCCTCAGTTGCACCTTCTCCAAACGGAGGTGCGTACAAATGGTTTAATGGTTCGGCAACGCCCCAGAAAACTAAACCAATACCCATACCAGCGCTAAATAGCATAGCAAACCATGTCATATAACTATAATCAGGTTCATCATCATCTTTACCTAAACGAATAGAACCGTATTTCGAAACAATTAAAAAGATAGACACACCTAATATAATAGAAACAGAAATAATATAGAACCATCCAAACTTACTAACTAATGCAGTTTGAATTGCGGTTGTTACATTTCCTAAGCTACCTTTTCCAATAATAGATTCGGGAATAATCCCCCAAAGTGTAAATGCAATACATAATGTTAATGATACGATGAATGTTTTTGTCAGTTTCCTCATCAAATCCCCCTTCGTAGGTTTCACTTTTGTAAATAACATAAATTCCGATATGTAAAATCGGATAGAAAACTATAATTTTACGGTGATTTTCTTACTTTCACCTTCACCAATTCGAATTCTTATGGACAGCCTTACCTTCCGTATAACCTTTTCACTCTGCAAGAGCTACAAGATCGAAATACTGCTGTCAAATTGTGTGAGAAAAATGCGGATGGGAATGTATTTTCCCAAAAAAGGATGTGTTACAGATGTAAAAAAGGGCATTTTTCTTCCTTGCAACCCTTTCTTTTTGTAACAATTATGCGGTTTTTTTGCTAGTATATAGCACGTGTTTATAGTTTCACAAACGAAATGTTTATGTTTATATAACTATATTACCCATAAAACGGCAAAATACTCAAGGAATGTAATCGTTTAGTAAATATTATGTAACACTCCTGTAATATTTTTATTTACGCCGAAAAATATATGTTGTATTAAATATTTTGAATATAAGTAGAAACCTACTAATCACATAGAATGAAAAACGCTTTCCTATATCTTTTGTTATATTACAGGATGTTAACGACTGATTACGAATGGTTTGTAATTGTGTGTTTTCCCGAAATCCGAAAAAATCTGTTGCTATAATGAGGACACGAAAACAAACGCAATGGAGGCTATCATGAAAAAATTAATTGGAATAGCAACAGCAGCAGTTTTTGGTCTTGGGATTTTCACCGCATCTGCTAATGCAGAAACTGTTGTAACAACAGACGTACTAAACGTACGAGAAAACCCTACTACTGAATCAAAAGTTGTCGGTAAATTACAGAATGGTCATAAATTAGATGTTCTAAATACAGAAAACGGATGGTCACAAATCAAATTAGATGGTAAAGACGCATTCGTAAGTGCAGAGTTTACAAAGAACTCTTACTATGTAACAGCTAACGTATTAAATGTACGTGCTGAAGCGAACACAAACTCAGAAATTCTTGGAACGTTGAAGAAAGACGATATGATCGAAACAACGAACCAAGTACAAAATGAGTGGTTACAATTTGAATATAACGGGAAAACAGCTTATGTTCACGTTCCTTTCTTAACAGGCACAGCGCCTGTTATTGAGAAACAAGAACAACCTGCTCCTGCTAAAACTGTAGCACCAGCTAAAGCACAAGCACCTGCAGCACAAGCAAAACCAGCTGCTAAGCCTGCTGTGAAAGCTGCTGAAACTAGCACACCTTCTGGTGGTCGTGAGTTAACAGTTGTAGCTACAGCATATACAGCTCATCCGAGCGAAAACGGTGGCACATACGGTGGCCGTGTATTAACTGCAATGGGTCATGACTTAACAGCGAACCCAAACATGAAAATGATCGCTGTTGATCCGAAAGTAATCCCATTAGGATCTAAAGTATGGGTAGAAGGTTACGGAGAAGCTATCGCTGGAGATACTGGCGGTGCAATTAAAGGTAACCGTATCGACATCCTACTTGGATCAGATAGCGCTGCTCAAAAATGGGGACGCAAAACTGTTAAAGTGAAAATTTTAAAATAACCAATGACTGCTAAAGCCGGTTCTCTTTGTTGAGAGCTGGCTTTTATTTTTTTATAATAACTATAAGGAGGTTATGTTCATGAATGTACAAGCAAAAATAGACTGGATCGGTACCCCAAAACCGTATATATATAAAGATGAAGTAACATACGACGCTACTTCCATCGACTTTTCACTCGCTGGCGATGACAATAGATATAAATTAGTTGTGCTCAGCTCTGAAGAAAATACACATTACAAAATTGTCCAATATGGAATCAAACCCGGCTCTCAAAAGCCATTCCCTATTGATATTCCATTCAAACAAAACATGTTACCAATTATAGAACAAATATTACATGATCCATATGTGCAAGCGATATTAAAGGAAACGCGCTCATAATTGTAAAAAAGGGATATCATTTTACCGGCAAAAATTCACAAAAGAAGTAAACTATAAAAAAGAGGTTGTTCAACAATATTGAACAACCTCTCTCTTTTATTAACGAGTCGGACCAGATACTTCCTCTGATTTCAACGTATCATTGGCACCCAGAGAATGATATAGCACCTTTCCATTTCCATTAACAGTAACGATATGGTCATTATTAAAACTTTTGAACTTTACAGACCCATCACCGTAACGAATATGGTACTCTTCATATGTCGTTACTTTATATTTCGTAGCACTTTGACGTTCTACATTACGAACATCCATCGTTAATAAGTCTTCTGTAATTCCTTTTTTGTGTAGATACTGTATGTAATCACGGTCTTCCTTGTACGATTTCCCGCTCTTATCATAATCATTTTCAATTAAACTAAAATCATTTAACGAAATCGCACGTACGTTATTATAAATGTGATTTCGTACAAAATCACCCACTGCTGAGCTTGATGTTTCTTTCGGGAATTTTAAGTAATACGTGCTTTGGTCTCCAATTTTAATACTTTCAGATTTTATTACACCAAAATCAGTAGTTTTCTCTAAATGTACTTCTACTGTTTCATCTGTGGATACAGGACCCAGTTTATAATTACCATAACTTAATTTCCCACGTTTTTTACCATTTACAAATACGGTTGCATCATTTTCATCAGAAGAAATGCTTACATACTTTCCTTCAAGTGATAAATCTACATTCACTTTCTCGCCCTGTTCATCTGCTAAATCTACTTCTTTCTCTGTTTCTAATTCAGTAAGTTCTGTCTTCGCTGTTGCCTTGACAACATACGTACCTGGGAAGTATGGTCCCAACTCTTTCGAAGTTTTATCACTAGAAAGTTCTGTTTCTTTTTTATCATTCACATATATTTCCGCATTCTTTGCAGTTGTACTAACACTCATATAATAAGATTTCATGCTAAACTTATACTTTGGATATAAGAACCACTCTTTTCCCTCTTCTACAATTTCCCCATCTTTAAACGAATTTTTATCCTTTGTTAACTTTTGATCTACTGTCTCTTTCTGTAAATAAGACAATAATTGTTTATTGTAAGAAGGGTTCTCTTTTAAGTAACGCATGTACGCTTTAATATCCTCTGTCTTAATCTTTAAGCTTGAATCATTCGCTTTCACAAACTCATCAATTGCAGTAATATCTTTCTTTTGGAATGCTTCAATCATTACATTTATTTGCTTTTCTTTTGAAAACTTGTATGCTCCAAATTTATATGCCCCAAATAATAAAATGGCAATGATGGCGAAACCAATGATTAAAAATAAATTTTTCTTACTTTTGGCTGGTTTTGTCTCGCTTTGCACTTCTGTATATGAAGCGGCGGTGTTATCGACGATTACTTCTACTTTACTCCCACACTCGGGACAAAAGTTCAAATGGTCTGCAACGTTCTTTTTACATGTTCCACAAAACTTCAACGTGCTCTCCTCCTACTTTTTAGCTAACTTCATTCCAACAAATGCTGCTACATATGTCACAATAAAACTACATATAGTTAAATATACAAATGAATTTTGCATAGATAATACCGTTCCACTTGTTCCAAACAAACTTGTTACAGTCCCTGAAACATCAATTTGGAACTTAGAAATCATATTCATTACAATCATCATAATCGTGTAAGAACCACTGCATACTACTAATGTAATATATATATTGGCAGTCGATAATTCAGCTAACTTTCTTCCCGCTCTAAACATAAGGAACAATGGAATAATAAGCAGTAATAAACCGTAATGGAATACGTTATTCACTTCATCAAATTCAGCAAGGCTTTCCTGACTTGCTCCTTTTGAAATCATTATATCTCTAACCACTACGCCATTTACAGAGATGCCTGATATAAATGAAAATGATAATGTGCTCTCAGATGATTTTGATTTCTTACCAATTCCAGTAAACTCCTTACTAAGTGCTGGACTTGATACTTCTAACGGAGCAAAATGAGCCATACTCCATAATTGAGGTGTTAACTCTAATGCTAATAATGTACTTTCAGATTTTAAAGTTGTTATTTCTTTTAACGGTTCAATACTGTCTTCCTTATTTACTAACGCCATAATACAAACCACTACTGCTGTTATTAAAAGTCCTTTTATCATGGCTGAAATACCGTAATAAACAGACGCTCCATATGGCATTAACTCTTGAAATGCTGCTGCCATATTATTTTTGCTTGTATGAGCAATAAATCCTATTAAGGTAAATAATGTCCCACATGCAAAACCACTCAATAAACTCTTAATCGCTGAATAGCCAACCGTAATCTTACCTGCTTCTGAGAATGGAATTGCGAAAGATTGTGATGCTATAAAACTTATAATGAATAAAAAGACACCATAAATAATACCAACTGTTGCTGCTATAAAGATTTGATCCTTAATCGTTTTTGCAACACGCTGCTTTCCTAACCAAATTCCTGTACCAGCGAAAATCATAAATGGAATAATTAATAGTAATGTAAATGGAGTATGCCAAGATAAAGAAAATATCAATCCACTCTCGTCGCTAGCTGTAAAACCAAGTAAATGATAACTTAACATCGTAGAAGTTGCACTTGAATAAAAGCTTGGCAACATTTCTAATTCTTTCGCAAATTTACTAAACATCTCACTTAATATAGAAGCAAATAATACACTACCAATCCAACCAGCAATTAACATGAGAATACTTGCAACAATCCCACCAATAAAACCTGTTTTTAAAACGGCTTTATCTGCTGTAAATTTAACTTCAGGAGTACCGTCCATTGTAGGCAATTTAATAGATTGTTCTTTTTTCTTCACAATAAATAAGGAATGCCCACACTTTTGGCAATATAAATTTTGCTGAGCATTTTCACCGCCACAACCTTTGCAGTATTTTGCAGTATCTTGTTCTAACGTTACTGCATCTATAGCTCCTGCAATCTCCATACTTCCTTCATTAGGGCAATAGTTTACCTCTTCACCATGTTGATTTCCACATGTGCGACAATACATCTAATTCACTCCCCACTTTGCTTAATTCCACAAACCGGACAGTAAGTAGAGTGTTGATCGATATGTTCATTACATGAAATACAATTTGTCGTTTCACCTTCATTTTCTATCGCTAACATTGGATTAGGCTTTCCACACGAACCACAAAACTTATCATTTATTGATAAAGGTCCACCACATTCACATGTAGCTTTCTCGCCTTGTTGCTTTTGCAGTTCAACAATGCGTTTTCTTGCTTGATAAATAGCTACATCAAATTCTTGAACTGGAGCAATCATTTCTTTTAAGCTCGCTTCATCTACTCCATTTCCTCTTAATTGAACATAGACTCGTTGTCCAATCTCTAATAGAACCTCTGCCTTTTTCTGCATTTGCACTTGCATTTCTTTTTTCAGTTGAGCGATTTCTTGCGCAACTTGTAACTTCATCTTCCCTTGCTCAATTCCTTCTTGTAACTTATTCATTCCACTGCCTAACTTCGTCTGTAAATCTGACAAATCATTTCTCCCCCTATACATATATAGTAATATGCGAAATTAACATTATATATATTACCATGATTTTCAATTTATGTAATCCAAATTTCATTTTTTCTGTTTTGAGCATTTTTTGTTTATAATGGTAAAGGAAAGAAATATGTGTACGGAGGAATATTATGCTGCAACACTCAATTACGAAAGATGAAATTATGATGATTGCGAATGAGTTCGTTCAAGGACTAGATCCACAGCAAACAGCTGATCAGGAACATGTCGCTACAGCTCGGCACCTATATCGTAGTGGTGTTGTCTACAACGTTGACTTTGATGGTTATACGCTATCAGGAACTGTAGATGCTGGAGGCAGCGTATATAGCGTCCATATCCCGATTCGTAACGTCGCTGAAAGCTATTGCGATTGCTTTGCACCAACGCAATGTGAGCATATGCTCGCTGTTTTACTATCTGCAGCATCTAGTTTCGGGCAAGTAGGAGATGTATTAACTTTATTTAAAAATAATACGAAACCTTCCCTTCCTCCTATTCGAACTGCAAGACAAGTATTGCAATCATCAGCGTTTGAAGAAACGGATTATAAAAGTTGGCAATCGTATTTTGACAACGAATATGAATCATTTAAAAAAGAACAAGCTCGGCTTACTTATAAACAAATGTATTTTCTTATGAGTATTTTTACAGACTTCTATACGAAACTGGAGCGGAAAGCTCCGCGTATCGTTGTGATACATGAGTTGTTCAGGCTACATGCAGCGCTTTATTGCTTTCAAAAATTATTAGAAGAAATTCAGGACTTCGAAGCAAATAAAACGTATTCTTATCACCAGCCTGTTAACGTCGTTCGCTTATTTGTAGATAAAGTGGAATCCATCGTTCGGGACTTACAATCAGAAGCGATTCCTTCAGAGTCTGAAGCAATTTTGCAAGAAACAGCTCGTCTCGTTCACGAAGTATTCTTCTCCACCGACGCCTATACGCAAGAAAGATTTTTTATTTATCGTCACATATGGAGTGAACTCTTACACAATAAAGAGAAACTGCAAGAAGAAGAAAAGCGAATCGATACGAAAATCAATCCACTTTCCAAAGCATTAGCATCTTCTCATCTACTCTTTTTAAATGACGAAGACCTAATAGCTATGGACTTACTAAAGAAACAGCCTGCTTCTGTTGTAAGTCTGTACTTCTATTGGTTAGAAGAGCTATTAAATACAATGCAGTGGGATCGTGCGAAAAACTGGCTTTCCTTTACGTATAAACAAGTGAAGAAAACGATACATGAGCACGAAAATACGATTTTCATAAAAGATATCGTTCGCTTATTTGTCATCATGTATGAAACGTATGCAAACCATACAAATGAACAAGCCGGACTCGAAATGATTTTGCAAGAACTATTACCATATAGTTTCGCAAACTATGAGCAATACGTACTCGCGAAAAAGCAATATCGTACATGGGCAGAACTTCAGCTCTTACATGGGTTTGAAGCAATTGAACTTTTGAAAGAGCCACTGAAAGATATTGAAAAGGAAGCACCAGAAGCAGCCCTTCCTCTTTATCACCTTGCTGCTACCGAGGCCATTGAAGAGCGAAACCGCAAATCATATAGACGTGCAGTTCGTTACTTAAAGAAATTACGTACATTATATAAACGATTAAAGCGTACTGATGAATGGGATGCTTTCATTATTCACATCGCAAACTTACATTCACGTCTGCGTGCACTACAAGAGGAATTACGGAAAGGAAAATTAATTGATGATCAATCAAACTGAAGTAACAATTAGGCTCCAGCACGTTAGTCAAGGTTGGTTCCTTTGGGGAGAAGATGACAGCGGTACTCCATTATCCGTAACAAGTTGGAAACGAAATGCATTTACATGGCACTCTACCTCCTTCTACGGCACGTTTCTAAAAGAAGCGACCTTTGAAGGAAAACAAGGTGTTATGCTAACAAACGCACAAGCATTTGAATACATCGCTAATAAACCGATGAACTCCTTTGCCCATATTCAAATGAATGGCCCTATTACAGCACTTACGAAAGATGCGAATGAATTATGGGATGCCTTCACAAGCGGTAGCTTCGTACCTGATATGGAGCGTTGGTCTCAGCAACCATCTTGGAAAGTGCAAAATAGCCCAATTGAAGATGACACATTGGCATCTCTTTTCTCCGCCGCGGTAAATGAAAGCATATTACAAGATAACCGTTCAAACGATGGATGGGAAGATGCCAAGAGACTTTATGAACATTACGACTTTACGAAAAGACAATTGGATGCAGCACTACATGAAGAAGATTGGCTTCGAAAAATTGGTTACATTGAAGATGACCTTCCCTTTACAATCGGACTACGGCTACAAGAGCCGCAAGAAGAATTTGAAATGTGGAAGCTTGAGACAATTGTTACACCAAAGCGCGGGGCACATCGCATATATGTATATGAAAGTATCGATTCTTTGCCAAAACGATGGCACGATTATGAAGAACGTATTCTTGAAACACAAGAAGGATTCAGTAAGCTCGTACCGTGGTTAAAAGAAGGCGATACATTCCGAAGTGAGCTCTTTGAAACAGAAGCGTGGAACTTCTTAACAGAAGCAAGTAACGAATTACTCGCTGCAGGTATTACGATTTTACTGCCATCCTGGTGGCAAAATTTAAAAGCGACAAAACCAAAATTACGTGTGCAGTTGAAGCAAAATGCCACGCAAACGCAATCTTTCTTCGGCATGAATACACTCGTTAACTTTGACTGGCGCATTTCAACGAACGGCATTGATTTATCCGAAAGCGAATTTTTCGAACTCGTTGAACAAAACAAACGGTTATTCAATATAAATGGTCAATGGATGAGACTGGATCCAGCCTTTATTGAAGAAGTACGAAAGCTTATGAACCGTGCCGATAAATATGGACTAGAAATGAAAGATGTCCTTCAGCAACATTTATCAAACACTGCTGAAACAGAAATTGTAGAAGAAGATAGTCCATTTACCGATATTGAAATCGAGCTAGATGGATATTATGAAGAGCTATTCCAAAAACTATTGCACATTGGAGATATTCCAAAAGTAGATGTTCCTTCTGCACTAAACGCAACACTCCGTCCGTATCAACAACATGGCATTGAGTGGTTATTATATTTAAGAAAGCTTGGATTCGGAGCATTATTAGCTGACGACATGGGACTTGGAAAAAGCATTCAAACGATCACTTACTTACTATATATAAAAGAGAACAATCTCCAAACAGGCCCTGCTTTAATCGTGGCACCGACATCTGTTCTTGGAAATTGGCAAAAAGAATTTGAGCGTTTCGCACCAAATTTACGCGTTCAGTTACATTATGGAAGTAACCGAGCGAAAGGCGAATTATTTAAAGACTTCCTTCAATCAGCAGATGTTGTATTAACATCTTATGCATTAGCTCAGCTTGATGAAGAGGAACTTAGTACGTTATGCTGGGATGCTGTTATTTTGGATGAAGCACAAAATATTAAAAACCCACATACGAAACAATCGAAAGCAGTACGAAACTTGCCAGCAAATCACAAAATCGCTTTAACCGGTACACCGATGGAAAACCGACTTGCCGAGCTTTGGTCTATTTTCGACTTCATTAATCATGGATATCTCGGCAGCTTAGGACAATTCCAGCGCCGCTTCGTCTCACCGATTGAAAAGGACCGTGACGAAGGAAAAATCCAACAAGTTCAACGTTTTATCTCGCCGTTTTTACTGCGTCGTACGAAAAAAGATCAAACCGTCGCATTAAACTTACCAGATAAACAAGAACAGAAAGCTTACTGTCCACTTACTGGTGAACAAGCTTCCTTATATGAACAACTTGTTCAAGATACATTGCAAAATGTAGAAGGATTAAGCGGGATTGAAAGACGCGGATTTATATTACTCATGCTGAACAAACTTAAACAAATTTGTAATCACCCCGCTCTTTATTTAAAAGAAACAGAACCAAAAGACATAATCGAACGTTCCATGAAAACAAGCACCCTAATGGAACTAATTGAAAATATAAAAGATCAAAATGAAAGTTGTTTAATCTTCACACAATACATCGGTATGGGGAACATGCTAAAAAATGTGTTAGAAGAACATTTCGGTCAGCGCGTCCTCTTCTTAAACGGTAGTGTACCGAAGAAAGAACGTGACAAAATGATCGAGCAATTCCAAAACGGAACGTATGACATTTTCATCTTATCGTTAAAAGCAGGTGGAACTGGCTTAAACTTAACCGCTGCCAACCATGTCATTCACTACGACCGTTGGTGGAATCCAGCTGTAGAAAACCAAGCAACAGACCGCGCATATCGTATTGGTCAAAAACGCTTCGTTCACGTTCATAAACTGATTACAACGGGGACACTCGAAGAGAAAATTGATGAAATGTTAGAAAGAAAACAATCATTAAACAACGCTGTCATTACAACCGATAGTTGGATGACCGAACTATCTACAGATGAACTAAAAGAATTACTTGGTGTATAAACAAAAGAAGCTAATCTCAAAAGATTAGCTTCTTTTTCTATTCCAAAACCAATTACTTATTATAATCCCTGTTAATCCGCCGCACGTATCCAGTAATGAATCTTGCCACATCGGTGTACGATCTCCCGTAGTCCATTGATGAATTTCATCAAATGTTGCATATCCCGCAACGAAAAGAAGAGCGTATATAAAGCACCGTTTTCTCGAATGACCCGATCGATGAAAAGCATAATACGTCAATGAACCTAGCATAAAGAACACCATAAAATGAGCACCTTTACGAAGGAAAAACTCAATAAATCCGCCTACACCTTTATTTGCAATGCTAACAGGTGTACCACCGCCATAATCAATAGATACCCATGAAAAATGCTCTTTCACAAACTCCACATTTACATATTGTTCAATATCCGAGCGCATATCCTGCTTTTTATATGGTTGTGCCGAGGAATAGAAAATCAACCCCATCCATAGTAAAACAGGAATCCAAAATAACCATTTACGTTTCATTCTTCCGAAGCCCCTCTCTTAATCTTTTAAGAGTACCAAAAAAAAAAATAAATTTCACGCCAAAACATGACATTTGCAACCTATTTATAAAGTGAAAGGGGGTGATAAACATGGCAGTCGAAACAATCGTAACGGACTTAACTTTACGTCTTGTCTTAAACAATGGATTAGATAAGAACGGAAAAACAGCTTTTAAGCAAAAACAATTTAAGCGTGTTAAAACAAACGCAAACTTAGAGCAAGTACACAACGTAGCACGTGCTCTTGCTTCTTTACAAGCAGCACCGCTTCACGCTATACAGCTTGTTAGCACATCAGATCTTTCTACCCTATAAGGTTAAACTGTACTCAGTGGGGGTGTTCATCCCCCACTAAGTATGAACCAACACCCTACTCGCAATATAGCGGGATAAATAAAAAGGAGGAAATAACGTATGCAAGTACTAGAATTAATTTTCGCGAAAGAAGATGGAAAAACAGTTGTTTTTTCTATCGAGAAACCTATTACACCTGTCGATGCACACGTCGTAAATCAAGTAATGGATACCATCCTTGCCTCATCTGTATTTTCAACAATTAATGATAATACCCGAAAAAAAGGAGCCCGTCTCGTAGAAAAGAATGTATCTGAAGTTCCTATTACCTTATAAACAAAAAGACGAATCTGCTTCATTTTGCAGATTCGTCTTTTTTCTTCGGCATTTCAATCGGAATAAAGATTTTTGAAAAACCGACGCATACATATTTATAGTGCTCTCCGCCTATATCAAACTCGGTCGTATATGTTGAGAAGAAAATATAATCATTTCGCTTTGTATAATTCTCGATTAATAATCCAACTTGTGGCTCAACATATTTTTTCGCCAACTTCTTACCAGCCGATGCTAAATCGCCAAGGAGGCCCTCTTCATTTTCTTTTTGAACTTCGTCTAGCTTCTTACTTACATCATTACGTTTCATAAACTGCTTTGCTGCCCAGTCCGTATATTCTCCTTTACTCGGATTACTATTTGCTAAATATACTAGAAGAACAACAACTAGAGCCATAATAATATACCTTTTCTTCATACTATCTCACCGCCTACTCTTTTCTATTTTCATATATATGTACAAGCGATGCAAATTAGAAAGACTAACATCTATTGATTGTAAACGAATAGCCAAAATTTACAATATGAAACGGAATATTAACATTCACTTTACTTAATTCGTATATAATTATATTTGGAATTAAAATCATTTATAAGGGAGGAATCAAAATTATGAATGACGAAAATGATATTATTATTTCTAATTCTACAATGATGCTGGAACCTTACAAGCACCCTTCTTATCGCACCAAAATTATTGACAGTAGCGGGAACCATCTTTACTCCTGTCAAACCGCTCTCCAACTCATCAAGCAATCTTGTCTAACCAATGTTCATTCTACTTATCAAGGCAGACGTAATGCAGTCCAAACAAACTTTAAATTTAAACAAAATGTCCCAATTCCGATTAATCATCGAGAATATATTTGTGCTTTTCCAACAGAATCTCCTTCTTCTCCAAACTGTATATGGCTATTTTATAACCATATAGATGACATAGAATTTTTCAAAAAGAGTAAAAAAGCTAACATTCATTTTTCAAATGGCACTACTACAACAATACATATCAGTCCCCATAAGTTAAAACAGCAATTATTAAAAGCTGGATACGTATTATCACGTATGAACATGCAAGATTCACTACACTTTAAAAACCTCTTATTACATTTACTACCTTAACAGAATAAGTAGAATGGAAAGCAATATCCTTTGCCTTCCATTCTTATAATCCTATTTATCCTCTTAAGCTATTTCGCATTTTCTCAAGTGCTTGCCGATACACCCACCTCACTTGATAATAGGTCATTTCCATCTCGCTAGCGATCTCTCCCATCGTCTTCCCTACAAAAAAACGTTCGAAAATAATATACTTCTCCTTCTCATCTAATACACTCATAAAATCCTGTACTCTCAATCCAACATCTTCAAATGAAAAAATCTCCTCATATTCACCTACGTAAACATTCCTTTCTTGCAAGGCAGACTCTTTCTTCAACCTTTCCAATATATAACCACGCACCGTTACAACTGCATATGCAGGGAAACAGCCCTTCTCCGCATCAAATCTTTCATACGCATGCCAAAGGCCAATTAAACCACATTGATAATACTCTTCATGATCTTGATAAATACCTAGCTTCTTTATTTGATTTACAATCATTCCTTCATACAAAACAACTGTCTCTGTAAAAGTCGCTGGCTTCACACAGTACCTGTTTCTAAAAGGTATACCTCTTTGTTATTCCGCCGGTACCTCCACAATATAAAAATAAAGAAGCGATTTCACTGTGAGTAATTTTAAATACTACCGCCGAAATTTGAAATTACATGAAGTAGAATTTGAAATTCTGCTTGTCTTATTTGAAATAAGGGTAAAAATAAAAAAGGTGACTCTTGGGAGAGTCACCTTTTAGTCCAATCATATTATACCGGCAAACCAGGTAAAAACTTTGCCATCAATACAACAATCGCAGCTAAGAATACCGCCTTAATAATGAATAAAACGATAATTGGAATAGCTGCTTTCACTTTACTTAATCCTGCTGTAACTTGTAATCCTAACCAAATTAAAACTAAATTCCATAAATAGAACACTTCAATTGAATTAGCGATTCCATATGCAAGTGAGCCTTTCTCAAATAACGGACCTAAACTTGTATACGCAGTTGGTGCAGCACCTAAAATTAAAGCTATAATACCATTAATGAGTCCACCAATAATAACAATAATATCCGTGTATACAATAATCATTACTATTTTTTTATAAGAAGTATCATTCCCGTAAAACATCATAAACACTTTATAAATAGCTGCAACAACGAATGTTGCAATCATAACACCTACTATCCCCCATATCGTACTAGAAATTAAATTTGATACAAGCGAGCCCTGCTCTGCAAGTGCACCACCTAATTTCTTTTGCATTTCAATCATCTCAGGTGATGTATACGTAATATACGAATTTAAACCACCTACAAGTCCTTGTAATAGCGCAACTATGAAGAACATACCCCAAACTTTCTCAGTCGTCTTCATTCTCTCAAACTGTAAACCAGGAGAAGTAATCATTCCGAACAATGATGGCTTCTCTCCACCAGCTTTTTGCGTATTCAAATTCGCTTCCATTATAACGCCTCCTTCTATTTATATAACCCGTTCTAACGGGCGGTTCACTTCCTCAACATAGAGGCTACGAACCGCCCACTAGAACGGTAATGTGTAGTAGAGAGCTCCCTCTCTATTACACTACTAACTTATTCATAACGTAATGCTTCAATTGGATCTAATTTCGCAGCTTTGTTCGCTGGAATTAATCCGAAAATAATACCAAGTGTCATAGAGAATAGTACGCCTCCAACGACAACTTCCCATGAAACGAGTGGTGGCCATTTCGCAAATGTGGAAACGATATAGGCCCCGCCATATCCAAGACCAATTCCGATTAAACCACCTAGAAGTGTTAACATAACTGCTTCAATTAAAAACTGTAATAAAATTTTACTACGTGTTGCCCCAAGTGCTTTACGTATCCCGATTTCGCGCGTACGCTCCGTTACAGATACAAGCATAATGTTCATAACACCAATACCACCAACGACTAATGAAATACCCGCAATACCACCGATAATCATCGTCATAATACCAGTTACTTTAGAAACATTTTCTTGGAATTCTTTTAAATTCACTAGTTCATATTTACCTGGAATTTCACTTGGCTTACGACTATTTAATACATCAACAGCTTGTTTACCAGCTGCTTCTAAATCGTCTACATTTTTAGCTTGAATTGCGATATTTTGAATATCATCTGTTCCGAATAAAACAGGCCATAATGTAAGGGGGATTAACGCTTCTTCCATTTCAAATCCCATAAACTCATTATCAGATGTATACACACCGACAATCTGCATCGGTTGTCCTTTCATCTCAATAATTTGCCCAACTGGGTTTACGTCCTTAAATAACGTCTTTTCTGTTTTTGTACTAATCATCACAACGTTATTTGCATGAGAAATATCTGATTCATTTAAAGTACGTCCCTTTACGACCTTTACTTTATTAACCGCAAAATATTCATTATCAAGACCAATAACATTCAGATTTGCTTTTTTATCATTTACATCTAGTATCTCTGTCGTCGAATTTGTCGTAATAACATGTGAAACATCTTTCACTTGTTTTACTTCTAAAATATCCTCTTCCGTTAACTTCGGTATTTCAAATCCGCCTATAGCAAACTCATCATTCATATCTGGTTTAAATTGAATTGGCATAAGGTTATTACCACCAGAACCTGCGAATTTCGACTTCAGCATTGCTTCCCCGCCTTGCCCAATCGCAACGACAGTAATAATAGAACCAACGCCGATAATAATACCGAGCATCGTTAATGCCGAACGCAGTTTATGAGCTAAAATAGAAGATAGGGCAATTTTTATACTATCTAGTAAACTCATACCGCACACCTTCTATCTTCTGTAATTTTCCCATCTCGCAGTACAATACGGCGGGAAGAATACGCTGCTACTTCCTCTTCATGCGTAACCATAACAATCGTTGTACCTTCTGCATTAAGCTTCGTGAAAATATTCATCACTTGCTCACCAGACTTCGTATCAAGCGCGCCAGTAGGCTCATCAGCCATAATGAACGTTGGATTATTCGCAATCGACCTTGCAATCGCTACACGCTGCTTCTGTCCACCTGATAATTCATTCGGCAAATGGTGAACCCTATCTGACAAACCGACTTTACCAAGCGCGTCCAGAGCCCTTTGACGACGCTCTGCTTTCTTCACACCACCGTATACGAGCGGAAGTTCAACATTTTCTACTGCCGAAAGACGTGGAAGCAAATTAAAGTGCTGAAACACAAAGCCAATATATTCATTACGAATTAAAGCAAGCTTTGACTCGTCTGCTGTTAAGATATTCACATCATTCAGCATATATTCGCCTTCTGTCGGACGATCTAAACAACCGATAATATTCATAAGCGTTGATTTACCAGAACCAGACGGTCCCATAATCGAAACGAACTCACCGCTTTGAATTGTTACACTAATATCATGTAAGATTGGCACTGCCAATTTTCCTTGATAATACGTTTTAGCAATATTATTTAACGTAATCATTTCTCTTTCACTTCCATTCCGTCATACACGTCGTCGGAAGGATTTTTAACCACCTTTTGCCCCACTTTTGCGCCTTCAACAATCTCTGTCCAGTCTCCATCAGTAGAACCTTTTTTCACATTTTGTTTACGAAGCTTTCCTTTATCCTCAACATAAACAAATGCATCACCATCTTTTTCTACAATGCTCTTAGTTGGAACAGCAATCATCGTCTTATTCTCTAAATTTACTTGCAATGAAACATGATAACCTGGAGATAAACCATCTTGACTATCAAGACTTGCTTTATATGTATATTGAGACATATTTTGAGTCGCTTCACCCATACCACCAGCTTGAGCCATCTCTGCACTCGTTGGGAATTCACTTACCTCTGTAATTTTACCTGTCCACTTCTTCTTATTATTTGCTTTAGCAGTTACAGTAAATGTTTGATCTGGTTGAATTTGTGACTTCTGAAGCTCAGTTAACGTCCCTTGCACTTGGAACGGATCTTTAGACGCCACTTGTAAAAATGCTTTCCCTTGACCACCTAACGCTTGAGATGAACTTTGCGCCGCATCTTTATCTAACTTTTGAACGACACCAGTAAAATTACTATAAATCGTAAGCTCTTTCTGCTTTTTACTTAACTCTTCTTTCTGCAACTTCCCTTTTTCTTTCTCAAGATCAGTTGTCTTTTGTGCCATCTCTAACTCACTTACTTGCTCGTCCATCGGATCCGTTACTTCTTTCCCAGCTCCGCTATCCTTTGCCTTCTTAATTTCTTTCTTCAACGAATCAATCTTCTTCTTCCCTTGATCATAACGCATATCCGCCATCTTCTGATCAAGCTCAGC
Source organism: Bacillus sp. 16GRE42 (assembly GCF_019837435.1). Taxonomy (NCBI): domain Bacteria; kingdom Bacillati; phylum Bacillota; class Bacilli; order Caryophanales; family Bacillaceae; genus Bacillus; species Bacillus sp. 16GRE42. The sequence goes on from NZ_JADAXF010000004.1 coordinate 306,692, forward strand.
TTGCTTCATTTGCAAGTTAATCTCTTCATTATCATAAGAGAATAACTTCGTACCTTTCTCTACCTCTTGTCCTTCTTTCACTGCAATATCTTTCACTTTCCCTTTAGTCGGATCCGCATAGAAACTTTCAATATTCCCTGGTTTCACCTGGCCAGAAATTAATTTCGTATTATTAAGCTTTCGCTCCGTTACCTTCTCAAAGCTCACAGCATCAGCAGATGTTGATGCCCCCTTCTTCTTGCCTTGCATAATAAAAATATTAACCGCCGCTACAATAACAATTAGTGCAATAACCCCGATAATAATCCATTTCTTCTTCTTGCTTGGAGTACGAACCGTATTTGGTACCATATTCTCTCTCCCTTTATAACTTAATAGTTTAATATAAAAATTGTATAAAACTTTCTGAAAACAAATTACATATTACATTCTTTTTACAAAGTTTTACACATCCATTTATATTGTAACAAAAATTCCAATGATTAGAAATATGACATATTGTCTTTTAAGATAGATTTAAGGAAAGGTTATATTAATATAAGAAAAGCTATCCAAAATGATAATTGGATAGCTTTTCAAACAAAATATTATGCTACTTTAGTTTTTTTCCCCTCATGTCCACGTTGAACGATGAACAAGAAGATTGTTGATAAAATTGCACCTGTTAATAGTAAGATGAAGCAACCGTCCCAGCCAGAACGATCAACAATAATACCAATCGCTGCATTAGCTACAAGACTTCCGCCCACATAACCGAACAGACCACACATACCAACTGTCGTACCTACTGCAAATTTCGGTACTAATTCCATCGCACTTAAACCGATTAAGAACTGTGGTACATAAATTAAACAACCGATGATAGAAACTGCAATACTTACAACAAGTATGCTAGTTGCTTGCCAATATACAAACGTACCAATAACAACTCCGACCATACTAATGATACATAATGGCATACGTTTTCCTTTAAATAATTTATCACTTAAAAGACCAACGATTAATGAACTTGGAATTGCCATACCTTCAAAGATTGCGTACGCCGCGTGTGCTTCATTTTTTGAGAAGCCTTTAACTGTCGTTAAATAAAGTGGAACCCAGTTAATAACGCCGAAACGAATTAAATACACAAATGCATTTGCAATACATAAGAACCATACAAATTTATTTTTCACTACATACTTCATTAAAATTTCTTTTGGTGACATCTTGTTAGCGTTATCTGCTTTTTCAAGATTTTCATAGTCATTACGATACTCATCAATTGGAGGAAGACCTTCTGATTCTGGTGTATCCTTCGCATTAATCCAAACAAGAACTGAAATTACCATTGCGATAATCGCAGGGAAAATAAACACGCCGCCTTGCCAATGATTTTCACCAAAAATAGCTACACCAATTCCGACAAGTGGTGGTACGAGCATTCCGCCAACGTTATGTGAAATATTCCAAATACCCGTTTTCGTACCGCGTTCTTTCTTCGAGAACCATTTCGTCATAACGATACTACAAGGGGGTGCTCCCATACCTTGTACAATACCGTTTAGAACAAGCAGTGTAACAATCATTCCAAATGACGATGCAAAACCGAAACAAATATTTACAAGCCCTGATAAGAATAAACCGACTGCGATAAAGCGCTGGGCGAAAGCTTTATCTGACAAATTCCCCATAAAGAACTTACTAAATCCATAAACAATTGCCATGATTGAACCTAGTAGTCCAATTTCAGCTGTACTAAATCCATATTCTTGTACTAAATACGTACTTGATAACGTAAAGTTACTACGAACTAAATAATAAGCAGCATACCCAACTGAAATTCCCATTAATACACGAATACGTAGTAATTTGTATACTCGATCAATCATATCTGCTGGCAAACGTTCAATTGCAGGTGCTGGCTTAAGCCATTTAAACATATTCTTTCGTCTCCTTTTCTCACTTCTGAGAGAGACGCTGTCTATTCCATATCTCGATTATTCCGCTATTTGATATATTTTTGTTTGTTCTTCTAACCGGCTGTCCTTCTATTTCTTTCTCATTCTTCGCAAACATCGTTGGTACGCCAAACGAAACCTTTTCTAAAATATGACCCGCTTCTTCTGATAAACAATAATCAATAAATAAATCCGAAATAATACCATTCGGTGCACGTTTTAGTTTCGAAATCGCATTAACAGATAATCCTGTTTGCTCAGGTTCGTTACTTAAAATAGGAAAGCCTCGTTTTTGAAGCATTCTCTGATCTCCCATGAAATTGATTCCTATCATATATTCACCGCTTGCAACAAGTTCTGCCGGTATGTAACCATTCACTGTTACTTCTCCAACTTGTCCTGCCAAGTTCTTAACATATTCCTTCGCTTTCCCTTCACCTAAAGTATCAATAAGTGATTGAAAAAACGTATATGCTGTTCCTGAGACATTTGGATCTGGCATAACAATTTTCCCCTTATATACTGGATTTAATAAATCTTGCCACCTTGATGGATAAGGAAGTCCGAGCGGTGCTATTTCTTCATTCCACCGCTCTTTATTGATCGCAATTGCCAGCTTCTCCACTTCATAACCGTACCAATAACCGTCTTTATCTTTAACAGTTTTTGAAATACGGTTCGCATGCTGACTCGTAACAGGAATAGATAGATTTTTTTGCTTCATCATTTGATGCGCGTCTACCGTACCGCCAATAATAATATCCGCTTTCGGATTTCCCGCTTCCTCTTCTACCCTCCGAAGAAGCTCTTCTGTCGAAAGACGAATAAATTCATACGTACAGCCGCGTGGTTTACAAAATGATGACAGCAAAGCTTCACCAACTTCCTCACGAGCTGCTACATACGCAACAAGATGACGATCATCCAAAATAGGGAGACCACTTTTATTATATTTAATAGAGGTTGTATCTCGAGAGCAACTAGACATCGCTCCTCCAATTACTAGCAAAAAGAAGAAAAAGGCTATCTTTCTCATGACACATTCTCCTTTACAAATAAATTTGCGAGGGAGCTTTTCATATACATAACATTCCCGTTATTATCACCGAGATATTGCACAACAAAGTACGATGGATACACAGAAATAGTAAGAATGTCTTCTCGCTCATTCTTTATACGCTTCCCTGTTTTATAAGCGGTAATATAAGCAATCGGTTCATTCTGTGATTGTAATAATTTCTGTATTTCTCCGTAATCTGTAATTTGCTTTGCGTACCGAATCGAATCAAGTATGTGCGTAAGATTCATCGCACGTTCTACATCACCTTGACGTACTATGACATCTTGCGCTGACGCAAAAAAATCACTAATACGTTCTGGTGTGTAATACAGGCTTAACAAATACGTTTGAAATGCTGAAATCATTGGATCCGTACCATTCTTTCCGTACATATCAGCCCCGTACTGGAACAAGTCACCTACTGCAAAAGTACGTTTATGTCCATTCAAGTACGTTACTTCTCCAGTAAATACTTGTTCTTGATTCTTAGCTTCTCTCGGTTCTATTTGAATTCGGTCAAAGAATGAAACAATCGTATGCAAACGAACTTCATCCGTTATAACAATTTCTCCCCACTTTTCATGCCTAACCTTCATTTCAGTAGGCAGGGATTCATTCACCCTTTGTAAAACAGTTTGTTTGTCATTCACTATTGTGATTCGATTGTATATTTGCTTCTCCATCACATAAAACAAAATAAGAGAAACAATTATACAAAGGACAAACATAAGAATTTGAAATGATAGCCTTTTCATTTCTGCCTACCTCCAAGATAAAAAAACGTTGTTTCGAAAATACCGCATAATTGTTTCATAAATGTATCATTTAACCGCTTTCAGGTTTTTTATGTCTTCCATTCGTCTCGGAAGCAAGAATGTAATAAATATTGTAGTGCCTATTTCTTCACTGCTCTCAATTCGCATACTTCCGCCCTGCTTATTCATAATCTCCTGACAAATATACAAACCGTAACCATTCCCGTAACTAGAAGGCAGTACCTTCCCTTCTGGCGATTCATTCCACTCTGCAAGCACACCTTCATCTATACCAATGCCATCATCATGAACAAAAACCTTTGCCTCACGTTCATTTACAATTACATTCATACGAATTTGCGTAGCATCGCTATATTTTATCGCATTATCAAGCACGTTTAAGAAAATCTGTTTCGTCTTATCGAAATCCGCAACAACATGTACATCTGTTAACTCATTTATCACTTCAATCTCAAATTTCTGCAGGCGAGGTTTCACAATTGAAACTGCTTCTTCTGCTAATTCCTTTATATTCACAACTGTAGGTGACACTTCAAACGTACTCGTCCCGTACTTTGAAGACTTAAGTAATTCCTCTACAAGTGATAATAGACGCTCACTTTCTACAGCCACATAACGCAGGCTCTCCTGTACATCTTCCTTTGCCTTCAACTTTGGAATTAAATCCACATAGCCAATAATCGCCGTTAGCGGTGTTTTCAACTCATGTGTAATACGGTCTAAGAAATCTTTCTGCTTCTCTTTCTCCTCTTTCAATTGCTTAATATGTAGTTCAATTCCATCCGCCATCGCATTAAAAGACGCTGAAAGCTGAGCAATTTCCACATATTCATTTAGCTCAATCTTGCTTTTATAATCCCCATTCGCAAGCCGCTTTGCCATTTGTCTTAACTGATCGATTGGCTTATGAAGAGACTTTGCCAAACGAATTGCAAAGAAAATACCCGCAGCTACTAGACAAAGAGACGTCATTAAAAACGTCCAGCCAACATTTGTTAAAACTTCCTTCTCACCCGTTAACTCATTTATAAAACGAACACTTCCGATGACATCGTTTCCATAATAAACTGGGCTTGAAAACAAAAGAATTGGAGCTGGGTCTCCCTCTTCAAAAACATAAGACTTCTTCCCCTTCAAAGAGCTCTCAATATCAATGTTCCGATGAAGAAGTGCTCCCTTTTGCGTATCCGCAACAACATCTCCATTCTTTCCAATCATCTGTACACGGACATCCATACGCTTCGCTAAATACGAAGCAATTAAAAGTGAATTCGGACCGAGCGTCTCTACCTCTGCTTCCTTCTCTAAATAATTCATCGTATAAATTTGTGCTTCTACACTTAATTTCTCTAAAGAATTTGCCGCGTTATGATACATATTCTTTTCTAACGTAATATAAACAACTGCGTACAAAAGAACAAAAATCGGGATTAACAGTCCCACTATTCCAAACACCATATTTCTTTTTAAAGACATACCATCACCACTTAACAATCCAGTTTATAGCCAACGCCATAAATTGTCTTAATATATTCCCCGCTATTCCCTAGCTTCTTCCGCAGTCTTTGCACCATAATATCAACCGCTCTCGTATTTCCGATATACTCAAACCCCCATACTTTCTCAAGTAACTCATCTCTCATAAATACACGCTGCGGATTTGAAGCAAACAACTGACATAAATTAAACTCTCGGTACGTTAACTGAATTTCTTGTCCACTAACATGCACTTTTCTTTCCTTAGGACAAATCGTTATCTCTCCTGCCCCAATTACTTCATGACTTACCGTTACCTCTGCCTTCTTCACACGCCGCGTCATATTCTTGACCCGAAGAATAAGCTCAGCATAATTGAATGGCTTCGTCACATAATCATCCGCACCAAGCTGCAGACCAAGCAATTTATCATTCATCTGACTCTTTGCAGTTAACATGAGCACTGGAATATCCCTATTCTTCTCACGGAACAAGCGAAGCAACTCATACCCATCTGTATCTGGTAGCATAACATCCAAAATCAATACATCCGGCCCTTCATTCCATTTCTCTAAAGCTTCTCTTCCATCAGCCGCCGTGAGCACTTCATACCCTTCCATCTCCAACTGCATCCGAATCAAATTACGAATACTCGATTCATCATCAACTACAAGTATTTTCATTATTCTCCTCCTTTCATCCCGTATTATAGTACAGTTTAGTATAGCAAAAATCATACAAAAAAAGAGAGGGTATTGTCGAACATATGTTGAACGACAATACCCTCTCTTTCACTTATTATATTTATTTAGCATACCCATTAGGTTGCTTCTGATGCCAATTCCAAGCATGCTCAATGATTGTCTTCACATTTACATACTGAGGATCCCATCCTAACTTCTCTTTCGCTTTCTGAGAAGAAGCAACTAAACGTGCTGGATCTCCCGCACGGCGCGGTGCCACCTCAGCTGGAATTTCATGATTTGTAACTTCACGAACTGCATCAACGATTTCTTTTACACTGAAACCATTACCATTTCCTAAGTTATAGAAATCACTTTCTCCGCCGTTCTGTAGGTCTTTAAGCCCTAAGAAGTGAGCTGCTACTAAATCTTCAACATGAATATAATCACGGATACAAGTACCATCTGGTGTATTATAGTCCTCACCAAACATCATAATCTTCTCACGTTGACCTAACGCCACTTGCAGCACAAGAGGAATTAAATGCGTCTCTGGGCGGTGATCTTCTCCAATAATACCATTTGGAGTTGCACCAGCCACGTTAAAGTATCTAAAAATCTTATAACGTAAATTAGAAGCTTGGCTATACCAATGAAGCATCTTCTCGATTGCTAGCTTCGTTTCTCCGTACGTATTCGTTGGATTCGTCATCGTCTCCTCAGTAATAAGGTCTACATCTACCTCACCATACGTTGCCGCAGTAGAAGAGAAAATAAACTTATCTACCTTAAACTCATCCATTACCTCTAATAAGCAAAGTGCACCATACACATTGTTATTGTAATATTGAAGAGGCTTCTCCATACTAACTCCAACTAAAGAATCCGCTGCGAAATGCATAACCGCCTCAATATTTTCTTGTGTAAAAACATCTCTTAAAAATGCTTTATCACGAAGGTCGCCATTATAAAACTTCGCACCTTCCGTAATTGCATCCTCATGACCAGTTTGTAAGTTATCTACTACTACAACAGATAAACCTTCGTCTACTAATTTTTTCACAGCGTGAGAACCGATATAACCAGCTCCGCCGCAGATTAGAATTGAATTCATCGTCTTCCTCCTACATATATTAGGATTTCTTATTCACTCTCTTATTATAAAAGGTATACGATTGCTCGTATACCTTTTGTGTACCTTTATTACTTAGCAACGAAATAATCCGTTACATATTGTGCCCAAACTTCATGCCCTTTAGCACTTTGCTTTGTCTAAAGAAGTTGAATCATACTTATTACTGATTCACTTCAAGATGCGCTCTTAATTTATTCGTTAAATCTTGTTTTGCTGCATCTGGAACATAGTAGTACCAAATGCCATTAGCAGCCTTGTGACCGTCACCCGGGATTTGGATATCCTCACTATTTTTTAAGCAATCTTTATAGTTCTTTTGCATATCAAACATTTGATCTTGCGTTAAGTTTGTCTTCACATTCTTTTGAATTGCCGCTAATACATCTCCATAACCTGTTAAAGAAGAGAAGCTTGCACCCTTCTTAATAACAGCCTGCATTACTTGACGCTGACGCATTTGACGTCCAAAGTCGCCGCGTGGGTCTTCTTTACGCATACGTGTGTACGCTAGAGCTTGGTCACCTGTTAAATGAATATTCCCTTTTTGGAAGTGCTTCCCTTCTAGAGAGAACTCCAAATCATTATTTACATCTACCCCACCGACTGCATCAACGATATCTTTAAAGCCTTCCATGTTCACTTCAATATAATAATTAATAGGAACATTCAAGAAGTTTTCTACGGTCGCTACAGACATATCTACTCCGCCGAATGCATAAGCATGATTGATTTTATCGCTTTTACCTTTTCCAACAATTTCTGTATAAGTATCACGAGGAATACTTACTGTTTTCATAGAGTTATTTTTAGGATTTAATGTAATTACCATTAAAGAGTCTGAACGTCCTTTATCATTACCACGCTCGTCTGCCCCTAGTAATAAAATTGACACTGGTTCACTCTTGCTAACTTTTTCTTCAACGTTACTGTTGTTTTGATCACGTTTTAAAGGTTGATGAACTTCTTTTAATGTATTAGATACAGAAGAATATACATTATAAGCATAAACTCCCCCGCCTATTATTAGTACCCCAAGAATACCGAGTACCCAAAATAAAATTTTCTTTTTCATTATTGTAACCTTCTTTCTTAAGCCTAACTTACAATAGATATGGACCCTATTATACAAATCATAAAAAATAGACAAACAACAATTATATATTGTTATTTGTCTATCACATATCTTAATATATTTATTCTTTTTTGTCACCAAGCGCAAACGTGATTTCTGTCTCACAAGCAATTTCACCATCTACAGTAGCAATTGCTTTTCCTTTTCCAATCGCTCCACGTACACGTGTCATTTCAACTTCTAAACGAAGTTGGTCACCTGGACGGACTTGTCGTTTAAAACGGCAATTATCGATGCCTGCAAAGAATGCTAAGCGACCACGATTCTCTTCTTTCTTCAACATAGCAACAGCGCCAACTTGTGCTAAAGCCTCTACAATTAAAACACCTGGCATTACAGGATAATCTGGAAAATGCCCATTAAAAAATTCTTCATTAGCTGTAACATTCTTTATCCCAATAGCACGCTTTCCTTCTTCTACTTCTAAAACTTTATCCACTAGTAGAAATGGATAGCGATGAGGAATTATTTCCTTAATTTGTTGAATATCTAGCATACACTTCTCTCCTTAAACAAGATTGGTCATACCACCAGAAGTTATACTATCATTATCCCATTTTAAATCTTATTTGTCATTATAAAAAAGGATTTCAAGATTTCTCTTCTAAATAAAAAAATGTATACACTCTTTTCAATATGTATTATTACTGACACGGAGGTTGAAAAGAGTGTATACCCAAGTTAGGGAAAGGCATATTATATCAAATATATTAAGCCTTAATGTCGTATTCAAGATTCATTATATATGACAAAAATAAGAAATTAAAACCTAATTTTCGACCTTTTTCGCATTAATTTCCTAATATTGCTCAGGATTTCTCTATTTTCCTTACATTCTCTTAAATGTGATATTTAGAAATATGAATTTTAGTAAAAAATCATTAAAATAAAAGAAAAAAACGCTTGTAATAGAATTTACATACTTATATTATAATAAAATGAATATAAAATTTTAACCTGATCGTTCAAATATCTTTATTTTTAGAAGGGAATCCCAAAATGGCAAAAGGTATACATACTATCGAGTTAAATGCTTCACCAAATCAAATTTGGAAATTTATTAGCGATATAAACAATTGGGCTCCACTAGTCACAGGCTATGTTAAACATAAAATTATTGATGACAAACATTCAACTTGGCGTTTGCACGGTGATTTAGGATTTATTAAACGAGACGTTAGTCTAAATGTTGAAATTATTGAATGGCAAATGCCTGATAAAATTAGCTTTACGATGACTTCTCCAACAAAAAAATTAGTTGGTAGCGGCTTTTTTCTTGCTGAATCAACCTCTTCTTCTACTACAAAAATAACAAGTCAGTTAGACTTGCGAACAACTGGTAAAGGAGCCTTTGTTTTTAATGGCGCAATAAAACCATTTGTCCCTAAAATGGCAAAGCAACTTTCTAAAAAAGTGGCAGATAAATTAATGAAACAGTTATAAAAAAACATCTCAGAAATTTATTTTACAATAACTTTCCGAGATGTTTTTTTTATGAAAGTTAATTATTAACCATTTCTTTTTTTAATAATTTCTCCATATAGCTTAATAATTCATTCTTTAACTCATCATGCTGTAATGCCATTTCAAGTGTTGTTTGAATGAATCCAAGCTTCTCTCCAACGTCGTATCGCTTTCCTTCGAAATCATAAGCAAATACTCTTTGTATTTCATTTAAGCGCTGAATAGCATCCGTCAACTGAATCTCGCCACCTGCTCCTGTTTGTTGATTCTCTAAGAACGTAAAAATCTCAGGTGTTAATACATAGCGCCCCATAATTGCTAAGTTAGATGGTGCTGTTCCTTGATCTGGTTTCTCTACAAACTTACTAACCTGATAACTACGACCTTTTTGTACTAGTGGATCAATAATACCATAGCGATGTGTTTCCGTTTCCGCAACAGTTTGAACACCGATTACCGATGATTGTGTTGCCTCATATTGATCCATTAATTGGCGTAAGCATGGTGTCTCAGCTTGTACAATATCATCACCAAGTAAAACAGCAAATGGCTCATTACCAATAAACTTACGAGCACACCATACAGCATGACCTAAGCCTTTCGGTTCTTTTTGACGAATATAGTGGATATTAATTTTAGAAGACTCCTGCACCTTCTTAAGGATTTCATGCTTACCCTTTTCTAGTAAGCTCTGTTCCAACTCAAAAGAATGATCAAAGTGATCCTCAATAGCACGCTTCCCTTTTCCAGTTACGATAATAATATCTTCAATTCCAGATTGAATCGCTTCTTCTACAATGTATTGAATTGTTGGCTTATCAACAATTGGTAACATTTCCTTTGGCATTGCTTTAGTTGCTGGTAGAAAACGAGTTCCTAGTCCAGCTGCTGGGATAATAGCTTTTTTTACTATTTTCAATGATAATCATCCTAACTTATAAGATTTTCTTTTAATCACACAACACATAACATATTTTTCTATTTATCAGAACAAGAGCCATTTTTGATTATTTTAAAAAAATAATTATGGTCTTTGTATTTTATAAACAATAAAAAGAATAAAACAAATTGTGCTACTCTCATTCTAAAACTAATGTTCCTCTGATTAAATTACTTCTTTTTATCATCAGAATCAGATATAATTCAATTTCTCATACCACCGTCTACACTTCAATTTTCCTTTTCTAGTTGGTTAGGTTAATATGAGCATTACATTTCACATTTTCGACAAAGCTGAATATCACACAAATTAACATTTAGATATAAAGATAATAAACAATAAACTGTGATATTCTACAATTTAAATACATAGCATTAATAAATAGTCAGTAGACTTCCTAAAATATTCCTCATTTTAATTATACACCCTTCTTCTAACTCTAGAATTTTATTAACATATAAAACTCAATAGCAGCAAAGAATAATTTCTGTAATTTAATGAATAACCAGCATAGTATTTTCTTTCTATATCAGATTAATCGTACTACCTAACAGTGTAAATATCATTATTGTTTTCCATGTACCTATAAAAAGCCCCTTACATAATATCTATAAAATATTTTTTAGTCCACAACAAATATTACTATTCGTTGTATATATAGTTTGAACACTGTATACTTAATATGATTTTTGTATATTAGCATTTCTAAATATATATTTTTCTTATCAATTATTTGTCTTTACAAAATTATATTTTCAGCAAAAATAATTAAAAACTTGATGCAAGGAGTATATTATGAGTGGAAAAACTGAAGTACATTATAAAGCAAAAAACGGTATTGAACTAACCTATATGGAAGATCCTTATCCAATACAAAATTTTAAAGGTGAGCGAAAATTATTAGTTATTTTCCAATCATTAGGTAATGAAAATTCAGATGATGCTAGGCATCGCTATCCTTATACTTTAATTGATGGTTTAAAATTTTATAACTGTAGAAAAATCTATATAAAAGATGATATAGGACATGTAGGTAGTTACTATTTAGGCCTAAATGGAAAATTTGATGTTCGTGATGCAGTACTCGAATTTTTAAAACTAAAAATCAATGAATATAAAATTCTAAAAGAAGACATTATTTTCTTTGGTCCTTCTAAAGGTGGCTATGCTGCACTAAATTTTGGATATGAATTAGGTGTCGAAAATATATTAACTGCCGTTCCACAATATCATCTTTATAACTTTATTGAGCAATATAAAAGCTTTCTAACATATATTCTACCCCAAACTATTACAGAGGAAACAAAAGCATTTTATAATAATTATCTAGGTAATGTAATTAAAGAAAGTCGATATAAACCAAATGTTTATTTAGTTACATCACAACATGACAATTTGTATGATGATCATATTATTCCGTTAATAGAATCAATAAATAAAACCGGATCTAATCTATTCGTTTATGAAAATAACGAAATGTATGTTACTAGACATAATAATGTTGTTGTAAATACAATGAATGAAATACTTGCTATTTTAAGTATGCTTTTATGTGACAATAAAATAAAAACGTTCTTCAATCCGCAAGCATAACAGTTATATAATACACAGGAATAAAAAAATATCCAAGGGTTAGTACTTTAGAAATTTTTCAAATCACTTGTAATTACCTAAAAAAGAGCTGACTCGCAAAGCTAATAGAAATCTATTGGCTTTGCGAGTCAGCTCTTTTCATATTAAATTACTTTATACAGATGTCTGTACTAGCACTTCTTTTACGTTCTTTTTTGACTTTTTTTGTACTTGTTCTTCTAATATACGATCCCATTTTCCACCAACAACATTAAATGTATACTTTTCTACATTCTTTCTTGCCATTCGACCATACTCTTTTCGTAATTCTTCAGATTCAATTAACATCATTAATGAATTAGCTAGTTCCTCTACATTTCCTTCTTCAACTAGAATACCATCTTCTTTATGTGCAATGACTTCTCTAGGGCCTGTACAAGCAAAACCTACACAAGGTACCCCAACAGACATCGCTTCAATAATTACCATTCCAAAGGACTCATATCTAGAACTTAAAGCGTATATCGAAGAGTTGCGCATTTCACCAATAATATTATTTGTCTTTTGCATAAGGAAAATATTATTATACGCTTTTTCCTCAAAGATTTTTTCGCGAAGTACCTCTTCCTCTACTCCAGATCCAAAAATTTTCAATTTCCAATCAGGATATTTTTTTATAACCTTTGAAAAAGCTGGAATTAATAAATCAAATCCCTTTTCAGGAGCATAACGTCCAGCTGCAATGACCACTTTTTTATCCAGTTTTGCTGTTTCTCCTGGAATATCTGTTGCATTTTCTACTTTATATAAATCTACTTTACTTCCCTTTAATAACTGCTCATAGTCACTAATTTCAGAATCAGTCAAACATGTTAGAGCATCTAGCTTTTTATAATGTTTCTTTATTTTATTTTGCAATCCTGTTGCATGACCAGCGAAATATAAATGTTCTTGTCCTACTTTTATTACATCTTTCTTTACAAACCTTGTAGCCAGAATATTAAAAGAAGGTATTGTCGTAATTAAAATTCCTTTATTTATCTTTTTAAGTGCTGCAATGATTTTAAAATCTACAAATAAATTAAACATATGATACAAGTCTTCACTTTTATCTATGAAGACACTGGGAAATTTCATTAGTATTCTTTTAATGATTTTTTGATATAAAGGTGTGTTTTTACCAAATAATTTCCCCTTCCTTGCATCAAAGATTGGGATGATTTTCACTTTTTTATCAATGTCAAACATCGGAGTAGCACTTGTTCTTCTCACACTAATAATTTCTACTTCATGGTTTTTAGCAGCGAAATAATTTGCTGTATTTACAACAGTTCTTACCGTTCCACCCATCCCATAAATATTATATACAAGAAATGTAACTTTCATTTTTTTCACCTCACTATTTAGTCTTTACTTTATTAGACAATTTTTCAATTTCATTATAAATTCGTTCAAAGTTATGCTTATCATGATAAGCATAATATTTTTTAGAATTTATATTATATTTTGGTTTATATTTAAAGCCATTTTCAGCATAATCTCTCACATATTTAATAACTTCATCTCTTGTCAGTGCAATATCCCCAACTAGATCTTTTCTTAAATCCACATAAGAACCTCTATGTTTTAAGTAATCATTTACATCAAAATGATAGAAGACTGTTGGCTTTTTCAAATAGTTAAAATCAAATACAACACTTGAATAGTCTGTAATCATTAAAGAACTGTTTTGCATCAATTCTTTTACACTTTCTTCACCTAACTTAACAACCTGTATCCTTTTATTTAGAGACTCAAATTCACCCTTATATTTTTTTTGAATTTCAATATGTGGGAAGAACTTAAGCACTAAATCATGCTTTTCAAGCAAATCATGTAACTTTTTATCTTGCAATAATCCATGGTAATGTATAAAGAAATCGGAAGCTAAAAATCCTTCTTTTGAACCAATCACCCATTCTCTCCATGTAGGCATAAGGAGAATTTCTCTCGTTTTCTTATCTTTACTCTTATCTACTAACGAATCAAACCTAGCTAAGCCAGTAACCATGATTTGCTGCTCTTTAAATTTCATTTCATTGATCATGATATTTTTTTCATGTTCGGAAGAAACAACAAACTTTTTAATCATGCCGTTATATGAATTTCTATTAAACTGCAATTTTTTCATTGCAATAATACCATGTTGCAAATAGATAACTTTCTTTGTATTACTTGCCATCTTATTATGAACAATACTTGGAATAACATCCCTAATTCCATGACTTACAATTGTATATTCACTTAAATAGTATAAAACAAGGTGTTTAAAACTATCATATTGCACAACCCTATCTTTATATGGTAAGAGATTATGGATATTTTTATTATTTTTCTTACTCACATAATACGTTTCTTCTTGAACATTCTTCTTAATACAAGATTCGAAAAAGGCAAATCCGTTATCTTGTGCAACTTCTCCTAAATTTTCACCAATAAGCCATACCTTTTTCTTTTTAAATTTACTCCATATTTTAGCAATACCTTTTGCAGCCAAAAATCTTATTTTTTCACTTGATTTCTCATAAGCTTTTATATTTCGCGTTTCAAGTGACATTATTTTATTCTTTTTATCAAAGAAAATCGACATGTATAGCTCATCTGCTATTTTTATCGCATTTGATTTGAACGTAGAGTTCTTATTAATAACCTCAAGATCCTTACCAAATAATTTTGTTCGAACGATATTATTATTTACACGTGTAGAAAAATAAACTTCCCATCTACCCTGTTCATGTACTTTAATAGATTCAATAAACGCTTGATTCATATTACATATATATTCATTTTGACCATTCGACTGCAACTGCTGTTTTATGATTTCTTTTGTTTGACTATGCTCTAAGACTAGTTCTGTATCCTGCAATACAAAATTATCCTGTATTTTGGACTGAATTGTAAATTTTACATGTGTTTTCTTTGCATCGACCACAGTACAATATGCTTGAAGAGAATTGCATATGGAAATAGAGAGTTCATTTTTATTTGTATAGTAAGGTCGAATTTGTATTGGATATCCATTAGTATCTTTATTTAATGGTGGATAAATCATTATCTTTGATTTATTTTTAATATCATCTAAATTAGAGACTAATTTAAATGATATGTTATTTCCATTACTCTCAACATGAACCATAAATTTAAGATTCACTTCACCAGTTTTAGCAATATCAAATGAATCCCAGTCGTATGAGCTACTAAAATAATAGCCACCACTTTCTTTTGAAAATTTATTTATACACTTCATTTTCAAATTTAAAGATTCTTCATACAGATATACATCTTTTAAGACATAATTAATGTCCGGGATGTTTACAAAACCTTTTACAACTAACTTACTCGCTTCATAGTCAACTCTAATAACATCACAGTATACTCCTTCATTTCTAATTAATAACGCTAAATTATTATCTTGAGTTACGTATGGGCGAATTCTCTTTATAGCGCCTGATTTGCTATAAATTGTTTTAGGTATAATTATAAAATCTGCTTTTGAATCCGAATTAGAACCTAAATTTAAAGGAATTTTACTTTTGATTCCTTGCACTTTAAATCTTATGAATACATCCCAAATTCCTTTTTCTTCAAAGAATTCACCCTCTTCAAAAACAATGGTCTTTTTAAAGAAATCATTCGTTATACTAATAGTGTGAGATTGTTCCTTTTTTGTACCTCTTTGAATAAATAGTAGCTCTACCATTTGGTTTTTCATGTCTACCATACGATTAAATTGAACTGAGCCTTCAATAGTAAGCTTATTCTGATCTAAACTTACATTTTCAACTTTACTAGAGGCCATTCGCTCTGTATTCCTTTTAATATTCATAACGAGTTCATGTTCATTATTACGAGAACACATATGGTAATGTAATTGATCTTTATAACTAAAATAACTTCCAACTACTTTTCTTTCTTGTTTATTTCTAACTTTTACTAATACAGGTTTCCCATTAAGCATTCCTGCACAAAATAGTTCCCAATTCCCCTCATATAAAGGATTTCCCTTTAATTTCAGTATTACTTGATATTCATTTATATTCTCATTCACTTTTAAATTTGTTAGTTTTCTAACTTCTTTTGTAAGGTTATTTTTCAAGAAAAACTCTTTTAAACGTACTTCTCTCCGTTTGAACTCTGGAGAGAATTTTCCTTGTATAATAAAATCTTCTTCATTTTTAAAAATTTCATTTGCCAATACAGCAATACTTACAGAATCTTCCCTATTAAATTCAACAAGTTTTTCAATTGAATTACTCGCATTCACTTGAAAACTTGTATTGTTAGGGCATATAAAGAAACTCTTTTTCAAATTGTTATATACATGAAGCAGAATAATATCTTTATCTAGCTGTAAGGAAACCTTTAATTTTCCGTAATTCATTATTTTAGAAAGTTCCGAAACTGGAAGGACAAATATAACCCTATCATTACAGTTCCTTATACTGGATAGTGATAACTGGTGTTTAGACTCCCCTTTATGAATATATAATCCTTTTACTCTCTCATAAACAGCTTTAGCATTTTCATCTGTTTGTATAGAGATTTCAAATTCAATATTTTTATTTTGAGTAATCTTCATTTCTTCCAGTAATATTTTTACTTTCAATTCGACCTCACCTTTCCTTTGTTAACAGTTAGCTCCACTACCCCTACTACTATATCCATTCTTTTATTCAAAAATGATGTTGTATTTCTTATATAAAAACTATTATTCCTGACGTAATTAAGAAACAAAACCCTGATTACATTTAAAAACGCTAAACACAGTATACCTATTGATTTATTTAGCAATACAGCAAAATATCCTCGAGTAATTACAAAAACAAGTATTAGTTTTTTAATTGTTTTTCCTTTGAACGAATACCTTCAACAACTCTCTCCGAATTATTTTGATCAGTATAGGAAAACAAATTTTTTCTAAGCAATTTATACTTTTTCTTTTCCTTAAATTCACTATTAATATAAACCGTCAACAATTGGACTAATTCATCCACTTGTACACATCTATCCCCAAACAATTCATTCTCTATATTCAAATAGCCATCCATTATTTGATCAAATTGAAAAAAAACAATTGGTTTTTTTAAATAGTACATATCCCAAGCAACACTAGAATAATCTGTTATAAGCAATGAAGATTCCATTATCAATTCATTAATTTTTATATCTCCAGAGCCAATAAACTGTACATTCGGAGTAGTGCATTGGAAATAATGAATAGAATTATGGATTCTTGGATGCATACAAAACTTCAATATAATATTATGTTTCTCTAATAGTTCAATTAAGTTTGTATCATTTAGTAGCTTTTCATATTGCCTATAAAATTGACTCTTTAAAAACTCTTCTTCCGATACCTCATCTAGCCACTCTCGCCATGTCGGTAGTAATAAAATCTGCTTTTGCTTTACGCTTCTATTTTGCAAGTGATCCCATCTTGCTAATCCACTCACAATTATTTCATCTTCCCTGTAATGCAAAAATTGTTTTACAATTTCTTTTTCATATTCTGAAGACACACAAAATAAATCCGTTCCATTTGGGCTATCTTTTTTAAAAATTGAATCTACCTTTTTTAAACCTATTACACCATGTTGTAAAAAAACATGTTTTTTTGCATGTATAGCTTTCTTTAATATCCCTCTGTTTTCTTTCCATATATAACAGTGTGCTTTTGACTCAGACGATATCATAAATTTACTAGCAAGGAGATAGATCATATGCTTAACACTCATAAAGTCGACAACTTTATCCTTATATTGATCAAGCATCTTATAATCCTTAGACCTTTTGTTAATTACATAATATATGTTAGGAATTCCCTTATGATCGTAACAATACTTAAAGAAATAATAAGAATTATCTTGTGCCGTTTGGCTAAATTTTTCATATACTAATACAATACTTTTTCTATCCCAGTAGCTTTTAAGTACATAGTATAGAATTAGTGCCAGCTTTTCTTTCCAAGCATATTGTAACTTGTCATAAGGCCCTTTTTTTCGATAATGTAAACTGAGTCCATTTTTAACGGTCACATATGGATATACCACATATCCGTCTTTAGTATAGTCATTCTGTAAACGATTATTTATTTTCCTATTAACCATATAACTTGGATGTTTAATCCGATAACAGGTAAGTATATCGGATTTTAGCTGAACATAAAAATCCCAAAAGAATGGTCCCAGCTCAATTTGATTCAGATCTATTTCAAAGGTAACCTTTTTTTCAAATTCATTTACGTTACTTTCCTGAAATGCGATTTGATAAACTTTATCTCCATTCCTTTTTTTCAAAACGATACCTTGGACCATACATTTTTCTCTACACTTTATTCTTATGCCAAACTGCCACTTTCCTTTTCGTTTCTTAAACGATATTATTCGTATTTTAGTAATTATTTTTTGGGAAGAGTCCGCCATCCATTTCACACTCTCTTCAATATCTCAATAAATTAAATTCATATACTTAACTATAAAATACCCTTACTAGTTCGCTAAACAAATTGTATGTTATAACTTAGCTATAAATGATGCACGAATCTTTAATCAAACCTTAAACATGCAAAAATTGTATTAATTTAATTAATATGCGAAAACACAGACATCTGATCAACAGTTATACCATCTACAGTTAAAAATTCAAAATCATATTTATCCGATCGATATATATATGATGAGTCGTCTTCACTTACTAATTGCGCTTGACCCAATTCCTCTAACATCATTGCCTTAGAAACAGACATATTTTTTATTGTGACCTGTTTTACAGTAGAATCACGGTTATATAAAACATTAATATTTTTATAGATATTTAATACACCTTCTAATAGATTTTCTATGTTTTTAGGTTCTCCAATTATATTTTGTACATCTTTTTGATTTTTTCCTAATAGGGATATCCCCATTTTAAATTCTTGATTTGAGCCTAATAGCTCTTCTAACTTGTTAGTAATTACAACATATTGTGCGGCTGTATCCAAAGGAATAGTAGTTGATACACCCTCACTAATCCATCCTTCTGTTCCGTCTTCATATACAATTTTCAACCAATTTATATCATCTTTTTCATCTTTTTTTTGTTCTCTCACGATGAATGGTGTACCAAATCCCATTAAATTTATCTGTTTACCATTTAAATTCGGCGTATTTCTAATACGTGCCTTTGCTGCTTTTACATATCGCACATCTAAATCCATTAATGGATTTTTCTTTTTTTCACTGGATACCGTTGTCTTTTTATTTACTGTTTCTACTTTTTGTGAATTCAATATTAAATTTTTGTTCCAATAAACTATACTTCCCAATCCAATACATAAGAGTAACCCTACTGCAGCCATCATATTTTTTTTCTTTTTATTATCTTTCTTTCGCTTTAGTGACGCATATCCATATATAGGCTGTTCAACATTTATATTATTGACTTGTTGAATCTCTTCACCAGCCTGCTTTCTTTGTGCCTCTTCTTTAAACTTTTTTTGTTCCACTTTACTCATAGCACGGTATTGTTTTAAAAATTGTTCATATTTAGGCATTACATCTTGCATAAGTCCATAGTCTTTTATTTCACCATACTCTAGCCATAACACCTTTGTACAAAACTGCTTTACTTGTCCTAATGAATGACTTACAAAGAAAATCGTTTTTCCCTGTTCTTTAAATTCATTCATTCGCTTCAAACATTTATCTGTAAATGTTTGATCCCCTACAGATAATGCTTCATCAATAACTAAAACATCCGGATCAATATTCACAGAAATTGCAAAACCAAGACGAGACTTCATACCGCTAGAATATTTTTTAACAGGCATATCAATAAATTTACCAATATCAGCAAATTCGATAATTTCTGGTGTTAAACTTTGAATCTTCTCTTTACTCAATCCCATCATCAAGCATTTCAATTCAATATTTTCACGACCTGTTAATTGGTTATTAAGCCCAGCTGCTATAGCGATAAGTGCTATATTACCCTTTATATTAATATTCCCTGCTGTAGGTGGTGTAATACCTGCAATTAAATTAGACATTGTTGATTTACCTGATCCGTTCACACCAACAATACCTATTACATCACCTTTTTGAGCCTCAAAATTTAAATTTCTTAATGCGTAAAAATCTTCACCAAATCCGCCAGGATATATAATATCCTTTAACTTATCAGAGTTTTTACTATGCATTTTATATTTTTTTGTTACATTATGAAACTTCACTGAATAATTCATTTTTATAATCCTCATTATAGATAGTCTACAAAATGTTTTTTAAATTTCATATGTATTGATGTACCAATCAATAGCATAACAAACACAAACCCCCAGAAATAGAGGGCATACCTTATATCTTCATAAAACCAACCTGTCCCTAAAAAGGACTTTCGGTAACCTTCAACAATGTAGCATAATGGATTAAGTTGCATAACTTTTTGTAGTGCATGTGGTAACTTCTCAGGAGTCCACAAAATTGGTGTTAAATAGAGTAACATCCTCATTAAAGATTGTACAATCATTTGTACATCACGTACAATCGTAGATAAAGTAGAGGTTATTAAGGAAAATGCAAAAACAAGCATAACTGTAGCAAACATATAATAAATTAATTGAATATAGTGAATTGAAATCCCTTGGCCTCCTACTAAAAATATAAAAGTAACAATACCTATTAATATTAGATGTTGATAAAAGTTGGACATAATCACATAACTAGGAATAACACTCATTGGAAAGCTCATTTTTGAAATCATATTTAATCTTGTATAAATAGATTTAGAGGCTTGCAAAGTTGCAGGATTAATGAAGAACCATACTGCTATACCAGAAATTAACCAATATACAAATGGAACACCATCAACACCTGAACCACCTCTTATTGCAATCCCGAAGACGAACCAGTAAATACTCATTTGAATTAAAGGATTTAACATTTCCCAAACAATGCCCAGATAGTTATCTTTATTTGAACTTTTAACTTGATAAATAGATAGACGTTTAATTAAATAAATACTATTTATCTGTTCTTTTAATACCATAATCATTGCATTCATTTTATTGCGCCTCTCCAAAAAACACCTTCTCTACCACACGTTTAGATGCAAAACCATCTTCCAAGTAACAGTAGTTATCATAGAAAGCATCATATTTTTTTTCAAACTCCCCTAATCCTTGTCTTGCAAACTTCATAATTTCTTCTAGTACATCTTCTGTTGTTAAGACAACTGGCCCTGGAGCTTTCTTCTCTAAATCAAAATAAAAGCCTCTCAGCTTATCACGATATGAATCCATATCATACGCATAAAAAATAATAGGCCTTTTCAAGTTTGCGTAATCAAAAAAGACAGAAGAATAATCTGTTATTAATAAATCAGCTAATATATATAGTTCATTAATATCACTATAATGAGAAAAATCATAAACAAACCCTAAATACGGTTCTAAATCGAACTGTTCTGCTATTAGATAATGCATTCTTAACAAAATAATGTAATCAGAACCCAATTTTTTTTGTAACAGATTTAAGTCTAATTGCAAGTCTAATTTATAACGTCCTTTAATATAAAATTGGTCGTCTCTCCATGTTGGAGCATATAAAATGATTTTTTTATCTAGAGGTAAGCCATTCTTTTTCTTTAATTCATCAATCTTCTTACAATTATTATTTACATATAAGAAATCATTCCGAGGATATCCAGACTCTACTACATGTTTTTCGAATTGGAACGCCCTTTGAAAAATCTTTGTTGAGTACGTATTAGGAGACAATAAATAATCCCAATTTCTTACCTCTATTTGAAAATTCATCTTATACTTTTCTGTGGTTGTCCCTGGCATGTAAACTTCTTTCATGTCCAAAGCGAGTTTCTTTAGTGGTGTACCATGCCAAGTTTGTACATAAGTTGTATGCCTCGGTTTCGGAAGCCATAAAGGCATTCGGCTATTTGTAACCCAATATTGGGCACGTGCCATTAAAATAAACCAGCGAATTGAAAAACGTTTAACATATGGAATGTTTTCTTTTTCAAAATGTGCTGTGTAACTGTTATTCACACTCCAAACCATATGAAATCCTAAATTTTGTTGTTCCATATACTCGTATATAGCCCGTGGATTACAGCTATACTGTTTGCCAGAAAAACTTTCAAAAACAACTAATTTTTTTCGAGCAGGTAAGTAGCTACAAGCAACAAATATTGCTTTGCAACAACCTTTTACCAACCGATGATTTTTTATCCTTTTGATGACATTCATATTATTCGTACACCCTCTAACTATGCTTAACCATTTTACAAAATCATGCAGCTATCTATTTACTTTTTCACATCAAATGTCTTTTTAATAAAACCCTTCGAAATACTCGAACAAACGGAAGACTAAGTGATTTTCATAAATTATAATTAACTTACAGTTTACTATTATTATCGTTAAATAAGTAATGCACTAAATCCCTACTGGAATTCCCATTTGAATATTGGCTCCATTGTACATTAAACTGCTCAATTTTTCTAAAATTAAACGATTGAGTTTGTATCTTCTTAATAATCTCAGTCGAACTATATACAACTGGCCCTGGCACATTTGATACAAAATCTCCAATAAGCCCTCTTTTTTTCGCATATTTATTTAAATCATACGCAAAAAATATCATTGGCTTATTTAGCAGACAGAATTCAAAAGGCACAGAAGAGTAATCCGTTATTAAAATATCTGTCACCAAAAATAAATCATTTATATTTGGATATAAAGAATAATCATACAAAAAGCCTTTATACGTTTCCTTGTGTTTCAAGTTATTTCTAATAGCAGGATGTAGTTTGATGATAAAAATATATTCATCCTTTAACGCTTCATACATTGCATCAATATTTAAACCCAAATCAAAATCCTCTAGCTCTTTATCTCTAAAAGTAGGAGCATATAAAATCACTTTTTTCTTAGTTAAACTTGGATTGCTACTTACTAGATTATTAATAATAACTTTTTGATCATTTTCATAAAAAAATAAATCGGTGCGTGGGATACCTGTTTTCAATATATTTTCTTCTTTCACTCCAAACGCCTGCTTATAAATCTCAGCTAATGCATCCGATCCTACAACAATTTTATGAAAGTTGTTGTATACTCTTAAAAATCTACCCTGAGCATATTTAGACCGCTTTTCAAAGGCAGGGGCTAACAGCCCAAACTTTTTAAATGCTCCTGCTGCATGCCAAATTTGAATACATTCGACCCCTTTTTTGAAACGTATCGCAGATAATGATCCAAAATAATTATCAATAATAACATACCGAGATGTTGCTAAATGATATATTGCTTTTATTGTTTGTATAATATTTTTTGTTTCAAATGCTACTGCCTTTACATCTGGATAATTCTTTACTTCATACTTGCAAGTTGATTTATATAAAAAAACAACCTCACAATCTATGTTTTGCTTTTTCATTTCTTCATAAATAAAAATAAGATTTTCACCATATGACATAATAAAGGTAACTTTATTTTTAAGCGGAGCTATGTTTGCTATGCTAAATATAATTTTGAATACAACTAGGTATATTGCTACAATAATTTCTCTTAACATACTTTACCTAGCAATTAACATTAATTCTTGTTTGATTTTACTTGAGGAAATGCCTATCGTTCTTGGCAAGTAAACAATCTCACAGTAGCTTTTTAAAAAGTCAAACTTGCCTTTCCAATCATCTCCCATAACAAATACATCAACATTGTGTTCTTGGATATCTTTTACCTTTTGCTCCCAATCACACTCTGGAATCACCTCATCTACATATCGAATTGCTTCTAGCATCATTTTTCGATTTTCATAACTATGATAAGATTTTTTATTTTTTATTTTGTTAAATTCATCAGAAGACACGGCCACAATTAAATAATCCCCTAAACCCTTTGCCCTCTTCAACAAATTAATATGTCCCCAATGTAGTAAATCAAACGTACCATATGTAATTACCTTTTTCATAATTTAATTGTCCCCCTGCAAATTTTTCAAAAAAACAAACAATAGGACCTTTCACGCATCATTATTCAAATAACAAAAGCCCTATGTAAATCGCCAAGATTTACAATTTTTTTACATTAAGTTCACACGAAATTCACACTAGCGATTATAACACACTTTTTATTGACCAACTATTACAATCAATATGCGTTTTATGTAATATACACATAAACAAAGCGCCAACAAAGTTAATTTGTAAGTGTTTTCCCAGTATATTTTATTAAATAAAAAAACCAGAAAAGAATTGCTTCTTTCTGGTTTTTTATTTACAATTGAATTTTTTTATCTCAAAGCACGCTTTGGTAATTTATCGATATTCTCTAACATAATACCTGTACCAACCGCAACACATTGCATTGGGTTTTCAGCAATTAATACTGGTACTTTTAGTTCTTCTGCTAGAAGCATGTCGATACCGTGTAGTAAAGCTCCACCGCCTGTTAGAATAACACCGCGGTCGATAATGTCCGCAGATAGTTCTGGTGGCGTGCGCTCTAGTACGCCTTTTGCAGCTTGTACAATGATAGCCGCGTCTTCTTTTAGTGCTTCTGTAATTTCTTCAGAGCATACTGTAATTGTACGTGGTAAGCCCGTTACCATGTCACGTCCGCGAATTTCAAGCTCTTCGCTACGTGCACCTGGGAATACTGTACCAACTTTAATTTTAATATTTTCTGAAGTACGTTCTCCAATTAATAGCTTATACTTACGTTTAACGTAGTTTAAGATCTCCATATCAAACTTATCGCCAGCCATTTTGATAGAGGAAGAGGTAACAATATCACCCATAGATAGTACAGCGATATCTGTTGTACCTCCACCAATATCAACAACCATGTTACCGCTTGGTTGGAAGATTTCCATACCAGCACCAACTGCGGCTACTTTTGGTTCTTCTTCTAAAAATACTGTTTTACCACCTGAACGTTCAGCAGCCTCACGAATTGCTTTTTGTTCTACAGATGTGATATTTGTTGGACAGCAAATTAAAATGCGAGGTTTTGAAAAGAAGCTCTTTACGTCCAATTTGTTAATGAAATACTTTAACATTGCTTCTGTAATTTCGAAATCTGCGATTACACCATCTTTAAGCGGACGAATTGCTACAATATTACCAGGTGTACGTCCCACCATACTTCTTGCTTCTTCACCTACTGCTAATACTTTACCTGTGTTACGATCAATTGCCACAACAGATGGCTCATTTAATACAATACCTTTGCCTTTAACATGAATTAATACATTAGCCGTACCTAGGTCAATTCCGATATCTCGCGCAAACATTCCCGTCATTTCCTCCTCGATATTCAAAATCAGGTTACACCCGAATTCTTTTACACCTAATTTCTGATTTTATCATAAATTTAACAGAAACGTAATATTCGCAAAAAGAATTCTTCTGAAAAATATTACCGAATTGAAACGGAATGTTTGCGATCGTGCATTTATTGACGTACCGGCTTTTCTACATCTTCTTTTCTATACTTTTGCTTTGTTGCTTCTCCGCCTCTTAAATGACGAATAGACTTATGATAATCAAGTATTTCTTTCACTTCATTTGCGAGCTCTGGATTAATTTCTGGTAGACGTTCCGTTAAATCTTTATGGACTGTACTTTTTGATACCCCAAATTCCTTTGCAATGACACGCACTGTCTTTCTTGTCTCCACGATATACTTACCAATCTTGATAGTTCTCTCTTTGATGTAATCGTGCACACCACTCGCCTCCCTAAATTGGATGTGAGAAGTGTGAAATGAGCCTCGCTGCATACGACTAAGAAGTAAATGTGAGTGCTGTTTGTAAGCGTTAAACATTCTTGGATTTATAATGAAATGATTCACGATTTCTCACCTCAAACACTCTCTTTGCTTTGGTTTATACCATTGTATTGCCCGCACTACTGATATATGCTACATGTTCAGTATTTTTGCAGACTAACTTTAAGAAATCTAAATTTCTTATGTGAAAAATCGAGATCATTCCATATTTCTAACATTTTTATCATTATAAATAGTAAAAAACATATTAGAATTCAAAAGAATCCAAATATGTTTTCCAGGTGTAAACTATATAACTTTAACATCGATTAAATTTTACTTCTTATTAGCCTTGTATTTTCCAGAAACAATTTCAGAAAATTGATTCATTGTAATATCTGTAGAAATAGACCAACGCTTGATTTCTAATGGATCCTGTTCTGATGTTGCATAACCTTGTAAGCTAGTAAATGCTAAAGACATATTCAATTCATTTAACGCTTGGATAGTCTCTCTATTGTATTTTCCTAATGGGTACGACATGTATTTTGTTTTTAAAATTTGTTGACTCTTTGCTACATCCTTTTTAACTTCATCCTTTGATTTACTTATTAAAGCCACCGAACCATCAGCGCTATCACGAAGATTATGTGTATGACTTCCAAATTCAAAGACATCTTTCATTTTATCCATCTCTACTTCACTTAATGGCTGAACTTTTTGAACATCCAAGTTCTGTTCTTTAGCTACAATTTTAGAAGTAACTGCGAATGAAGCTGCATGCATCTTATATTTTTTTAAAATAGGATAGGCATACGAATAATTTGACTTTGAAGAATTATCAAACGTGATCAACACGCTTTTTTTAGGTAATTTCTTTTTTCCTTTTATAAATTCATTAAATTCCTGTAATGTAAGAGTACGATACTGATTATCAGCTAAATATTTCATTTGTTTTTCAAATTCTTCAACAGATAAAACTGTGTTTCGATTTTTCAGCTCGGCACTTACCTTTTTATCCTTATCTTTTGCTAAATAATAATAAGTAAAAACTGGAATTTTTTGTTCTTTACTATCTTTACTAACCTTACTAAAAATAACAAACCCAATCGTACCAATTAATACAATTGCTATAGCGATGAAAATAAAAACCTTATTAAAACCTTTGCGCTCTCTAGCTTTCATTAAACTTCCCCCTCAACCACAACAAAAAAACACAGTATTTTAGAGTCCTACTGCATTCAAATATCGTTTTCTTATGTAAAAAATCACAATTAGTATTATACGACTTAGCTCTAAAAATTCCAATAGGTGTACAAAAAGAAAAAGACACTCTTTCTTAGAGTGTCATTCTTCTCGTTCCAACTCTTCTTCTAACAATTGATGGTGGGGAACCTCTTTCTTACCGGCAATATAATAATATAAAGTGAATAAAACAAACAATAAAATAATAGCAGTCGACAGAACAAATAAAAATGACACAGTATCCCCTCCTTTTTTTAATATATATTCGAGAATCTCGTCATTTTTCCTTGTTATTGCAACTTTTTTCTCGAAATTGAGTATTTTTATATAAAGTGAAACTTTAATCAGTGGGCGCCATTTCCCACTGATTATTAGTTGAACCAATCGGGCTTTTACGGGCAGTTGACCCCAGGCCTAACTTCTTAGCTTTCACTGAATTTTGAAGTAGGGGTCTTACTGCCCGTTAATGCGGGGTAAAAGTAAAAAAAACAGCTCTCCTAGTGAGAGCTGATTTTTTCACTTTCTTATTCTTGTGAAGAAGAACTGTTAGATGATTCTGTAGAACCATTTGTTGATTTTTCTTCTTTCTTCGGCTCTTCTTTTTTGTCACTAGTCGAACCGCTTGTTGATTTTTCTTCTTTTTGAGACTTATCTTCTGTTTTACTTTCTGGTTTCGTGCTCGTTGACTTCTCTTCTTTTTGAGATTTGTCATCAGCCTTTTTACCAGAAGCATTCGTTGCTTTTGCAGCACCTGCATCAGCTTTAATTTCTGCTACTGACTTATTTAAGTAGCGCTCAGGGTTCACAGCCACGTTGTCTTTACGTACTTCAAAGTGAACGTGAGAACCTGCTTCTTTATTCATTGCACTTAGACCGGATGTTCCTAATACTTCACCTTGTACAACTCGTGCACCTTTTTCTACTTTCACACTACCTAAGCTTTGATAAGAAGCTGCTACACCATTTCCACTATCAACTGTTACAACATAACCAAGAAGTGAATCTTTTTCAGCCTTCGTTACTGTACCGCTTAAAGCAGCAGCTACATTGAATTCTTTTCCATTCTTCGCAGCAATGTCGATTCCTTTGTTTGGGGAATATGTGTTGTTATAAAAGACAAGTGCTTTTTCTTGTTCCGCCTCAGTTGCTGCATCTTCATAGAATTTCTTCTGTACGACTACTTCCGCATTAGCGGCAGCTGGCATTTTCACTACTTCTGAAGATTTCGTTACTGGTACTGCTGGATCTTCCGATTGTGTATACGGTGTTGCTTGATCTTGGTTCGGATTCTTCTTCGGATTAGCTCCTTGGAACCATAGCGCAACCATTAAAATTACCGCTGCACAAGCAATGTATAGTGCCGGAAACACCCATCTTTTTTGAAATAAATGTACTACCTTTTGCGACTTTTTATTATTTCTTCCTCGCATTCCATCATCACCTCAGCAATCATTTTGAACAATATTCACGTATCCTATACAACGTATAACTAATTACTTTTCGACAAAATATGTAAAAATATGTATAGGAATTGTAAAATTTCCGAGGAAATGATAGAAAAAAGAAAAAACTGAGCATTTCAGCTCAGTTTTTAGTCCATTTGTTTCTTTTTGTAAACTACCATACAAAGAACAATTGAAAGCACACACCAAATTATAATATTGATTAAATCACCACTAACAGTTGAAAAACCTTTTCCAGCCAGCATCTTTGGCATTGCATCTACAAGATGTTTCGTTGGAAGAAACTCAATTGCCTTTGTTACAAACTTATTTTTAATAAATTCGCCCAACATTGGAGCCAGGAAAAAAACAAACAAGATCGGCATACCTACTACTGATGTCGATGCCATTGTTTTAGCTATTAATCCAATTGCCGTACCTAACATAAGGAAGAAAAATATACTAGCAAGTAAAAATAGAACGATTAAAACCATATTCCCCTTTATCACACCTAAAATGGCGAAGTTACTAATACAAATTACAAAGGTAATAAGAGCTGTTAATGCGCTTTTTCCTAGTAATACTTCTAACGATGATGTTGGTGATAACATCATCACACGTAAAGTATGCTTTTCTTTTTCTTCTGCAATTAAAGCCGCTTGAACAAAGCTCCCTACCATTATTAAAGTCATTAAAGTTACCATATTAGCTATTTGTTCTTTTGGCCCATCCATCTGTTGATAAACAAAAGCGAACATAATTGGCATCGCCGCCATTACAAGTACCGATGCATTTGTTTTAATATCCTGTACCTCTTTCCGAAAAATAGCTGAAAATCGTCTCATTGAAAATGTCATTATAGTCCCCTCCCAGTAACTTCAATAAAGATATCGCCTAGCGTTGGTTCGTGTGAATGAATGGATAGTAATTCACCTTTTTTCATCCATTCTGAAATACGTTTTGCACCTAATTCATCTTTTTGCACGACTTCTTTTTGCTTATCTTTTAATACAACTTGTATTTGATCTTTCGCGTATTGTAGACGAAGGTTTTCTGGTGTATCAAGCGCTACAATTTCTCCGCCGCATAGAAAGGCGATGCGGTTACAAAGCGTCTCTGCTTCGTTCATATTGTGAGTCGTTAAGAAAATCGTCGTTCCTTCTTTATTTAAGTCTTTTAAGATTTTATGAATGTTTTGTACGTTTACTGGATCGAGTGCGGATGTTGGTTCATCTAAGAAGAGGATATCTGGTTTATGAAGGATTGCTCTAGCTAATGTAACGCGCTGCTTCATTCCTTTTGATAGTTTCTTTACTGGTGTTTTTTTATCATCTAATAGATTTACTTGCGCTAGCACTTCATCGATTCGTTCTTTTTTACAATCGTATAAGTCACAAAATAATAGTAAGTTATCATAAATGCTAAGTCTTTCATATAAACCGCTGTTGTCTGTTAAAATACCAATTCGTTTATAATCGATGCTGCTTGGGCCTGTAATATCTTTTCCTAATACCCTTACCGTTCCAACACTATGGAGTAATTGAGAAGTTAAAATCTTTACTGTTGTCGTTTTTCCAGATCCACTTGGTCCAAGGAATCCGAAAATCTCTCCTTGCTTCACCTCAATATTTACATTTCGAAGTGCCGTTTTTTCGTTGAAACTTTTCATTACATCTTTCATTTCAATTGCCAATGTCATCCCGTCATCCCCTTTGTTTTTCTTTTTATAGATGAAAGTCGCTTTAGCGCTTTTCGTTTGTTTGTTTCGCTTTTCTTGACTCAATCATATGAAAAACAAAGGGGTTACGCAGTAAAATACCGGTAAAAGGAGTATTTTTACCAGTGAATGAATCGTATTTTAAGCTTATTGGAGCAATTTTTATAACCCAATCACACCTTTTAATTCATCCATTCGTCCTTTTGAAAGCGGAATTGAACTTTTTCTTTCGTCATCCAAAATTAAACTAAAACTATTACGAGTCCACGTAATCACTTCTCGTACTCTTTGTAAATTCACAAGGTACGAGCGATGACATCTAAAGAACCCGAATCCTGTTAATCTCGCTTCTAGTTCGCTTAACGTTAATGCACATACGAAATCACCTTCGCGCACATGAATATGTGTCACTCCATTTTGTGTTTCAATGAAATGAATTTCCATCGGGTCTAATAAAATGATTTTATCGTTCACTTTCGCTGGAATTCTTTCAAGTTTCATTTGCGGAATCATTTGCACGACCTTCTCTTCATCCACCTCTTCAACTTCTTCTTGTTCGATTTCTATTTTTTTCACACCATCTTTATTTAATATGTATACATCTTCTGTTAACGAAAGGGCGTCCGATAGAAGGGATGACGTAATAAAAATGGCCTTTCCTTGCTCTTTCATTTTCATAATTGCTTTTCGAATAATAATTGTGCTCTCTGTATCTACATTTTGCTCCGGCTCTTCCAAAATAACTAAATCTGGATTATGAATCATAACACGCCCAATATGAAGGCGACGTTTCTCTGAAAATGATAGTTTTTCTATTTTAACGTTTAATTTATCTAAGAGCCCGACATATTGTACTACTTCTTCCGTGCTCATATTTGATTCATAAAGTCCTATTAAAAACTTGAAGTATTCCTTTACCTTCAAACGGTCGTATGCTTCATCTTTCAAAAAACAAAAGCCGATGCGTGAATAATTTTTCTTTCCAATCGCTTCTCCCTCAAATAGCACGTTGCCAGTTGAAGCTTCTTCCTCACCAATAATAATGCGGTGCAACACTTTAGCTGTATGGTTATTACATTGCAAAACAACACATTGTCCTTGCTCAACCTTCAGTTCAACTGCTGGTAACTGGTTCGTCTTCCCTAATTGTCTCAACTCCAATAACGCCATTCTGTCTCCCCCAAATGCTTTTTATCACATTATACCAAACAATTAATGGAAATTTTTGATATTTTATGAAGCACCATAAAAAGAAGACTATCCAAATGAAAGGATAGCCTTCTTCTCTAGTTTTGTTCTACCATATAAGTCTCGAGCTGATCACGTAGTGCTCTCTTTAAAAACTTCCCTACAGATGTTTTCGGAATTTGATTTACAAATAAAATATCATCTGGCATCCACCATTTCGGAAATTCTACTTCTAGTAAAGCGTACAGTTCTTCTCTTTCTACTACTTGTCCCTCTTTTAATACGACGCAAGCAACGGGACGTTCTTGCCATTTTTCATGCGGCACCGCCACAACAGATGCTTTTAACACTTTATCGTGCGACATTAAGGCATTTTCTAAATCTACGGAAGAAATCCATTCGCCTCCACTTTTAATTCAGTCTTTCGTACAATCAGCAATCTTAATACATCCTTCCGAATCAACCGTGACAATGTCTCCTGTATAGAGCCAACCGTCTTTCATTGATTCTTCTGTACGTTCATCCTTATAATAGCTTCCAGCGATCCATGGGCCCTTTAAACAGAGTTCTGTCATCGCTGAACATTGACGATTTTTTTAATATATCAACGATTCGACAAGGAACCTATCCACTAACAAAAGAAAACCGTCCCAATATATCTCTTGGAACGGTCTCTTTTCCCCCTACTTCTTCACCATTAACTTTCCTTCATAATCATTCATCGACTTTATTTCGACACCCTTATAATAATGAGCAACGATATCTGTATATTTCTTACCTTCCGCTGCCATGCCATTTGCTCCGTATTGGCTCATGCCAACGCCGTGACCGAATCCCTTCGTTGTAACGACGATTTTATCCCCCTCTTGTTTCCACGTGAAGTCAGAAGAGCGTAAATCTAGCTTTTCACGAACTTGCTTTCCTGTTAATGTTTTCCCTTGAAATGCTACATCTTTTACTCGCTTTCCTTCCGTAAGATCTTTAATATTTCCAACCTTCCCGTCTGCCAACACCTTCACACCAAGACGTTTTTGAAAGTCAGCTACTGTAAAAGTTTGCTCGCTCGTAAATTTTGGAGAGGCTTGATCCCACGGACTATCTACGCTCTTTAAGTACGGATAATCATTTCCCCAATAATCAGCCGCATTTTCTGTCCGGCCATTACTCGTTGAGAAGAAGGATGCTGAGATTGGTTTTCCATCGTATGTTAAAACTTGTCCTGCGGTTTTCGAAACGGCTTCTTCGATTTTCTTCAAATTATTTTCATAGTTATTACCCCATTGTTTCTTCAATTCTTCTTTGCTTTTGTACACTTGATCTTTCACCGTATCGGTCACGTCCGCATTGTTTTTCTTTCCTCCGCTTAGCATACGCTGCACCGCAAATGTTCTCGCTGCTAATGCCTGCGCCTTTAGCGCCTCTATTTCAAAACTGGCATTCATCTCAGAAGCTACTACACCGGTCACATACTCCTCCATAGGTAATGTTTCTACCTTCTTTTGCTGATCACGATATACAGCAACTTGAATCGCTGTATCCACTTTCCCTGGAGCTGGTATACTTTCTATTGCTGGAGGAGTTTTAGAAGCTGCTTCTTCCCCTACTTTTGCTTTCGCAAACGGAATAACAAGAGCAGCAGGTACAATGATAACGAGCGCTATTAGAAGCGCTACTGTGATAAAAAGTGGCTTTGAAAATTTCATCTTATTTCCCCCAATATCCAAAAGCTTTACTCCATTCATTCTTATGGAACAACTCGTTCTTTTAGAACATACTGAAGGGGAACCATATAAAGTGAAACTTTAATTAGCCGCACCAATCGAATGTTTACGGGCAGTTAACGCAGGATAAAACAAAAATTTTCTAAATATTTTTACTGGTACATGCATAAGTATAGAATTTATTGACTATAACAGTAATAACCAAAAAAAATAGCCCCTACGTCAAAAGACGTAGAGACTATTTCAATTAAGCGTGAAGATCAGAAACTTCTTGTTCTTTCACTTCTTCTACTTTTTCGTTTACACGTTCAATAGTTGCACCTAATGCAGCTAATTTCTTATGGAAATCTACATAACCACGGTCAAGATGCTTTAACTCAGTTACACGAGTGTAACCTTCAGATACTAAACCAGCTAAGATTAATGCAGCTGCAGCACGTAAGTCAGTTGCGCCTACTTCAGCACCTTGTAAGCTGTTTGGACCGTTCATAATAACAGAACGACCTTCAATTTTAATATCAGCATTCATACGACGGAATTCTTCAACGTGCATAAAGCGGTTTTCGAATACCGTTTCTGTAATCATACTTGTTCCATCAGCTTGTAGTAATAATGCCATCATTTGTGATTGCATGTCTGTTGGGAAACCTGGGTGAGGCATAGTTTTAATATCAACCGCTTTTAACTTATCTGGGCCGATAACACGTACACCTTCATTTTCCTCAATAACTTTAACACCCATTTCTTCCATTTTCGCTGTAATTGAGCGTAAATGTTCAGGTACAGCATTTTCAATTAAGATGTCTCCACCAGTAATTGCCGCTGCAACCATGAATGTTCCCGCTTCAATACGGTCAGGAATAATAGAGTGGTTTCCACCATATAATTTATCAACGCCTTCGATACGAATCGTTCCAGTTCCAGCTCCGCGTACTTTCGCTCCCATTGCATTTAAGAAGTTAGCTAAGTCAACGATTTCTGGTTCTTTCGCTGCGTTTTCAAGGATTGTTGTCCCTTTTGCTAATGTAGCTGCAGACATAATGTTTTCTGTCGCGCCCACGCTTGGGAAGTCTAAATAAATTTTAGCTCCTTTTAGTTCTCCCTCAACGTATGCCTCAACAAAACCATTACCAACCTGTACTTTTGCTCCCATTGCTTCGAAGCCTTTTAAATGTTGGTCAATTGGACGTGAACCAATTGCACATCCACCAGGAAGTGCAATACGAGCACGACCGTTACGTGCAAGTAATGGTCCCATCACTTGAACAGATGCACGCATTTTACGTACATATTCAAATGGTGCTTCAATGTTTAGTTCTTTAGAAGCATCGATTGTTACTTGGTTATTTTCAAATACGACTTCAGCATTTAAATGACGTAATACCTCATTAATTGTGTATACATCAGACAAAACTGGTACTTCAGATAGTACATTCTTTCCATCACTCGCTAATAGGGCTGCAGCGATTATAGGTAATACAGCATTTTTTGCGCCCTCAACACGCACTGTGCCGTTTAACCGCTTTCCGCCACGGACGATGATCTTTTCCAAATTATTCCCCTCCGTGTCCTTTTTTCAGTATCTATTCACTCAATACTCAGAAGTTATGATCGGTGTGCCAACCACAATTGTATCTTTGTTGTCTGTAGAACGTATTGCTATTTGCACATTTATTTTCTCTCTATTTGTTGAAAGAGCGTCATCCCACTTTTTATTGTATGCGGAGACTGACACAAATGCTCTTTCTTCTATCTGTTCGATCGCTCTTGCTGAAAGATCTTTCAAAACCTGATTGGTTTTATTTTGCAAAACACCTTCAATCTTATCATTCAGTACACCTTGAACACAAGTGTAAATTATAGGTTTTTCACTAAAAATTTTATTTGTTTTCTGAATGTACTTCGGGTCCCATTTCGCCCCGCTTACTTCAAAAATAATGAAAGTGTTTTCTTTAGTATTTTCCTTACTCCATGTTACTACTACTCGTTCTTCATAAGAAGAAAATTTTTTATAGGATGTAGCTTTATATCCATCTGGAGATTGCTCTAATTCCCACTTTTGAACATTCGCCTTGTCCTTCACATCGTTTAACAACTTTTGAAACGTATGTATATTAGAAATTGTTTTTGTTTCTCGCGCTAACCATGACCACTTCTCTACTTTAGCATCATTTTTCTCTAAAGTTGCAATCATGCTCTCCATTTTCTGTTCATCGCTGATCGGTTTCATCTCTCTATATCCAACCAAAAATAAAACAACACTTATCACAACAATAAGAATGGCTTTAAGCTTCAATTTCATCCCCTCCTATCCCCATTGTTAACGGAGATATGAGGTTCTATACACTTACTTTACTAAATACGTTAAACTCTTTGAATAGCCTAAATAATCAAGGAAAAAGTTACTTACAGATGTCCCAATTGCAATTGTAATTAGGATGAGTAACACTCGCGTCTGCATCACCTTTCCAGACTTCATTAAACGCTCAATGTGAACACCTTGTAAGGCCCACCATGTAATGGTAATAAACAATAAATGCGAAACAATGGCAATCAGTGCTTGTTGCCCTAAAAGATGTGCCAAAAAATCGACCCCTTTTTACCCAGCTACTACTTACGAAATACTATAAAAACGATACCATAATAAGTAGGAGCCACACTTTTTCAAATACAAATAAGCATCTTACATTTCACATCATAATTTGCTCTCAAAAAACATATACCTACATGCATTTTCAATTGTAATTCACACAAAATAAAAAGCGCAGAGTAACAACTCCACACCTTTTATTTTCACTATTGTACCACGTTCCCTAAGAAGAAGAAATCCTTCATTAATGGAAAATATTCATAAAAGAAATTGTATCCAATCATCGGCATAATCCCTAGTATTACAATCGCAATTGCACAAAGGCTCATAACAACCTTTATATTCAATGGCAAACGAATTTTCTCTTCCACTTCTCCCGTCCGGAAAAACATTTGCTGTAAAATACGGAAATAATATACGAATGAGATGACTGTCGTCCCCATCATAATAGAAGCTAGTACGTAATGAGCTGGCTCTACATGCAGTGCACCTAAAAAGATGTTAATTTTCCCGATGAAACCAGCTGTTCCTGGTATCCCGGCCAACGATAATATAAAAATCGTCATCACTATCGCTGTAAATGGCGACCGCTTATATAATCCGGTGAAAATGGTAATGTTTTCTTTGTCGCTTTGTAAGATTAAGCCGTGGATAATTGCAAACGCGCCTATATTCATAAGCATATACGCAAGCATGTAAAACCACATGCTATCCATCGTAAATGGTGATAATGCTACAAGCGGAACGAGTAAATACCCCGCATGTGCGATTCCCGAATAGGCAAATAGACGTTTTACGTTATATTGCTTTAACGCTACTACGTTTCCAATAATCATCGTAATACTCGCTAGTACTACAATGTATATGCTCATACGTCCGTATAAAGATTGCATGTCTCCTTGCACCGATACACTTGCAAAAACCATGAGAAACAGACGAGTAATTAGTAAGAACCCTGCAATTTTAGAAATCGTCCCGAGAAAAGCAGTAACAGGCGTAGCCGCTCCCTCATACACATCTGGTGCCCACATATGAAACGGTACTGTCGCAATTTTAAATGAGAGTCCAACGAGCAGGAGTAGAAATGCGAGAGCTAACAATAACTGAATACCACCAGCAAGCTCCCCTGTGAATACTTTTTGCATATCCACGATATTAGTTGATCCTGTAATACCGTATAAATAACTCATTCCAAAGAGCGTAATTGCCGTTCCAATTCCTCCATTAATGACATATTTCATGGCCGCCTCGTTTGATGCACGGTTCTTTTTTCGTATTCCTACTAAAATATATGAAGAAAGTGAAAGCAATTCTAAACCGATGAAAAGTGTAATGAAGTCGACACTAGAAGCCATAAACATAGCCCCAAGAAGTGCCATTAAAAATAAGTAATAATATTCTCCCTTATCTTCAATTGGATTCTTCTTATCATCGCTCATTGCGGTGCATAAGATGAGGGCCGCTCCGCCTAACAACAACGTTTTGAACCCTTTTGAAAACCCATCTAACACAAACGATCCGTTTAAAATATCTCCTGTCGGTTCACCATATAGCGTAATTAATGAGACAATTGCTAATATGACGGCTGCGATTGCACTAAGCGCTACATATCTATGGTTCAACTTAAAAAACAAATCACATATGGAAAGAAGGATGGCAGCTCCAAGAATAATGAATTCTGGCACCATGAGATGCCATGATAAGCTAAGTAACGTATTCATATCCATCCTACTTCACCCCCAATGTTTTCAATGTATTTTGAAGCGGATCCCCTAGTATTTCTGGCATTACTCCAATTGCAATAATGCAGAAGATAAGTAGCAATATAGGGACATACTCCCATCCGTGTATATCAGCTTTCGCCTCCCACTCTTTCTTACCAAATGTTACTTGAAGTGTCGCTCTCAATACGTATACAGCGGTTAAAATGATGCCAAGTACACCGACTGTAGCAATGATTGGCTCCCCTTGGAATAAACCGAGAAAGGCAAGAAACTCGCTAACAAATCCAGACATTCCTGGTAATCCAAGCGATGCCATTCCTCCTGCTAAGAAGAATCCGCTAAGTACTGGGACACTTTTTGCGAGTCCGCCAAGCGCTGTAATATCCGACGTTCCAAAGCGCTGTTCTATAACGCCCAGTAAGAAGAAGAGTAAGGCTGCAATTAAACCGTGAGAGACAACTTGGAATAGTGCCCCTTGTGTACCTGGTGCATTTAACGCCGCAAGGCCCATTAATACAATGCCCATATGCGAAATACTAGAGTAAGCAAGTACCTTCCGGAAGTCCGTTTGGATGAGTGCTAAGAAGGCTCCGTACAATAAATTAATGACTCCTAAAATCGCAATGAGCGTTGCAAACTCGCGAAAGTATTCCGGGAATAGCCCCTTTCCGAAACGAATCATACCGTATGCCCCAATCTTCAGTAAAACGCCCGCATGAAGCATAACTACAGCCGGATGCGCTTCAATATGCACATTGACCATCCAGCGATGTAACGGGAAAACGGGTAGTTTAATCGCAAAAGCAATCATTATGGCAAGAAACAAGCCGAACTGTAAACTACTTGAGACAGCCATTCCTCCCCCAGCACCTACACTCGTTAATATTTCTTTAAGCTCTGTAATATTTGTTGTACCTGTTTTCGCAAATAAAACCGAGAAAACGATGAGCAAAATGGCGGAGCCAATACCGTTATATATTAAATAACTATAAGCAGCTTTTTCACTCGACAATTTCCCCCACTTCCCAATTAATAAAAACATTGGTGGCAACGTAATTTCAAAGAAGATAAAGAACAACATTAAATTTTGAGCAGCGAAGACGCCGAGCATCCCTATTTCTAACATGAGTAGCAGCATATAAAAGGCTTTCAAGTTTCTTTTAATAGTAAATGCCGCAATTGCTGCAAACATCGCTAGAAGGGCTGTCAGCACCATCATAACGAGCGATAAACCATCAATGCCGAGCTCGTAATAAATGGAAAACCATCTTTTATCCACCGCTGCAAGATCCCCAAATTTAATCCATTTCACTTTTTCATCAAATAGCGATAAACTCTTTCCAGAAGCATATGTACAAGCGAGAACGATAGCGATTCCAAATGGAAGCGCCGTTCCAAATAAACCAAGCGCTCGCACTGTACGCGATTCTTTTTTCGGTGTTAATACAAGTAAGAGAATTCCTAAAAGCGGGGAAAAAATGAAGAACGTTAATAACAAATCATTCATCGTAAATCCCCTCCCGTATAGAGCAAAATAATGACGAGTACTGCAAGCGAAACAACTGTTACAGTGCCGTACACTTGTACATTTCCGTTTTGGAGTCTAGAACCGAGTCCGCTTATCCCTTTAATTAGACTCCCTATTAAAATGGCAATTCCTTCGACTACATACACCTCAAATAAGCGAAGCACATGGGCGACTCCCTTCGTAATAGGGAGCACCGTCATATTGTATAGTTCATCCACATAATATTTTTCTTTCAAAAGGTTATAAAGAGGTGTTCCATCACCACCAGCCCAATCTCTAGAAATAGATTTCTTGCCATATATGAAATATGCAAGAGCAATCCCAGCAAATGAAACGATAGTCGCTACGATCATAATCCAAACTGGTCCGTGTGCCTCTCGCGTTTTAAATGCTACATCTTTCGTAAGCCAATCCCCGAGGAATGTCCCAAACCATGGTGTATTCATATAACCCGCCACTACCGCGAGAACGCCAAGGACGATCATCGGATACGTCATAATGCGGGGCGATTCCTGCACATCTCCCTTCGTCTTGGCTTCCCCAGTAAAGACAAGGAAGTATAGCCGGAACATGTAGAATGCTGTTAAGAACGCTGCAATTACTGCTAATATGAATAAAACGTAATTGCCATTCATCCAAGTCACCGCTAAAATTTCATCTTTACTAAAGAAACCTGAAAGGAGCGGAACCCCACTAATTGCAAGTGTACCGATTAAAAATAGTGCACCCGTTACTTTCATCTTCTTCTGTAAACCACCCATTTTATTAATGTCTTGCGTATGCACTGCATGAATGACACTTCCTGCCGCCAAAAATAGTAGCGCTTTAAAAAAGGCGTGTGTCGTTAAATGGAAAACACCAGCTACATAACCGGCAGATCCTAACGCAAGCATCATATACCCAAGCTGGCTCACTGTAGAATAAGCAAGCACTCTCTTTATATCCGTTTGTACAAGACCTATGGAAGCCGCAAAGATTGCAGTGAAGGCTCCAACGATTGCCACCGTCTGCATCGCCACCGCACTTGCTGAAAATAGCGGGAACATCGTCGCCACTAAATATACGCCAGCTGCGACCATCGTCGCCGCATGAATAAGTGCCGAAACAGGCGTCGGCCCTTCCATCGCATCTGGTAACCACGTATGAAGCGGGAACTGACCTGACTTCCCCATCGCACCGATAAAAATTAATATCGCTGTTATTGTAATCATCGTAGGGGTAAGATCCCCCGTATGAATCGCCCTAAATATTGCGTCATATTCAAAACTACCTGCATGCCAGAAAATTAAGATCATCCCAATAAATAAACCGACATCTCCAATACGAGTCATAATAAAAGCCTTTTTCGCAGCAGCCTTCGCTTCTTCTTTAAAGAAATAAAAACCGATGAGTAAAAATGAACCAAGGCCGACTAACTCCCAAAATATATAAAGCTGTAATAAATTCGGGGATATAACGAGCCCGAGCATCGCAAATGTAAAGAGCCCTAAATAGGCATAAAAGGTTGGTAATCTTTCCTCACCTTTCATATAACCTTTCGAATACACATGTACAAGTAAACTCACAAGTGTAACGATAAACAGCATTAAAGCCCCTAATGCAGTCACTTCAAAGCCAAATGATATATCAATATCTCCCGTTCTAAGCCATACCCACTTATGCTTCACGCTTGCTTCTGAAAATCTTTCTATTAATACAAGTACCGCAAATATAAAGGAGAGAAAGACGAGGAAAATACTAAGTACACTGCTTCCTTCTCTAATTTTCTTCCCGAATATAAGTAATAAAAAAAACGAAACAAGTGGGAAAAGCGGTATGAGCCATGCATAATCGATCATTGTTTCCTTCCCCCTTTTCGGTCACAATGTTATCCTTTGAGCGTATCCATTTCATCTACATGAACCGTCGTACGATTACGATACAAAGCAATTAAAATGGCGAGTCCTACCGCCGCCTCCGCTGCTGCTACAGCCATCGTAAATAGAGAGAAAATTTGCCCTGTTAAATTTGGGAACAAACCTAATTTACTAAACGCTACTAAATTCAAATTGGCCGCGTTAAGCATTAATTCAATACAAACTAATACAATCACTGTATTTCGCTTCGTTAAAGCTCCAAACAAACCGATGCAAAACAAAATAATCGCAAGCGTTAAATATGCAGAAACTGGAACGCTACTCATTGGAATCCTCCTCTTTCTCATCCTTCTTCGCAAGTATAATCGCGCCAACAAGTGCTACAAGTAAAATAACTGAGGTTAACTCAAATGGAATAATATATTTCGAATAGAGAAGTGTACCGATTTGAAGTGTGTTTTTTTCATGGAGAGGTAAACTTCCTTGTGTGCTTTCATTTGCAAAATCAATATTGTTAACAGCGAAATACATAACTGCCCCAAATGCTACAACCGCAAAGAAGATAATCCATTTTCGAAGAGTAAGACGCGATTCATTTTCTGCGTTATGTTGTGTTAACATAATGCCAAAAATCATAATAATTGTGATCGCACCGGAGTAAAGTAAAATTTGTGCAACTCCGATAAATTCGGCCGATAAAAGAAAGTACAAACCTGCGATACTAAGAAATGTCAGAACGAGAGCTAGCATCATATGCATGACTTTCGTTAAGTTCAACATAAGAATACCGCCGATAATTGCAGACAAGGATAGTATGAAGAATGCTACAAACTCGCCATTCATGCTTTATTCTCCTTCCTGACGTTTTCGTCGTTTTCGTCAAGCCACTGCAAATTTTTAAATAAATCATCACGTGAATATTCCGCGAGTTCAAAGTTATTTGTCATAACAATCGCCTCTGTCGGACAAACTTCTGTACATAAATCACACAGAATACAAATTTCAAAATTAATGTCGTACGTGTCGATAATTTTTCCTTTTTTCGTAGGATCCGGATGTTTTTTTCCCGTTAACTGAATACAGTCTGTCGGACAAATGTTGGAGCACTGATTACAAACAATACACTTTTCCGGATAAAACTTTTGAATACCTCGAAAGCGGTCCGGCAGCGGCAACGGTTGATTCGGATAATCATAAGTCACCTTCTTCTTACTCAAATTGCTTAATGTATATTTTAATCCTTTAAATAGTCCTTTCATCTCTTACTGGCACCCCCCTCATAGATTAGAAGAACAACTCCTTAATCAATGCCGTTAAGAAAATATTTGCAAGTGCAATTGGCAATAATACTTTCCAGCCAAACTCCATTAACTGGTCACCTCTTATACGCGGGAACGTAACGCGGAACCAAATTAATAGAAAGACTACACTGCTAAATTTCAAAGCAAACCATACAGCTCCTGGGATAAATCCAAGGAACATAACTGGATTCCATCCGCCTAAAAAGAGCACTGTAATTAAAGATGCCATTCCGAAGAAATATACGTACTCTGAAAGCATGAAAAACGCCCATCGAAACCCTGAGTATTCCGTATGATATCCAGAAACAAGTTCCGATTCTGCTTCTGGTAAATCAAACGGCGTCCTATTTAACTCTGCTACCGCCGCGATTAAGAAAACGACGAAACCGATTGGCTGCACGAAAATGTACCAAACATTCTCCTGCGCCGCTACAATTTCATTTAAATTCAGGCTACCAGCTAACAAAACGACGCCAATTACACTCATTACGAGCGGAATTTCATAAGAAATCATTTGCGCCGCCGCACGCATCCCTCCTAAAAGGGAATATTTATTATTTGATGCCCATCCTCCAGTTACGACACCAATCGTCGTAATGCCAGAAACAGCAATGTAATACAGTAAGCCTACGCCAATATCCGCGAACTGAAATTTATCAGTAAACGGGATGACTGCAAGCACCATAAATGCCGGTGCGAATGCAATAACAGGTGCTAATATAAACAACGGTTTATCTGCCGCTTTCGGAATACTATCTTCTTTCAGTAATAGTTTTAAAACATCAGCTACCGTTTGTAGTAAGCCGAACCGGCCCCCAACTTGGTTTGGGCCAATCCGCCCTTGCATAAAACCCATCACTTTCCGTTCTGCCAAAATACCATATGTAACGAAGCCAAGGACTGCAAATAATAGAAGCACCGCTAATCCGAAAAAAATGAAGAAATTCGTCCAGCTTGAAGGTGATTGTAAGAGCGTTTCAATCATTAGCCATCAACCTCCCCAAGTACAATATCAACTCCACCTAAAATCGTAATTAAATTGGCGATGTTTTCACCTTTCAATAACTTCGGTAAAATTTGCAAATTGTAAAAAGACGGCCTGCGAAACTTCAAGCGGTACGGCTCTTTCTTTCCATCACTAGCAATATAGCAACCAATCTCTCCTCGCGGCGATTCTATACGGACGAACGCTTCCCCTTTAGGCGCCTTAATGATTTTCGGTACTTTTGCTAGCACAGCTCCGTCTTTTGGAAACTGCTGGACAGCTTGCTCAACAATTTTTAATGACTCCTCAATCTCTTGCATGCGGCAAACGTAACGATCCCAAGCATCTCCCACACTCCCAACAGGAATATCGAAATCAAAACGATCATAAATGGAGTACGGTTCATCCTTG
This sequence comes from Bacillus sp. 16GRE42, assembly GCF_019837435.1. Lineage (NCBI taxonomy): Bacteria > Bacillati > Bacillota > Bacilli > Caryophanales > Bacillaceae > Bacillus > Bacillus sp. 16GRE42. Next base: position 350,388 of record NZ_JADAXF010000004.1, read on the forward strand.
CGAAGATCCCAGTTTACTCCGGTACACCGCAAATTCGCTCCGCTTAAAGAATACGAAATCGCTTCTTCCGCGTTATATATACCAACGCCTTTTACACGATTTAAGAAAATCTCATTACCGCTAACGAGATCATGATAACCTGCTAATTGCTCTCTCATATACGGAACAAACTCTTCCACTTTTTCAATCCAACCGTCCGGCGCATCCCACTTTACACCCCCGACTCTCATATAGTTAAAAGTAAGCCGGGCACCGCATAATTCGTTTAATAAATTTATAATCATCTCTCGTTCACGAAACGCGTACAAAAACGGGCTGACCGCTCCTATATCAAGAAGATTTGTCCCCCACCAAACGAGGTGGCTTGCAATCCTTCCAAGCTCCATTGCAAGCACTCGTAAGTATTCGGCCCGCTCCGGGATTTCAAGCCCCATCATCGTCTCTACAGCATGGCAAATGACGTAATTATTCGTCATGGCCGATAAATAGTCCATTCGATCTGTATAAGGGATAATTTGTGTATACTGTAAGCTCTCGGCAATCTTTTCGGTCCCGCGATGCAAATATCCAATAACTGGTGTAGCTTCTTTAATAATTTCCCCGTCAATCTTAATAACAAGCCTGAATACACCATGCGTACTCGGATGCTGAGGCCCTACATTCAAAAGCATTTCTTCCGTACGGATCATAAGCTACACCTCCACATCATACGGTTCATAATCTTTCCTAAGCGGATACCCTATCCAATCATCCGGCATTAAAATACGTGATAAATTCGGATGTCCCTTAAATACAATGCCGAGCAAATCATATGCTTCTCGCTCTGGCCAGTCCGCTCCTTTCCAAAGCGCTGTCACCGATTCTACTTGCGGCTCTTCCCTATCCAGCTTTACCTTCACCGCTACTGACTGTTTCTTTCCATATGAAAATAAATGAACATATACTTCCATATGTGTCACAAAATCCGTCGCATGTAGCTCTGACATATAATCAAAAGCAAGTCCCTCATGGAATCGCAGTAACTCCATTACTTCATAATATTTTGAGGGCTCCGCCACAAGAGTTGGTACATCTTTTGAAAGTTTATTAATATAGGAATCTACTAATGTATCCTCTCCTATTCTCCCCTTAATAACTTCAACATACTGATTTAAATACGGCTGATTCACGGATGACTCTTCCTGCTTCGGCTCCTCTTCCACTTTACCTTCAGCGCCCTTTGTCTTCGCCCTTGCTGCCGCAGCCGCTTTCGCCTTCGCTGCTGCAATTGCCTTCGCCTTTTCATCTCCCGATTCCCCATCACCTTGCGAGGCCTTCTGCTTCGCTAGAGCCGCTGCCTTTGCCTTTGCTGCTGCCACGGCCTTTGCTTTCGCCTTAGCCTTGTCCTCTTCCGTTACTTCTTCGGTTCCTTCTCTTTTCTGCTTCGCTAATGCCGCTGCTTTTGCTTTTGCCGCGGCTGCTGCCTTCGCTTTCGCTTTCGCCTTTTCTTCTTCCGGTATTTCTTCTATTCCTTCTCTTTTTTGCTTCGCTAACGCTGCCGCTTTTGCTTTTGCCGCGGCTGCTGCCTTCGCTTTCGCTTTCGCCTTTTCTTCTTCCGGTATTTCTTCTATTCCTTCTCTTTTTTGCTTCGCTAACGCTGCCGCTTTTGCTTTTGCCGCGGCTGCTGCCTTCGCCTTCGCTTTGGCCTTTTCCTCTCCCGTTACCTCTTCTGTTCCTTCTCTTTTCTGCTTCGCTAATGCTGCCGCTTTTGCTTTTGCGGCCGCTGCTGTACGTCGTTTTGCTTCTTCCACAGTCATACCATCATTTTTTGGTAGCGCTTTCTCTTTTTCTTGATCTTCTTCCTCAAGTTTCCTTATTTCCGCATCATGTTTCACAACGAGACGCTTTCTCGCCTCTTCTTTCGCACGCCTTGCCGCTTCTCTTTTCAAATCCTCTAGGTCTTTATTTGGATCACTCATTTATTCGTCACCTGCTTTCCTGTCTTTGCCTCGTAACGAATTTTTTCTTTCAATTTATTAATTCCATAAATTAAAGCGGCGGGATTTGGTGGGCAGCCAGGAATATACACGTCAACTGGTACAATTTGATCCACACCTTTCACAACAGCATATGAATTTACATATGGGCCACCTGCTGTCGCACAAGATCCCATTGCAATCACCCACTTTGGTTCAGGCATTTGATCGTATAAGCGCCGAACAATAGGAGCCATCTTCTTCGTTACCGTTCCCGACACAATCATAACGTCCGATTGCCTTGGTGAAGTCCGAAAAAATGACCCAAATCGATCTAAATCGTAATGTGATGAACCTACTCCCATCATTTCAATTGCACAGCATGCTAGTCCGAATGTCATCGGCCATAAAGAATTGCTCCGTGCCCATCCTTTCAACTGCTCCAATGTAGAAAAAAAGATATTTCGTTCTAATTCCGCTCGTTCATTTGGATGTAATTCCTCAAAATTTATAACCATTGTAACACCTTCTTTTTCCAAGCATACGCTAATCCAACTAGCAACATTACAACAAAGATGAGCATTTCAATCAGTGCAAATAAACCGAGCTTGTCATATGCAACAGCCCATGGATATAAAAATAAAGTTTCTACATCAAAGATGACAAACAATAAAGCAAAAATATAATAACGAGCATGAAACCTAATATTTGCATCATGAAAAGGCTCAATCCCACTCTCATACGTCGTCGCTTTCGCTGCACTTGGTTTGTTTGGACGCAGCATCCTTCCTAATGTAAGAGCCACTACCGGCAGCAATATACCTAATAGCAAGAAAATCAAAACGATCATATAACTATTTTCATATACACTTGCCATTGTGAAACCCTCCCCCCTGAATTAAGAACAAGTTCACTTAGTAAACAATATGTCCTAGTTGCAGTAATTATTATTTTTAAATTTTTCTAAATAATGCAACTATTTTAATCATTATAGCAAACTTCAAATTCCTATGTCGATATGTTGGGGACAGAAACGAGAATTATTAAAATCTATTTTTATAACTCGCTATACCTGTGCAAAATAAGTATAGAAATTATATATGTTTTTCAAGAAACAATAAAAAATAAAAAGAGGAATTTATATGTATATACCGTGGGTGAGATAAATGAAAAAACAAACACATGTAAGTATTCTTATAAGCATTATATTGTTGTCTATAGCGATTCATTACGTGGCAATGCCTTTTCTATATGAATACTCATTTCCTTTTCAAATATTAATTGGAATGAGTACCTTATTCATTGATATTATCGCTTGTAGTTATATACTTTATTTTTCAAATAGGAAAGAAGGGTTACCTCGTTTATTTTGGACCATATTATGTGTTGGAACCCTCTCTTATTTCATTGGTGATTTAGTCGTTGCCTATCAACGTTTAATTTTAAAGGATTACTATACATTCGTTGATCCGTCTGACTTTTTTTACCTACTTTTTTTAATTAGCTTTGCATTTGCCTTTCTATATGAAATCATCTATAATCGCGATTTATTAGAAAAGCTTTTTATGATATGTGATATTTGTATTATTGTTACAGCCCAATTTACTTTAAGTTACTACTTACTTATTGAACGAACCATTCACATTTCTTCAACATCCTATATCGACATATTTGTTCAACTTACCTATCCAATGGCCGATTTGCTCTTTTTTCTCATAGGAATCAATCTGTTATTCAAGCCATTATCCTTATTATCAAAAAAAGTTGGTGCGCTTCTTGGCATTGCTTTAATTTTGTATGCTACTACAGATGCGATTTATGCTTATATCAAATACTTCACACCAGAGTATTCTATGTTTACAGTTACTCCTCTCTATCAAGTAACTTTAGTACTAGTAGCAATTGCCTGTATTCTGCATACAAAAGAACCTGAAAAACAAGAGCAAGTACTATTAACCCCTAAACTTGGGGAATCAATCAGATTATCATTACCTTATATTTCTGTAGTAATGCTTATTGTTTTTATATTAGTTGAATATGTTTTTGCACCGATTGTAGTAATCGGGCTTATAATAACTTTCTCCTTCGTTCTCATACGCCATAGTTTAGTTCGAAGACAAAATAAAATATTATTACTAGCCCAAATGCAATTCAACTCGGAACTCGAAAAACAAATTGAACTACGTACAGAAGATTTAGTAGAACAAAAAAATGAACTATATCATAACCAACAGATGTTTAAATCTTTATATGAGCATCATCCAGATCCAATCTTCACCTTAGATTTGTACGGTAATTTTCTCAAAGTGAATAACGCTGGTACTACTTTGCTCGGTTATCAAACGAATGAATTATTAAATCAACCTTACTATTCACTTACGTATGAAGAAGATTTGGAAGAAATCATTAATGCCTTTCATAGCGTAAAAAAGGGGAAATCTATTTCTTTAGAAATACGGGCATATCATAAAAATAGAGATATTTACTACTTGCATGTTACAGCTGTTCCTATCTTTTTAAAGAATCATATTTCTGGGGTTTATTTAATGATTAAAGATATTACGGAAAGCAAACAACAACAAGAACAAATTAATTTTCTGGCATACCATGATACTTTAACAGAGCTTGCAAATCGCCGTTCATTTCATCAATATGTAGAACAAGCAATTGCTCGATCCGAAATATCAAAAAGGCCTTTTGCTGTTATGTTTCTCGACCTAGACCGCTTTAAGGTTATTAATGATACCCTCGGTCATAGGGTAGGAGACCTTCTATTAATTGCAGTAGCAAAAAGACTCGAAAGACTATCGACACCAAGTATGAAGCTTGCCCGGCTAGCTGGAGATGAGTTCACAATCCTTATCGAAAATTATAAAAAAAGACCCGATGTAAAAAAAATGGCTGATACGATTGTAGCAGCCATGAACGAACCATTCGAAATCGAAAATCAACATTTACAAATCTCACCGAGCATCGGGATTGCAATATATCCTGAAGCAGGTGAAGATCCATTGTCTATTTTACAGCATGCTGATATGGCCATGTACGAAGCAAAGAACAAAGGAAAAAACGGTAGCTCTCTGTACACGAAAGAATTGTATAAAAAAATGGAACGAAAAGCTCGAATTGAAAAAGATTTACCACTCGCTTTAGTAAACGAAGAGTTTTATCTCGTCTATCAACCACAAGTTGATATTACGACGAAAAAGATTATTGGTGCTGAAGCATTAATACGTTGGAAACACCCACTCCTAGGTGACATTCCGCCATGTGAGTTCATTCCAATTGTAGAAGAGACGCCACAAGTCGTTCCACTCGGTCATTGGGTATTAAAAGAATCCTGTCGCCAGTTAAAAATATGGCATACTTTCGGCTACACAGATTTAAAAATAAGTGTGAACTTATCCGCAAAAGAGTTCCAGCAAGAGAATTTAATCAAGAACATTTCACAAATACTAACAGACATTAAAGTCGATCCAAAGCATGTAATACTTGAGTTAACAGAACGCATTGCAATGATTGATGAAAAAGAAACATTATCAAGACTAAAACAATTAAAGGAATATGGTATTCAAACGTCCATTGATGACTTCGGTACCGGCTATTCTTCTCTCGCTTACTTATCAATTTTCCCTATCGATACATTAAAAGTACCGAGAGAATTTACACAACTAGCCGATCATCGACCTGAGGAAAGAGCTATCGTTTCCACTATCCTTTCCCTTGCAAATACTTTAAACCTTTCTGTCGTTGCTGAAGGAATTGAAACAGAAAAACAACTTAAGTTTCTACAAAAGAACAACTGTAAATATATGCAAGGCTACTATTTCAGTAAACCACTTACGAGTCATCAATTAATAAAATTTCTACAAAAAACACCCAGTATGAACCAATAGCTCATACTGGGTGTTTTTATAGTGTGGGAATTGTTTTCTCGTAATACTCCTCTGCAATTTCTTCATAAAAGGCTGCTGACGTCGTATAAAAATATGAAATTAGCCATAAGAATCCAATCCCGAGTGTAATACAACTTAATATAAACCAACCAATAAAACTTAAACATAAAATGAAATACTCCATCTTATGTCCATCCATCATACGACGGCTTTCTGTAATAGCTTGATTTATGGAATACTCAGGATGATCATTTATTATAAAGTACGTCATCGCATAAGAAAATGATTTAATAATGCCTGGAATAATAAATAGTAAAAACCATAAGAAGATATAAATGTTCACTACTATATATAATAAAAATGACTTTATAAACTTACTTCCTTCTGTAAACCATCTGAATATATGCCCAATACGCGCTTCTTTTTCACGAATGATATGCAGAGCTAAATAATAACCACCTAGCGTTAATGGACCTACCATCAATATTGTAATAACGTCTATTGAAAGTGAGTTATTTACTTCTTTCCAATCCCAAAATTGAGAGAAAATGAAATCAATACTAAAACTAAAAGCTGAAATAAGAATCGAAATCAGTAATGTTGCCCCGACAGCTAATCCCCATTTCCCTTCTAATGAATCTAACGCTTCTCCTTTTAAATCACTAATCATATTCTTCCTCCTATACGTAATAACTCTATTAGTATAGCATGTTCCTACTACAATTCAGCTTTTGAAAGATAGCGATAAAAATGCGCTGTCGTTGTACTCATATACGGGCTAAGCCAAAGAAATCCTATTCCGAGTGTAAGAATCGCTAAAATTGCCCAACCTATAAAACTCAGCCACAACAAAAATAAATCTAATTTGTGCCCCTTCATAAGACGCTTACTTTCTTTCATTGCCTGTGACACACTATACTCTGGATTTTCAACCATAACATAGTACGTCATCGCATAAGAAAAGTACATCACAATCATACCAACAATTGAAATAGCTAATAGTACAAAGAAAGCAATAGCAAAAGACGTATTTCCTTCTTCACCAAAAAATACAAATAAGGCTACTAGCAACATCGGGATCCATGTACCTGTATATAACAAAATCGCAAGCATTGCCCACATTGTTTTCATCATTCTTTTAAAGCCCCGAAATCCTTCGAATAAGTGATCTACTTTAGCACTTTCTCGTTTACTAATCTGTAAAAACACATTTGTATAACCGTATGATGTAATCCCATACGATGCGTTACTCAAAATTATTATGATGCAATAAAAAATACCAAATGTAATACCTGCTCCAATTGATATTGTTTCCTCTTCAAGTGAACCTGTGAAACCAGCAAATAGTAAAAATATAATAACTCCTGGAATTAAAAGTATAAGCATTGCAGCCATTGAAACAACATAACTTAAAATAAAATATAAAATCGTTGATCCAACACCTAGTCCCCATTTTCCCTTTAAAGAGTGCAACGCTTCTCGTTTCATTTCACCGATCATTTATTCATCCCCTTTATAAATTGTTGTACATTCTCTACTTATACAAGCATCAATATAATTATACCATTTTTGTAAAATTATCCATAAACTCCATAAAAAATCCGTAAAGGCAAAGCCTTTACGGATTTTTTATTTCATATCAGAAACGTTTAAACGGTTCACGGCACGTTGTAATGCCATTTCTGCACGTTTAAAGTCAACATGTGCTTGTTTATCTTGCATACGTTGTTCAGCGCGACGCTTCGCTTCATTTGCACGATGGATATCGATATGGTTTGCTTCTTCAGCAGATGATGATAATACAGTTACTTTATCCGGACGAACTTCGATAAAGCCACCGCTTACTGCTACATAATCAGTGTGTCCACCATTTTTCAGACGAACTGCACTAATTTTTAATGGTGCAACAGTTGGAATGTGACCTGGTAAGATCCCCATTTCCCCACTCTCTGCTTTTACGCTTACCATTTCTACTTCTTTTTCGTAAACCGGTCCATCAGGAGTTACAATACTGACTGGAAATGTCTTCATAATTCGTCCCTCCTAAGGCCTTACGCCATCATTTTCTTCGCGTTTTCAATAACTTCTTCAATACTACCTACAAGACGGAATGCATCTTCTGGAAGGTCATCATATTTTCCTTCTAGAATTTCTTTAAATCCGCTAACTGTATTTTTTACAGGTACGTAAGAACCTTTTTGACCTGTAAACTGCTCAGCTACGTGGAAGTTTTGAGATAAGAAGAATTGAATACGACGAGCACGATGTACAACTAACTTATCTTCTTCAGATAACTCATCCATACCTAAGATAGCGATGATATCTTGAAGCTCTTTATAACGCTGTAAAGTTTGCTGTACTTGACGAGCTACTTCATAATGCTCTTCTCCTACGATTTCTGGAGAAAGTGCACGAGATGTAGATGCTAATGGATCTACGGCTGGGTAAATACCCATTTGTGTTAAACGACGCTCTAAGTTTGTTGTTGCATCTAAGTGAGCGAACGTTGTAGCTGGTGCTGGATCCGTATAGTCATCGGCTGGTACATATACCGCTTGGATAGACGTGATAGATCCTTTATTTGTAGATGTAATACGCTCTTGTAATTGACCCATTTCTGTTGCAAGTGTTGGTTGGTAACCTACCGCAGATGGCATACGACCAAGAAGGGCAGATACTTCAGAACCTGCTTGCGTGAAACGGAAGATGTTATCGATGAACAGAAGTACGTCTTGTCCTTGCTCATCACGGAAATGCTCAGCCATTGTTAAACCGGTTAATGCAACACGTTGACGTGCTCCAGGTGGCTCATTCATTTGTCCGAATACCATCGCAGTTTTCTTAATTACGCCAGAATCGCTCATTTCGTGGTATAAGTCATTACCCTCACGAGTACGCTCACCTACACCAGCGAATACAGAGATACCACCGTGTTCTTGTGCGATGTTGTTAATTAATTCCTGAATTAATACCGTTTTACCTACACCGGCACCACCGAATAGACCGATTTTACCACCCTTAATGTAAGGAGCAAGTAAGTCTACTACTTTAATACCAGTTTCAAGAATTTCTACTTTAGTAGATAATTCTTCGAATGCAGGTGCTTGACGGTGAATTGGATCACGACGTACATCGGCAGGAACCTCACCATCTAAGTCAATTGCATCACCTAATACGTTAAATACGCGACCAAGTGTTGCATCTCCAACTGGTACAGAGATTGCTTTACCAGTATCTTCTACTTCTGTACCACGAACAAGTCCGTCTGTGGAAGACATTGCAACTGTACGAACTGTATCATCACCTAAATGAAGTGCAACTTCAAATGTTAAGTTAATGCTTGCTCCGTTTTCGTTGCTTTGTTTTACCGTAAGGGCGTTGTAGATTTCTGGTAGCTTTCCGCCATCAAACTTAACGTCTACAACCGGACCCATGATTTGCGTAACGCGCCCTTTATTCATCGGGTTCCCTCCTAGCTTTCTTTTAATTAGCCAACTTGCTACGAGCAGTTAGCTTTTCATTTTTTATTGGTTTATAGCTTACGCGACTCTTTTGAAAGAGCCGCCTACGCTTTTATAGAATCTAGTTCCAGCGACTAGAACATTCGGTCATTTCGTGCCTTCCTGCGAGGCAAACTACGCCTCTTCGTCAGGAGCTCCAATGCCCTCTTGTTCTGGACGAGCCGCTTCCACTTTTTAATACTACTCTAACGCTGCTGCTCCACCAACGATTTCCGTAATTTCTTGCGTAATCGCTGCCTGACGCGCACGGTTGAATGAAAGTGTAAGTGAATCGATAACTTCCATTGCGTTGTCTGTAGCACTCTTCATTGCTGTCATACGCGCTGCGTGTTCACTTGCTTTACCGTCTAGTAATGCACCGTACACTAAGCTTTCTGCGTATTGTGGCAATAGTACTTTTAAAATTTCTTCTTCAGAAGGTTCGAATTCATAAGCTGTCGTCGGTTTGTCAGACGCCACATCAGTAAGCGGTAAAATTTTATTTTCCGTTACTTCTTGTGAAATTTTACTTACGTAATGGTTGTAGTAAATATACAGCTCATCATAAGCACCATCTGCAAACATCGCAATTGCTCGAGAAGCAAGATCTTTAATATCAGTAAATGATGGGTGGTCAGATAGTCCAACTACTTCATCAATGATGTTAAAGCCGCGACGTTTTAAATAATCACGTCCTAGTCGGCCAAGCACAATAATTGAATATTGGTTTGAATCCATATTATGACGTTCACGAATTACGTTACTTACTGTACGTAATACGTTACTGTTATAACCACCTGCTAGTCCGCGATCAGATGTAATAACGATGTACCCTGTACGCTTTACAGGACGCGCATTTAGCATCGGATGATTAATTCCTTTACTTCCTTGCGCAATGCTCGCTACTACTTCTTGAATCTTTTCCATATACGGAACGAAAGATTTAGCATTTTGCTCTGCACGGTTTAACTTAGATGCAGATACCATCTCCATCGCCTTCGTAATTTGACTCGTTTTCTTTGTCGAGTTAATCTTCGCTTTTATATCGCGTAAAGATGCCACAGGTTTTCACCACCTTTTTTCCGGAAGTTGGCACGATTAGTAAGAATTCTCTTCCTAATCTACGTTGCAAGATATTCTTGCTCATGATTGAAGGAAAAGAATAGGTGCACCTACTCTTTTCCTTTACATAACCGTCAGCAATCTCAAAACTTGAGATGCCTTTTATATATTATTATCTAGCTCCAGCGGCTTGAATGTTCGGTGGCTTCACTTCTTCCTACGAGGCAAAGACCGCCTCTTCGTCAGAAGCTCCATCCCCCTCACATTCAGGACGAGCCGCTTCCGCTTTTATTATTCAGAAGCTACGAATACTTTTTTAAATCCATTAATAGCTGCTGCAAATTTGTCGTCATCCGCAAGTTTCTTAGTTGTGCGGATTTCTTCTAATAAGTCAGTCGCATTAGAATCTAACCAAGCATGGAATTCTTCTTCGAAACGAGTGATATCTACTACTGGGATATCATCTAGGAATCCACGTGTTAAAGCGTAAAGAATGATAACTTGTTTCTCTACACGTAATGGTTTGTGTAATCCTTGTTTTAATACCTCAACAGTACGAGCACCACGGTTTAGTTTCGCTTGAGTTGCTTTATCAAGGTCAGAACCGAACTGAGCGAACGCTTCTAACTCACGGTAAGATGCAAGGTCAAGACGAAGTGTACCTGATACTTTACTCATTGCTTTAATCTGAGCAGATCCACCTACACGAGATACAGAAGTACCCGCATCGATCGCTGGACGTACGCCAGAGAAGAATAGGTCAGATTGTAAGAAGATTTGTCCATCCGTAATAGAAATTACGTTTGTTGGGATGTAAGCTGATACGTCCCCTGCTTGTGTTTCGATGAAAGGTAGTGCAGTTAAAGAACCGCCGCCTCTTGCATCACTTAATTTTGCTGCACGCTCTAATAAGCGAGAATGTAAGTAGAACACATCCCCTGGATATGCTTCACGACCTGGAGGACGACGTAATAGTAATGAAAGCTCGCGGTAAGCCGCTGCTTGTTTTGATAAGTCATCATATACTACTAATACGTGTTTACCATTGTACATGAACTCTTCACCCATTGTTACACCAGCATAAGCAGCTAAGTATAATAATGGAGCTGGTTGAGAAGCTGATGCAGTTACAACGATTGTGTAATCTAATGCACCGTGCTTACGTAGTGTTTCTACTACGTTACGTACAGTTGATTCTTTTTGTCCGATAGCTACATAGATACAAATCATATCTTCATCTTTTTGGTTAATGATTGTATCAAGCGCAACTGCTGTTTTACCTGTTTGACGGTCACCAATGATTAACTCACGTTGACCACGGCCAATTGGTACAAGAGCATCGATCGCTTTAATACCTGTTTGAAGTGGCTCATGAACAGATTTACGATCCATTACACCTGGTGCTGGACTTTCAATTGGACGAGTGTTTGTTGTATTGATTGGGCCTAAACCATCAACTGGTTGACCTAATGGGTTTACAACACGACCGATTAGTTCTTTTCCTACTGGTACTTGCATGATGCGACCAGTACGACGAACTTCGTCACCTTCACGAATTTCTGTGTAAGGTCCTAAAATAATGATACCTACGTTGTTTTCCTCTAAGTTTTGTGCTAGTCCCATAACGCCGTTAGAGAACTCTACAAGTTCACCAGCCATAACGTTATCAAGACCATGAGCACGCGCAATACCGTCACCAACTTGGATAACTGTACCAACATCACTAACTTCGATTTCAGACTGATAGTTCTCGATTTGTTGCTTTATCAGTGCGCTAATTTCTTCAGCTCTGATGCTCATGTGCTTCACCCCTATCTATTCTTCATTAATTCACGCTGAATACGTGCTAATTTTCCTTGTAAGCTTCCGTCGTAAATGCGATTTCCAATACGTACTTTAATGCCGCCTAGTAAATCTTCATCTACAACATTTTTTACGCGAATTGCATCTTTTCCCGTTCTCTTTGCAAATGCTTCTGCAATGTTAAGCTTCTCTTCTTCTGATAGAAGACGAGTAGAATATACAGTTGCGTCGGCTACGTTACGTTCTTCATTAGCAAGAACAACATATTCATCTGCAATTTCAGGTAAGATATCAATGCGTTTGTTATCAATTAAAATATATAACGTATTTAAAATAGATTCAGAAACAGATCCGAATACGTTTGCAAGAAACGTTTTCTTTTGTTCCTTTGAAATGTTCGGTTGCGTTAAAAAGCTATGTAGTTCTTCGTTCTTTACATAAACGTTTTGTACAAGGCGTAATTCCTCTTCAAACATTTCTAATACGTGTTTTTCTTTTGCAATTTTAAAAAGAGCGACAGCATAACGTTTTGCTACAATCCCATTGCTCATCGCGCTTCTCCTACTTCTTTAATATAATCGCGAATTAACTTAACTTGATCTTCTTCTTTTAATTCTTTTTCAATTACTTTAGAAGCAATTTGAACAGATAAAGAAGCGACTTGTTCTTGTAAAGCAGCAATCGCTTGCTCTTTTTCGCGTTGAATTTCTTGTACAGCAGATGCTTTAATTGATTCTGCTTCTTCTTTCGCAGCAGCAACAATAACATCTTTTTGATCTACAGCTTGTTTTTTCGCTCTTTCGATTAACTCTTGTGCTTCAACACGCGATTGTTTTAACATTTCACGTTGTTCTTCTACTAATTTCTTCGCTTCAGCGTTACTTCTTTCTGCAGCGTCGATTTCATTAGTAACATGCTCTTCACGTTCTTTCATAATTCCCATTAAAGGACCCCACGCAAATTTGCGTAGCATTACTAATAGAAGTAAGAAAATGAACAATGTATAAGCAATCGTTCCAAATGGAATGGAAGCCCCTAATAATAAAGTTGGCACAAGGATTCACTCCCTTCAAAATATCTAAATTGATCATATGAAAAAAAAAGACATACGTTTCGTTCATAAAGCAATGGCGAAGAAAGTTCGGAAAAACACTCTTCGCCATCTATGTAAGGGGAGTCTCCCTTATTTGTTCATTACGATGAATGCAATAACTACACCGATGATTGGAAGTGCCTCAACTAAAGCAACCCCGATGAACATAATTGTTTGAAGCGCGCCTTTTAATTCTGGTTGACGAGCAACACCTTCGATTGTACGTGATACGATAAGACCGTTACCAATACCTGCACCTAATGCTGATAAACCAATTGCAATTGCAGCTGCGATTACACCTAAACTCATTTAATTTGTCCTCCTTTGTATTATAAAAAAATAATTTTTTTCTTACTTAAATTATATTAATGGTCATGGCTTACTTTATGAGCCATATAAACCATCGTTAACATAACGAAAATAAATGACTGGATTGATCCAACGAATACACTGAATCCCATCCATGCTAACATTGGTACAAGCGCACCTAATGCTCCGAGGAACGATGCCCCGCCTAACTTAGCAAGTAATCCTAATAAGATCTCACCTGCATAAATGTTACCGAATAAACGAAGACCTAACGTTAATGTGTTAGCAAACTCCTCAATAACCTTTAATGGGAATAAGAATTTCATAGGTTGGAAATAACCTTTTACGTATTCTTTCGTACCCTTCATCTTAATTCCATAATAATGGGTGAGGGTAACTACCATCACGGCTAATGTTAATGCAACTGCTGGATCAGACGTTGGTGATCTCCACCATGCAATATGTTCGCCAGCCTCAACTGTTGAATACATGAATGGTAAACCAAGGAAGTTCGATACGATGATAAACATGATAAGCGTAACGCCAAGCGTTAAGAAACGTCCACCTGTTTTCCAGTCCATCGTACTATTGATAATCCCTTTCACGAAGTCAAACACCCATTCCATGAAGTTTTGCATCCCGGTTGGGCGAAGGGCTAAACTGCGAGTTCCAATAACAGCGATTAAGAAAACAATAACTGCTGCTACAGTAACCATCATAACTGATGACAAATCGAACGTTAAACCTAGAAATTCAACTAATTTACCGTGTTCCACTAGTAATTCACCTCTCTTCCCTGCTCTTATACTCTAAATAAAGAAAATCTATGATCATGACAAGGTATCCTGTCAGCAATCCTACACCTAGGCCCCACATCGCAATTAACTCTTGATATTTGGCTGCAAATAAAATTAATAATCCAATCGTGGCGAATCTCGAATATGTACTTACTGCTGTCGCCTTAAATTTTACGTTTTCTCCATTTGTTACGCGATCCAACAGCTTGTCTGTTCTACGTGCAATGATGCGCAAACTAAGAAAACTGAAAATCGTTCCGATAATCAGCCCAAGAAATACATCCTTGTAAGAGGTGAATCCCCATCCTAGCACTAGAAGCGCAAGCAAGTAGTACATATATTTCTTTTGTCTTTGGACAAGTCCATGTACGTCTATCATCATTGCTCTCCCGAATAGTAATGTCGAATGAGTCGAATCATTGCGTATATCCCTGTTCCTAATCCGAGTAATAACCCTATAATAAGAAACAATGGAAACGTTCCAACCTTACTATCAATCCACTGCCCACCAAAGATTCCAATAAGAATAGAACCGACTAACTGAGCAAGAATACCTGACATTAAAGCATAAGCTTTTATATGGCTGCGATCGTTTTTTTGCAAGGATTCATCCCTCCAATATGTAACCCTCATTCACGATGTATTAATAATAACTCATTTTTTTGCATAAATCCTATACAAAATAAAAAGTTTACATTTTCGTCACGGAATAGATGTATTTTTGTCACTGAAAGCCCTACCATCTATCCCCGTTGTTAGCATACAATAGGGTATTAACAGTGTCAACGAGAAATCGTAAAAAATCAAAAAATTTGAGTATTAGTCATTTCCTCCCAAAAATGAAAACGTTCCCCTTCTAAATACTGGTTAGAGATATGCAATTTCTAACAGTTTTCTCTTTATAATAGAAGGAAATGTTCACAAGTTTGTCACTATTATATTTTTAAGATATAACGCTTTCCTTCCATAATATAGTGCTCTTTAGACGTAAGACTTCTATATTATATGTGATGTGTATGCAACTTATGTTGTATATACTATGTATATTTATCCCCCCTCCCCTACCTCATCAAGGTACAAAAAAACGAGAGGGAACCCCCTCTCGTCAGTTGTCTTACTTCGTTCCGAATAAACGGTCACCAGCATCACCAAGACCTGGTACTACATATCCGTGGTCATTTAATTTCTCATCTAATGCTGCTACATAAATATCAACATCAGGATGTTCTTCTTGTACTACTTTTACTCCTTCTGGAGCTGCAACGATACACATTAATTTAATTTGTTTTGCACCGCGCTTTTTCAGAGAGTTAATTGCTTCAGCTGCAGAACCACCTGTTGCTAGCATCGGATCTAGTACGATGAAGTCACGCTCTTCTACATCCGTTGGAAGTTTCACATAGTATTCTACCGGTTGCAATGTTTTAGGGTCGCGGTATAAACCAACGTGCCCTACTTTTGCTGCTGGAATTAATTTCAGAATTCCATCAACCATTCCTAAACCTGCACGTAAAATCGGAATTAAACCAAGCTTTTTACCAGCGATCACTTTTGTTGTCGCTTTGCTTACAGGTGTTTCAATCTCAATGTCTTTAAGTGGAAGATCGCGAGTAATTTCGAAAGCCATTAAACTTGCTACTTCGTCCACTAATTCACGAAAATCTTTCGTGCCTGTATTCTTATCGCGAATATATGTAATCTTATGTTGAATTAACGGGTGATCAAATACATACAGTTTTCCCATGTGAATCTCTCCTTTAGATGATATTCATGCGTTTGCACGCTTTTTTACACTATTTACGATTGTAAAGAAAACGCTACTAATATTCAAGGGCAAATTTGGCAAAATCATGATTTTACGATGAATCTATCTAGTATCTTTACCAATTATGGGAGCTGTATCCTTCATTATATCGCCAAAATTTATTCATCATTTGTATACATACTTAAAGAACAATATATGTCCAAAAAAAAACTGCCAAAACAATTACGTCTCAGCAGCCTTCTTTCATCTATTATAGGTCTGTGTACATTGGGAATTTGCTCGTTAACGCTTCTACACGCTTACTTGCTTCTTCTAATGCAGCTTCATTTTCATGATTTTTTAATGTATAAGCAATAAGTGACGCAATTTCATCCATGTCTTCTAAACCGAAACCACGAGATGTTACAGCTGCCGTACCGATACGTACACCGCTTGTTACAAATGGGCTTGCTGTTTCAAATGGAATTGTATTTTTGTTCACTGTAATACCAACTTCATCTAATACGTGCTCTGCTACTTTACCTGTGATTTCTAAGTTACGAACATCGATCAGGATTAAATGATTGTCTGTTCCACCAGAAACAAGTGTAAGTCCTTCTTTTTGAAGACCTTCAGCTAAGCGGTTCGCATTATTAATGATATTTTGTGCATATGTTTTAAACTCATCTTGTAGTGTCTCACCAAATGCAACAGCTTTTGCAGCGATTACGTGCATAAGTGGACCACCTTGAATACCAGGGAAGATTGATTTATCAATTTGTTTTGCAAATTGCTCTTCACATAAAATCATACCACCACGTGGACCACGTAATGTTTTATGTGTTGTCGTTGTAACGAAATGTGCGTGTGGTACTGGGTTTGGATGTAAACCAGCAGCTACTAAACCAGCGATATGTGCCATATCAACCATAAAGTATGCACCCACTTCATCTGCAATCTCACGGAATCGTTTGAAATCGATAACACGAGGATATGCACTTGCACCTGCAACGATTAATTTTGGTTTATGTTCTTTCGCTTTTGCTAATACATCATCGTAATTAATACGGTGAGATTCAGCATCCACGCCATATTCTACGAAATTATATTGTACTCCACTGAAGTTAACAGGGCTTCCGTGTGTTAAGTGACCACCATGAGATAAATTCATACCAAGTACTGTATCGCCTTGCTCTAAAATCGTAAAGTATACTGCCATGTTCGCTTGTGCACCAGAATGTGGTTGAACATTTACATGCTCTGCACCAAAGATTTCTTTCGCGCGATCACGTGCGATATCTTCCACTACGTCTACGTGCTCACAGCCACCATAGTAACGTTTTCCAGGATATCCCTCAGCATACTTATTCGTTAAAACAGAACCTTGCGCCTCCATTACTGCTTCACTTACGAAGTTTTCCGAAGCAATTAACTCAATCTTTGAACGCTGTCTTCCTAGTTCTGCCTCAATTGCAGCAAATACCTTTTCATCTTGACGTTTTAAATGATTCACCAAAATCCCCCTTTTCTGAACGAATTACATCGATTCCCAATAGTTTTTTCTCATTTATTCAGAAAAAACGAAAATTCAGGTTGTAATTCTTTCGAACCTTCATGTTTTCAACTACATTCTAACATGACTTTCTATATCATAAAAGAAAAAAAAGACCGAAAATCGGTCTTTTCTTTCTTCTATTATAAAGTCAGACTACATACCTTTTATCTTTCGATATAAAGCCATTATGCGACTTTATAATTTTTTATGTCTAACGGCAAGTGATAGTCTCTTCCTTCGCCGCATAAACAGCACGTGCTCCACCAATTAGTTTTCCACGTGTTGTTGCCATCGTTACATGCGCACTTCCAATTTCCTTCACACCTGTACGAACCGGAACAGCTACATGCTTTAAATGCATACCGATAAATGTATCACCAATATCCATTCCTGCATCTGCTTTAATAAACTCAATTACTACCGGATCTTTCAAATTGTGATACGCATATGTTGCTAATGCACCACCTGCTGATCTAACAGGCGTAACTGTTACAATTTCAAATTGATATTTCATCGCTAACTCTCTCTCAACTACTAAAGCACGGTTTAAATGCTCACAACATTGAAACGCCAACTCAATACCTGTTTGCTCTTGAAATTGTTTTAACTCAGAAAAAATCGCCTCTGCTACTTCCATCGTTCCTGATGTCCCAATTCTTTCTCCTAGCACTTCGCTCGTGCTACATCCCACTACAAAAATTTGACCACTTTGTAATGAAGCTTGTTCTTGGAAATCAGAAAGCGAAATTTGTAACTGTTCTCTTACCTTTACGATTTCTGTCATTACGCCTCTTCCTTTCACAGGTTGGTTCACCAAATTATATTTCATACTACTTCTAGTTAGAATCCATTACTTTGTTTCGTATGTTTTAATTTTTCCTACGCGGTTTTCATGACGACCACCTTCATAGTCAGTTGTTAACCAAATTTTTGCGATGTCACGTGCTAGACCTGCACCAATTACACGCTCGCCCATTGCTAACATGTTCGTATCATTATGCTCTCTCGTTGCTTTCGCACTGAAAGTATCATGAACTAATGCACAACGAATACCATTTACTTTGTTTGCTGCAATTGACATACCGATGCCTGTCCCACAAACTAAAATACCACGATCTACTTCGCCATTCGCTACCATTTCCGCTGCTGGAAACGCAAAATCAGGGTAATCAACAGAACCAGCTTCACATTCACAACCTAAATCAATATATTCAATATTTAACTCTTCTAATAAACTTACAAGTTCTTTACGGATATTCATACCGCCGTGATCAGATGCTACTACTACTTTCATTTTTACCCCTCCAAAGTTTCAATCAATTATCTTCATTTCTCACTCGTTACCTTAACGGAACGAAGTGATCTCCAATATCGTATTATACACGAAACATCAACCTTCTGAATGTTTTTTCAGTAAAGTTTGTACAAGTTTTTCCATCTCTTCTAACGTTTCTTTATAAATAGAAAGTGACCCGCCAAATGGGTCTGAAATATCCTTACTTATCCCCTCAGTTACTCCATATAATGTATCCACTTTCTTTTCAACACTCGGATAATGCCCAAGTACAATTTGCTTATGGTTTTCCGTCATTGTTACTACAATATCTGCCCAATCAATCAAAGCTTCATTTATCTGCTGCGAAGCATGATCGATTGTAATTCCCTTTTCAGCTAAAGCTTCCTTTGCATATATCGACGCATCACTTCCAGGATAGGCGAAAACACCAGCAGATTGCACTTCAAAATTACCTTCTCCATGATGACGAAGTAACGCCTCAGCCATCGGGCTACGGCATGTATTTCCAGTGCAAATAAATAACACTCGTTTCATCCAAACCCACCCCTTTTCTTCTTTTTCCTATCTTTCATCATAACGTACATAAGAATAGAACAAAAGAAATGTGAATATACGAAAGGCGCATTTCTCTTATATTTTTTCTAAGAAAAATGCGCCTTATCCACATATATGTGAAACCCTATTTCCAAGTGCCTAGAGTATTTTAACATACATAGCAAGCGTACTACAAAACAAAATAAGGAATCCATTTCATATGAAACGGACTCCTCTTATACAATAATTATTTCATTGTAACTTTCATTACTTCTGTTGAACCTTTTGTAGCTGTTACGCCTACAGTTGTTTTAATAGACTCAGCTGCATCTGTGTTTGTAATAACGATTGGAGTAATTGTACTTTTCGCTTTTTCACGGATTAATTCTAAGTCGAATGAGATTAATTTATCTCCAGCTTTTACAGCTTGGCCTTCAGAAACGTGAGCTTCGAAACCTTCGCCTTCCATTTTTACAGTTTCTAATCCAACGTGGATT
This sequence comes from Bacillus sp. 16GRE42, assembly GCF_019837435.1. Taxonomy (NCBI): domain Bacteria; kingdom Bacillati; phylum Bacillota; class Bacilli; order Caryophanales; family Bacillaceae; genus Bacillus; species Bacillus sp. 16GRE42. Next base: position 370,430 of record NZ_JADAXF010000004.1, read on the forward strand.
AAAATTTCTGTACCGTTTTTCGCTTTAATTCCTACAGCATGTTTTGTGTGGAATAACTGTACGATTTCACCATCAACTGGAGATACAACTACACCTTCAGTAGGATCGATTGCAACACCTTCACCCATCATACGACCAGCGAATACTGGATCTGGTACTTCTTCAATATTTTTCACTGCTCCAGTTAATGGAGCTACGATTGTTTCTTCATTTGTTTTTGAACCAAAACCGAATAATTTTTTAAACATAGGATAGTCCTCCTCATAATTTACCTAAAAGTTTATAGGGCAATCCCTAGTAAAACCCGGGATACATGTAAGACTTCATACTTCGAATATTATACTGTAAAAACGCTTTCGAAATAAATTACGTCATTACTAATAGACTCTTATTGTAGCTCTTTGCAAAATTCCAGTCAATTCTGATTGTCTGAATAACAATAAGAAGTTAACTTCTACTTATATTTTCTCTTTTTTTACCCAACTTGTCTAGAGGTCTTTACTACATTTTTCTTTTTGTCGCTAATTTGTAAAATTATTTTCAAACTTTTTTCGAAATCCACTTGACTAAAGTAAGTAACTATTTTATTATTACTTACATAAGGTAAGTTAATAACTTTTAGGAGGTTTTTAAAATGATGGATATCGGTCTTCTTATTATTCGTCTTATTATAGGTATTACATTCATGGGTCATGGTGCTCAAAAACTATTTGGTTGGTTCGGCGGCTACGGTTTAAAGGGAACTGGCGGCTGGATGGAGTCAATTGGCTTACGCCCTGGTGTATTCATGGCATTTATGGCTGGCGCAACTGAATTATTAGGTGGTTTCTTATTCGCATCAGGTATATTCACTGCAATCGGTTCATTATTTATCGTTGGAACAATGTTAATGGCAATCTTCACTGTTCACGGAAAAAATGGTTACTGGATCACACAAAACGGATTTGAGTATAATTTAATGTTAATCGCTGTCGCTGTCGGAGTAGCTTTAATCGGACCTGGGGCATACGTTTTATTATAATTTTTACCTTGAATTCGAGATTATTTAGACGGAACTTACTTCAATCACAATGAAGTAAGTTCTTTTTATGTAATAAAAATATTATTTTCAGCAGGAGTTTTCCACTAACATCTTGTAAACAAACAATAAGTCGTCATATTTAGAAAGGGGATTTTACGCATGTTATCCATTAATCCAAATGAACAAACGGAAAAAGAGAATTACAAATTATTAACGGGAAGTATCATTCCACGCCCTGTCGCATTCGTTACTTCTGTAACAAAAGATGGCGTATTAAACGGAGCACCGTATAGCTATTTCAATATTGTCGCTGCTAATCCACCACTTATCTCAGTTTCTGTACAACGAAAAGCAGGAACACCGAAAGATACTTCTCGAAACGCAATCGAAAAGGGTGAGTTTGTCGTACATATTTCTGATGAATCTTACGTAGAAGCAATTAACGAAACAGCGGCTAACCTCCCGCCAAATGAGAGCGAAATTGAACTAGCAAAACTAACACCAATTGAAAGTGATGTTATCTCCGTTCCAGGTGTAAAAGAAGCCAATATTCGAATGGAGTGCATACTAGAACGCGCAATCCCTCTTGGCGGAACAGAAGAATCACCAGCTTGCGATCTACTAATCGGACGCGTCGTTCGTTTCCACGTCGCAGAACACCTATACGAAAACGGACGCATTCATGCAGAAGGACTAAAACCAGTAAGCCGCCTAGCAGGACACAACTACGCAAAACTAGGAGAACAATTTGAATTGGTGAGGCCAATTTAAAGGCAGAGGCGGCTCGTTCAGAATCGCAGGGCATTGGAGCTCTCGACCTTGAAGCGCTTTTTGCTTCGAGCGAGAGAGCGAAATGACCGGAGATTCTAGCCGCTGGAGCTGGATATCACACCCTAAAGGCGGAAGCGGCTCGTTCAGAATGAGAAGGGGATGGAGCTCCTGACGTAGAGGCGCTTTTTGCCTCGCAGGAAGGCGCGAAGCCACCGACCATTCTAACCGCTGGAACTGGATATATCCCCTAAAAGCGCAAGAGGCCCGTTCACTTCCATCACCTAAACATAACCCCCCGCTGAAAGCGGGGGATTTTTTATCGTAATTCTTCGTTCTTCTCCTCTAATGCCGGGAATTTCTCTTTTTTAGATCTACCAAGCTTTATTACAAAAAAATATAAGGAAAGTAACGTAATAAGGAAAACAATTAAAAACGGATACGGAGAATAAAAAGTACGCGCCGCCTCCGTTTTTCCCGCAACAAACTTCAATGACTCAATATCTAAAAACTCAGCAAACATTTGTACACCGAGCATACTAAACCAAAAAACAAAAAAACTAATAATAATACCAAAAACTTGCTTTAATCTCGTCATTCATCTCATCCTTTCTATATCTATAATTTTTTAGCGCAATCAGTATAGTATAAATAAAACTATGCACAGAAAGGAACTATCTTACCATTCGCGAATTAACTTCATCCAACCTAAAATTGAAATTTGCAAAATAATACCCCAAATAACAAGCCGTCTTAACCACTTAGGGAAAAAAGTTAAAAATCGAATATACCATTCCAATAATTTATTCATAACTCCCTCCTATTTAAAATTATATAGGAAAAAGGAGATATAATCCAAATCCAACGAGAATGATACCACCTACTATCTCGCCATATGTGCCGAGCATATCTTTCGCATGTCTACCAATTAATAAACCAATCCACGCTAATAACATACTAACAAATCCAAAAAGTAATATTGTAATAATTGTCTGCGCTCCGTAAATTCCAAGACTAAGACCTACTGAAAAACTATCTATACTAACGCCAAATGCAAATACGAATAAACTAATTCCGATAGGGGCCGTTCTAGTCTCTTCATTCTCCAAAACAGATGAATATACAATATAGAATCCTAGTCCAATTAATAAAATAGCACCTGCAAAATGTGCAATGTCTCCATACTGCTCTGATAAAAAGCGACCTAATACCATCCCTATAAATGGCATGATAATATGAAATATCCCTATCGTCATACCGATATACAGGATCTGTCTTCCCTTTAAGGTCATCATTCCCATACCAAGGCTCACCGAGAACGCATCCATCCCTAGGGCGAATGCCATAATTATTAAAGGTATTAGCTGTTCAAACGTCATTCATGTCCCTCCTCGGACGTGCTACTTCAAAATATGCTTATCCGAGGAGAAATATTCGGTTTGCTAATCGTACCTTATGATTCCGTAATAACCTGATGTCCTGCCGCTTTCGTTAAGCGATTCATAATGGCATTCCCTATTCCTTCATTCGGGAATGATTCACTAAAAATAACATCCACTTCACTTGCATCAAACGTTCTAAGTACATCATATAATTTAGTCGCAACGCTAGCTAAATCACTTCGAACACCACAAGACAATACAACATCCGCGCTATATACATGCTGATACTCTTCTGTCGTTAATACACCTACTTTAAACCCTTCTTCTTTCTTCTCATCCACAAGGCGTTGAATAAATTCACGTGAACCTTCTACAATACTCAGTGGCGCTTTCGGTGCATAATGTGTATATTTCATTCCAGGTGATTTCGGTTTTTCTTTCTCGTCCTTTAAAGCCGGATCTAAAGAAACAGTACCAATCACCTCTTCTAATTGTTCTTTCGTAATCCCACCTGGGCGTAATATCGTTGGAACAGCGCTCGTACAATCAATTACAGTCGATTCAACACCTACTCCCGTCGCACCACCATCTACAATACCTGCGATTTTCTCATTTAAATCTTCATATACGTGAGACGCTAACGTCGGACTTGGACGACCAGAACGATTCGCACTCGGTGCTGCAACAGGTACATTCGCCTCTTCAATAAGAGCAAGCGCTACTGGATGATCAGGCATTCTTACTCCAACCGTATTAAGTCCTGCCGTCACCTTCTCTGAAATTCCTTCTTTTCTAGGTAAAATAATTGTTAACGGACCTGGCCAAAAGTGCTCCATTAACTTCTCTGCAACTGGCGGGATTTCTTTCACAATCCCGTCCAACTGTGATTTTGTACCGATGTGGACAATCAGTGGATTATCACTCGGTCTTCCTTTCGCTTCAAAAATTTTCGCGATTGCTTCATCATTCATCGCGTTGGCGCCTAGTCCATATACCGTTTCTGTAGGGAAGGCAATCGCCTCGTTTTCCCTTAATAATTTTGCTGCTTCTTCTAACTGTGGATAATATTTTTTTCTTTCCACAACATTATCCACAACCCACATATTTGTATGCATTTTTTCCCACGTCCTTTTCTACCCTGAAATACTTGTCTATTTTTAGTTTACTATGAGATTTATCCAAAAGACAAACAAGGTTTATCCACAAAATGTGGATAAACCTAATTAATCCGTGGATAACTTTGTGAATAGCTGACAATTTAGTATTATTGCATTTGGCTCTTTTATATTTTTACAAAAGTGTTCTAACTGTCGAATTCCCTCTGGTACGTTTTCTTTCTCTATAGTAACAAAGTCAAAAAACTGAAAGATTGTTATAGATTGTGGATGATTTGTTAGTAAGTACAATTGTCGAATATTTTTTTCTTTCATATACTGCAAAAACATTTCAAAAAAATATAAGAAAGTCTGTTTATCCACATTAGGTGTGAATAAACAAGAACGAATCAGTGCATGTTCTTCACTTTGTTCATATCCGATAACAGCCCGTATCTCTTCCGCCTCTTCCAAAATCATAAATTGCGCGTACAACTCATTTATTTTATCATCTTTTTTATTAGCTTGTCCGAAAAAAGAATGCAATCTTTCCACATCTGCTTTCGTCGCAAAATATACTTTCTTCATAGTAAATCCCTCCTCTTTTTTATATATGAGAAGGGATTTACTAATAGTACTATTTAGAGAATAAAGATGTAAAAGCCTCTACAATAAATAACTTAACTTCTGGCTTTTCTTCTTCCTCCTCTACTTTTACATACTCATTTTGTTTTTCTTGCTTTTGTTCCACAGGTTTCTCCACTTTGTCCACAGTTTTTGTTTCCTCTTTACTTACAGGTTGTTCTTCTACTTTTGTTTCATTTTTTACTACTTTCTTTTCAGAAGCTGTTACTTTTTTTACAGCTTCCTGCTTTACAACTTTCGTTTCTTTCACTTTACCCTCTTTCTTCTCTGGTACATCCACCACTTCCTCATCTTGCTCCTTAACTTCCCCCTCTTCAGGAGATTCAGCCTTCACAACATGTTCTTCCTTCCTTACAGCTGTACCACTTGAAAAATCTAAGAAACACATCGGTGGAAATAATACACACCACCAGTTTGCCCCTTCCCCTTCCCCAATTGTAATCAATACCGCCTCATATTCCCCTGCTGGATAAATAAAATTCCCATATACCTTTGTAGGAAACTTTACATTCTTACTAAATTTCACTTGAAATGAATCTTTACTTCCTTCTTTTTTCAACGTATTTGCCACTGTTTTTTCGATTTCTGGAATATGACTTTGAATGACTTTACGCGCCTCTTCAAATGAAGTTAAATCCGCTACCCATCCATCAATTTGTGCTTTTACTTCATCACGCACTTTGCGCTTTAACACCTGATCTTTATCTGAATCACTATTTGCTAAAATTCGTAATCGAACGGCCTCTTTCGGAATAACTGAAGGCCCTTTTGCATCAGCTTTCATATATCCAAACTGCACAAGTAACTGTGCACCAATTAATAATAGAAGAAGATAAGCAATAACTTGTTTTTTCATTTCCTCCACCGTCCCTTCTACAAACAGTGTGGACAGACTTTCATCTTTCTAAACTATTAAATTCAAAATCTATATGAATTTTTCCACAAAAAAAATAGAGTAAGGTGTGAACCTTACTCCATCTCTGCAAATACCATACGATCTTTTCCATTAATATCAAAAACAACCTCAACATGAGCATGTGGAAAAGCTTGTTGTAACAACCCTTTTACATCCTCACCTTGCCCTACTCCAATTTCAAATGCCACAATTGCTTTCTTCTGCAACACATTCGGCAACTCTTCCATAAAACGGCGATAGAAATCTAATCCGTCTTCACCACCAACAAGTGCTCTCTTTGGCTCATGCTCTTTCACCACAGGAGAAAGGCCACGCCAATCCTCTTCCGGTATATATGGAGGGTTTGAAACAACAACATCTAACTTTTGACTTGTTTTATAAAATGGTGACAATAAATCACCATGATAGAACGTTACTTCTGCGCCCAAAGTTTTTGCATTTTCTTTTGCAACTTCAATCGACTCTTGTGCAATATCTACCGTATACACATGAAGATTTTTATTTTCTAAAGCAAGCGTAATAGAAATCGCTCCACTACCTGTACCGATATCCGCCACATGCAGTTTCTCATCACCGAAATGACGCTCGATTCTTTCTAACACTCCTACTATAAGCTCTTCTGTTTCCGGTCTTGGTATTAATACTTCTTCATTCACAAAAAACGACCGTCCATAAAACATTTCATAACCAATCATATATTGAATAGGAATACCTTCTACATGCTTGTGAATAAACTCCGTAAAACTTGTTTCTTGTTCCACAGTTATTTCTTCACGCATATTCATGAGCATTCCGGTTCTGTTCGTCTTTAATACATGACAAAGGACAATTTCTCCCGCATTTTCATCTCGTCCATTTTCCTGTAAAAAAGAAGAAGCCCATTTCAGGGCTTCATAGACACGCATTACTCAGCTGCCTCCATCTTTTGAGCCTGATCTTCCATCACTAAGGCATTGATGAAATCATCTAACTTACCTTGTAAGATTTGATCTAGCTTTTGAATCGTTAAACCGATTCGATGGTCTGTAACACGGTTTTGCGGGAAATTATACGTACGAATACGCTCTGAACGATCACCCGTACCAACAGCTTGTTTACGGTTTTGATCATACTCAGCTTGCGCTTCTTGTCTAAACTTATCATAAACACGTGCGCGTAATACTTTCATCGCTTTTTCTTTATTCTTGATTTGTGATTTCTCATCCTGACACGATACAACTACACCAGTCGGTAAATGCGTTAAACGTACCGCTGACATCGTTGTATTAACACTTTGTCCACCAGGACCACTAGAAGCAAACGTATCAACACGAACATCTTTTTCATGAATACTAATTTCTACTTCTTCTGCCTCTGGTAATACAGCTACAGTTGCTGTAGATGTATGAATACGTCCACCAGATTCCGTTTCAGGAACACGTTGTACACGGTGAGCACCATTCTCGAATTTTAGCTTCGCGAAAGCACCTTTACCGTTAATCATAAAGATAATCTCTTTATATCCACCTAACTCTGTATAGCTCGCTTCGATAATTTCAGTTTTCCAACCTTGTACCTCAGCATAACGGCTATACATACGATATAAATCACCAGCAAATAAAGCCGCCTCGTCACCACCAGCAGCACCACGAACCTCTACGATAACGTTTTTATCATCATTAGGGTCTTTTGGAACAAGTAAAATTTTCAGACGCTCTGACAATTCTTTATCTTGTCCTTCTAATTCAGAAACCTCTTCTTTTACCATGTCACGCATATCAGCGTCTAACTTATCTTCTAACATTGCTTTTGCATCTCTTAATTGCTCACGAACATCTTTATACTCACGGTACACCTCTACCGTTTCCTGCATATCAGATTGTTCCTTTGAATACTCACGAAGCTTATTCGTATCGCTAATAACCTCTGGGTCACTTAACAATTCATTTAACTTCTCATAACGATCTTCTACAGCTTGCAAACGATCTAACACACCATTCACCTCTACATCCTAGTATCTAATACAAATAGTATATGGTACTTAATCAAAAAAACGCAAATTATATTTAAAAGCGTAAGCGGCTCGCTCAGAATCGCAGGACATTGGAACTCTCGACCTTGAAGCGCTCTTTGCTTCGAGCGAGAGAGTGAAATGGCCGGAGATTCTAGCCGCTGAAGCTAGATAATATTTAAAAGCGTAAGCGGCTTGCTCAGAATGGGAGAAGGTTGGAGCTTCTGACAGAGAGGTGCTCTTTGCCTCGCAGGAAGAAGCGAAACCACCGACCATTCTAGCCGCTGGAGCTAGATAATATTTAAAAGCGTAAGCGGCTTGCTCAGCTCTGACTGCTAAAGTTCTTAGCTGTTTGAAGAGCCGGCCACCAATCTTCATTTATTTTCGAAAAAAACCCGCTCTACATAGCGAGTTTCATTTATCTTTGTTTTGTAGGTACTGCATGACAATGACGACAACGTGGTTCATACGATTCCGAAGCCCCAACTAAAATAATTGGATCATCAAATGCCGCTGGTTCTCCATCGATTAAACGTTGCGTACGACTTGCAGGAGATCCGCATGCAGAACAAACTGCCTGCAACTTAGTTACATGTTCAGCAATCGCCATCAGCTGAGGAACTTGTCCAAATGGTAGACCACGGAAATCTTGGTCTAATCCAGCTACAATGACACGATAGCCACGATTTGCCAATACTTGCACCACTTCCACAATGTCCCCATCAAAAAATTGTACCTCATCGATTGCAATAACATCCATTTCTTCTGTTACATGGTTAAATATATCTTTTGAAGCTGAAACAGGAACTGCTTTAACCTTTAATCCATTATGTGATACAACATCTTCTTCACTATAACGATTATCAATACATGGTTTAAATACAATCGCATGTTGTTTCGCAAATTGCGTACGGCGTATACGGCGGATGAGCTCTTCTGATTTTCCAGAAAACATACTCCCGCAAATCACTTCAATCCAACCATTTTGATTCATTAAGTACATTGAGCTCTCCTTTCATCTACTTTCCTAATCCAAAGTAGGGTAAAGGTTTAATATTTTTGCAAAAAAAACAGACAAGCGAATACATACACTTGCCTGTTTTATGTTCTTTATTACTTGATACCGTATTTCTTATTGAAGCGGTCAACACGTCCGTCTGCAGTAGCAAACTTCTGACGTCCAGTGTAGAATGGGTGAGAATCAGAACTGATCTCAATTTTTAGTAATGGATAAGTGTTACCATCTTCCCACTCAACAGTTTCGCTAGAGCCTTTAGTAGACCCGCTTAAGAATTTGAAGCCTGTGTTCGTGTCCATAAATACAACTTTATTGTAATTTGGATGGATTCCTGCTTTCATTCTTTTCATCTCCTTCCGCCCTGAATCATTTTCGAAACAGAGTTTTTCATCTTCAGCTGCTTACACAACTATATTGATGAAACACATATGATGAAATTATAACAAGGCTAACTCCATTTTGCAACTACCTGTTTTTGTCTTTTTAAAATTTAAAAGCGCAAGCGGCTCATTCAGAATCGCAGGACATTGGAGCTCTCGACCAAGAAGCGCTTTTTGCTTCGACCGAGAGAGCGAAATGGCCGGAGATTCTAGCCGCTGGAGCTGGATATAATTAAAAGCGCAAGCGGCTCGTTCAGAATCCGGGACACTTCAAACTCTCGACCCAAATATGATTTTCATCTCAAAAAACAAAATTTTTCCCATATATTACTCTCCCTAATATTCCCTTAAAAAAACATAAAAAACTCGCTTACCACAAAATAAGCGAGTCCCAATCTTTTCCCTTTACTTAGTTGTTACATATCTTTTTGAGTCTGCAACAATGTTTTGTAAAAATTCTTCATTTGTCTTTGTTTGACGAAGTTTACGTAAGAAACCTTCGACAAAGTCTGGTGTATCACGCATTGTTTTACGAATACCCCATAGCTTGTCTAAATGTTCTTTCGGAATTAATAGATCTTCTTTACGTGTACCAGAACGGCGAATATCAATTGCCGGGAAGATACGGCGCTCAGCTAATGAACGATCTAAGTGAAGTTCCATATTTCCAGTTCCTTTAAATTCTTCGTAAATTACATCGTCCATACGAGATCCTGTATCAACAAGCGCTGTTGCTAAAATCGTTAAGCTACCGCCTTCTTCAATATTACGTGCAGCTCCAAAGAAACGCTTCGGTCTATGGAAGGCAGCTGGGTCGATACCACCCGATAATGTTCTACCACTTGGCGGAATAACAAGGTTGTAAGCTCGCGCTAAACGGGTAATACTATCCATTAAAATGATAACATCTTTTTTGTGCTCTACAAGACGCATTGCACGTTCTAACACAAGTTCCGCTACTTTAATATGATTTTCTGGCACTTCATCAAAAGTAGAGCTTACAACATCTCCTTTAACAGAACGTTCAATGTCTGTTACTTCCTCTGGACGCTCATCAATTAAAAGTACAATTAATTCAGCTTCCGGGTGATTTGTTGTAACACTGTGTGCGATTTCTTTTAATAGACTTGTTTTACCAGCCTTTGGAGGCGCGACAATTAAACCACGTTGTCCAAATCCAACTGGTGCGATTAAATCCATGATGCGTGTCGGTAACTTTTTCGGTTCCGTTTCCAATTTCATTTGGCGATCTGGGTATAATGGTGTTAATGCAGGGAAATGCACACGCTCTTTTGCTGACTCTGGATCATCTCCGTTTACAGCTTCAACTTGTAATAATCCAAAATAGCGTTCATTTTCTTTCGGAGGTCGTACTTTACCAGAAACCTTGTCTCCATTACGTAAATCGAAACGACGAATTTGCGAAGCTGAGATATAAATATCTTCTGAGCTTGGAGAATAGTTGATAGGACGTAGGAATCCAAATCCTTCTGATTGAATAATTTCTAATACGCCTTCCATGAAGAAGAAACCTTCTTTTTCTGCTCGAGCTTTTAGGATAGCGAAGATTAACTCTTTTTTCGTTAATTTGCTATAATACGAAATCTTAAATTCTTTCGCAAGCTCGTATAACTCTTTTAATTTCATGTTTTCTAATGCTGCAATTGACAAATTCATTCAGACACCACACTTTAACATTATTCTCTTTTCACATGGGTAAAGGGAAAAAATACGGAAGGCAAATAATTAATAATGAAAGGCAATAAGTTCAAGTAGGGTAATATTCACTATTGTAACCCTTTTATCTAGTTTTAATCAATACGTTGAAACACAAATACAAGAAGCGAAGACAAGAAAATTTGTCTTCGCTTTTATTTAACCTAGTTCCAGTAGCTAGAATGGTCAGGAGCTCCAATGCCCTGCGATTCTGAACGAGCTGCTTCCACTTTTTATTCAATCCAGCTTCAGCAGCTAGAATGGTCGGTGGCTTCACTTCTTCCTACGAGGCAAAAAGCGCCTCTACGTCAGAAGCTCCATCCCCCTCCCATTCTGAACGAGCTGCTTACGCTTTTTATTTAATAACCAAGTTTGGTTTTTTATTCAAGCTATGACGTCCGTCTACGAAGCGTACTGTGCCTGATTTTGCACGCATAACAAGGGATTGTGTTGTTCCTACGCTACCTTTAAATTGAACGCCGCGTAATAGTTCTCCGTCTGTTACGCCTGTTGCCGCAAAGATTGCATCGTCACCTTTTACTAAGTCTTCCATGCGAAGAATACGATTTATATCTTCAATACCCATTTTTTTACAACGAGCTAATTCAGCTTCATTTTGAGGCAGAAGCTTTCCGTGGATTTCTCCACCTAAACATTTTAATGCAACTGCTGCTAATACACCCTCAGGTGCTCCACCAGAGCCGAATAAAATATCTACACCTGTGCGATCAAATGCAGTGTTAATTGCTCCAGCCACATCTCCATCGTTAATTAATTTAATACGAGCACCAGCTTTACGAATTTCTTCGATAATCGCTTGATGACGTGGACGGTTTAAAACTGTCGCTACAACATCTTCAATATCTTTATTTTTCGCTTTCGCAACCGCACGTAAGTTATCGATAATAGGTGCATCAATATCGACCGCCCCAACCGCTTCTGGGCCAACCGCGATTTTATCCATGTACATGTCAGGAGCATGTAACAAATTACCATGATCTGCAATTGCAATAACAGCAAGAGCATTCCATCCACCAGCTGCTACGATGTTTGTCCCTTCTAAAGGATCAACCGCAACGTCTACACGTGGTCCATATCCTGTACCTAATTTCTCTCCGATATACAGCATTGGCGCTTCGTCCATCTCACCTTCACCAATTACAACTGTACCTTTCATCGGGATTGTATCAAATACATCACGCATAGCTGATGTTGCTGCACCATCTGCCTCATCCTTTTTCCCGCGCCCCATCCAACGCGCTGATGATAATGCTGCAGCCTCTGTTACACGTACTAACTCCATAGATAAACTTCTTTCCACGATAATCCCTCTCCTTTAAGTCTTTATATTTCTGCCGTATTTTGTGAACCGTGTTTCTCTACAAAGTATACTTCCGCAAGTAGTGATGCTTCGCTTCCCCCTTGCGGAAGTATCACTTATGCGTTCTTCATCTCTTCAATTTCTTGACTTGTCATTTGTTCTCGCCAAATGTTTGCGCCAAGCCCTTTAAGCTTGTCTACTATATTTTCATAACCTCGATCAATATGCTCAAGTCCAGTTACTTCTGTAATTCCATCCGCCATTAACCCTGCAATAACAAGAGCCGCTCCAGCTCGTAAATCACTCGCTTTCACTTTTGCACCTTGCAATAAAACTGGACCAGTTACAATTGCCGAACGACCTTCCACTTTAATTTGTGCATTCATACGACGTAATTCATCAATGTGTTTAAAGCGTGCGCCGTAAATCGTATCCGTTACAACACCCGTTCCGTGTGCCTTTGTTAAAAGCGTCGTAAATGGTTGTTGTAAATCTGTTGGGAATCCTGGATATACAAGCGTTTTTATATCAACTACTTTTAACCTTCTATTACCGTTCACTGTAATTTGGTCATCGTTCGTTTCAATTTGGACACCAGCTTCTCTTAACTTCGCTGTAACTGACTCTAAATGCTGAGGAATCACATTATCAACCGTTACTTCTCCTCCTGATGCAGCTCCTAAAATCATATACGTACCCGCTTCAATACGATCCGGAATGATCGTATGGTGACAACCGTGCAGTGAATCCACACCATCAATTCGGATTACATCTGTTCCAGCACCTTTAATGCGTGCACCCATGCTCGTTAACAATGTAGCTACATCAATAATCTCTGGTTCTTTCGCTGCGTTTTCAATAACAGTTCTACCTTTCGCTCGCACAGCTGCTAGCATAATATTAATTGTAGCTCCTACACTAACAACGTCTAAATAAATACGTGCCCCGCGTAGCTCATCTGCTCTTAAATAAATCGCACCCTGTTCATTCGTAACATGTGCACCTAACGCTTCAAACCCTTTAATATGCTGATCAATCGGCCTCGGTCCTAAATGACATCCACCCGGAAGCCCAATAACAGCTTTTTTAAAACGGCCAAGCATCGCACCCATTAAATAATAAGAAGCACGCAATTTTTTCACTTTTCCATTCGGTAAAGGCATTGCAACCATGTTAGAAGGATCGACTACCATCTCTTCCTCCTGTCCATAAGTTACTCTTCCTCCAATTTCCTCTAGCAAGTCTCCTAACATTTTCACGTCCGAAATATTAGGGACACCACCAATAGTTACTGGAGTATCTGCTAAAATTGTCGCTGGAATTAGTGCAACGGCGCTGTTCTTTGCACCACTCACTCGAATTGTTCCATTTAAAGCTCTTCCGCCTTCAATTAGCAATTTTTCCATATTGAGCTCCCTTCTTGTGAATGTATTTACTTTCTATATCTTTATAGAAAGCTCCCCTTAAGAATCTCAATCACTCTTTCCACCCTAAAACTCAATAAATAGGAAACCATTATCCTCATTTCTCCAGTAGTACGAATAGATAAAGATTAACTATTTATCGAATTTACTTTATCAATTTAGATACATTATCACATTTATTAATAGGACTATGCACATTATTTTCTATTTCAAAAGCAAAATGATAAAAATCTTTAGACTTGTTCACGCTTTCATTATACAACGAAAGGAAACCGTCTAAAAGACTAGACGGTTTCCAAAACGGAATTTTATTCTTACGCTTTACCGTTAGAACCGAATTCACGCATTTTACCAGCAACAGTTGCTTTAATAGCTTCGCGGCCAGGTCCAATATATTTACGAGGATCGTAAACTTCTTGGTCTTTGCTTAATGCTTCACGAACAGCTTTTGTAAACTCAATTTGGTTCTCAGTGTTTACGTTAATTTTTGAAGTACCTAAAGAAATAGCTTTTACGATATCAGCAGTTGGGATACCAGTACCACCGTGTAATACTAAAGGTACGCCAGTGAAGTCACGAACTTGTTCCATTTCAGCGAATCCTAAGTTAGGCTCACCTTTGTAAGGACCGTGTACAGAACCTAAAGCTGGAGCTAGGCAATCGATACCTGTTGCTTCAACAAGGTGCTTACACTCTGCTGGATCAGCATAAATTACGCCTTCAGCGATGATGTCGTCTTCTTGTCCGCCAACTGTTCCAAGCTCAGCTTCAACAGATACGTTACGAGCGTGTGCGTATTCTACTACTTTTTTAGTAGTTTCAACGTTTTCTTCGAATGGGTGGTGAGAAGCGTCGATCATTACAGATGTGAAACCTGCATCGATTGCTTCTTTACATTTTTCGAAGCTTGAACCATGGTCAAGGTGAATCGCTACAGGAACAGTGATGTTCATTTCTTCGATTAAAGCTTTAACCATAGCTACAACTGTTTTGAAACCAGTCATATGACGAGCTGCACCCTCAGATACACCTAGGATTACAGGAGATTTTTCTTCTTCCGCAGCAGCTAAGATAGCTTGAGTCCACTCTAAGTTGTTCATGTTGAATTGACCAACTGCGTATTTTCCTTCTAGTGCTGTGTTTAGCATTTCTTTCATAGAAACTAAAGGCATGGTGAATCCTCCTAAAAAACGTTTTTTGTATCCGATAAGTTCTTATCGCTGGTAGTATGACCAGAATAAGGTAAAATATGTATATTTACATACCGGACTTTTTTCTACACTCAATAGGATAACAACTTGTACTCAAAAACTCAACCGTATTCACCTGCTCAATAGTCCATGTAAACGCTTTTTTCCATATTTTTTATAAAAAATTCATTTTTTACGCCTCTACAGCAAGCTGTTCTCTCACCGCTTGACGAATCTCATCAATATCAAACGGTTTAGCAAAGTGCATTAAAGCTCCTAAATCTTTCGCTTCTTGGATCATATCAAGCTCTCCATAAGCAGTCATTAAAATTACTTTAATACTCTCATCAATTTCCTTTACATGTTTTAAAATCTCTATACCATCCATACCTGGAATTTTCATATCTAACACTACTAAATCTGGATTATCTTTTTTCACGATATCTAAAGCTTGAAATCCATTCGCTGCTTGGAATGTCTGATAACCTTCTTTTTGGAACACTTCATGTAATAACACACGAATGCCATATTGATCATCAACAATTAAAATTTTACCTTCCATAACTCCCAACCTTTCTGTGTAAATACAAGATTTAAAGCTTCTTATATCTTAACGATTAATTTTCGCTATTCTTTGGCAAATCCCTTCCTATTCTTTCTTATTTTACCGTTTCCTATTTTGTTATGCTACCCTTCGATTTCACCTTTCTAAAAAAATAAACTATAATGAAAGCCGATAAACACGTACGAAAGGGAGTAACATTATGTTAAAAATTTTTTCAACTCAATTAAGTGGTTATTTCTCCAGGGTTTCTCAAAAAGAAGAAATGAATATAGAAGATAGTGCCCGTCTACTTGCTCAAGCATTAGTTGGCGACGGTTTCATTTATTTACATGGTACAAATGAAATGGAGGGCGTTGTCGCTGAAGCATTATTCGGTGCTGAACCAATGAAGCAAGCAAAACGATTATTTGAAAATGGTAAAGAAGTAGAAGTAACTTCTGCAGATCGTGTACTTCTTATTAGCCGTTTTTCAACAGATGAAGAAGTTGTAGCAATGGCAAAAAAACTTCAAGCTGATGGACACTCTATTGTCGGCATCTCTGCTATTCAAGAAGGTACTGAATCACTAGAACAATATACAGATGTACATATTGATACAAAGCTGTTAAAAGGTCTTATTCCAGACGATGAAGGCAATCGCTACGGATTCCCAAGTTTAATGGTAGCTTTATTTGCATATCACGGGATCAAATTTACAATCGATGAAATGTTAAATGAATATTAAAAAAAGCGCCCTATTTCAGGCGCTTTTTTTATTACTTGCTCTCTTTATTCGTAATAGAAGCACTTACGAAGTCATGGAACAATGGTTGTGGACGGTTTGGACGAGATACAAGTTCTGGATGGAACTGTGCTGCCACGAACCAAGGGTGGTCTTTTAATTCAATGATTTCAACTAGACGACCGTCTGGGCTTGTACCAGAGAATACAAATCCTGCTTTTTCCATATCCGGACGGAATTGATTGTTGAACTCATAACGATGACGATGACGCTCATATACAACCGGCTCGTTGTAAGCATTGTAAGCATTTGTTTCTTCAGCAAGCTTACATGGATATAGACCAAGACGAAGTGTGCCACCTAAGTCTTCTACATCTTTTTGTTCTGGTAATAAGTCAATGATTGCATAAGGTGTGTCAGGATTAATTTCAGAAGAGTTAGCTCCTTCTAATCCTAATACGTTACGTGCAAATTCGATTGATGCAAGTTGCATACCTAGGCAAATTCCTAAGAATGGAACTTTGTTTTCACGAGCATATTGAATTGCAACGATTTTACCTTCTACACCACGATCGCCGAATCCACCAGGTACAAGGATACCGTCTGTGTCACCAACTAATTCTTGTACGTTCTCTGGTGTTACGTGCTCAGCGTTTACCCATTTCACTTCTACATCTGTGTCGAATGAATAACCCGCATGACGAAGTGCTTCTACAACAGAAATGTATGCATCTTGAAGCTCTACGTATTTACCAACAAGAGCAATTTTTGTTTTCTTAGAAAGGTTACGTACTTTATTAACTAGCGCAGTCCACTCTGTCATATCTGCAGCTGGATTGTCTAATTTTAAGTGATCGCAAACGATTTGGTCCATATTTTGCTCTTGAAGAGATAATGGAACCGCATATAAAGTATCTGCATCGCGTGCTTCGATAACTGCTTTTGTATCAATGTCACAGAATAATGCAAGCTTGTCTTTCATATCTTGAGAAACAGGCAATTCTGTACGAACAACGATAATATTTGGTTGAATACCTAAGCTGCGAAGCTCTTTAACGCTATGTTGCGTTGGTTTTGTTTTCATTTCACCCGCTGCTTTTAAGTACGGGATTAACGTACAGTGAATGTACATTACATTGTCACGACCGATGTCGCTCTTAATTTGACGGATTGCTTCTAAGAATGGTAGAGACTCGATGTCACCAACAGTTCCACCAATTTCTGTAATAACAACGTCCGCGTTTGTTTCGCGACCAGAACGATATACACGCTCTTTAATTTCGTTAGTAATGTGAGGAATAACTTGAACTGTTCCTCCTAGGTATTCACCACGACGCTCTTTTTGAAGAACTGAAGAGTAAATTTTACCTGTTGTTACGTTGCTGTATTTGTTTAAGTTGATGTCGATGAAACGCTCATAGTGACCAAGGTCTAAATCAGTTTCTGCACCATCATCTGTTACGAATACCTCACCGTGTTGGTATGGGCTCATAGTCCCTGGGTCTACGTTAATGTATGGATCAAACTTTTGAATCGTTACGTTTAAACCACGATTTTTTAAAAGTCTTCCAAGAGATGCTGCTGTAATACCTTTTCCTAAAGACGATACTACACCGCCTGTTACAAAAATATACTTAGTCATGAAAAAGCTCCCTCCTATTTTGCTGTTATATAATCACCGTTGCAAAGCGCAACGTATGTAGATAACACTGTATCCATCTTATTGTTAGACTCTTTTTATTTTCTAAACAAAAAACAAAAAAGAAAATTGCTCCCCTCATCACATAAAGTAATAAGTAGGGAGCAATTTTCTTTTATATTTACACTTTAAAAGTATTATCGTCCTTTTTTAAAGAGCCCAAAAATGATTCTACATGGACGATAATGAAAAGTCAAGAACTACAGTTCTTCCTCTTCTTCTTCTTCAGCTTCAGCTTCATCGTACTCAAGTTCTTCTTCGGCGAAGTCATCGTCATCATCTTCATCTAAATCATCAAGATCATCGTCATCTCCGTCTTCTTCTTCAAGAACCTTGTCCAAATCTTCTACCTCTTCTTCATTTGCGTCTGCATCTTCGAAGTCTTCATCTTCTTCGATGTAGTCGTCAAAACCGTCCTCTTCAACTTTACGTTTCTTCTTCGGTTTTGGCTGAGGTAAGATTTCTTCATCAATTTGCTCATATGGGTACCAGCTACGTAGCCCCCAACGATTTTCTCCTAAATTAATGAAACGTCCATCGATGTTTAAATCTGTATAAAATTGTGCGAGTTTCGCATTAACTTGCTCTTGAGATAGTCCCAGCACTTGAGCGATTTCTCGAACCAACTCGTTGAATGTCGTTGCTTGTCTTTTATCCCCTAAAACGCTATGTACAACTTCAATCATTGAACATTCTTTTAGCTCTTCTGGTGAATATTGCTTAAAATTCACTTATGCGGCACTTCCTTTCTTCAAATATAACCTTATATATAACGGTCTGCTTAAAAAAATCCATACTATTCATTATAAACAAAAGTCGCACAAATATGCTACAAAAAAAACGGGAAACTTTAATATGGTAATAAAATTATAATTTGTCTATTCCTTATTTCGGAAACATATGCGCTCCTTGCAGTACATACCTAATTTGCATTTCTGTATATTCTTCAAGCGTATACAGTTTTTGCAGGGCCCAACGTCTAAATCCCCACATTTGTCCTTGTATGAAAATGTTATGTGCAAGAAGCTGTATCTCTTTTTTATTTAATGTAAATGTCCCATTTTCTGTACACTGCTCTAAAATATTCTCAAACATCCCGACCATTTGAAACTCTTTTTCTAATACATATGGGAGTGATTCTTTCGGTAAAAAACGTACCTCTTGATACATAATTAATACTTCTTCTTGCAATTCATCCATCACTTTAAAATAATTCGTTATCGCTATCTTTAAGCTTTCTATACTTCCCTTCTCTGTACACACTACTTCCTCTAATCTTTCTTTTACATGTTCATAAATACTATCACAAACTAAATATAAAACATCATCTTTTGTACGAATGTACTCATAAAGTGTTCCAATACTAAACCCAGCCGCCTTCGCAATCTCTCTCGTTGTTGTACGCGGGAACCCTTTTTGCTTAAACAATTGCACCGCACCTTTAATCATTTGTTCACGTCTTAACGCAACTAATTTTTCATCTTTCACGGACGCATGTACATTATGTTTAACCATCCCCTTCACCTCTCCCTATTATTTTTTGGAAGGAAAAAGCGTAGGAAAATACCTACGCCTTTGATCCTACTTCGTTAACATACGAGAAATTACAAGCCTTTGAATCTCTTGTGTTCCCTCATATATTTGTGTAATCTTTGCATCGCGCATATAACGCTCTACGGGATAATCTTTCGTATAACCGTAACCACCAAATACTTGTACCGCTTCAGTCGTCACCTTCATCGCTGTATCGCCTGCAAATACTTTTGACATCGCTGACTCTTTCCCATACGGAAGCCCTTCCGATTCAAGCCAAGCCGCTTGGTATGTTAGAAGACGCGCCGCCTCCACATCCGTTGCCATATCTGCAAGTTTAAAGCCAATTCCTTGCTGCGCCGCAATAGGTTTCCCAAACTGATGACGCTCTCTTGCATATTCTACAGAAGCATCTAAAGCCCCTTGCGCAATACCGACTGCTTGCGCGGCAATACCATTACGGCCGCCATCTAATGTTTGCATCGCAACTTTAAATCCTTGGCCCTCTTCCCCGAGTAGGTTCTCTACAGGAATACGGCAATCTTCGAACATAATTTCAGTTGTTGGTGAAGAGCGAATCCCTAACTTGCTTTCCTTCTTCCCAACTGAAAATCCTGGTGTATCACTTTCCACAATAAACGCGCTCGTACCACGCTGCTTCGATTCGGGATCAGTTAACGCAAAAACAACATAAATATCAGCAATACCGCCATTTGTAATAAAGATTTTCGATCCATTTAAAATGTAATGGTCTCCATCTCGTTTCGCAGTTGTCCTCATTCCGCCCGCATCTGAACCAGAACTTGGTTCCGTTAAACCGTATGCGCCAATTTTCGTTCCTTCTGCCATCGGTCGTAAAAACTTTTGCTTTTGTTCTTCCGTTCCAAATTTAAAAATTGGCCAACCAGCAAGTGAAGTGTGTGCAGACAGCGTTACACCTGTTGAAGCACAAACACGAGATAATTCTTCGATAGCAATTACATACGCTAAGTAATCGCTTCCAATTCCGCCGTATTCTTCAGGCCACGGAATGCCGGTTAAACCAAGCTCTGCCATTTGATCAAATAGTGCACGATCAAATCTCTCTTCTTCATCACGCTCAGCTGCCGTCGGTGCTACTTCGTTCTTAGCAAAATCCCGAACCATTTTTCTTATCATTTCATGTTCTTCTGATAGTTTAAAATGCATTCCCGTCTCCCCCTTGTCCTTTTATAAAGCTCGACTAATAACAAGTTTCTGTATCTCACTCGTTCCTTCATATATTTGCGTGATTTTCGCATCACGGAAAAATCGTTCTACCGGATAGTCTTTCGTATAACCGTAACCGCCAAATACTTGCACCGCTTCAATCGCAACTTCAACAGCCGTCTTAGAAGCGAATAATTTCGCAATAGAAGCTTCTTTACCGCATGGTAATCCTTGCGCCCTTAGCGATGCTGCTCTGTATACAAGTAGTCGTGCTGCTTCTACGCTAGTCGCCATATCTGCAAGTTTGAATCCGATTCCTTGCTGCGCCGCAATTGGCTTGCCGAATTGCTCACGCTCTTTCGCATAATCAATCGCACATGCAAGCGCCGCTTCCGCGATTCCTAATGCCTGCGCTCCGATTCCAATTCGTCCAACATCTAAATTCGCCATTGCCACCTTAAATCCTTGTCCTTCTTCACCAAGTAAATTCTCGGCTGGCACTTTCATATCTTCAAACGTAAGTTGTACCGTGCGAGAACCAAGAAGTCCCATTTTATGCTCATCTTTGCCGATAATTAAGCCCGGTGTATCTTTCTCTACTATAAATGCAGAAATCCCACTTTTTCCTGCCTCTGGATTTGTAGAAGCGAATACAATATATGTACTTGCTTCACCGCCATTTGTAATAAATACTTTCGATCCATTAATAATGTAGTGATCGCCTTTCTTTACAGCTCTTGATTTCAAACTCCCTGCATCTGATCCTGCATTTGGTTCTGTTAATGCAAATGCACCTAAATATTCACCAGTCGCAAGTTTAGAAACATATTTCTGCTTCTGTTCTTCTGTTCCAAAATATAAAATCGGGTTCATTCCAACTGACGTATGTACAGCCAAAATTACACCAACCGTTGCACTTACCTTTGAAATTTCCTCAATTGCTAAAATGTAAGAAATAAAATCCATTTCTGCCCCGCCATATTTTGCAGGCGCTGGAATACCCATTAGTCCAAGCTCACCCATCTTCTGCAAAATCTCTTTAGGGAACACCCCTTGTTCCATACTAGGAACAAAGGGAGCAATTTCCTTCTGCGCAAAATCTCGAACCATTTTCCTCATCATTTGTTGCTCTTCGGTAAAATGAAAATTCATGTACTCCGCCTCCGTTTGCTATATATCTTTTTAATAATTTGGTAAGACCACTATTTTAATAAAAGGAGGACTTTATTCGTAAACGTAGAAACCACGGCCTGTTTTACGTCCTAACCATCCTGCGTTCACATACTTGCGTAATAATGGACATGGGCGATATTTACTATCTCCTAATCCTTCATGCAACACTTCCATAATGTATAAACATGTATCTAAACCGATAAAATCAGCTAATGTAAGTGGTCCCATCGGATGATTCATACCTAGTTTCATTACTTCATCAATCGCTTCTTTCGTCGCTACACCTTCATATAACGTATAGATCGCTTCGTTAATCATCGGTAATAAAATACGGTTCGATACAAATCCTGGGAAATCATTTACTTCAACTGGCACTTTCCCGATTTTTTTCGTAATATCTTCAATTGTTTCGTACACCTCATCATCTGTAGCTAAACCACGAATAATTTCAACAAGTTTCATAACTGGAACTGGATTCATAAAATGCATGCCGATTACTTTTTCTGGGCGTTTCGTTACCGCTGCAATTTCTGTAATTGGTAGAGATGACGTATTCGTCGCTAAAATTGCGTGATCTGGAGCAATTTCATCTAGATTCGCAAAGATTTTCTTTTTTATATCCATTTTCTCAACAGCCGCTTCAATAACAAGATCCGCTTCCTTCACACAATCTAAATCAAGCGTTACTGTAAGGCGATTTAACGTCGCTTCCTTCTCTTCTTCCTTCATGCGTCCTTTTTCTACTTGGCGCGCTAAGTTTTTTGTAATAATAGCCAATCCTCTGTCTAATTGCTCTTGTTTTAAATCTTGTACCTTCACATCATATCCTGCCATTGCACATACTTGTGCGATTCCCGAACCCATTTGTCCTGCACCAATTACAACTATTTTTTGTACACCCATTCTTTCTTCCCCCTTAATATAAATTGTTAATAAATCAAAAATCACCTACACGTAAATTAACGAACTTCAATCATAATTGCGTCACCTTGACCGCCACCGCTACAAATAGAAGCAATTCCAATTCCGCCGCCGCGCTGCTTCAGTGCGTGGATAAGTGTAACGATAATACGCGCTCCACTTGCTCCGATTGGATGCCCCATTGCTACAGCGCCGCCATTTACATTCAATTTGTCTGGGTCAATTCCTGCGATTTCTGTACTTGCAATTGCTACCGCTGCAAATGCCTCATTAATCTCGAATAAATCGATATCTTCAATTGTCTTGCCTGTTTTTTTCAACAATTCGTTAATTGCATAACCTGGCGTTCTTGGGAAATCTTTAGACTCCACTGCAATTGCTGTATGTGCCAAAATTGTCGCTAATGGCTTTCTTCCTTCTTGCTTCGCTCTGTCTTCGCTCATTAATACAAGCGCAGCACCGCCATCATTTAGTCCAGGAGCATTACCCGCTGTCACTGCCGACGTCTTATCAAATACAGGTTTTAATTTCGCTAATTTTTCAACCGTTGTATCCGCGCGCGGTGCCTCATCTTTTGCAACGACGATAGGATCGCCTTTTCTTTGCGGAATCGTTACTGGCACGATTTCCTCTTCAAAACGTCCTTCTTTATGCGCTGAAACCGCACGCTGATGGCTACGATATGCCCATTCATCTTGCGCTTCGCGAGAGATTCCATCTTCCTTCGCAACTTCTCCGCCATAAACACCCATGTGTATACCTGAAAATGCGCATGTCAAGCCGTCAGCAACGTTTAAATCGATGATTTCGTTGTTACCCATTCTGTATCCCCATCTTGCACCTCGTAAAATGTAAGGACTGTTACTCATAGACTCCATACCGCCAGCTACAATTAGTGATTGATCGCCAGTACGAATAATTTGATCCGCTAACGTAACCGCACGAAGCCCTGATGCACAAACTTTATTCACTGTTTCCGTCTGTACTTCCCAAGGGATTCCAGCAGCCCTCGCAGCTTGGCGTGATGGAATTTGTCCCTGTCCACCTTGAATAACTGTTCCAAATATAACTTCCTCAACATCACTAGCAGAAACATTTGCTCTCTCAAGCGCTGCTTTAATTGCAATTCCCCCAAGTTCTGTTGCCTTCACGTCTTTTAAAGATCCTCCAAATTTCCCAACCGGTGTTCTTGCAGCACTTAAAATAACTGTTTTACTCATATTTATTTCCCCCATCTCTTTTTTTAGGACCGAGCGCTCGCTCGGTGTTCTTACGTTGAGAAGAGGTGCAATGATTGCACCTCTCTCTAAAGTTGTATTCATTCCTACAAATTACATCGCTTCTTTCTTCTGTCCGATAACAGAGCGTTCTAAAATCTCTGTTACATCAAGAGTTTGAACCTTCTCTTCTACTTCTTTCGCTTTCGTCCCATCGCTAATCATCGTTAAGCAATATGGACAACCTGTACCGATAATAGATGGCTCTACAGCTAGTGCTTGTTCTGTACGAGCAACGTTAATACGTGAACCTGCTGTCTCTTCCATCCACATTAAGCCACCACCTGCGCCACAGCACATTCCAGTTTCACGGTTACGTGCCATTTCTACAAGATTCACACCAGGAATTGCTTTCAAAATATCGCGTGGCGCTTCGTATACTTCGTTGTATCTTCCTAAGTAACAGGAATCATGGTACGTAACTGTTTCCTCAATAGCGTGAACGGGTTTTAAGCGTCCTTCTTTCACCCACTGAGCTAACAATTCTGTATGATGATAGACTTCTGCTTGCAAACCAAAGTCTGGATACTCATTTTTAAATGTGTTATAAGCGTGAGGATCAATCGTAACGATTTTCTTCACTCCTGCTTTTTCAAATTCCTCGATATTCTTTGTCGCCATCTCTTGGAAGACAAATTCATTTCCAAGACGTCGCGGTGTATCTCCAGAATTCTTTTCTTTATTACCAAGTATCGCGAATGAAATGCCTGCTTCGTTCATTAACTTCGTAAACGATATTGCAATCTTCTGACTACGATTATCATATGATCCCATTGAACCAACCCAGAATAAATATTCGAACTCCTCGCCAGCTTTCGATTTTTCTTTTACAGTTGGAACTGTTACTTCATCATCACCTTGGCGCCAAGTTTCACGCTCTTTACGGTTCAGTCCCCACGGATTCCCTTGACGCTCGATGTTTGTCATCGCACGCTGCGCTTCCGCGTCCATCTTTCCTTCTGTTAAAACGAGATAGCGGCGTAAATCAATAATTTTGTCAACATGCTCATTCATAACCGGACACTGATCTTCACAGTTACGGCACGTTGTACAAGCCCAAATCTCTTCCTCTGTAATAACATCTCCGATTAAACTCGGATCGTAAGCAAGCGTTGTAGCTGCTGATTCTTGTTGCCCTTTCCCAGCTGCCATCATCGCTAACTGATTTCCTTGTGTATTATTAAAGGCAACTACTGGAACCCACGGTGCTTTTGATGTCACTGCTGCTCCTTTATCAGTTAAATGATCACGAAGTTTTAAAATTAAATCCATCGGCGATAACATTTTCCCTGTCCCTGTTGCCGGGCACATATTTGTACAGCGACCACACTCTACGCAAGCGTATAAATCAATAAGCTGATTTTGTCTAAAGTCTTCGATTTTACCAACACCAAATGTTTCTTGCGTTTCATCTTCAAAGTCAATCTTTTCAAGTTTCCCTGGATTTGAAAGACGACCGAAGAAAACGTTAACTGGTCCCGCAATTAAATGCGCGTGTTTTGATTGTGGAACATACACTAAAAACGTTAACAAAATTAGTAAATGCACCCACCAAGAGAAATAGAACACAGAAATGGCTGCGGTTTCATTTATTCCCGAGAAAACGTAAGCGATTGCAGAAGCAATTGGTTCACTCCATGAAAGCTCCTCGCCGTGCCATATAATTCCCATCCCATTACCGAGTAGCACAGAAATCATTAAGCCACCAATAAAGATAAGAACAAGGCCTGATTTGAAATTACGTTTTAAACGAACTAGCTTCTCAACATAACGTCTATGAAAAGCCCAAAAGACTGCAATTAAAATAACAAGTGTGACAATTTCCTGGAAGAATGTAAATGCAGGGTATAGTGGTCCAAGTGGAAGATGTGATCCTGGTGCGAGTCCTTTCCAAACGAAGTCAATTGCTCCAAATTGGACAAGAATAAATCCGTAAAAGAACATAACGTGAATAATGCCGCTCTTCTTATCTTTCAGCAGCTTTTTCTGACCGAAAACATTGACCTTAAGGAGATCCCAACGCTCTTTAAAACGACGGTCAAATTCAATTTTTTTTCCTAACTGTATGTAGGCCATCCTCGTCCGTATAAGATACACAAACAAATATCCCGCATAAGCAATAACAGCAATGGCAGCCAGCCAATTAATGATCAGTAAGCTATTCATTTTTATGCTACCCCTCTCTTTGTAAGCCCTCTTTCTTTTTTAGAATCTTCAAAAACATATAATTTTCTGAATTTTTTCCCCTATCTTCATTATATAATGAGTGAGCATTCAGTCAACAGTTTTTTGTTATACAACAACATATTTTTTAATAAAGCTGTTTATTTCGGTGAAACTATAAAGTGAAACTTTAATCAGTAGGGGATTGTTTCCTCCCGCCTGATTCCTTTAAGTAAGCCTAATTTTTAAGTAGGTGGCTTACCTCCCATTAATATCGGATAAAGTGAAATTTTAATCAGTAGAGAGCTATTTATTCCCTACTGATTATTAGCTTCACCAATCGGGCTTTTCCAGGCAACCAGCAAAATGAAGGTGAAAAGAATGCAAAGGAGGGAATCCACTTATGTTCTTCTTATCTCTCTTGTTAATATGCGTTACTCTTTGGATCACAATTGACCTTTTATATGGGAGGATTCTTCACTTAAAGCGTGTGCGCTCTCGTACTTTCCCTTTACGTCAAAGTAATTTTCACCTTTATACATACGGGCAAGATTTATATGATGCTTTATTTACTGATATACAACAAGCAAGGCACCATGTACACGTTTTGTTCTTCATTGTAAAAAACGATAAAATCAGTCGTGAATTTTTAAAGTTACTTATCGATAAGGCACAGGAAGGAATTGAAGTAAGACTTTTACTCGATCGATTGGGAAGCCATTATTTATCAAACGAGGCAATTCGTTCCCTACAAAAACACGGCGTCTCTTTTTCATTTTGTCATAAAGTGAAATTTCCTTTTCCGTTCTTTTCTGCAAATCAAAGAAACCATAGAAAAATTACAGTTATTGACGGGAAAATTGGTTATATTGGTGGGTTTAATATTGGAGAAGAATATTTAGGGCATAATCAAAAATTAGGATTATGGCGCGATTATCATTTACGCCTTACAGGAGAAGGAATACAAGATTTACAAAAGCAATTTTTACATGATTGGCTCGACGATACGAACCAAAATTTATTAGATTCACCTCTTTATTTTCCTAAGCAACAACCAGGAATCATTCTACATCGTTTTATCCCTACTGATGGTGCCTATTTGCAAAATACATTTTTACATTTAATCGAAAGTGCGGAAAAAGAACTCTTTATCGGTACACCATATTTCATTCCTGGGAAGAAAATTATGAATGCATTATTAAAAGCGCGAAAACGTGGGGTCCAAATCACGGTTCTCGTTCCAGAAAAAGCGGATCACACCCTTGTTCGAGAAGCAAAATTTCCATATTGCCGAAAGTTAATACAAGCCGGATGTAATATTTACGCATTTCAACGAGGGTTTTTTCACGCTAAAGTTATTATAGCGGACGATTATATTTGTGATATCGGAACTGCAAACTTTGATATGAGAAGTTTATATATTAATCATGAAATCAACTGCCTTTTATATGATAAACATTTTATACAAACAGTAAAAAACAGATTCCATAAAGATTTAGAAAACGCGTCCTTACTTTCCTTTAAAGATGTTAGCCCCCTTTCTCTTATTGATAGAGGGAAAGAATGGCTAGGAACGATACTTTCTTTCTTCTTATAGGAAAGATAATGAGTAAAAAGAGGTGTATCACATATGATTATGCGATTCGGATATGTTTCACATGCAATGGCACTCTGGGACTGCTCTCCTGCCAAAACGATGACATTTACAAGCTTTCAAAAGCTCAGTAAACAAGAACGAGAAGATAAATTGTACGATGTTACGAGGCAAAACCTTGAGCATACAATACGTATTCTTCATTACAATATAGCGCATGAAATTCCGTTATATCGTTTATCCTCTTCCATCGTCCCACTTGCAACACATCCCGAAGTCGAGTTTGATTATATCGGGGCATTTACACCGCTTTGGCGTAAAATCGGGGCATTAATTAAAGAACACAATTTACGAGTAAGCTTTCATCCAAATCAATTTACGCTATTTACAAGCGACAAGCCACATATTACAACTAACGCTATTACAGATATGGCCTATCATTATAAAGTATTAGATGCAATAGGAATTGCAGATTCTTCTTATATTAACATCCATGTAGGTGGTGCCTATGGAAATAAAGAACAAGCGGTTGGACGTTTCCATGAAAACATAAAAAAACTTCCTGCACATATAAAAGAGCAAATGACGCTTGAAAATGATGATAAAACATATACAACTGCTGAAACTTTATCGATTTGCCAAAAAGAAAAGATTCCATTCGTATTTGATTATCATCATCACATGGCAAACCTTTGCGAAGAACCGCTAGAAGTATTACTCCCTGCAATTTTTGAAACTTGGTCACATACAAATGTCCCTCCTAAAGTTCACATTTCCTCCCCTAAATCAAAAAAAGAATTTAGGGCTCACTCTGAATATATTGATTTAGAGTTTATTAAGCCTTTCTTACACATTGCAAAAAAAATCAACCATAATTTCGATATTATGATTGAAAGTAAACAAAAAGATTTAGCAATGCTGCAATTCATACATGAATTATCCTCTATAAGAGGGATAAAAAGAATAAAAAGCGCAACGCTACAATGGTAAATTGTAATGTTGTGCTTTTTTTTAAAAAAGTAATTCTTATAGTAAAAATGTTCCTATTTTATATGCTATTATTTAAATTAGCATTTTCCCCCTGAGATTCAACTTTATTGAAACGGAGTCATAATATGATTAATCAAAAAAAATATGTGCAATTTGTCATAATTTATATTTGTATATTTTCTCTTTGGATATTCTTTATTCCAAATGAGTGGAATATAAAAGAAATTGGAATCCTTTTCTTATTTTGTTTTGCTGCAATCTTTTCTTGTTATTGCTCATATAAAGCAATTAAGAAGATGAAACGCGGTGATAAATTATTTTGGGTGTTATTATTATGCACTTGCCTATGTGGATTGGCTATGGAGATAACTTTATTTCTTCATTCACTTTCTATATGTAATCAAGTCATATTCTCATATGAGGCACTACCTTTTTTCATCATACAATATATTTTACTCTTTTCTGGCTTTGCTATAAAGTTCATAAAACATTACTCTATTAGAGGCCTTGCCCAATTTTCATTCGATAGCATCTTTATCGTTATTATGAATATTTATTTCACCTTAACTTTTATTTTGGACCTTTCAAGCTTCAGTATGCTAACAAAGGGTACGTGGGTTTTAATCGGATACTTTATCGCACAATCATTAGTAATTTACGCCGTTATTAGCCTATATAGAAGAGAACAATATTCTTCTAGTAGAATCTCATTAATTATTGGTTTTACTATCATTCTCGTTTACGGATATATACAGCTGTTCCAGTTAAACATAGGAATGCAAACTTCTGCTGAAGTCTCTTATTTAATACATACCGCTTCAATTTTATTAATTGGTTTGTCGTCCATACTATATATTTTAGATAAACCAATACAGCATGAAACGAAAACAAAATATTATCGATTTGATTATGTGCGCTTTATATTACCTTATTTTAGTATAATCATTACTTTTTCTTTTATTCTCTTTCAACCTTGGGATGATAAGTTCATGTTCATCGGTCTAGTATTATCACTAATCTTATTATTCCTACGACAACTTTACATGTGGAAAGATAATAAAGTATTAATCGATACATATGAACAGCTGACTACACAACTAGAAGATGAAGTTGAAGAAGGTGCATTTGCATTATCCAAAAGTGAACAACGCTATAAATCTTTATTTGAAGATCATCCCGATGCTGTTTTCTCTTTAAATATGAATGGTATTTTCCAACAATCTAATACAGCTTGTGAAAGCTTATTTACTGCCTACTATTGTGAAGTAGAAAGCTATTCCCTTTTACACTTTATTGATCAAAAAGACCATGATTTACTACAGAAAGCTCTACAAATAACAAAAGAAGGTAGACCACAAACTTTAGAAGTTCGCACAAAAGAAAAAGAAGGCTATTACTATTATCTTCACATTACACTCATCCCTATTTTCATAAACAAAGAAGTTGTTGGGATGTTCGGCATAGCACGTGATATTACAACCTTATATGAAAAACAAAAACAAGTGGAACATTTAGCCTTTCATGATGCACTTACTGGATTACCAAATCGCCGAAAGTTTGAAAAAGATTTAAAAGACATTTTAAATACAGCTCAAACTAGTGCAAATGATGTTGCCGTCATGTTCCTTGATTTAGATCGATTTAAAAAAATTAACGATAGACTTGGTCACGACGTCGGAGATTTATTATTAATTGAAGTAGCAAAAAGGTTACGCAGTTGCTTGCGTTCAAAGGATGTCGTTGCTCGCCAAGGCGGAGATGAGTTTACAATTCTATTACCAGATATGTACTCAGAAAAGAGTGCAATATTTATAGCTGAACAGATTTTAACCATTTTAAACAAACCATTCTTCATTAAAGATGAAGAACTGTCCATTACACCGAGTATCGGAATTGCAATGTACCCTGATTACGGAACAGATGTAACAGAATTAATGAAGAATGCTGATATGGCTATGTATCGCGCGAAAGCAAACGGAAAAAACAGATTCGTTTTCTTCTCAAAAGAAATGAGTATTGCTCAAAATGAGAGTAACTTCTTAGAAGGAGAACTTTCAAAAGCATTACAACAAAATGAATTTTTCCTTGAATACCAGCCACAAGTAAGCACAAAAACAAAACAAATTATCGGTTTTGAAGCATTAATTCGTTGGAAGCATCCAAAACTCGGCATCGTATCTCCTGCTCAATTCATTCCTCTAGCGGAGGAAACAGGATTTATTATTGAACTTGGAAATTGGATTTTACGTACCGCTTGCTTAGAGGCAAAAAGATGGCATAATCAAGGGTTTTCTCACTTGAAAGTTGGTGTGAATTTATCTGTTGTTCAATTTAACCATGCAGATTTAATCCCAACCATTTCAAAAGTATTAGAAGAAACAGAGCTAAAACCAGAAGCTTTAGATATTGAAATTACGGAAAGTATCGCAATTAATCAAAATCAATCCGTCGTTGCAAAACTAGAACAACTTCAAAATCTCGGTATTCAAATTTCAATTGATGACTTCGGAACTGGTTATAGTTCTTTAGCTTATTTAACAAAATATCCAATCAACACATTAAAAATTGCTCGAGAGTTTATTTGTGGAATTGCAAATAGTCCTTTAGAGGAAGCGATTATCTCCTCCATCATTACACTATCTAAAGAACTAAATTTAGAAGTTATTGCGGAAGGTGTAGAAACCGAAGAACAATGGAAGTTTTTATATGAACAAAGCTGTGACAACATTCAAGGCTTCTTTATTAGCAAGCCTGTTTCTAGTAAAGATGTTTGGATGTTACTCCACAAAAAAACAACCGTCTAAGTAAGACGGTTGTTTTTTTAATATTCATAAGGTATCTCTCCAGCTAATTGTATCTCTTGATTATTATGAGAAATTATTTGACTTTTTTCTAAAGCTGTATCTCCTAGTGAAATACCCCATGCCATCGCTAACGTTAATAGACTACCAATAAGCAGTTTCTTCATATTCCATCACCCGCATTTTTTATTTAAATATATCATGAAAATTTATCCATATCTTATGCAATTATGCATATTTGTTTTTTAGGTATTTTTTATTTCTTCATTTTTTTTATAATTGATTCTTTTAATGCATGGTTTCCTAATATATCAAAAAAGAAGCACGCTTTTTCGTAAGCATCTTCAATTTCTGCTCTATCACACCCTAGCTTTGCTAGGCATTCACCTTTTCGAAAGTATAACTGTCCAATTAATGTCATACTATTAATTTGACACGATAGTTCAATAGCTTTATTTGCGTGACAAAGCGCTTCTTCGTATTGATTATCTGAGTATAATGCTTTTGCATGATTATGTCTCACCTTCACATCAAATTCTTTATTATCATGCAATGCCTCTAATTGTTTTAATATATTTTCAAATAAATCAATACCCTTCTTCAAATAGCCATTTTCAGCATAAATGTTTGCAATTGCGTTTTCAATATAAAGATTCTGATATACATCTATTCCTGTCAATTGTTGATTGAGCAATTTCTTTAATTCTAAAATACAATATTCGTAATCGATTTTTTTCAATATGTAAGCAGCTACATAATATTGCCATTGGAGAAATTGCTGAAGCTCAGGATGATATTCTTCCTTTTTCAACTCATTGCATACTCTATTATAAATTTCTTTATATTTCTTTTGCTTACAAAGCATAATAATTTGATCTTTTAACTGCTTATTCCTCTCAATATCAGAATAAATGAGTACCTCATAAAAATGAATAATGGGAACTTGTAATTTTGCTGCGATACCTTGCAAGATATCCATACTTGGGTATACCGCGCCCGATTCAATTCGGCTCACTTCCGATTGATGACAAACATTATCAGAGAGTTGTTTCTGTGTTAACCCTCTCATTACCCTAATTTTCTTTATTTCGCTTCCTAATTTTTCTGCGTGCATACTTACTCACCATCCCATTATAACAATCTAATTTTTTTAAGTTGTCATACCACTACAATAATGTGCATTCGACAATTTTTGATATGAAATAATGCATAATATATAAAATTCGGCAAATTCTTCATACAATTCATCTCACATACAATAATAGATTAGGAGTTTTATAGATGAATTATAGAAAACTTGCCAGTGCATTCATTACGTTCGGTCTCCTTTGTCCTTTATCAACAGAAGCTATTCATGCCCAAGAATTAGATAAAAGTGAAGTAAAAGTTGAAATTGCTCAGCCTGGTTTAACAATTGGAAAATTAACAGAACCTCAAAATGATACGAAAGAGAATATTGCGAAAAAATATTTAAAGGGTGAGGTAAACGGGGCTAAAGCTCAACAAGAATAAGTCACTACTGAAAAAAATGTAGATTCCCAACCTACAAATAAAGAAACAAAAGAAAATCAAACCGAAGTTCACCTTGCACAAACTTACAAAAATTACAAAGTATATTGCCAAGATTTTATTGTAAAAGTAGATAAAAATGGAGTAATTACAACTGTTAGTGGTAAAGTTGTCCAAAATTTAGACCAACAACCTAATCTTACTATAACAAATTTTTTGTCGAAAAATGAAGTAAAATCTAAATTACGCGATATACTTCAAATTCTGAGCGATGCGACTGCGACGAAACTCTCTATTGAAATACTTGTTTATAAGAAAAAAGAAGTTTACCACTCATAGGTAAACTTCTTTTCATATCCATCCCTTTTCTTCCGCAATTGTAATTGCCTCAATTCTATTTTTCGCATCAAGCTTCGTTAATACTTCAGAAATATAATTACGTACTGTACCAGGCGAAAGATAGAGCGCCTTCGCAATTTCATTTGCCGTCTTTCCTTCTTTCGCAAGTAGCAATACTTCTTTTTCACGATCTGATAACGGATTTTGCTCCTGCCATAAGCCGAACATTAAATCTTGAGAAATCTCTCGCTTTCCTTTCATTACATTACGAATCGCTGCAGCTAAATCTTCACTTGGGCTATCTTTTAATAAATATCCGTGCACGTCAGCTTTCATTGCTCGTTCAAAATATCCAGGGCGTGCAAATGTTGTTAAAATCATTACTTTGCATGCTGATTTTTCTTTCTGTAACGTTTCCGCAACATCTAATCCGGTTTGAATTGGCATTTCAATATCCATAATGCTTACATCAGGTTGTAGCGATTCAATTAGTTTTAACGCTTCTTCCCCATTGGCAGCTTGCCCAATTACTTCAATATCATCTTCTAGATCAAGTAGGGCCCCTAATGCACCACGAAGCATCCGCTGATCTTCTGCAATAATAATTCGAATCATGCCCTCACCTCATCTTTTCCTGTTCTAATGACAACTGGTACTTTTACTATTAATAGTGTCCCTGGATTGATTGTGCCCAGTTCAACAAACCCATCAATAAGAGCGATGCGCTCTTTCATACCACGAATGCCATTTCCATCATGGTTTTGATCCGCTAAACCAATTCCATTATCTTCTACTGTCAAAATTAATTCACCTTGTGATTCTAGTACAGAAACTGTACAACGCGTCGCCTGACTATGCTTTACAACATTTGTCACAGCCTCACGTAAACACATTCCTAAAATATTTTGTTCAATGGGTGATAACGAACTTGCATTCGTTTCTTGTTTTATTGCTAATTCAATAGTAGCAGCTTGTAAGATCGCTTTTATTTGCTCAAGCTCTTCTTCCACTGTAATCATACGCATATCAGAAATTAATTCCCTTAATTGCTTTAA
The DNA here is from genome assembly GCF_019837435.1 of Bacillus sp. 16GRE42. Classification (NCBI taxonomy): domain Bacteria; kingdom Bacillati; phylum Bacillota; class Bacilli; order Caryophanales; family Bacillaceae; genus Bacillus; species Bacillus sp. 16GRE42. The sequence goes on from NZ_JADAXF010000004.1 coordinate 404,823, forward strand.
AGCGGTACGAGATGTTTGTGTAATTTCCTTTGCTTCCACACTTGCACGCTCCGGATTTTTTACAATTAACTTTTCCACGAGCTGACTTTTTAAAGTAATGAGTGATAACGTATGCCCTAACGTATCATGAAGATCTCTTGCAATCCGCTGCCGTTCTTCACGTTTTACTAAGTCTTTAATTTGCTCGTTTGCTTCGTTTAATTGATTTCTTAATATCTTTTTTTGATTAAAATTACGCATACCAAAAGGCGCAACAAGCATCAAAATAAGCATCGGGACAGTATTTATAAAGCTTGTAAATGAAAAACCCGCACCATATACAAATGTTATAAGCGTTACAACTAATAGGCCCAATAATATACGAAATATTTTTTTCGTCGGTGCGAACGCTATGGCGTTTGATGTAAAAAAGCATAAAAAAATAAGATACGGGCTATAGAAAAAACTAAATACTAAAGCAATAATCATTTGCATACAAGCCCACATTGCAAACATTTTTGTAACAAAATACAACTGCCGATATGCTAGTATAAACAGTATTAGCATACCAGCCCCAAACATTAACCTCGAACCTTCCTCTTGTACAAGTGCATAAATTGGGAATGCTAGATACACAAGCCACATATACGGGAAGAAACCCATATGTTTCGGAAAAATCTCAATCCTCTTCTTCTCTATCATTTATACCGCTTCCTGTCTTTTTCTTATATATATTGATACTACAACAAATATAAGGAAATAACCTCCTAATACCGCGATATTTTCCCAACCAACTGATTTCCCAGCTACAATATCCCATGCACCGCTCCCGAAGTGATATGTTGGTGTCCATTCACCAATCGTTCTTAATATTTTTGGGAATACTTCAATTGGCATCCATAGCCCGCCAATCACAGCTAGACTCATATTTAAAATATTCGCTAAACCCGCTGCTGCATCTGCCTTTTTAATAGAACCTATTACTGTTCCTAACGCTAAAAATGGTGTTACACCTAACAACAACCATAATCCAGCGCCAACCCATTGCCCTACTGTTAACTCGACATGATTAATTAATATTCCTGCGATAAAGATAACTAAGATTGAAAAAGCATTCACTACAGTTTGAGCGATGATTTTGGCTGTTATATATGCCCCCTCTGGAAGTGGTGTAATTTTTAACAAATGTGTCCACCCTTGCCCCTTTTCCTGAGAAATCCTTACACCGAAACTAAAAAGTGCCGTCCCTACAATACTAAATGTCGCCATTGAGATTAAATAATGCGCTTTCCAAGCATCTCCGTTTTGTGGCACTTGGATAACATTTGTGAAAATGTAGTAAAACATAACTGGCATTAGTAATGAGAAAAAGATAAACAATTTATTACGAAACGTACGTAAAATTTCTATTTTGCATTGCATCCATAAAGCTCTCATGCGATTCCCTCCTCCTGATTTGCGACAAACTGTTCAAATGCTTCATCAAGACTTCCACGTTCAACTGAAACATCTGTTACAGGTAAGTTCTTTTGATAAATCGCTTTTAAAGTTGCATCTGTATCTTCAGTTATTAAAGTGAAGTGCCCTGCGTTTGACTGTACTTCTGTTACGTTTGGTAATTCTTTTAGTAATTTTGCAGGAATACTTTCCTTGGAATAAAACTTGATTGTTTTTCGCGAAATCGTCGCCTTCATCTCATCTGGTGTACCATCTGCGATAATCTTTCCATTCGCAAATAATAAAATGCGATTCGCCAATGCATCCGCTTCTTCTAAATAGTGCGTTGTTAAGATAATTGTTTTTCCTTCACTTGCTAACTTTCGAATTGTTTCCCAAAACGTTCTTCGAGACGTAATATCCATTCCAACTGTCGGCTCATCTAAAAATAACAAATCAGGATTTCCTGCAAGTGCAAGTGCAAAGTTTAACCTTCTTTTTTGCCCACCTGATAATTTCTCACATCTTTGCTTTCGCTCCGATTTTAAATTTGATAACTGTAGCAACGTTTCTTTCGCTACCGGATTCGTATAATAGCTACGGAATAACTCAATTGCCTCTTCTACTGTAATACTATCAATCACACTTACTTCTTGTAGCATCGCACCGAGGCTATTACGAACATCTCTATGCTTGGGACTCTTTCCAAATATAGAAACAGTTCCTTCCGTCGGATCCTTTAATCCAAGCATCATCGACATCGTCGTCGTTTTCCCTGCACCATTCGGTCCAAGTAGTGCTACAATTTCTCCTTTATTCACATAAAATGAGACGTTATTTACTGCCTTTTTATATTTAAATGTTTTAGAAACACCATTTACTTCTATAATCTTTTCCATCTCTCCACCCCCGCTGTTTCTTATATTTACATTATATGTTTTGGAAAACTTAGGAAACAGTATGATGCGTCATGACATCGATATGACAATTGTCATGTATTCCTTATGAGAGGAATCAACCTACATACCGCAAGCGAGTAGCAGGACGAAAATAAACATGATACAATCGGGTAAGATATATATTCGAGGAAGGACAGTGGTTTTCATGATTATTCGTAATGAACAAGATTTAGAAGGCTTACGAAAAATCGGCCGCATCGTTGCACTTGCACGTGAAGAAATGAAAAAAGAAGCGAAGCCAGGTATGACAACGAAAGAGCTTGATTTGATCGGTAAAAAAGTATTAGATGAGCATGGTGCTATTTCTGCACCTGAAAAAGAATATGATTTCCCAGGTGTAACTTGTATTAGTGTAAACGAAGAAGTTGCTCACGGTATTCCAGGAGATCGCGTATTAAAAGAAGGCGATTTAGTAAATGTCGACGTATCTGCTGCACTTGATGGCTATTATGCAGATACAGGTATTTCATTTGTACTTGGAGAAGATGAAGCAAAAGAAAAGCTTTGCCAAGCAGCGGTTGATGCATTTTGGGCAGCAATGAAAAAGGTGAAAGCTGGTTCCAAACAAAACCAAATTGGTCGTGCTGTTTCAAACTTTGCACATAAAAATGGATATAATGTGATTCAAAACTTAACTGGTCACGGTATTGGTCTTAGCTTACACGAAGCACCAAACCACATTTTAAGCTACTTTGACCCAATGGATAATGCGCTTCTAAAAGACGGTCTTGTTATCGCTGTAGAACCATTCATTTCTATGAAAGCTGATCACATTATCGAACGTGGCGATGATGGTTGGACATTCGTTACACCTGATAAAAGCCTTGTTGCACAATGTGAACATACAGTTGTCGTAACGCGCGGCGAGCCGATAATCTTAACAGAAATATAAAATTAAAAATGACCGTTTTTTAGAATTTTTCTACTAAAACGGTCATTTTTAATTTTTGGAAAATATTTGTTAAACTGCTGTTGAACTCTTTAACATTTAAGTATATAATCTTTAGCGAAGGTTACTTCAGCTTATCTTTACTAAAAAGATATTGTAGCTAAGGAGGAAAACACCTTCTTTTTTATTGTTTAAACAGTATCAAAAATGACCGCAGTAACGGATTAGTCGAATATTCTGTAATTCTTATATTCCTCTAACAATGTAAGAAACTATCGTCTTTCAACTTCGGTCCACTAATCGTACAACTCTCTTTAGACAAAATAGATGACTATTTTCAAAGTACATATTGTCTTCATTCTGACCAAAAACAACCCTATCTAGATTTTTATTTCCACATAACTTTAAGGCAAAAATAAGCCTTCACAAGGGGATACACTACCTTGGTTAGTATGTATCGTAAAACTTACCTTTATAACCATTCTTTTTTACTAGATATACATGAAAACTATCTCACATATAAAGGTCTGATATCATTCTTTATATCAGTATTTTTTTTCGACATTTTTTGTCGAATTGTGTATATTTCCAAATAACTGTGTAAATATACATTTTGTTTTACGTTAAATAATATTACTTTGAACATAATCCAGTTTGTCTGAGAACGCGTATAGAAACGGAGGGATAGCAAAAACAAATAGCTTATAACAAATACTTTTAATATTCCATTTGTTCATGTGGAATAAGTCCCCAATGGACAAATGAATGTTCAGAGGAGGAAAAATGAAAAAACTTTTCAATGTATGTTTAATTGTATTCGTACTATTTTCGCAACTTGCTAGTTTTCCATACAATCAAGTAAAAGCGGAAACCTTAACAGGAGATTCCTTATTTGACACTGTTGAAATGAAAGATGCAACGAATCATATTATTGACGAAGCAAAAAATCCTACCAACTTAATAAAGATAGGATCAACCATTCAATTAGAATACGCTTGGTCAATAAAGGATCAACAAGTTGCACATGCAAATGATACAGCAGTAGTTCAAATACCACTTGCATTAAAAGTATCTAAAGATTTGCAAGGGGATTTAGTAACAGATCAAAAAAATATTGGTCAATATTTTATAACAGCTAAAGATAATAAATTAAAATTAATATTTAATGATCAAGTAGAAAATTTGAAAGACGCTAAAGGAAAAATTAAAGTTGATACCGTGTTTAACTCAACTTTAAAAACTGGAGAAAAATCAGTTCAAATCGCTTTTCCTTTAGGAACAATGGTTCAGCCTATATCAGTTCCTGTTCAGGTAGAAGACTCTAAAGAAGATGGCACCAAACAGGATACTAATAAACAAACGCAAGATCCAGTAGCTAAACCTGTTACTGACAATCCGGAGCAAGATCCAGCAACTAAGCCTGTTACTGATAATCCGGAACAAAACACAGCAACTAAACCTGTTACTGACAATCCGGAACAAAACACAGCAACTAAACCTGTTACTGATAATCCGGAACAAAACACAGCAACTAAACCTGTTACTGATAATCCAGAACAAAACACAGCAGCTAAAATTGCTACTGACAATCCAGAACGAAAGCTAGCAAGCGACCCTGCTGAAAATACAAATTCAGGTCCAAAGCAAATAACAACAAACATTTTAACCGGTGTAAAGTTGACGGATAAAGACGGAAAACCATTTACAGAGGATAACCGTCCAAGTACAGATTCCCCTGCCAATATTGAATTTACATGGGAGCTTTTAAAATCAATGAATGTGAAAAGCGGAGATTACTATATCTTTGATCTTCCTAAACATTTTAAGATTTACAATACAATTAACAGTCCTTTATATGATAGTGAAAACAATCAAATTGGTAATTTTACTGTTACAAAAGACGGAAAAGTCACGATGACATTCAACGATTATGTTGAAGAGCATCCAGATGTTGCTGGTAACCTACAATTAAAGACAGAATTTAATAAAACTGAAATTAAAGGTACAACAACACAAGAAATTCCTTTCCCAATTAAAGATAAGGATGTTTCTATTACAGTTGACTTTAAGCCTAATGTACAAACAGCTACGAATAAAAAAGGGTTACCTGATAGACCAATTAATACAAATGAAATTAATTGGAAAGTAGAGATGAACAAAACGAAAGACACCCTTAAAAATGCTGTTTTTAAAGATAACATCCCACAAGGTACAAGCTTAAATAAAGATTCTATTAAAGTTTATTATTTAGAAGTTGATGTTAATGGGAATGTAACGCGTGGTACAGAAGCTGAGCCAACAGATTACAATATTATTTCATCAGATGGATCCAAATTGGAGATTGCTTTTAAAGATTCTATCAATAGAGCATATCAAATCGAATATGCCACAAAAATTACTGATGAAAATATTAAAAGTTTCCGAAATAACGTTACGATAACGAGTGATAATCAAAAGCAACAAAACGCAAGCTCTACTGTAACGGTTTCTCGTGGTACACACTTAAATAAAACAAGTAAATATGATCCAAAAACGCAAACAATTGAGTGGACAATTACTTACAATGGTGATCAAAGAGAAATCAAAAAAGCAGATGCGATTTTAAAAGATATTTTTGACGATACACACGAACTAGATGCAAATTCTATTGTTGTGAAAAACGCTTCATATAATGAAAAGGGAACGCTTGTAACAGGAGACGCTGTTAATAATTACACTGTAAGTAACAAGAAGAATGGATTCGATTTACAGTTTAATGATGATATTAATAGTGCTTATGTGATTACCTATAAAACCAAGCCAACTAATAAAGTTATAGAAGATGGAAAAGTAAAAAATAAAGTTACAGCTGATAATGATTCAAGTAAAGAAAATGAAGCTAGCTTCAAGCAGCAAAATATTATTAAATCTAATAATAAAGCTGAAACAAATTATAAAGACAAAACAACAACTTGGACAATTATAGTAAATAATAACAACTATCCATTAAACAACGCGATCATTACGGACACCTTTGATCATGGTGGATTACAATTAAAAGATAAAAAACTAGAAATTAAAGACGGAAATTATACCCTTCAAGCTGGGACTGACTATGTTTTAGATGCAACAGATAAAGGCTTCAAAATTACTCTTATAGGTGCATATCAGTCTAATATGACAAAGACACTAGTCGTAAAATATACGACAGACTTTGATTATACAAAGCTAGAAAGTGGTAAAATTTCATTTAAAAATACAGGTAACCTATCTTGGATAGATACGGATTCTAAGCCACAATCAAATAAAGTTGAAGCTAATTTCGATCCTGATACTTTCACAAAGGCAAATGGTTATAAATACGGTTCTTATAACGCCCAAACGAAGGAAATTACTTGGATAATAGGCTTTAACTATAATAATGTTGAGATTAAAGATCCTTATGTTATAGACGTAATACAAGATAAACAAAAGTTAGTTCCTGGATCCATTGAAGTGCGCGATATGATTTTAAATGGAAATCCTGATAATGCACAACCTGGTAATGCTGTACCAACTGAGAAATATGAACTTGAAGAACCTACAGAGAAAAATAAAAACACCCTAAAGGTTCATTTCAAACAATCAATTAATTCACCTTACTATATTATCTTTAAAACAAGCCTTGATGGTGAACTTATCCAAGGCACCTACAAAAACGAGGCAGATTTAAAAGATGGCTCTAAAATTGTTAACACCCTTACAGGTGACACTCAAGTAAATAAAGGTGGCAGCTTCGTTACTAAAAAAGCTGTGCAAGACGACAACTATATTAATTGGAGTATCGCAATTAACGAAAGCCAATCAACCATTGCAGATGCGGTTGTAACAGATGACCCAACCGAAAATCAGGTAATTGTAGAAGATTCATTCCACTTATATCCTACAACTGTTGATCCATATGGAAATTTAACAAAAGATACAGTAAACGAATTAAAAGAAGGAACAGACTATAAACTCAAAATAACAACAGACAATAATACTGGAAAGCAACATTTCGAAATTGCCTTCTTGAAAAAAATTGATCGAGCTTATATTTTAGAATATCGCTCACTTATTAATGCAGACGATAAAGAGAAAGTAAGTAATAAAGCGAAAATCACAGGCAATAAGTTGACAGTTAAAAACACAGAAACTACTGAAACGATTGAAGTGAGAATGTCTTCTGGTTCAGGCGGAGGATCTGCTACCAAAGGTCGTGGAAACCTTGAAATTATAAAGGTAGATAACGACAATAAGAACGTACTATTAGCTGGGACAGAATTTACTTTATACGATCGTACAGGTAAAACTGTTATCCGTAAAATTACAACAGACAAAGACGGTATCGCTAAATTTAATAATTTAAAACGCGATAAATATTTATTAAAAGAAACAAAGGCTCCTGAAGGCTATGTAATTAGCTGGGATTTAAAACAAGGGAAAATTGTTGAACTTGGTACACAAGAGACTACAACATATAAACTTGCAAATAAGAAGTTTGTCGGGGAAGTAGTTTTAACAAAATCTGATGACCTGAACAAAAACGCAACACTACAAGGCGCCGTTTTCACACTACTAGATAAAGACAAAAAAGTAATTCCAGAACATGAAGAATTAACAACAAATAATAACGGACAAATTATTATAGATAAACTAAAACCAGGAACTTACTACTTACAAGAAACGAAGGCTCCTGAGCATTATCAATTAGATAGTAAACTTATTCCGTTTACTATCTCTGAAGATCAAACAACAGTAGTAAACCGAACTGCGACAAATATTTTAACTAAAGGATCTGCTCTTTTAACAAAAGTGGATAATTATAATAAAACTTTAGCAGGGGCAGAGTTTACTGTTCAGGATCGCAACGGAAAAAATATTCCTGGATATGAGAAATTAACAACAAATGAACATGGACAAATAGAAGCAAAAGATTTACGTCCGGGTAAATACCAGTTTGTCGAAACAAAAGCTCCTGAGCATTATGAATTAGACAAAACGCCTATTCTATTTGAAATAGAAAAAAGCCAAACTACAGCCGCTTCTATTACAGCAAAAAACGCTTTAATTAAAGGTGGCGTTACGTTAACAAAAGTGGATGATATTGATGGCACTACCCTTGAAGGTGCGGTATTCAAAATTGTTAACGACAAAAATGAAGATGTCCGTACAAACTTAAAAACAGAAAAAGATGGAACTTTGACCGTTAAAGATTTAGATCCTGGTGATTATCAATTTATTGAAACAACACCACCTAAATACTATGACTTAAATAAAGAACCAATTCCGTTTACAATTGAGAAAAGTCAAACAAGCATTATCTCAATTACTGCAAAAAACAGTTTAACAACAGGTGCTGTTGAGCTATTAAAAGTCGACGAATTTGATAAAAAGAATCTTCTTGCTGGAGCTATGTTCAAAATCGTGAATGATAAGAACGAAGACGTTCGTACAGAATTAACTACCGATACAAACGGAACTGTTAAAGCTTCTGACTTACGTCCAGGCAAATACAAATTTATTGAAACGAAAGCTCCTGAACATTATGAACTACGATCAACACCAATTGAATTTACAATTGAGAAAGGTCAAAAAACACCGATTGTTATTACAGCTGAAAATGGTCTATTACCAGGCGATGTTGAACTAACAAAACTCGATGATACTGATGGCACTGCACTTATAGGTGCCGTATTCAAAATTGTTAATAACAAAAATGAAGATGTCCGTACAGAATTAGTTACGAATCAGGAAGGTAAAATTATTGCTACTGGTTTACGTCCAGGTAACTATAAATTTATCGAAATGAAAGCTCCTGAGCATTATACCTTAAATAAAACACCGATTGAATTTACAATTAAGGAGAGCCAATCGACTGCTATTAACGTTACAGCTACTAATAGCTTAATAAAAGGCGGTATTGAATTAACAAAAGTTGATTCTGTAAATGCTAAGGAAACCCTTGAAGGTGCAGTATTTAAAATTGTTAATGACAAAGGTGAGGATGTTCGTACGGAACTTACTACTGATAAAGACGGTAAATTAGTAGTACAAGACTTACGTCCGGGTAATTATAAGCTAATCGAGACGAAGGCTCCTACTTATTACGATGTAAATGAAGAGCCAATCGAATTTACGATTGAAAAGAGTCAACAAAAACTCATCCCTATTACTTTCAAAAATAGTTTGACGAAAGGAAAGGTCAAATTAATTAAAGAAGATGACGTGGAGAGCGCGAAAGCTCTTGCTGGCGCTGTATTCACATTACAAGACGCAACTGGCAAAGAAATTATGAAAGATTTAACAACAGATGCACACGGAGTATTAGTCATCCCTGATTTAGCACCAGGTGATTATCAATTTATTGAAGTGAAAGCTCCTGAACATTATAAATTAGATCAAACACCTATTAAGTTCACAATTAAAAAAGGTAGTAAGGAAGATCTTCCTATCCCTGTTATTGTAAAAAACAGTTTACTTACAGGTGGCGTCACTTTAACAAAAGTTGATGATGTTGATGGCACTACTCTTGAAGGTGCAGAATTTATAATCGTTGACGCTCATGATACTAAAAAGGTAATTCGCAAAGGTTTAACGACTGATAAAAACGGTAAAATTACTGCTTCTGATTTACGTCCTGGAGACTATCAATTTGTTGAAGTAAAAGCTCCAAATGACTATACCTTAAGCAAAGAGCCTATTCCGTTCACTATCGAAAAAAGTCAAAAAGAGAATATTACTGTTACTGCTACTAACAGTTTAAAGAAAGGTGCAGTAACATTAACAAAAATCGATGCTATCGATCGTACGATGCTCGAAGGTGCAATCTTTAAGATTGTTGATATGGACGGTAAGGAAGTTCATACGAATCTTGTTACAGATAAAAATGGAAAAATTTCTGTTTCTGATTTACGCCCTGGAGACTATCAGTTCATTGAAACAAAAGCTCCTGAGCACTATGTATTAGAAGAAACACAAATTCCATTTACAATTGAAAGAAGTCAAACGAAAGAGATCAATGTTACAGGTAAAAATGCTTTGAAAAAAGGTAGCGTTGAACTAACAAAGATTGACGATATTGATATAAATACAAAACTTGCTAACGCCGTATTTAATTTATTAGATGCAGACGGAGAGCTAGTTGAAGAAGGCTTAAAAACAAATGATGAAGGTAAAATTGTTGTTGAAAATCTACGTCCTGGTACGTATCAATTCGTTGAAACAATTGCTCCTGAACATTACGATTTAGATAAAACACCGATTGAATTTACAATTAAGAAAAGCCAAACTGAAACTCTTCACGTTACGGCTAAAAACGCTCTAACAAAAGGTGCAGTGGAACTTTCTAAAGTAGATGACATCGATGACACCAAACTTGAAGGCGCAGTATTTAACATTGTTGATATGAAGGGTACTGTAATTCATAAAGGCCTTGTTACAAATGGTAAAGGGAAGATCGAAATTAACGACCTACGTCCTGGTGATTACCAATTCATCGAAACGAAAGCTCCTAAGCATTACGTTTTAGATGAAACACCAATCAATTTCACTATTGAAAAAGGACAGAAAAAAACTATTTCTTTAACTGCTAAAAATAGTTTAAAACAAGGTAGTATCGAATTAATTAAAGTTGATGATTTAAACGATCAAACAAAACTTGCCGATGCTGTGTTTAATTTACTAGATCAAAACGGGAAAGTACTTAAAACGGATTTAAAAACGAACAGTGAAGGAAAAATCATTGTTGAAAACTTACGTCCTGGTACGTATCAATTTGTCGAAACAACGGCTCCTAAACATTATGATTTAGACAAAAAGCCAATTGTAGTTACAGTTGAAAAAAGCCAGAAAGATATTGCTACTATTACTATGAAAAATAGTTTAACAAAAGGCGGCGTGGACCTTACTAAAGTGGACGACGTCGATGGTACTACTCTTGAAGGCGCAGTATTTAACATTGTTGATATGAAGGGTACTGTAATTCGCGAGAAGCTTACTACAAATTCAAGAGGTAAAATTAGCGTTTCTGACTTACGTCCGGGTGATTATCAATTCATCGAGACAACGGCTCCGAAACACTACGATTTAAACAAAGAGCCAATTCCATTCACAATCACAAAGAGCCAAGCTGAGCCTATCTCTGTTACAGCTACAAATAGCTTAACGAAAGGCACTGTGGAGCTTTCTAAAGTGGATGATGTTGATGGTACCGCTCTTAAAGATGCGATATTTAAAATTACTGATATGAATGGTAATGACATTCGCACTGAGCTTACAACAGATGTACATGGAAAAATCTCTGTTCCTGATTTACGTCCAGGGGACTATCAGTTTATTGAAACGAAAGCTCCTGAACATTATAAATTAGACAGTACACCGCTTAAATTTACAATTAAGAAAAGCCAAGCAGAGAAGCTACAAGTCACTGCCACTAACAGCTTAATTGAAGGTGCGGTAGAGTTAATTAAAGTTGATGATATAAATCCAGACACAAAACTTTCTGATGCGGTATTTAACATCATTGATGCGAAAGGTAAAGTTGTTCGCACGGATTTAACTACTGATAAAGACGGGACAGTTTCTGCTTTTAATTTACGTCCAGGAGATTATCAATTCGTTGAAACGAAAGCTCCAAAAGATTATGATTTAAATAAAAAGCCGATTCCTTTCACTATCGAGAAAAGCCAGCCAACTCATATTTCTGTTACTGCTAAAAATGGCTTAACTAAGGGTGGCGTGGAATTAACGAAAGTTGACTCTTTAGATGCGAAAGAAACGCTGGAAGGTGCGGTATTTAAAATTACTGATATGAACGGTAACGACATTCGTACGAATTTAGTTACCAATAAAGACGGAAAAATCATCGCTAAAGACTTACAACCTGGAGACTATCAATTTATTGAAACGAAAGCTCCAAAACATTATGAATTAAATGAAGATCCAATTAAGTTCACAATTGAAAGAAGTCAAACAAAACATGTCTTCGTTACAGCTACTAACAGCTTAACGAAAGGTAGTGTGGAGTTAATTAAAGTTGACGATATTGAAGAAAACACAACACTTGAAGGTGCAGTATTTAAAATTGTTAATAAGGATGGACACGACGTCCGTACTGATTTAACTACTGATAAAAACGGCCGTTTAGTTGTGGATGAATTACCACCAGGAGACTATGAGTTTATCGAAACAAAGGCTCCTAATCACTATGACTTAAACGAAACACCTATTAAGTTCACAGTTAAAAAAGGACAAGAAAAAATCGCTTCCGTTACTGCTACGAATAGCTTAACGAAAGGCGCGGTTGAACTTTCTAAAGTGGATGACGTTGACGGTTCGGTCCTTAAAGATGCAGTATTTAAAATCGTCGATATGAACGGGCACGACGTTCGTTCTAATTTAACTACTGATAAAGATGGAAAAATTTCTGTTTCTGATTTACGTCCTGGGGACTATCAGTTTATTGAAACGAAAGCCCCTACTGGATACGATTTAAGTGCTAAGCCAATTCCTTTCACAATTACGAAAGGACAATCTCAAGTTACTTCTGTTACAGCTTTAAATAGTTTAACAACAGGTTCAATGGAGTTAACTAAAATTGATATTGATCACCATGGAACACTTGAAGGTGCCATTTTCAATATTTTAGATCACGACGGAAAAGTAGTACGAGAAGGTCTACAAACAGACGGGCATGGTAAATTAATCGTAAATGATTTGAAACCTGGTAATTATCAATTAGTGGAAACAAAGGCTCCTACAGGCTATCAATTAAATGCATCACCAATAAACTTTACAATTGAAAAAGCTCAAGCTACACCACTACAAATTACAGTTTCAAATAAAAAAATCGATTCTTCATCAGGTGGAGATGATAAACCGATTACTCCTCCTAATAAAGAAGAGGAAACAGGTAAAGAAACTTCTGAAGAACTAGAAAAAGGAAATCCTGACACACATGGTAAAGAAACTTCCGAAGAACTAGAAAAAGGAAATCCTGACACACATGGTAAAGGAACTTCTGAAGAACTAGAAAAAGAAAACCCTGAAACACAAATAAACAAACAGCAAGATGACCGAAATAAGGGTAAAGAACTTCCAAATACAGGTCACAAAAATGATCCCACTCAAACAGTAGGCATCTTACTTCTACTAGCTGGTTTGTTAAGTATTTTAGCTACAAAACGAAAAAAATATTATTAATAGTTTTTCACACCTAATCAAATGAACATTTGATTAGGTGTTTTTTTATGCAAAAAAGGACGATACATAGAGTATCGTCCTTTTAACGGGGTGAGGCTGCCCAAAAGTACGGAAAACCTTTGAACAGCCTCGTATTTTCATATGGATGCCTTACATATATCACTGATAATAAGTATGAAATGCGGAAACATATTTATCATCACATGATTCAAACATGAGAAAAGAAACCCTATAGGATTCTTTTCTCTACATAATCTAAAGTTTGGGTACACTAGATTCATGCAATGTAGGAGCTTTCCAATCAGAAAGCGAACCTTCATTTAAAATGATAGCATACATATCTCCGTCAAAAATATGCAAATATGCATATAGAGTTTTTTATTTATCGATGTCAGAATATTGAAAAATAAAGAAGATAAAGATAAAATAAAGTCATTATCCGTCTTCTTTTGTCAGTCAGAGAGAATAGAAGAATAGGAGAGGAAAAAATGAAAAAATCTTTGAAACAAAAAATAGTAAGCTCTTTGCTTGCTGTATCACTCGCTGTTAGCTTAGCTCCAATTGGACAAGCCAAAGCTGATTCCACGTCAGAAATCACACAGACTTCACCTATCACAAAACAAGTTGATGCAAGCCGCGCCCTCGAACACATCCGTTTCTTATCCGAAACAATTGGTCCTCGCCCTGGTGGGACGAAATCAGAAGAATGGGCTTCTCGCTACGTTGGTATGCAGCTTAAATCAATGGGCTATGAAGTAGAATATCAACCATTTCAAGTGCCGGATCAATACGTTGGATTTATTGAATCACCATTATCCACAAAACGTAATTGGCAAGTCGGCGCTGCCCCTAACGCACTAATTTCTACAGAAGCTGTTACAGCTCCTCTTATCTTTGTTCAAGGTGGAACAAAATTAGAGGATATCCCAAATGAAGTAAACGGAAAAATTGTTCTGTTTGAAAGAGGAATAACAGTCGCAGACTATAATAAACAAGTTGAAAATGCTGTTAGCAAAGGCGCAAAAGGTGTCCTTTTATACAGTTTAATTGGCGGACGTGGAAATTATGGACAAACCTTCAATCCCCGCCTAACGAAAAAGCAGTCTATCCCTGTCTTTGGTCTTGCTTATGCGCAAGGAAATGCATTTAAAGAGGAAATCACTAAAAAAGGGACCACTCTTCTTTCTCTAAAAGCGAGACATGAATCTAGCTTAACATCACTTAATGTCATCGCTAAAAAGAAACCAAAAAACAGCACAGGTAATGAAAAAGCTGTCGTTGTAAGTTCGCACTATGATAGTGTCGTTGGAGCACCTGGAGCAAACGATAATGCTTCTGGTACAGGGTTAGTATTAGAACTGGCTCGTGCTTTTCAAAATGTAGAAACTGATAAAGAAATTCGTTTTATTGCTTTCGGTTCTGAAGAGACTGGCTTACTTGGCTCCGATTATTACGTTAATAGTCTATCCCAAAAAGAACGCGATCGAATTTTAGGTGTCTTTAACGCAGACATGGTTGCAACAAATTACGATAAAGCAAAGAATTTATATGCTATGACCCCTAACGGTTCTCCAAACCTTGTAACAGACGCAGCCTTACAAGCAGGTAAACAATTAAATAATGACCTCATACTACAAGGTAAATTCGGCTCTAGTGATCACGTACCATTTGCTGAAGTTGGTATTCCTGCCGCCCTATTTATTTGGATGGGTGTCGATAGTTGGAATCCATTAATCTATCATATTGAGAAGGTATACCATACGCCTCAAGATAATGTGTTAGAAAACATTTCGCCTGAACGTATGAAAATGGCATTAGAAGTTATCGGGACAGGAGTTTATAATACACTTCAAAAATCTGTTGCTCAAACTGAACAGAAAGCTGCTTAATCATTTAAAAGACCACTGATTTTTATCAGTGGTCTTTTATTGAGAAAATATATATATGCATAAAAGCATATTTCCTCCTGCTCATTATCCTATACAATATTAAGTGTAACAAAAATGATTACAACTAATAAGGAGGCCTTTTCTACTATGAAAAAAATGATTTTAGCCAGTGCTTTAACTTTAGCAGGAATTACTGGCGCTACCGCTTTTATTCCTGAAACAAAAGTCGCTGCTGCCACTCAAGAACAAAGCTTTACAAAATTTTATTCTTTGCAAACTGGAAGTAGTTCTGAACAAGAACCTATTTTCCTTCAAAAAGGACAGGAACTAACAATTCAACCTAACAGTAAAACTCCTAGTTACAGTGTTTATGACTCAAGTCATAACCTTATTGGACGCTATTCTGATGGTTACGGCCGAATTTTCACTGCAAAAACAGATGGAAATATGCATGTTCAATTTCATGCACCTTTCGTTTACTATAGTCCTGTTAGCTTTTCCGTTACGTATACAATCCAATAAAGTGAAACTTTAATCAGTGGGGGTTTTCTTCATCCACCACTGATTATTAGTTGAACCAATCGGACTTTTATGGGCAGTTGATCCCCCACCTAAATTCTTTGCTTTCGCTGAATTTTGAGGTGGGGGTCTTACTGCCCATTAAAGCGGGATAAAATAAAGGGCCTTTCTCAAGGCCCTTTATTTTATTTCCCAATTCACTTTTACAAAACCATCTTTCACCATTAAACCACTTATATTAAATACATACTTTTCATTTACTTTTAATGTAGCTTTGAAAGTACCTTTTTTCGATTCACAGATCTCTTTTAATTCTCTTATACCTTCTCCTTGCCTTTCATACAAGCTAAAACATAAACTCCCACGTTTTGCATCTGTCTCATAAGAAAATGTTACTTCTGTATCTTTTGCATACTCAAGTTCAATATCTTTCCCAGCGATATCCCATGATGAAAATTTTGCCTCGTAACTGGTCTCCCCTTTCTTCTCATTTTCTAAATATATATCACCAGCTCTCCACATATCATCTAACGTTTGAACGAAAGCAAAGCTGCTCAGTAATACAAACATCGCACTTGCAAATATGACAACTAATGTTATCTTTTGTTTTTTCATAGCCTTCATCGTATGTTGTCCTTCTATTTTCTTGGTACTTCTTCTTATCATATATAACAAAACTCCAATAAAAAATGGCAATACAATCGCTATAACACTCCACCACTTACTTATTCCACGCGTTTTCGCATCTGTATACACCCATGATGCTACACATACTAAAAGTGCTATAAAAGTCAAAAGCATTGTAATCCCAGCTATCTCAAATACTACAAATGGATTAGCGAACTCTATCATGTAATTTATACTCCTTCTTTAAAAATGACTGTATGACAACATATATAGGAACGTATAGATGCATCATAATCACACTTGCTATCAACATAGGGACTTTATGATTCAAATGAGTGACAAACTGCTCCATAACAACTGTTAATAAAATAATCCAAATAGCATGAATACAAATAACCCATCTCTTCTCTAATTTTCGAGCATTTCGTACGCTCTGTTTCGTATTATTTATCAGCTCTTCGCTTGGAATCATGTCTTCAGCTAAGCTGCTCCTTATCTTCTGATCAAACTTATCTTCTGTCATAAACGAACCCCTCCAAATGTTCCCGCATTTGCTTCTTCGCATAATTAAGGCGGTATTTCACCGTACCAATCGGTATATTTAATATTTCGCTCATTTCTTTATAAGAGTATTGTTCATAATAGTAGAGTACGAGCACGGTTTTATATTTTTCATTCAATAGCTGTATAACTTCCCGTATCATTTCCACTTCCACTTTTTGAATAAATTCTTCTGATATATTCACTTCATCTGCGAAATCTATTTCTCTCCCATCCTCTTTATGAAATAAATCCAATATGCGATCTTTCCACCTTTTCTTCTTACGATAAAAGTCATAAAATGTACGAACACAAATTGTAGTAATCCATTTTTTATAATTTTCCACACAAGAAAGTTGGTGCCTAGAGGAAAAAACTTTTATCCAAGTCTCTTGAAAAATATCTTCTGCATCTTCTTTCGTTTTCGCTAATTTATAGCATAAGGAATATATTTGCTGCTTATATATATCAATTAATTCTTCTACCTTTTCTTCCATCTTAAACCTCCTGTCATTTATATAAGACGACGCAATTTCTCCCTTTGTTTGATAAAATTTTATTTTTTTATTATCTCCATACAAAAAGGCAATCACAACATCGTGTGATTGCCTTTTACTGAAAACGAAAAATCGGCTAGAATACTCGGTGGCTTCGCGCCTTCCTCCGAGGTAAAGTACGCCTCTCTGTCAGGAGCTCCATCCCCCTCCTATTCTGAACGAGTCGCTTCCGCTTTTCTTTATTACATTTTTTCTGGTGCAGATACTCCTACGATTGCTAATGCATTTTGAAGTGTAGTGCGTACTGCTTTCATTAACTCATAGCGAGCTTTACTTAATTCTAAGTTATCTTGGTTTAATACTTTTTCTGCATTGTAGAAGCTGTGTAATGCTGCTGCTAATTCAAATGCATAGCTTGTAATGCGGTGTGGCAGACGTTTTTGTGCTGCATCCGCAACTACAGCTGGGAATTCACCAAGTTTTTTCAGTAACTCTACTTCTTTCTCCGAAGTAACAAGCTTGTAATTCACGTCTCCGCCTGCAGCTAATCCTAACTCTTCACCTTGACGAAGGATACTGCATACGCGAGCATGAGCATACTGTGCATAGTATACTGGATTTTCATTAGATTTTGATACGGCTAAGTCCATATCAAAGTCTAAATGAGAATCACCGCTACGCATTGCGAAGAAGTAACGCATTGCGTCCACGCCTACTTCTTCCATAAGTTCACGAAGTGTAACTGCTTTACCTGTACGCTTACTCATCTTCATTTTTTCACCATTTTGGTACAGTTGTACCATTTGGATGATTTCTACTTCAAGTGTTTCTTTATCGTAACCAAGTGCTTGAATAGCAGCTTTCATACGAGGAATGTAACCGTGGTGATCAGCACCCCAAATGTTGATTAACTTATCGAAACCACGCTCTAATTTATCACGGTGGTAAGCGATATCTGGCGTTAAGTATGTGTAAGAACCGTCGTTTTTAATTAATACACGGTTTTTGTCGTCACCGTAAGTCATAGAACGGAACCAAGTTGCACCGCCTTCTTCAAAGATCTCGTCACGCTCTTTTAATACTGCAAGTGCAGCATCGATTTTTCCGTTTTTATATAATGATGTTTCTGAGAACCATACATCGAATTTAACACGGAAGCTTTCTAAGTCTTTTTGAAGTTTTGCTAACTCATATTTTAAACCGTATGAACGATAGAACTCATAGCTTTCTTCAGCATCAGCTTTTGCATAACGATCGCCAAACTCTTCAGCTAAACGCTTACCGATTCCAATGATGTCCGCACCATGGTATCCGTCTTCTGGCATTTCTTTCTCTAGGCCTAAAGCTTGCATGTAACGAGCTTCAACAGAAAGAGCTAAGTTATGAATTTGGTTACCAGCGTCATTAATGTAGTATTCACGAGATACATCGTATCCTGCTTTTGCTAATACGTTACATAAAGTGTCACCTACTGCCGCACCACGTGCATGTCCTAAGTGAAGGTCACCTGTTGGATTTGCAGATACGAACTCAATTTGTACTTTTTCACCTTTACCAGTATTCGTTTCACCGTAAGCTTCGCCAGCGTTAACGATTGTTGGGATTAAGTCTGTTAAATAGCTATTATCCATGTAGAAGTTAATGAAACCAGGTCCTGCGATTTCAATTTTTTCAATAGAAGCTTTTGCTTTATCGAAGTTTGCAACTAATTCTTCTGCAATCATACGAGGTGCTTTTTTCGCAACACGTGCAAGTTGCATTGCCATATTCGTAGAGAAGTCACCATTTGTTTTATCTTTTGGAGATTCTAATACAACGTTTGGAATCTGTTCTTCTGTCGCTAATTCTGCCTTTAATACAGCAGCTTGAATTTCTTCTTTAATTAATCCTTTTACTTGTTCTAAAGAATTCATTATTTTGCCTCCTTCAAATTAAGTGTAATTGTATATCTGCCAGCTTCTTGTTCACTTAGAAGCAATGCGTACGTTAAGAAGAGTTGTCCTTTTTTCTTTTCATCCGACCATTTAAAAAGAACGTTATCAGTTTTCGTTTGCAATGCAAACGTACCAAGTTCACTCGTATACGTACCAGTTGTCCATTCACCTTTCACATGCGTTTGACGCATTGAAACAGCACCTGAACGCATAATGAGAACTTGTTCACCTTGAATTTTAATAATTGTTTTCACTTCGCCCTGTTCGTTCGGCTCTTGGAATGTTACATATGTACCTTGACCTTTTACATAGTATTGACCATTTGCTTCAAAAGCAACGGTTTCCTTCCTCGCCCCTTCACGGATTTCTGTTACGAAATGAACGTGTACCGGCAAGCCTGCAAGTTGTTTCTCCACGTCTTGCACACCTTTCAAATGTTATAGATATTAAATACTACTTATAATAAATCACTTTTCCTATCATATCAAAAAAAACCTCTGTCTGTCTGCTGAAAAATCAGGAAAACTCTATTTCAAAAAATAATTCACTTCCACTTTATTTCATATGATAAAATGTTTTTTAAATCTAAATATTCTTTCATTTAAAGAGGTGAGTTATGTGCTACCGACAAAATTGAAAAAAGGTGATGAAATTAGAGTTATTTCACCCTCTTGTAGTTTAAGTATTGTCTCAAATACGAACCAAGAGCTTGCAATAAAAAGATTAACCGACATGGGCTTTCAAGTTACATTCTCAACATATGCTGATGAGATCGATCGATTTGCTTCCTCTTCTATTTCTTCACGTGTTCAAGATCTTCATGATGCATTTAGAGACCCTAATGTAAAAGCCGTTTTGACGACACTTGGCGGATATAACTCTAATGGTTTATTGAAACATCTCGATTATGACTTAATTCGAGAAAACCCGAAGTTTTTCTGTGGCTATTCTGATATTACCGCTTTAAATAATGCAATTTACACAAAAACAGGACTTGTTACATATTCAGGCCCCCATTTCTCTTCATTTGGAATGGAGAAAGGTCTCGAATATACGACTGATTATTTTTTAAAATGCTTAACTTCTAATGAACCTATTGAAGTCCTGCCATCTGAAACATGGAGCGATGATTCTTGGTACATCGATCAAGAAAATCGAGAATTTATTAAAAATGAAGGTTATGTTTCGATTCATGAAGGCGAAGCAACTGGAGAGATTATCGGTGGTAATATGAGCACATTGAATTTACTACAAGGTACACCATATATGCCAAACTTACAGGATAAAATATTATTTCTTGAGGAGGATAGTTTAACTGGAAAAGCTACCCTTAACACTTTTGATCGTTATTTACATTCTCTTATGCAGCAACCTAACTTTGAACATATAAAAGGCATCGTCATAGGAAAGATGCAAAAAGGTGCACAATGTACGATAGAAGACATTCAAGAAATGATCGCTTCAAAACCTGAACTTGCACATACCCCTATCATTGCAAACGCAAGTTTCGGGCATACAACCCCGATTTTCACTTTCCCAATTGGTGGACGTGCAAAAATCATTTCTAACAAAGAAAAGACATCGATCACCATTTTAACGCAACATAAAAGGAGCGAATGAGTCGCTCCTTTTATGGTTTTTCTATTTTCTCCAATGCTTTTTGCGGAATTGATTCTTTTGAGATTTCAGCCCATCCTTTTCCTTGCGTACCTTTTGCATAAATTTTTATAAATTCCCCCGTATGCAATTCACGGTTCATCATTCTTTTCACAACTTGTAACTTTCCGTCTTCTGTATACCCTTTAAATGTATACAAGTATTCACCGGCTTTTTTCTCACCTTTATCTATAACCGCATAATAATCTTGTATTTCTTTATTTGAAAAGAAGTTGTCTACAAAAGCATGTACACCTTCTGTTTTTGTGTTTAAATAATATGCTGTTCCCCCTAAAATAATGGCGAACACAGCTAAAACTTTAATTACCAATTTCATAAATGCGCCTCCTGTTTGCACTTCTTTCTCACTAACCTTATGTCTATACATGTATTATACGAAAAACAACATACTATACTCTATCGAAACGCCTTACACTTTCCTTACATTATTGTAAGAGTTTTTCCCTTTATAGCAAATTCCCATCAAAAAAATTTTCCGTTTACCAAACTTTTATATTATTATTGAATGATACGAATTTTTATTACAAAAATCAAAGGAGACAGTTTTCAAATGGCTATCTTGCAAGGTTTAGCACTATTACTTGTTGTACTTTGTCTATTTACACTTTTTAGTTACCGTGCTCCTTACGGCATGAAAGCAATGGGTGCTTTAGCTAATGCAGCAATCGCAAGTTTTCTTATTGAAGCATTTCACCGTTATATCGGTGGAGAAATGTTTCATAATGACTTTTTACAATCAGTAGGAGAAGCTTCTGGTAGTATGAGCGGTGTCGCAGCGGCAATTTTAGTCGCATTAGCAATCGGTGTTTCACCCGTATATGCTGTTTTAATCGGTATCGCTACTAGTGGATTCGGTATTTTACCAGGATTTTTCGCTGGATACATTTGCGCTTTCGTCGTGAAATTTCTCGAAAAGAAATTACCGGCTGGTGTAGAATTCTTAGCAATTTTATTTATTGCTGCACCAATCTCGCGCGGCATGGCCATGCTTATGGATCCGCTCGTGAACGCAACACTCGGTAAAATCGGTTCTATGATTTCAGTTGCAACTACAGAAAGTCCTATCATTATGGGTATTATGCTTGGTGGATTAATAACAGTTATTTCTACCTCTCCATTAAGTTCTATGGCACTAACTGCAATGCTTGGATTAACAGGTTTACCAATGGCAATTGGTAGTCTTGCCGTAGCAGCCTCAGCCCCAATGAACTTTATTTTCTTTAAACGACTAAAGATTTGTTCAAAGAAAGATACAATTGCTGTAGCAATCGAGCCTTTAACACAAGCCGATGTTGTTTCAGCAAATCCAATTCCAATTTATGCGACAAACTTCGTTGGCGGTGCGCTTGCTGGTATTATTACATCTCTGTTCCAGCTCGTTAATAATGCGCCAGGAACAGCATCACCAATCCCAGGACTTCTTGTCTTATTCGGATTTAATGACGTTGTAAAAGTAACAATTGCTGCTGTATTATGTGGAATCGTTACCACTATTGTTGGATACATCGGATCAATCGTATTCCGCAAATATCCAATTCGTTCTGCTGATGAAATTCGCGGCATTACTTCGGAAGAGAAGGTTGCATAAGAAAAAGAGCTATTCTCATCGTTTGAGAATAGCTCTTTTTTTATCCAGTTACGCCTCCTAGACCCTTGCGTCTAAGAACCTTATTCACCGGATCTAAACAGTCGGCTTCACTTTTACTTCACCCAACCGAGCAGCATTTCCCGCACGAATTTGCTTGCTGCGACTGGTGTTTGATCACTATGGTCGTAGACAGGAGCTACTTCTACTAAGTCTGCTCCAACTACATTTATATTTGAATTTGCAATTGCCACGATGGAATCTAATAATTCTTTAGATGTGATACCTCCAGCTTCTAACGTTCCTGTTCCTGGAGCGTGAGCTGGGTCTAATACGTCAATGTCGATTGTGACATAAACTGGGCGTCCTGCAAGTTTCGGTAATACTTCTTTTAACGGTTCTAATACGTCAAATTTATATAAGTTCATACCTACTTCTTTTGCCCATTCGAATTCTTCCTTCATTCCAGAACGAATACCGAAAGAATATACGTTTTCCGGACCAATTAAATCGCACACTTTACGAATAGGTGTAGAGTGCGATAAAGGCTCCCCTTCATACGATTCACGTAAATCAGTATGAGCATCCATATGGATGATTGCTAAATCCGGATATTTTTTTGCCATTGCCTTAAAAATTGGCCAAGACACTAAGTGCTCACCGCCGAGACCTAGTGGAAACTTATCGGCATCTAAAAGTTTTGATACATACTCTTCAATCATGTCTATGCTACGCTGTGGATTTCCAAATGGTAATGGAATATCACCCGCATCAAAATATTTTACCTCTTCTAGTTCACGATCTAAATATGGGCTATATTCTTCAAGACCAATTGATACTTCACGAATACGTGCAGGGCCAAAACGAGAACCTGGACGGTAGCTTACTGTCCAATCCATTGGCATCCCGTAAATAACTGCCTCTGACTCTTCAAAACTTGGATGACTTTTAATAAATACTTTACCTGAATAAGCTTCATCAAAACGCATACTCTTTTCCTCCTTATGTGGAACTTAAGGTATCCCAACCTTTCATTATTTCTCAAATTTGGAGCGAGCTGCTCCTCTTTCTCGATTTACCGGTGTCTTCTTTTTTAACAATAAGAAGACGATTTTCTTTACAGGAGTGTAAGTAGCTAGCATGTTCAAGTCTTCTGGACAAACACCTTAAATGAGCTACCTACACTTTATTTGTTCAAACTCGATTTCTTACTTAATTAAATCGCCAACAAATTTCGGTAATGCGAATGCTGCATTGTGTAATTCTTTTGTGTAGTATTTCGTTTCGATTTCGTGGAAACGCTCTTCACTTACTTCTAGTGGATCATGTTGTTTAGATCCGATTGTGAATGTCCAAAGTCCACTTGGGTAAGTTGGAATGTTCGCTGTGTATAAACGAGTAATTGGGAAGATTTCTTTTACGTCTTTAAACACAGTTGTAATTAGTTCTGGTGTGAACCAAGGGTTGTCCGTTTGTGCAACGAAAATACCATCTTCTTTTAACGCTTTTGAAATTCCAGCGTAGAAGCCTTTTGTAAATAGGTTTACTGCTGGTCCTACTGGCTCAGTAGAATCTACCATAATTACGTCATATTCATTTTCGCTTTCTGCGATGTGTAGGAAACCGTCTCCTACTTTTACTTCTACACGCTCATTATCTAATGCACCTGCAATTGATGGTAAGTATTGTTTAGAGTACTCAATTACTTTTCCATCGATTTCAACAAGAGTTGCTTTCTTTACGCTTGGGTGTTTTAACACTTCACGAATAACACCACCATCGCCACCACCTACAACTAATACGTTTTCAGGGTTTGGATGTGTAAATAAAGGTACGTGCGCTACCATTTCATGATAAACGAACTCATCTTTTTCTGTTGTCATAACCATGCCATCTAAAATAAGCATGTTTCCGAACTCTTCCGTTTCAACCATATCAAGTTTTTGGAATTCTGTTTGCTCCGTATGTAATGTGCGGTTAATACGCGCCGTAATCCCAAAATGTTTTGTTTGTTTTTCAGTGAACCATAGTTCCATCGTACAATCACGCCTTTCAATGCAAATTTATAATAGGGACATCATTAATGTCCCCTAACAAAAATAAAACAAAACATCCAAAAAGTATAGTTAAAAGTACAAAAATACCGAAAATATATTTTAGTCAGAGGGTTCTAACATATATACGAAAAGGGATTGCCCTGTAATAGGAAAGAAAACCCTTTCTTAAGAAAGGGCTTTTCTCTCTACTTCTACCGGTTTTCGAACCGGAATTAAAATCATTACACAACCGACTAACACAACAATTCCACCGACTAAAAACGGACTTTGTGGTGAAACAGTGTGGCCGATGATTCCTGATAAGATTGGAGCAATTGCGCCACCCAACCAACGAACGAAGTTATAAACACCTGATGTAACAGATCTTTCATAAGGTGAAATATCCATTACATAACTTGTAAATAATGCATTATTTAATCCAGATGCTAATCCTGATAGAACAATTAATACAATTTGTAACCACATAACTTTCACGAAGAATAGCGCGATTAAGAAAAGCGCAAATACGAGTAAACTGCCTTTCAACAATGCTTTCGGCTCATATTTACCTTCCAGCTTATGAGCTAAAATTGCTGAACCGTAAGCTAACGCTAATCCCCATCCGCAAAATACAAACCCTAATTGAATAGCAGATAAATGCATAATAAGTGGTGAATATGCCAATACAACGAAAAATCCGTAGTAGTATAACATTCCTGAAATCGCACCTTGCATAAACGGTTTATATTTCACTAGGTTAAGTAATTCTCCTACGCCTGCCGCTTTACGCTTCACTTTTCGCTCCGGTTCTTTTACAAAAAAGAAAACTAAAATAAATGCTAAGAAAATTAAAATACTCGTCGCAAAAAATGGGTAACGCCAAGAATGTCCACCTAATATACCGCCTAATAACGGTCCGCCTGCCATCCCTAAACCGATAGCTGCTTCATATAACCCTACCGCTTCATGAACTTCTTTACTTAATGCAATCAATAATGTCATCGCCGTTGCAAAGAACATCGCATTTCCTAATCCCCATCCAGCGCGGAAAAGAGATAATTGAGCAATCGTTTGCGATATACCGCATATAAACGCAAATACAGTCACGATCGCAAGACCGATCGTCATCATTCGTTTATCACCAAATCTCGATGCGAATATTCCAGCTGGTAACATCATAATTGCCATCGTTAAAATATATGCTGTAAATAACATCTCTACTTGCCAATGCGATGCACCAATTTGCTCAGCGATGCTTGGCAAGATTGGATCGACTACCCCTATACCCGAAAAGGCAAGAAAGGTAGCCACCACTGTAATCAATCTCCCTAGTTTTTGTTTGCTCTCCATTTTGATTACTCTCCTTTTGTATTCTCTAAAAATGTCGCTGCGCGATGTAAACTATCCTCGAGTTCCGCCTTTACGCGCTGCATTTGCTCCATTTTCTCGTCTAGCGTTTGCACTTGTTTTTCAAGCATCTCTTTAATTTCTTGAATCACTTCGCGGTCACGAGGGTTCTCACTATTTCTTCTTTGCTCCATTCGTTCTTTTAACGATAAGAAATGTTGCATTTCTTGAAGCGTAATTCCTAACACTTCTTTCGCTTCCACAATTCTTTTAATTCTGGCGATATCCTCTTCTGTATACAGGCGAATGTTCCCCTCACTACGTTCAGGGGGATGAATTAAACCAATTTCCTCATAATAACGAAGTGTACGTTTTGTTAAACCAACTTGCTTTGTGACTTCATCAATTTTATACATGTTTATTCCTCCCTTCACTCAATTATTACATTTTACGTTAACGTTAACTTTTGTGCAACTGTTAGACTTTTGTAAATGTTTTTCCCATTCAATTGTATTTTTCCAAAAGCAGTTTCATAATGAAAGAAAAGAAACGATAAGGAGATTTCCCTATGAATAAACCACTTATTTTCGCCCACCGCGGGGTAAAAGGAACACATCCTGAAAATACGATGATTGCTTTCCAAGAAGCCGAACGCATTGGAGCCCATGGCATCGAGCTTGATGTCCACCTATCAAAAGATGGTGAACTTGTCGTGATTCACGATGAAACAGTAGATCGCACAACAAATGGTATCGGTCTTGTTTCTGAAAAAACGGTAGCGGAATTACAAGCTTTAGATGCTGGCAGCCATAAAGACCCTTCTTTCCATGAAGCAAAAATCCCAACGTTACGCGAAGTATTCATTTGGCTATCTACAACAAAGTTACAGCTCAACATTGAGTTAAAAACAGATGTCATTCACTATCCAACTATTGAAGAAAAAGCTATCGCTCTCGTTCGTGAATATCATCTATCTAATCAAATTGTATTCTCATCATTTAACCACGACTCTATTTCATTATTAGCAGAAATAGCTCCTGAAATCCCAAGAGCAATTTTATATGACACACCACTTGCTGATCCGATTGCTGAAGCAAAAAATAGAAACGCAACTGGTTTACACCCAAACTTTCAATTATTAACAAAAGAATTTGTCCAATTTGCACAAAATCAAGGGTACGCTTTCCGCCCTTATACAATTAACGAATACAAAGATTTACAAATTATGATTGACTATGGCGTAGATGTTATTATTACCGATTGGCCAGCACGTGCCTTTGAGCTCCTTTCTTAATTGAAGGAGCTTTTTGTTTTCGAAATTTCATTGTTTAAAATAACCGAAAACCCTCAATACTAATACAATAATGTTTGTATTAGTATTGAGGGGCTGAAAAAGATGGATCAAACTATGAATCCGAAACTTAAAAAATATAAACGTCTTTTCTTCACCGTAATGTTTTCTTCTGTTCTTTTTTTCGTTTTTTCCTTTTTTGTTATTATTATAGTTGCAAAAATTATGGGACCTCCTCCTGTTGCTGTCCCGCAAACGAGTGTCTTTTACGCTAATGATGACACTGTTATCGGACAAAATAATGAAATGCAAAAACGTTACAATGTATCTCTCAATGAAATCTCTCCTTATGTAAAAGAGGCGACACTATCTATAGAAGATCAACGATTCTACAAACATCATGGCTTTGATATGAAACGTATTGCTGGTGCTATTGTTGCCGATTTAAAAGCGATGGCAAAAGTCCAAGGTGCTAGTACGATTACACAACAGTATGCTCGTAACCTATACTTAGATCATGATAAAACGTGGAAACGTAAACTATTAGAAGCGATGTACACAATCCGCCTTGAAGTGAACTATAATAAAAATCATATTTTAGAAGGATATTTAAATACAATTTATTACGGACATGGTGCTTATGGTATCGAAGCTGCGTCCCGTCTATATTTCGATAAAACAGCAAAAGAATTAACATTAGCGGAAGCTAGTATGCTCGCAGGCATTCCGAAAGGACCTAGTGTCTACTCTCCCTTTTTAAAAGAGGATCGTGCGAAAGGACGACAATCTCTCATATTAGACGAAATGGTAGAACAAGGTTATATTACGAAGCAACAAGCAATATCAGCAAAAAAAGAGCCACTAAATTTTGCCTCATTAGATACAAAAAAAGTGGCAGAGATTGCACCTTATTTTCAAGATGCTGTACAAGCTTCTCTTCTTCGTGATATCGGATTAGATGAACAAGCCTTACAAAAGGGTGGCCTGCGTATTTATACAACACTAGACCCTAAATTACAATCTGTTGCAGAGCAAGCTGTAAAAGATCACATACCTGACACAACAAACATACAAACCGCACTCGTCTCTATGAATCCAAAAACAGGTGAAGTGGCTGCCCTTGTGGGAGGAACCGATTATAATAAGAGTCAATTTAACAGGGCTACACAAGCCGTTCGTCAGCCTGGTTCTACATTTAAGCCATTTCTATACTATGCGGCACTAGAACGAGGATTCACCCCTGCTACGCGCTTAAAAAGCGAATATACGGTATTTACTTTAGGCGACGGTGTTTCAAAGTATAAACCAAAAAACTATAAAGATTATTATGCAGATGATTTCGTAACGATGGCACAAGCTCTCGCAGTTTCTGATAACATATATGCTGTGAAAACGAATTTGTTTTTAGGTGAAGATATCCTTACAAAAACAGCGAAACAATTCGGAATTACGAGCGCATTAAAAGATGTTCCATCTCTTGCTCTTGGCACATCTCCTGTAAAACCAATTGAAATGGCGAATGCTTATAGCATGTTCGCAAACGGTGGAAAAGAAGTAAAACCGATGTTTATTCGCCGCATTATGGACCAGGAAGGAAACATGTTATACGATGCTCATCTGGAGAGTAAACAAGTTCTCGATAAAAGCAAAGCGTTTGTGATGGAAGAAATGATGACGGGCATGTTTAATAAAAAACTGAGCAGCTATGCTGCTGTAACTGGTCAATCGATGTTATCTAAACTATCAAGAACATATGCCGGAAAATCCGGTTCTACTGAAACAGATAGTTGGATGATTGGATTTACCCCGCAAATCGTAACGGGTGTATGGGTTGGATACGATCAACCTAAATCGATTTCAAACGTAGCAGAACAAGGATATGCAAAAAGAATATGGACCGATACGATGGAAAAAGGATTAGATGGACAGCCTAAAAAAGAGTTTAAACAACCAAGTGACGTCGTTGCAGTCGATATTAACCCTGAAAACGGAAAAATCGCTACAAAAAATTGTCCAATTTCAGTGAAAATGTATTTCGCAAAAGGTACAGAACCGACTGAATATTGTATGGATCATGTTGATGATAAAGAAGAATTTGAAAAGACAACTGAAGAAAAGAAAAAAACAAGTTGGTGGAAAAAATATCTTCCTTGGTAAAAAAAATAGCTGACGGGCATCCGTCAGCTATTTTTTATTCACTTAATAATGCACGGCGCAATTCTTCACTAGATTCGTTCCAAATCGCTTCATTATGTTCTTTCAAGAACGTACCAAGTACTTTTTTAGATACTTCATCCATATGGTCAACCATAATGTAACGCTTCATTGATTTATCCATTTTGTTTACGTGCTCTGGAAGTGATTTATATCCGCGGCGAATTTCACGGTCAACTGTCATTTCACAAGCTGTTACACCTGCATAATAAGCACCTGTCGCCGTTCTTTCAATCGTTACCCACACAAGCCAAAATGGTTTTCCGTTTGGAACTTCATCTTTATTTGTTAAAAACTTAATACCTTTTTCGACTGTACTACGTGCATGCATTGCACCGATATCGACAAATGCTGTTTTCTCTAGTACATCGACAAATACAGGTGAAATGTTTTCTAGACTTAATGCTCCAACACCAAAACCACCATGTCCATCTGTTGAATCATTTTTCACGATATTAAAACCGATTTTTTTCTTTTTCTCTGTCATATGAAAATTCCTCCTCACTTAATGATTATAAAAGGCCAAAAATAGGCGCAATGATACTGTCTAAAAATACAAATACATATGGAATGACAACATTAAAAATAGGTTGAATTGTATAATTGCTAAGCGGTGTAATAACAAGAATTAATAACGCTATTGCTCCATACTTTTCATACTGTGTCATTTTCGCACGAATATTTGTTGGTGCTAGATCTTCCACAACTCGATACCCATCAAGTGGCGGAATTGGCAATAAGTTAAATACAAGTAATACGATATTAAGCATAATAAAAATCCGGAAGAATTGAGCCAATGTATCTGCTACTGCAAATGGAATTGAGTCTAATACACCAAATGTTAATAGGCTATACCAAATAATTAAACCAATTGCACTTAAAATTAAGTTACTAATTGGGCCTGCAATTGAAACTAATATACCTGCAAGACGCGGCCTTTTAAAGTTATATGGGTTAACAGGAACAGGTCTTGCCCAACCAAAACCAAGAATTAATACAGCGATCATCCCAATAGGGTCTAAGTGCGCCATCGGTGATAATGTTAAACGGCCTTGCTTCTTTGCTGTATCGTCTCCAAATTTATAT
This sequence comes from Bacillus sp. 16GRE42, assembly GCF_019837435.1. NCBI lineage: Bacteria > Bacillati > Bacillota > Bacilli > Caryophanales > Bacillaceae > Bacillus > Bacillus sp. 16GRE42. The sequence goes on from NZ_JADAXF010000004.1 coordinate 435,529, forward strand.
GCAACATATGCATGCGCAAATTCATGCACTGATAACGCAATAATAATGGCCATTGCTACCAACGGAATTTGTTGCAATGGGTATCTAAATAACTGATCCATGATTCATCTCCTCTTCAATCTGTCAAAAAAGAAAATATTTGTTTTTTCGATTGTTCTTCCCCATAATCCGCTATAATAAGAGTGTAACTTACATAAAAGGAGCGATTATATATGCCATACGTAACAGTGAAAATGCTAGAAGGACGCACAGAGGAACAAAAGAAAGCTCTTGCTGAGAAAGTAACAGCAGCAGTAAGCGAAACAACTGGTGCTCCTGAAGAAAACATCGTTGTTTTCATCGAAGAAATGTCTAAAAACCATTATGCAGTTGGCGGAAAACGCTTAAGCGACAAATAATTTCAAGTTCTTTCATAAGAAGCAGCTCTTAGCTGCTTCTTATTTTTTTCCTTCTAGTAACTCGATGATTCTCTCTTTATATTTTCCTTTTCTTCCATCTTCATAGATTAAATCATGCGGATAGAATAGTTTTTGATCCCTTCTCTTCTTACCAGTAATTGCCTCAACAATATCCGATTCACGCGAAAGCTCTCTAAGCTCTCCATTTGGCATAAGGAGTAAGATTGGCAGACGCTCTTCTTCTTCACCAGCACGGTAAAAGTCGTACGGCAAGTCTGATGTTGAATCAACTACTAAATAGTATTCTGGATCAAGTCCAATCTTTTTAAATAAGCTACTTAATTCCATCCAATTATCTAAACCGTGCTTATCTGTAAACTCTACATATTTAAATAGGTTTCGATTCATAAAACGACGGCATAAATCACTTAAAATTGGATCTTCTTCGTCTTGCCATACTTGGAAGTAATAATACATAACGTTCTCGTCTAACTTTAAATAATCCTCTACTGTTACTTCTTCTTCAAATAAAGAATAGAAATGAACCGGATGATTTTTAAATGTATAATACTTCTCATGCAATGATTTTGCACGGTGTAAAATCTTCGTTAAAATAACTTCGGCACTGCGCGTTACCGGATGGAAATATACTTGCCAATACATTTGATAACGACTCATAATATAATGCTCAACAGCATGCATACCACTATTTTTAATGACTACTTGATTTCCATATGGACGCATGACACGTAGTATACGTTCCATATCAAAGTTTCCATACTTTACGCCAGTGAAATACGCATCTCTTAATAAATAGTCCATACGATCTGCATCAATTTGACTGGAAATCATGCTAATCGCTAATTTATTAGTAGATGTTTTCGCGATTACATCGGCTACCTTTTGCGGAAAGTCTTTATCCACACGACTTAATATGCGATTAATTTCCGTATCTCCAACGATAATCTTTTGCGTAAATTTCTCATGATCTAATGAAAATACTTTTTCAAACGAGTGAGAAAATGGGCCGTGACCGACATCATGAAGTAATGACGCACATAAACATAACAATCTATCTTCAGCATTCCAGTTCGGTCTGCCATCAAACACATCATCAATCATACGACGAATAATTTCATATACACCTAACGAATGAGTAAAGCGACTATGCTCTGCACCGTGAAATGTAAAAAATGTCGTTCCAAGCTGCTTAATACGGCGCAAGCGTTGAAATTCTTTCGTTCCGATTAAATCCCAAATAACACGATCGCGTACGTGCACATATTTATGTACCGGGTCTTTAAACACTTTTGTTTCGCTGAGTTTGTCGTTTAAATATACCACCTTCCGACATCCCCCTTTCTTTACTGCATTCTTACTATATATTATAAACGAAATAGGAAACAGAAAGAAATGAAAGACTATATTAATTGCCCTTATATAAAGAAAAAATCACTTTTACCGAAGTAAAAGTGATTTCTGTTTATACATTATTTCCCTAAAACGAATTCAGCAACTTCATCTAAGATCATTTCTTTACCTAGAGGGAAGTAACCTTTGTTTACGTCTTCGTTTTTAATTGTAAATACGTGGTTGTTTTTAACAGCGTTCATATTTTTCCAAATTGATTCTTCTTGGAATTCTTTTAGACGCTGAGAACCGTCACCAGTTGTAAATACGAATAAGTAATCTGGGTTGTAATCGATTAAAGCTTCTTTTTGTACTTGTACTAGTGGTTTATCCGTTGGTGTACCTTTAACTGCTGGTAATTTTAAATCGTTAAAGATTACGCTACCGTAACCGTAGTCACCGTATACGCGGAAAGCATTTGGATATGCAGCCATTTTCATAAATTTAGCATCGCCAGTTTTCGCAACGATTTTATCATGTAATTTGCTTGCTTTTTCATCATACTGTTTGAACCATTCTTTTGTTTCTTTCTCTTTACCGAAGATTTGACCTACTTCTTCGAATTTTGGACGCCATTGATCTAATGGAGTTTTTAACATAACTGTTGGTGCAATTTTAGATAATTGATCATAAATCTTTTCTTGACGATTGTTTACAAGAATTAAGTCTGGTTTTGCAGCAGCTACTGCTTCGATGTTAATTTTATCGCCCCAAGCAGAACCAACTGGTTTTACGTCTTTTAATTTCTTTTCAATATGTGTATCAATTTTTTCTTGAGATGTATTAGCAGTAATAATTGGTTTCATACCAAAAATTAATAATTCTTCTGTTGAACCACTAAGGTCAGCAATTTTCTTTGGATTTGCAGGGATTTTAATTTCCCCTTTTGCGTGTTGTACAGTGCGCTCTTCAGTCTTCGCATCCTTCGCATCTGCTTTCTTCTCTTCTTCTTTGTTAGAACAAGCTGCAAATAGTACAGAAGTAACGACTAGTACCATTGCTAATAGTGCCATTTTAAAATTCTTCATGTTCCCACTCCTTCTAGCTGTATTTCTCTTATAAGTTACAATGAACTATAAGAAACGAGTATAACAATCAATCAATATATGTTTATTAACTGTTGTTAATAACCCATTCTAACGGGCGTTCAACTTCCCATTCATATATAAGAAGCTCAACGTCCATTAGAAGTCCCCCCTCTCTAGAGGGGGTTCTATTTATGCTTTTTTACGTAATTGATTATTAATCATCATTAGATCGTATGTTAAACAAATCGGTTTACAGTTTACTGGACATGGAACGATTTGAGCTTCAATCTCAAATACGTTACGAAGTGTTTCACTTGTCATCACTTCATCTGGCGTTCCTTGTTTCATTAACTTACCTGCTTTTAATGCAATCATATGATCTGAGAAACGAGAAGCATGGTTTAAGTCATGGATAACCATAACAATCGTTCTACCTTCTTCTTCATTTAACTTTTTCAATAAATTTAATACTTCTAATTGATGCGCCATATCTAAGTACGTTGTTGGTTCATCTAATACGAGTAATTCTGTTCCTTGTGCAAGGGCCATCGCAATCCATACACGTTGACGTTGCCCGCCTGATAACGCCTCCGCTGAACGATTTGCGAATTCTGTCATTCCAGTCACTTCAAGTGCCCAATGAATGTAACGATAATCCTCTTCTTTCAACGTTCCAAATCCTTTTTGATGAGGAAAACGTCCATATGAAACAAGTTCAAACACAGTAAGGCCAGTTGGCACTTCTGCAGTCTGTGGTAAAATCGCCATTTTCTTTGCGATTTCTTTCGTTGGTTGTTTCTCGATTGCTTTTCCGTCAAGATAAACAGTACCTTTTTTCGCCTTCAAAATACGAGAAGCCGTTTTTAATAATGTGGACTTCCCACAACCATTTGGTCCAATAATTGTTGTAATTTTCCCTTCCGGAATTTCAACTGTTAATCCATCAATAATTAACCCTTCATTATATCCAACAGATACCGCATCAACTGCTAAAGTTGCCATACAAAAAGCCTCCCTTTATTTTGTCCTCATAAGTAAGTATATGAAATATGGTGCACCAATTACAGAAATAACAAGACCGACCGGTATTTCTGAAGTTGTTAACACACTTCTTGAAATTACATCTGCGAATAAAAGTAACAACGTCCCTATTAGTGCAGCAGTAGGCAGCATAATTTGATGTTTACCACCAACAAGGCGCCTCGCTAAATGCGGAGCCATTAAACCGATAAAACCAATTCCTCCGGCAACAGCGACAGATGCGCCAGCTAAACACACTGCAATAAATAATAATTTACGTCTTTCTTTTTCTACATTTAAACCAAGACCAACAGCTGTCGAGTCGCCTAGGTTCATTACATTTAATATGTGCGCCTTACTAATAGCAAGTGGCAAGAAAATAACCATCCATGGAAGTACACTTAGCACGAACTTCCAATCTGTGCCCCACAGACTTCCTGCTAACCAAATCGTAGCAAAACGGAAATCGTTAGATGTCATCTTCATAGAAAAAATTAAACTAACAGCACCAAACCCGGCTGCAACAGCGATACCAACTAGTATTAATCTCGTTGATGAAACGCCGTCTTTCCATGCTAGTAAATAAATAATAACCGCCGCTAATATTGCACCAACTAACGCGAAGAATGGAAGGATAAATACAGATAAAAATGTACCAGTCCCAACTTTTCCGAAGAAAAAGTAGACGAATATAACAACTGTTAATCCCGCTCCAGCGTTAATACCGATAATACCTGGATCAGCAAGTGGATTTCGTGATAATCCTTGCAAAATCGCACCTGACATCGCTAAAGCAGATCCGACTAATATAGCAATAACCATACGCGGCATACGGAATTCAAATAAAATAACAGACTGATCTTCAGCCCCAAGTCCAACCAATGACTTTAATACGTCCATTGGCGGTATTTTAAATGTCCCTGTATTTAAACTTACTAAAAATACAGTAATGATTAATCCTACTAAGATTGTTAAAACAGAAACGTTCTTTTTTGTTAAGACACTTGTCCTCACATTTTCCCTCTCCCTTCGTTACGTGCTAAGTAGAGGAAGAATGGGACCCCAATTAGCGCTGTAATTGCTCCAATTGGCGTTTCAAACGGTGGATTAATAACGCGAGATAACATATCTGCACATTCAATTAACAGCCCACCTAAGACCGCAGAACATGGAATAACCCATCTATAGTCTGAGCCTACAAGGAAACGAGTCATATGCGGGATTACAAGACCAACAAATCCAACCGATCCTGCCATAGAAACCGCAGAACCTGTTAACACGAGAACAAGTACTGTTCCGATAAATTTAATTAATGTCGTATTTTGACCAAGTCCAATCGCAATTTCTTCACCGAAGCTTAAAATTGTAATATACCTCGACATCATAATTGCAATAAAGAGACAAACAAGGCCAATCGGTACTAACATATTAATACTTTCCCATTTCACTCCCGCAACTCCGCCTGCATTCCACATACTCACCTCTTGGGCAAGGTTGAAATATAGCGCAATTCCAGATGAAATGGCCCCTAATAAAGCACTAATTGCTGCACCGGCTAAAGCTAACTTCACAGGTGTTAATCCACCTGGTGAAGAAGACCCAATTCCATATACAATGCTCGCTCCAAACGCAGCTCCAATAAAAGATGCGATAACGAACATTAAATAAGGTGAATTAGGGAAGAATGCATACATAATTGCAATTCCAAATACAGCTCCATCTGTAATTCCCATTAACGATGGTGAAGCAAGTGGATTTCGCGTCATACCTTGCATAATTGCCCCTGATACCGCTAAAAAGGCACCTGCAACTACGCCCCCTATTGCTCTAGGCATGCGAAGTTCTTGAATTACGTTATGATGCGTAATAGAACCGTCAAACTGAAACACAGCTTGCCATACAGTCTTTAAACTAATATCTGCAGCACCAAACGAAATAGAAACTGCCATGCTTAAAGCTAACAAAACTGTACCTGCTACTAAAATAATAGAAGCAACGAGCGGTCTGCTCTTAATCTCTTTAACATTCACATCTTGATGTTCTATACTCCTTGCGCTCGCTTCCATACCTCAACCATCCTAACCAACAACATATATTTAATAAAATGAAATTTATTCTCAAATAGTAATAAAAAAATTAGGTTAATTGATCTTTTCCTGATAATGATTCTCAGAATCAGACACTTTCTATTCTACCTATCGCTTCAAAAGACTGTCAACCATTATTTTGAAATACAAATTTATATAAATTGAAATTTGAATGAACAGATGATGCCTCTCCTTCATTGAATGTTAATCTACTCAATTGTATTTTCGTAGAATAACTCATTCCTCTTATGGGCATAAAAAAGAAGAGTAATCTATTCACTCTTCTTTTTCTTACTTATTTAACTTTGCTTCAATTTTTATAATTAATTCATCTTCTGTTGGAGCCGCGACTGGACGATTATTTACAAATGCGAATGATTTTTTACGGCCAGGGCCACAGTAAGACTGACACGCAACTTCAATCGTTGCACATGAATCTACTTTTTTTAACTTTGGAATCAACGTTTTAACGTTCGTTGCCTGACAATCATCACACACACGAAATTCGTTCCCCATTATATAACACTTCCTCTATTTTAAACTTTTCTCAAGTACATTTAAAAATAAACACTAAATGGTATTTTACCGCTCTTTGAAGCTCGTTGCAAGTTTCCCTATAAAGCTCTTTCTTCATATTAATGCTACATATTTATATGTTCTCCTACAGAAGCTTACGTCATTCTTGGCAAAATTTATACCTTTCATTGAAATCTACCATATTTTTAAAAGCTTTGTATAAAAGCTCATTTTTTTGCCCATTATAAAAATAGGAAGTTCATAAAAAGAAAGGGAGTTGAATCTATGAAAGTAAGACAAGATGCTTGGACGGATGAGGATGATTTATTACTTGCTGAAACTGTACTTCGTCACGTTCGAGAAGGAAGTACTCAATTAAATGCATTTGAAGAAGTGGGTGATCAATTAAATCGTACATCGGCTGCCTGTGGTTTCCGTTGGAATGCTGTTGTTCGCTATAGTTATGAACAAGCTCTTCAACTAGCAAAAAAACATCGTAAAGATAAAATGCGCGCTGCAAGCGGTGAACAAGCGAAAAAACGTTTACTTTATACACCACCAGCTTCAGATTCGATAACTGATTACGAAGAATTCGTACAAGAAGAATCAATTGTACAATATAAAGAAGTTATTCCATATCAAGAATCTACTGTTCCTGCTGCAAAAAGCTCTATGACCATGCAAGATGTTATTTATTTTTTACAAACAGTCGGATCTTCAAATATAAAAGTAACAGCTCTTGAAAACGAGAATACGAGATTGAAGCAAGAAATTAAAGCGCAAATCTTGCGAAATGAAGAACTAGAAAAGAAACTAGAAAAATTAGAACAACAATCTCATACTGTACAAGAGGATTACGAAACACTTATGAATATTATGAACCGTGCTCGTAAATTAGCAGTAATGGATGATGAGGAACGCTCACAAACATCTTTCCGAATGGATCGAAATGGTAATTTAGAAAAGATTGCAGAATAAAAAGGATGCATGCAATGCATCCTTTTTTATTATTTCACTTCCACCATATGCACTTCTTCTACGTTAGAACCTTTCTTTATATCTGGGAAAATCTTTTCCTTTGGATTCTCTTTAAAAGCTGCTAATCCAATCGTTTTTACCGGTTCATTTATCTTTGTATATTCGGCATCACTAACAACTGCATACATATCCGCATATTTACGAGCATCACCGATTACTATATTACCCTCATACTTCATTTTCTTTCCATCAATTACTACATCATTTTGTGTATCTTTAGCAAACACTATTCCCACTTCACCTGAAACAGACGGCAATACTTTAATAGGTTCTACATCTTCTTTCACTACTTTTTTCAGCATGTTTTCTTTTACCATCTTTTCAGCTGTTGTTTTATTCATAATTAAAACCTTTTTCTCATTAACAGTTCCTAATTTTACTTCAAATGTATTTTGGGATTCAATTTTATCTTTATATTGATCCATTGTTTTTTGAACGCCTGCTTCATCTCCGTACATAACAACTCCTGTTGCTTGTGGTGCGATTATATCCATAATAGAACAACCGCTAAATACAGCAGCGGACATAATTGCTACGATTCCTAATTTAACTTTTTTCATTTGTATTCCTCCTAAAAGCATAATTGCATCTCTTAGTTTAACTATTGCAGCTCGTTTAACCAATTCACTTTCCTTACAATAATATTACAATTTAGTAAGATTTCTTCCTAAAACTACTTTCTACATTTTTTGCTATAATAGAGATTGTCATTTTAAAGATAAGGGGTTAGTTATATGAGCAATTCCCGTTCCATTTTATCTCAGCCAGAGTGGCGTATTGTAGATCAGTCTAGTTTGGGACCAACATTCCATGCATTGCAGTCATTCGCAATGGATGACACACTGTGCACAAGCATTGGAAATGGTCAATCAGCTGCAACAATGCGTTCTTGGGTTCATCACAATACAATTGTTCTTGGCATTCAAGATTCACGCCTACCACACTTGGAAGAAGGTATTTCCTTTTTACAAGAAAACAACTTCAATGTTATCGTTCGTAATTCCGGTGGACTTGCAGTCGTACTTGATGAAGGTGTTTTAAACGTATCACTTTTATTCCAAGAGACCGAAAAAGGTATCGATATTGATCTTGGATACGATACAATGTGGCATTTAATTAAGGAAATGTTAAACGATTACGATGTTACAATCGAGGCAAAAGAAATTGTTGGTTCTTACTGTCCTGGTAGCTATGACTTAAGTATTCGCAATCAAAAATTTGCTGGCATTTCACAGCGCCGTATTCGCGGTGGTGTCGCTGTCCAAATTTATCTCTGCGCTACAGGAAGTGGCTCTGAGCGTGCCGCACTCGTTCGTGATTTCTACAACCTAGCCATTCAAGGAGAAGAAACACGCTTTACGTATCCTGAAATTGTACCGAGTACGATGGCTTCACTTTCAGAATTACTTGGCGAAACCATTACAGTACAAGATTTAATGATGCGCCTTTTAAAAACATTGCAGCAATTCGCTCCAAAGTTAACACCATCTCAATTAACAATAGATGAAATACCTTTATATGAGACGAATTTACAACGTATTATTGATCGTAACAATAAAGCACTTGGCTTAGAAAAATAAAGACCGTCGCTATAATAGCGACGGTCTTTATTTCAATTCATTATAGAATTAAAGTGCTTGAGCTGCTGTAATTAAAGCTAACTTGTACACTTCTTCTTCGTTACATCCGCGAGATAGATCATTTACAGGCATATTTAAACCTTGTAAGATTGGTCCTACTGCTTCGAAGTTACCTAAACGTTGAGCGATTTTGTAGCCAATATTACCAGCTTCTAAGCTTGGGAATACGAATACGTTAGCATCACCTTTAATTGTAGAACCTGGAGCTTTTTTCTCAGCTACAGACGGTACGAATGCAGCATCGAATTGGAATTCTCCATCTAAAGTTAATTCAGGAGCCATTTCTTTCGCAATGCGAGTTGCTTCTACAACTTTTTCTGTTTCTGGAGATTTCGCAGAACCTTTTGTAGAGAAGCTTAACATAGCAACGCGTGGATCAATACCGAATAGTTCAGCAGTTTTCGCACTCTCGATACCAATTTCAGCTAAATCTTGGCTGTTTGGTGCAATGTTAATTGCGCAATCAGCGAATACATATTTCTCTTCTTCACGTACCATGATGAATACGCCAGAAGTTTTTGTAACGCCTGGTTTTGTTTTGATAATTTGAAGTGCTGGACGAACTGTATCAGCTGTAGAGTGAGCTGCACCACTTACTAAGCCGTGTGCTTTACCCATGTATACAAGCATTGTACCGAAGTAGTTTTCGTCTTTAAGGATTTTACGAGCGTCTTCTTCAGTTGCTTTACCTTTACGGCGTTCAACGAAAGATGCTACCATTGCATCCATTTCTTCGTATGTAGCTGGGTCATAAATATCAACGCCTGCTAATGTTAAATTCATGCTAGCAGCTTTTGCGCTAATTTCTTCTTTATTACCAACTAAAATTGGTTGTACTAACTCTTCTTTTGCTAAACGCTCTGCAGCGCCTAAAATTCTTTCATCAGTTCCTTCAGGAAGTACGATAGAAATGCCTTTTCCTTGAACTTTTTCTTTTACTGTTGTAAATAAGTTGCTCACGAATAAACCCTCCTACATATGTTAAAAAACTCTATCTTTAAGAATACTGCTTTTCCTCTATATTTTAAACTTATAGCTCCCAAAAAATAGATAAAATGAAAATGATTATATTTTCATAAAATTCAGCCTAGAAATAAATCCCCTTTAAGCCTTATCTTCTCCTATTTTCAAGTAAATTTAAATGTGACAATTTTATGCGCTAAGGCTTTATATAGATGATTTTAAAACTATATATGCTATAGTTAACGTGTAAAACTATCATTAACTGAGGTGAATAGAATGAGTGAAGCAACAACAACGTTAGATGGCTGGTATTGTTTACATGATTTACGTTCTATTGATTGGGCTGCATGGAAAACATTATCTAGCGACGAACGCGGACAAGCTGTGTCTGAATTTTTAAATGTCGTTGAAAAATGGAATGAAGTAGCTACCGGGAAAAAAGGTAGTCATGCAATGTATACAGTTGTTGGCCAAAAAGCTGATATCATGCTTATGATTTTACGTCCAACAATGGAAGAGTTGAATGAAATTGAGACAGAATTGAATAAAACAACATTAGCTGAATATATGGTTCCTGCATACTCTTACGTATCTGTTGTTGAACTAAGCAACTACCTTCCAGCTGATGAAGATCCATATCAAAACCCACAAATCTTAGCTCGCTTATATCCAGAACTACCAAAAGCAAATCACATTTGCTTCTACCCAATGGACAAGCGTCGCCAAGGTGATGACAACTGGTACATGCTTCCTATGGAAGAACGCAAAAAAATGATGTACAGTCATAGTAAAATCGGTCGCCAGTACGCAGGTAAAGTACGCCAAGTTATTTCAGGATCAGTTGGATTCGACGATTTTGAGTGGGGCGTAACATTATTCGCTGACGATGTTCTTCAATTTAAAAAACTTATATATGAAATGCGCTTCGATGAAGTAAGTGCTCGTTATGGTGAATTCGGAACATTTTTCGTTGGAAACATTTTACCAGACGAAAAGGTAGAGAAATTTTTACACATATAAAGTGAAACTTTAATCAGCCCTCACCAATCGGGCTTTTACGAGCAGTTGATCGCCCACCTAACTTCTTTGCTTTCGCTTAATTTTGAGGTGGGGATCTTACTGCCCGGCAAATAGCGGGGCAAATCGTGAAAAAGGAACGAAATTCGTTCCTTTTTTTTATTACCCTCTATATTTCTCTTCAAAAAACTTCTTTTCTCCGCAAATTTGAACAAAAATCGACAAATTCCTTTCAAATCCCTTACAAAATTGTAACCTTTCTATATCCAAATTTATGCTAAAATGGTACGAGCTACATGCTAATAACGATGCGAAGGTGATAATCTATATGAAGAAAATCTTGTCTATTTTACTAGTGCTTTTATTGTCAATTTATTCCTTAGGAGTAACAACATCCCATGCGGAAGAAAAAATACACATTGAGGCAGCTGCTGCACTTCTATTTGATGCAGATACAGGAAAAATACTGCATGAACAAAATCCAGATGAATTACTAGCTATCGCTAGTATGTCAAAACTAATTGTTGTTTATGCTGTATTAGAAGCAATTAAAGAAGGAAAAATCACTTGGGATACAAAGGTAAACATTTCTGATTACGCTTATGAAGTTTCACGTAATAATGAATTCTCTAACGTTCCGTTTGAAAAGGGACGTCAATATACTGTAAGAGAATTATATCATTCTATCGTTATCTTCTCTGCAAACGGATCTAGTATTGCCTTAGCAGAACTTCTTGCAGGAAGTGAGAAAAACTTCTTAAATCTTGCAAATGAACATGCAAAAAAACTAGGGTTAAAGAAATATAAATTTGTAAACGCTACTGGATTAAATAACGCTGACTTAAAGGGAAAACACCCTGAGGGAACGGATCCGAATGGAGAAAATTCCATGTCAGCTCGCGATATGGGTATGCTTTCAAAAGCAATGATTACAAAGTATCCAGAAATGCGAGAGGATACAAAACAAAGATTTAGAAACTTCCCAGATAATCATCCGAAACCAATTCGTATGGAAAACTGGAACTGGATGTTACCAGGTGCTGCTTTTTCTTATGAAGGAACAGATGGTTTAAAAACTGGTAGTTCTGATACGGCTGGATACGGATTCACCATTACAGCAAAACGTGGTGACTTACGCCTTATTTCAGTAATTATTAAAACAAAATCAATGGACGAGCGTTTCACTGAATCTCGTGCATTAATTGAATATGGATTTAATAACTTTGAAAAACAAAAATTAAAAGTAGATAAAAACAACACAATCTCTGTAGTAAAAGGTAAAGAAGATCAAGTAACTATTGCACCTGAAAAAGAAATAACAGTAATTGCGAAAAAAGGTAGCAAAGATCCTTATAAAATTGGGACTGAAGTAGATAAATCCCTTGCTGAAGATGGACATTTAGTCGCTCCTGTTAAAAAGGATGCAAAGGTAGGTTCCATCGTTCTAGAACCAACTGATAAATATGGATTTTTAGATGGAAATAAAAACATGAAAGTTACTGCAAAAACGACAGAAGAAGTTGAAAAGGCAAATTGGTTCGTATTAACAATGCGCTCTATCGGAGATTTCTTCTCAAACTTATGGTCTAAAGTATTTTAATGATGGAAAGCTAGCTCACGCTAGCTTTTTTTATTTTCCTCTCTCCATGTAAAACTTCGTTTGGTTGTCATATCTGAGTCCTTTTTCTCATACGTATGAACTAGTAATCGTTACACACTTCATCTAGAAATAAACCTCTTTCCACAAGGTATTCCAAAAAGAGAGGTGACACATAATGGGTGTTATTGCTTATAACGAAGAAGATGTAAAGTTATTAGCTAGACTGATGCGTGCTGAAGCCGAAGGAGAAGGACAACAAGGAATGTTAATGGTCGGAAACGTAGGAGTAAATCGTGTCCGCGGAAATTGTTTAGATTTTAAAAAAATACGTAATTTACGTCAAATGGTTTATCAAAATCCTGGCGGTTTTGAAGCAACGCAAAAAGGGTATTTTTATCAGCGTGCAAGAGAACAAGATATCGCATTAGCAAGGCGAACGATTCAAGGACAACGTTTTTGGCCCGCCAACTTTTCCTTATGGTTTTTTAGACCGGAAGGCCCTTGTCCACCAACTTGGTATAATCAACAAAACTCTGGTCGCTTCAAAAAGCACTGCTTCTTCCAGCCATCTGGCGAGGATTGTCCTGGCGTATATTAAGGATTGATAATGAGGAGGGATTTTTGGATGGCACAGCAACAAAACCCGTATTACGGAACAGGTTTCTATCAACCATCTGGAACTTATGTACAACCGCAACAAATGACCCAACAACAACAGCAACAACAGCAACAACAGCAAGCGATGCAACAACAAGCTGCGCAAGCTCAATATGCCGTTTCTCAAGGCATGTTACCATTAGAACAGTCGTATATTGAAAATATTCTTCGCTTGAACAAAGGCAAGCAAGCCACCGTTGTAATGACTTATGAGCGTGGTAGTTCACTCGGTACACAATCTTATACAGGTATTATTGAGGCAGCTGGCCGTGACCATATCGTAATTAGTGAGCCCCAATCTGGGAAACGCTATTTACTATTAATGATTTACTTAGATTATGTAGAATTCCCAGAAGAAATTACGTATTTACCTAGTCAACAAGCAACTTATGCTCCAAGACCATAAAAAAAAGCTGGCATATGCCAGCTTTTGTTTTTTATAACCCTTTTACAACTGCAGTTCCGACTAAGATCCATGCCACGATAAACGCTACACCACCAAGAGGTGTAATTGGGCCAAAGAACTTAATACCTGTCGTACTTAATGCATACAAACTACCTGAAAACATAATAATCCCAGCTACCATAAGCCAGCCAGCAGTAGTTAAAAGTGATGATTGAATTTTATCCATTAATAAAGCAACTACGAATAGTCCACCTGCATGAAACATTTGATATGTAACGCCTGTTTTCCAAACTTCTAACATTTTTGCAGAAACTTTATTTTCTAAACCGTGTGCTCCAAAAGCCCCTAGCGCAACAGATAGCCCTGCCGCAATACAACCTAGTAAAAAGAAAATTTTCATCTTAATTCCCCTTTTTTTACCTTTATCATAAGCAATTTTTTCATATAAGCCAAACGATTTATCTTCTAAAAATCAAATAAAGAATTACCGTTTGCGCCTTCTTCTTTTATATAAACAGGTTCTCCAGAAACCGGCATAACTGGTTGAACTGTCGTCATAGGCTGAGATCCAATTACTTGTGATGGAATCTCAGGTTCTCTATACATAGAAGGCTCAGCTTGTTCATCTAATAACAAATCACATAACGCTCGCACAACTAATAAATGCGCTTTTGATTGTTGCCCTTCACTGCTTTTTGCCTTTGCAATTTCATTCGCCATTTTATTTAAAATCTTATCGCTCGATATTTGCATTCCTTGTCACCTCTTACTTTGTAGTTCTTTCTCAAATTGTCCTAGCTTCTCTACTGAACCAAACACTATTATCATATCATGTTCTTGTAGTTTTTCCTGCCCCGTTGGATTATGTATAACATTCCCATTTCTCAAAATCGCTAAAATTGTTACATCAAATTGATTTCTCACATCACTCTCGAGTAATGATTTACTAGCTAAAATAGAGCCCTTTCCTACTGCAATCTCTTCAATTACAAATGACTGCTCCACGCCATACAGTACTGTATCAATATAATGAACTGTTAGCGGATTCGCAATACCTTTTGCAATATGAATTCCTGCCATGCTAGATGGATTAATCACCTTATTCGCCCCAGCCCGCTTTAATTTGTCTTCAGTTTCTGGTTTTTCTGCTCTTGCCACAATTTTAATTGCATCGTTTAATCCTCTAGCCGTTAATGTAATAAATACATTTTCAGCATCATTTGCTACGATGGCAACTAAACCAGCTGCCTTTGAAATTCCAGCATGATGTAACACTTGGTCTTCCGTTGCATCTCCGTGTATATACAAAAGTTTTTCCTTCTCTAATATGCTTTCATCTTTATCCACAACGACAAATGGAATTTTCTTTTCTTGCAATTCATGTACAACTTGAAGCCCTACTCTACCACAACCACATACGATAATATGATTTTGTAACTGCGCTATTTGTTTATCCATCTTCTTCCTCCGCACTGCATGAAATAAATTCCCTTCAATAATCATAGCTGCCACTACACCAATTGCATACGTAACGATACCGACCCCGACCGGTATGATAAGAAGCGCAAAAACTTTTCCTGCCTGTGTTACAGGAACGGCATCTCCGTATCCAACAGTTAATACAGTAATCATCGTCATCCAAAATGCTTGAAACAAACTAATCTCTTCAATCTTCATAAATCCTACCGTTCCTAGAATTACAACAAAGGTCATACATATAACTGCTATCCATAATTGCTTACGTGCATTCATATCGTGTTTCAACTCTTTTCTCTATCTACAATCTTTGCCAGCGGAAATGAAATACATATATACTAGATACGGAATCTATGAAAGAGGTTGATATAATGAAAACATTTCTTTCCGCCTTACAATGGGCGCTATTTATTTTAGCTGGAAGCCTTATCGTACCAATTAGCGTCGCAACTAGTTATGGTCTCGATGGCGCTGAAGCTATTGCATTTGTACAAAGAACATTATTTGTTCTTGGCTTTGCTGGCCTACTGCAAGCCATATTTGGGCATAAACTTCCTATTCAAGAAGGTCCTGCTGGACTTTGGTGGGGGATTTTCTCCCTTTATGCAAGTTTAGGTGTCGTATTATTTGGATCCAGCAATGAAACGCTTAAAGTCCTTCAGTATGCTTTCCTATTAAGTGGTATCATTTGTATTATTCTTAGCATTTTTGGAATCATCGATAAACTAGTTCGCTATTTTACACCGACAGTCATTGGAACATATTTATTTCTTCTTGTCGCGCAACTTAGCGGGTCCTTCTTAAAGGGAATGTTCGGCCTTGACGGACAACATACAGAAGTACAAGCTGACGTATTTATTCTTTCACTCATTGTTATTTTACTATCCTTTTTCATCATGAAGCTACCTATTATTGGACAATATTCCGTTCTTTTCAGTATCGTCTGCGGCTGGATATTATTCGCATGCTTCGGATTATCAAATCCAGTAACGCCTGTGACAGATATAATCCGTTTTCCGTCTCTATTTGTTTTCGGAATGCCTCGTATTGAATGGAACATGGCAATTACAGTCGTTTTCGTTACACTATTACTTCTAACAAATATGTTAGCAAGTATTCGCGTTGTGCAAAGGATTGTCTCTAAGTATGAAAAGAATGCAGCACCAGATCGTTTTAAACAAGCCGGCATTATAACAGGAATCAATCAATTGCTAGGAGGCCTTTTTTCAGCTATTGGACCTGTCGCGATTTCTGGATCAGCAGGATTTATTGCAACGACTAATATTTATAAACGACTCCCATTTATGTTAGGTTCAAGCTTTATTATTTTCGTTAGTATATTCCCAAAGATTACTTCATTCTTTGCGGCGATACCTGTCGCAGTCGGATATGCTGCCATTTATCCTGTATTTGCAAGCATGATTGGTCTTGCCTTTCGCGAATACGAAACAGTACAAGATAAAGAACGATTATTTAAAGTGGCGGGTCTTTCGATCTTTACAGGAGTCGGGGTTATGTTTGTTCCAGCAGAAGCATTTTCTACGCTCCCACCATTTTTAGCATCGTTTTTAAGTAACGGTCTCGTTCTTGGATCTGTAATGGCAATTTTGCTCGAAATACTATTTTCTCGTTCAACAGAAAAACAACCATCGTAAATTGGAAAACTTCCATTATTGCACTCTACCTTTAGAGTTGTTACGATAATGATAAAATGCAAGCTAATCAGGCGTTAGCGGTATAAATTATCGTGGGCAACACGCTCATGGTAATTTATACTAACAATATAGGACTTTTCCTAACTTCACATAAAGAAGTTCGATGTCTTACTATATATTCCCCAATATCTTCATAAAACTTTATTTCTATTTCAACAAAGAGAGGAATTTTCAATATGACTTATAAAATGATTGTTTTAGATTTAGATGATACTTTATTACGTGACGACCATACTATTTCACCCCGTACGAAAGAGGCTCTAATGACTGCACAAGAGCAAGGTGTAAAAGTTGTACTTGCTTCTGGGCGTCCAACGTTTGGTATGCGCAATGTTGCGAAAGAACTTCGTTTAGAAGAATACGGCAGTTTCATTCTATCTTTTAATGGCGCAAAAATTATTAACTGTAAAACAAACGAAGAAATCTTTAGTAGTACGCTATCTCCTGAAATCGTTCACAACCTATTTGAAATTAGTAAAACTGAAGATGTATGGATTCATACTTATATGGGCGATGATATCGTAACGGAAGAAAATAATCCTTATACTGAAATTGAGGGCGATATTACTGGTATGCCAATTGTTGTAGTAGATGACTTTAAAGCTGCTGTTAAAGAGCCTGTAGTAAAAGTATTAATGAATAAAGAAGCTGAACGCCTTGTTGTAGTAGAAAAGAAACTACAACAACAACTAGAAGGTCAATTAAGCGTGATGCGTTCGAAACCATTCTTCTTAGAATTTACTGAAGCCGGTGTTACAAAAGGAACGAGCTTAAACAAACTGATCCAAAAGCTTGGCATTAAGCGTGAAGAAGTTATCGCAATGGGCGATAGCTATAACGACCAAGCAATGATTGAATTTGCTGGTCTTGGCGTTGCAATGGGCAATGCACCAGATGATATTAAGGAAATTGCCAACTACGTAACAGATACAAATATGAACGATGGCGTTGCAAAAGTCGTAGAGAAATTTGTACTAAAAAACGAAGTACTTGTTTAATATTTTCATTCACAAAACCTATTTGAAGTCAAACACTTCAAATAGGTTTTTATTTAAATTACCACGCTTTTGTGACTATATTTTGAACTTTGCACTATTCTCGTAGTGTAAACTTTCTTTTTGTATATAATGAAACAAAATAGACTATTTTATTTTGAAAAAGAATACAAATTTACTATATACAAGCATACATTAAAGGAGGCTACTTCATGTTATCTACACCAATCGGACGATTAAGAGCAATTGGACTTGTTGAGGGAATTTCTTTCCTACTACTATTATTTGTAGCAATGCCATTAAAATATTTTGCAGGATTTGCTACAGCCGTTAAAATTACAGGCATGGCTCATGGTGTTTTATTTATTCTATTCATCTTTGCGGTAATTCAAGTAACAATCGTACACCGTAAATCAATTTTATGGGCACTTGGAGCATTCGTTTCATCAATTATCCCATTCGGTACGTTTGTACTAGATGCAAAATTAAAGAACGAACAACAATAATAACAAAAAGGTAGTTAACGACTGTTAACTACCTTTTCTATTTATAGATTTGGAATTTCCCAATCAATTTCTCTCTCGCCCATATTAGCTAAAATCGTATTTACTTTAGAATATGGTTTACTACCAAAGAAACCACGTCTTGCTGATAGTGGACTTGGATGTACAGATTCGATAATATGGTGCTTCTTATTCGTAATTAACTTTTTCTTCGCCTGTGCATGGCGTCCCCACAATATGAAAATAACCGGCTTTTCACGTTCATTTAATAGCTCAATTACGCGATCTGTGAAATGCTCCCATCCTTTCCCTTTATGAGAATTTGCTTCACCTTGTCGAACTGTTAGTACAGTATTTAATAATAAAACTCCTTGCTCTGCCCACTTTACTAAATAACCGTTATTCGGGATTTCATAACCATATTCATCCCGAAGTTCTTTATACATATTTAGCAATGACGGCGGCGTTTTAATACCAGGTTGTACTGAAAAGCTTAAACCATGCGCTTGATCCGGTCCGTGATATGGGTCTTGTCCTAAAATAACGACCTTTGCATTTTCATAACTTGTATATTCTAGAGCATTAAAAATATCTTCTACTTTCGGATAAACAACATGTGTGCTGTACTCTTCTTTCAAAAAATCAGCTAGTTTGCGATAGTATTCTTTCTCAAATTCCAGTGCCAATAATGGCCCCCAATCATTTTTTAAAACATTTTTCATGCTTTCACTTCCCGTCCAATTAATTCACCATATCCTGCTTTGTAAATACTACAAACGAAATAATAAGGGACACAACGGCCCATACAGTTAAATTCATTAAAGAAAACCCCATCGATAACCCTTGTAATGCAGGTAATTTTCCTGATAGATAATCTGTTAATGATAAATTCACACTAAAAATATATTTCGCACCTTCCCAAGATGTTGCGAATGAGCTTAAAATACCACCTGCAATTAGTGCGGCTAACATAACGCCCATACCAGCTGGTGTATTTCGAATTAAAACGGAAACCATAAATGATATAGTTCCGACAACGATAGCAACAAACCAAGCTAATCCATACGCCATCAAAATATATTGCCACTGCGGAATAAGATGTACAAAATTCGTATTTAACGTTTCCTTATCAATAACAAACCCAGTTAAAACGGGTAAATTCCATCCTGAGTATCCAAATACAAGCCCTGATAATACGTAAGCAAACAAACCGACAAGGAGCAGTATGAGTGAAATGAAAAATAACATCGTCACGTACTTACTAAGGAGTATTTTCCAGCGCCGAATCGGCCGCGTAAGTAACATCTTCATCGTTCCATCACTTCGTTCTCCTGAAACAATATCAATAGCTACAATCATTACAAGAAGCGGAATAAACAATGTAATTCCTTGCTCAATAAACGCCCTTACAAAAGTGGGTGCGCCCGGTGCCATCGGGTTAATATCATGATCTAAATAATATTGTTGCTGCTCCACTCTTACCTTTAGCCAATCACGCCATTCTTCTGGTAGTCTAGAATTGTTCAAGCGGTTTTGAGAATCAACAATTTGTTGTTGCAGCGAAACTTTCCAATCCGTTGTACCTAGCCTTTTTTGTGTCGTTTCTACTTCACGATACTGCGCATACACAAAAAGTGGGATCAAGATTGCTAAAATAAGCATGACAACAAAAATACGTTTCTTACGATAAATTTTCTCCGATTCATTTAAAACTAGATTCGCAAATTCACGCATGCTGCTCACCCCTTGTGAGTTCAATAAATAAATCTTCTAGCGTAAATACAAGCTCCTTAACGCTATGCACATCTATCCCATTTTCTACAAAGTTTTTATTCCAACTACTTATAGATGCAATATCCATGCGGCATAGTAATCGATTATCTTCTATACTCACTTCTCTTACTTCCTTAGCATCTTCTAGCATATCTTTCGCTTTAGAAATCGGTGTAACAATCCATTCTACACGATCACTTGCTGTTTTAATTAAATCCTCAATCTTGGCAACTGTTATCATTTTTCCTTTATGAATAATCGCAACCCGATCGCATATCATTTGTACTTCACTTAGCAAGTGACTTGAAATAAACACACTCATATTTTCTTCTTTCACAAGCTTATGTATAAATTCCCTAAGTTCTCTAATTCCAGCTGGGTCTAAACCATTTGTCGGCTCATCTAATATGAGCAATTTTGGATTTCCAAGAAGCGCTTGCGCAATGCCGAGGCGCTGTTTCATACCAAGTGAGTACGTTTTTACCTTATCGTGAATTCTTTCATCTAAATGAACCATTTGAGCAATTTCAATAATACGTTCATCTGATATATCACCTAGCATACGGGCAAATTGCTTTAAATTTTCCCATCCAGTTAAATATGTATACAGTTCTGGGTTTTCAACGATACTCCCTATTTGACGCATCGCTTCTCTGAAATTTTCCTTAATTGAATAACCACCGATAGAAATCGTACCTTCTGTTTCTTTAATCAATCCAACTAACATTCGAATTGTAGTTGTTTTTCCGGCACCATTCGGCCCTAGGAAGCCAAACACTTCCCCTTGTTTTACATCGAAGGAAATATTCTCTACAATTGTCTTCTTTCCAATTACCTTCTTCACGTCTCGTACGGAAAGTATCGTCGTCATTTTACCCCTCCTTGTTCTAGTTTTAATTTACTCACAACATTTTGAACTAATCGGTCTGCCATATATGTATACCCTACTTCATTCGGATGAAAATGATCGGAGTATAATAATTCTTTCCCACGATTTTGGAATAAATCAAATGTCGGTGTAATATACACATTTTTATCATTTAGCGCTAATTTTTCTAAAGATGCATTCCAGTCTACAACGATGTTTGAAGAACCTTTTAAATCTTCTACATCTTCAAAAGGATTGTATAAACCAAGCCAAAAAATAGGGCTACCTGTATTTAACTTACGAATTTCTTCTATTATTTTCTTCGCTTCATTTTGGAACGTCGCCGTATCAGGACGGTATGTTTCTAAATCTATCTTTCCAAGCGATTCCCAACCTGGAAATAAATCATTTCCTCCAATTGTTAAAACGATTACATCTGCTTGCTTAATTGAATATTGAGCGCCACTACTCTCAATTTGTTTTAATAGATCGGGCATTTTTGCACCACTAACAGCTAAGTTTGTTAATGCAACCTTTTGCTTATAATCTTTTTGTAAATCCTCTTTCATACGCCCAATATAGCCAATTCCTTCTTTATCACCAACACCACGTGTTAATGAATCACCTAAACTAACGATTTGTAACGTTCCCGTTTTCTTTTTCTCTTTTGCCACTACATCGGTCTTTTTAATTAAATTTGAAGCTTTCGGATTTAACACATCATTTACACCTGAAACAAAGCCATATGCAAATAAACAGAAAGATGCAATTGTAATGAGTAGAATTACTTTTACTACTTTTGATCTCATATCAAAACCCCTTTTAGCCCTCATAGATTGTCCATAATTATACCAAACGCAATTTTGAAAAGCGATTTTCACACCTTATCTATTATGTTGTTTCCCTATGTACTAGTTCTGGCAATAACTCTACGTGCTTTACATCTATTTTCTCATCATTAATCTTTTCATATAATAATTCAAATGCCTTCACGCCAACATTTTTACTAGAATACGAAATCGTCGTAATGCCTAAAATATCTGCGACATCTTGATCATCACAACCGATAATCGTAATATCTTCTGGAATACGAATTCCTTGTTTTTTTGCTTCCGTTACCACTCCCGCTGCAATATGGTTGCAAGATACAAGAAACGCAGTTGGTTTCACTGACATACAGACCCATTCCCTGATTACATTACGTCCATCTTCCACTGTAAAACAGCCCTTAAACTTCCAGGCCTCTATCGGTGTTACAGCAATCTGTTGAAGCGAATCCTCATACGCTTGTTTTCTTCTCTGACTATTAATGCTATTACTTCTTCCAATGCAATACCCAATACTTGTATGGCCGGCATCTATTAAGCTCTTCATGCCGCGCGAAAAGACTTTATAGTAATCAATATGCACACTCGAAATGAAATTCGAGTCTATTTCTTCACACATAACAATTGGACCAAATTTCGTATATTCTTCAAGCTTTTCCTTACTATTTACTCGGGAACATATAATAACCCCATCAAGCTTTTTCATTTTTAACATATTCAAAATTTCTAATTCTCTTTCCTCACTATAATTCGTCTGACAAAGCATCATATTATAGTTATTCTTTGCTGTTTCCTTTGATATTCCCTCGATAATAGCGCTATAATATTGATCATTTACGTGCGGTAATAAAACACCAATGACATTCGTTTTTCCTTTCACTAAATGAATTGCATTCACATTTTGCGTATAATTTAATTCTTCTATAATTGTTAAAATTTCTTTTCGTTTCTGTTCATTCACATATGGATGATTATTCAATACACGTGAAACAGTTGAAACAGATACTCCAGCAAGTTCAGCAATCTTCCTTATATTCGTCATCTCATTTTCCCCTTCTCGAAAAAATTCTCCCTTGACCTGGTAAGCTTTCCACAATATATCCTTTCCTAGCAAATACATTTTGAAAGGATATACAACTATGCTTCGATTCAAATTAGAATATATATTTTTCATTGGCGGTCTACTCATTCTCGCCATCGGTATTAATATGATGACGACAATTACTTCTTTTGGACTTAGCCCTTATGATTCCTTCTTTATTGCACTATATCAAAATTTCGGGGTAAGTATCGGTTTTTGGATTTTCATGATTAATTTTGCTTTTACCCTTATCGTTCTCTTTTGGAATAAAAAACAAATAACAATTGGTACAATCGTAACGATGGTTCTTATTTCTCTTTTTGTTGATTGGATTGGTTCCATTACAACTATTATGGACACTATCCGTTCTCTTCCAAAATATATAACACTTATTTGCGGAAATCTATTCGTTGGAGCTGGGATTGGTCTTTACGTCTCTACAAACCTTTGCGCAGCACCTCAAGAAGCTTTCGTTTTAACCGTTGCTGAGAAAAAGAAATGGACATTTAGAAGAACAGAAATTTCATTAGCGTTTTTATTTTTAACATTAAGTTTTTTATTAGATGGACCTATCTATTTTGGAACAATCATCTTATCCTTTACAACAGGCTGGATTATCCAAGCATTTATTCAAATTGGTACGCAGATTTTAAATAGAAAAGAGCCTGTTAAGCAAGCTGCTTAACAGGCTCTTTCTGTTTTATGATAAGGGATACTACTTAGCATCCCCTTCAATTCGATAGTTTGCTTTCAAACAATCTATTTCTTCATACCCTTGCAACGTATGTAGAATATAATCATAATCAGCAAGAGACGCACGATGCGTCACGATTACAATTTCAGCCTTCCCTTTCTCTTCAAGCGGCATTTGAATAATCTTTTCAAAGCTAACGCCACGCTCAGAGAATAATGAAGTAATTTTTGCAAATACACCAATTTCATCTTTTACATGAAGTCTTAAAAATTTCTTCACAACAATTTCGTCTGGCTCTTTTAATACTTTTTTATACTGCGGGGATACCGCACTATTTCCGTTTACACCTAATCGAATATTTTGCATTACAGCTACTAAATCTGAAACAACAGCTGTTGCTGTCGGTAAACTTCCTGCACCTGGCCCATAAAACATCGTTTCTCCGACCGCTTCACCATACACATATACAGCGTTATATTCGTTTTGCACAGCCGCAAGAGGATGTGTATTTGGAAGTAGTGTCGGTTCAACTGTCACCTCTAATTTTTCACCATCTCGCTTCGCAAGACCGATTAATTTAATCGTGTATCCTAAACTCTTACTGTATTCAATATCTTCTTCTGTAATAGAAGTAATCCCTTTTACCTTTACATCTCCAAGCTCTACATTTGTAGAAAAACCAAGGGTAGCCAAAATCGTCATTTTTCTCGCTGCATCTAAACCTTCCACATCTGATGTTGGATCTGCTTCTGCAAATCCA
Organism: Bacillus sp. 16GRE42; assembly: GCF_019837435.1. Lineage (NCBI taxonomy): Bacteria > Bacillati > Bacillota > Bacilli > Caryophanales > Bacillaceae > Bacillus > Bacillus sp. 16GRE42. The sequence goes on from NZ_JADAXF010000004.1 coordinate 460,001, forward strand.
AGTTGTTGGGCTTCTTTTAACACGTCGTTATATGCTCTCCCTTCATCTGACATTTTCGTCAAAATAAAATTTGTCGTTCCATTTACAATTCCCATTACTTTCGTAATAAGATCTGAAGAAAGTCCTTCTACGATACTTCGTAAAATCGGAATCCCTCCGGCTACACTCGCTTCATAAAACAAATCTGCTTTATTATCTTTTGCTACCGCTAACAGTTCCGCCCCATGTAACGCCATTAAATCTTTATTGGCAGTCACAACATGCTTCCCACTTTGTAAGGCTTGCAAAATGTATGCTTTTGCATCATCAATGCCACCCATCACTTCGATGACAACGTCAATATTTGGATTATCTAAAATTTCATTTGCATCTTGTGTTAATAGAGTAGAAGGTACCTCTACTTCTCTCTCTTTTTCAATATTTTGTACTAGTACTTTCGTTACTTTTACAGGACAACCTACTTGGTGGATAAGTCGCTCTTGATGATCTGTAATGATACGAACTACACCGCTACCAACTGTCCCAAGACCTAATAAACCAATTTGAATTTCTTTCATAATCCTGTCCACCCCTCAAAAATTGTGTTTAGATGAAATTATATGAGTAAAAAATCTGAAAAACAATGTTTTTTGAACATTCGGAAAAATATAAGGTAATCTTTACAAAGAAAACGTTGCCACGTGTTACACAATCTTTTTTTATAATACATAAGGGGTTTCTTGATACACGTAATAATTCAGCCAATTAGAGAATAATAGATTCCCATGGCTTCTCCACCTTACAAGTGGTTTCTCATTTGGATTATTATGCTTAAAATAATTTTTCGGCACATCAATATTTAACCCTTTTTGGCGGTCCCGTTCGTATTCTTGCTTTAACGTATCACAACTATATTCACTATGCCCGAGCGCAAACACTTGCCTTCCTTCTTGCCCAATGACAAGGTGAACACCCGCTTCCTCAGAATTTGCTAATAATGTTAAGTCTGTCACCTCTCTAATATCACTCTCTCGTACTTCTGTATGACGAGAATGCGGGGCAAAAAACAATTCATCAAACCCTTGTAACAATTTCACATGTTGCTCACAGACTTCATGTTCAAATACACCGAACATTTTTTCCTTAAGAGGATGCTTTGGAACACCATAATGATGATACAAGCCAGCCTGTGCCCCCCAGCAAATATGAAGCGTAGATGTTACATTCTTTTTTGAATACTCCATAATACGTTTAAGCTCTTCCCAATAATCTACCTCTTCAAAAGAAAGAGTTTCAACTGGTGCTCCTGTAATAATAAGTCCATCAAATTTCTCATTCTCAATATCACGAAATGTTTTATAGAAACTCGTTAAATGGTCCTGCGCTACATTGCGAGACAAATGTGATTCCATATGAAGTAAGTGAACATCTAATTGCAACGGTGTGTTGCCAATTAAACGAAGTAATTGCGCTTCTGTTTCTTGCTTTGTAGGCATTAAATTTAAGATAGCAATTTTCAATGCCCGGATATCTTGTGTTTCTGCTCGCTCCTTCGTCATTACAAAAATATTTTCCTTCTGCAACACTTTGCGAGCTGGTAAATCTTTATCAATTATGATCGGCATGTTCTTTGCCTCCGACTAGCGCTGCTTCTAAATCTGCAATAATATCAGAAACATCTTCTATACCAACCGATAAACGAATTAAATCTGATGTAACGCCAGCTAGACGCTGATCTTCAGCACTTAATTGTCTATGCGTTGTGCTAGCAGGATGTATAACGCAAGTTCGTGCATCCGCTACATGCGTTACGAGAGTTGCTAGTTTTACATTTGCGATAAATTCTTTCGCTGCTTCTAATCCGCCCTTAATGCCGAATGTTAAAACACCACTAGCACCTTTTTTCAAATACGTTTGTGCTAACGAGTAATTTTCACTGCTATCTAATCCAGGATAATTCACCCATTCAATACGTTCATGGTTAGCAAGCCACTTAGCAACTGCGAGAGCATTTTCACTATGACGCTCCATTCTTAAATGCAGCGTTTCTAAGCCGATATTGCTAATATACGCATTGAATGGGCTCATACAGTTTCCGTAGTCTCTTAATAATTGAACACGCGCCTTCACAATATAAGCTGCTGCACCAAAATTTTGAACGTAACTTACGCCGTGATAACTTGGATCCGGTTCAACAAGTTCAGGATATTTCCCATTTGTCCAATCGAAGTTCCCTCCGTCAATGACAATGCCGCCTAAAGAGCTTGCATGACCATCAATATATTTCGTCGTAGAATGAACGATAATATTTGCTCCGTGCTCAAATGCTTGGCATAAATAAGGAGTTGCTAATGTATTATCCACGATAAAAGGTACTTCTAACTCTTTCGCTGCATCTGAAAATTCTTTGAAATTTAAAACGTTCATCGCTGGATTTCCTAACGACTCTGCATAAACAAGTTTCGTCTTATCATTAGCAAGGGCCACAATTTCATCAGCACTTAAATTCGGATTAAAGAACGTAACGTCAATACCAAGCTTACGCAAACTCACTCCAAATAAATTAAACGTTCCGCCATAAACTGTGGAAGAACAAAGCAAGTGGTCTCCGCTACTACAAATATTTAAAACAGCAAGCATAATAGCAGCCTGCCCAGAAGCCGTTGCAACAGCTCCTACACCACCCTCTAAATCCGCTAACTTTTGCTCAAATGCAGCTAAAGTAGGATTTCCAATACGCGTATATATATATCCTTCTGCCTCTAAATTAAATAGCGCTGCTAAATCATCTGAAGTATCGTATTTATACGTTGTACTTTGATAAAGTGGCAAAACACGCGGTTCACCATTCTTTGGTGTATAGCCACCTTGCACACAAATTGTTCCTTTTCCCCATGATTCTCCCATCTCTCATTCTCCTTTCTTTTATACAAAATAAAAAAACTGCTCCTTTCCTGAAAACAAGAAAGGAGCAGTTTGAAAACACGCTCTAAAGGCTCTTTCTTATCTTTCAGGATTATTACCTGCAGGATTTGGCACAATTCCGTTATACGGCTGTTGCCAAGGTTTCATCGGGCCTGTCCCTCCACCTTTTCTTGATAAGACTATGCAATTACCGTTGATTTTATAGCAATAATTTCCTAATGTCAATCAGTTTTTCTGAATGTTCTAAATTAAATACAAAAAAATTCAACATGCATAACAAAAGAAATATATTCCATATTCATTTGAAAAAGACCTTTTAAAACCCACGATTACTATATAAAATTAAGTACGTAGTTTAACTGTATACATTTCAAATTCTCACGAGACCTCAATATATTGAATAAGCCCACCTCTCAAAAAGATACTATACATATTCCTTTCACAGTAGCATATTTAATCCTTTCGACATTGAAACTTACATAACGGAGGTATAACATGACAAACACAAAGGACATGCACTATATACTCGTCCTATACGGCATTCTTTTAGGCTCTATAGTGGGAGCTACAGTCTGGCTATTTTTAGTTACAATAAATATCGGAATTCACTTTATTTGGGGATACTTACCTACTATTTTCTCTTCTCCCCCGTATTACACTATTTGTGTAACAACTATCGGTGGTATTCTCGTTGGTTTAACCCAAAAATACTTCGGCACATATCCACGTCTTATGCCGGAAGTGATGAGTGAATATAAAAAAACAGGTAGAATTGAATACCGTTTTGTACATAAAGCTACTTTAACTGCAATTATCGTTTTAATATTTGGAGCTAGCTTAGGTCCCGAAGCAGCACTTGTTGGAATTATCGGTGGACTTTGTACATGGGTAGGGGATCGCTTTACATTCGCATTAAAAGGAATGAATGAACTAACAGAGGTTGGAATTGGTGCTACTTTAAGTGTAATTTTTAACGCGCCATTATTCGGTTATTTAGCTCCAAATGAAAATGAGGGTGAGCAAATTAACGAATTTTCTAAAGGAAAAAAAGCAATTGTATATTTAGCTACTACTTTCGCTGGCTTTTCCATTTATTTATTACTTAGTAAATTCGATAATCGCGGATCCTTTATCGTTGATTTTGGGGAAGGTTCCCTTTCTCTTAATGAATGGATTGCCTTTCTACCACTTGCTAGTATTGGTGCTATAGTTGGTTTCTTTTATTTCAAATTTGAATTCACATTAGAGAAATTAATCCATCCCTTCAGGGAATACAAACTATCACTTGGAATTATCGGTGGTATTTTATTAGGAATTACAGGAACTGTTCTCCCGTACACGTTATTCTCAGGAGAACACCAATTAAAAGATTTAGTCGTTGAATGGAGTCATTTATCCTTCTGGGTACTACTTCTTTCAGGTGTTTTAAAATTATGTATTACTGCCGTTTGTTTAAATACAGGTTGGCGCGGTGGACATATTTTCCCAATTATATTTGCTGGATCTAGTATCGGATATGCTATAGCTTCCATTATCCCGATAGATCCAATCGCTTCGGTAGCCATCGTCACGACAGCAATTTCAAGCTATGCATTAAGAAAACCAATTGCTATCACATTACTATTACTCATGTTTTTCCCGCTCAATTTACTATTACCGATGCTTGGAGCGGCAGCGATTGGTAATGCATTTCCACTTCCTAAAAACAACGAAGCTACAAACGAATAAAAATAGGCAGTAGGGACAAAAGTTCCACTGCCTATTTTTATTACACACGTTGCTTCAATAATGCATATAACTCTTCAAAATTTTGCACTTCATATGTTGGCACAATCTCGCTATGATTTGATTTCATTTCTGGATTAAACCAACAAGTATCAATTCCTGCTACATATCCGCCTTTCATATCAGCACTTAACGAATCTCCAATAATAAGCCCTTCTTCAGGAGCAAAATTAGGAATTCGTTCAAAAACATAATCAAAGTACTCTTTCATCGGCTTTTGGAATCCTGTATCTTCAGAAACGAAAATATCTTGAAACAAGGCATGTAATCCTGCATTACGTAAACGTTTATCTTGCGTCTGAGAAATACCGTTTGTCACTATATATAAATCGTACTCACTTTGAATTTGACTTATGAATTCAAATGCACCTTGCATGAGCTGATTTCCTTCTTCTAAGTAACTACGATAATTATTTTCGAATAATATCCCATCTACCTCTTCCCCGTATTCTTTAAACAAAATCGAAAATCGTGTATTTAAGACTTCATCACGATTTATTTCCCCTTCTTCAAAAGCCTCCCAAAGGTGTTTATTAATTTTTTTATACTGCACTTCAACCTCTCTAGTTAGAGGGATCTCGTTCTCTTCGAACAGCATACGTAACGCCATTTTCTCCGCTTTTTGAAAATCTAACAATGTATCATCTACATCAAATAACAATGTTTTATATTTTTTCATAATCCCTTCACACTCTCTTTTCTACAAAATAAATTTACGTAAATCGTATCATTCCTTCTTGTAAACATAATAGGAGATATCTCATACTAAACATGAGGTGAAAACATGAAAGTTAGCAAAAATAGCAAGGAAATCTCTCATTACGTGCAAACTTCCAACTTCCATACTCTTTTTTCTTTTGATGTCTTATCATATGCTGAACTACATTCTTTTCAAAAGAAAGAAAGGATATGTAATGAAGGCGTTGATGTTCCTTATCTTTATTACTTAATTTCCGGAAAAGCAAAAATATATATGAGCCACAAAAATGGGAGGGTCTCCTTAATTAACTTTATTCAAGCCCCTTCGTTCATTGGGGAATTAGGCTTAATCGGCGTTGAATCCGTTACGAAAACGGTGGAAGTACTTGAAGATTGTATGTGCTTGGCGCTCCCCCTTAAAAATTGTCAGCATCTTTTATTGCAAGATGCTACCTTTCTACAGAAACTATGCAAATTTATCGGTGAAAAAACAATTACCCGAACAGAAAGTTACGCCAAAAACAATAGTTATCCGTTCGAAAATCGATTAGCGGCGTTTATTCTATTAACAGGACAAAATAACAGTTATACAGAAAAACATACCGAAGCTTCGGAATACCTAAATGTCAGCTACCGCCATCTTTTATATGTATTAAACCAGTTTTGCCAGCAAAATTACTTAAAAAAAGACGGAAGAACCTATTACATACTAGATCGAATTCAATTAGAAAAACTGGCTGACGAACTTAAAATATAAAAAAAGTAGCATTAACGTTTACCTGTTAATGCTACTTTTTTTCGAGTGACGATTCTATTTTCAATTAAAATTTGCTTGCTACTTTAGCTGCTTCTTCAAGACCAGCTGTAATGATCTCTTCTGCTTTATCTGGGAATTGGTTATGTCCTTCAATAACTACTGTTTCCATATTTGTTGCACCGAAGAAGCCCATCATGCTTGCTACATATTTAACAGCCATTTCTACTTCAGCTGCTGGACCTTCAGAATATACGCCGCCGCGCGCGTTTAATAATGCAATCTTCTTATCTCCAATTAGACCAACTGGACCTTCTGGCGTATATTTAAACGTTTTGCCAGCTCGGTTTAAATAATCAATATATGTGTGTAGCACTGCTGGAATCGTTAAGTTCCATAATGGGAAACCGAAAACGACTTTATCAGCTTCTAAAAATTGATTTAAATACTTATCAGCAACTGCTACTGCTTTTGCTTCCTCTTCCGTTAAATCAAACCCTTTACCTGCTTTGAATGTACCATTAATCATATCTACGCCTACATATGGTAATTCTTCTTTATATAAATCAAGTTCTACTACTGTATCATTTGGATGTGCTTCTTTATAGTTTGCTAAAAATGCCTCGTATAATTTCACACTAACTGCTTGTTCCGCTGGGCGGTTGTTTGCTTTTACAAATAAAACTGTTGCCATTGTTTTTCCTCCTAGTACTCACTCTTCTGTTGTTATATGCTTTCAAAAAAGGTATCCCTTGTAATTGTTGTTTTGTTGCTTACAAACATATTTTATCTTTATATCAAGACAATTTCGTCCTCACATAGACGTATTTTTCTATAAAAAAAGTCCACCTTCTAAAGGCGAACTAGTCTTACGACTTTTGTCTTATACAATTCCATTTTTCACTGCATATAATGCTGCTTGCGTGCGATCAGATAAATTCAACTTACTCAAAATACTACTTACATGCGCTTTTACCGTTTTTTCTGTAATAACTAAAACAGAAGCGATCTCTTTATTACTCATCCCTTTCGCTAATAGCTGCAACACTTCATTTTCTCTCGCCGTTAGCACATCCACTTGAATAGAAGGTTCTTCTTCCTTTTCTTCCACAGGTAATGTTTGAGAGAGAAGAGTATTTGCTATATCCGGATGTAATTGAATATTACCTTTATATGCGCTTCGAATAGCTTCAACAAGCTGATCCGGTTCTACATCTTTTAAAATATACCCACTTGCCCCCGCCCTTAACGCTGGTAAAACATGCGCCTGATCAGAAAAGCTAGTTAATACAATTACTTTCACATTCGGATATTCTTTTTTGATGCACGCCGTCGCCTCGACACCATCCATTTCGGGCATATATAAATCCATTAATACAACATCAGGATTCGTTTCCCCTACTTTCACTAACGCTTCTTTCCCATTATTTGCTTCTCCAACTAACGCTAAATCTTCCTGTGTACTTAAGAAAAATGCTAATCCTTTTAAAACGACTGTATGGTCATCAACTAACAATACTTTTATTTTCACAAACTTCCCTCATTTTCACATCATAATGGTACTTTTACTTTTACACTTGTTCTTTTCTTATCACTTACAATTTTAATTGTTCCACCGACTAATTCTACTCTTTCTCGCATCGTAGTCATACCGAGTGATTTCTTCTCTTTTATATCCTTTTCTACAAAGCCGTTTCCTTGATCGACTATTTCTAATGATACATTCTTCTCCGTCACTTTGAAATAAATCGCCGCTTCTCTGACATTCGCATGTTTACTTACGTTATTTAAAGCTTCTTGTCCAATTCGCCATAGTGCTTCCTCTACTACGCGCGGTAAATCACGCACACCTGTAACTTGTTCCCGAATTTTCAATCCCAAACTTTCACCATATTGTTTTAAAACTGGTAATAGTCCTTTCTCTAATCCTGCTGGACGTAGTTGCCAAATTAACGTCCTCATTTCTTTTAAAGCACCTTGCGATAACTCACGTATCTCATGCAAAGACTGATCTACCTTTTCGTTTTTCCCCTTTAAGACGGCTTCGGTACCTTTCGTCATGAAAGTTAATGAAAACAACTTTTGTGAAACAGAATCATGCAAATCTCTAGCTAAACGATTACGTTCTTCCATTCGTACAAGTTCTCGGCGCTTTTCATTTAACCTTAAGTTCTCTATCATTAACGATATATGATTGGCTAACGCCTGTACTACATCTATTGTATTTATATCAAATTCTCCATTATTCGAACTTACACTTAGTACGCCAAATATATGATCTTGAATATGTATGGGAATGGCAATAACTGCACGATTAGGATGTACGATATTCCCAACCTGACTCTTTAACAAAACAGACTCTTCTTTTTTCAGAGCTTCCTGTGCCGCTGACTTCAAATCCTCTTGTAGCTCATCTATCTTATATGAGGCCCTTACAGCAAGTTCATTTTCTTCTCTAATAAAGAATACAACTTGCTCCCATAGAAATAACTTCCCAATTTGCTTTACAATCTCCCCAGGCAATTCATTAAATTTATGAATCGTCCTTAAAGCTTGAATAAAGCGGTCTAACTTTACATAATAATGAGCCCTTCTCTTTTCATTTTCATACAATTTTGTACGTTTTAATGCTGTTCCAATTTGGAAAGCAACTGATTGTAATAGCACTAACTCTTCTTCAGAAAAATGCGTTTTACCTGGACTAGCCACATTTAATACGCCAAATTCATCTCCACCCGCTTTTAATGGCACTGTCGCATGATGCACAATCCCTTCTGTATCTCCCCAGTTATATTCAATCGCATTATTAATTCTCTTACATTCAATAATATTAACGGCTTTCTCTAGTTTCCCTTCCACAAATCGGTGTAAACACCAACAATTCCCCTCACACATCGGTCGTTTATTTTCAAATCTTAATCCCTCTGGTAATTGATAATCAATTAATTTTGTATATCTACCATTTTCATCCGCAAGAAATATCCATCCTGTCGTTAAACCTGTTACATTCAACAGTTTTTCCAACACAGCTTGCAGCACATGATAAGTATCATTTGAGGTGTTCAACGTCTCTGCAATCTCTTTTAATATAACTAATTCATTTGTACGATTCTCTTGAAACATAATTCGTCTCCTACATACAAGATTTTAAATCGCCCCTAAAGTAAATCATCTACTTTTCACTTTGTACTTATTCGTAACATTGATATAATGGTGAAAACATAGTTTTCATTATATCACTTGAGGGGGACTTCATAATGACATTAAATAAAGCACTTACTATCGCTGGTTCTGACACAAGTGGCGGTGCTGGTATACAAGCAGATTTAAAAACATTCCAAGAACTTGGTGTATACGGAATGACATCTCTTACGACAATCGTAACGATGGATCCACATAACGGTTGGGCACATAACGTATTCCCAATCCCAGCTTCTACATTAAAACCACAATTAGAAACGACAATTGAAGGTGTTGGAGTAGATGCTTTAAAAACAGGTATGCTTGGATCAGTAGAAATTATTGAAATGGTTGCTGAAACAATCGAAAAACATAATTTCAAAAATGTAGTAGTTGACCCTGTTATGGTATGTAAAGGTGCTGATGAAGCATTACATCCTGAAACGAACGATTGCTTACGTGACGTTCTTGTTCCAAAGGCATTAGTTGTAACACCCAACTTATTTGAAGCTTACCAATTAAGTGGCGTAAAGATTAATTCTCTTGAAGACATGAAAGAAGCAGCAAAAAAAATCCACGCTTTAGGTGCGAAATACGTCCTAATTAAAGGCGGTAGCAAGCTTGGTACGGAAACTGCAATCGACGTCCTATATGATGGAAAAACATTCGATCTTCTAGAGTCAGAAAAAATTGATACGACAAATACACACGGCGCAGGTTGCACATATTCTGCTGCAATTACAGCAGAACTTGCAAAAGGAAAAACTGTGAAAGAAGCAGTAAAAACTGCTAAAGAATTTATCACAGCTGCTATCCGTTATTCATTCAAGATCAACGAATACGTAGGCCCAACACATCACGGTGCATATCGTAAATTCGTTGCATCAAAAGAACTTGTCTAACATATAAATGAAAACACCCACAGAGTATATATATTACCTCTCTGTGGGTGTTTTTTATAAGCTCTTCTGGTCATCTTATCTTTAAGATGCAGAACTAACCTGATTTCTACCATTTCTTTTGGAGTAATATAATGCATCATCAGCAGCTTGAATAAATCGCTCTGGTGATTCTTCATACACTGAAATTCCTACTGAAACTGTAATTTTTATTTTTGTTCCATTTAGCAATTGAAATGGATGGTTTTCAACAGCCGTGCGAACTTGTTCCCCCATACGCATTCCACAAGCTAATTCTTTCTGCGGTATCAAAAGCGCGAACTCTTCCCCACCCTTTCGAAAAGCCAAATCTGGAAACGTTGAAACTTCTCGTAAAATATGCCCCATTTGTTTTAATACTTCATCTCCCGCAGGATGCCCATACGTATCATTTACACACTTAAAATGATCAATATCTATAAGTAGTAAACAAAGTGAATCATTTTTCATGCGCTTATTACCAATATGACGATTCATCTCTAAATCAAACTGTCTTACGTTCCCTAAACCTGTCAGTGCATCTATCGTTGCGTATTGCTTCATCGTTTGAAATAACTCATTGGATTGTAATACATAATTTGCGCTTATAAATGTGATATATGCTGCAACACCACTACAAACTAAATATAATGCTACTATAGAAATATCCTTAAATAAAATAGAAAGTGGCACCGTTAAAATAGATAAACTATATACATTAAACCAGATCCACCTTTTAAATATAGAAGCTTTCATCCGCCAAATGAAAATAATTCCAAAACCTATCAATACAATTGTATAACAAGCCAATTCAGAGGCTAAAGAGTACTCAGTAAGAAATAATCGGGTAATTAATATAATAGTAACTGTTATGCTACTAGCTATCGGACCTCCAATTATAATTGCCAAAATAACAGCTAAATAACGTAGATCCAACATAATATCTTCAATATGTACACCAAAATGCATCAACAGTACACTTAATATTCCAGTAAGAATACCTACTACACATTTCTGCCAAAGAGAAAACTCTTCTTTTAACGGCCTATCTCTTAAAAGCTGACCTCCAACAAAAATAAAGGAAAGAATAATGGTTGTGTTTACAAATAAGTCCCTTAACATAAAATAATCTCCCAACTTGTCTATCTATCCCTTTCCTTATTTTATTGTATACGAGATACCTATAATTCCCAAAGTTTTTTATTTATTTTTGCTGTTCCACGTGAAACAGCAAAAATAAAAAAGGACGAAAATTCGCCCTTTTCATTAACAACAGCGTGATATCTTTCCGCCCTTTGCATTAAATCTAGCCTCTTGCGCTTCTGCAAAAAATTGTTTTTGACATACAACCTCTTCTTCTGGATGATGCTTTTTCATATGCTCTACATATGTTTCATAACTTGGTACCCCAACCAGTAAACTAATAAAGTGTTTTCTTTGTCCCCATACTTTCCGTAGTCGTTTAAGCATAATAGTTCCTCGACTCACTTTCATCTCTAGAAATATATGGCGCCTCTTTTAGCGGCATCGGCTTATTTCTTAATACTTGAATCCAAATTCGAATTGCAGAAATTAATACAGCGATTACAACTATCATAAAAATCCCGCAAAGCGCTGCATCAATATAATCATTTAAAATAATTTGCTTCATTTGAGCAACATTTTTAGCTGGTGCTAACACTTTCCCCTCGTCTAATGCTCCTTGGAACACCTTTGCGTGAGATAGAAATCCTATTTTAGGGTTTTCATGAAATAACTTTTGATAACCCGCCGTCATCGTTACAATAAGCAATCCAACAGTTGGAATAAGTGTGACCCAAACATATGCCTTTTTCCCCATTTTGAACAAAATTGTCGTTCCAAGTAATAATGCAATACCTGCTAACATTTGATTTGCAATACCGAAAAGTGGCCATAACGTATTAATTCCACCAAGCGGATCTACTACCCCTTGGTATAAGAAATAACCCCATCCTAATACGCATAACGTTGTAGCTATCACATTCGCTAATGTAGAATCCGTTTTCCCAAATGGCTTATATACATGTCCTAAAATATCTTGAATCATAAATCGGCCTACACGTGTTCCAGCATCAATCGTTGTTAAAATAAATAGCGCTTCAAAGAGAATCGCAAAATGATACCAAAAGGCCATCATGGCCGTTCCACCTATTACTTGTGAGAAAATATATGCCATACCTATCGCTAACGTTGGTGCACCACCTGTACGTGATAAAATCGTTTGCTCTCCAACGTTTACAGCAAGATCTTTTAGTTCATTTGGTGTAATAGCAAATCCCCATGAAGAAATAACTTGAGCTGCCTGCGAGACATCCGTACCGATAAGTGCTGCGGGACTATTAATCGCAAAATACGTTCCTGGTGTTAATACACAAGCTGCAATCATCGCCATCGCCGCTACAAATGATTCCATTAACATTGCCCCATAACCGATTGGCTGTGCGTGTCCCTCTTGTTCAATCATTTTTGGCGTCGTACCTGATGAAACGAGAGCATGGAATCCTGACACCGCACCACAAGCAATTGTAATAAATAAGAATGGGAATAGGTTTCCAGAGAAAACAGGACCTGTTCCATCGATAAATTTCGAAACTGCTGGCATTTGTAAATCTGGTGCTACAATTAAAATACCAATTGCTAATCCAACAATTGTTCCGACTTTTAAAAATGTGCTTAAATAATCACGTGGTGCTAAAAGCATCCAAACTGGTAAGGCCGATGCGATAAATCCATATACAATAAGCATAATAGCAATCGTTTCACCGCTAAACGTGAACATGCTTGCAAGCGTTGGATGTTCTGCTACATACTGTCCTCCAATAAGAGACAGTATAAGTAGAATAATTCCGATCACTGACCCTTCACCAACCCGGCCAGGTCTAATGTAGCGCATGTACACTCCCATTAAAATAGCGATAGGAATCGTTGCTGCTATTGTAAACATTCCCCAAGGACTTCCGACAAGCGCCTTTACTACTACTAATGCTAATACTGCTAATAAAATAATCATAATACCTAAAATGCCTATCATTGCAATAAGCCCTGTAACAGGACCGATCTCATCTTTAATCATTTCTCCTAAAGATTTACCATTCCGTCTCATCGAAGCAAATAAAATTACAAAATCTTGTACAGCTCCAGCGACAACTACCCCAACAATAATCCATATTGTCCCTGGTAAATATCCCATTTGCGCTGCCAAAATCGGTCCTACTAAAGGGCCTGCCCCAGCAATTGCTGCAAAATGGTGCCCAAATAATACCCACTTATTTGTCGGAACATAATCTTTTCCATCGTTTAATGTATGGGCTGGCGTTTGCCGATTATTATCTAAACCAAATACCTTTCTCGCTATAAATTTACTATAAAAGCGGTAAGCAACTGCATACACACATACCGCAGCTACTAAGAGCCACACGGCATTAATAGTTTCACCTTGTGATAAAGCTATTACACCAAATGCACCTGCGCCTACTGCTGCAATAACCCCCCATAGTAAAATCGACTTCAATGTTTTCACATACAATCCCCCCAATACTATTGCTTAGTGGGATTGTACTAAATTTTCTGAATATTTAATTTGAATCCTCCTTATCATGAAGGATTTTTAGTTTATCATGTTAAAAAACTCGCATTACCTACTATAATTCAATCTTATTTCGAAGTCGTTTCACATAATTACGACTAACTGGAATCGGTTGCTCATCATATTTATCTAAATACAGATTATATGTGCCATTATAATAGGGTTTTAGTTCTTGTACATATGACATATTAATTAAATAACTTTTATGCACACGTAAAAAATCATATGCATTTAGCTTATTTTCCAGCTCCTGAAGTGTATATGTTGAAATATACTGATTATTTGTTGTATAAATTGAAACCGTTTTGTTTTCCTTATTTTTGCTTACATATACAATATCTTCAGGGAAAATATACCGAATTCCCTCTTGACCTTCTATTGGTAGCTTTCGCAAATAACTCTTTGCTTTCTCGCCTTGCTCTTTACACATTCTATATAAAAGGAATTGCAAATCTTCTTCACGAAATGGGCGTAGTAAATAATAGAATGCTTGAAAACGAAATGCCGTAATCGACTCTTCTATATCTTCACCCATAAAAATCAATTTCGTATAACAATTTACTTCCCGTAATAAACTCGCATATTCAAAACCAGTTCCATCTAGTAATTTTGAATTCAAGAAAACAAAATCTGGTGTATGCTTTTTCATAATAAATAATGATTCTGTTCCCGTATTCGCTTCAAAACATTCTACATTCCTTATATTTTCAGTAAATTTGTCCGCTAAACTTCTTCGCTCTTCTGCTTCTTCCATGATCAGTAAAATTTTCATTTCTTCAACCACCTAATTCTTTTGTCCATATGTCTTGTTGTATACATTCGCTTTTATAAGAAACATTCCCTTTTTCTTACTATACCATTATTTATCTAAAAAAACAGAAAAAAGGAAACCACGACGGTTCCCCTGCCCTTTTATTCCATTATTTGTAGGAAGTAACACTCACTGAATTGTTACTTCCCCGAAAACGCAATTGGTGCTGGCTAATAATCAGTGGGGGATAAATCCCTCACCGATTAAAGTTTCACCTTATACTAATTCTCGTTGCTTCGTTTCTTGCCCAAGTACAATTACAGCAACTACGCCAATCAAAATTGATCCACAGAAAATCGTAAATATTAGTGATAGTGAAGCCTGTGAAGTAACTAAATATCCTACTAATAGCGGACCAAGAATACCACCAATACGGCCGAATGCTGCTGCCATCCCTGCACCTGTACCACGAATAACCGTTGGATACTGTTCCGGTGTATAAGCGTATAATGCACCCCAAGCACCTAAATTAAAGAAGGATAGTAACATGCCTGCTACGATTAATACGGTTAATGACTCCGCCACTCCAAACAAGTAAGCACTACATGCTGTACCGATCAAATACGTAACTAAAACGAACTTACGACCAAGTCGTTCAATAAACCAAGCAGCCGTGAAATATCCTGGCAATTGAGCTAACGTCATAATAAGTACGTACTGGAAACTTTTTATTAAACTAAATCCTTTTAATACCATTACACTAGGTAACCAAAGGAACATCCCATAGTAAGAAAAGACAACAGAAAACCATAGAATCCATAACATAATTGTTGCCTTACGATATTCACCAGACCAAACCAACTTTACATTTTCGATAACAGATGGTCTTTTTTCAGCCTTTTGAAATCTCGGAGAATCCGGTAAATTCCATCTTAAATATAAAGCATATAGTGCCGGAACCGCGCTCAATACCATTGCAACTTCCCAACCATATTTCGGAATAACAAAATACGAGATAAGAGCTGCAATTAACCATCCACCTGCCCAAAAGCTTTCTAATAGCACAACTATTTTGCCACGTTCATGCGCTTCAACGCTCTCTGATACTAATGTAGAAGCAACTGGAAGTTCTCCGCCAAGCCCCATACCAATTAAAAATCGTAAAACAAGGAACATCGCAAGTGTTGTCGTTAAAGCAGTTAAACCACTACCGATAGAAAATAGTAATAATGTAATAATAAAGACTGATTTACGTCCTATTTTATCTGATAGTATTCCAAAAACAAGTGCTCCGACTGCCATACCAATTGAATTAATGCTGCCTATCCAGCCCATTTCTTGCGTACTTAATCCCCAATCTTTTTGCAATGCTACCATTACGAATGAAAGCATTCCAACATCCATTGCATCAAATAACCATCCAAGCCCTGCTATACCAAGTAGCTTTCGCTTCGAAATTTCTTTCCCCTTGCCCATAAGAAGTCCTCCTTACACAGCTGTCTTTACACATCATTTTACATGTGTGAATTGTATAAGTAAAATACTTTCGTACAAAAAATTCTCCTTCATCATGCCCAAAAAGTAAAATACTCATCCCACTATTTGAGGGCAGTAAGACTCTCACCTCAAAATTCAGCTGAAGCAAAGAGGTTAGATGGAAAATCAACTGCCGTTAAACGTCCGATTGGTGAGGATTAACCATCAGTGGTGGATGAGTAAAACCTCACTTTATTAAAAATGACCAAATAAAAAAGTAGCGATATTCCGCTACTTTTTCGAACGCATGACTTCTTTTAAAAATTCCGCTAATACTAACTGACGACGCCAGCGCGTTGGATTACTACACAATCTATAAAACCACTCTAAGTTAATCGCTTGAATCCATTTTGGTGCACGTTTTACCTCTCCAGCCCATACATCTAAACTTCCGCCCACTCCAACAGCCATCTTCGTTTCTAAACGATGCTTATTAGTTTGGATAAAGTTCTCTTGTCTTGGGAAACCAAGCGCGACAAGTAATAAATCTGGTTTTGCTTCTTGAATACGAGAAACGATACTCTCTTCTTCTTCTTGTTTAAAGTACCCATCTTGTGTACCTACAATAGATACAGCTGAATATGTCTTCGTTAAATGCTCTGCTGCAGCTTGTACAACATGCGGTTTTGCACCAAGTAAGAAAACAGATACCGGTTTATTCTCCTCTGATAACTTTGCAAGTAGATTACACATTAAATCAAAACCTGCTACACGTTCCTTTACAGGTGTACCAAGTATACCGCTTGCTTTTACAACTCCAATACCATCAGGTGTAATTAAATCTGTATTTAATAATGTTTTATGGAATGCTTCATCCTTTTTTGCACACATAACAATTTCAGGATTTGCTGTTACTACCTGAAAAGTATGAGTTCGCTCCAATTCTAGTTGTCCCTTCAAATATTGGATTGTTTCATCCATTGTCATTGTAGAAAAAGGAACACCTAGAATATCAACCGTTTTTACTTCCATGATTAACTATCCTCTCTATTTCAGTAAAAGTTTTTTATATGCATTATAAGTATCTTCATACAAATTTTTTAGCGAGAAATGAGTAGATGCATGATTATATAAACGATTTCCCATCGCTTCTAATTCACCATTCAACCATTTTTCATAAGCATTTTCTAACGCGTTTGCTAACGAGTCTGCATCACCAATTGGTACAACCCATCCATACGTATCATCAACTATTAACTTTCTCATATCACCTACATTTGTTGCAATAGATGTTAAGCGCTGATTAGCCGCTTCTAATAAAACAAGAGGAAAGCTTTCGCTATAAGAGGTTAACAAATTAATGTTTGCAGATGCATATAATTCTTTGGAATCTGTACGAAAACCTAGAAACATCACCTTATCCTCTAAGCCCTTTTGTTTCACCATCTCTTTTAATTCTGCTTCTATAGGTCCATCACCAAGCAAGAGCACCTTTATATTTTGAATTTTAATTTTTTGTAACGCTTCAAATAAAATATCATGACCTTTAACAGGATGAAGACGTGCTACTTGAATGGCTGTAAATACTCCTTCATCGATGCCAAATTCACTCTTATCATAAGGTTTTACTGGAGTACTATCATACTCAATTCCATTATAAACCGTACAAATTTTCTCTTCTGGTACACCTAGTTTTATTATGTTTCTCTTAAAATTCTCTGTAATTGCAAAGAATAAATCTACCTTCCTGAAAGAACGTAAATTTAACTTTGTAAATACCCATCCTTTTAATCCCCTCTTCATAAAATCCAAAGTTGGATCACTGTGGACAGTCATTATCCATTTCGCTTTTATACCTTTTTTCAAGAGGGAGAGATAGAAATTTGCTCGTGCGCCATGTGTATGCACAATGTCAAATTGATTTTCATTAATAAATGCTTTTATTTTTGAAAGAATTGATAGGTCGTACCGAGATGATTGGGTAAAAACATGCACTTGAATACCAAGGTTTCTCGCCTCTCTAGCAATCGCACCTTCTTCAAATACCATTAATTCCACTTCTTCCTTTGAAAATTGAGATAAAAGTGAAATAATATGCGTTTTCCCCCCACCTTCTTCTGCACCAGCATTCATATGCAACACTTTCATTTCTTACATCCCCCATTTTTTTTCTTTTTATTTACTATAATAAAATAAAAGCTAACATATGCTAGCTTTTATTTTTCTATCATTCAATTTCCAAGTCAACTATTAAATATGCCATGATTAATACTAAGTAGAAACTCACTCCAGGTGCAATTAAAATATGACCAGCCATGAATGAGATACCTAATCCGAGAAATATTGCTGCAATCATCATTGCATATTTCACTGTGAATATTTGTTTAAATTTAGTAAATATACATGCAATAAATTTAATACCAAAGTATAAGAATGGAATTACAAGTAAAATGAACCCTATGATTCCGAAAGAATAGAACCAATCGTGGAAGTCACGTTCAATTAATTTCGGCTGTTCTTTATAGTTACCAGCATAACCCATTCCTAATAATTTTTGAGACATTGGGGCTTCATTATAGAAATCTTTATACATCTGTTCAAATAATTGACGCCCACTAAAAATAAGAGCTTGCGTTTCTTCTTTCTTCTCCGCTACTTTTTCTTTTGCTTTTTCTTTCTCTTTTTCTTGCTCTGTCACAGGAGGTTTGTGCTCTTTAGCTTCCTCCTTCTTTTTCTCTTCCTTTTTCGCACTCTGCTCTTGTTCAATTAATTGGAAATGAAATCCCATATTTTTCATAAACGGTGAAAAAGGTGTATATGCCAATATGCCTACAAATACAGTTATTGCAAGAAAACCATTTAATAAATAGGCATGTTTCTTTTTATCTTTACGCTGTGTAAATGCCTGAATAAAGCACATAACAACTGCGATAGCCATTGATCCAAAGATTGCTCCTACGCCAACCTTTGTCCCAATTGCAAATAGTGAATAAACAACTAAAATTGAAGGAATCCAATAGTACGCTTTACCTATACTTTTTGTTCTTTCAATTGAATACAAAATAACAATTGGACACATGATGGCTAAAATAGATCCTAGCTCGTTACCTGCATAAAACCAACCGCGTGATCCTAACTTTACCCATTCATAACTATTATAATCTGTTCCAGTAGTAATCGAAGCTACCATGACTACTCCTATAATTAGCGATGCATACGTAATATAGTCACGCATTTTTGAATTTGAATGGCTTTTCTCTTTTAAAGACTTAAATACAAACACATAACAAGTAAGCATAACAAACGGATATAATGCTTTTGCTATAAACTTAATTTCCTCTGAAAGTACCATAGGATCTTTTGTAAGCTTGTTATTTACCAATCCGATGGTGAAGACTATTCCTACTAAGATTATATACAATATATATTTTATATTTCCTTGTTTCTTCGTTTGAATTAAAATATATATCCCGCTTAGGAACATAACGAATAAGCGTGTAATAACTCCAATGGTCGTATCAATTTTTAAAACCATTATACAGAATGCCGTGAGCAAATCTAAAATTGGTTGCAACAAAATAAAGATTAATAGAAAATTTTCAAATTTATTACTTTTACTATTTTCGCTTAACATCTAGAACCTCCATAACTATTACCTAATTTCAATCTATACTGTTAATATTTTTTTCTTATCTCAAATATTTATTATAACATATATTTTTTAATTAAACGCCTCACATTTCTCCCCAACCTTACCTTATAGAAAAAAGCATATTTGCATTTTCAAGCGCTTTCTTTCCTCATTTTTTCTTTTTTTCTACATGTAAAGAAAATGCATTGTTATTTACATAACTTTAGTGTATATTTTTTCTCTGGAACATCTTTAGGAGGAAGGGATTACAGCAATGTTATTAATCGACATATTTACGTTTCTTGGCATTATCGCCGCTGCTATTTCTGGTACATTAGTTGGTTTAAAAAAAGATTTAGATTTATTTGGTGTCCTTTGTTTAGCTGTAGCCACTGCGCTCGGCGGCGGTATTATTCGTGATATTATGATCGGTAACCTGCCTCCTGTCGCATTTGTTAAACCCATTTACTTTTTTGTAAGTGTATTATCAGCATTATTTACTTGTATGTTTTTTGAGCGTATCAATAAACTGCAAGTCGTTATCATGCTTTCTGATGCTGTTGGCTTAGGTGTTTTTACAGCTATTGGTGCAAATGCGGCAATGTCACATCATGTTGACGCCTCATTTTTAGTTGTTTCAATGGGAGTCATTACAGGTATTGGAGGCGGTATTTTGCGTGACATTTGCGCTCAAGATATCCCTTACGTATTCCGAAAAGAGATTTACGCAATCGCTTCTATCTTAGGAGCAATTAGTTTCCTAATCACATATGCAATGGGGGCACACGTATTAGCTTTCTATGTTTGTTTATTAGTAACATTCATTATTCGTGTTGTCACTGTAATATATAATGTACATTTCCCAGTTTTCTTTAAAACACATGCTAAAATTAATAAAGGCCATTAAGAGAATTCTACATAGAATTCTCTTAATTTATATACTATTCTACACACTAATATAGAGTAATTGTATATAAAAATATATAATTATATTAGGACTAAAAATGAAAACGCTTTATACACAGGGGGGAAGAACGATGCTTGGGGTTTTTAAAAAACATACAAATAAAACAAACGCCAGTATACTTGAATTAAGTAAGGATCAAAAAATCACTTTTAACGTGCCTACTAATTCTGAACTGAAAATTCAAATGGATATGCTACATATTTCAAAAGAAGATTTACAAATCGTAAAGGTACTACAGCCCTTTATTTAT
Organism: Bacillus sp. 16GRE42; assembly: GCF_019837435.1. NCBI lineage: Bacteria > Bacillati > Bacillota > Bacilli > Caryophanales > Bacillaceae > Bacillus > Bacillus sp. 16GRE42. The sequence goes on from NZ_JADAXF010000004.1 coordinate 480,922, forward strand.
GAAGAAATTGATTGGATTACGGAAAAATTCTATGCCAATATTACAAAGCAGCCTAATTTAACTACTATTATTGAACGTTATAGCTCTATTCCAAAACTAAAGCAAACTTTAAAAACACATATAAAAGAATTATTCAGCGGCGATATGCATGAAGATTTTATTGAACAACGTGTTAGAATTGCCAAAAGACATGTACAAATTGGTTTACATAGAAAATGGTATACTGCCGCTTATCAAGAATTATTCCGCTCTATCATGAAGATTTTGCAAACAAAAATTACAACAATTGACGATTTTTCTTATTCTATAAACGTAATAAACAAATTATTTACTCTTGAACAAGAACTCGTTATTGCGGCTTATGAATCTGAATATGAAAGAATACAAAAAGAACATGAAAAAGAAAAAGAAATAACAGCTATGACCATTACGCATATTGCAACAGAACTAGCATCTGTATCTGAAAAAACGAGCGCTTCTATTCAACAGTTAACCGCTAAATCTGAAACGATTGTAGAAATTGCCAAAACAGGTACATCATTAGCTACAACATCAGAAGAAAAAGCGAATAAAGGGAAAGAACAATTAAATCAGCAAAATAAACGAATGGAATATATTCAAACAAACATGGAAACGATTATTACAGATACTCATGAACTTCTCGATATTTCTAACAAAATTAACGAGATTATAGATATTGTAAAATCAATTGCAGAGCAAACAAATTTGCTCGCACTAAATGCGGCTATTGAATCTGCACGTGCTGGGGAATTTGGCAAAGGCTTTTCTGTTGTAGCTGGAGAAATTCGCAAGTTATCAGAGCAAACGAAAGAATCTATATTTAACGTTACAAAGCTCGTTGAAAAAACAAATGAACAAATTATTCGTGTCTCTTCTTCCGTGAAACAAATTAGCTCCCTCGTATCTGAAGGAACGGATGGTATGTCTGAGACAGATCAATACTTCCAAGAAATTGTAAAAGACATGTCTAACTCGAAAGAACAGAATAAAAAAATTGAAAATGAGTTAGAAACCATTTCACAAGTAGTGAAAGGAATTCAAGACGATTCCTCAAAAATGGCTCTAACAGCTGATAGTTTACAACTAGAACTGAACCGCTAAGGTGAAGCTTATGTCAGTAGAGGTTCTTCATCTCCGCTGACTCATAGTCCTCATCTTCCACCCATAAAAAAAGAATCCAAACTGGATTCTTTTTATTTTCTGAAGAATATTTTTTGACAATACACATAACTCATATAAACACCAAAGCTTTGCAAAATAAACAAAGCTGGCACTATAAGATTGTAATATGCCATATCTACTTGGAAGAGCCTTAACAATACGTATCCGCCAATTAACAAAACGAACAACATATATCCTTCGTTTTGTTGTTTCTTAATAAGAAAGTGTAATAAAGCTATCGACATAAATAATGTTACCGCTATGTATATAAGTGTTTCACATTTAAATAGAATAGAATGTATTCCCTCACCTGAGAATTGATTAATTACTGGCTTTAAAAGTTTAAATCTTTCTTCTTCAATCTCTTTTAGCTTTTGATCAATATGCTCTGTTACGTTTTGATTCTTTGTTACTTTTTCCTCATTTTTACCTTTTCCAATTAAAACAGATTGAACATACGTCTCATTTGAAATTGTATATTGTGACATTCCCATTGTCTGAATTCCATAACTCACACCAAAATGAGCACTATAAAATAGAATAAGTATCCCTATCATCTTTAATAATACTTTTTGCTTCATTGCTGATTGAAAGAGTTCAATTAACAACACATATACAGCAATAAAAATAGGAAGAAATAATCCCATTGGGAAAATCATATTACTGCATGCAAATAAAATTGCTGAAAGTACCCACATATAAGGATGATCTAAACCTTTATATAAAAGTATGTAGCAAGCCAAATAAAATAAAAATATTGCGAGCGATTCTGATGTTAATAAGGAACTCATAAATATATTCGGAATATATAAAGCGTAAAATACAGACGCAATACGGCCGCATTCTTCTCCGAAAACCATTGCTGCAATACGATAAATGAAAAATGCAGTCCCTGTGCAAAATAAAATATTGAATAACTGCAATACGAATACTGTATCACCAAATACACGAATAATAATTGATTCATAAATAATAAAAGGTAACTGCGCTATGTTCTCTACGTTATTACCAATTGCAATCTGCTTTGCAGACTCAAACATAGCTTTCATATCACCAATTATCGGAACGTCTACAAATAGAACCATACTAAGTCTCACAATTATAGATGTACTTATAAGAAAAACAAGAAATTGTTTATCTGTAAAACGATACTGTAAAATCGATGCCACTAACAGCATGAGAATAACAAAAATAACTAATACGATTGGTACACTTGTCGTACTGTCGCCAAAAAATTGTTTACTGGTTTCAAACGCTGACCAACAACTATAAACAAAAAATGCGAGCATCGCACCAATCATTATTTTACTAAAAAAAGACGAAAAATTTGTTTGTATATGATTCATATGTCCATTGCACCTCTATTTCCATTCATAACAAAACGATTCTATCATGAATAGGTACACAGCTGATAGGGAATTTCTATGACAAATACAGGGTCCTAATTTTTTCACTTGCAATGTAAGCGAATCCTCTTTTACACTACACTTTATATAGTAATAAATTTTCTTTCAGTTACATGAATACAAATACAGAAGTTTTACTAACCCTCTTCTGGAATTCTTTACTTCATTAAATATCTATCGATTTTTAATTTTTTGTACTCCACTTACAATACATGTCATTCTGATTGAAAACAGAAAATAGGGGCTGACCATATGGAAAAGAAATTCATGCGAGAATCCAAAGCAATTAAAACAACACGTGTTTTTCCGAATGATTTAAATAATCATCAAACACTTTTCGGAGGAAAATTATTAGCGGAAATTGATAGTATCGCTTCAATTGCAGCTGCAAGACATAGCCGTAAACATTGCGTAACGGCATCTATCGATTCTGTTGATTTTTTAACTCCAATTCACCAAGCAGATTCCGTTTGTTACGAAGCATTCGTATGTTATACAGGAAAATCTTCAATGGAAGTGTTCGTAAAAGTAATTGCAGAGAATTTATTAGCAGGCGAACGTAGAATAGCTGCAACATGTTTCATTACATTCGTTGCATTAAAAGATGGAAAACCTTCATCTGTTCCACAAGTACTACCTGAAACGGAAGAAGAACATTGGCTACACACAACTGGTTCTGAGCGTGCAGAAAGTAGAAAAAAGGGGCGTATAAAAAGCAAGGAAATGGCTGAAGTTCTAACTTTAAGTAAACCTTGGAGTATATAGACCTTCACCATTAAAACATCTTTTGAGCGAATAGCTATCACATATTCGCTCATTTTTTATAAACAATTTCACACCTTCATACAACCATTACCCCTTTTCATACATATTATGTAATATTTTTATACATATCCGTTCACTATTAACTTCTTCTAATTAATAAAATCTCATTTATCCTGCTATTTACGGGCTGTAAAACTCCCGCGTCAAAATTCGTCTGGAGCAAAGACGTTAGGCGGGAGCCTTGTTTCCCGTAAACGCCCGATTGATGAGGACTGATAATCAATCGGGAATGTACATCCCCCACTGATAAAAGTTTCACTTTATAATACGGTTCGATCCCATCAACAGTTGCTTTACAAAGTTTATGTAGGGTACACTTATACGGGTAGTTAACAAAACAATTTAAGGATTTGTAAACAGTGTAGAAAACACCTTACACTTCCATTATATTGAGAGAATTAACTCTAGTAAAAACACTTACTATGACATAGCAAGTGTTTTAATGAAACTGGATTATTTTAATGGAAAGGTGAAATTATGCAGAAATCAATTGCTTCAAATATTTTTTATAAAATACTACTCAACACGTTTAATATTATACTGCCAATTTTAGTTGGTCCTTACGCATATCGAACATTAGGAGCAAATTCAATTGGAACCGTTAACGTTGCTGAAACTTTTTTCAATTACTTCTTCGTGTTCGCCGTATTTGGTGTATATCAATATGGTTTACGTGAAATTAGCTTAATTAAAAATGATAAAAAGAAAGTTTCTAAGTTATTTACAAGTCTCTATGTAATTAATTTCACAACTAGTATTTTGGCTTTATCAGCCTTTGTGCTCTTTAGTTACATTGGGTATGGACATGAAAGTCTATTTCCTGTTCTTCTTATTTTCGGTTTCAATTTTATTTCTAACATGTTTTATGTGGAATGGTTCAATGAAGCATATGAAAATTATGACTTCATCACTAAAAAAACAGTTATCGTTCGATTAATCTATGTTGTGCTTCTTTTCTCTTTCATTCATGGGGCCGACGATTACAAAACATTTGCTGGTTTATTAGTATTATCAACATTTTTAAACCACTCTATTAGCTTTGTATATGTGAAACGCCAAGTTAAATTTGATTTTTCGGACTTAACTATTATTCCTCATTTAAAACCGTTACTATTAGTCGTGATTTTTTCAAATGCTAATATTTTATATACTCAATTAGATCGTCTTGTTTTAGGGGTATATGTTGGAAAGATAGAAGTTGCATATTACGTAATGGCTTTTCAAATTATGATGATTATTAATACACTTATGTTAAGTGTTGTACAAGTAACCGTTCCAAGACTGTCTTATTTATCAGGGAACGCATCTGAAATGGAATACGAATCATTATTAAACAAAATTTCAAAAGTATATTTCATTACCCTATTCCCTGCTGCAATTGGTTTAATGCTCATTGCTCATGGAGCTGTTGTTATTTACGGTGGACAAGAATTCGCTGGGGCTGGTAATACACTAATTGTTTTTGCTTTTTATATGATTACAGTCGGTATTGAGTCCATTTTATCGAATCAAATTATCTATGTGAAAAAGAAAGAAAGCATTTTAGTGCGATTTTTATTTATTTGCGGATTTATCAACTTAACATCCAATATTGCACTAATATACTTACATGTGCTTACACCAACAACCGCAATTTTCACAACAACAATTGCGAATTGTTTCTTAATCACATTTGAATATATTTATGTGAAAAAGAAACTAAAAGTGAATTATACGTTATTCGATATACACAAACTTAAATATCTATTTTATTCACTAACATTTGTACCAATAGCATTCGTTATTGATATGCTCGTATCTGGGCAAATACTACAAGTTATCCTAGTAATAATGACATGTGGATTAACATATGCCCTTATCCTCTTTATAACAAAGGATGAAATTCTATTTTCACTACTTGAAAAGATACTGGCACGATTCAAAAAAGCTTAAACGCAATCTCTAAAAGGAGCTGTTAAACTTGAAATTTTCTTTAATCATGGCTACTTGTGGCAGACGTGATGATATTCTTGACTTACTAAAATCACTTGAACAACAAACTTACAAAAACTTCGAACTTATCGTAGTAGATCAAAATGATACACCAATCTCTGATTTATTTGATGAATATAAAGAAAAATTTTCTATTCATTACATTTATACACCTATTAAAGGACTATCGAGAGCGCGAAATGCAGGATTAAAAGTAGCGGATGGCGATGTCATCGCTTTTCCAGATGATGATTGTATTTATGAAACAAATGTTTTAGAGAGTATATTAGAAACTTTCAACTCTAATAAAGATGTTCATTTCATCTCAACAAACACTACAAATGTTGAAGGAACAGGTTCTTTAATACACGCACCGAATACAGACATTATTTTAAATAATAAGTATGGATTCATGGGACCTTCTTTCACACTATTCTTCACAAAGCAATTTGTACAAGATGTAGGTACATTTGATGAAGATTTAGGTGTTGGTTCTGGCACGATTTATGGAGCTGGTGAAGAAACTGACTTTGTACTACGTGGTATGAAACAAAATTATACTGGTTTATTTAGAAAAGATCTGTTCGTATACCATCCTGTAAAAGAGGAAATTATTAATGAACAATCATTAAAACGTGCCATTTCTTATGCTGGTGGTTTTGGTAGGGTTATTCGCCTACACTATGGATTCCCTTATTTCTTACGTGCTGTCGCTGCGGCAACATTCCGTATGACACAAAATATTTCTAATGATAAGCGCAAATTCCACGCAAATCGCTTACGCGGAATTGTTCGTGGATATTTAAAATAAAAAACAAGGTGTAACCACTTTTATTAAATGGTTACACCTTGTTTTTTTATTTCTCTTGCATCTCTTATTTCTTGCAAAGTAACCCATCATTCTTTTATAATCGCATCCCTCACTGGTCAATTATATTATATATTTTTGAAATGATAGCATTATATCCAAGAATTTAGTATCATGATTCAAGACACTATTTAGAAATGAACGGAGGACATTATGAGCTTATTAACTGTTGAAAAATTAGGTCATACATTTGGTGATCGAACATTATTTAAAGATGTATCCATGCGCTTACTCGCAGGAGAGCACGTTGGATTAGTTGGAGCAAACGGTGTTGGGAAATCAACATTTATGAATATAATTACTGGTCAGCTTATCCATGATGAAGGTCGTGTTGAATGGACACCTGGCACAAATTACGGTTACTTAGACCAACATACAATTTTAACACCCGGTCGCACAATTCGTGATGTATTAGCAGATGCATTTTTACCTTTATTTGAAAAAGAAAAAGCATTAAATGAAGTTGCAGAAAAAATGGGAACTGCTACACCAGAAGAATTAGAAGAACTTCTTGAACAAATGGCAGAAATTCAAGATGCTCTTGAAGCCGGCGGTTTCTATTTATTAGATATTAAAATTGAAGAAGCAGCACGTGGACTTGGAATTGACGCAATCGGTCTAGATCGTGATGTTGCTGCATTAAGTGGTGGACAACGTACAAAAGTATTACTTGCAAAGTTACTACTTGAGCAACCAGAAGTATTACTATTAGATGAGCCGACCAACTATTTAGACGTTGAACATATTCATTGGTTAACAACTTATTTAAAAGAATATCCACACGCATTCCTATTAATTTCCCATGATACGGAGTTTATGAATAAATGTGTTGATATTATTTTCCATCTCGAATTTACAAAAATGACGCGTTATACAGCGACATATGAAAAATTCTTAGAACTAGCGGAGATGAATAAGAACCAACATATAAACGCTTATGAAAAGCAACGAGAGTTTATTAAAAAGCAGGAAGATTTTATTGCGAAAAATAAAGCTCGTTACTCAACGACTGGCCGTGCAAAGAGTCGTCAAAAACAACTTGATCGTATGGAACGTATCGATCGTCCTGAAACAGCTATTAAACCTGAATTCTCGTTTAAAGAAAGTCGTGCGAGTAGTCGATTCGTCTTCGAAGGAGAAAATGTAGAGATTGGATATACACATCCGTTATTACCAAAATTAACGATGACAATTGAACGTGGTGAAAAAATTGCAATTGTTGGATGTAATGGTGTCGGTAAGTCAACACTGTTAAAAACGATTTTAGGTAAGATTAAACCATTAAGCGGAAAAACAAGTCTTGGTGACTTCTTAAACCCATCATACTTCGAGCAAGAAGTAAAAGCTGATAATATAACACCGATTGATGATGTTTGGAATACATTCCCTAGCTTAGACCAGCATCAAGTACGTGCAATGTTAGCGAAATGCGGTTTAAAAAACGAACACATCTCTCGTCCACTGAATCAATTAAGCGGTGGCGAACAAGCAAAAGTTCGTTTATGTAAACTAATGGGTGAAGAAAGTAACTGGCTACTCTTTGATGAGCCAACAAACCACCTTGATGTTACAGCAAAAGAAGAGTTGAAAAAAGCGATGAAAGCATACAAAGGAACAATTCTTCTTGTATGCCACGAACCAGACTTTTATGAAGAGTGGATAACAAAAACTTGGGATGTAGAGAAATGGGCCCAAGAAAATTCTTAATCCCCTAAAAAAAATCCCTTTACACTACTATTTAGCGTGTAAAGGGATTTCGATTTAAAATAACCATACAGTTTGATAAGGAGTTTTTAGTAATGCAACGTACATTCCCCCTAAAGCTTAATATATTTTTTGTAAAGTGCTTATTAGTACTATGTCTAATTATTTCTGCTGCTATAACGTGGCAATCAATAGTCGTAATTCAAGAAAAAACTGACACACATTCCTTTATTATCATCCCGATTATTATTCTAATAGGCCTTCTATTTTTGCTTATTGGCTATATTTCTAATAAGTATATGTCTACATTTACATTTACCGTTTCACTTATTGTTTTAGCTTTTTCTGTTCGATTAATTTGGGTTCTCTACGTTCCAACTCCTATCGAATCAGATTTTTCAGTGATGTACAATAGTGCTATTCAAGCTACTAAAGGCGATTTTAGTTTTGCACAAGATGACTATTATACTTCATGGGTTTATCAACTTGGATTTACAATGTACCAAGCCCTCATTATTAATTTATTCGGTGAAGGGCCTTTCCTTCTAAAACTTTTAAATATAATGTATTGCACAGGAACAACCTTGCTAATTTACAAAATAACTTCATATGTTTTTAATGAATGGTCTGGAAGAATGGCTGGATTACTATATGCATTATATATTCCAAGCATTGTAATGAGCTCATTACTAACGAATCAACATATTGCCACATTCCTATTTTATCTTGGGTTTTATTTATTAATTACAAAAGGCCTAACCCATAAATATATGTGGATTTTTATAGGGATCTCCCTAGCTTTAGGAGATATTATGCGTCCACTTGGCGCTTTAGTTTTGATTGCAGTAGCTCTTTATGTCTTTTTACAAGGTATATTAGGAAAATCAAAACAGGATATTTTAACTTCTATAAAAAAATTATCTGGGATTTTCATCATTTTTTACCTTGTTCATTACATTATAAGTTCTTCATTTATATCTGCCGGAATTACCCAATACCCGCTATCTAACAGGGATCCTCTCTGGAAATTCACCGTAGGACTTAATCACGAAACAAGAGGTGGATATTCTTCAGCAGATGTAGAATATGTTATGTCCTTTAAGCTTGGAAAAGAACGAGAAGCCGTTGAGAAGAAATTGATTCAAGAGCGACTAGCTGATCCACAAAAGGTTTTATCTTTATTTAGTGATAAATTCACGATTATGTGGGCAGATTATGATTCCGCCCCAGTATGGAGTCTGGCAACACTAAGTAACACAGAGAATGATATGGTTACCTTACAAGACGACCTTAAGACATACGATAAATATATATATATTACAACTATGTTATTTGGTACGTTAGCAACTTTTTATCTCATACTAACCAAGCAAAACAACACACATTACACACTATTTTTATTATTAATAATTGGATATATAACGATTCACTTCTTAATCGAATATCAAACAAGATACCGATACTTTATCATCCCTAGCTTTACAATCATTCAAAGTTCTGGACTATATGTAGTTTATCGTCTCATGTCTAAAAGAAAGACTACAAAAATATAAGATAAGGCCAAATAAAAAAGGCATGAGCTCGATGCAATACCGAGCTCATGCCTTTTTATTTATATTCTTTTTTATTGTAAATATGATTAATGCCAAAAGCAGCTAAAAAGATCATAGGTATTGTAGCCGAATAATGATATCTCGGTGCTACTTCTACTATCATTTGTGCCATTGTTAGCCCAATCGTGTATAAACAAATAATGAGAAGTGAAGATTTATTTTTATTTTTTATAGCTACTAACGCCCCGAACAGTGAAGTAGCTAGTAAAAAGTAATAGAAAACATTAGAAATTATAGTATATCGTACTTTATGATCCATAATTGGATCTGCATATTTAACAGCTTGATCATCGTTCCCTAAAAAGATAATAAATTTATCATACATTAGTTTCCCGAAATCTATATCATCGTTTTTTATTCTCTTTTTCGCTTCTTCAAGCATTTGCTTTTGAACGTCCTGAGCACTCCATCCTGGTTGACCACTATAATGATATAGTAATGCTGAATCCCCTGGATTCCATGTTCCTGAAGCTCCCTTATTAAATCCTACATGAATATTGTATCCCGGCACTGTTGCTATCTCTTCACCTAAACGTAATGTTACATAATGATTTACCGCCGAAGACATCATTAAGTATCCAATAATGATAACCCCTACATATGCCACCTTGTTAATAAGTAGCTTTTTATTCCCAATATGCTTTGTATCTATAATAAACATCCATATTGCTAGGGCTATAATTGGCACTGCTGCAATTGGCCTTGCCATATTTATTAATACAAGTAATGCAGCTACTAGAATTGAATACATAAGAACCTTTGCAATCGTTATATTTGCAATTTTATCATAAACAATTATCATAATTGCCCAGGCTAATAACAGTATTGTACAATACAACGGTTCTGAAAGTGCAAACATGTTATACATCGTTTGTGATGGCAAGAGAATCCATAAAACACTTGCTGTTATCGCTGTTCTCACTCCACCAATTCTTCTAGCTATAAAATATATTAATCCCATCGATATTGTAGTTAAAACAACATTAATAATTGGTGGAATCATAAAGTTTGCCCCAAATATTTTTAGGAAGATACTTAAGAATGAAGCATACCCAAAAATATGTGGAAATAATGCAACATATCTATCATGAATAACAAAGTTGTCACCTAATGCTTTTGCCGTATTAAAAAACGCTTCATAATCACCAATCGGATCAATCTTGTATGTAAGAATCCACGCTGTTTTCACTGCTACACAAATAATTAGCAGTACAAAAAAACATATTTTTTCATTTACTCTTTCAAGGTATAGCGATCCACTGCTAAGTATAAAGTTTCCAATTGTACATAATAATAAAACTCCAACTAATATCATTACATAATTATATTTTTGAGTATCTGAAAAATAATCAAAAATTAATATTGCAACGAAAAAGCTATAAATGCCGTATATGGCACGTGTAGAAAAGGTTGAAAACAATCCAGAAAAACGTTCCAAAAAAACTCACTCCTTAACATATTTATATGGGAAAACATTATATTTCCTAAAAAAATCACACTACCAGCTACTATACATTAATATTATCATGATTTCTATGTTTGCTTTTATATTTCCTAGTATACCAATTTAAAATAATCATTTTATTATGAACAGATTTATTTTATATCCTAAAATGATATCTACCCAAAACATATAACATCTTAGCATAAACTATGATATAATTGATAGTTGTTATGTACGAATAACCTTTTTACATTCCTGTTTTATTTATACATTTTATAAAGTTGAGGATACTATTATGGAGAAACTCTTAAAGTTTGGTTTAGTAGGGATCTTTAATACACTCATTACAATTATTAGCTTTTGGATATTATTAAAATTCGGGATGAACTACCTGATTGCGAATACCATTGCCTATTTAATTGGTGTTGCCAATAGCTATTATTGGAATAAAAATTGGGTGTTTAAACCTAATAATAAAAGCACGTCAATGTTCTTTAAATTTCTAACTGTAAATTTAATTGTATTGGCTTTTAATACATTATGTTTATTTATATTGGTAGATAAACTTACTTTTAATGCATTAATTGCACAGATCTTCGCAATTGGTGTCGGAATGGTTATAAACTTTGTCCTTAATAAAATTTGGACATTCAACCAAACTGAAAAGGCTACTAATTAAACTTGAACAACTTATTAAAAATACGGAGGATACAACATGCAAAAATTAATTTCGGTTGTAGTTCCTATGTACTTCGAGGAAGAAGTAGCACAGGAATGTTATAACCGTTTAAAGTCCGTTATGCTTCAAAATGATATTAATTACGAGTTTGTCTTTGTAAACGACGGTAGCACAGACCGTACAATGGAAATCTTATCTGAGATTGCAGCAAATGATTACCGTACAAAAATCGTTAATTTCGCACGTAACTTTGGACACCAAATAGCTGTTACAGCTGGTATTGCTGCTGCAAAAGGTGACGCTATTGTAATTATCGATGCAGACTTACAAGATCCACCTGAAGTTATTCCTGAACTTATTGCAAAATGGGAAGAAGGATATGAAGTTGTTTATGCGAAACGTAAACAACGTAAAGGTGAGACTTGGTTTAAACTTTTAACAGCTAAATATTTCTATAAATTCTTAAACTACATGTCTGATATCGATATCCCAAAAGATACTGGTGATTTCCGAATCATCGATCGCAAAGTAGCTGATGTTTTCAATCAAATGACTGAACGAAATCGCTTCATCCGCGGTATGATGTCTTGGGTTGGCTTCCGTCAAACGTATGTTGAATATGAACGCGATGAGCGCTTTGCTGGTGAAACAAAATATCCATTAAAGAAAATGATTAAATTTGCATCAGATGGCATTATTGCATTTTCAACAAAACCATTACGTATCGTTATGACTTTAGGTTTATTATCAGTTCTTATTTCAATAATCGTCTTACTATATACAATTACTGTAAAAATTATTGGTACTGGTACGCAAACAGGTTGGGCATCTATTATGGTTGCTATTACATTCTTTAGCGGTATTCAGTTACTTGGTCTTGGAATCGTTGGCCAATATATTGCTCGTATTTATGACGAGAGTAAAAACCGTCCGATTTATATCGTAAAAGAAGCAATCAATATTGAGCAAGAAGAGACTACACAAACAAAAGAAAAAGTGAATGCATAATAAAAAGGTAACAATGAAAACTCTCATTGTTACCTTTTTATATTGTAATACCCCATAAGCCTCAAACGAAATTCTTTTAAATTTGGATATATCTCTAAATTAGATAACATCCCTTGAATGACCGGGATTCTTGGATTTTGCAACCTCATTTCTGCCTCCAAAACATCTAATGTCACAAGCAATTCCTCATCTTCTAATTGATCAGCTAATGTACGTTTAAAAATGATAATTTCTTTTAAAAAGTGTTCCTTAACCTGCTCCTTAATAAGCTCTGATTTGCAAAGAAATTCTCCAAGCTTTTCTTCATGTAACACAGGTTCTTCCGAAGATCCTACCAATCCATCTACTAAATCATCTACTCTTTTCAAAATAAAAGCAGAAACATAAGATAATTCAATTTCTGACGCTTGTAAAATAATTAACTCTAAATATCCACGGCATATGCCTTCTACCATAATGACTAAATCTAATAAATAAGGCATAACCTTCTCACCATAAATAGACAGTAAACTATTCCGATAAAATGCGTGAGACTCTAACTTCATCCGCATCATAAACTCTTCTACTTCTTTATTAAAAGGTATAGCATTTTCCCTCGCATGCATAATAATAAATTCTTTATGCTTTTTTATATCGTTAAACTGGCAATGCAATTGTTTTGCAAATTTTTCACGCGGTAATAATGATTCTTTTTCAATATCCATCATTTTATTTTGAATCTTGTCATAGTAATATCGAAGTGTTGCTAATAAAAGCTCCTCTTTCGATTTAAAGTATAAATAGAAAGCTCCCTTAGATATGCCACAAGCTGTAACAATTTCCTGTACTGATGTCGCATTTACACCCTTAGTCGCAAATAACTTCATAGCCATCTCTATAATTAAACGCTCTTTTTCTTTCATATCATGTCTCTCCTAAATTTAATCTCGCATCTTATTATGAATTTATTATACCATCCCTTTTCATTGACGACTGACCAATCAGTCAGTTATATTATGTATTAGACTGACCAGTTGGTCAATACAATACAAAAGGGAGCGCAAACATGAACAAATTCATTAATTTCTCGTTAAAAAATAAGTTCGCAGTTTGGCTACTAACCATTATTGTTACCATTGCAGGTATTTATTCTGGGCTGAACATGAAGCTGGAAACAATTCCTGATATTACAACACCGATTGTAACGGTAACCACGGTTTATCCTGGTGCTACACCAGAAGAAGTAGCTGACAAAGTTTCAAAACCGATGGAAGAGCAACTGCAAAATTTAAGTGGTGTAAACGTTGTTAGTTCATCATCTTTTCAAAACGCATCTTCTATTCAGGTAGAATATGATTTTGATAAAAATATGGAAAAGGCTGAAACAGAAATTAAAGAAGCTCTCGCAAATGTGAAATTTCCAGAAGGTGTAAAAGACCCGAAAGTTTCACGTGTAAACTTCAATGCCTTTCCTGTTATTTCATTAAGCGTAGCAAGTAAAAATGAATCTTTAGCTACCTTAACTGAAAATGTAGAAAAAAATGTTGTTCCAGGATTAAAAGGACTTGATGGTGTTGCATCTGTTCAAATTTCAGGTCAACAAGTAGATGAAGTACAACTTGTCTTCAAGAAAGATAAGATGAAAGAATTAGGTTTAAGTGAAGATACTGTAAAAAATGTAATTAAAGGATCGGACGTATCTTTACCACTTGGCTTATATACATTTAAAGACACAGAAAAATCAGTTGTTGTAGATGGAAATATTACAACAATTAAAGCATTAAAAGAGTTAAAAATCCCGGCTATACCTTCATCACCGAGCGGTCAAGGTAGTCAAAATGCTGGATCCGGTACACAAACACCGCAAATGAATCCAGCGGCTATGAACGGGATTCCAACAGTTACATTAGACGAAATTGCTGACATTAAAGAAGTCGGAAAAGCAGAATCTATTTCTCGAACAAATGGAAAAGAAGCAATTGGAATTCAAATTGTAAAAGCTGCTGACGCGAATACTGTTGATGTTGTAAATGCAGTGAAAGATAAAGTAAAAGACCTTGAGAAAAAATATAAAGACTTAGAGATTATTTCAACATTCGACCAAGGTGCACCAATTGAGAAATCAGTAGAAACAATGCTGAGCAAAGCCATTTTTGGCGCTATCTTTGCGATTGTTATTATTATGCTGTTCCTACGAAATATCCGAACAACATTAATCTCTGTCGTTTCCATACCACTTTCTTTATTAATTGCTGTATTAGTCATAAAGCAAATGGATATTACGCTTAACATTATGACACTTGGAGCAATGACAGTCGCTATTGGACGCGTTGTTGATGACTCCATTGTTGTTATTGAAAATATTTACCGACGAATGTCGTTATCAGAAGAGAAACTGCGCGGAAAAGATTTAATTCGTGAAGCTACGAAGGAAATGTTTATCCCAATTATGTCTTCTACCATTGTAACAATTGCTGTATTCTTACCGCTTGGACTAGTAAAAGGTATGATTGGTGAAATGTTCTTACCATTTGCCTTAACTATCGTCTTCGCTTTATTAGCATCGTTACTAGTAGCTGTTACAATCGTGCCGATGTTAGCTCACTCTTTATTTAAAAAAGAGAGCATGAGGGAAAAAGAAGTACATCATGAAGAAAAACCAAGTAAATTAGCAAACTGGTATAAACGCATACTTGCATGGGCTTTAAATCATAAAATCATTACATCAAGTATCGCTGTCCTTCTATTAGTTGGTAGTCTTGCACTTGTTCCAATTATCGGCGTAAGTTTCTTACCATCTGAAGAAGAAAAAATGATCATTACAACGTACAACCCTGAACCAGGTCAAACGTTAGAAGACGTTGAAAAAATTGCAACGAAAGCTGAGAAGCACTTCCAAGATAATAAAGACGTCAAAACAATTCAATTCTCATTAGGTGGCGAAAACCCAATGAGTCCTGGTCAATCAAATCAAGCAATGTTCTTCGTGCAATATGATAACGACACGAAAAACTTCGAAAAAGAAAAAGAGCAAGTCGTTAAAGATTTACAGAAGATGTCTGGAAAAGGCGAATGGAAAAACCAAGACTTCGGAGCGAGTGGCGGTAGTAATGAAATTAAACTATACGTTTACGGAGATAGCTCGGAAGACATTAAACCTATTGTAAAAGATATTCAAAATATCATGAAGAAAAATAAAGACTTAAAGGATATAGACTCTAGTATTGCAAAAACGTATGCAGAGTATACTTTAGTCGCAGATCAGGAAAAACTAAGTAAAATGGGTCTAACGGCTGCACAAATCGGAATGGGACTTTCTAATCAACATGATCAATCTGTTCTGACAACAATTAAAAAAGACGGTAAAGATATCAATGTATATGTCGAAGCTGAAAAACAAAATTATGAAACAATCGATGACTTAACAAATCGTAAAATTACAACGCCACTTGGTACTGAAGTGGCTGTGAAAGATGTTATGACTGTAAAAGAAGGGGAAACTTCGAATACAGTGAAACACCGCGATGGCCGTGTTTATGCGGAAGTAAGTGCAAAACTAACATCTGATGACGTTTCAAAAGCATCTGCCGCGGTTCAAAAAGAAGTAGATAAAATGGATCTTCCTTCTGGCGTAGATGTTTCTATGGGCGGCGTGACAAAAGATATTGAAGAATCATTCAAGCAACTTGGCTTAGCGATGTTAGCTGCAATTGCCATTGTATACTTCGTTCTTGTCGTTACATTTGGCGGTGCCCTTGCACCATTCGCAATTTTATTCTCGCTACCATTCACAATTATCGGAGCTCTTGTTGCCTTATTAATCTCTGGTGAAACGTTAAGTGTCTCTGCAATGATTGGTGCACTTATGTTAATCGGTATCGTTGTAACAAACGCTATCGTACTTATCGACCGCGTTATTCATAAGGAAAATGAAGGGCTATCAACACGTGAAGCCTTATTGGAAGCCGGTGCAACACGCCTTCGTCCTATTTTAATGACTGCAATTGCAACAATTGGGGCTCTTATCCCGCTTGCATTAGGATTTGAAGGTAGCGGCTTAATTTCTAAAGGACTTGGTGTAACAGTAATTGGTGGATTAACAAGTTCAACGCTATTAACACTTCTTATTGTTCCAATCGTTTATGAAGTATTAAGCAAGTTCAAAAAGAAAAAAGTAAAATAAAAAAATAACCTCGCTAATTGCGAGGTTATTTTTTATTCCCAAATACGACTAAAAAATCACCATATCCTTCTTTCTCTAATTCCTCTTTTCGGATAAATCGAAGGGCTGCGGAATTAATACAGTAACGAAGACCATTTGGTCCTGGGCCATCCGGGAATACATGGCCTAGATGTGAATCTCCCTCTTTACTTCTCACTTCCGTACGCGTCATATTATGACTGACATCCATTTTTTCTTTCACACTTGCTGACATAACTGGCTTCGTAAAGCTAGGCCATCCACACCCGCTATCAAATTTATCTAAAGAAGTAAATAATGGTTCACCTGAGACGATATCTACATAAAGTCCTTCTTCTTTATGATTCCAATATTCATTTTTAAAGGGTGGCTCAGTTCCATTTTCCTGTGTTACATAAAATTGCATCTCATTTAGTTTTTCTTTTAAATGAGCATTATCTTTTTGCCAATGTTGTTTAATAAACGCATCTCGCCCTGACCCTTTACGGTATAACTCATAGCGGAATGTATTTTTCTTATGATATCCTTGGTGATAGTCTTCAGCTGGATAAAACGTAGCTGCTGGTAATATTTTTGTCGCAATTGGTTTTGAAAAGCGTCCACTCTTTGCAAGCTCTTCTTTTGAAGCCTCTGCTTTTTTATGTTGTTCTTCATTGTGATAAAAAATTACTGTTTCGTAAGACTGTCCACGATCGTGAAATTGTCCTCCTATATCAGTCGGATCAATTTGTCTCCAATATATATTTAATAACTCTTCATACGGCATTTTATTTGCATCAAATGTAATTTGTACTGCTTCATAATGTCCCGTCGTTTCTGAACATACTTCTTTATATGTTGGACTCTCTTTATGACCACCTGTATAGCCAGAAACAACCTTTATAATTCCTTCCATCTCTTCAAATGGCGAAACCATACACCAGAAGCACCCTCCAGCAAATGTAGCTAACTCTACCTTTTCATTTACAGCCATTATTTCACCCCTATTTTATCTTCTGCTTACAGTATGGCATAAAAAACATCATGTTATAAAAGAAAAAGCATCGAACATCGATGCTTTTTCTTTACTTCACCTTATTTTTTCTGGCTTCATGCTCCATTTCATCACTTGTCACATCTAAGACATCTAATAAGAAAATGAAGATTGGAATACCGATAATTAATCCCCATACACCTAAGAAGTGTTCTGAGAAGATTAATACCATAAATGTATAGAAAATCGGTAAGTTTGTTTTTTGCGACATGAACTTCGGATTTAACACGTAACTTTCAAGCGCATGAATTACTGTTACGATAATTAAAATATAAACAACGTACATAATACCGCCAATATTGTAAGCAATCATACAAAGCGGGAATAACGAAATGATAACCCCAGCTACTGGAATTAAACCGAGTAAGAAGATCATTAACGCTAAACCTAATAATTGCGGGAATCCTAATATCCATAGTGCAATAACGGATAAAACACAGTTAACAACTGCAATTAAAAATTGTGCTTCGATTACTTTTCCAAATGAACGTGCAAATTTCTTACCGAAGTACTCAATTTCAGTATAGAAAATTGCAAGTCGGCTTTCTTTAAATTTTGCAGTAAAAGCAACGATCCGAGCTTTCTCCAATAAGAAAAATAAACTCAAAATTAAAGAAAGTAACACTTGAAGGCCAAATTTCCCAACATTCGTAATCGATTTATACAAAATGTCAACGCCTTGTCCTACATATTTCGAAAGTTCCATATGATTGACAGCATTAACTGCATATTTAATTAATTCACTATCTGGTGGGTTTCTTAAAAATACGTTAAATTGATAAATCAATTGTGAAATTTGTATCGTTAATACTGGTAAATATTTAAATAGCGTAATGGCAATTCCACCAATTAACATTACATATAGAAACGCTATAATAATTTTTCGGTTAATGGGCATGAAATGATCTAATTTGCGAGAAATAAACTTTTGGAATCGATCCATTAAATATGTGAGAATAAACGTAATTAAAATTAAATTCAACATACTTTGCAGCCCGTATAACACGAGAGCAAGTATTACTAATACGAGAAACCTCTGAAATCCTTTGCTTTGAAACAGGTTTTTTATTTGCATAATCGACGAGTACTCTCTCCTGTCCTATAAAGTAAAACGTTAATAAGTAGATTTTTCTCTCTTTTCTACTTTTAATTATTCATTCATATGAAGATTTTTATAAGCTTATTATATGTCTCCCTTAGCAGATCCTATAGTAGCTTACTTCTTATTTTACAATACAATGACCTAATTCAAAACGTATTCTACACAGTATTAATGAAGATTTAAGGAAACTTACATTTTGTTAAGATAGGTCTTACCACTACTGTAACATAAAAAGCAAGCTATCAGTAGAAATCTGTCCTACAAATAGCTTGCTTTTCTCATTTTTTAAGTAAGTTTTACTAGCCAATGAATGGCATAAACATCGGTATGACAACTACAGTTACAACTCCCACTACTGTTACAGCAATACTTGCCATAGCTGCCTCTACTTCACCCATTTCAATTCCTACTGCCACTCCTAATGCGTGACCTGCTGTTCCAAGTGCTAAACCTTTTGCAATTGGGTGTTTTACTCTAAATGTTTTTAAGAATAATGCTCCTAATGCGTATACAATAACCGCGTTAAAAATAACTGCAAACGATGTAATTGCTGGTATACCACCAATACTTTCAGAGATCGGTAACGCGATTGCTGTTGTTGCTGCTTGTGGTAACATTGAATTCATTACCGCTGTATCTAGACCAATTGCTTTTGCAACAATGAACACGACAATTACTGAGCAAATAGATCCAACCACGATAGCCGATAAAATTTGCCACCAATATTTTTTCAACTTATCCACTTGTTTATATAATGGAATAGCAAAGGCGATTGTTGCTGGTTCTAAGAAGAAGCTAATCATTTTTCCGCCAGTATTATATTCTTCAAAAGTAAATTTACCTACTTTTAGAAAGACAATCCCTAATACCATCGCTACGAATAATGGTGTGAATAAGAAGAATCCTTTTGAATGCTTAAATAATAATGTTCCGATTCCGTATGCGACTAATGAAACGACGATTCCGAAATATGGAGTCATTGTACTTGCCATGTTCATTCCCTCCTAACAATATATACTAAATTAGTTACGCAACTTTTCCGTGCTTGCGTCCTTTATTTACTACTTTCAATTCTTTTGTATCTTTTGTTTCTTTGTCATCTTTTCCTAAAATGAATTGTGCAAATAACCCTGTTACAGCGAGTAAAATAATTGTTGCTACAACGATTACAGTTAGAATTTGTACAAAATATTGTCCCATTACACCGAGAGAATTAATAACTGAAATACCTGATGGAACGAAAAGGAATCCGATAATACCTGTTAAAGCCGTTCCGAGTGATTCAACTTGTTCCAATTTAATAACTTTTAAACATAATAGGCTAAATAAAATAACTAATCCGATCACCGATGAAGGCATCGGAATTGGTAAATGCGTTGCAATAATATTAGAAACTAACATAATAGCTGAAAATATGAATGCTTGTGATAAGAAACTATATACTTTTTTCGTACTCATTTTGGCCACCTCTTTCGATTTGGTACCTTAATTGTATAAGATACAAACAAATTTGTAAGCGTTTACACAACAGAACGTCAAATATACAAAATTAGTTACAAAAATAGGCAGATGAAATACAAAAAGCTACTTCTTAAATACGAAGCAGCTTTTTGAGTTCTTTTGCATATGTACGGCTAACAGGTACTTTCGATCCTTCTTTCATAATTAAATTATATGTAGAATTGAACCATGGTTGTATTTCTGTAATATGATTAATATTTGCAATAAAACTGCGATGGACACGCATAAAACTTGCTTGCGGCAACTTCTTTTCCAAAATTACAAGTGTATCGTGTGTTACATATGTTTCTCTCGTCGTTTTTACTGTCACCTTTCCGTCCACAAGTCCTACATATATAATATCTTCAATATTCACGAGTACAATCGATTCTTCAATTGGTAATGCTAATTTATGCATCTCGGTCGTTACGTCTACACTCTTTACTTCTTGTTTCGTTTCTAATTTTATTTGTTTTTGCTTTTTATATTTCTTTAATGTCTGTACGATACGTTCTTCATCAAATGGCTTTAAAATATAGTCTAACGCATCTACTTCAAATGCTTGCAATGCATATTGATCATAGGCAGTAGCAAAAACAATTGCAGGGGGATTTTTCATCTTCTTTAATATATTTGCGATTTCAAATCCGTTATCATCAGATAATTGAATGTCTAGAAAAACAATATCTGGTTTGTTTTTCATTAGCTCTTCTAATGCCTCCTCTACACAATCCGCCTCACCAATTATCTCAACTTCTTTCGTTCTCTCTAATAAATACTTTAGTTCGTCACGTGCTAACATTTCGTCGTCAACTACTAATACCTTTAACAATCCGCTCTTCCTCCCCTGCTTTTTTGGGAATAACAAAAGTAATCTCTGTCCCCTCATTTAATTCACTTTCAATATGAAGCATCGTTTCTTTCCCAAATAACCCAATTAGACGTTCATTAATATTATATAAAGCCGTTCCAGTCCCTTTCTTTGACGAAACTACCATCTTTCCTAATTGTTCTAAACGTTTTTCCTCAATTCCTTGTCCATTGTCTTTTACTTCAAAGTGAACCATGCCCTCTTTTTCAAAAACATGCACTTCCACTTCGCATACTGGCTGTTTCTTCGGAAAAGCATGGCGCAATGCATTTTCAACTAATAGCTGAAGTACAAATGGTGGAACTAAAGTCGTCTTTAACCCTTCCTCCATGTACATCTTCACTTCATACTTATTTGGGAACCGTGCTTGTTCTAATGATAAATATGCATGTACATGGTTTAATTCTTGTTCTAGCGGAATCAATAACTGACGTGCCCCTTGCAAATTACAACGAAAATACACGCTAAGCTGTAATAATAACTTCCTTGCTTTTTCTACATCTGTTCGGCATAAAGCTGATACTGTATTAATCGCATTAAATAAAAAGTGCGGGTTAATTTGTGCTTGTAATGCCTTTATCTCTGCATCTTGTAATAATTTGCTTTGCAACTCAGCTTCACCTAATTCAAGCTGCGTGGAAAATATTTTTGCTAACCCTTCTGCTAGTTCCTCTTCAACACGACTTAACTGGTTAGGGTTCTTGAAATACAGTTTTAATGTCCCTATCGTATTTTCATGTGAAGTTAATGGAATAACAATAGCTGCTTGCAGAGGACAGCCTTCATGTTGGCAATTAATAACCTCACGTGATTTCGCTTTCATTATTTTCCCTGTATGTAAAACCTCTTTCGATAAACCTGTTATTAAACTGTGTGAAGGAATATGATGATCTGATGCTAATCCAACGTGAGCTAATATTTTCTCTGTATCTGTTAAGGATACCGCATCCGTTCCCGTAAAACGGTGAATAATTTGTGCCACATGTTTACAAGACTCTTCTGTTAATCCTTGGCGAAAATATGGTAATGTCTTATCAGCAATTCGTAATACCTTATGTGTTTGCAAAGCTTTCGCATTTTCTTCCTGGCGCAAAATAGCTTGTATCATAGAAAGTAAAATAAAACTCCCGAAACTATTCACAAGAATCATTGGTATCGCAATTGTTTTCACGATACTAATCCCATCCTCTACAATTAATAAAATCATAATCATCTCTAAAGAAACGATAAACACACTTAAAACTGCTGAAAATTTAGGCGTAGTTGCACGATTATATTTTTTGAAAATGTATCCAATATACCCCGTTATAACACCTGCTAAAATTGATGAAATTGCACAACTTAGCGCTGTCGTCCCGCCAAGCATATAACGATGAATACCCGCAATCGATCCTACTCCAATTCCAACGATAGGCCCACCAAGTAACCCACTAATTCCAACACCCATAATACGTGTATTCGCGATTGTACTCGATGAAGAAACACCTTGTAGCCAATTTTCATTCATAATTGTATTCCCTGCAATTTCAATTCCCGTGTAATTGCTGACAATTGTAAACACTGAAAAAATACAAATAAGCTTAAGCTTATCTGCATACCCATCTTGTCTATGAAGAAGGCGCCTGAACGTTTTAATATGAGAAAGTAAAAATCCTAAAATAACAATAAGTCCGACACGTTCAATCATCATAAGTACTAAATTTAGCATCTGTGATTCATTCCTTTTTATATGAGTTAGTTTTATTATGGGAAAATAATGAAGTGGGCGTCAAGGAGAATGAAGTATCTTTTGAAATATTTTACACATAACAATTCACTCTTTATTTGACAATCTAATAGAAGAGTGCTAAAAATAAAGTAATATAATACAGTCCTTTAACCCAACCCCGTGAGGTTGAGAAGGAAGTCGGAATATACTATACGTATGGTCTTTTTTAGGGATACGTATGCTTTTTTGGCCTTCTCATCATATCAGGTGAGAAGGCCTTTTGTTATTCTTCCATAGCGACTGTAGAAGAAAATAAGGAGGAGTAATGATGAACGTCACTACTGATGTACAATCAACAACAGAGGAAACGAAGGAAAAAAGATATAAAACATTGTTTGGTTCTGCGCTAGGATATGCAGCAGAAGGTTTAGATATGTTGCTCTTATCTTTCGTACTCGTCTACATTTTAAAAGAATTTCATTTAAGCCCTGTGGAAGGTGGAAACTTAACATTAGCTACCACAATAGGAATGTTAATCGGGTCTTATTTATTTGGATTTATTGCTGATTTATTTGGGCGTATCCGTACGATGGCCTTTACAATCTTACTATTCTCACTAGCAACAGCACTTATTTATTTCGCAACAGATTATTGGCAATTATTAATTCTTCGCTTTTTAGTTGGAATGGGAGTTGGTGGTGAATTTGGGATTGGAATGGCCATCGTAACTGAAACATGGTCTAAAGAAATGCGCGCTAAGGCGACATCCGTAGTTGCACTTGGATGGCAATTTGGCGTACTAGTCGCTTCACTCCTTCCAGCATTTATCGTCCCACATTTCGGATGGAGAGCGGTTTTCTTATTTGGACTCATTCCCGCTCTACTAGCTGTCTATGTTCGCAAAAGTTTAAGTGAACCGAAAATATGGGAACAAAAACAACGATACAAAAAAGAATTGTTACAAAAAGAAGCTGAAGGTCATTTAACAACCGCTGAGGCAGAACAGCTAAAGCAAATAAAAAAGTTCCCACTTCGAAAGTTATTTGCCAATAAAAAAGTAACGATAACAACCATTGGTCTTATTATTATGTCATTCATCCAGAACTTCGGATATTATGGGATTTTTACTTGGATGCCAACTATTTTAGCAAATAAATATAATTACACGCTAGCAAAAGCGAGCGGTTGGATGTTCATCTCTACAATCGGCATGTTAATTGGAATTGCAACTTTTGGTATTCTAGCCGATAAAATTGGCCGCCGTAAAACTTTTACAATCTATTATGTCGGTGGTACTATATACTGTCTCATTTACTTCTTCTTATTCACAAACTCAACATCATTGTTATGGGGAAGTGCACTACTTGGATTCTTTACCAATGGCATGATGGGGGGATTCGGAGCAGTTTTAGCTGAAAACTATCCTGCTGAAGCTCGCTCGACAGCAGAGAACTTTATTTTCGGTACAGGACGTGGGTTAGCTGGATTTGGACCTGTTATTATCGGCTTACTTGCTGCAGGTGGTAATTTAATGGGAGCATTATCTCTCATCTTCATTATCTATCCAATCGGTTTAGTTACAATGCTATTATGTGTCCCAGAGACGAAAGATAAAGTATTAGAATAGATTGAAACTGTACAGGGTACTATCCCCTTCTAGAAAAGTAGTTAAATAAATAGTAAAGAGGAAGCATCTCAAATGAAATGCTTCCTCTTCTTATATAAATACAATTATTTATTTTGATTTACTAGCTTTTTGGAACAAGAAGGAAGTTTTCTCTTCTTCTTTTACAATACCTTGTTTTAAGGCTAATTCCCCTGCAACTTTAGGCGCTAACCATAGCATTGGGAATAACAGAATAGATACCGGAACAGCCGTCACTACAATGAAGGATTGTAAGGCGTTAATACTTCCCTCACCCATGTATAAAAGAATCGCTGCAACTGCACCCATAATAAGCGACCAAAAAACTCGTAAGCTAATTCTAGGATCTCCATCTCCAGTCACTGCCATTGAAATCGAATAAGCCATTGAATCTCCTGTTGTCACTACAAATAAAATTGTTAATAAAAGAAATGCAGGTCCAATAATATTAGATAGTGGCAGTTGCTTTGTAATTGCAATCATAGCCGCTGGCATACCAGATTCACTTAATGCGGTCGAGATAGAACCAGGATTCATTAACTCATAAAACACACCTGATCCCCCTAGTATAGTAAACCAAAACGTTGTAATAATAGGTGCAATAACTCCAATTGCAACGATGATTTCTCGGATTGTTCTTCCTCTTGAAATTCGGCTCACTAAAATTGCCATCATCGGTCCATATCCAATAAACCATCCCCAGAAAAAGATTGTCCACGATCCTAACCAAGCTGTATCACCACGATATGTGCTCATTGGAATAAATTCATTTATATAAAATCCAAACGAAGAAACAAATGAATCGATAATAAATCCACCTGGTCCAAATAGTAATACAAATACCATTAATAGAACTGCTAATCTAACATTTAAATTACTTATAATTTGAATCCCTTTATCAATTCCTGTTACCGCAGATATAGTAGAAACAGCTACTACACAAACAATAATGGCTAATTGAGTAGTAAACACATCAGGAATGTCAAACAATGCTTGTAACCCATAACTTGCTTGTAGTCCTAAAAATCCAATTGGACCAATTGTCCCTGCAGCTACCGCAATAATGGCAAACACATCAATCATTGTTCCAAGCCAACTCTTTCGCAATTTCTCTCCAAAAATAGGATATAAAAGCGTTCGAGGTTTTAACGGCATACCTTTATGATAATGTCCGTACATCATAACTACCGCACTAATTGTACCTAAAATCGTCCAAGCCAGGAAACCCCAGTGCATATAACTTTGTGCTAAAGCAGGCATTACCGCTTCTTTCGTTCCAGCAGTTATACCTTCATGTATTGGTGGCACCGTCATCAAATGGTACATCGGCTCTGCGGCTGCCCAAAAAACGCCACCTCCAGCAAGTAATGTAGACATAATAATAGCGAGCCATTTTGTCGTACTAATCTCAGGTTTTTCTAGCCCCCCAAGTTTAACTCTCCCATATTTTGAAAACGCCATACACATTGCAACAACAAATGTACCAATTAATAAAACCTGCCAAAAGGCACCAAAATATTTAATTGAAGCTGCAAAACTTCTATTAATGGCTCCCTCTACGTAACTTTTATTTAAAATAACTGCAATTACAAATAATAAAAGCGAGCCACCACTAATAAGAAATACAGGCCAATCCGTTTTTCGACTCTTCATCCTCATTTACACTTCCTCCTTCCTCAGCAATCTAAAAAAACAACTTTATTATGTTTTATTGTTTACACCCAAAACACAATGATTATATAAGCATAATAATTCATCAATTTTCTACACACTTATGTTGTCCCTAAAAATATGCTAAATCCCTTATTTAAAAGAAAATTTCTATTCCTATTACATAAAAAAGCAAAACAAAAGACCTTATATTTCTATAAGGTCTTCGAAACAGAAATTTGATTATAACAT
Organism: Bacillus sp. 16GRE42; assembly: GCF_019837435.1. NCBI lineage: Bacteria > Bacillati > Bacillota > Bacilli > Caryophanales > Bacillaceae > Bacillus > Bacillus sp. 16GRE42. The sequence continues at coordinate 507,563 of NZ_JADAXF010000004.1, forward strand.
AAGGAACTCCTTGGTTCAAAAAGCTCCTTCCAAAAATAACCGAGAGTAAAGGCTTCCATTTGCTACGTAACAGTAATTAAAAAAAATTATAATTTGCATAAAAAAACTATACTAAATTTTATTTATGAAAGAAATTCGGCTTCAAAATTTCATTCGGATACGGTTTATGATAAATATGAGTAGTAGCTGGAGATAACGGTGGAATGAGCCACACCCAATTGCCTGTTACAACCCGTCCACATGCTGCTTCTTGCTTCTCAAATTGTTGAAATTGTTGTGCAGCAGTATGGTGATCCACAATACTAACTCCTTGTTTTTTGAAGGAATGTAATACAGCAATATTCAACTCAATTAGTGCCTTGTCTTTCCATAACGTACCGTTTCTCGATGTATCGAGCTTCATCATCTCCGCAACAGCCGGAAGTAAATTATAGCGATCATGATCCGCTAAGTTACGAGCCCCAATCTCCGTTCCCATATACCATCCATTGAACGGAGCTGCCTTATAAGAAATACCGCCAATTTCTAAGCGCATATCTGAAATCATTGGAACCCCATACCATTTTGCTCCAAGTGACGAAATCGGGTATTCTGGATGTTCAATTGGCACTTCTTTTACTTCTTCTCTCGGAATTTCTTTATATATAGGTGCCTTCCCGTTTATAGAAAAAACAAGTGGCAATACATCGAAATTCGTACCTTCTCCCTGCCATCCAAGTTCCTGGCAAAAATCCGTAAACGCAGTGGAATGAGAGTCACCAATCACTCCCATTTCTGTTTTATATCCTGCATACCGAATCAATTGGTGATTATAAATTCGTATATTATTTTCTTCACCTTGATATTGCTTAAAAATTGTAATTGTCGGTTTAACTTTCCCATCGTTCGTTGCATATTTAATATGATGAATTAATGCATTGTATACACCTTCCTCATCATTTACTTCACGTGCATCTAATATGTGCATCTTACTCCAAAATAGTCTTCCGATACATCGATTACTATTGCGCCATGCCATTCGTGATCCATGAACAAGTTCTTCAAATGTATGCTCATACGTCCCCGTCTTCTCTATCTCAACTTGAATTTCTTTTATTCTCTCTTCTATGAATTGTTCTTTATTAAGCTCTTTATAGCAAACCGTAATAAAATGACTCGCTTCCTCTATTAATTGTTTCGTTTTACTCATAAACGATCTCCTTCTATTTCAACAAAACGTTACTACTTTACAGTATAAGCAAAAAGAATAAGAGTCACAAATGAAAGTCGAAGTGTTACTTTTATTGTAATATTTTTCAGAAAATTAAAGAGATTACTATTGACTTGTATAAAAAATAGGTGTATTTTTGACTCAGGTAAATTGTTTTTACCTAGACCAACTTTTTAATAAGAAAGGAGGGAATGTTATGTCTTCATTTCAATTGCCAAAGCTTTCATATGACTATGATGAACTAGAGCCATATATCGATAGCAACACGCTTTCTATTCATCATGGAAAGCACCATGCAACATACGTAAATAACTTGAATGCCACTTTAGAAAACTATACGGAATTACATAATAAATCTTTAGAAGAGTTACTATGTAATTTAGAAACTTTACCAAAAGAAATTGTTACAGCTGTCAGAAATAACGGTGGTGGACATTATTGTCATAGTCTTTTTTGGGAATTAATGAGCCCGCGAGGTGGCGGTGAGCCTAATGGAGACGTTGCAAAAGTAATTGATTATTATTTCAATACCTTTGACAACTTAAAAGATCAACTTTCCAAAGCAGCTATTAGTCGTTTTGGAAGTGGCTATGGATGGCTTGTTCTGGACGGTGAGGAACTTTCCGTTATGAGTACACCCAATCAAGATACACCTTTGCAAGAAGGTAAAATTCCATTACTCGTCATCGATGTATGGGAACACGCCTATTATTTAAAGTATCAAAATCGGCGTCCAGAATTTGTTACCAACTGGTGGCATACGGTGAACTGGGACCGGGTAAATGAAAAGTATTTACAAGCAATTCAATCACAAACACATTAGTCGTGCGCATAAGGTAAATTTGGTAATGTAAAATTAGTATTGTCGAAATCCTCCAGAATCCCCCGGATTGCCACCGGGGGATTTATGATTATTTCATTGCATGTATGTAATACCGTAATACTTTTTCTATTTCTATTTTCAACTCCCGGAACCGGAATCCTAATTCACTAGCTTTTCCATTATGTAATGTACAATTAATCACTCCATTATAAGGCGCTACATTATCTCCTACTTCTTGAACGAGTGCTTTTATTCCTATATTTTCTTCTATGAAATGAATAACTTCTCGAGTAGAAACTACCCCATTGCTACAAGCATTAATTGACCCTTCTATATCCGTCATCCCGCACCAAGCTAAAAATTCTCCTGCTTCTTTTTCATGTATAAATGACAACTCACCATCTAGATCATTCACGGCGACAGGTTCTTGCCTCACAATATGTTCAACGTAAAATTGTAACCTTTTCGTATAATCGTTTTCTCCAATAACAACTGGAAAACGTACTGCAACAACTGGGAATATTGCTTGTTGAAGTAAAACAGCTTCGGCTAATCGCTTGCCTTCACTATAAGTAAAGTCCTTCCTACTACCATATGTAATGGCATACTCGTACGGATTAAAGTTCTCTTCTAACAAGCCTATTGCTGGTTCGTAAACAGCCATTGAAGATGTCATAACGTATTTCTTCGTTTTTCCTTGTAACACTTCACATATTATCTTCGCTGCATTCGAGCTATAGCATAAATTATCGTATACGATATCATAACTTTTATCTTCTAGACGCTCTGCTAATTGTTTTTCATCTTCTCTATCTACAATCAGCCTTTTCACTGCACTACCGAAAGGATCTTCGGTAACCCCTCTCGTCGCAATTGTTACATCGTGTCCATCTTGCAAAAGTGCTTCTACTAAATGTTTACCAAAAAATCTTGTTCCCCCTAGCACCAATACTTTTTTCAACTTCATCATCCCCACTTTGATAAATTGTAAAATACTACCTCTCTATTATAAATGCTAATATAGAAAAAGCATGGAATTCGTTTAACGATTCCATGCCTTTCTACAGAAAATATATTAACGTACTCGATATTTATAAATACAATAACAGAAGTATAAAATAGAAATTACGGATACATAAACCCATAGTTCATATACGAATCCCTCTCCCCATACTCCCATAAAGTAAAAGAGTGAAGGCAACGTCAATGTTACCCATGATTGTACGAAGGCAATTCTTCCAAGATATTGATTGATATTCTTCTTTTGTGTATTTAATACAAAGAATAAATACCAAAGTAATGCCCACATAAACCACGTTAATGCATTAACAACATCGTGAAATTGAACAAATGAAACAACCATATAGAATAAAGCTATAATTGCTACCCAAATACAAAACCAACCTAAACCGCTACTATCCATTCCTTTTATAAAGGTAACACCTACATATAAATAGGTTAATCCAAATAAGAAAGTAGCTGCATATGAATACACTGTCCAATTGCTTTGGTCAGAAATCATGATCAAATAGAACGGAATAATAATTTGTAGTGCACCCACAAATAAATTAAAAACACCCGCACTTTTCATCTCTGCTTTCCCTAATATAACAAGACTATTTAAAAATAAAGCTGCACCCGAAAGTAATAATCCTACGTACCCCATATATCCTCATGTGAAAACCTTACATTTTCACACTGTACCCTCCCCGTCTTGTAAAAATTATATTATTCCTTATTCTCCTTCTTACTTACAACTACATACAAAGTTTTTTTGAAAACAAGTCAGACTTCCTACCTTAAAAAACAATAAAAAAACCTTTTCATACATGTCATACAGTAATGATGTCAATCGAAATGTATCATATAATAAAAACGCTTTCAATAATACACAACTTAATTAAAAGCTAATAGGATTATTTGATTATAAACGCACTTTAACAATGATACAAGTATTAGAATACTCTTCCATATTACATTTTTTATTTCTATGAAAAGTTGATATAATAATGCATTTTCCCTATCTCCTTCTATCAATGATCTGCATAGAATGTTGTACAATCATATTAAATTAGAAAGGTCTGATATTTATGCCTCTTCATTATCCAAACCAATCTGTTATTCATTCAACAGGTGTATTAACAAGAGAGCCTGCAACAGTTTCAGCAGTAATAAATATTGTAAATTTAGATGCATATTACGCACACTATGTAAATATAGAAGTGTGGGATTGGTCTAACTATTCTAATCCTGTAAAATTACCTGTGCTCATTGGTGAAGATACAGTGGTAGAATTCCCATACCTTTTACAAGGTAACAACCTAGCAGTATTTTATGCTAATTTAGATGAAGCTATTAATTTGTATGAAATTCGTATTTCTTCCCCCCCTCACTCCAATATTATTGCAAATTGTTTCGGAAGAAGCTTGCCGCCTTATACAAGCCAAGAAGGTAATACTGTATATCATAAACAACTTGTTCGCATTCATTAAGAGTTCTTTCCTCTATAGAACCAGTTGCTATTCAAATGCTATGGTCAGTAATATTTTATTACATTCGCTTTCCTAAATTGAACATATTACTGACCTCAAGCAACATAATAAAGAATACAATTTATTATATACATAACATATCCTACAAAATAATAAGAGAATGCTTTACTAACTACCTTAAATCATTTGATAGCCATTTTTATTATTTACCTGCCATCTCCAAGAATCTACACACATCTCTTCTAACCCATATTCCGCTTCCCATCCTAATTCTCGTTTCGCTTTAGATACATCAGCAAAACATACTGCTACATCACCAGGACGACGCCCTATCACTTTATAAGGTATTTTTTTACCTGAAACCTCCTCAAAAGCCTTTATCATCTCCAACACACTATACCCTTTACCTGTGCCAAGATTATATGCCTCTATTCCTTTCGTCTCAAGTACTTTCTCAAGTGCCTTTACATGTCCTTTTGCAAGGTCAACAACGTGAATATAATCACGGACACCTGTCCCGTCTTTTGTTGGATAATCATTTCCGAATATATTTAGTTCCTTTAACTTACCTACCGCCACCTGCGTTACATATGGCATTAAATTATTCGGAATCCCATTTGGATCTTCTCCAATACGACCACTTTTATGTGCTCCGAAGGGATTGAAATAACGGAGTAACGCAATACTCCATTCATCATCAGCTTTTGCTACATCACGCATAATCTGCTCAATCATTAGTTTTGTTTGCCCATACGGGTTTGTCACACTCAGCGGAAATTCTTCTGTAATCGGTGATGTTTTTGGAATTCCATATACAGTTGCAGATGAACTAAAAATAAATTTTTTAACATTATGTTTCTGCATCACATCACATAGTATGATTGTACTTATTATATTATTATAATAATACGTAAGTGGAATTGTAGTAGATTCCCCCACTGCTTTAAATCCAGCAAAATGTATAACCGCTTCAATGTTATTTTCCAAAAAAATCTCATTCATTTTTTCACGATTTAAAACACTTTCTTTATAAAATTCAAATTGTTTTCCTGTTATTTCTTTTACTCGATTTAAGGACTCGATTGAACTATTTGAAAGATTATCTACGACTATAATTTTATAATTATTATTTAATAATTCTATACACGTATGACTACCAATATATCCTGCTCCACCTGTTATAAGTATCGCCATATATATAGTCCCCCACTTATTATTAATTATAAAATTTTATAACCTAAATACACATCTATCCTACCACAAAAGACTGATAATTTAGAATATTTATTTCAAATTATTATTTATATAAAAAAGAGCCACATAACTTTTAAGTTATGAAGCTCTTCAACATACGTATGTGTTTATATCTTTTTTATTAATCAAGAAAAATAATAATCACTCGAAAATTTCATATTGTTAAATTACGTAGCAATATACACTTAAAAAGTGGGCAAGGCTTCCCAATAACACGAAAACGTGAAAAATTTCATGATGCCCCATATGTTTAAACTCTAACCACTTTGGCTTTGTTCCATAAATAAATCCACCGATTGTATAAAGAATGCCTCCAAGCACTAGAAGCACGATACCTCCTGCACTTAAGTTAGCAGCTAACGGTGCAAAGAACAGAACAATTAACCAGCCCATTGTAATATAAATTGCTGTTGATAACCATCTCGGGCAACTAAACCAAAACATTTTAAAAACAATACCACAAATGGCAGTTGCATAAACTAAACAAAATAATAATAAACCGTTTGCGGAATGTAATGTAATTAAACAAAATGGTGCATATGTACCTGCAATCAATATAAAAATCATAGAGTGATCAAGCTTCCGAAAGAAATAAATAACACGTTCACTGGCTACAACACTATGATATACAGCTGATGCTGTATACAGAACCATCATTCCGATGCCAAACAAAATAACAGCTGTAATTGCCGCAAAAGATGGCATCTTAATAGAAACTTTTACAAGCATAGCTAATAATGCAATAAATGATAATACAGCTCCTCCCAAGTGGGTAAAAGCATTAACCGGTTCTCTTACATAAGCATTCATATATACACCCCTCATATAATTACATGTAGTTTTTATAACTACATGTAATTATATACGCATTATTATTAGAGGTCAACATTTACAATTCATTTGTTTCGTAATACCATATTTAGAGATAAACTAAACATTATGCTCCACTAAGTTATAAAAGTGAGGGGTTCTACGTGGAAAATATAAATAAATTGCTTGAAACATTACATTTAGAAAAAAACATTACGCTTGAGGATATTCCAAATGTCGATTTGTATGTAGACCAGGTTGTCCAATTATTTGAAAATACTTATGCGGATACAACAAGAACCGATGATGAAAAAGTATTAACAAAAACAATGATTAACAATTACGCAAAAGGAAAACTGTTTATTCCAATCAAAAATAAAAAATACTCAAAAGAACATATGATTTTAATCAGCTTAATTTATCAATTAAAAGGAGCCCTTTCCATTAATGACATAAAAAGCTCCTTAGAAAATATAAATGAATCCTTATTAAACGATGATTCATTCGAATTAAATATACTATATAAAGATTATCTTTCTCTTACCGAAAACAACGTCGAAAGCTTTACACAAGACGTAAATAACCGTGTTTCAGAAGTAAGTGAAATTTCTTCCTTAGAAGATCCGAATCTAGAGAAATTTTTATTACTAACATCATTTGTGTCAATGAGTAATATGTATAGACGCTTAGCTGAGAAGTTGATTGATGATTTAAAAGAATCTTAAATAAAAAAACTATCCACCTGTTAAAGTGGATAGTTTTTTTGTTTACTTAATTGCCTCATGAACTTTTAATTGTTTACCTTTTATCGTTGTATTTCTCATAACCTTTAAAACAAGTGGTCCTTTTCCGTTTAATATTTCAACATACGAAACATTATCTTGTATTGTAATAATACCTATATCATCAGCAGAAACACCTTGAATTTTAGCAATTGTACCAACGAAATCTACCGCCCTAATTTTCTTTTTCTTTCCGCCATTAAAGTACAATTTCATAATTCCTTTGTTTAGGTCTGCATTTTTATCTTTCTTTATAATTGGTTTAGCATATATTTTTTCTTCAAATACTGCTTTCACTTTTATAACTTCTTCTTTTGAAGGTGCCAGTTCCTTTGGGATTTCAAATCCGATATATTCCTCAATCTCTTCTAAAAATCTATTTTCATAAGGCGTTATAAATGTAATAGCTTTTCCATTATTACCAGCTCGTCCCGTCCTTCCAGTACGGTGTACATAGCTTTCTTTTTCTAATGGAATATCGTAATTAATAACATGTGTAATATTATCAATATCAATTCCTCTCGCAGCTACATCAGTTGCTACTAAATAACGGAACTTTCCTTTTCTAAAATCATCCATAACTTCAAAACGATCTTCCTGCACCATACCACCGTGTATTTTGTCACAAGGATAATTAACTCGTTTTAGCTGTCTATATACATGGTCTACGTTTTCTTGTGTACGACAAAAAATAATGCAACTGTCTGGATTTTCAATCATAGTTACATCCTTAAGAAGTGAAAGCTTCTCTTCTTCCCTTACTTCAAAAAGGGTATGTTCAATTTTATCTGTTGTAATCCCAGCTGCTTTAATTTCAATATGAGTTGGTGCATTCATATATGTACGGGATAACTTTTCAACATCTTCCGGTAGGGTTGCTGAAAATAGCATTGTCATTCTTTTTGTAGGTAATTCATCAATAATGGCCTCTACTTGATCGATAAAGCCCATATTTAGCATTTCATCTGCTTCATCAATCACTAAATATTTCAATCGATCTAAAGAAAGGGTCCCTTTTTCAATATGATCCAACACACGTCCTGGGGTCCCCACTACAATATGCGTCTTTTGCTTTAACTCTAATTTTTGACGTGCAAATGGAGATTTACCATAAATTGCAGCAGCTTTAATTCTTTTGAATCGCCCTATATTCGTAATATCTTCTTTCACTTGAACAGCAAGTTCCCTCGTTGGTGTTAAAACTAATGCTTGTGGTTTATTCTCTTCCCACTCTACCATTTCACAAAGTGGTATTCCGAACGAAGCCGTTTTTCCACTTCCCGTTTGCGACTTTACAACAAGATCCTTCTTTTGCAATGCAACTGGAATAACCTCTCCTTGCACTTCTGTCGGATGCTCATATCCTAAACCAGTAAGTGCTCGTCTTACTTCTTTACTTAATGCATAATTACTAAAGCTTTTTTCACTCATATATTAACCTCATTTGATTTTATATTTAAACTATTATGTTCTTCATACCTCACTTTAGACTATAGTAAGATACTATATTAATCCACTGTTTTCAATTCGTTTCAACCTAAATTTATCTAAGTATAATTTTAAAATAGGAAAGGGCAGCCTTAATAATAAGTCTGCCCTATCTATACTATATTCATTTTTACGGAACCAATTTTTTCACGACTGGTATTCTTTGTAATACTAACGTAATTACCAGACTAAGAACAATTGCAATCGTTACATTAATAGGTATTGCCAATATTGCATGTACACGTTCATTTACTTTTGGGAAAACCATGTACAACAAGTTATTTAATAAGAAGAAGTGAAGAATATAGATTCCAAGGCTTGCTTGATTTATAAAACGGAATAACAATGGTAATTCTCGTTCTGATTTTTGGAAAGCATATTTGAAAAATATAAATAATCCAATCGCCATCAATACAACACCTGGCGCAAAATATCCGTACCAAAACTGGTCTAACTGTCCATTTGCTTTTACTGTATAGTAATATGTAATAAAGAATGTGCTAATAAATCCTACAAGTCCTCCAATATAAGAGATATTTCTCCATTTTTTCGAAATATCGTAATTGGATAAATAATAACCAAGTAAGAAATACCCTACATAGTTTGTAACGTAAAATAATTCAATATTAAAGTTGATAGGATAATAATATTTCGCTAAATTGACTACTACAGATGCATATATCCATAAAATTAAAAAGTATTCTATCTCTCTTTTTTTAGCATTCTTCACAAAGATTTTCAGTAGCGGGGTAATTAAATATATCCCTACAATCATGTATAAGAACCATAAATGTCCCCCAATAGTATCCGTTAAAAAGTGCTTTATTCCTTGCTTTAAAGATGCCGGGAAATATCCTGCATATGCTCCATATGCATAAAATATAGCGCTCCAAGCTACAAAAGGTATAATTACTTTACTTGCACGCTTCTGTAAAAATTCCCCGACTGAAATATCTTTTGTCCCCTTTAACAATAACGCTCCACTAATCATTACAAAAATCGGAACACTCGCACGTGAAATCGATTCAAACAAGTTACCAGCCATCCAGCGTGATACGTTATTTGCATCTAACATAGAAACATAACCAGCAGAAACGTGAATTGTAACCACTGCGATTGTTGCTAATACACGCAACCAATCCATATATACTAAGCGCTTCATTAGCACCCCTCCTAAATTTACCTCTTTAACTTTTATTTCCCAAACATAATTTTACATCAAATAATACTATGTTTAAACACATTTTAATTACATGAACTTACAACATACGTAGTTAAACCTTAATTTTTAAATATAAACATGAAAACCTTTGACTTATGAGTGAAAATAATGTAAATTATCTTTTGGACGAACATTTTTAAACAAAACAAATAAAATATTCGTATTTTAGGGGTGTAAATGATGGAAAACGTATTCGACTATGAAGATATTCAATTAATTCCTGCAAAATGTATTGTAAACAGCCGCTCTGAATGTGATACAACTGTCACTTTAGGTAAACATAAATTTAAATTACCTGTCGTACCTGCGAATATGCAAACGATTATTGATGAAAGAATTGCAACTTATTTAGCTGAAAACAATTACTTCTATATCATGCATCGTTTCCAACCAGAGAAACGTATCTCATTCATTAGAGATATGCAATCACGTGGATTAATCGCTTCTATTAGCGTTGGTGTAAAAGAGGACGAGTATGAATTCGTACAACAATTAGCTGCTGAGCAACTTACACCTGAATACATCACGATTGATATTGCACACGGACATTCTAATGCTGTAATCAACATGATTCAACATATTAAAAAGCATTTACCAGAAAGCTTCGTTATCGCTGGAAACGTTGGAACTCCAGAGGCGGTAAGAGAATTAGAAAACGCTGGTGCTGACGCAACAAAAGTCGGTATTGGACCTGGTAAAGTTTGTATTACTAAAATTAAAACAGGCTTTGGAACTGGCGGTTGGCAACTAGCTGCACTTCGCTGGTGTGCAAAAGCTGCAAGTAAGCCAATTATCGCTGACGGTGGTATTCGTACACACGGCGACGTAGCTAAATCTATTCGATTTGGAGCGACTCTGGTTATGATCGGTTCTCTATTTGCTGGTCATGAAGAGTCTCCAGGGGAAACAATCGAAAAAGACGGCAAACTTTATAAAGAGTACTTCGGTTCAGCTTCTGAATTCCAAAAAGGCGAGAAGAAAAACGTTGAAGGTAAGAAAATGTTCGTTGAGCATAAAGGTTCTTTAGAAGACACTTTAATCGAAATGGAACAAGATCTTCAATCTTCTATCTCTTACGCTGGTGGAACAAAATTAGACTCAATTCGTACTGTAGATTATGTAGTCGTGAAAAACTCTATTTTCAACGGTGATAAAGTATATTAATTTTTAAATTTAACTCGAAGGACAAGCATTTTTATGCTTGTCCTTCTTTTTCATGTATAAAAATGTAAAATATTTTCATTTTACTGAATTTTCTAGTATCATGTTTTTAGATACTTATAATAAGGGGGATATAACAAATGAAACACGTAATTGAGAAACGCCATATTCGCGCAGAAGTCCCTACTGAACTAACATGGGACCTCTCTGATTTATTCGAATCTGATAAAGATTGGGAAACTGCATCACGTGTATTAACAAACGATATAAAAAAACTGGATGCGTTTAAAGGACAATTACATACTAGCGCCACTACCTTCTTACATTGCCTACTTTTAGAAGAAGAGCTTTTAATGGAGTTAACAAAACTATACTCCTATGCAAATTTAAAAGAATCCACTGATCGTACAAATCCAATTATTCAAGCGAACTCTTCCAAAATTGCTGCTTTATGGACGAAAGTACATACCGCACTGTCCTTTATCCATAATGAAATCCTCTCATTCGACGAAGGAACAATTGAAAAATATTTAGCTGAAGAAACAAAACTCGAACCTTTCCGTAAATCATTACTAGACATACTACAAAAAAGGCCGCACACGCTCTCTCCTGAAACAGAAGAAGCTCTTGCTGCACTTGGCGAAGTACATAGTTCCCCATACAAAATTTACGGTATGACTAAATTAGCCGATATGGATTTTACCTCCATACAAGACGAAAAAGAAAACGAACTCCCTGTATCATTTTCATTATTTGAAAGCAAATATGAGTTCTCTCCAAGCGTAGACATACGCAGAAAAGCATACTCATCATTTGTTTCCACCTTAAAGCGATATAAAAATACAGTGGCAACAACATATGCTACTGAAGTAAAAAAACAAGTAACACTCTCTCGTTTACGCAAATTTGAATCTGTTACTCATATGCTTTTAGAACCTCAACAAGTTCCACTTGAAATGTATAACAATCAACTTGATATTATTTATAAAGAATTAGCGCCTCATATGCGCCGTTTTGCAGGTTTAAAAAAGAAAGTATTAGGACTCGATCAAATGCTGTTCTGCGACTTACATGCACCTTTAGATCCCGAATTTAATCCAACCATCACATACAAGGAGGCTGGTAAATTAATCCAAGATTCTTTAAAGGTATTAGGCGATGAATATAGTTCCATTATCCAAAAAGGATTCCAAGAAAGATGGGTTGATCTTGCAGATAACGTAGGAAAATCAACCGGAGCATTTTGTTCAAGCCCATATGGTTCTCATCCATACATTTTAATTACATGGCAAAATACGATGCGTGGATGCTTCACATTAGCCCATGAATTTGGGCATGCTGGTCATTTTTATTTAGCAAATAAAAACCAGCGTATTATGAATGTACGTCCATCTATGTACTTTGTTGAAGCGCCATCTACCATGAATGAATTACTATTAGCCCAGCATTTATTAGCGACTACTGACGATAAGAGAATGCGCAGATGGGTGATTCTGCAACTACTTGGCACATATTATCATAACTTTGTTACTCACTTACTTGAGGGAGAATATCAAAGAAGAGTATATACGCTAGCAGAAGAAGGAGAAGCACTTACAGCTACAACTTTAACTGAAATAAAAACAGATGTACTTTCGACATTCTGGGGAAATTCGGTAGAAATTGACGAAGATGCTGGCTTAACTTGGATGCGTCAACCTCATTACTATATGGGCTTATATTCTTACACCTATTCCGCAGGCCTCACTGCATCTACTGCGGTAGCTCAAATGATTAAAGAGGAAGGACAACCTGCCGTTGATCGCTGGTTAGATGTACTTCGCGCTGGTGGTACGATGAAACCACTTAAATTAATGAAACATGCCGGAGTCGATATGTCAAAACCAGATGCAATACGTAAAGCTGTTTCTTACGTCGGTTCCTTAATTGATGAATTGGAACGTTCTTATCAAGAATAAAAAATAAGCCCTCGCTTTATGAGGGCTTGTTTCATATTTATTTTCCAAATCTTTTACGGTATCCACATTTCCTACATAGCTCTTCGACTGCAACTCTTTTAGAAAATCCATCGACAATGTTTGTTGCTCTTTCACCTTCTATAATGTTAGAAAATGAGTCATTATTAATATTCCCAAGGTTAATAATCCCTTCACCATCTAAACAACAAGGAATAACCGTTCCGTTCGCTAAAATACCTGCTTGATTTCGAAGACCATGACAGAATCCTTTTCCGTCATCCTCTTCTTCATGTAATGCCGGCCACTGGAATTCATAGTCTTGATTAATAAAGACACGTTCCGCAATTTTTATACCTTTTCCTGGTGTAAGCTTCTCTTCGATTTGATAAGATAGACCAAACTCATTTTCAATGATAGATAATAAATCTCTATTTTTCTGGATTTCAGCATTCGTTTTATTATCCTGAGTTAAATTCCATAATCTAAGTGAAACAATTAAATCCGATTGACTTGTCGCCTCTCTAATAAAGGAAAGTATACTTCTTACATAACCTTCTTTATCTTGCGAACCTGGATGTCCATCAAAACTGTGCAATGAAAAATTCATTTGTCTTAACGCAGGTTTATTTAACAGTCTATGCCTTCTCTTATTAATTAACGTTCCGTTCGTTGTAATATTAACTTTAAACCCTTTTTCATGGCTTAAATCTAACAATTGATCTATTTTTGGATGGAGCAATGGCTCACCCTTCACGTGCAAATAAATGTAGTCTGTGTGAGGTTTAATTTGGTCTAATCTTTTCGCAAAATCCTCCACAGAAATGAACTGCTTCTGCCTTTCCGTCGGCGGACAAAAGCTGCACGCAAGATTACATACACTCGTAATCTCCAAGTAAAACTTTTTAAACTTCTTCACCTTTAATTCCTCACTTCTATGACTACTTATACTTTTTTCCTCTTCATATTACATCACACTTTTTTAGAAATAGAAACATACTTATTTTAGGAAACCTTCGTACTACCTATTAATGTTTAAAAGACCATCGGTGGTTTTTGTCCAATGGTCTTTTTTACTCTTTTTAAATACAAAAAGTAATTTTATTTATGATACGGTTCCCCACGATTAATACGAAATGCTCTATACACTTGCTCAAGCAATACTAATCGCATTAATTGGTGTGGTAATGTCATCTTTGAAAAAGAAAGAGATTCATTTGAACGCTTCATTACTTCTGAACTTAGTCCAAGTGATCCTCCAATTACAAAAGCAACTTTACTCTTTCCATATGTAGCAAGACGATCTAAGCTTACTGCAAATTCTTCTGATGATTTTTGTTTTCCTTCTATTGCTAACGCAATGACATGCGTATCGTCAGAAATTTTATCCAGTATACGTATACCTTCTTTTTCTTTTACAATTAACATTTCTGCTTCACTTAAATTTTCTGGCGCCTTTTCATCTGGCAATTCAATTACTTCTACTTTTGCGTATGCAGATAATCGTTTTAAGTATTCTGCTATACCTTGTTTTAAATATTTTTCTTTTAATTTCCCAATTGAAATAATCGAGATATTCACACTCATTCCCCACCTTACAAACATGTTATCCACATAACTTATCCACATATCCACAATTGTTACCCACATATTGTGTGAGAATCTGTGTTCGATACAACATATGTCGCCTCGTTTTGACAAAATTCACATGTTTTTTTCTCTTTTTCCGAGTTATCCACATTGTTGATAACTGGTGCAACTTCACACTCATCCACAATAATATCTAAAGCCAATTCAACATGTTCTAAACAACAAGGTAAATTCATATTCTTCACCTCACTTTTCTACAATAGAAAACAGGAGGTAGGCCCTCCTGTTTTTAATACTTTTGAATGCCTAGTTTAACCGTTGTTGTTGCTCGTTTTGTACCACGATAAAACGTAAGAGTCATTTTATCATTAATTTTTTTATCATATAAGGCCGTACGGAATCCGATAATATCGCGAACCGGTTTTCCATCTACTGCTACAATCACATCGTGTTCTCGTAAACCAGCATCTATACCTGGCGAAGGACTTTTCACATCTAAAATGCAAACTCCCTCTGTTACATTACCTGGTAAATGCAATGTTTTTGACCAATGATAGTTTGGAATCTCATTTAACGATCTAAGTTCAATTCCAACATACGGTCTCCTTACTTTTCCATACTTCTCTAATTCATTCATAATTGGAACAGCTCTAGTAACTGGAATAGCTAGTCCAATTCCTTCTACTTCTTTTGCTGCAATTTTCATTGAGTTAATGCCAATTAATTGGCCTGCGGCATTTACAAGCGCACCACCACTATTACCTGGATTAATTGCTGCGTCTGTTTGCAATACTTCTACTTGCCAATCGTAATGTCCATCTTGATCCAAATCTACAGGAACAATACGTTCCTTAGCCGAAATAATGCCTTGTGTGACAGTTCCAGAAAATTGCAGCCCGAGTGGGTTTCCAATCGCAATGACCGGTTCTCCTCTACGAACAGTATTAGAGTCGCCAATCTCAATTATTTTTTTCACATGCTTTGCATCTATTTCTAGTACAGCTAAATCTGTGACTACATCGGTTCCTAATACTTTCCCAGGAACCTTCTTACCGTCACTTAAACTTACTTCAATACGATTTGCTCCAGCAACAACATGATTATTCGTTACGATATAAGCTTGGCCATCTGTCTTTTTATAAATTACACCCGATCCTGTACCAGCTTCTGAATCTGCCTCTGAAAAATTATCTCGTTGAATATTAATAACACCAACAACAGCTTCAGACGCACGATCAACAGCATCAACGAAGCTAATCTGTTTAATTCCTTGAGCTTCGGCCATATTACTTCCACTTGCTTCAGCTTGTGGAAGCGCGCCCGCATCATTCGCAAATAAAGGAGCTCCAAATGCAAATAACGAAGCTCCTACAATTGTTCCTGCTATACTAGAAATAACAATACCTTTATGCTTCTTTTTTCTTGCACGTTTCATACGGTAATTTTCTTCATCAATAAAGGACATATTTGTTCACCTATCTTCCTGAAAACAACTATATTCACCTTTATTGTTTACTAAAATGAAGAATTATACGTATTGAATTTTTGTAGGCATTTTCGGATCTGTGTCGTGAATTTCAAAAGCTTCTCCCACTCCAAATCCTTTTTCCTCTAGTACTTGTGATACTGACATACGTGCTAGTTCTTTCATGTTATTATCTAAACTTAAATGGGCTAAATAAATATGTTTTGTCTCATCTGTAATTACATCCGCCATTGCTAATGCAGCGTCCTCATTACAAACGTGCCCTACATCACTTAAAATACGTCGCTTAATACTCCATGGATAACGTCCCATACGAAGCATTTCCACGTCATGATTACTTTCAAACACGAAAGCATTAGCCCCCTTAATAACACCTTTCATACGGTCACTCACGTATCCCGTATCTGTAATAAGGGCTAACTTTCTATTATTGTTGTGAAAAGCATAGAACATCGGCTCTGCCGCATCATGAGAAACCCCAAATGACTCGACCTCAATATCACCGAATGTTTTCACATCCCCAACTGAGAAAATGAACTTTTGCTCAGTTGGGATATTTCCTATTAAGTGTTCCATTGCATTCCATGTTTTCTCATTTGCATAAACAGGCAAATCATATTTACGTGCCAATACACCTAATCCTTTAATATGATCACTATGTTCATGTGTTACAAGAATACCCGATACATCATTTATATTTAGTTCTGCCTGTTTAAATAAAGCCTCTGTTGCTTTACCACTTAAACCTGCATCGACGAGTAATTTCTTCTCATCTGTTCCTACATATAGCATATTCCCTGTACTTCCACTTGCAAGTACGCTAAAATGCAACCCCATTCTTTCTCACTCCAGTATGTTCATCAACCACTTGATTTTCCCTTTCCCCTAATTCCATAACTTGTCCTTCAATTGCATTTACAAAGAAGTCCTGCTTCTGCTCCGTTTTTAAGTTCCATGTTGGAGCAAGTACTTGGTTATTAGAAGTAGATGCGGTAAGGTTGGCATAACCAATTTGTGCTTCTTTTACATGTGTATTCCCATGAACTTTATTTTTTAAATACAGATTTTCTAAAGCCGTTTGGGCAGTAATAATTTCTTGCTGTTTCGTTTTTTCACTTTCGCCCATTTCTTTTAAATCAGTTAGCATCGTCTGCGTGTACGACACCATTTCATTTTTTTCATTTAATTCCACAACAATCATTGCCTGATCGTTATAGAAAATAGGCTTATCTTTATATTTTTGGAAGAAGTAAATTTTAGAGTCTTTCATCGCTCCAAACTCATACTTTTGTCCATCCAATACATAGTTCTTTAAAAAATCACTATACTTATCTTTGGATAATGATTTTGTATTTAAAAAGGGCTCTTTTAGCTTACTTTCTATCTTGTACATATTTTGTATATGCGCCGTTTGACTCTTTAAAGACTGTACATCTTCTTCTTTAAATGCCTTATTTTCCGCCCTAATAAATGCCTCTTTTTTCGGTTCTTTAGGGAAATTACCCATAGTAATTTTGTTTGCTTTTAATTCTTGATCTATCTTTGTTTCTGCAATAAGCTCCAATTGATTACTATCTTGCTTTTGAATGAATTGAAAAATGAGAAAGAGGTCCAAAACAAAAAAGGTCACAATAAATATGGTTTTAATCCGATCCCAATCCATTTAGTCCTCCCTCACTCCACTCATATATTTTTTGTTTACCAGCTTCATCTTCAACAAACTTTACATACCAAATTGGCTGTAGTCGAGCTACTTGCCCATCTAGTGATAATTTGTATCCAATACCAATGTCTTTAATAAATCTTTTATCTACCGCGGCATTATTTTCTAAAGATGCTATTACAACGTGACCTGATGGAAGAGTAACCTTCTGTTCTATACCTTTCGTATTTAAAGACAACAATGGTCTTTCATATTCCATTACTTCTTCTGATCCCCATACTTGTCTCAATTCAGCTAATCCATCTGTATTAAATACGGAATATCCATCTTCATGTAAACGAAATACGGTCTGTCCTTTATTCATATAGTCCAAACGATATGAATCCAAACTCCCGCTGTGGCCATTTACAAAATCAAAGCTTTTTTGTAAAAGCATTAAATTATCTGGCGTTTTCTCATTTGAAACAGAAGAGTTTTTATACTTTAGCATATGATGATCATTTTCAATCTCCATAGACCTAATACCATCTGTAAATGTTTCTTTCGATTTCTCGGTAATAGGGCTTAAATAACGCGGGTCACTAAATAGAGCATTCTTAAATGTATCAACCGCTAAATTAGATGAAATATATGTTATATTACTTAATTCCGTCGTTCCATCTGATAAAAATATCTTTTTCGTATCATTAATTTGATAATCAAAATAAGGTTTCGCTGATACTATAAATTGATTTTGTGCGTTTACAATATCTTTTAAATACACACCACTTAATTTTGCTTCATATATTCTAGAGTTATCACCATCAGAAACAAAATTAACTTTAATTTCTTGATCCCTACTTCTAGAAGGGTCAAGAATAATTCGATTAAAATGTTTAGGCTTATCTATACTTTTTTCTTTCATATTAAACATAGATTTAACGGCATCAAATGGGATATTGGTAGGAAAAACAAGTTCAATTTTCCCTTCACCATGCACATAAGAAAGGAAATCAGCTTTAGCAATCGATATCTCTTTGAAACCATGTAATTCCCCTGCTTCCAAAGTTTTATAGATTGATTCTATATCTCCCTCTCTTTCACTCCCGTAATGATTTTTATCTTTATGCGCGATGATAGAAGTAGGGCGTACAACATCAGCAATTTTAGTTTGAGTAGTTCCTTCATTCCCCTGTACAAATTTTGCGTTTTGCATAGACGTGGAATCTGGCACATACGTCCATAAGTTAAAAGTAAGAAATAGGCTAATTACAACTAAATTAATTAAAACTATCGTTTTAACATTTTCCATGCTCATTCCCAATCGTCCTCTTCATCCGCTGCCATTGGCAATGTGAAATAAATAGTTGTCCCTTTTCCTTCCTCACTCTTCGCCCAAATTGAGCCACCATGTGCCTCAATCATTTCCTTCGCAATTGCTAATCCAAGTCCTGTACCACCCATTTGTCTTGAACGTGCTTTATCTACGCGATAAAAACGTTCAAAGATTTTATCGACGTTCTCTTTCGGAATACCCATTCCTTGGTCACTTACACTAATCTCTAATAATTCACCGCGATCACGTAAGCGATATGTTACTGTTCCACCTTCTGGTGAATACTTTAATGCATTCGAAATAATGTTATACAATACTTGCGTAATTTTATCCGTATCCATATCAATAAATCGAGATTTTTTAGAGAAAGATCGTTTGAAACTTACGTTTTGCTCTTTAGACATTTCAAAACGATCAATAATGTTATTAAAGAAGTCAGTAAAGTCGACCCATTCTTTCATTAAACGATGTTCTGTACTATCAAGTTTAGATAGTTGTAATAACGCATTTACAAGTCTAATCATTCTTTCTGTTTCTTCTTGTGTAACGGTTAAAAATTGCGGTGCAATATTCGGATCTTGCCACGCACCGTCCGTAAGTGCCTCTAAGTAACTGCGCATCGTTGTTAATGGCGTTCTTAATTCATGAGAAACGTTTGCCACAAACTCGCGGCGTTCCCTTTCTATACGCTCCTGCTCAGTTACATCATATAATACGGCAATCAAGCCATTTGCTTTCCCTGTCTCTTTTTGAATAACAGAGAAGCTAGCACGTAAAATATATGGCTCATTTCTCGTACTAAAATCTAATAAAACAGAATCAGGCTCTTCGTATAAATGATCGAGCGTAAATTCTTCTTGTATCCCTAATACTTCTAAAACAGATTGATCGAGCGCCGTTTCACGCGAAACATTTAGCATCTTTTCCGCAGGGTCATTTAATAAAATAATGTCCCCTTTTCGGTCAGTAGCAATGACTCCATCTGTCATATGTGATAGAACGGATGACAATTTACGTCTTTCACTCTCCGTTGAAGAACGAGCTTGTTGTAATTTTTTGGATAAATTATTGAAAGATAATGCTAATTGTCCAATTTCATCATGGCTATGCACTTTTACTTTTCTCGAATAGTTTCCTTTTGCCATTTCAATCGCTTGTCTTCGCATATCTGAGATTGGCCTCGTAATCGTTTGAGCTAACAAAATTCCAAGTACAGCCGTTACGAGTAATGCAATAACGGTTCCAGTCGCAAAAATTTGATTAATATCCTTCATCTGTTTATAAACATCTTCCATAGATGCAACAATGTAAATAGCACCAAGTGCATCTTTTCCGTTGTCATCTAGAATAGGAGTAAGCATAACTTGTACACGATGGCCTGTACGACCATCCTTCTCAATTTTTATTTCTGGCTTTTTTTGTACCAATACCCGCTGAACAGCTATATCAGTTGATGTTCTATTTACCTTGTTTTGCTTTGACTCATCTGAAATAGCAAGCAACTTTCTATTCGAATCAAATACACTTACCTCTTGGATATCTTTCTTTCGATCAGAGGCAAATTTTCGAATTGAAGTTTTAATCGTTTCATCTGTTGATTCTGTTTCTGCTTTTGTATGACTTTTTTTAAACTCTTGTTTCAAGTTATATGCTAATAAGTTCGTTTGCTGCGTTAAAGAATCTCTAAATCCTTGTACAAGACTCTTTTCCAACTCCCTTACGAAATATACTCCAATAACTTGCATTGCTATTAATATTAATAGCATATATATGAGTACAAATTTTAAATGAATAGATTGAAAAAAACCAACTTTCTTCATATACTATTCCTGCTCTGGGTCACGCAAGTAATACCCTACTCCACGTCTAGTTACAATTAAAGTAGGATGACTTGGATTATCTTCAATTTTTTCACGTAAACGACGCACTGTTACATCCACTGTACGTACATCTCCAAAATAGTCATAACCCCAAACTGTTTGCAATAAATGCTCACGAGTCATAACTTGTCCTAAATGTTTGGCTAAATAATGTAGTAGCTCAAATTCACGATGTGTAAGTTCAATATTTTCCTCACGTTTCGTTACACTATACGCATTTGAATTGATAACGATTGGTCCAATAACCATTTCCGTATTTTCTTCTTTTTCTGCAGCACCACCTTGTTGATGGCGACGTAAATTCGCCTTCACACGAGCAAGTAATTCCCTCGTACTAAATGGCTTCGTTACATAATCATCTGCTCCAAGTTCAAGCCCTAATACTTTATCAATTTCAGAGTCCTTTGCCGTAAGCATAATAATCGGCATTTCCGAGCTTTTACGTATTTCACGGCAAACCTCTAAGCCATCCTTACCTGGTAGCATAATATCTAATAAAACCATATCTGGCTGCTCTTCATTCGCTTTTTCAATCGCTTCATCACCATCATGCGCCATTACAATTTCAAAACCTTCTTTTTCTAGGTTGAACTTCAAAATATCCGCAATCGGCTTTTCATCATCAACTACTAAAATTTTCTTTCCCATCATCGTCTATTTCCTCCTTATAAAGTGAAACTTTAATCGGGCATTTACGTGCAGTTGATCTCGCACCTAACTTCTTTACCTTCGTTGAATTTTGGGGTGGGTCTTACTGCCCGTTAATGCGGGGTAAAAATATGGTCAATATCCCTAAACACATTGATGTCTACATAGTATGTCCCTATATGGCCGCATCTTTTGCTTAAGTACTTTCTCCTCTATTCTCACAGACTCATGTATGATCCACTTTTACACGGAATCCTATACGATCTATAGAAAAACCTCTAGCTTCAACTGCTAGAGGCTTCTCATTCTATTTTAAAATAACTACTCACTTTTGTAAAATTACACAAATAAAAAGGATATTAAGTGGGCCCACTTAATATCCTGAGAGTGGCTCGGGACGGAATCGAACCGCCGACACGAGGATTTTCAGTCCTCTGCTCTACCGACTGAGCTACCGAGCCAAAACTATATATAAAACCACTAATGGTGGTATAAACAAAAGTGGCGGTCCCGACCGGGGTCGAACCGGCGATCTCCTGCGTGACAGGCAGGCATGTTAACCACTACACCACGGGACCAAAAATGAACATAAAAAAAACATGACCCGTACGGGATTCGAACCCGTGTTACCGCCGTGAAAGGGCGGTGTCTTAACCACTTGACCAACGGGCCACGAAAAATAAAATGGTGAGCCATGAAGGATTCGAACCTTCGACCCTCTGATTAAAAGTCAGATGCTCTACCAACTGAGCTAATGGCTCATACTCACCAACGTCATATTTTCGTGACGACAAGATGTATCATAACATGTTTTATTTGTTTTTTGCAATACCTTTTTTTATTTTTTTATAAAAGATAAGAAAAAACTCATGCGGACATGAGTTTTTTCTCAAAAATATCAATTAAGCTTCGTATACGTTACGAACGATATTTGTTTGGTTACGATCTGGTCCAACTGAGAACATAGATAATTGAATTCCTGTTAAATCAGAAACACGTTCTACGTATTTTCGTGCATTTTCAGGAAGCTCGTCTAATGATTTTACACCAGTAATATCTTCTGTCCAACCTGGAAGTTCTTCGTATACAGGCTCACATTTCGCTAAAATGTTTAAGTTTGCTGGAACTTCATCGATAACTTCGCCATTGTATTTGTAAGCAACGCAAATTTTAAGAGTCGGAATACCTGTTAGAACGTCGATAGAATTTAATGATAAATCTGTTAAACCACTAACACGACGTGCATGTCTTACAACAACGCTATCGAACCAGCCTACGCGGCGTGGACGACCAGTTGTCGTTCCGTACTCACGACCAACTTCACGAATTTGATGACCAATTTCATCATGAAGCTCCGTAGGGAACGGACCATCACCTACGCGGCTTGTATATGCTTTACACACACCTACAACGCGAGTAACTTTCGCAGGACCAACTCCAGTTCCAACTGTTACACCACCAGCAATCGGGTTAGAAGATGTAACGAACGGATACGTACCGTGGTCGATATCAAGCATAACACCTTGTGCACCTTCAAATAATACACGGTGATTGTTATCTAGTGCATCATTTAGTACAACAGATGTATCACATACATATTGCGCGATTTGTTGTCCGTACTCGAAGTACTCTTCGAAGATTTCTTCTACACTGAAACCTTCTGTATCGTACATTTTTTCAAATAAACGATTTTTTTCTACTAAATTGCGCTCAAGCTTTTCTTTAAATGCTTCACGGTCTAAAAGATCAGCCATACGAATACCAATACGAGCAGCTTTATCCATATATGCAGGACCGATACCTTTTTTCGTTGTACCGATTTTGTTATCACCTTTACTTGCTTCTTCTAACTCATCTTGTTTTAAGTGATAAGGTAAAATAACGTGCGCACGGTTACTTACACGTAAATTATCAGTACTTACACCACGATCGTGTAAGTATTTTAACTCTTCAAGTAATGCTTTCGGATCTACTACTAAGCCATTTCCGATTACACAAATTTTCTCTTTATAGAAAATACCAGATGGAATTAAGTGTAATTTATATTTAACTCCGCCGAAAACAATTGTATGTCCCGCGTTATTTCCACCTTGATATCTTGCAACTACTTCCGCATGCTCAGAAAGAAAATCAGTGATTTTACCTTTTCCTTCGTCGCCCCATTGTGTTCCTACAACTACTACTGAAGACATTATTAAAGCACCTCCGCGATTTTCAAACGATCTATTCAAACAATATAATTGTACCAAAACCGAAAAAGAAGTCAACCAAAAAGCGAACATTTTTTTATTAAAAAACATTTTCGTTCGTAAGAATTATATTTTCACATTATGAAAGCCTTATCTTTCCTATAAAAAAAAAGAAACACATCTTATTATAAGAAATGCGTTTCTTTTTTATACTCTCTTTATGCAGGCGGCGCATGTCCATCCTCGAAGCGACGTTCTAAGTTAACGAACTTATTGAACTCTTTAACGAATGCGAGCTCTACTGAGCCTACGGGACCGTTACGCTGCTTTGCAATAATAATTTCAATCGTATTTTTATTTTCCGTTTCCCGGTCATAGTAATCTTCACGATATAAGAAAGCTACAATATCAGCATCCTGCTCGATACTTCCTGATTCACGAATGTCAGACATCATCGGACGTTTATCTTGACGAGATTCTACCCCACGAGATAACTGTGACAAGGCAATAACAGGCACTTGCAATTCACGCGCAATCCCTTTTAATGTACGAGAAATCTCAGATACTTCCTGCTGACGGTTTTCTCCTGATTTCCCGCTTCCTTGAATAAGCTGTAAATAGTCAATCAAAACCATCCCAAGACCTTGTTCTTGCTTTAATCTACGGCATTTCGCTCGAATCTCATTTACTTTAATCCCTGGTGTATCATCAATATAGATACCAGCATTAGAAAGGCTACCCATCGCCATTGTTAATTTTGCCCAATCATCAGAAGTTAATGAACCGGTACGCAGTCTTTGCGCATCAATATTCCCTTCTGCACAAAGCATACGCATAACAAGCTGATCAGAGCCCATCTCTAGACTAAAAATCGCTACATTTTCATCAGTTTTCGTCGCTACGTTTTGTGCGATATTTAATGAAAATGCGGTTTTCCCTACTGATGGACGTGCCGCTACGATAATTAAATCATTTCGCTGGAAACCTGCGGTCATCTTATCTAATTCTGTAAATCCAGTTGGTATCCCAGTAACTTCACCTTTTTGATTATGCAAAAGTTCAATTTTATCGTAAGCATCTACAAGAACATCTTTAATGTTTTGGAATGCTTTTGCATTCGTTTGGTGAGATACTTCTAATATTTTTTTCTCAGCCTCATTTAAAAGACCATCCACGTCATCTTCTCTCTCATACCCATCAGACACGATATGAGTTGCTGTTCGAATCAAACGACGTAATAGCGCTTTTTCAGCGATGATTCGTGCATAATATTCTACGTTAGCAGCGGTTGGAACAACTTCTGCTAATTCTGCTAAGTAAGAAACCCCACCAACTTCTTCTAATAATCCTTGATCAGCCATTGCTGACGTCATTATTACTAAGTCAATCGGCTCTCCTTTATCAGATAACCCAAGCATGACTTCAAAAATCTTTTGATGTTTCGTTCGATAAAATGAGTCAGGTACCAATAGTTCCGATGCTGATGTTAACGCATCTTGATCAATTAATATGGCCCCTAAAACCGCCTGCTCAGCCTCTATATTATGTGGAGGGGTACGATCAGCCATTACATCACTCATACGCAATCCTCCTTGCTTAACTTATTTTTATTGTTCACTAACATGAACTTTTACTGTTGCAGTTACTTGCGGATGCAACTTCACAGTAACGTTTGTATAGCCTAATGCACGAATCGCATCATCCATTTCAAATTTACGTTTATCAAGTTTAATTTTATGTGATTTTTGCATTGCATCTACGATTTGTTTACTTGTGATTGAACCGAATAGACGGCCACCTTCTCCAGATTTCGCCTTTACTTCTACAGTTAGTTTCTCTAACGTTTCTTTCAACTCTTTTGCATTTTCAACCTCTGCTGCTGCATCTTTTTCTTCTTTTCGCTTTTGAGCTTCTAAAGTTTTCATACTGCTATTTGTCGCTTCAGCAGCTAATCCTTGTTTTAGTAAGAAGTTATTTGCATAGCCATCTGGTACGTTTTTTATTTCTCCTTTTTTCCCTTTACCTTTTACGTCTTTTAGAAAAATTACTTTCATGATTGTGTGCCTCCCTGTAAATAGTCATCAATAACAAATCGAAGCTTCTCCTCAGCTTCATCTACTGTAACATTTTTCATTTGTGTGGCTGCATTCGTTAAATGCCCACCACCGCCTAAATTTTCCATAATTAGTTGCACGTTCACTTCACCTAAAGACCTGCCGCTAATTCCAATGAAATTCTCGCCACGTTTTGCAATAACAAATGACGCAATAATTCCTGTCATTGTTAATAATGTGTCCGCTGATTGCGCAATAAGCACTTGATCGTAGTAATCATCACTATCAACTTTTGCAATCGCAATTCCATTTGTATAAATGTACGCATTTTTAATAGCTTTTGCAACCCGTAAATACTGATCCATATCTTCTTTTAAAAGCTCTTGTACAAGTACAGTATCTGCACCATGTGAGCGTAAATAAGAAGCGGCATCAAACGTACGAGCACCCGTCCGGAATGTAAAGCTTTTCGTATCAACAATAATACCTGCTAACAATGCCGTTGCTTCTAACATTGTCATTTTTAAATTTTTCGGTTGGTACTCAAGTAATTCTGTAACAAGTTCTGCCGTGGAGGAAGCGTATGGCTCCATGTAAACAAGCAATGGATCTTCAATAAAATCTTCTCCCCGGCGATGATGGTCAATAACAACTACATTTTCAATTTTGTGTAACAGTTTTTCTTCCATCACCATTGAAGGTTTATGCGTATCAACAACAACAAGTAATGAATCATCATTTGCAAATTCCATCGCTTGTCCTGGGGTAATAAAGTGAGACCATAACTCTTCGTTTTGTTTCACTTTATCCATCAAACGCTTAATTCCCTTATCAGAATCATTTTCATCTAACACAATATATCCTTTACGCTCATTTAATTGCGCTACCTTTAAAATACCAATCGCAGCACCAATTGCGTCCATATCAGGAGCCCTATGCCCCATTATAATGACATTACTACTTTCTAATACTAAATCCTTTAATGCATGCGAAATAACTCTGGCACGTACACGAGTACGTTTTTCAACTGGATTTGTCTTACCACCATAAAACTTAACTTTACCTGTCGCTTGTTTAATAGCTACTTGATCTCCACCACGGCCAAGCGCAAGGTCTAAACCGGACTGAGCCATTGCCCCAAGCTCTGATAAAGGTAAATCCCCTGATCCAACACCTACACTTAAGGTGAGTGGTATATTCCTTTTGGATGTTTCTTCACGCACCTGATCTAAAATGCTAAATTTCCCTTTCTCCATCTGTGCTAAAATACTCTCATTTAGTACAACGAAGAATCTTTCTGAAGATGCACGTTTTAAATATGCCCCATACTTAACGGCCCATTCATTTAATCGTGATGTTACAAGACTTGTTATATTCGTACGTAATTGATCATCTAACCCTTGTGTAACCTCATCATAATTATCTAAATAAATGACAGCCAAAACAGTGCGTTGATCCTCGTACATCTTTTCAATCTCTGTTTGTTCCGTTACATCAAAGAAATAAATTAACTTTTCTTCTTTCCTTACAAAAACGCGAAACTTTCGGTTATTTAAAGAGACTATATCATCGGAAGTTTCTCCCTTAATAAAAAGAAGTAACGTTTCTGATACATCATAAAGATGCCATCCAGCTAATGCATGCTGTCCTAGACATGAAGATAAATAAGGATTCGCCCAATCAATCCCATAATCCTTATTGTATAACAAAATACCAATCGGCATTTGGTTAAACGCCTCATTACTCACTTTCTTTACTCTTGTAATCATATCTGTCGTATACTTTTCGAAATTCCTTTGAAAGGTCAGTTCAAAGCGTATAACAACAAAAAGTACAATGCAAAAGATAAAAAAGGTGGATATCCCCATAATTAAATGAAAATAACAGAGGATCGCAATGAGCACAAACACGAAAAATGCCAATACATAAACAGGATATAAAAACCACTGTTTCTTATAAAATTCAGGCATGTATACAACTCCTATAAAGTAAAACTAACTCTCCTTCCAGTTAGTTAAACAGATTAAAATAGTATAAGGAATATTACTTTATCCTCCTATTTTAGAACGCAATGAAATCCCTAAATCAATTATACCTAAGATTGTCACAAGAGGAAACAGCATCGGAATAAACATGCAGACAATAAAACTAATAATAGGAACTCCTTTCGTAAAACCTTTGCTATGCGCTATAAAAGCGATAAATGTCAGACCTTGCAGTACTAGTAGTAAAGCAAATATGACATATAGGTTAGAAAATACCATATGTAAATATGATGTCGGTTCTACTTTTATAAAAGTTGATAGCAAAATAAATATAACGTAATACCAAACAATACTCTTTGGTAATTGTATATCTTTAAATTTAGGCCAAGGTATAACGTCATGCTTTAGTTTTCTCAAAACACTACCTGATATCATAACTGTAATCCAAGAAAAACATACCGAGACCATTACAAGCAAACTTGGGAATAACGTTTGTAACACATCATTAAATTGTGCAAATAATTCTTTTTGCTCTTTACTAATAGACATACCAGCAGTAGTGACTATTTTTTCACTTTGCGCCATACTTTCATTAAGCATATTTTGCATTTGCTTCATTAAATCTATGTTAAAAAACTTTATACTCGCAACATAAATGAGCATAATACCAATTAAGTACGCAAGCGTCCCCGCCATTAAAGTTTCTACCGGCTTTTTTCGTTTTTTATACATATATCCTAAAACGATACCTATCAATCCAAACATAGTTGTCTTTACTAGGTTCATCGGCTGACTGACAATAACAGTAATAAAAAGCGCCGCAGTAAAAACTATAAAGGCGTTAGATAATCTATATCTTATCGTTAGCAATATAAACGGCAATGGCAACGCAAACGTTACAACTGTACCTAAGATTGGAACATACATAGATATAAGCAATAACATTGCATATATAGCTAACAGCGCTGCACCCTCAGTAATAAATTTCGTATTCTTCATCATCTAACCTCTCTTTCAAAAAAAAGAAAAGCATAGCAAAATGCACAGTAGAGTCCGACTCTACTGTGCATTTCATACGCTATTATTCACCAACATATGGTAAAAGTGCCATTTGACGAGCACGTTTAATTGCAACTGTAAGTTTGCGTTGGTATTTTGCGCTTGTTCCTGTTACACGACGAGGTAAAATTTTACCACGCTCAGAAACGAAACGTTTTAATAAATCAACATCTTTATAGTCAATGCGAGTGATGCCGTTAGATGTGAAGAAACACACCTTACGACGTTTCGCACGTCCACCTTTGCGTCCTGCCATGTCTATTCCCTCCATTCTTTGTTAAAACTAACTAATTTACTGTATTAGAACGG
This sequence comes from Bacillus sp. 16GRE42, assembly GCF_019837435.1. Lineage (NCBI taxonomy): Bacteria > Bacillati > Bacillota > Bacilli > Caryophanales > Bacillaceae > Bacillus > Bacillus sp. 16GRE42. The sequence goes on from NZ_JADAXF010000004.1 coordinate 536,938, forward strand.
TAAATCGTCGTCGGAAATGTCGATCGGTTGACCTACATTTGAAAATGGATCGTCATTCTTCGTAAATCCAGAGTTCCCTTGGTTACCTTGGTTGCCTTGATTACTAGATTGACCAAATGGGTTAGAGCTTTGGTTACCGAAACCAGCTCCTGATGGTTGCTGATTAAATGAACCACGTTGCTCCCCACCGCCATTACGCGGCTCTAAAAATTGTACGCTTTCCGCAAGAACTTCTGTTACATATACACGTTTACCATCTTGTCCATCGTAATTACGAGTTTGAAGACGTCCATCTACGCCTGCTAAGCTACCTTTTTTCAAATAATTTGCTACGTTTTCTGCTTGTTTACGCCATATTACACAATTAATAAAGTCAGCTTCACGCTCACCTTGTTGATTCGCAAATGCGCGATTCACAGCTAACGTAAAAGTAGCTACTGCAACACCATTGGGCGTGTAACGTAAGTCAGGGTCCTTAGTTAAACGACCAACGAGGATAACACGATTCATCAATCGAACCACTCTCCCTTATATATCAATTATTTTTCTTCTTCTTTAACAACGATATGACGAAGGATGTCTTCGTTGATCTTAGCTAAACGGTCGAATTCGTTAATCGCTTCTGCGTTAGAGTTCACGTTTAAGATCATGTAGAAACCTTCACGTAAGTCGTTGATTTCGTAAGCTAAACGACGCTTACCCCACTCTTTCGTGTTAATGATTTCTGCACCATTGTTTGTTAAAACACCTGCGAAACGTTCAACTAAAGCTTTTTGAGCTTCTTCTTCAACGCCAGGACGAATGATGTACATAATTTCGTACTTTCTCATTACACTTTCACCTCCTTTTGGTCTAAACGGCCCATAATGGGCAAGGAGCAATTAATTTATAGTAATTACTCACGAGTTTAGATTATATCATAGTAAGTTAGATGAATCAACTCACCCATGCATAAAAAACTTGGCAAACACATAATATATTTGCCAAGCTCATATCTTTATTTTTCCTAGGAAATATTGAATTAAACGTTGAAGCGGAAGTGCATAACGTCTCCGTCTTTTACGATATACTCTTTTCCTTCTAAACGAACTTTACCAGCTTCTTTTGCAGCTGTCATAGAACCGTTTGTCATTAAGTCTTCGTAAGAAACTGTTTCCGCACGAATAAATCCACGCTCAAAGTCTGTATGAATTACGCCAGCACATTGTGGTGCTTTCATACCTTGTTTAAACGTCCATGCACGTACTTCTTGCACACCAGCTGTGAAGTAAGTAGCAAGTCCTAATAAATCATATGCAGCACGAATTAATTGATCTAAACCAGATTCTTCAATGCCTAGTTCTTCAAGGAATACTTTTTTCTCTTCCTCATCTAGCTCAGCGATTTCTTCTTCGATTTTTGCACATACAACGATTACTTGAGAATTTTCATTTGCAGCAAATTCTTTTACCATTTTTACATATTTATTTTCAGAAGGATCCATAATATCATCTTCACTTACGTTTGCTACGTATAGCATTTCTTTCGTTGTAAGTAAATGAAGGCCTTTAACAATTTTCATTTGCTCTTCTGCAAATTCAACAGTACGAGCTGGTTTTCCCTCTTCAAAAGCTTCTTTTAAACGAACTAAAATTTCATGCTCATATACAGCTTCTTTATCTTTTTGTCTTGCTAACTTCGCAACACGTTCGATACGTTTATCAACAGATTCCAAATCCGCTAAGATTAGCTCTAAGTTGATTGTTTCAATATCATCGATTGGATCTACTTTCCCTGAAACGTGTGTAATATTTTCGTCTTCAAAACAACGAACAACTTGGCAAATTGCATCTACTTGGCGAATGTGAGATAAGAATTTATTTCCTAAACCTTCACCTTTACTAGCACCTTTTACGATACCTGCAATATCAGTAAACTCAAATACAGTCGGAACAGTTTTTTTCGGTTCTACTAATTCCGTTAATTTATTTAAACGCTCATCTGGTACTTCTACAATCCCTACGTTTGGATCAATTGTACAGAATGGATAGTTTGCAGATTCTGCTCCTGCTTGTGTAATTGCATTAAATAAAGTTGACTTCCCTACGTTAGGTAATCCAACAATCCCAGCCGTTAATCCCATATTTTTCACTCCTATGTCTCAATCTTTCATCATTATAGATAGTAACGAAAAAAATGACAAGTTTCCTCCAAACGAAAAAAGTAACAGCTGCCCATTGCAACTGTTACTTTCTCTCTATTCTTCGTGCTTCACAAGTATTTTTTTCACCTTACGATCAAATTCTCTTCGAGGAATCATTACTGAATGGTCACATCCCTCGCACTTAATGCGGATATCCATTCCCATACGAATAATCTTCCAGCGATTCTCACCACATGGGTGGGCTTTCTTCATTTCCACAACATCGTACAAGTTATACTGCTTTTGCTCCATTCTCCAAACCCCTCTCCATACTAAATTGCTTTTCCACTCACCAATTCTTCACGATTATATAAAACCATACGTGGATATGGAATTTCAATCCCATGTAAATCTAGACGATTTTTAATTTCTTTACGAAGGGCTCTTGCAACAACCGCATGTTGCATCGGCTCTACTTCCGCAATAACACGTAATATAACTTCTGATGCAGCCAATGTTTGCACACCTAATAACTGAGGCTTTGCTACCATTTGCGTATACTGTGCAGGTAATTCTTCTAATAACTCTTCAATAACTTGCTCCGCTTTCGCTATGTCAGCCTCATACGAAATGGATACATCAACAAATGCTACACTATTACTAACGGAATAGTTCGTAACTTGAATGATACTTCCATTTGGTAAAGTATGAATTTCGCCTGTCCAACTCTTTACTTTTGTTGTACGAAGTCCAATTTCTAGAACGACACCTTCAAACTGACCAATTTTTACATAGTCACCTACTGAAAATTGATCTTCTAGCAAAATAAATAACCCCGTAATAACATCTTTCACTAAACTTTGAGCACCAAATCCGACTGCTAAACCAATTACCCCGGCACCCGCTAATAAACCAGATGCATTAATATTAAACACACCCAAAATCGCAATTAACATAATGAACATAACAACGTATGCCACAATATTTTCAAGTAACTTCGCTACTGTAACTGTACGACGTTCTGAAATTTGAATTGGCGAACGGCTTCCCATACGAAACGCATTTCGTACAATTGCACGCGCAACTCGCACAATAATTGCACCAAGTATTAAAATAACGACTATTTTTAGTGATTTCACACCTATATTCGTCCAATCAATGGACTCAAACCATTTCAACGCTAAATCCATGTACCTCTACCTCTCCAGCTAAAATTTCTTTTTAATTATCCTTCTCATTGTATCAGAAGTCACCCTCATTTCTGAAAAATTTTTATGACTTTAATTGCATTTGTTAACTTCCATGCAGGTATAAAATGGAACGAATATATATATACTAGTACTATTATTTCCGTTTTCACTCAAATTTTACAGGAAGTACGCACTTATAGTTTTCCATTTTACTCACCATATAACATATTTTGAAAATTTATTAAAAGGATGGATGCTTCATGAATATTGGAAGTTTTCGCTTACCCTTTTTCGAAAAAGAAACTCAAAATGTTATGCACCAAGACGTAGAAGCCTCCGAGACAATTAGTAACTTCTTACTTTCCCATATCCCTATTAAAACGAATATACCGATTATTCTCGTTTGTATCGGCACAGACCGTTCTACAGGCGATGCACTCGGTCCGTTAGTCGGTACGAAACTAGAACAAGTAGGAATTAAAAACTTCCAAGTGTTCGGCACACTAGACGAGCCAGTGCATGCGCTAAATTTAGAAGAAAGAATTCGGAATATACAGAAAGATAATCCTACTTCATTTATAATTGCGGTCGATGCCTGTTTAGGAAAGTCTCAAAGCATCGGTTCCATTACTACCGGAATGGGGCCTAGTAAACCTGGAGCTGCGATGAACAAGAAATTACCTGCAGTTGGTGATTTACATATTCATGGCATCGTAAATCTAAATGGTTTTATGGAGTTTTTCGTCCTGCAAAATACACGATTAAGTTTAGTCATGAAAATGGCTGATGTAATTGCACAAAGTATAAAAGAAACAGACCAAAAATTATCTGTATTAAAAAAAGCAAACCATCTATAAATAATAAGATGGTTTGCTTTTTAGTTTTTCTGCGCTAATAATTCTAAAATACGATTTAAATCTTCTTTATTAAAAAATTCAATTTCAATTTTACCTTTTTCTTTTTTCGTTTCTTTAATTTTCACATCTGTGCCAAACTTTTCTCTTAAGAACGTTTCGCGTTCTACGAAAAATATGTTTCTCTCTTTTTTCACTTGTTTTGTTTCACGTGAAACGCGTTGATTAATCTCCTGAACAATTTTCTCTAATTGACGAACGTTTAATCCTTCTTTTTCGATTCGTTTTAATAAAGATTTCAATTGTTCTTCATCTTTTATCGTAAGCAAAGTTCTCCCATGGGCCATTGAAAGTTGACCATTTGCAATCATATCTTGCACAAATGGAGGGAGGCTTAATAACCGCGTATAATTTGCAATGTAAGGTCTGCTCTTACCAAGACGTTTTGCTAATTGTTCTTGCGTTACATTTAGCTCATTCATTAACATTTGATATGCCATTGCTTCTTCCATTGGGTTTAAATCTTCTCGTTGTAAGTTTTCAAGCAATGCAAACTCCATCATTTGCTGCTCATTTAATTGTCTTACAACAGCAGGTACCTTTTCGAGCCCTGCCTCTTTGGCAGCACGATATCTTCTTTCACCTGCAACAATTTCATATCCTTTAATACTCTTCCTAGCAATTAACGGTTGCAATATGCCGTGTTCTTTAATAGAGGCCGATAATTCTTGAATTGCCTCTTTATTAAAGTGTTTACGTGGTTGATATGGATTCGGTCTTAATTCAGTTATCACAATCTCCTGAATTGCCTCTTCTTCTTTCACATCTAAATCAGGAAAAAACACATTAATTCCTCTCCCTAATCCTTTAGCCACCTGCAATCACTTCCTCTGCTAAATCTATATATACTTCTGCCCCTCTTGATTTAGCGTCATACTGCATAATTGGTTTCCCATGACTTGGTGCTTCACTTAAACGAACATTACGAGGAATAATCGAACGGTATACTTTATCCCTAAAGTATTTTTTCACTTCATCTATAACCTGGATCCCTAAATTCGTGCGGGCATCCAACATCGTTAGCAATACACCTTGAATTGCTAGATTTTTATTTAAGTGCTTTTGCACAAGTCGAACTGTATTTAATAGCTGACTTAATCCTTCTAGTGCGTAATATTCGCATTGAACAGGAATAATAACAGAATCTGCTGCGGTTAATGCATTAATCGTTAATAACCCTAAGGACGGGGGACAGTCGATAATAATATAGTCGTATTCATCACGAACTGGCTGTAATGCCCTTTGTAAACGTACTTCCCGGGAAATAGTCGGTACCAATTCAATTTCAGCACCTGCCAATTGAATTGTAGCGGGTAGAACATCTAAGTTTTCAGTTGCGGTTTTACGTATAACCCCTTGAACATCTGCATCTTCCACAAGAACATTGTAAATACATTGATCTAATTCGGATTTTTCAATTCCCACACCAGTCGTTGCATTTCCTTGAGCATCAATATCTACAAGAAGGACTTTTTTACCTACTTGTGCCAATCCAGCCCCTAAATTAACAGATGTTGTTGTTTTTCCAACGCCACCTTTTTGATTGGCAATAGCAATGATTTTTCCCATGATGTCACCTACTTTCAACCTTTCTATCTTATTCTAGTAATAATTACGTTTATTGTAACATGAAATAAAAGTTTTTCTTTTACGTCCTTATTAAACTTCAAAATTTATTTCTAAACTCCTTCTTCATCTAACAAGAAAATATAGTAAAAGAGACCTATCCAATAGGATAAGGTCTCTAACACGCCATTATTATTTTTTCTTCGGGATTTTAATTGTAATTTGATAGTACTCATCAAATTCTTCTTCCGCAGAATTAACATTTAAACCACTGTCAGCAACCATTTGTAATGACTGCCTAATTGTATTCATGGCAATTCTCGTATCTCGACTTACTGCTTTTTGCTTTGCCTTACGCTTCGGTTTGGCTTCCTCTAGTAATTTCGCAATTCGTTCCTCTGTTTGCTTTACATTCAGTTGTTTCTCCACAATTTCCTGTAAAACCTTCAGTTGTAATTCCTCATTCTTTAAAGGAATGAGCGCGCGGGCATGACGTTCTGTAATACTTTTTTCTAATAACGCACGTTTTATTTCTTCAGGCAACTTTAACAATCGCAACTTATTTGCGATTGTGGATTGTCCTTTTCCAAGTCGTTGTGCCAATGCTTCTTGTGTTAAATTATGTAACTCAATTAGCTTTTGATATGCCACAGCTTCCTCGATTGCTGTTAGTTCCTCACGTTGCAAGTTTTCAATTAAAGCTACAGAAGCTGTCTCTGTATCATTTAAGTTCTTTATAATTGCAGGAACCTTTTCCCACCCTAACTTTGTTGCCGCACGGAAACGCCTTTCTCCAGCGATAATCTCGTACTTGTCATCCTCATATTGCCTCACAACAATCGGCTGAATCAGTCCATGTGTACGAATCGTTAGTGCTAGCTCTTCAATTCGTGCATCATCAAAAACTGTTCGTGGTTGATAACGGTTAGGGGTAATATTTACTATCGGAATTTCTTGTATTTCTTCATATACCTTTTTATCTATTTCTTCATGGCTTTCGTCTTGTAATTCGAATTCGCTCTCTTTATCTCCAAAGCCAAATAAACGAGAAAACGTATTTTTCATACATATTCCACCACCTTTTAGGCCTATTGACTATTCTCCATAAAATGTTTCCTATGAAACATTTACGTTTTCATTTATATAATTCAATCTTACGTCTAATAAGATTTATTTTTCAATAGGTAATTTATTGGGTGTTCCCGGTTTGCGTGGATATTTCTTTGGTGTCTTGCGCTTTTTCTCGATTAATAAAATATTACGTTCACTTTCTTCAAACGGTAATTGGAACGTAGACATTTCTTTTAAATTCCCGCCTAGCACCTCTAAAGCATACTTGCCATTTTCAATTTCTTCGTTTGCTGCGGCACCTTTCATTGCAATGAACGTTCCCCCAACTTTTACAAGTGGTAAACATAGCTCACTCAATACCGAAAGACGCGCAACTGCACGTGCCATTACAATATCGTACGATTCACGTACACCTTCTTTTTTCCCAAATGTTTCAGCACGATCGTGACAAAACGCAACGTCACCTAATTCCAACTTTTGTGCTAAATGATTTAAGAAGTTAATACGTTTTTGCAATGAGTCTACAATTGTTACTTTTAAGTGCGGGAAACAGATTTTCAAAGGAATACTTGGGAATCCAGCTCCTGCGCCAACATCACAAATTGAGAATGGTTCTGAAAAATCATAATAAAAAGCAGCCGTAATGGAATCAAAAAAGTGTTTTAAATATACTTCCTCTTTCTCCGTAATAGCCGTTAAGTTCATTTTTTCATTCCACTCTACTAATGTTTCAAAGTAGATTTCGAACTGCTCTAACTGTCTAGAAGAGAGGGTGATACCCTTCTCTTCTAGCATAGATTGAAATTGTTCTATGTTCATCTAACAATATCTCCTTACTATTTATTGGTTCGATACTCGCGCAATTTTTCCTTGTTCAATATACACAAGTAAAATAGAAACATCCGCTGGATTCACGCCAGAAATACGTGAAGCCTGCCCCATTGAAAGTGGACGAACATCTTTCAATTTCTGTCTCGCTTCTGAGGCAAGGCTAGAAATCGCATCATAATCAATATCCACAGGGATTTTTTTGTTTTCCATTTTCTTCATACGCTCTACTTGCTGTAAAGATTTTTCGATATATCCTTCGTACTTAATCTGAATTTCAACTTGTTCTGTAATTTCATCACTTAATTCTACTTCACTTGGTACTAAAAGATGAATATGCTCATATGTCATCTCTGGACGACGTAATAAGTCACTTGCACGTATTCCATCTTTCAATTCACTTCCGCCAATACTACGAATTAATTCTTGAACTTCAGGACGTGGTTTAATAATAATGCCGCTTAAACGTTCCTTTTCCTGTTCAATTTTTAATTTTTTATTTGTAAATCGCTCATAGCGTTCTTCTTTAATTAATCCAATTTCACGACCAACTTCAGTTAAACGAAGATCAGCATTATCGTGGCGTAATAATAGGCGATATTCTGCACGAGACGTTAATAAGCGATATGGTTCATTTGTACCTTTCGTTACAAGATCATCAATTAAGACACCAATATAAGCATCCGCGCGACCTAAAATAACTTCTTTTTTACCTAAAGAACGACATGCTGCATTAATCCCAGCCATAAGCCCTTGTCCTGCCGCCTCTTCGTAACCAGAAGTTCCGTTAATTTGTCCTGCTGTATATAAATTTTTAATTTTTTTCGTTTCAAGTGTTGGCCATAGTTGTGTTGGCACAATTGCATCATATTCAATTGCATAACCTGTACGCATCATTTCAACGTTTTCTAGGCCAGGTATTGTTCTAAGCATATCACGTTGCACATCTTCTGGTAAGCTTGTGGATAAACCTTGTACATACACCTCTTGTGTATTACGTCCTTCTGGCTCTAAGAAAATTTGATGACGTGGTTTATCATTAAATCTTACTACTTTGTCTTCAATTGAAGGACAATATCTAGGTCCTGTTCCCTTAATCATACCAGAATACATAGCTGAGCGATGTAGGTTTTCATCTATTAAACGATGTGTTTCCGTACTTGTATACGTCAACCAACATGGAATTTGATCCATAATAAATTTTGTCGTTTCAAAAGAGAAAGCTCGTGGTTTATCATCACCTGGCTGAATTTCTGTTTTACTGTAATCAATCGTATTACTATTTACACGCGGAGGTGTACCTGTTTTAAATCTAACAAGATCAAATCCAAGCTCCTCTAAATGTTCGGATAAAGTTATAGATGGTTGTTGATTATTCGGACCGCTCGAATATTTTAAACCTCCCATAATAATCTCACCGCGTAAAAATGTTCCAGTCGTAATTACAACTGTTTTGGCTGTATATTCAGCACCAGCTTGCGTAACTACCCCTTTACATTCGCCATCTTCGACGATTAAACGCTCAACCATTCCTTGGAACAACGTTAAATTTGGTGTTTCTTCAATTGTTTTCTTTAATTCATGCTGGTAAGAGAACTTATCTGCTTGTGCGCGAAGCGCGCGTACAGCTGGTCCTTTACCTGTATTTAACATACGCATTTGAATATACGTTTTATCAATGTTGCGTCCCATTTCTCCGCCTAATGCATCAATTTCCCGAACAACAATCCCTTTTGCTGGTCCACCAACAGAAGGGTTACATGGCATAAACGCTACCATATCTAAATTAATTGTTAACATTAATGTTTTGGAGCCCATTCGTGCTGCCGCAAGACCAGCTTCACATCCTGCATGACCTGCACCGATTACTATGACATCGTATGAACCGGCATTGTATCCCATTGTTTATTCCTCCTAATAATCTCTATCTTTCTAAAACATCGCTATATTATTTTCCTAAACAAAATTGAGAGAACAACTGGTCAATTAGGCTTTCATGGACGGTATCACCAGTAATTTCACCAAGTATTTCCCACGTTCTTGTTAAATCAATTTGCACCATATCAATTGGAACACCATTTTCTATTGCCTCAATTGCATCTCCAATTGTTTTTCCTGCTTGTGTTAATAATCCAATATGTCTCGCGTTAGAAACATATGTCACATCTGCAGAATCAATTGTTCCTTCAAAGAATAAATCAGCTATTGCCTTTTCAAGCTCATCTATTCCTTGTTCCTCAATTAACGATGTTGTAATAATACGATTTCCCGCTGCCAATTCTGTAACACGTTCCATATCGATTACTTGCGATAAATCTGTCTTATTTACAATAATAATGAAATCTTTTCCTTGTACGGCACGGAATAGATCTTCATCCTCATGCGTTAAAGCCTCGCTATAATTAACGACAACTAAAACTAAATCAGCTTGGCTCATCATTTCTTTTGAACGCTCTACACCAATTCGTTCAACAACATCTTCTGTTTCACGAATCCCGGCTGTATCTATAAGTTTAAGTGGTACACCACGCACATTAACGTACTCTTCAATAACATCACGAGTTGTTCCTGCAATATCAGTTACAATTGCCTTTTTCTCCTGAACAAGACTATTTAATAGCGATGACTTCCCAACGTTAGGTCTACCGATGATTGCAGTAGCAATACCTTCACGTAAAATCTTTCCTTGCTTCGATGTTTCTAATATTTTTGCAATTTCCGTACGAACATGTGTAGCTTTCTCAATTAAAATATTATGTGTCATTTCTTCCACATCATCATATTCCGGGTAATCTATGTTTACCTCAACATGAGCCAACGTTTCTAATATGTCCTGACGCAGACGGCCGATTAATTTAGATAATCGCCCTTCCATTTGGTTAATCGCTACGTTCATTGCACGATCTGTTTTTGCACGGATTAAGTCCATAACAGCTTCTGCTTGTGATAAATCAATACGGCCATTTAAAAAAGCACGTTTTGTAAATTCACCAGGCTCTGCTAATCGTACTCCTTGTGCTAAAATAAGCTGCAATACTTTATTTACCGAAACAAGTCCGCCGTGACAGTTAATTTCCACTATATTTTCACGTGTAAAAGTCCTTGGTGCACGCAGAATAGATACCATCACTTCTTCAATAACCTGATTTGTATCTAAATCGACAATATGACCATAATGAATTGTGTGAGAAGGAACTTCTGTTAAATCCTTCCCTTTAAAAATACGATTAACTTTTTCAACCGCATCATCCCCACTTACTCGAACAATGGCAATTGCACCCTCTCCAAGCGCTGTGGAAATCGCGGCAATTGTATCAAATTCCATGTCCTTTCACCTCACTTGCTTATTTATCTCTATTTCAACATGATTATTTTCTTCACTAAATTATTAGAATACCATAACGAACCTATCTACAAAAGAATAATAACTCATTTTATTATGTCCTCATGTAAAAAACACTAAACTTATTCACAGTGGATAAGTTTAGTGTTTTTTAGTTATCCACACCTATTTTCCGCTCAAAAAAACCGGCACTCAATTGAGTAACCGGTCACTTGGAAGATATTACAACATGTCGATGTGGTTCTTTTCCTTCAGAAGTTGTAATGATATTTTGATGATTAGATAATGCTTGGTGGATAATCTTTCGTTCAAAAGATGGCATAGGCTCCAACACAACTCTTTTTTTCGTACTTACTACTTGTTTTGCTAATCGATAAGAAAGTGCTTCTAATGTACCTTTTCTTTTACTACGATAATTTTCAGCATCTAGTGTGATACCAATATACTGCTTCGTACTACGATTCGCCACAAGTTTTGTTAAATACTGTAAAGAATTCAAGGTGTTTCCTCTTTTACCAATCAAAACACCTATATTTTCGCCAGAAATTGTAAATTCAACTTCGCGTCCTTTTACAATTTTACTAATCTCAGCTTTCACACCCATATCGTGAATAACATTTTTTAAATATTCTTCACATTCTTGAATTGGATCTTTCTTCAATACAACTTCTACTACTGCAGGTCGATTCCCAAATAAACCTAGGAACCCTCTTTTACCCTCATCAATAATATTTATATCTACTCGGTCTTTTGGAACATTTAGTTGTCTTAAAGCATCTTGTACTGCCAGCTCGACTGTTTGTCCTTTAGCAGTAACTACACTCACTTGCTTGATCCTCCTGCCTTACTAGCCTTAATTTCTGGCCCCTTGATCAAGTACATTTGAGCGATACCAAAGATGTTACCAACAACCCAGTAAAGTGATAATGCAGCTGGGAAGTTAATTGCAAAGACTAAGATCATAATTGGCATAAGCCAAATCATCATTGCCATTTGCGGATTTTGACCAGCTGTTCCTGCCATTGCAAGCTTTTGCTGAATAAATGTCGTAATTGCCGCGACAATCGGTAAGATATAGTACGGATCTGCCTGCCCTAAATCGAACCATAAAAATGTATGCTTACTAATTTCAGCTGTTCTCATAATCGCATGGTAAAACGCGAATAAAATAGGCATCTGAACAAATATCGGTAAACATCCTGCTAATGGGTTTACACCATTTTTTTGATATAACTGCATCATTTCTTGTTGTAGTTTTTGCTGTGTTGCTTGATCTTTAGAACTATATTTCTCTTTTAACTTCACCATTTCTGGTTGTAACGCCTGCATTGCTTTCGTACTCTTCGTTTGTTTAATCATTAATGGTAATAATGCAAAACGAATGATAAGAGTTGTAACAACGATTGCTAAACCGTAATTACTACCAAATAAGTTGGCAAAATACGTAATTAACTGAGAAAGCGGATATACGAAATATTCATTCCAAATTCCAGTACTTTTCGGTGTAATCGGCTGATTCACTTCACTACAGCCAGTAGCAATTGCCATTAATGCAATAACCATGGCTAGTAAACCTATTTTCTTTTTCAAAGCCTGCTCCTCCTTGTTTCGGTATGTATATAGTGTAATTCATTTCCTTACGCTACTTTTTTATTCTTTTCATACCAGAGCGTTTAAAGACATGAATTAAGCTTTTCTTTAATTCTTCATATGTCATCTCTGCACAAGGCTTCCTTGCTATTATAACAAAATCTTTTCCAGAATCTATCTCATCTTTTAATTCTGTGATCGACTGGCGAATCATACGTTTAATTCGATTACGCACTACTGCATTTCCTATTTTCTTGCTGACAGAAAGGCCAATACGAAAGTTTGGCTGCTCTCCCTTATCTAGTTGATAGACAACAAGCTGACGGTTAGCATTCGATTTTCCTTTTTGAAAAACCGTCTGGAATTCATCATTCTTTTTTATACGATATTTTTTCTTCATATCAATTGACACTCCTGTAGTTCATCAGTGGAAATTCACTATTATTAGAAAAAAAGACCACTGAACGATCAGTGGTCTACGCAGATAATACTTTTCTTCCTTTACGACGACGAGCTGCTAGCACTTTACGTCCGTTCGCTGTGCTCATACGGCTGCGGAAACCATGTACTTTGCTGCGCTTACGTTTATTTGGTTGGTAAGTTCTTTTCATTATATGACACCTCCCTGAGGAATATCTGTTAAAGACAGTCCTATAAATTATAGTTAATCAACTAGGAAAATGTCAATGGTTCTCGAAATTTTCATCAAATATTCATTTTGAACCTATTCACATACTTTTTCACAGACCCTATATTTCCTTGTGGATAAATGTTTTTTCTGGGTTTTTATATCCACAAACCCTTTTCGTACTTTTACACAGTATATCGTGTTGTGGACAAGTTTATTCCACAAGGTATTGATTTTGTGGATAACTTTCTTAAATTCATTGCTATAGCTACTTTTTTTTGATATTATAGTTGTGTTTTCACTTTGAATAAGTTTTCCACACCTTTATCTTATCCACAATTTGTGTATAACATGTGGACAGTTTTAATCACATGTGGGTAAATGCTTATCCACATTTGCTTTTTTTGTCGAAAACCCTATCTCATATACAAACGACGTTTTTAGGTTTTAAAATACGTTTCGTATAAATATACATTTTATATTTATTTAGGTTGTACATTTGTTGCGCAACCTTATTCTTTTACCATCTTAGTAAAGGAGGGACACCTTTGGAAAACATCTCTGATTTATGGAACAGCGCCTTAAAAGAACTAGAAAAAAAGGTCAGTAAACCAAGTTATGAAACATGGTTAAAATCAACAACCGCACATAATTTAAAGAAAGACGTATTAACAATTACAGCTCCAAATGAATTCGCTCGTGATTGGTTAGAATCTCATTATTCAGAGCTAATTTCGGAAACACTTTATGATTTAACGGGGGCAAAATTAGCTATTCGCTTTATTATTCCCCAAAGTCAAGCTGAAGAGGAGATTGATCTTCCTCCTTCTAAACCAAATTCAGCACAAGATGATTCTAATCATTTACCACAGAGTATGCTAAATCCAAAATATACGTTTGATACATTTGTTATTGGCTCTGGTAACCGTTTTGCTCACGCTGCTTCATTGGCTGTAGCCGAAGCGCCAGCTAAAGCATATAATCCCCTCTTTATTTACGGGGGAGTTGGACTCGGGAAGACCCATTTAATGCATGCAATTGGTCATTATGTAATTGAACATAACCCAAACGCAAAGGTTGTATATTTATCATCAGAAAAATTTACAAATGAATTCATTAATTCAATTCGTGATAATAAAGCGGTCGATTTTCGTAATAAATACCGTAATGTAGATGTTTTATTAATAGATGATATTCAATTTCTAGCAGGAAAAGAACAAACTCAAGAAGAGTTTTTCCATACATTCAATGCATTACACGAAGAAAGTAAACAAATTGTAATTTCAAGTGATCGGCCACCAAAAGAAATTCCAACTTTAGAAGATCGTCTTCGTTCTCGCTTTGAATGGGGACTCATTACGGATATTACGCCACCAGATTTAGAAACACGAATTGCAATTTTACGTAAAAAAGCAAAGGCTGAAGGACTCGATATACCAAATGAGGTTATGCTTTATATTGCAAATCAAATTGATTCAAACATTCGTGAACTAGAAGGTGCACTTATCCGAGTTGTAGCTTATTCATCTTTAATTAACAAAGATATTAATGCTGATTTAGCAGCTGAAGCACTTAAAAATATTATTCCAAATTCTAAACCAAAAATTATCTCCATTTATGATATTCAAAAGGCTGTCGGGGATGTTTATCAAATAAAACTGGAAGATTTCAAGGCGAAAAAGCGAACAAAATCAGTTGCCTTCCCTCGCCAAATTGCAATGTATTTATCACGCGAACTTACAGATTACTCCTTACCTAAAATCGGTGAAGAATTTGGTGGACGTGATCATACAACAGTTATCCATGCTCATGAAAAAATTTCTAAGCTACTTAAAACGGATACGCAATTACAAAAACAAGTTGAAGAAATTAACGATATTTTAAAGTAGTAGCTGAATAGTGTGAATAACTTCCCTTGTTTTACGCACAGTCTATCCACATGTAGATAGACTGTTTTTACATCCTTTAACGGGGTTATCCACATATCCACAGGCCCTATTACTATTACTACTATTTTTTATCTTTATTAATTAAATAAAATATTATACTTACCGGAGGTTTTTCTTTATGCGTTTTACAATACAAAAAGACTATCTTGTAAGAAGTGTACAAGATGTAATGAAGGCTGTTTCTTCTCGTACAACAATTCCGATCCTTACAGGAATTAAAGTTGTCGCTACGGAAGAAGGAGTTACGTTAACAGGAAGCGATGCTGATATTTCTATTGAATCCTTTATCCCAGTTGAAGACAATGGAAAAGAAATCGTAGAAGTAGCACAATCAGGAAGTATTATTTTACAAGCAAAATATTTTAGTGAGATTGTAAAAAAATTACCTAAAGAGACTGTCGAAATTTCTGTGGAAAATCATTTTATGACGAAAATAATTTCTGGAAAATCAGAGTTTAATTTAAATGGTTTAGATTCTGCTGAATATCCATTGTTACCACAAATTGAAGAACATCATGTTTTTAAGATTCCAACAGATTTACTGAAACATATGATCAGACAAACTGTATTTGCAGTTTCCACTTCTGAAACAAGACCGATCTTGACAGGTGTAAACTGGAAAGTATATAACAGCGAATTAACTTGCATTGCTACAGATAGTCACAGGTTAGCTCTTCGAAAAGCAAAAATCGAAGGAATCGCAGATGAATTTCAAGCGAATGTTGTTATTCCAGGTAAAAGCTTAAATGAATTAAGCAAAATTCTAGATGAGTCTGAAGAAATGGTAGATATCGTTATTACGGAGTATCAAGTATTATTCCGTACAAAGCATTTATTATTCTTCTCAAGATTGTTAGAAGGTAATTATCCGGATACAACTCGTTTAATTCCAGCCGAAAGTAAAACAGATATTTTTGTAAATACAAAAGAATTTTTACAAGCAATTGATCGTGCATCTCTATTAGCAAGGGATGGTCGTAATAATGTTGTAAAATTATCAACTTTAGAAAAGGAAATGCTAGAAATTTCTTCGAATTCACCAGAAATTGGGAAAGTAGTAGAAGAAGTTCAATGTGAAAAAGTAGATGGGGAAGAGTTAAAAATATCTTTTAGTGCAAAATATATGATGGATGCATTAAAAGCTTTAGATAGTACTGAAATTAAAATTAGCTTTACTGGTGCGATGAGACCATTCTTAATTCGTACAGTAAATGATGATTCCATTATTCAATTAATTTTACCGGTTCGTACTTACTAAGTAAGAAGTAAGGGTTGCTAGTTTTCAGATACTAGTAGCCCTTATTTGATTTTTGGGTATTACTTTCCTAATGTTAGTTTATTTAGTACAATGAAAGAATGAACACTTTCAGAAAGTGAGCGATTTTATGAAACGTATTAAAATTTCAACAGAGTATATTACACTAGGACAATTTTTGAAGTTAGCTGATGTAATTGATACAGGTGGCGCTGTAAAATGGTTTTTACAAGAATATGAAGTGTACGTGAATCAAGAACTTGAAAATAGAAGAGGTCGCAAATTATATGCGAACGATATTATTGAAATTCCAGGAAGCGGAAGTTTCCAAGTTCAGTCATAAAGGGGGAGCCCTTTGTTTATTTCAGAAATACAATTAAAAAACTATCGCAATTATGAAAAGTTAGAGCTTTCCTTTGAAGATAAAGTGAATGTGATTATCGGTGAAAACGCACAAGGGAAAACGAATTTGATGGAAGCTATTTATGTTTTAGCGATGGCGAAATCTCATAGAACCTCTAATGATCGCGAGCTTATCCGTTGGGATGAAGACTTCGGTCAAATTAAAGGGAAATTACAAAAGAGAAATAGTTCTTTGTCTTTGGAATTAAATATTTCGAAAAAAGGTAAAAAGGCAAAATTAAATCAACTTGAACAACAAAAATTGAGTCAATATATTGGCATGATGAATGTTGTCATGTTTGCCCCAGAAGATTTAAATCTTGTAAAAGGAAGCCCTCAAGTAAGAAGACGCTTTTTAGATATGGAATTAGGCCAAATAGCTCCAGTCTATTTGTATGAATTGAGTCAATATCAAAAGGTGCTCACGCAACGAAATCACTTGCTGAAAAAGATGCAAGGGAATAGTAAGAATGAGGAAACGATGTTGGATGTATTTACACTTCAACTTATTGAGCATGGTGCAAAAATATTGCAAAAACGGTTTGAGTTTTTGCATTTACTACAAGAATGGGCAGCTCCAATTCATCGCGGTATAAGCCGTGGATTAGAAGAATTAGAAATTGTCTATAAACCAAGTGTAGATGTATCAGAATCAATGGATTTGTCGAAAATAAAAGAAGTATACTATGAAAATTTTCAATCTGTGAAACAACGTGAGATTTTCCGTGGTACGACTTTAATTGGTCCTCATCGTGATGATTTACAATTCTTCGTTAATAGTAAAAATGTTCAAGTCTTTGGTTCGCAAGGACAACAACGAACGACCGCACTGTCCCTAAAATTAGCTGAAATTGAATTGATTTACTCAGAAGTTAAGGAATATCCGGTTCTTTTATTGGATGATGTATTATCAGAATTAGATGATTATCGTCAATCGCATCTGTTAAATACAATTCAAGGAAAAGTGCAAACATTTGTGACAACGACGAGTGTCGACGGAATTGAACACGAAACATTAAAAGAAGCGAAAACAATTCATGTAACGAACGGCACGGTAGATTGTGAAATAGATAGGGCGTAATCCCTATTTAAATGGAAAAGTAGGTGATCTTTGTGTCAATGGAACAAAAGCAAATGGAAGAAAACTCATATGATGAAAGTCAGATACAGGTACTTGAAGGATTAGAAGCGGTTCGAAAACGCCCTGGGATGTATATTGGATCTACAAGTGGAAAAGGACTTCACCATCTTGTGTGGGAAATCGTCGATAATAGTATTGATGAAGCACTTGCAGGGTATTGTGATGAAATTAACGTTAGTATCGAAGAAGATAATAGTATTCTTGTAACGGATAATGGACGTGGTATTCCAGTTGGTATACAAGAAAAAATGGGACGTCCTGCTGTGGAAGTTATAATGACCGTTCTTCATGCTGGTGGTAAGTTTGGCGGTGGCGGTTATAAAGTTTCTGGTGGTTTGCATGGTGTTGGGGCATCTGTAGTAAATGCTCTATCAACAGAACTAGAAGTATTTGTACATCGTGAAGGCAAAATCCATTATCAAAAATACGAAAGAGGTATTCCGGTTGCGGATTTAAAAGTCATTGGTGACACAGATCAAACAGGGACGATAACTCGATTTAAACCAGATCCAGAAATTTTTCAGGAAACAATAGTATACGAATTTGATACGTTAGCAACTCGTATGCGTGAATTAGCATTTTTAAATCGTAATATTAAATTAACAATTGAAGATAAACGTGAACATAAACAGAAGAAAGAATTCCATTATGAAGGTGGAATTAAATCATATGTTGAACATTTAAATCGTTCAAAACAGCCAATTCATGAAGAACCTGTATATGTAGAAGGTTCAAAAGATGGTATTCAGGTTGAAGTTGCGCTTCAATATAACGAAGGATACACAAATCATATTTACTCATTTACAAATAATATTCATACGTATGAAGGTGGTACACATGAGGTAGGATTTAAAACAGCCTTAACTCGTGTGATCAACGATTATGGTCGTAAAAATAATATTTTAAAAGATGCGGATAGTAATTTAACTGGTGAAGATGTTCGTGAAGGTTTAACAGCGATTGTGTCAATTAAACATCCAAATCCACAATTCGAAGGACAAACGAAGACAAAACTTGGAAATAGTGAAGCAAGAACAATTACAGAGTCAGTATTCTCAGAGGCATTTGAAAAGTTCTTACTGGAAAATCCCAATGTTGCACGTAAAATTATAGATAAAGGGACGATGGCAGCGCGTGCGCGTGTAGCAGCTAAAAAGGCTCGTGAGTTAACTCGCCGAAAGAGTGCTTTAGAAGTTTCAAGTTTACCAGGGAAATTGGCAGACTGTTCTTCTAAAGATCCAGCAATTAGTGAAATCTATATCGTAGAGGGTGACTCTGCGGGTGGGTCTGCAAAACAAGGGCGCGATCGTCATTTCCAAGCAATTTTACCGCTGAAGGGTAAAATTATTAATGTTGAAAAGGCACGCTTAGATAAAATTTTATCAAATGATGAAGTTCGTACAATTATTACGGCGATTGGTACAAATATCGGCGGAGACTTCGCTATTGAAAAAGCACGCTATCATAAAGTTATTATTATGACGGATGCCGATGTTGATGGTGCGCATATTCGTACCCTATTATTAACGTTCTTCTATCGCTATATGCGTCAAATAATTGAGTGCGGTTATATATATATCGCACAGCCACCTTTGTTTAAAGTACAACAAGGTAAGAAAATTCAATATGCTTACAACGATAAGGAACTTGAAAAAATCTTAGCTGAATTACCAGCCCAACCTAAGCCGGGGATTCAGCGTTATAAAGGTCTAGGGGAAATGAATCCAACTCAGTTATGGGAGACGACAATGGACCCAGAAGTACGTTCATTACTTCAAGTTTCACTTCAAGATGCAATTGAAGCGGATGAAACATTTGAAATTTTGATGGGAGATAAAGTAGAGCCACGTCGTAACTTTATCCAAGAAAATGCAAAATACGTGAAAAACCTTGATATTTAAATGGGTAATGACAGGAATCTAAGTATTCCTGTCTTCTACATATAAATCAATGTATGTGTAACGGAAATGTAAGAGGAGGTGCTGGTTGATGTCAGACAATCAACAACAAGCACGAATTCGAGAAATTAATATTAGTCATGAAATGCGTACCTCGTTTTTAGATTACGCAATGAGTGTTATCGTATCTCGTGCATTACCAGATGTTCGTGATGGATTAAAACCTGTGCATCGTAGGGTTTTATATGCGATGAATGATTTAGGAATTACAGCTGATAAAGCATATAAGAAATCAGCGCGTATTGTCGGTGAAGTAATCGGTAAGTATCACCCTCACGGTGATTCAGCTGTTTACGAGACGATGGTACGTATGGCGCAAGATTTTAGTCAACGTTATATGCTTGTTGATGGGCATGGTAACTTTGGTTCTGTTGATGGTGATTCAGCAGCAGCGATGCGTTATACAGAAGCGAGAATGTCTAAGATCTCTATGGAATTAATACGTGATATTTCAAAAAACACGATTGATTATCAAGATAACTATGATGGTTCTGAAAGAGAGCCAATTGTATTGCCAGCGCGTTTCCCTAATTTATTAGTGAATGGTACGACGGGTATTGCGGTAGGTATGGCAACGAATATTCCACCGCATCAACTTGGTGAAGTAATTGATGGTGTATTGGCACTAAGCCATAATCCCGACATTACGATTGCGGAATTAATGGAGTTTATTCCAGGACCAGATTTTCCAACAGCAGGTTTAATTTTGGGACGAAGTGGGATTCGAAGAGCGTATGAAACAGGTAGAGGCTCTATTATGCTTCGAGCTAAAGTTGAAATTGAAGAGAAGTCAAATGGTAAACAATCTATTCTTGTAACTGAACTACCTTATCAAGTTAATAAGGCGCGATTAATTGAAAAAATTGCAGAATTAGTTCGTGATAAGAAAATTGAAGGTATTACGGATTTACGTGATGAGTCAGATCGAAACGGTATGCGTATTGTTATGGAAGTACGCCGTGATGCCAATGCCAATGTACTATTAAATAATCTATATAAACATACAGCACTTCAAACGAGTTTTGGTATTAATATGTTGTCTCTTGTAAATGGAGAGCCACAAGTACTAAATTTAAAACAAAATTTATATCATTACTTGGAGCATCAGAAGGTAGTAATTCGTCGACGTACTGCTTATGAATTAGAAAAAGCAGAGGCGCGTGCTCATATTTTAGAAGGATTACGAATTGCTCTAGATCATCTAGATGAAGTTATTACGTTAATTCGTAGTTCGAAAACAGCAGATATTGCAAAACAGGGCTTAATGGAACGTTTCGGTTTAAGTGAGAAACAAGCACAAGCAATTTTAGATATGCGTCTGCAACGTTTAACAGGATTAGAACGTGAAAAAATTGAGCAAGAATATCAAGACTTAATGAAGTTAATCGCTGAATTACAAGCAATCTTAGCAGATGAAGAGAAAGTTCTTGAAATTATTCGTGAAGAATTAACGGAAGTAAAAGAACGCTTCAATGATAAGAGACGAACGGAAATCACAATTGGTGGCATGGAATTTATTGAAGATGAAGATTTGATTCCAGAGCAAAACATCGCTATTACGTTAACTCATAATGGTTATATTAAGAGGTTACCGGCTTCTACGTACAAAACACAGAACCGTGGTGGACGTGGTGTGCAAGGAATGGGAACAAATGATGATGATTTCGTAGAACATTTATTAACTACTTCTACGCATGATCACATTTTATTCTTTACTAATAAAGGGAAAGTATACCGTACGAAAGGATATGAAATCCCAGAGTATAGTCGTACAGCAAAAGGTATACCTATTATTAACTTATTAGGTGTAGATAAGGGTGAATGGATTAACGCCATTATTCCAATTCGTGAATTTGGTGATGATGAATTCTTATTCTTCACAACAAAACAAGGTATTTCTAAGAGAACGCCACTTTCATCATTTGCAAATATACGTACGAATGGTTTAATCGCCATCTCTCTTCGTGAAGAGGATGAAGTAATATCTGTACGTTTAACATCTGGTGATAAGGATATTATTGTAGGAACAAGCAATGGTATGTTAATTCGCTTTAACGAGCAAGATGTGCGTTCTATGGGACGTAATGCGGCTGGTGTAAAAGCAATTACATTAGGTGATGAAGATCAAGTTGTAGGCATGGAAATTGTCGAAGAGGATGTAAATGTTCTAATCGTAACGAAAAATGGTTATGGAAAACGTACACCTATTGATGAATACCGTTTACAAAGCCGTGGTGGTAAAGGTCTGAAGACTTGTAATATTACAGATAAAAACGGTAAATTAGTAGCTGTTAAATCTGTAACAGGTGAAGAAGATATCATGTTAATTACGGCAGCAGGTGTTATTATTCGTATGCCAGTTGATCAAATCTCTCAAATGGGACGTAATACACAAGGTGTTCGTCTAATTCGATTAGAGGATGAGCAAGAGGTAGCGACGGTAGCAAAAGCACAGAAAGATGAAGAAGAGGAATCTAATGAAGAGGTTTCTACTGAAGAATAAGAGGGGGGATTTTTTCCTCCTCTTATTTTTTTATAATAATACTTGCATAGCAATGGGAAAGTCTATATAATAGGCAGAGTCAGCAAATGAGAGATACAAATTATCTTAAAAAACTTGTTGACGAAAATAATATACTGTGATATATTATG